>MAEX01000019.1 GCA_002013415.1 Mycobacterium sp. D16Q14
ACCTAGGTCGGTGAGCACGATGAGCCGTTCGGCGATCGAGTAGGCAACCAGTTCTGGCCCTGGCCGATGCTTGGCCGTCAGGGAGTTTGCAAACTGGTACGACACGACCTCGCGCAGCACGGCGGCATGGGATCCGCCCTCGGGGACCTGCTTGATCACCATGGACTTTGGCAACGCGAAAGGGTTCTGCACCGCACGGACCCGAATAACGATCGCAGGTCCGCTGCCACCGAGATCTTCGGGTTCAGCCAACGTCACGGTTGCCCCCGCGCGCTTGGAGAGCAACTCCTCAGCTGTGGCGATAACCTGCGCGACGGGGTCTGCCAATAATGTGGTCATTACCGCCTCACCTTACCCCGTCTTTATAAGACTGTGGGGCGGCACACACTCATCTCAGAATTCACATCCATGCATTTGCCAGCAGATGTCGTGGGCATTGCCCTTGCGTGTTCTGACCGATCGGTCTAATTTGAGACCATGCGGTCTGCAGAGACGTTGACCTTCACGGAACGGGCCCGACGGGCACAGATAGTGGCGGGCGCCATCGAGGTGCTCGCCGGTGCGGGGTATCCGCAGGCGTCGCTGGCGAAAATTGCCGAGCACGTAGGGGTGGCCAAGAGCGCGGTGCTGTATCACTTCACATCGAAAACTGAGGTCATCGAATCCGTGATGCTTGAGGTGTTCACCCGGGCGTGCACCGCGATCGTGCCCGCAGTTGAGGCAGAGACCACCGCGATCGCACGTCTCACGGCCTACATCAGGGCCAACATCGAGTTCGTCGTCAGTAATCGGGTGGCCGCGATCGCCCTACTGGAGATCATCACCGGTTATCGCAGTCAGGACGGTCTGCGGTTCGACCAGGCGGCGGTAGGCACAGCGCCCCCCGCCGAGTTCGCCGCGATGGATCCCGAGGCGATTTTCATCGACGGCATCGCGACCGGTGAGTTCCAGTCGGTGTCGCCCCGGTTCATGAAGAACGCCTTGCGGGCGGCGCTGGATGGCGCCGTGTGGGAACTGGGACGTGACCCCGACTATGACGCCACCGCATACGGAGAACAACTCGTCGACATGTTCACCAAAGCCGTCGGGACAGCGCCATGACAACGATCGTGATCTCCGCATATGGCACCCGGCCCAGTGGGCACCCTGCTGGGATATCACGTTGCCGAAGCACTCGACATACCCAGCGCAGGCCTCTCACTTCGACCGGCCTGCCCCACCGCCGATTTTGCGCCACCGCCACTGACCGTCCGCTCGTTTGGCACCTGGGGTAACCGGTTGGTGTGGCTGCCCAGTCGGGGGAACGGATCTACACGCCAGTTCGTATTCGCCACCCCGGGCGGGTAACTACCCGGTCGCGGGTTCCCCCACGGCCGTGACGATCTCGTGGATCAGGCGCATCTTCTCCAGCACCGGACCGGGCAGCACGAACGGATACAGATCGTCGCGCCCCATGGAGCGGTTGACCATGTTCAGTGACCAGGCCAGGGGCAGCCACATCTCGATGATGGTGTCGAATCCGCTGGGGCCCAGCACCCTGCGATCGAAGGTGCCGCCGGCGGGCGCCAGGGCGAAGGCAGCGGCAGTGTCCAACGTATCGCGGACATGCAGGTAGTGCGCGAAGGTCTCCGCCCAATCCTCGGCGGGATGCATGGTGGCGTAGGAGGAAACGAAACTCGCCTCCCAGCCCTCCGGCACCCCCTGCTGATAATGCCGGTCAAGGGCCGCCTGGTAGTCGGCGTTCGGATCGCCGAATAGCGCGCGGAACCTCTCCACATGATCCGGCGTGGTCTCGACGAGTCGGTAATAGAAGTAGTGCCCAATCTCGTGACGGAAATGGCCGAGCAGTGTGCGATACGGCTCATCCATCGAGATGCGAAGCTGCTCGCGGTGCACGTCATCGCCCTCGGCGAGATCCAGCGTGATCACCCCGTTGTGATGCCCCGTCATCACCTGCTGTTCTTCACTCGACAGCAGATCGAAGGCCAGCCCGAACTCAGGGTCGACGTCTCGCCCCGTCACCGGTAGTCGCAGCTCGGCGAGCTCAGCGATGAGCCGGCGCTTCGCCTTCTCCGCGTCGGCGAATGCCGGCAAGGCCGTTCCGTCAGAATCGCTGGGCCGAGTGCGCGTGAGCACGCAGGACGCACACAACGTGTCCGACCCGGTACCATCCACCAGCCAATTACATTCGGCTACATGAAGATTCGCACACAGGTGATGATTCTCGGAGTCGACGAACCCGGGCCCGTCGTCCTGAGCGAGGACCAGCAGGGCCTTGTCCTCAAGCGAGAACCCGACGTGACTTCCGCAGGCCAGGCAGACCGAGTTCTCGAACGCCAGATGCTGGCCGCACTGCGGACAGATGAAGTCACGCATGAGAGGGGCTCTCCTCACACGGTGCGACGTCCACCGACACCTTGATCGTGCTGCTGTCGGAATCGGTATAAATGATGCCGCGCAAGGGCGGTACGTCAGCGTAATCGCGACCCCATGCGACGGTGACATACCGCTCGTCGGCAATCGTGTCATTCGTCGGGTCGAACGCGACCCATCCGTCGGGCGGGACCCACACCGCTGCCCACGCATGGGTGGCGTCGGCACCAACCAGGCGAGGCTGCCCGGGCGGCGGATTCGTTGCCAGGTAACCGGATACATAGCGCGCCGCAAGCCCCTGGGTGCGCAGTGCCGTCGCCGCGATGCGGGCGAAGTCCTGACAAACGCCCTCCCCCGCAGCCAGCACTTCGCTGACCTTGGTGGAAATGGTGGTGGACCCCGAGCGGTACTGGAAGTCACGATAGATCCGGCCCATCAGGTCCACGACGGCCTCCCCGAGTGGCCGTCCAGCGGTGAAACTCACTGCGGCATAGGCGCGTACATCATCGGTGATCTCAGGGGGCACCAAGTCCAGCACGAACTCGGCGGCCAGTGCGCCGGCCGCGGTCGCGTCCCCGAATGCCGGCCGGGCCAGCTCCCACGCCTGCTGCCACCCCGCCGCAGGGAGCGGTGGGATGCTGACGTCGACGATCGAGCGGGCGGTCACGCTGAGCTCCCGGTGCGGCATGGTGACGTGGAAGTACGAGCTGAGGTTTCCGTACACGTCCCTGCCGGTGGAGCTGTCCGAGGGATCCGGTTCGACGATCAGTTCATTCGATTCACAATGCTGCCAGTCGGTGTCGCGCGGCGTGAGGTAGCCGCGCCCATACGAACTGGTGACGTCGTCGGAGTATTTGTACAGGGTTCGGTGCGTGACCTGGTACCGGATCACGGATGAACCGCCCGCGCGAAGACCATCGGTCACGGCAATCTCCGCCCCGGGTCAGGGCCCCACAGTGGCTGCATACCGGTCGGCATGGACAGGTGCGTCTTGGTGACCACGGAGGACAATTCGCGCAACGCCTGATGGACGTTGTCGAGGGTTTCCGCGAGTGTGTCACGCTGCCCGTCGTCGCCCGCAGCGTCCAGATCAGCCGGATCGATCCGGCGCAGCTGTGTCACCAAGTCCTCCACTAACCGCTCCGGACGTGAGGTTCCCGAGGCACTCGGCAACGACTTGAGGTCGGTGCGTAGCGACTCCACCTGATACAGCAGGGATCTCGGATTGACGGCATCGAACAGCAGCAGGTCGGCAACGGCCTCCAGGCTGATCTTGCCCCGGGTGCGGCGGCGATACATCACCGAAGACTCGCACGCCACCAACGTCGACTCGGTGACGGACTGCTCGGCCGCGCGGCCACGGACCGTCGTGAGCGTGGAACGCAGCAAGGCTGTCAGGCCGAGGCCGCGTTCGATGCGCTTACCGATATCCATGATCGTCCAGCCGATATCGTGCACCGTCGATTCTGCCGCCAGCCCCGCCAGCGCGAGAAGCCCTGCCAATACCTGAGTTTGGGTGGCGGCGAGTACCGTGTCGTCCGCACGGGCGGGGCTGCCGCCGGACCGCGCGCTATCGTCGTACTCGGCCGCCGCGGTCACGATGGCGCGATCCATGCCGCCGAGCACCATCCAGGTGTCATTGGACATCTGATCTCGAACAGCGCGAGCCGCCAGACCCAGCCGCTCCACCGATTGCGCCAGGGACCCGACCCGCTCCTTGTCCACCGTCAACGACCACAGCTGGGTTCCCAGATCATCAGAACCGGTGTCGGTGCCGGTGATGTCGCCAAGTGCCTTCAACAGCACCGGGACGCATTCACTGGCCTCCATGAACTGCCGATACCGGTACTCGTGGAACCGTTCCCGGGTGACGGACAACAGCCGGACCAGATTCTCCGCGCGCTCTCCGTACCGCCCCAGCCAGAACAGATCGGACAACACACGCGGTGAGCTGACCGCGTCGGCGCCCGCCAGGCGACCAGCGGGCAGATCCAGCGAGGCCACGGTCAGGGCTCGCTCGGTCTGATCGCGATCTGGCTGTTGAACCCAAATATCCTTGGCGGCAATACTATTGAGCGTCGATCCCGAGTATCCGGAAGCGCCGACGTATCCGAGACCACCGATCATCGGCGCGTACCCGCCGCGCTGCGCCACCGTGAACAGTCGCATACCGATCGGCGCTGCGGTGAGAGCACCGGAGCGCAGATATGTGGGGGCCACCGACAGCTCGGGAAGTTCCTGACCAATCCAGCACCAGGGCGCCGCCTCGACGCGTGCCCGCAAGGTCTCCAGTGTCTGCGCCGACTGCAATGGTCCGGTGTAAACCTCTTCCCCCACTGTTGATTTGACCAGCAGCGAGCCCAGATTCGCGAGCAGATGCGAGCGTTCCGCGTCGATGCCGCCCCACCAGGTTTGACCTCCGGACAAAGCGAGCGGCTCATCGAGCAGCCGCTGCGATAGCTCCGGCAGGAAACGAGCCAGGCCCGGGTTCTCCAACACCCCGCTGCCCAGCGAGTTGACGACGGTCACAGCGCCCCGGCGAAGCACCTCGACCAAGCCGACGACTCCCAGTCGTGAGTCGGCCCGCAGATCCAGCGGATCCGAGTAATCGGCGTCGACTCGGCGCAACACCACGTCCACCCGGCGCAGGGTGCCCAGTGACCGCATCCACAGCTTGCCGTCGCGCACCACCAGATCGGCGGACTCGACCAGCGGAAAACCCAGTACCGACGCGAGGTACGCCTGATCGAAGGATGTCTCCGAGTGGATACCGGGACTGAGCACCACCACCGACGGATCCTCGACCGACTCCGGAGCGACATCGATAAGCGCCAGGCGAAGTGTCTGCGCGAACGACGAGGTCGGCCTCGGCGCCATCTTCTCGTAGAGATCGGGAGCGGCGTGAGCCACCACGCGGCGGTCCGCCATCGCATAACCGGCACCCGATGGCGCCTGCGTCCAGTCGGCATTCACCCGAAACTCGCCGGCGCCGGTGCGGCCGACATCACAGCCGAGCAGGAACAGCTGATGTCTGCCGGGCAAGGCCATGCCGTGGGCCGCGCGCACGTATCCGGGATGCGCGAAGAGCAGTTGTGGCGGCAGCGCACCGGAGCTGATCAACTCCTGCGGCCCGTACAGGTCGCTGAGGATGGCGTCCAGCAGCGTGGCCCGCTGCGTCAGCCCGACCTCCAGTACGTCCCAGTCGGCGGAGGCGAGGAGCAGCGGGAGCCCATCCAGACGCCACGGGACCGGATGAGTGGGCGCCTCGGGTGCAGGCACGGATACCGAGACGCGTCCGGGATCCATGTAGGTGATGCCGTCGCTGTCGACAAGAGTGCGGACGCGATCGAGCAGACGGTCCAAACCAGGACGGCCACGCTGTGCGATGGCGTCGGCCAGGTCGGTCCAGGCCGGGCGAACGCTGCCATCAGGCGCCAGGAACTCGTCGTAACCCGCCTGGCTGCCCCGCCGTCCGACCTCGAACAGTGCTCCCTGGGCACGAATGCTGCGGTACTGCGCGATCAGCGGGTTATCGGCCACAGAGAAGTCGGGTCCGACGGGAGCCCCCGAAGCAGGTGCTACCACCGGTCGTACCTTCCTTCCCGTTACGCTGCCGTTTCTACGCCCTATTGACCGCCTACCTGCGTCCCACCGTTCTCGCACGGCGTAGATCCAGGATGCCGGGCGCCACGGCATCGGTAGACATGCGGGCTTGTTTCTCGCGCAAGTCTGACAAATCAACGCGCCCGGTGGTGTAACCGGTGGCATCGAAGCGCCTCCCACGGCGTGCCTCGGCGGCCACCGCGTTGACGGGAGGGTCGTCATAGGACCGGCCACCCGGGTGCGATACGTGGTACGTACAGCCGCCGCGAGACAACGCGTTGGCGGTGTCGATGAGCTCGAAGCGTAGCGGGTCGTCGACGGTGATGCTCGGATGCAGCGCGCTGGGCGGCTGCCACGCCCGGTATCGGACGCCGGCTACCTGAACGTCAGGGTTGGCGGTCGAAAGCAGTGGGATGGGCTCGCCATTGCAGGTGACGACGTACCGGGACCGATCGGCGCCGATGACTCGCACCTGCACACGTTCAATCGAGGAATCCACGTATCGCGCGGCACCTCCGGCGGTTGCCTCCTCTCCCAGCACCCGCCACGGTTCGATGGCCCCGCGCAGTTCAATCTCGATACCGTCGAACACCGCGGTGCCGATCCGGGGGAACCGGAACTCAGTGAACGGATCGAGCCAGCTGGTTTCAAAGGCGATGCCATGCGCGCGCAGCTCGGCGGCAACCTGAGCAATGTCATGAATAATGAAGTGCGGCAACAGGTAACGGCCATGCAGATTCGCGCCATGACGGATCAGCGGTGCGCGCAGCGGTTGCTCCCAGAACCTGGCGACCAGTGCGCGCACGAGCAGCGACTGGACCATGGCCATCTGGAAATGCGGCGGCATCTCGAATCCGCGCAGCTCCAGCAGGCCCAGACGCCCACGGGCGCTGTCGGGGCTGTACAGCTTGTCGATGCAGAACTCCGCGCGGTGGGTGTTCCCGGTGATATCGGTGAGCAAGTGCCGCAGCGCCCGGTCGACATGCCACGGAGCGGGATGCTCGGAAGGATCCCGGTCGGGCGCCTTCGTCAATCTGTCGATCTCCGCGAAGGCGATCTCCAACTCGTACAACGCCTCTTCGCGGCCTTCATCGACGCGAGGGGCCTGCGATGTGGTGCCGACGAACCGTCCCGAGAACAGGTAGGACAACGCGGGATGGTGCTGCCAGTAGGTCAGCAGCGACACCAGCAGATCGGGGCGGCGCAGCAAGGGTGAGGTCGCCGGAGTCCGGCCCCCGAGTGTGATGTGGTTACCCCCGCCGGTCCCGGTGTGTGTGCCATCCACGTCGAACGATTCGGTGGTCAGCCGCGCCTTGCGCGCCTCCTCGTACAGCACCTGCAGCTGGCGGGATTGTTCAGCGAAACTCCCGGTGGGAGTCACGTTGACCTCGATGACCCCCGGATCGGGAGTGACACTCATGACTTCCAGCCGGGGGTCCGGCGGCGGTCCATACCCTTCGATCACCAGCGGGCAGGTGACGGCGGCCTCGACGCGCGCGATGAGATCCACGAAGTCGTCGAGGCTTTGCACCGGCGGCAGGAACAGATACAGCAGCCCGTCGCGAATCTCGGCGACCAGGGCGGTGGGGGGCGCTCCGTCAGCGGGCACCACGACGGCGTCCGCGCCGGCACGTTGTGCGCCGAGTTCCGCGGTGACACCGAGCGGGTCGGCCTCGGTGGGGTGCGGTGCCGGCTGCCAGGAGATGGAGTCCAGTGGGAGCCGGAGCCCCGCCGGAGACGATCCCTGCGTCAGGACAATCCGTCCGCGGCGCAGTGTCCAGTCGGCGCTCTCCCAACGGCCGCCGTCCTCCCCGCGGTGCAGGGGCAGCAAGTACGCGGCCGGCCCCGTCACCTGCTCGTCCAGACGGGTCAGCAGTTCTGACCGTCGATCTTCCGAGTCTTCCTGCGGTGCCGAGTCATCGGCTGCCGCGACCGGATCGCCCTCGGGACGCCGAACGGATGCGGCGAGTTGGCTCAGCGGATCCTCATACACCGCGCGTACCTGGCTCTCGGGCAGCCCGAGATCACCCGCCAGGGCGAGCAGCAGCGCGCGGTCGGCGCCCTCGGGGGTAGACCACTGACGATCCTCGGCCCATGGGTCGGCGAGCAGCTCAGGGTCAGACCACAGTGCCAGGCCGTCGCGCCTCCACTGCAAACCAATCTGCCACCGCGGCAGGGGTTCGCCGGGGTACCACTTTCCCTGGCTGCGCTGTACCAAACCTGTTGGCGCCCAGAGCGCTTTGAGGCGGGCGGTCAGATCGGAGGCACGTACCCGCTTCTGTGGCCCGTCGGCCGCGGTGGTCCACTCCTCGGCAACCTGGTCGTCGATCGACACGAATGTCGGCTCGCCACCCATCGTCAACCCCACCTCGGCGGTATCGAGCCGCGTGTCGATCTCCGCACCCAACGCGGTGACGGCCTCCCATACCGATGCCGTGTACGGCAGCGTGACTCGTGGATCTTCGTGTACACGGGTGACGGTGTTGGAGAAATCGAGGGTGGACTCGCACACATCGGTTGCCCCGGAGATGGCGGCAGACGTCGACGGATGGGGAGTCGCCGAGAGCGGAATATGTCCCTCACCGGCGAGCAACCCCGACGTGGGATCAAGCCCGACCCATCCGGCACCGGGAATGTACACCTCGGCCCAGGCATGCAGGTCGGTGAAGTCCGCGACCGGCCCTGAGGGACCGTCGATTTCGACGATATCCGAGGTCAGTTGCACCAGATATCCGGACACGAAGCGGGCGGCAAGCCCCTTCTGCCGCAGGATGGACACCAGCAACCAGGCGGTGTCACGGCAGGACCCGATACCCACTGCCAGCGTCGTGTCGGGGCTCTGAACACCGGGCTCCAACCTCACCGCGTAACCGACATCCGAGCACAGCGCCTGGTTGAGCGTGACGAGGTAATCGATGATGCGTGTGT
Organism: Mycobacterium sp. D16Q14; assembly: GCA_002013415.1. Lineage (GTDB taxonomy): Bacteria > Actinomycetota > Actinomycetes > Mycobacteriales > Mycobacteriaceae > Mycobacterium. The sequence goes on from MAEX01000019.1 coordinate 8,905, forward strand.
TCGGTGCCATCGTGAAGTTGGCCACCCAGGCCTGAACCAGTTCACCGGGACCCGAACCGGGCACGGATTCGTCCACCAGCTTGAGGTAGGGCTCCAGGTCCGCCGCCAATGCGGCCGGATAGACAAACCCGACGTGTTCGGCCCACTCCTCGATGAAGAAGTCGAACGGGTTGACCGATTTCAGATCCGCGATGAGTCCGACGGTGATCGATAGCCGTCGGGTCCGCTTCGGAAACACCACGCGGGCAAGGAAATTGCCGAAGGCATCCTGTTGCCAGTTGATGAAGTGATCGTCGGGGGCGATGCGCAGCGAGTAGGCCTCGATGGGCGTTCGGGTGTGCGGAGCGGGGCGCAATCGAATCTCGTGCGGGTGCACCTGCACGAGTCTGTCGAATACGTAGCTGGTCCGGTGCTCCAGCGCCACCTTGATGCCCATCGGCTGATCCCACCATAACCTGGCCTCACCCGCATGGCCTGCGATTCAGGGCACAATGAACCGGTGGCCACCTGGGAGGACGTAACGGGCGTCGCATCGGGGCTCCCCGAGGCGCTCGAGACCGCCCCACGCGTGTGGAAGGTGCGCAAAAAACTGTTCGTCTGGGAACGGCCGTTGCGGAAGAGTGATCTGGCAGCACTGGGAGATTCGGCCACCGACGGCGACATACTGGGCGCCCGCGTCGGCGATGAGGGCGTCAAACACGCGTTGATCGCCGAGGAACCGAAGGTCTACTTCACCACGCCACATTTCGACGGTTACCCGATCGTGCTCGCCCGGTTGGAGGCCATTTCGCCGCCGGACCTCACCGAACTGATCACCGAAGCCTGGCTGTGCCGGGCGCCGAAGACGCTGGCACGCAGGTTCCTCGACTAACGGCGACGCAGCTCGAAGATCGGGATCGCACGGTCGGTCTTCTCCTGGTAGTCAGCGAACACGGGAACTTGCTCGACAACCTTCGGATACAGCGCGTCGCGCTCGCCAAGCGAAAGCTCGTGGGCGATCACGTCATAACCGTCGGTTCCGATGTCGATATGCGCATGTGGATGTGCGCGCAGGTTGTGCACCCAGGCAGGGTTCTTATCGGCACCGCCGAATGAGCCGACGATGTAGATCTTCTCGTCGATATCGAAGTAGGCCAGCGGATTCAGACGCCGCTGTCCACTCTTGGCGCCGGTGTTGGTCAGGAGCAGGATCGGTACACCGGCGAACTGTCCGCCGACCTCTCCGCCGTTGGCACGGAACTCCTGAGTGATGCCGTCATTGAATTCGTTGATCACTGCGGCGGGCTGTTGATTGAAAGGTGTGTCATCGGTCACCTCACCAGAGTGCCACTGCTGCGCCGCGTTCTCAGGTTGCGCTGACAGGATGGCTGGATGACGGTCGCCGCCTCTTCGTCCCGACGTTGGTTCGGTTCGACCGAGATCCTGGTGGTGGCGCTCATCGCGATGGCCCTGGCCGCGAGCTGGTTACGCGGGATTGTCGATGGCAACGAGAAGCTGGCGACTGCCGGGACCGTGTTCTGTGGGGTGTTCGTCCAGGCTGTCCCGTTCCTTGCGCTCGGGGTGATCGTGAGTGGGCTTGTCGCGACGTTCGTCACCCCAGAACGGCTGGCGCGGTGGCTACCGAACCGGTCCGTGGCCGCGGTGGCCGTGGCGGGTGTGAGCGGTGCGGCACTGCCCGGCTGTGAATGCGGTTCGGTGCCGGTGGCGCGCCGACTGTACGGACCAGGATCCGTCGGTGCTGCCGCACTCACCTTCATGTTGTCGGCGCCGGCGATCAACCCGGTGGTACTGGTCGCTACTGCGGTCGCCTTCCCGGGCCAGCCAAAGATGGTGCTGGCGCGGGCGGTGGCCTCCCTGCTGACCGCCATGGTGATGGGCATGGCGTGGTCACGGTGGGGACGGGATGGCTGGGTAACCCGCAAGCTGCCCGCCGCGCACGCCGGATCCTCTTCCCGCTGGACGACATTCACTGAGGCGGCACGGCACGACTTTCTGCAGGCGGCCTCGTACCTGGCGATCGGCGCGGTCGCCGCGGCGGCCTTGCACGTGCTGGTTCCGGCCTGGGTATTCGAGCATCTGGCGGGCAATCTCCTGGTTGGGGTGGTGACCATGGCACTGCTGGCTGTGGTGCTCGCGCTGTGCTCGGAAGCCGACGCTTTCGTCGCCGCGAGCATCACGATGATGCCGCTGATTCCGCGGCTGGTGTTCCTCGTGGTGGGTCCGGCCGTCGACGTGAAGCTCATCGCGATGCAGTCGGGCATGTTCGGACGGCCCTTCGCGGCCCGATTCGCGCCGCTCACATTCGTCGTCGCCACCGTCGTCGCGACGGGTGTCGGACTGGCGGTGCTGGGGACCTCATGAGGCGCGACACGGAGAACACGCTGCTGATCCTGCTGGGGGTCAGCGTCGCCATGATCGCGGTGACCGGAACCTTCACGCGCTACGTCAAGCCCGGACTGCTGCCGTGGCTCGCCGGTTCGGCGGTCATCGTGATCGGGCTCGGTCTGGCCGCGATCATCCGCGATGTGCGCCGCGGCCACACCGACCATGACGATGAGCACGACGGCCACGGAGGTCACACCCACAAGCACGGCGCCACATGGTTTTTGGTGCTGCCGATCGTTCTGCTGATCTTCATCGTGCCCCCTGCCCTCAGCGCGCGTTCCATCGCGCCGGCCAACATCGGCGCATCGGCCAACACGCCCCGGCGGGCCTTTCCCCCACTGCCACCCGGTGACGCGCCATCGGTGCCACTGCCGGAGGTCCTGATGCGCATTGCCGCCGGTTCCTCGGACACGCTGAGCGGACGCACCATCACCGTGACCGGGTTCACGTTCAAAGAGGGCGAGCACACTGACCTGGCCAAGATCGTCATCGTGTGTTGTGCCGCGGATGCCCAGCTGGCGCGGCTGCATATGACGGGTCCGGCGGCCGCGGCGGCATCGGCCCTTCCGGAGAACACCTGGATCTCGGCGACCGGCATTGTGCCGGGCGGTCAGAGCTACCGCGGCCCGTCGTCCATTCCCGTCATCGAGGTCACCGGCATCACCCGCACCGATCCACCGAAGAGCACCTACTGAGTGGAGGCACGTTGCGGTACAAGGCATACCTGTTCGATGTGCAGGGCACGCTGCTGGATTTCTTCGAGCCTGTGTCGGGCGCGGTGGCCGCGCACGCTCCGAGCATCGATGCCGCCGATTTCACTCGTGCCTGGCGCGCGGACTATTTCGACCGCGTCGCGAACCTGGCCCAGTCCGTGGATGACTGGACTCGGGTGCAGGATCTGTACGCGCACGGCTTCGCGGATATCTGCGAGACGTTCGGGCTGCCGCGCCCGGACGCTGCGACCGCTGAGCTCGTCGCGTCCAGCTGGCAGCGCCTGTTTCCCTGGCCGGACGTACCCGCCGGCCTGGCGGGGCTGCGTTCACAGGCCGTCGTCGCCACCCTGTCCAACACCGATATGGCCACCATGGTGAATCTGTTCAAACGCCTGGGCATTTCGTGGGACGCGGTCCTCACCGCAGAGGTGTTCGGCAGCTTCAAACCAGACCCGGTGGTGTACCGGCGTGCGCTTCGCTATCTCGGCATCACACCCGGTGACGCGGCGATGGTGGCCGCACACCCGTATGACCTGCGCGCCGCACGAGAAATCGGCATGGGCACCGTCTTCGTCTCACGCCCCTACGAATACGGTGATCCCGCACTGGCTCATGGCGACCCCGACGAGGAGTTCGATCAGCGGGTCACCGCTATCGGCGACATCGCCTAGCGCAGCCCGCGCGGCCGCACCAGCAGCACCAACACCCCGGCCAGAACGATGCCGAAAAGGTTGACCGCCAGCTGCAGCGCGGACAGTCCAGCGATTTCCCATTCCCCCACTGTCGCCGCGACCACCGCGAATCCCGCGGCCGGCACAGTGGTCACCGAGATGAAAACACCTACCAGCGCTGCCGATTTCGCCGACATCAACGACAGCATGCCGGCCGCGCCCGCCAACAACGCGACCACCAGAGAGAACGGCCCCACCTGAAAGATGAAGTCGACCTGCTGCAGCTCACGCACGCTCTTCAAGGTGACCCAGTCGGCGCCCTCGGCGGCCAGCGCCCCGATAGCAGTCACCGCCATCGCCACCGGAAATCCCACCACCAATGCCAACAGCGACCGGCGCGCCAGTGACCATTTCCGCCGCACAATCGAAACCGCCAGGGCGGCAAGCGGACCGAACTCGGGTCCCACCACCATGGCACCGACGATGGTGACCGGTGAATCGGTGACCACGCCAACCGCCGCAATCAGGCAGGCCAAGCACAGGAAGGCCAGGAACGTCAGGTTGAGGGCAGATTCTTCGCGGGTACGCCCGATCAGTTCATCCCAGATGACGGCATCGGCGGGGTCACCTTCGGCGTCGTCCTCGGCCTCATAGGCGGTCTGCGAGATCACCGTATCAAGCACTTCCGCGGTGATCGATCCGCGCTTGTCGATATCGATCGCCTTGAGTCCGTCCAGCACAACGTTGGCCGTCTCGCGAGCCACGTCGGCGGTGATCACATCACCCTCCGGGCTGATCGCTACCCCGGGCACACGCACGATATGTGCGACTCCCGTTGTGGTGGACAGGAACTCCACCACCTGATCGGAAAGATCGGCAGGTGCGATGACCCGGACGTGCAGCACGTGCGCTACGCGTCCGGCTTACCCGGCTTATCGGCCTTATCGGGTTTTGCGTCGATTCCGGATTCCTTGCGCTGCGCCGCGGTGATCGGTGCCGGGGCATCCGTAAGCGGATCCACACCGCCACCGGACTTCGGGAAGGCGATGACTTCGCGGATGGACGGGGTACCCGCGAGCAATGCGGTCACCCGATCCCAGCCGAAGGCGATACCCCCATGCGGCGGTGCGCCGAACGCGAAGGCTTCCAGCAGGAATCCAAACTTGTCCTGGGCCTCTTCATTACTGATGCCCATGACCTTGAACACACGTTCCTGGACATCGCGGCGATGGATACGGATTGACCCGCCACCGATCTCGTGCCCGTTACACACGATGTCGTACGCGTAGGCGAGTGCCGATCCCGGGTCGTTGTCGAAGGTGTTCTCCGACTCCGGCTTCGGTGAGGTGAAGGCGTGATGCACCGCGGTCCAGGCGCCGGAGCCGACCGCCACGTCACCGGCGGCGGTGGCGTCGTCGGCGGGCTCGAACATCGGCGCGTCCACCACCCAGGCGAATGCCCAGGCGTCGGGGGCGATCAAGTCGAGGCGCTGGGCGATCTCGCCGCGCACCGAACCCAGCAGCGCCCGAGAGGATTTCACAGCACCGGCGGAGAAGAAGATGCAGTCACCCGGGCTGGCGCCGACATGCGCTGCCAGCCCATCGCGTTCGGCGTCGGTGAGGTTCTTGGCGACGGGGCCGCCCAGGGTGCCATCCTCCCCCACCAGCACGTAGGCCAGGCCCTTGTGTCCGCGCTGTTTGGCGAACTCCTGCCAGCCGTCCAGGGTCCGGCGCGGCTGATCGGCGCCGCCAGGCATCACCACAGCACCCACATAGGGCGCCTGGAACACCCGGAAGCTGGTCTCCGAGAAGTACTCCGTGCATTCCACCAGCTCGAGGCCGAACCGCAGGTCCGGCTTGTCACTGCCGTAGCGGCGCATCGCCTCGGCGTAGGTGATCCGCGCGATGGGTGTGGGCACGTGATATCCGATCAGGTCCCACAGCGCGACGAGAAGCTCCTCGGCGAGCGCGATGACATCGTCCTGGTCCACGAAGCTCATCTCGATATCGAGCTGGGTGAACTCGGGCTGCCGGTCGGCGCGGAAATCCTCGTCGCGGTAGCAACGTGCGATCTGGTAGTACCGCTCCATGCCCGCGACCATGAGCAGCTGCTTGAACAGCTGCGGGCTCTGCGGCAGCGCGTAAAAGCTGCCCGGCTGCAGACGGGCCGGCACCAGGAAGTCGCGCGCGCCCTCCGGAGTCGAGCGCGTCAGCGTCGGAGTCTCTACCTCAACGAAATCATGGCGGGCCAGCACGCTGCGCGCCGCGGCGCTTACCTTAGAGCGCAACCTGATTGCGTTGCCCGGACCCTCGCGACGCAGATCCAGGTACCGGTACTTCAGGCGCGCTTCTTCACCCGCGGTCTCATCCAGCTGGAAGGGCAGCGGCGCGCTCTCGTTGAGCACGATGAGCTCGGCAGCATTCACCTCGATGTGGCCGGTCGGGATCTCGGCGTTGGCGTTGCCCTCGGGCCGGACCTCGACCACACCGGTGACCTTGACGCAGAATTCGGCACGCAACCGATGGGCCTGTTCGAGCACCGCGTCATCGCGGAACACCACCTGGGACACGCCGGAGGCATCACGCAGGTCAATAAAGATGACGCCGCCGTGATCGCGCCGTCGAGCCACCCAGCCGGCAAGCGTCACGCGCTGTCCGGCGTCCGACTCCCGCAACGTACCCGCGTCGTGAGTGCGCAGCACAAAAGATCCCTTCGACAGTGCTTGTTTTACAAAAAGGCCAGTGTTTAGACGTTTGAGCCTAGCGGCCCGCGTTCCTTGCCCTGCCGGGGCGCCGCGTCGAGACTCAGTGCACCTGGGCCCAGGCGGTACGGCGCGCCGAGTCCGGGTCCTCGATGGTGACGTCGGAGCGAGACCGGATGATCCGCGTACGCCGACCGTCTGCCCCATAGGTCGGCCAGTCGTTCGGCCCGTCTCCCGTGGCGAAGTCCAGCCAGGCCCGCTGCATGCGGCGCCCCACCGAGGGCATCATCCGCGCCCCGAGCGGGCTCAGCAGCATCCCCACAAATGATCCATAACTGTGCTGGACATGCACGATCTCACTGCCGTGAGTGGCGCCCAGACCGAGGAGCTTGAGCCCCCACGCAGTGTGGTCGAACCGGTACATGTACGTGTCGACGAAGGCACTATAGGCATCGGCGAACGCCCACATGGGTGCGGCGAACATGGCGTCTGAGCCCACCGCCACCAGGGCCGAACGGCTCGGGTACCGCGGGTACGCGGCGATGATCGCGTCTTGATACTCCGGCCCGACCCGATTGAAGTAGCCGTTGACGGTCGGCTCAGTGGTGGGCAGCATCGGCGGTTTCACACGCGCGAACATCGACGCCTCATGGCTGTTGGACCCGATGATCAGCGGCACCTGGTGCACCTCGCCGCGCCGCGCCGCCTCGATGGGGTGATGCGGCAGCAGGTCTGTTCCATGCGTCAGGCCATATCCGAGGATCGGCGTATCGGTGGCGCTTTCGATCTGCAGTTTGGCCGCGCCGCGTCGCAGTTCCCGCTGTGGCAACACCTTGAGCCGGCTGGGATCGGTGACGTCGAGCAGCTCCATGTATCGGTGGGCACGCCGGTCACGCAGCGCCTTGTCGGCGATCAGAGGCAACGCGGGGCTCTGTGCGATGGCACGCCCGAACAATCCTGCCGCCGCCGGACTCGCCAGCAGTGCCAGCACCGATGTCGCCCCCGCCGACTCGCCGAAAATGGTGACGCGGTCGGGGTCGCCGCCGAAGGCCGCGATGTTGTCGCGCACCCATCTCAGCGCCGCGATCTGGTCCCGCAGCGCCAGGTTGTCGTCGAAACCCTCTCCCAGGGCGCTGAGCTCCAGTCCGCCCAGGGCCCCGATCCGGTAGGTGACGTTGACGACGACGACATTGCCGTTGGCGGCAAGGCGCGCGCCGCTGTACAACTCCAGCTGCCCGGCGCCGAAGACAAAAGCCCCGCCCGGGATCCAGACCATGACAGGCAGGTTGGCGTGGATGTCCGGCGACCAGACCGTCACGGTCAGACAGTCTTCGCCGCGAATCTTGGGGTCATCGCGGCCGGCGCCCACAAACGATTTACCTTGCGGCGGCAACGGCGCATGTTCGATGGCGTCACGCACCCCGTCCCAGGGTTCCAGCGGGACAGGCGCCAGGAAGCGAAGCTGGTCAACCGGCTGTCGCGCATAGGGCACTCCGCGCCAGACCGAAACACCGACTTCGGTGGTTCCACGCAGGTCCCCCAACGGCGTGCGGACGACGGTCGGCAGGGCGACGTCAACGGCCACGCATCGAATCGTAATGCGGACCAGCACTCCGGAGGCGAAGGCCCCGCCGGAAAGTCCCGGGCCGGACATGAACTCTTCGCCATGTAGCGATACGCCCGTCCGTGGAGTATGCAAAGGTATCGGCAGCCGACAGCGGCCGATAGCTGAGTGGCAGAGACACGACATGGGAGTGACTGACCAATGACCTTCAACGAAGGCATGCAGATCGACACCAGCACCACCTCGGGCGGTGGCATGGGCCGCGGCCCCAAGATGGCCATCGGCGGTGGTGTCGGCGGGTTGCTGATCGCGGTGGTGGTCATGCTGCTCGGCGGCGACCCCAGCCAGGTCCTGCAGCAACAGGGCCAGCAGCAGGCGGGTCCCGCGCAGGAACAGACGCAGGACTTCAATCATTGCAAAACCGGTGCCGACGCGAACAAGTCATTGGACTGCCGCATCATCGCCACCGGGAACTCGGTGGACGCCGTCTGGACGCAGATCCTCGGGCCGAAGTACCCGCGGCCGGGTGTCAAACTGTTCAGCGGCCAGGTGAACACCGGATGCGGTGCCGCCTCCACGGAGGTCGGCCCCTTCTACTGCCCCGCCGACCGGACTGCGTACTTCGATACCAGCTTCTTCCAGGTGCTGGTCGACCAGTTCGGATCCAGCGGTGGCCCCTTGGCGCAGGAGTACGTGGTGGCCCATGAGTTCGGCCATCACGTACAGAACCTGTTCGGCGTGCTGGGCAAGAATCATCGCTGCGCCGAAGGCCAGGCGGGCGGCGGCGTGTGCACCGAATTGCAGGCCGACTGCTACGCGGGAGTCTGGGCGAAGCACGCATCGACCACGGTCCAGGAAGGCACCGGCGTCCCGTTTCTGAAACCGTTGACAGAACAGGACATTCGGGACGCATTGTCGGCCGCTTCCTCGGTGGGCGATGACCGGATCCAGAAGCGAGCCACCGGGCGCGTCAACCCCGAGGCGTGGTCGCATGGCTCGTCCGAGCAGCGCCAGCGGTGGTTCACCCAGGGATACAACACCGGTGACTTCCGCACCTGCGACACCTTCAACGCCGACAGCCTGAACTAGGTCCAGGCAGCGCGGGCGGCCACTAGAACAGCGTCATCTCCGCGGCGGGCGCCAATTTTGTTGGCCTCGATGGGGTTTCCTCACGATGCGAAGCTAGCCCGTACTTGCCCACCAGAGGCCCTACGCGCTCCCTCAACCAGGCCCGATACTCGGCGGGCACATAGGCGCCCTTGCGATACAGCTCCCGGTATCGACCGACGAGCTCGGGATGCGACTGGGATACCCAGGACATGAACCAGCCACGTGTCGTCCCGCGCAAATGCAACGGAAAAACCGTCACGCCTGCCGCACCTGCCTGCGCGATCCGGCCCAACAGGTCATCGAGATGCTCCACTGTGTCGGTCAGGAAGGGAAGCACCGGCGCCACCATCACATGCGGTTCAAAACCGGCCTCGCGCGCCGCGGTGATCAACGACAGTCTCGCCTGCGGCGAAGGCACCCCCGCTTCAACCTCGCGCTGTAACGCCTCATCCCCGATGGCCAGCGAGATGCCCACGCTCACCGACACCTGCCGGGCCGCCTCGGCGAGCAGCGGTAAATCCCTGCGCAGCAGGGTTCCTTTGGTGAGGATCGATATCGGAGTGCCGGAATCGGCCAGCGCCGCAATGACTCCCGGCATCAGCTGATAGCGCCCCTCGGCCCGTTGATAGGGATCGGTGTTGGTGCCGAGTGCGACCGTCTCCCGGTTCCACGACTTGCGACCCAGTTCTTTCCTGAGCACCGGGACCAGATTGGTTTTCACCACGATCTGGTTGTCGAAATCTGCACCGCTGTCGAACTCCAGATATTCATGGGTGGGGCGCGCGAAACAATAGCGGCAGGCATGTGCGCAGCCGCGAAATGCGTTGACGGTAAACCGGAACGGCAACATGGACACCGCCGGAACCTTGTTGAGCGCCGACTTGCACAGCACTTCGTGAAAAGTGATGCCCGCGAATTCGGGGGTGCGCACACTGCGCACCAGACCGATCCGCTCCAAACCCGGAAGCGCGCCGTCGTCGGCGTCCAGCGCCTGACCGTCCCACCGCATAACCCTATGCGAACATATGTTCGATCACCTGTCAATCCACTCCACCAAGTGTCGGAGCGCGAATCTAGGCTTGGCCCCATGAAGCAGCAGCTGCACTTTGTCACTGTCGCCGCAACGGATCTGGATGCCACTCGGCGCTTCTATGGAGCACTGGGCTGGACACCACTGCTGGATGTCGAGGGCGAGATCGTCTTCTACCAGAGCGCACCGGGACAGCTGCTGGGCTTCTTCCTCGCCGATAAGTTCACCGAGGATCTCTCCGCCCCCGGTGATCATTCACGGGTTTCCGGGATCACCCTGGCCCACAACGTCGATTCCGCAGAGGACGTGGCCGAGCTGTCCGGCACCATGGCTCTGTCAGGAGGCACCGTTCTCAAACCTCCACAACCCGGCCAGTTCGGTGGGGTCTTCCACGCCCACGTCCAGGACCCCAACGGGTTGATCTGGGAAATCGCCCACAACCCCGGTTGGCGGATCAATTCCGATGGCACCGTCCACCTCGGGGACTGATACCGGCGTGTGTCCGCCTGACCGGCCTGATTGACTGACCGCGTGACGAATACCGCGACCGAACTCCTGTTCTCCTACGGCACCTTGCAGCAGGCCGACGTGCAGCGCGCCACCTTCGGGCAGGAACTTGATGGTCATACCGACGCCATCGTGGGCTTCGATCTGGACTACGTGATCATCACCGACCCGCATGTCATCGCGACCAGTGGCAGCGACCGTCACCCCATCCTTCGCCCGTCAGGCGACCCCTCAGCCGAGGTCCCCGGCACGGTCTTCTCGATCACGCCCGAGCAGCTTGCGGCCGCCGACGAGTACGAAGTGGATGATTATCAACGCATTTCGGTGCCACTGCGCTCGGGCGCGACGGCCTGGGTGTACGTGTTCGCCGGCTAGCAGGTCACCACTTGCGCAGAGAACAGGTGACGGCGGTCTCGCCATCGGCCTGAGTGGCGAGGGCACCATCCACGTACACCTCACAGTGGAAGACGGGGGCACCGGTGACGGCCTTGGCCGCCGCGCTCGCACTCACGTACGCCCACTGCGTCGGATCGTTCAGCGTTGTCTCGACGACGAACGGAGCATCGGGGGCGATACGGGTCGAGTTGCGCACCAAATACTTGCTCGATTCCGAGTCGTATGCCGAGGCGCTCGGCGGCTCATTCTGCAGCACGAGGGTCTGCGAGAGGAAGTCACGGTCGGAGCTGATCACGTACTTCACCTGGTGCGGTGCCGCCTCCGCGACAGGAGTCAGCGCCATCGTCAGCGTTGCGGCACTGGCCGTGGCGAGCAGAGCTGCTGTGATACGTCCCATACGTGTCATATCCGCGATGCTAGCCGCGCCGTTACTTCATCGACAATCGAACCAATCGGCACGGGCTGCTGAGCGCCGTCCGCCAGTGTCTTGAGCTCGATGTTTCCCTCACCGATTTCCCTATCCCCGGCAACCAGCGCAATCGAAGCTCCCGAGCGGTCCGCGCCACGCATCGCACCCTTGAGTCCGCGGTCGCCGTAGGCGATATCGGTACGAATTCCCGCGCTCCGCAGCTGCGCCGCCACCGTCACGAGCACCGATTTCGCGTCCTGTCCCAGGGGCACACAGAAGACTTCGCAGCGCCCGCTGTCCCCCACCGTGACACCCTCGGCCTTCAGCGCCAGCAGGGTTCTGTCCACGCCGAGCCCAAACCCGATACCCGACAACGATTGTCCACCGAGCTGCGCCATCAGTCCGTCATAGCGCCCACCGCCGCCAATCCCGGATTGCGCGCCGAGGCCGTCATGCACAAACTCGAATGTGGTCTTGGTGTAGTAGTCAAGGCCACGCACCAGCCTGGGGTTCACCACGTACTGCACGCCCAGCGCGTCCAGATGGTTCAGCACCTGATCGAAATGCGCCTTGGACTCCTCGGAGAGATGGTCGAGCATGAGCGGCGCATCGGCTGTCATCTCCCGCACTTCGGGCCGCTTGTCATCGAGCACCCGAATCGGGTTGATATGAGCCCGTTCTTGCGTTGCCTCGTCCAGGTCCAACCCGAAGAGAAATTCCTGCAACAACTCTCGATACTGCGGGCGACAGGAGGCGTCGCCCAGCGAGCTGATCTCCAGCCGGAAGCCGCTCAAGCCCAGGGAGCGGTACCCGGCATCTGCGATCGCGATCACCTCCGCATCCAGCGCCGGATCATCGACGCCGATGGCTTCCACACCCACCTGCTGCAGCTGGCGATAGCGGCCGGCCTGCGGACGCTCATACCGGAAGAAGGGCCCGGCGTAACGAAGTTTCATCGGCAGTTGGCCACGATCCAGACCATGCTCGATAACCGCGCGCATCACCGACGCCGTGCCCTCGGGGCGCAACGTCACCGACCGATCGCCACGGTCGGCGAAGGTGTACATCTCCTTGCTGACCACATCGGTGGACTCGCCCACCCCGCGGGCGAACAGTCCGGTGTCCTCGAACACGGGCAGCTCGATATATCCGTATCCGGCGAGCCGCGCCTGTTCCAGCAGCCCGTCGCGAACGGCGAGGAACTGCGCCGAGTCCGGCGGCACATAATCCGGGATGCCCTTGGGGGCCCGGAAGGATGCGGTACCGGAAGTCTTCTCGCTCACTGGATTCCCTCGAGGAACGGGTTGGCACGTCGCTCATCGCCGATGCTTGTGGCATTGCCGTGACCCGGCAGCACCACCGTCGAATCGTCTCGGGTGAGCAGCTTGGCGGCGATCGAATCGAGCAGCTGTTGGTGGTTGCCGCCGGGCAGATCGGTGCGCCCGATCGACATCTGGAAGAGCGTGTCGCCGCTGAACACCACGTCGATGGGCCCATTGTCGCTGTCAACCTCGATGCCGAACACGACAGAACCACGGGTGTGCCCCGGCGTGTGGTCGACGGTGAGTGTGATCCCGGCGAGCTCCAGCTTGTCGCCGTCACCGATCTCTACGAGCTCCTTGGGCTCGGTGAATTCCATGCCCTGGATGAACTGGGCCAGACCCGGCCCGATCCCGGCGAGCGGATCGGCGAGCATCACGCGGTCATCGGGGTGGATGTACACCGGGATCCCGTATTCATCGGCGAGCGGCTGCGCCGTCCAGGTGTGGTCCAGATGCCCGTGGGTGAGCAACACCGCCGCGGGGGTGAGGTCGCGTTCGGCGAGGATCTCCTTGACGCCGGAGGTCGCCTCCTGTCCGGGGTCGACGATGACGGCGGGGCCGCCCTCGTGGGGCGCCACGATGTAGCAGTTCGTGGCGAACATGCCCGCGGGAAAACCGGTGATCAGCACCCGACCAGCTTAGGCGGCGGGTCCTGCACCATCTCTCAGGTGTGGCTGGCACACTCTCTGGCGACCTAGATTCTTCAATGGACGCCCCTAGGAGGAGAACCCGGTGCCGACCAACGAGCAGCGACGTCAGACGGCCAAGCGCAAGCTGGAGCGACAGCTGGAGAACCGTGCTGAGCGCGCCCGTAAGCAGCGGATCTGGGCGATCAGCGGCGTCGCGGTCGTCGCCGTCGTCGTCGCGGTGGCCATCACCGCATGGCTCGCCATCAGCAAGAGCAACAAGACCGATGCGGCACTGGACACCACCGCCACCACCCCGGTCTCCACGGTCGACGTGCCGCCGACCTCCTCGTTGCCCACGCCGGACGAGCCACCCGTCACCGGCCCGGCCCTTCCGAAATTCGTGCCGTCCGCTGAGGTCGGTGCTAATTGTCAGTACCGGCCCGCGGGCGCACCCGCCAAGACCATCGACAAGCAGATGCCGCGCTCCGGGAAAATCCCGACCGATCCGGCGACGCTCACCGCCAGCGTGAAGACCAGCCAGGGCAACATCGGCCTGGTGCTGGACAACGCCAAGGCACCGTGCACGGTGAACAGCTTCGCCAGCCTGGCGCAGGGCGGATATTTCGATGACACCATCTGCCACCGGATCACGACTGGCGGCCTGTCGGTCCTGCAGTGCGGAGATCCGAAGGGCACCGGTTCCGGCGGTCCAGGATACGAATTCGACAACGAGTACCCGACGACCGCGTACAAGCCCGGCGATCCAGCGGCGCAGCAAGCCGTCATCTATCCCGCCGGCACGTTGGCGATGGCCAACGCGGGCCCCGGGACCAACGGCAGCCAGTTCTTCATGGTCTACAAGGATTCGCAGCTGCCGCCCCAGTACACGGTGTTCGGCACCATCGACAAGACCGGTATGGACACCCTCGCCAAGATCGCCAAGAACGGCATCAAGGCGGGAGCACGTGGCGCGGGTGATGGCGCACCCGCGCAAGAAGTCAAGATCATCGACCTGCAGCTCGACTGACATGATTTCGCGTCGTGCTCTGTTGCTCGGTGGGCTGACGGCGGTCGGCGTGGCCGCCGTGGGTTGTTCACGCGGCGGCGACAGCCAACCCTCGCCGACCGAACTCGCCTCCCTGGAAAAGGATTTCGGGGGCCGTATCGGTGTGTACGCCCTGGACACCGGATCGGGTGCCACACTGGGCCACCGGCCAAATGAACGCTTCCTCATGTGCTCCACGGTGAAGACCTTCATCGTCTCGGCAATCCTGCACCGGCGCCTGAGTGAACCGGGGCTGCTGGACAAGCGGATTCAATACACGCAGTCCGACGTCCTGGAGTGGGCCCCGATTGCGTCCCAGCATGTAGCCGAGGGCATGACCGTCTCACAGCTGTGCGATGCGACGATCCGCTATAGCGACAACACCGGCGCCAACCTGTTGATCACTCAGCTCGGCGGTCCGAAACAGACGGAGAAGTACGTTCGGAGCCTGGGCGACAATGTCTCTCGCATGGATCGCACCGAAGAAGAGCTGAATATCCCCGACGGCGATTTGGACACCTCGACCCCACTACAGCTGGTGACCAATCTGCGCAGGCTGGTCCTCGACGAAGGTCTGGATCCCCAGGGGCGCGATCTGCTCACTGACTGGTTGAAGCGAAACACCACCGGCGACCAGTCCGTTCGCGCGGGAGTCCCGGCCGGCTGGGCAGTGGCCGACAAGACCGGCGGCGGGTTCAAGAGCGAAACCAATGACATCGCGGTGATCTGGCCGCCCGGGCGCGCACCCATCGTGGTGGCGGTGCTCACCGTCCCCGACGACCCGAAGTCCACCAAGAGCAAGCCGACCATCGCCGCAGCCACCCGGATCGCACTCAAGGCATTCAACGCCTAGTCGCCCGGCGGAGCGGATCAGGCGGCGCTGGTTACCCGGTAGACGTCGTAGACGCCCTCGACGTTGCGCACCACGTTGAGAACGTGTCCCAGATGCTTCGGATCGCCCATCTCAAAGGTGAAGCGGCTGATGGCTACTCGATCGTTCGACGTGGTCACCGAGGCCGACAGAATGTTCACTCGCTCATCGGCCAGGGCACGGGTCACATCGGAGAGCAGCCGGTGCCGGTCCAGCGCCTCGACCTGGATGGCGACCAGGAAAACCGAGGACGCCGACGGCGCCCAATGCACTTCGATGATCCGTTCCGATTGCTGCTGAAGGGATTCGGCGTTGGTGCAGTCGGTGCGGTGCACGCTCACTCCCCCGCCACGTGTGACGAACCCGAGGATCTGATCCCCCGGCACCGGCGTACAACATTTCGCAAGCTTGGTCAGCACACCCGGCGCCCCCGGCACCGCCACGCCGACATCATCGGAGCGTCGCTGCCGGATGGGCATCGTCGACGGGGTGGAGCGTTCGGCCAGTTCTTCCTCAGCGCTGTCCACACCACCGAGCTGGGCAACCAGCCGCTGCACCACGTGCCGTGCCGAGACGTGCCCCTCGCCCACCGCGGTATACAGCTGTGACGTGTCCTGGTAGCGCAGCTCGCGGGCCAGTGAGGCCATACCCTCGCCGTTGACCAACCGCTGCAACGGAAGCCCACCGCGGCGCACCTCGCGCGCGATGGCGTCTTTACCGGCTTCGAGTGCCTCCTCGCGGCGCTCCTTGGCGAACCACTGCCGGATCTTCGCCTTCGCACGCGGGGACACGACAAAGGTCTGCCAGTCGCGCGAGGGACCCGCGGTGGCGGCCTTGGAGGTGAAAACCTCGACCACTTCTCCGTTTTCGAGCTTGCGCTCCAGCGCAACCAACCGGCCGTTGACGCGTGCGCCGATGCACCGGTGACCTACCTCGGTGTGCACGGCGTACGCGAAGTCGACCGGAGTAGACCCCGCGGGCAAGGTGATGACATCGCCCTTGGGTGTGAAGACGAAGATCTCTTGCACCGCCAGGTCATAGCGCAGCGACTCCAGGAACTCTCCGGGGTCGGCGGCCTCACGCTGCCAGTCGAGCAGCTGGCGCATCCACGCCATATCGTCGATTTCGGCGGCGGCATGGTTGGGCGGAACACCATTGCGGCCCTTAGCTTCCTTGTACCGCCAGTGTGCGGCAATACCGTACTCGGCAGTGCGATGCATGTCGCGGGTGCGAATCTGCACCTCCAGCGGCTTGCCCTCGGGACCGACCACGGTGGTATGCAAGGACTGATAGACACCGAACCGCGGTTGGGCGATGTAGTCCTTGAATCGGCCGGCCATCGGCTGCCAGAGCGAGTGCACTACGCCCACAGCGGCGTAACAGTCACGAATCTCGTCACACAGGATCCGGACGCCCACCAGATCGTGGATGTCGTCGAAGTCGCGGCCCTTGACGATCATCTTCTGATAGATCGACCAGTAGTGCTTGGGGCGACCCTCGACAGTGGCACCGATACGCGAACCGTTCAGCGTGGCAACAATTTCCGCGCGCACCTTGGCCAGGTAGGTATCGCGTGACGGCGCCCGGTCGGCGACCAAACGCACGATCTCCTCGTACTTTTTGGGGTGCAGGATCGCGAAAGACAGGTCTTCGAGCTCCCACTTGACCGTGGCCATACCCAGACGGTGCGCCAGTGGCGCAATCACTTCGAGCGTCTCGCGGGCCTTACGCGCCTGCTTCTCCGGTGGCAGGAATCGCATGGTGCGCATGTTGTGCAACCGGTCGGCGACCTTGATCACCAGCACGCGAGGGTCGCGCGCCATAGCGATGATCATCTTGCGGATGGTTTCGCCCTCGGCGGCGTTGCCCAACACCACCTTGTCGAGCTTTGTCACGCCGTCAACAAGGTGGGCCACCTCGGTACCGAATTCGGTGGTCAGCTGTTCCAGGCTGTACCCGGTGTCCTCGACCGTGTCGTGCAGAATCGCGGCCACCAGAGTGGTGGTGTCCATGCCGAGCTCGGCCAGAATGTTCGCCACGGCGATCGGATGAGTGATGTACGGATCACCCGACTTGCGAAACTGCTCGGCATGCCGACTCTCGGCTACCTCGTAGGCGCGCTGCAGCACCACCCGGTCGGCCTTGGGGTAGAACTCGCGATGGACGGCCATCAGCGGCTCGAGCACGGGGCTAACGGCGCCGCGCTGGGCGGTCATTCGGCGGGCCAGCCGGGCCCGCACCCGGCGCGACGCACTCATGGTGCCGCTGATCCGCAGGGAGTCCGAGCTCGGTGCCGTCGGATCGCTCACGGCAGGCAGGGATTCGACCGCGACCAGATTCTCGCTCGGTACCTGCTCGTCAGCCACGGTTCACCTCCTGCCGCCTAGATTATCCCTCAGATCGCACGCAGCGCGGTTAATGGCAGTGGCGCCACGGCCGCACGGCCGCCCAGACCGGACAGTTCCAGAACTACACCCGCGCTGATCACGTTCGCACCCGCGGCGCGTAGGAGCTTGATGGTTGCCGCCAGTGTTCCTCCGGTGGCCAGCACATCGTCGATGATCGCCACGCGATGACCGGTCAGATCCACGCCATCGGCAGGAATCTCCAGCGCCGCGGTGCCGTACTCGAGTTGATAGGTCTGAGCATGCACTGGTGGCGGCAGCTTTCCTGCCTTCCGCACGGCCAGCACACCCACGCCGAGACGGATCGCCACGGCGGCCCCCAACAGGAAGCCACGCGCATCGATCCCCGCGATCAGCGTGGCCCCTGCCGATGCCTCCCCCAAAGAATCGGTGACCCGGGACAGGCCCTCGGCGTCCGCGAACAGCGGCGTCAAGTCCTTGAACTGCACCCCGGGCTCGGGAAAGTCGGGAACCTTACGAGTCAGCCTGTCGATGAGCGCTGTGACAGCGTCCGAAGATGTCACGCTGGCAGCACCCAACGATCCATGTTCCAGCCCGCGCCCCACCGGGTGACGCTCGGTGTAGCGGCGTACATCGACTTCGGTGCGATCAGCACGCGTGGCTGCCGGTACAGCGGCAGGGTGGGCAGGTCGTTCCAGAGGATCGCTGACGCATCGCCGAGCAGCCGACTCTGGTCCCTGGCGTTGGTGGTCACCGCCAGCGCAGCAATGATCCCGTCGATCTGACCGTTGGCGTAGTTCGCCGGGTTCTTGCCCTCGCGCGATCGCAGGGCGTACGCATCCATGAGCCATGAACCCGTCGAACCGCTGCCGGGAGCTCCGCCGATCGAGCTGAGTAGCGCGTCAACTTGATTGTCTCGCAACGAGTGTGGCCCAATCTCGGGCGAACTGACATCCTGTACGGTGATCCCGGCGGCTTCGCAGGCCTGCGCCACCGCAGACACGATTGCCGCGCGGCGCGGGTTGGGCGCCTGATATCCCACCCGGACGGTCAACGGACGGTTGGCCACCGCGGCACGGGCCGCGACCGGGTCCGAACGCATGAATCGTCCCGCCTCAGCGGCGGCCTCCACCGAGGCGAACGAGTCTCCGATGCTGGTATCCAGCCTGGCGTTCATCACCGGTACTCCGGCGATTCCCGCGATGGCGTCACGGGGCGTGCACAACGCGACCGCGCGGCGCACATCGGGAGCTCCGACAGATCCTCCGGCACCGAAAATGAGTTGCTCCACACCCGAACCGGGTTCCTCGGTACGCGCGAATCCGTCAGGGGCGGTAAGAGTCCCGGCCGATCCGGCTGCGACGTCGACAACCTCCAGATCGCCGTCGGACAGCCGTTTTTGCACATCGATCCCGCTGGGCCACACCGTGACCCGCTTGGTCACCGGCGGGCTCCCCCACCACTTGTCATTGGCGACAAGCACGACCGATCCGTCCTCGTTGTACCCATCGAACTTGTATGGCCCTGATGACGGGAACTTCGAGAGATCCAAATCCGAACCGAAGTTCCACTGGTTGTTCCAAAAATCAGCGATCTTCTGCAGCGCCGGAACGTCGTTGGCGGCGATGGCACCGATCAGGTCGGTACCCCCACCGATCTTGTCGGCGATCACATGCCACGGCAACATCGTCGTGGCGGCGAACAACTGGGTCCAGTCGGTGAAGGCGCGATCCGGGGCGAAGGTGACCCGCGCGGTCTTTTGCCCCGACTTGCAATCGATGGTGGAGATATCGGCGTATCCCGCCGTGCTGGCCGCGTCAAAATCTGGCAGCCTGCCGGACTGCGCGAACCAGGCCAGCACCATGTCGTCACAGGTCACTGGCTTGCCGTCGGAGTAGACGGCCTTCTCATTGATGGTGTAGTCGAGCACCAGCGGAATACGGCCGACGACCTCGACGGTGCCGAAGTCGTGGTCAGCGATGACCTGGCCATCAGGTCCGTGGAAGCCAAACCCGGTAAGTACGCGATTGAATGCCTGCGCCCCGGCTGACGCGTTCCCCGCGACACTGTTGACGTTGTACGTCGTCAAGCGGCCATCGACGGCATAGTCGAGCGTTTTTGCCGCCGAGGTCCAACACGAGGTCAACAACCCCGCCGCGAGCACCACCGTGGTCGCGATGGCGCCGATTCGCGCGATCCGTCTTGCTCCGGTCCGTGCTGGGCCTCGTGAAACCATCAGCGCCGCCGAACGTTTCGCTTACCTTGAGGGCGGGCGCCGGGCCTGGGTTTGGCGGGGCGTACCCCGGTTGTGGCGGCATCGGATGCCTCCGACGTCGCCACCTTGATGACGGCCTTGGTTCCCGAACCGGTGTCCGTCAGGGGCGCGGCGTCGGGCTTGCGGCGACTCAGCACCTTCTTGGTATGGCTCGCCACCAGCTCGGTGCGCTCACGCAGTGCCACCAGCAGCGGGGTCGCGAAGAAGATCGACGAGTACGTGCCCACCAGAATGCCGACAAGCTGAACCAGCGCAAGGTCCTTCAGCGTGCCCACACCCAGCAGCCAGATGGCCACCACGATCAGCGAGAGCACCGGGATCACCGAGATGAGGCTGGTGTTGATCGAGCGCATGAAGGTCTGGTTCACGGCCAGGTTGGCATGCTCGGCGAAGGTCCGCCGTGACGTGTGCTGAAACCCGTGCGTGTTTTCCTCGACCTTGTCGAACACGATCACTGTGTCGTACAAGGAGAATCCAAGAATGGTGAGCAGGCCGATCACAGTGGCGGGGGTGACCTCGAAGCCCACCAGTGAGTACACACCCGCGGTAACCAACAGGTCGAAGACCAGTGCGGCCAATGCCGCCAGCGCCATGTAGCGCTCGTAGCGCACAGCGATGTAAATGCCGGCCAGCACAAGGAAAACGATGAGCGCGAGAATCGCCTTATGGGTGATCTGCCCGCCCCACGTCTCGGATACGTCGGAGTCGCTGATGGCATTGATGGAGGGCTTGCCGTCAGTCCCCTTGGGCGCGAACCTGTCGAAGAGCGCCTTGTGGAGCTTCGCGGACTGTTCGTTGTCGAGCTTCTCGGTACGAATCTGAATTGAGGCCGAGTCGCCGGTTCCGGTGACCACGATCGATTCCGCGTCGTGGCCGAGCGTCTGACTGAAGACGTCCTCCGTCTGCTGAACGGTCGCCTCACCCTTCGGGAACCACACCTTGGTGCCGCCCTCGAAGTCGATACCGAAGACGAATCCCTTGATCGCGATCGAGAGGATCGCGACGACCATGAACGCGCCACTGATCCCGAACCACAACGTGCGCTTGCCGACGACGTCGACGGCGCCGGTTCCGGTGTACAGGCGATAGAGGAATCCGTGTTCCGGTGTCGCACTGGTGGTCTCAACTGCCGTGGACGTGACTTCCTTCGCGGTGCTCTTGTCGGTGCCGTTGCCGTTGCTCACCGTGTCGTTGCTGGTGCTCATGCGTGTGCTGCCGCCTTACGTTCGCGGGCAATCTGCTGAACCGCGCCGAGCCCGTTGTACGCGGGCTTGGACAGGGTCGCGGACTTCGAGGACAGGTAGACAAGTGGCCACGTCACCAGGAACACCACCACGACGTCGAGGATGGTGGTGAGTCCGAGGGTGAACGCGAAACCCTTCACCTGCCCGATGGCCAGGGCGTAGAGCACCGCGGCCGCCAGCAAGGTGACCGCGTTGCCGGAAAGGATCGTCTTGCGGGCGCGCGCCCAACCGCGCGGCACCGCCGAACGGTACGAACGACCTTCTCGTATCTCATCTTTGATGCGCTCAAAGAACACCACGAAGGAGTCCGCGGTGGTGCCTATACCGATGATCAAACCGGCGATGCCCGCCAGGTCCAGCGTGTACGAGATGTATCTGCCCAGCAGGACCAGGATCGCGAAGACCATCGCGCCGGAGGCCACCAGAGACAGCGCCGTGAGCACGCCGAGTACGCGGTAGTAGAGCAGCGAGTAGAGCAGCACGATCGCCAAACCGATGGCGCCGGCGATCAGGCCGGCCTTAAGCGAGGTCAATCCGAGTGTCGCCGAAACAGTTTGGGCATCCGAGGACTCGAAGGACAGCGGCAGCGAGCCGTACTTGAGCGCCGCTGCGAGCTGCTTGGCCGAGTCGGAGGTGAACTGTCCGCTGATCTCGGTCTTACCGCCCGGAATCGGTTCGCGGATGGCTGGTGCACTGATCACCTTGGAGTCCAACGTGAATGCGGTTTGGGTGCCCTGCTGCCAATGCGCAGAGGTGTACTCCGCCCAGACCTTGGCGCCGGTGGGCTTGAACTCCATGCTCACCACGTAGATGCCGCGCTGCTGATCGAGTCCCGAGCTGGCGTCCTTGATCTCCTCGCCGCTGATGATCGCCTTGTCCAGCAGGTAGGCGGCCTTGCCGCCCTGGCTGTCATCACCACAGGTGACCAACGGCAGGTTCGGATCGTCGTTACCGGCCAGTGGGTCATCGCCGTCATAGCAGCGAGAAGCCTGAACCTGAAGGGCCAGCATCTGAATCCGCGGGTCGTCGCTCTGCCTGATCTGCTTCTCGAAGTCGATCAGCTGCTTGCGCTCCTCACCGCTGCCCGGCTTCGGCGGCAGATCGGTGGCAGGAGCGGCAGGCGGTGCCGGATTCGGCGTCGCGGGCTGCGTCGCCGGAGCGGGTGGCGGTGGTGGCGTGGTGGTTTGCGCCGGATAGGGCCGCGGCTGCGGTTTCGGAGAAGGTGCCGCGGGTGCCGGCTTTCCCGCACCGGGCTCCGGGGGCGTCGCCGCTTGCCCAGCGCCAGCGCCGGGCTGGCCGCCCTGGGGCGCCCCGGCCTGGGAACTCTCCTTGGGCTGCGCCGGCACCATCTGGACGACGGGCCGGATGTAGAGCTTGGCGGTCTGGCCGAGGTTTCGGGCCTCGCTGCCGTCGTTACCGGGCACCGTGATGACGAGGTTGTCGCCGTCGATGATGACCTCGGATCCGGAGACACCGAGTCCGTTGACGCGGGCGTTGATGATCTCCTGCGCCTGCGTCAACGCTTCCTTCGTCGGCTTGGAACCGTCGGGGGTGCGCGCTGTCAGGGTGACGCGAGTTCCGCCCTGCAGGTCAATACCGAGCTTGGGCCTAGCATGCTTGTCGCCGGTCAGGAAGACCAGCAGGTAGGCGCCGATCAGCAGCACCAGGAAGGCAGCTAGATAACGCGCGGGATGCACAGGGGCCGATGGCGAGGCCACGTGTCCGGTCTCCTTGCTTGTCGAGGGCGGGTCGGGAGGCGTTCAGGGTTGAGCAAAGGCGAAGACCGCTACTCCTTGGTCAGCTCGACCCCGGTGCTCTCGACGTCGCGCGACGCCTCCTCAGCGGTAGCATCGGTGTCCTCGGCCTCATCAACGATCTTGTCGCGGACCGCGAGCTTCATCCAGCGCGTCACAACGCCCGGCGCGATCTCCAGATCCACGGTGTCGTCAGTGACTGCGGCGATAGTGCCCTGCAGACCGGAGGTGGTGTGCACCCGGTCGCCGATCGCCAGGGAGTCGTGCAGCTCGATGGTGGCGTCCAGAGCCTTGCGCTGCCGCCGGTTCGCGAAGAAGAGAAACGCTCCCATAACAAGGATGAGCGGCAAAAAGACGATGATCGATTCCATGGCGGCTTTCGGGATTCTTTCCGTTGGGTCTTCACGAGTTCAAGCGCGGTCTGCGTGAAACGAGCACGCGACAAGTCACCAGTGTGCCATCCGACTCTGTGGAATCGACGCGAACCCCGGACCTGCGCGTCCTGGACTCAAGCGTCCCGTCAATCGAACAGCCCGGCGTGCCCCAGCACGTGCGGCGGCGGGGTGAGACCCAGATGTGTCCACGCCAACGACGTCGCCACACGTCCGCGCGGCGTACGGGCCAGCATCCCGGCACGCACCAGGAACGGCTCGCACACCTCTTCCACTGTGGTCGATTCCTCCCCGACCGCCACCGCCAATGTCGACACGCCCACCGGGCCGCCGCCGAAACTGCGTGTCAGCGCCGTGAGCACCGCCCGGTCCAGGCGGTCCAGTCCCAGCTCGTCAACGTCGTAGACGGCCAGGGCAGACTTGGCTACGTCCACGGTGATGACACCGTCCGCCCGCACTTCCGCGTAGTCACGGACCCGGCGCAGCAACCGGTTGGCGATACGTGGGGTGCCGCGCGAGCGCCGAGCTATCTCCACACCCGCGTCGGCTCCCAGCTCGATACCGAGGATTCCCGCCGATCGAGACAACACAAGTTCGAGTTCATCGGGCTCGTAGAAGTCCATGTGGGCAGTGAACCCGAAGCGGTCACGCAGCGGCCCGGTCAGCGACCCCGATCGGGTGGTCGCGCCGACCAGCGTGAACGGTGCCACCTCCAGGGGTATCGAGGTGGCACCGGGCCCCTTGCCGACGACGATGTCGACGCGGAAGTCCTCCATCGCCAGATACAGCATTTCCTCGGCGGGCCGCGCGATGCGGTGAATCTCATCGATGAACAACACATCGTGTTCGACGAGGTTGCTCAGCATCGCCGCCAGATCGCCCGCGCGCTCCAGTGCCGGACCCGAGGTCACCCGCAGCGAGGAGCCCAACTCGCCCGCGATGATCATCGCCAGGGAGGTCTTGCCGAGTCCGGGTGGACCGGACAACAAAATGTGATCCGGGGTGCCGCCGCGATTCTTGGCGCCGGACAGCACGAGCTCCAGCTGCTCACGCACCCGCGGCTGGCCGATGAACTCCCGCAGCGACTTGGGTCTGAGCCCGGCGTCGATATCGTTCTCACCGACCGTGAGCGCGCCGGACATCTCGGGGCCGGTATCGAAATCGTCCTCTTCGCCGTCAAACTCGTCGAAGCTGGTCATCGCGTCTTGCCCAGTAGCGTTAGCGCCGACCGCAGCACGGTCGAGGTATCTCCGTCGGAATTATCTTGAGCCAGAACGGTATCCGTGGCCTGTTCGGCTTGCTTCGCGGCGAACCCGAGGCCGATAAGTGCCTCGACGACCTGTGTACGCACCAGCGATGCCGTGCCGCGCCCCAGCTCGGTGGTTCCGCCCTGCGCCCCTGCAGCCGCGGCCACCTTCTCGCGCAGTTCCAGCACCAAGCGCTCGGCACCACGCTTGCCGATCCCGGGAACCCGGGTCAATGCGTTGACATCGCCATCGGCCAGCGCCTGACGCAAGGTCGGCGCGTCGTAGACCGCGAGCGTGGCCATCGCGATCTTGGGCCCCACACCGGAGACACCGAGCAGCGTCAGGAACAGATCGCGGGCATCGGTGTCGGTGAAGCCGTACAACGTCATCGAGTCTTCGCGGACGATCATCGCCGTGATCAGCCGCACCTGCGTGCCCCGCCGCAGCGTCGACAGTGTGGCCGGGGTGGCATTGACGCGGTATCCGACCCCTGCGGCCTCGATCACCACATGATCGAGCGCGATGTCGATGACCTCGCCATTGACCGAAGCAATCATCGGGATACCGCCTTCAATCGGGCCGCGAAGGCCTTCCGCTGCTCTTCCGCCGCGGCTTCCGCCTTCGCCATTCTCGCCAGCATGGGCGCACGCCAGCAGTGACAGATTGCCAGGGCCAGCGCGTCGGCCGCATCCGCGGGCTTCGGCGCCGTCTGCAGCTGCAGGATGCGGGTGACCATTGCGGTCACCTGGGATTTATCTGCACGTCCGTTGCCGGTGACGGCGGCCTTGACCTCCGACGGGGTGTGGAAGTACACCTCAATCCCCCGTTTGGCAGCACAAAGCGCGATCACTCCGCCCGCTTGGGCGGTGCCCATCACGGTGGAAACGTTCTGCTGAGCGAAGACGCGCTCGATGGCGATCACGTCGGGACGGTGCGTGTCCATCCAGTGTTCGACAACCTGACTGATCGCCAGAAGTCGTTGCGGCAAGGGCTGATTGGCCGGAGTACGGACGACGTCGACGTCCAGCGCCACCACCTTGCGACCCGAGGAAGCCTCGACCATGGACAGACCGCACCGGGTAAGACCCGGGTCGACTCCCATTACTCGCACGCGCCAGCCCTCTCGCCGTAGAACAGTTGTTCGATCAGCATATCGAGGAGGCTTGCCCATTCCGGATAGCAACACGCGAGGGCTCTGCAAATGTCAACACCCGTTGGCCTAAGCTCAGGCCATGTCCACCGAACCTCGGCGATCGGACGCCACCCGTGCGGCCATCCTTGAGGCTGCCCAGGAGCACTTCGCCAGCGTCGGGTACGAGAAGGCAACCATACGGGCCATCGCCGCGACGGCGGGTATCGACCCGTCCCTGGTCATGCGGTACTACGGCAATAAGGGCAAGCTCTTCGCGGCCGCCGCCGACTTCGATATTCGCCTGCCCGAGAATCTCGCCGAGATTCCGCGTCCCGAGCTGGGGGCAGCCCTCGTCGAGCACTTCCTCGCCAAATGGGAGGCCGACGACACCATGGTCGCTCTACTGCGCGCGGCCGTGTCGCACGAGACGGCGCGCGCACAGATGGCCGAGATCTTCAGCAGTCAGATGGTGCCTGCCATCGAGGCGTTGACGGCGGATCGCGCCATGGAACGCGCGGCGCTGATCGGCACTCAGATGATCGGCCTGGCCATGTGCCGATACGTGATCCGCCTCGGGAACGTGCCCGAGATGACGCACGAACAGATCATCGACTTGATCGCACCGACGATCCAGGCCTACCTGGATTGTGACTGCGACTGCGAAACGTCTTAGCTCACGCGCTCGGGCTGCGTCCACGGACGCAGCCGGGGTGCCCACCGCGGTACGTGCTGCGAGTACTCGGCGTAGTCGCGGCCGAATCTCTTCAACAGGTCGCGCTCCTCGACCAGCGGGAAGTACACGGCGTTGATGATCACGAAAACGGCTGCGTAGACCAGCAAGCCGACAGAGTTCACCGCGAACGCCTCACCCAACAGGATGGCGATGACTCCGGTGATCATGGGGTTACGTACATGGCGGTACGGGCCGCGCACGACCAGGTGAACCGGCGGGTCGAAGGGCGCTAGGGAACCCTTGCCCATCTGGCGGAAGAGCATGACGGTGCGAGTCACCAGGAACAGGCCGACAGCGACCAGCAAGGTCCCGATCACCGTCGCCATCATCGACATCTCATCCGACATCCAAGAAGGCACCTGAATGCCCGTTCCGTAGAGAATCACCAGCGGAATCAACACCGTCATGGTGAACGGCAGCGCGAGAACCGCGCGCGCGGTGCGCCACAGGCCTGTCGATTCAGGCGCCGAGGCGACTGTTTGTGTGGCCATGACCGGCCTCCCATCACTCGTCGATGTCCTAGATGTACGCCCAGTTGACATTGTTGTCAACACTTGTTGACCAACAGTCGTTGACATCACCGTAACGCCGCTTCGTGACATTTGATTCCCGCCGGCCAGCGCGATTCGAAGTCGAAGTCCTCGGCCCATTACTGTCGTCGTCGTGTCTGTCGGAAAACTGCCCAGCGAAAAGACGATTCAGTGGTGGCCGCCCCTCGGCGTCATCGCGATGCTGGTGCTCGGGTTCTCCGTCGGTAAAGGTTCAACGCCGCTTGACGTCTGGTTTTTCCGCGAGACGCAGCTCGTATTCGGGGTACAGCCGCGCTGGCTGCTGTTCTTCACCGACTGGGTGTTTCTCGTTCCGGTGCTCGTGGTGTGCGTCGGGTTCGAGCTGTATCGGCGGCGTTGGCGTGTCGCTGCGGTGGTGCTGGCCTGCCCGTTCGTAGCGAATTGGACCACTCAGGGCACCAAGATGCTGGTCGGTCGCGAGAAGGGCGGCTATCTCGCCTACCCCAGCGGCCACACCACCTTCGTGGTGGCCGTGATGGGGATGCTGGTGCTGGTCGCCGGTGGCGCCCTATGGGCGTACATCGTGGCCGGGATTGTCAGCATGCTCGGGCTGCTAGGCCAAGTCGCCTGTGGGTATCACTACCTCACCGACACCATCGGTGCCGTGCTGGTCACCACCGCAGTGGTGGCGCTGGGGGTATGGGCCGCCGGTCAGTCCTCGGCGAGCTCGGCCAGCACCTCGTCGGACAGGTCCACATTGGTGTAGACGTTCTGCACGTCGTCACTGTCCTCCAGCGCGTCGACAAGCTTGAACACCTTGCGAGCCGTTTCCACATCGGCGGGAACGGTCACCGACGGCTGGAAGCTCGCTTCTGCCGAGTCGTAGTCAATGCCGGCATCCTGCAGTGCCTGCCGCACTGCGACCAGGTCGGTGGGCTCGGAGACGACTTCGAAGCTCTCGCCGAGATCGTTGACCTCCTCGGCACCCGCCTCCAGCACGGCCGTCAGCACGTCGTCCTCCGACAGGTTCCCCTTCTCCAGGGTGACCATGCCCTTGCGGGAGAACAGGTAGGACACCGAACCCGGGTCCGCCATGTTGCCACCGTTGCGGGTCATCGCGACCCGGACCTCGCCGGCGGCGCGGTTGCGGTTATCGGTCAAGCACTCGACAAGCACAGCAACACCATTGGGGCCGTAGCCCTCGTACATGATGGTCTGCCAGTCGGCGCCGCCAGCCTCTTCGCCGGCGCCGCGCTTGCGGGCCCGCTCGATGTTGTCATTGGGCACCGACGTCTTCTTGGCCTTCTGGATGGCGTCGTAGAGCGTCGGGTTGCCGGCCGGATCTCCGCCACCGGTACGGGCGGCGACCTCGATGTTCTTGATCAGCTTGGCGAACTCTTTGCCACGGCGCGCGTCTTTCACGGCCTTCTGATGCTTGGTGGTGGCCCACTTGGAATGGCCGCTCATGTACCCCTGTACCGCTTTCTCTTGACGTTCCGTCTTATCTTTGCGCTGCCCGAGTGTACTCGGGCAGCGCAGGTGGCCAGCGATTCAGTAAGACCCGACCCTGAATTTGACGACGTTTTTCGGCGGCACGGCATCGGGAGATTCAGCCTCAACAGCGGAGCCGGCGCCAGGAATATAGGGTGAACTGCATGACTGTCCTGGTAGAAGACCCGATAGTCGACGCCATTCTGGACCGGTACGCGTCGACCATCGGCGACAGCCTCACCGATTACCGCAATCATCTGTATCGGGGCATGAACTACCAGCTGCGTCTTCTCGGCATGACGACCGCGCCACCCGAGATCGCGCTGGCGTGGGCGACGCACGATATCGGCATCTGGACGGCCGGCACCTGGGACTACCTCGATCCGTCGGTGGCCCTCGCCGAGCAGCTGGCACCGGAGTTCGGAATCGACGATGCCAGTCGCACCACGACGATGGTTGCCGATCATCACAAGCTCAGATCAGCGGACGATCTATGGGTCGAGACATTTCGATTGGGTGACCGGATTGACGCCTTCCACGGGTTCTACGCCAGGACCGGCCTGGAACGCGCCGATGTGCGCGAGGTCGTAGAGGCATTGCCGTACGGCGGTTTTCACGGATTCTTGGTGCGAACGGCCGGAAAGTGGACGCTCAAGCACCCGCTGCGGCCGATGCCGATGCTGCGCTGGTAACCGCGTGCGTCCTCAGGACGCGCGCACCATGTCGACGAACAGCTGGTGCACCCGCCGGTCCCCGGTGACCTCGGGGTGAAACGACGTCGCCAAGGCACTCCCCTGCCGCACCGCGACGGGATGCCCGTGCGCAACGGCCAGCACCTCGACGTCGGCGCCAACCCGCTCCACCCACGGCGCCCTGATGAACACCGCGTGCAGTCCACCATCAAGCCCGGCGAAATCCAGGTCGCCCTCGAATGAGTCCACCTGGCGCCCGAAGGCATTGCGCCGCACCGTCATATCGATGGCACCGAGCGCCACCGCATCTGGACGGGTGTCGAGTATCTCGCTGGCGAGCAGGATCATGCCGGCGCACGAGCCATAGACCGGCAGCCCGTCCCGCAGACGTTCGGAGAGCGGATCCAGCAGCTCGAACACGCGCAGCAAGTTGCTCATGGTGGTGGACTCCCCGCCAGGGATGACCAGTCCGTCCACCTTCGAGAGTTCCTCGGCACGACGCACGCCGAGCACATCGGCACCCGAATCTTTCAGAGCGGCAACATGTTCCCTGACATCGCCCTGCAATGCCAGCACGCCTACCAGCGGGCTCACGCCATGTTCCCCTTGGCGATCGACGCCTCGTCCGGGTTGCGCTCGTACCGGGTAAGCCCCTCTTGCACCACCGCCGCGACCATCCGGCCCTCGCGATCGAAGATCCGGCCCTGAGTCAGCGCCCGTCCGTATCCTGCCGACGGCGATGTCTCGTCGTACAGCAGCCATTCATCGGCGCGGAATGGCCGCAGGAACCACAGCGCATGATCCAGGGATGCGGTCTGCAGCACCGCGTCCCGGTGCGGCACCTTGGACGAACTCAACAGCGTCAGGTCGCTCATGTAGGCCAGCGCACAAATATGCAGGACCGGGTCGTCAGGAAGCTGCTTGCGGCAGCGGAACCACACCCGCTGCTGCGCGGCCAGCCGAGGATTCCGGTCCATCAGCTCGTCGGGAACGATCCGGATGTCCCATTCGGCGAACTGCCGGAACAGGTCGTGACTAAACGACCCCTCCTCGTCCTGCACATCCGGCAGGTCCTCCGGTGCGGGCACCGGAGGCATCAGGTCCTGATGCTCGATGCCGGTGTCCAGAGTCTGGAATGACGCCGACATACTGAAGATTGCCTGCCCACCCTGAATCGCGGTAACGCGACGGGTCACGAACGAACGGCCGTCACGCACCCGGTCGACGAGAAATACGGTGGGCTCGTTGGGATTCCCCGGTCGCAGGAAATACCCGTGCAGGGAGTGGACAAGGTAGTGCGGCTCCACGGTGCGAACCGCCGAGACCAACGACTGCCCAGCGACCTGACCGCCGAAGGTACGGCGCAGGCTGCTGGGGGTCACGTTGCCTCGGAAGATGTCCTTTTCGAGTTGCTCGAGCGTCAGGATCTCTTCGATATCGGCCATCAGATGGTTTTACCAGCCGCGCTCGGCGAGCCGATGCGGCTGCGCGATGTCCTCCACGTTGATGCCGACCATTGCCTCACCCAGACCGCGGGACACCTTGGCGAGCACGTCCGGGTCGTCGTAGAAGGTGGTGGCCTTCACGATCGCAGCGGCCCGCTGCTCCGGGTTGCCGGACTTGAAGATTCCGGAGCCGACGAACACACCCTCGGCGCCCAGCTGCATCATCATCGCGGCGTCCGCCGGAGTGGCGATACCGCCGGCGGTGAACAGCGTGACCGGGAGCTTGCCGGCGCGAGCGACCTCGACCACGAGCTCATAGGGAGCCTGCAGTTCCTTTGCGGCAACGTACAACTCGTCCTCGGACAGCGAGATGAGCCGACGGATCTCGCCACCGATCTTACGCATGTGCGTGGTCGCGTTAGACACGTCGCCGGTGCCGGCCTCACCCTTGGAGCGGATCATCGCCGCACCCTCGGTGATGCGGCGCAACGCCTCGCCCAGGTTGGTGGCACCGCACACGAACGGCACGGTGAACTTCCACTTGTCGATGTGGTTGGTGTAGTCGGCGGGGGTCAGCACCTCCGACTCGTCGATGTAGTCCACGCCAAGGCTCTGCAGAATCTGCGCCTCGACGAAATGCCCGATACGGGCCTTGGCCATGACGGGCACGCTGACGGCGCTGATGATGCCGTCAATCATGTCGGGATCACTCATGCGAGACACGCCACCCTGAGCGCGGATGTCGGCGGGGACGCGCTCCAGTGCCATCACGGCGACGGCTCCGGCGTCTTCAGCGATCTTCGCCTGATCGGGGGTGACAACGTCCATGATGACGCCACCCTTGAGCATCTCGGCCATACCGCGCTTGACGCGAGCGGTACCGGTTCCGGTCTCGGGGGACGTTCCATTGGTCGTGCTAGTCAACTGGGGGCTCCTGGATGTTCGGGTTCTCAGACCAGTCTAATGCCGCCGCACCAGCGATTTTGTCGCGGGAGGTGCGGTGACTGGGCTCACCCGATCAGGATCGGCTCGCGGCGCCCGCCGGTGGCCACCGCGTCGGCCGCGCTAGCGGCCTCCCCGAGCAGCTCTCCCAGCTGATTCGGGAAAACCTGCTCCCCCGAGGCCGTCAGCGCGGCGATCTCTTCCGCATCGCACCAGCGGTGGCCGGTGATGTAGCGCTGCTCCAGGTTGGTGCGGCCGTCCGTCGCCGGCTCGAACCTCTTGGTGCGGTGCACGAAGAACAATTCCTCGGAGCGAATGGTGGTGCCGTTGAAGTCGAAGACGGCGACCCGACGCCACAGCGGGCCCACGAGGCGCCCAGAGGGAACCGATAAGCCGGTCTCCTCGACCAGCTCGCGTACCGCGCCGTCGGACAGCTTCTCCCCCGGCAAGGTCTGGCCGCCAACGGTGAACCACCAGTGCACCGCGGGGCTCGGCGCGGCGGGATCGAAGCCGCGCAGCAGCAGCACCCGGCCATCCTCGTCCAGCAGGATGATCCGCGCCGAAGTACGGAAGTTGGCCAGTGCCGGATCCTCGGCGCCCACACCCTGACGGTCGATGATTTCGAAATACGTTGGCATCGGCGCGGTTCCGCCCAGGCGCAGCCAACGCACCGGACGGCGTACCCGGAGAGCCAGGGTGTCACGCACGGCGTCGTTGTGGAAGCGCCGCGCGATCAGCACCCGCGTCTCCGCATCAGCGAGCTCGGCCACCAGCGCGGGGCGCAACCGCTCCGCGTCGACGGTGGATAGCGCCGAGGCCAGCTGGTTCTCCGCGTACTCACGCCGGTCTCGATCGGCCCGCTCGGCCTTCGCCGCGAGTCTGATGAGTTGTTCGTCCTTGAGCGCGTCGCCCACCGCGCGCGCCACGACGGCGCGGCGCGCCAGCGCGGCATCGAGGGACTGCCAGGACAAATCGCTACGCACATGCAGCCGGTCCAACCGGTTGGCCACCAGGTAGGCCCACAGCAGGCCCAGCGCGACCAGCGTGCCGATGAGGGCGATGACGATGACGGTCAAAGCCGAGAAGGTCACCAACTGTCGACCTTCACGCGGGCGCCAGAGGCGGTCACAGTCTCGTAGACGAGCATGATCTGCTGCGCGACCACCGACCAGTCGTATCGCTGGACCGCGTCGGTACCCGCCGCGACCAGCTCTGCCCGGCCCTCATCATCGCCGAGCACGTCAATGATGGCCGCCGCCAGGGCATCCGAATCGCCGGTGGTCATCAACCGGCCCGCCTTGCCATCCAGGAGCACGCGCCGGAAGGCATCCAGCGAGCTTGCGACCACCGCGGTCCCGGCAGCCATGGCCTCCACCAACACGATGCCGAAGCTCTCGCCGCCGATGTTGGGTGCACAGTAGACGTCGGCGCTGTGCATCGCCGAGGCCTTGGTGGCATCGTCGACCTGACCGAGGAACCGCAGATGTTTCGCCAACGGTCCTGCCTGCGCACGCAATTCGGCCTCATCTCCACGGCCGACGATCAGGATCTCCACATCGGCGAAGCTGGCAGCGATCTTCGGTAAAGCCGCCATCAACACGTCCATACCCTTGCGCGGCTCGTCGTAGCGGCCTAGGAACAGTACCGTCTTGCCCGCCCTCGGGTAGCCCTCCAGCATGGGTGCGCCGGAAAAGGATCGGACGTCGACGCCGTTGGGAATCTCCACTGCATCGGAGCCAAGCGCCTCCATCTGCCAGCGCCGGGCCAGCTCGGAGACGGCGATCCGACCGACGATCTTTTCGTGCCAAGGGCGCAGCACCGCCTGAAAGACGCTCAGCGTCAACGACTTCGTGGTAGAGGTGTGAAAGGTGGCGACGATCGGACCCTCAGCCACCATGAGCGCCAACATAGACAGGCTCGGCGCGTTTGGCTCATGCAGATGCAACACGTCGAAGTCGCCGTCGACCAGCCAGCGCCTGGTCTTGGCGTAGGTGGCCGGGCCAAATCGCAGCCGCGCCACCGAACCGTTGTACGGAATCGGAACTGCCTTGCCACCGGAGACCACGAACTCTGGCAGTTCCAGGTCTGATGAAGACGGTGCGAGCAGACTTACATGGTGGCCCCGATCCCTCATGACCTCGGCCAACTGCACCACATGGGACTGGACGCCGCCCGGTACATCAAAGGAGTACGGACAGACCATCCCGATGCGCATTACGCCTGCCCACCAACGGAGTCCGTCTCCCTGGGGGCTGCCCGATCATCAATTTCCGTCTCCCGGCCAGCCGCCGGTTCCGGCGCGGAAGCGGTCTCAGACGGCGATGTGCGCAGCCGGGTGCGACGTTCTTCGGACAGATCGTCAAGCCACAGGGGTTGCAGCATGTGCCAGTCCGCGGGGCGCTCGGCGATGTTGGCGGCGAATTCGTCGGCGAGTGCCTGCGTCGCCACGGCGACATCGCCTGCCGAGGTGTCGATGGGCTCCTGGATCCGTACTCCCCATTGACCGTGCGGCTCGAACCAGCAGTGTGCCGGCAGCAGGCGCGCTCCGGTGTCGATCGCCAGGCGGGCGGGCCCAGCGGGCATCCGGGCCTCCGAGCCGAAGAAGTTGACGGGAACACCGTTGCGGCTCAGGTCACGATCGGCCATCAGGCAGACGACACGGTTATCCCGCAACCGCGCCGCCAGGGTCTCGTAGGGCCCGGTGGAGTCGCCACTCGAGGCAAGCACTTCGAAGCCAAGGGTTTCCCGGTAGTCCAGGAATCGGCGGTACAGCGACTCAGGTTTGAGGCGCTCCGCGACGGTGGTGAAGGTGCCGTAGGTCTGGGCCAGCCAGACACCGGCCATGTCCCAGTTGCCACTGTGCGGCAGGGCGATCACTGTGCCCTTGCCGTTCTCCTGGGATGCGTCGATGTTCCGGCGCCCGAATGCACAGCTGTCCAGGCGGCCGGCAAGGCGTTCCATGTTCTGTGAGGGCAGGCGGAACGCTTCGCGCCAGTAGCGCGCGTAGGAGCGCATCGAGTCGATCATCAGCCGGTCGGGCACCTCGCGAGGATGTACGCCGAGCACCCGGGCGAGGTTCTTGCGCAGTTGCTCGGGCCCACCGTTGCGCGCACCCACCATGGCACCGACATCGAATATGGCTCGAGCGAGGAGGTCCGGTGTCACCTGAGTCACGTTCCAGCCAGCGGCATAGCCCCAATCGGCAGCGCGTTCGCCCCACACACTCATGACTGATTCTTCTCCGCGGTGTCCTGTCCGGAATCAGAATTGGGCAACAGATCAGAAGCACCCGGAGATGTGCGCACCGCATGCATCCGTTGGGCCACCGTCACCAGGCTCGCGATCGCCAGTACCCACATCGCCGTATGTAACGGCCACTGCACTCCAAAACCGCCGCCGAAGATCGCTCCGGCGAGCACGATGATGAGCCGTTCGGGGCGTTCGATCAGCCCGCCGTCGGCGCGCAACCCGGAGGCCTCGGCCCGCGCCTTCACATACGAGATCACCTGTGAAGTGATCATGCAGATCAGCGTGGCTACAACCAAAGATGTTGATCCCCAGCCGAATGCGGCCCACCAGAGCAGTCCGGCGAATATCGCACCATCGGCCACGCGATCACATGTCGCGTCGAGCACCGCACCGAACCGGGTGCCACCACCGCGGGCCCGTGCCATCGCCCCGTCGAGCATGTCGAACATCGTGAACAGCCAGACTGCGATGCCGCCCCAGAACAGGTGGCCCGTCGGGAACAAGGTGAGCGCCGCGACAACCGTCGCCGCCGTCCCGAAGATGGTGACGGTGTCGGGGGTGAATCCCGCACGCAGCACCGCGTTGGCCAACGGATTGATGATCTTCGCGAACGTCTCCCGGGACAGGATGGCGCTCATGGCAACTGCTCCCAGGCACTGGCGAGTAGTTCGCGGGTGTCCCGCAACAGCTGTGGCAGCACCTTGGAGTCGCCGATGATGGTGATGAAATTCGCGTCGCCACCCCAGCGCGGCACCACATGCTGATGCAGGTGCTCGGCCAGCGATCCGCCCGCCGCGGTGCCCAGGTTCAGCCCCACGTTGAAACCATGTGGACGGGATACCTTCTTGATCACCCGAATCGCCTTCTGGGTGAATGCCATCAGCTCCCGGCTCTCGTCCTCGGTGAGGTCTTCGAGCTCGGCAACCTGCCGGTAGGGCACCACCATCAGATGGCCCGGGTTGTACGGGTACAGATTGAGTACGGCGTACACATGGTCCCCGCGCGCAACGACCAGCCCGTCCTCATCGGCCATCTCGGGGATATCAGTGAACGGAGCGGACTCTGCCCCACTCGATTTCACCGCCTCGATCAGATAGGTCATCCGGTGCGGCGTCCACAGCCGCTGCAGATGGTCGGGGTCGCCCACGCCCCGGTCGATGATGGTCGAGTCCTCGTCAGTCACGGGTCCCCAACTTCATAAGTTCGGCAGTGGGAGAAACGTTCTCGCGCCTGTTCACCCAGTCGATGATGGCGGCGACGGCCTCATCGCGGGGCACTCCGTTCACCTGAGTGCGGTCACGGAATCGGAAGCTGACAGCGCCCGCCTCCACATCGCGGTCACCGGCCAGCAGCAGGAACGGCACCCGCTGATTGGTGTGGTTGACGATCTTCTTGTTCATCCGGTCATCGCTGGTATCGACCTCTGCCCGAATACCCTGCGATCTGAGCTGCGCGACAATGTCGCTCAGGTACGGCGCATGGGCATCGGCGATCGGGATGCCGACGGCCTGCACTGGGGACAGCCAGACAGGGAAGGCGCCCGCGTAGTGCTCGGTGAGCACACCGAAGAAGCGCTCGATGGACCCGAACAACGCACGGTGGATGAGTACCGGGCGCTGACGCGTTCCGTCAGCCGCGGTGTACTCGAGCTCGAACCGCTCGGGCATGTTGAAGTCAAGCTGGATGGTCGACATCTGCCAGGACCTGCCCAGCGCGTCCTTGGCCTGCACCGAGATCTTGGGGCCGTAGAAGGCCGCGCCGCCCGGGTCGGGGACGAGCTGCAGCCCGGAATCGCGCGCCACCTGTTCCAAGGTCTTGGTGGACTCTTCCCAGACCTCGTCGGAGCCAACGAACTTCGTCTCGTCCTTGGTGGACAGTTCCAGGTAGAAGTCGTCAAGTCCGTAGTCGGACAGCAGGTCCAGCACGAACCGCAGCAGAGAGGTCAGCTCTTCGTGCATCTGCTCCCGAGTGGTGTAGATATGTGCGTCGTCCTGCGTCATGCCGCGCACGCGGGTCAGGCCGTGCACCACGCCGGATTTCTCGTACCGGTACACCGATCCGAATTCGAAGAGCCGCAACGGCAATTCACGGTATGAACGGCCCCGAGCCCGGTAGATCAGATGGTGCATGGGGCAGTTCATGGGCTTGAGGTAGTAGTTCTGCCCCGGCTTGCGCACGGTGCCGTCGTCGTTGAGCTCGGCGTCGATCTGCATCGGGGGGAACATGCCGTCGGAGTACCAGTCCAGGTGTCCGGAGGTCTGGTACAGGTTCTCCTTGGTGATGTGTGGGGTGTTGACGAATTCGTACCCGGCGGCGGTGTGCTTGGCGCGCGAGTAGTCCTCCAGCTCCTTGCGGATAATGCCACCCTTGGGGTGGAAAACCGGAAGGCCGGAACCGATTTCGTCGGGGAAGCTGAATAGGTCGAGCTCCACGCCGAGCTTGCGGTGGTCGCGTCGCAGCGCCTCTTCCAGCAGTTCGAGATGCTTGTCGAGGGCTTCCTGAGATTCCCAGGCGGTGCCGTAGACGCGCTGCATGCTGGCATTGGCCTGATTGCCGCGCCAGTAGGCCGCCGAACTGCGGGTCAGCCGGAACGCCGGGATGTGCTTCGTGGTGGGAATGTGCGGGCCGCGACACAGGTCGAACCATTCCCGTTCTCCGGTACGGGGATTCAGGTTGTCATAGGCGGACAGCTCGTCGCCGCCGACCTCCATGACCTCCGGGTCGTCGGCGCCCGACTTATCGGAGACGAGCTCCAGCTTGAACGGCTCATTGGCCAGCGCGGCCTGAGCCTCTTCCACCGAACCGTAAACCCGGCGTGAAAAGCGTTGCCCCTCCTTGATGATCTGCTTCATCTTCTTCTCGAGGGCAGTCAGATCCTCGGGTGTGAAGGCGTGATCGATCCCGAAGTCGTAGTAGAAGCCATCGGTGATCGGCGGGCCGATACCGAGTTTGGCTTCCGGGAAGAGGTCTTGCACGGCCTGTGCCAGCACATGCGCGGCCGAGTGCCGGATAACGCTGCGACCGTCCTCGGTGTTGGCCGCGACCGGCTCCACATCGGTATCGGCCTCCGGGGTCCAGGACAGATCCTTCAGGGCACCGTCCACGCGCACGACGACGATGGCGTCATCGCCCTTGCCCGGCAGACCGGCCTCGCGTACCGCGGTCCCCGCCGTCGTCCCGGCCGGCACCCGGATTGGGGCCACAAGGGAAGACGGGTTGGGCGCAGTCATCAGCAGTTCTCCAATTCAGAGACGGGGGGTTGGCGAACTCATGCTATCGGTCCGCACCAGCGACTTCCCAGCCTGATGGACGCCGCGAGCACTCAGGCCGATCGAGCCCGGAACGTATTCCGGTAAGCGAGCGGGGAGACCCCGGTGAGTCGGCGGAACTGCTCCCGGAAATTCGCAGGTGAACCGAACCCTACCTCGCGCCCGATCCACTCCACTGAGTCCGCGGAACACTCGAGCAGCTGCTGGGCGTGACGGACCCGCACACCGGTCAGCCATTGCATGGGCGTCTGCCCTGTTTCGGCACGAAACCGCCGGTTGAGGCTGCGCACGCTGGTGGATGCCTGGGCCGCGAGGCCCTCCAGGGACAGTTCCCGATGAGCGTTGTGCTCGATCCACGCCAGGATCTCCCCGAGACCGGCCTCGGTGCGCTGACGGTTACGGATGACGTACTGCGCTTGGCCACCGTCGCGGTGCAGCGGCGCCACGGCCACCCGCGCCGCCTCCGAAGCGACCGCCGTGCCGTGATCGCGCGTGACCATGTGCAGGCACAGATCGAGCCCCGCCGAGGCACCGGCGGAGGTGAGCACCTGCCCCTCGTCCACGTACAGCACATCGGCATCCAGACGCACCGCCGGGAACATCTCCCGGAACAGGTCGGCCGCAAGCCAATGGGTGGTGGCCCGCTTGCCGTCCAGAATCCCGGCCTCGGCGAGCGTGAACGCCCCCGCGCAGATGGAGGCGATGCGCACACTGCGCCGGTAGGCGGCCTGCAATGCCTCGATGACACCGTCCGGCGTGGGTGCGGTCACGTCATTGCGTGCCGGGACCACGATCGTGTCAGCCTCCGAAAATGCCTCCAGCCCAAGATCTGTGGCGATGCTAAACGGTCCGGCGGAGACGATCGGAGCGGTCCCGCACACGCGGACCCGGTAGGGCCGGGTGCCGTCGGCAAGGTGTACGCGCCGAAACACCTCGACCGCGGTCGTGAGGTCGAAGCCGATGGTGTTCGGAAGCGCAAGAACGACTACGGAGTGAGGCTTGTCCGAACGACTCGAAGGTACGGAGTGAGGCTTGTCCGAACGACTCGAAGGTACGGAGTGAGGCTTGTCCGAACGACTCGAAGGTACGGAGTGAGGCTTGTCCGAACGACCCGATGGTGCGGGGTGCATGCGGCCAGCGTAACGCCGGTTGGCAATATCTCGTCGGATACTGGCTATCTGGCCACTTCTGCTCCCGCTACCGCACCACAACCATGGCAGTCATGCAGATAGCGATCCTGGCGTATCCGGGCATGACGGCGCTCGACGCGATCGGTCCGTACGAAATGCTCCGGGGACTGCCCGATGCCGAGCTTCGATTCGTCTGGCACGAGCCGGGCCCGGTGGTGACCGACAGCGGCGTGCTGGCACTCAGCGCGACACATTCCTTCGAAGAAACCGCGGCGCCCGACATCGTCCTGGCCGGGGGTTCGATACCGGCCACCATGAGCACCGCCGCCGACGAGGGCGTACTCACCTGGCTCCGGCAGGCTCATCAGACCACGACGTGGACCGCGTCGGTATGCAGCGGGTCACTCATTCTGGGCGCCGCCGGAATCCTGCGGGGTAAGAACGCCACCTGCCACTGGGCCGGACAGCGGGTGCTCTCCACCTTCGGCGCGAATGCCCAGCGCGACAAGCGCATCGTCCGCGACGGCAAGGTGGTCACCGCCGCAGGCGTATCGGCGGGACTCGACCTTGGGCTATGGCTCGTCGGCGAGATCGCCGGACGGCCGCGCGCCGAGGCGACGCAACTCTGCATCGAGTACGACCCGCAGCCGCCGTTCGATACGGGCCACATGAGCAAGGCCTCCACCCGTAACAAGGCAGACGCGGTGCGGATGATGAAGGGCATGATCTCGGCACGCGATGCCGGCGCGGAGCTCGTCGCGGGCTCAAAAGTAATGTGGGCGAACGTTATCGACCGAATGCGGAAAAAGTCAGCTGCCAATCCCTAGCGGGCTCTTCAGCCATGGCGCTTCAATCCCGAACAGCGCGGCAATCCAGCCAACCGCGCCCAGTACCCACAGCGTGACCAATACCAAGGCCGCGGTGAACAGCACCCCGATCCCCCGCACCCACTGTGGCTGGGTGGAGAACCAGGCCATGAATCTGTCATATCGGGTCTTCACCGCGTGGAGAAGTTTGGCGGCCCATGAGAATTCGGTAGCGAGAATGGCCAGACCGAGGAACACGATCGCCCAGCCGGGTCCCGGATACGGGATGGCGATGATGCCCACACCAAGCACCAGAAGACCGATGACTGCGACCACCACGCGGTAGACGATGTCGAGCACCGGCCGATCCCGCACGGTGTCACGCCACCGGGCCCACCTGCGGGTGGCCTTGTTCACGGCTGGCCGGGGTTGAGCTTCACAAAAAGCGCGTCGGCTTCAGCGAGCACATCATCACCATCGAGCAATCTGCTCCTCAGGAACACCTTGCGCCCCTCCACACGGTCCAGAGTGCAGTCGTACTGCAGCTCCTTATCAATCGGCGTGACCTTGCGGTAGTTGATGTTCAGGTATGCGGTGCGCAGCTTACGCAGATCAGTCAGCAGCATCGTGCCGGTACCGATAATGGTGTCAAAGAGCAGCCCGAGGCATCCGCCGTGCACGGCACCGTTTCGGCCCAGGTGATAACGACCGAAAGTTGCCGTGCCCCTGAGCACTCCGTTATCAAAGCTGTCGATTGTCATCGGAACCAGCAGGATGTTCCCGCGCAGCGGGAGATCGGTGCGTCGGCCCGAGGGCGAGTCCCATTCCGACACCTCGTAAGGGGCCAGCAGCTCGTTCATGGTGTCGAGCTGGTTGGCCAGCGCGGTGACCATCTCATCGGGCGGCAGGGCGGCACGGGCGCGGTCCTGCAGGGTTCGCAGCGCGTCGATGAAACGGCCGTAGTCCGGGCCGCCCTTGAGGGTGGGATCCGGCGGGTTGAACCCGCCTCCCTCATGGGCTGTTGCTGCTTCCTCGGTGGTCATGCTCACCTACGTTATTGGGGTGGATATTGCCCAGCTGAGCCAGCTCCCATTCACCTACTCCGAAATCGGCGCGACGGCCGGTCAGCTGCCCGCCGGGTACCACCACGTGCGCGAATCACAGCAGCTCGGGACCGGTAGAGCACGGTTCGAGGAGGCCGCCGCAAGCCTGATGCGGTTCGGTATCCAGCGCGGGATCGGGCTGCCGGTGCAGACCTCCGCACCCCAGGCCGCTGAGGGCGTCAACGTGGCAACACGCCTGTGGCCGTTCTGGGCGTTGTGCCGCATCGTATACGTGGTCGACGAGCCGAATCGGCGCGGTTTCGCATACGGCACGCTTCGGGGCCACCCCGAAACCGGCGAAGAGGTCTTCATCGTGTGCCTTGATCCATCCAATGATGTTGTATCCGTGGAGATCACAGCCTTCTCGAAGTCGTCGTACTGGTGGGTCCGCATGGGCAATCTGGTGGTCAAGCAGCTACAGCGAGTGGTAACTCGGCGATACCTGCGCGCGCTCTGAGTGCCGTGCGGCCAACCATTCTAGATATAACCCTCCCCCGGTAACCTATGAGTTAGCTGGACAGTTTCACTAGCTACCCATCGGCGTGTCGAACCAAGCGCGTGTTAACTGGCATTTGCGTGCCACAAAGGCTCCTTGCATGGCATTCAGCAAATATTTATGACATTAGAATCGTTATGATATGTAACCTGTGGTTCAACTCAGATTCATGCCTCGTTAGGAGCCCTGAACCCCATGGTTTCACTGCCCACCCGCATCGCACTGTTCGCCGGGGCTCTGGGCTCCTCTGCCGCGATCTACCTCGCTCCGGTAGCGGCCGCAGATACCCCGGTGTGTTCCTCGGGCGAGACGCCGTACAACCACAGCTGCCGGACCGCGTGCGCCGGCGGCGCACCGCGCGTCGGCGGATCCTGCACCCAGCCCGGCACCAACCTGTACGACCGCGGATTCCACGAGCCCACCCATGAGGGCGCCAACCCGCGCACTCCACTAGGTACCAACCCGCAGGTTCCGTTCGGTACGAATACCACAACTGTTCTGCAGTAACGGATTTCGGCACGGTGCCCGGTTGACAACGATGTCAGCCGGGCGTCGCTGTTTCGGGCGTTCTTTCACATGCGGGAATGAAATCGGCCGCAGCCAGGTAAACATCACACATGGACCTCAACGACGCCGCGCGCACACTCATCGGAGCGGGCATCGACGCCACGCTCGTCACCATCAACGACGACGGCAGCCCGCAGGTATCCGTCGTGTGGTTCGCCCTGCAGTCCACCCCTGAGGGCGACGAACTGGTTTCCGCCCATCTGTCGGGCAATTACAAGAAGCTGCGCAATATCCGGCGCGATCCCCACGTCGCCGTGACCATCCTCGCGCCCAGCCAGCCCGGGCAGCAGCGTGCATACCTGTCCGTCAACGGTTCCGCGCGGGTGGTCGAGGGTGGCGCACCGGAGCTACTCAAGCAGCTGGCCACCACGATGCTCGGCTCAGACGAGCATTTCCCGCCACCGAACGCTCCGGACGGGTATCTCACGCGCATCCGCAT
Source organism: Mycobacterium sp. D16Q14 (assembly GCA_002013415.1). GTDB lineage: Bacteria > Actinomycetota > Actinomycetes > Mycobacteriales > Mycobacteriaceae > Mycobacterium. The sequence goes on from MAEX01000019.1 coordinate 51,539, forward strand.
CGAGTCGGTGGGCGGCAACGGTCCCTGGGCACCACAACCCTGACCTCAGCCTCTGATGACACCCTTGGTGCGCATCAGAAAGTCAGCGAGAAAGCCGTCGTGCGGGACGTCGGGTGCTGCGTACGAGGTCAGGTGCCTGCCGCTGTACACGTTCGCCACCGTCGGCTCGTTGAGTAGATCGTCGATCAGCGCCTCATCATCAGTGATCGCATTGATCACCAGCGAATCCCTCAGCGGGACAAGACCGTCGGCACGCGACCACGGCGTGATCCACACGCACGGGAAGGCCAGCTCGGTGTTGAGCGTGTCGATATCGGGTCGCTCGAGCAGATGCACGGCCGGTCTCAGCGCGGCCGAACCGTCGCCGAGGTCTGCCACCACCTGATCGGCACCCAACAGCGGCGTGGCGCCCCGAGATTTCACCGCCAGATACTCGGCAAGCCGTTTGGCGGCATCAAGGGACTGGACCGGCAGCGCGGCGCGTTCGTCGCCGATCGGACGCGGCACGATCGTCGCGAGCCTGGCGGCGATCGCCTCTGCCAGCGGTCGCGGATCACCCTCGTAGAGAACGGCCGTGGCGTTGGTGCAGGCCAGACCGCCCTGCCCGCTGATCGACTCGACGATAACGTCCAGGTAGTCACGCCAGTCCCGCTCGGCGGTGATCAGGATCTTGCTACGGCCGGGCCCGTTCACCATCACCGTCGGGTCGTGGGCGTACGCGTCCGCGACGTCCTGCCCGCCGTAGACGATGGCGAGGTCGGCGGCGGTGATGATCTCGGCGGCACCCGCATGGTCGGTGGGCAGATACAGCGCGTCTTCTGACCGAAATCCGGCCTGGTGCAGTGCATTGACAAGTCGGTGGCCGGTGAAGGGTTCGCGTCGTGACGGACGGATGGCCACCCGATATCCCAATGCCAGGGCCTGCGCCCACGCGCCGTGAACGCCGGGACTGTTGCCCGACGCGTGCACGGCAAGCACCTCGCCGCGGCGCACCCACACCGCGCTCCCCTGCCGCGTGCGCTCATCGCGCCAGTCCAGAGCCGCGCCCAGCGGCCGGGCCGGTGTCACCGAGTCGGCTGCCCGGCGGACCGCTTCGGCGACACCACGGGCGCTGGACCGCGCAATCGCGATAGGCAGCCCTGACACCCGGCTGACCACGTCGACGTACTGCTCAAAACCCATGCCGCCGATCTCCGCGGTGCCAAAGATCTCGGCGGCCTCGGTCAGCGCGGCCTCACGCCGATCGGCCGGGAGCGCCCCGACATGGCGCTGCGCCCGGATGCTGCGGCTCACATACAGCGGCGGCACGATGCTCAACTCGGCGACGGGCGCCCCGGTCACCTCGGTGATCACCTCGTGGGTGCGGGTGCGGTACTCGCCGCGTGGGCCGAGTGCATCGAGTGTGATCACGATCAGTAGACGCCCTCGATGACGGCCTCGCCATCGAAGGTCGCCACGGGAACCACCTCGCTGACGGAATCGCCAATCTGGCCCTCGGGTCCGCGCATTCGGATCGCACTGTCGCGTTCGAGGTTATTCGGGATGAACATGCCCTTGCTGATGTGGTTCATCACCACCTGACCGCGCTTTCCGTTCGGCACGCGCTCGCCGGTTGCGGGATCGATGACCCAGAAGACGACGTAGGGCGTTCGGGGGTCGAAGACAAACGCATCGCCGTCGACTCGAGTCTTGGCCTGGGACAAGATCATCGTGCTGCCGAATGCCATCGTGATCGCGGCCGCCGGGAAGATCTCGCGAAGCAGATCAAGGGTGTCCAGGTCCACGTGCGCACCGCTGATCAGTATGTAGCGGATCTTCTGATTGACCAGGTCCACCATGGCCTCGTCGCGGGCAATGGCACCCAGCAGTGGCGGGCTGGTGTGCAGGTTGGCCACGTGCTGGGTCTGCAGGACGAGCCGGGCCTGCTCCAGGACATGCTGGACGTAACCCGACACCTCGGAGGTGGCTTGGCGCGCGGCGAGCTTCTTGACCCACCGCGGATCCAGATCCACCGGATAGAACACCGACCCGAGCCGCTCGCTGACCGCGCGCGAGAAGTGGCCGACCCCGTGCGGGCCGCTGGGCATGAGAAACAGCAGGCCCTGCCCTGCCGCAAATCCGCCGGCGGCGAAGTCCTCGATCTGCCACTGGGTGACCTGCTCCACCCAGTCGGGCAGCTGCGCTGTGCGTTTGGGTGCACCGGTGGTGCCGCCCGATTCGAAGATCCTGGGCACGGGCGCCGGTGACCCGTAGCCGCGCGGAATGAGGTCCTCGACGGGTGCGTACCGCAATTCGTTGACCAGGTTCGGGAACAGCCGTAGGTCATCGAAACTCGTGATGTCCGTGAGCGGCTGAAAGTCCAGAGTCTGCGCGGTGCGCAACCAGAATGGTGAGCCGGTGTCCTCGCCAAAATGCCAGGCGATCGCGGCACGCAGGTAGTCCTCGGGATCGACCCCCGGCGTCATCCTTGGCACGTCCAACAGCGAAAAATCGACCTCGGCCATCCCGCAATCCAAGCCCCACAGACTGAGAGAAAGAACTGCTCGACTCGCTAGTTCATATGTGTTGCAGCGGAATTAATCGTGCGGCCACGACGTGTTCGCACACCCGCCACTCGGCCGACCGTCACGTGACGTGACTCCCCGCACTGCGACGATCAATCTCACGGCGTAGTTCTGAGCCCGACCACTTCGTGCCACCGGATGAGCTGGCCTCACGGACGAGGCTGACGAGTGCGGTGTTGACGGGCGCCTTCATGCCCAGCTTCGCGGCAAGCTCGACGACTTCGCCGTTGATGTAGTCGATTTCGGTCGGCCTGCCACGGGTGATGTCGTCAAGCATCGACGAACGCGCCTGCGGGTCGATCTCAACCATCCGTCGCGCCAACAGGGTATACAGCGCGTTGGGCATCCGGAGCACCCAGGGCATGAACGCGAGGGGCGCCGCGAGAGGGCTGACCACCGGCTGGTCGTTACGTCGCAGCAGGCTCAGAGCCTCTCGCTGGGCCGCGGCCAGCACGAGGCGGTATTCCCGATCTCCCAGTTCGGCTTTCAACGGCAGGCCCGATAGCGCATTCACCGCATTGTTGAGGTTCACCACGAGCTTTCCCCACTGCACCGCTGCCATGTCGTCACGCGTGGCGGTGGGCAGCCCGCTGTCCGTGAGCGCCTGGGCAAGGGAGTTCGCTCCGACGGAGATCGAGAGCTTTCCTTGCGTGCCCTGGTGGAAGTGCGCGGGGCCCACCTGTGCGACGTTGAAGCCGACCATGCCGGTAATCACGTTGTTCTGCTTAATGTATCGCGATATCTGGGCCGGATTGCCGATCCCGTTCTGCAGACTCACCACCACCGCTCCGGGGCGGAGCCTGTCGGCCAGCGATTCCGCCATTTTCGCGGTCGCCGCCGACTTCACCGTCACGAGCACGACGTCGGCGACGCGCACCGCGTCGATGTCCTCGGAGAACACACAATCGCGTCCGGGAATCGTCGCCGACCATCCCCGATAGTCCGAGAGGGCAAGACCCTGCTCCGCGATCGACTGTCCAAGGGCTGCGCGCCCGATGTACACCAGGTCGTGGCCCGCGATCTGCAGCCGACCGCCCACATAACAGCCGATGCTTCCGGCGCCGGCGACAGCGATTCTCATTGGGCTCCAAACTGAGTACTCCGCGTGGCCACGGAGGCCTCCGTCCCGGAAAGTTCCGCGAGCGCGTCTATCTCCACCAACAGCCCGGGCGGCAGCCCACCGAACAGGGTGGTCCGCGCCGGGTAGGGCTTGCTGATGGTGTCCTCGAACGCCTGGTTCAGTTCGGTGAATCCTTCTGGGGCATGAACGAATACCCGCAGCATCAGCACAGCGTCGAAGTCGGCCCCCGCCGCGTGCAGGATCGCCTCAATGTTGCGCAGCGCCTGGACGGTCTGCGCATGGACCGTCTCGCCCGCCAAGGAACCGGTCTCGGGATTGATCCCCACTTGGCCGGAGACTTGCAGGGTGTCGCCAATGCGCACAGCTTGCGAGTAGGCGCCGACGGGATGGGGCGCCAATGCGGTTTCTATCTGGACTCTTGCCATCCGAACTCCTTTACAACCCCATGAATTGGCTGGTTACGGTGTGCGTTCGCTCCCCGACCGACCGGGGAGAGTCTGCTTCAGAACACGAAGGGCATTGCCGCCGAGAATCCCTGTGACCTCGGAAGCATCGAAGCCAGTGCGCAGCAGCGCGTCGATCAACGACGGGAATCCGGTGGGCCCGGTGAATCCGGTGGCATACCCGGGTATGCCGTTCATGTCGGTGCCGATACACAGGTACTCCGGACCGACCAGACCTGCCAGATGGGAGGCGTGGCGGGCGAACGCATCCACGTCTTGCATTCCCAACCCGCGAAATCCCATCGGCCACAATCCGATCAGACCACCGGTGGCGGATATCGCGCGGGCCTCCTCATCACCGATGTAGCGCGGAAACTCCTGAACCGCCGATGCCCCGGTATGCGAACTGACCACCGGAACGGACGTCTGATCGCATACGGCCATGGTGGTCGACGCGTCGGCATGCGCAAGATCTATCAGCATGCCCAGCCGGTTCGCTTCTGTGACAACCTCTTTACCGAGGGCGGTCAGACCTGACGAGTAACGCCCGGCCCGGACAGCGCGGCTGCCCCGGCCCCCGGACAACGAGGTACCTATCGTTCCGAGGCCGTTATCCGCGTAATGCACCAGACCCAGCACCCGCACTCCCCAGCGATGAAGGTCGATCAGCCGATCCGGTTGGGCACCCACGACATCAGCGCCTTCGAGGCCGAGCATCACCGTCGCAGCATTGCCGGCTTCGATCTGCTCCACCGTGTCCACCACGGTGATGCTCGCCGCTGCGGCCTCGGCACGGGCGAAATCCAGCTGCGCCTGGACACCGTGCCACGGCGAGCGGAATCGCCACGCGGTGCCCAGCAACGCATCCCCCACGGCGGTGACGACCGCGAGGTTTACCTTGCCCGTCGACAATTTTGACAACGGCTCGGACGGCATGCCGATTGTCTTGCCGCCCACTGCACGCAGCCACCGCGGCACGATGCTGAGCCCGTGGGTATGCATATCGACCGTCGGCGCAGTGTCGTTGAGCCTCCTGGATTCTTCGGCGGTCGCGCTCATCTGCGGCGACCCTCGAACACGGCGAGCGCCGAGATCAACGAAGAGCCTCCGGGGCCGTCCTGATCACGTCGTCCCACAGCGGCTGAAACTGGAACCATCCGGCGACCGGGGTGCCGATCTGGTTGTAGACCGAGACGGCCGTGTCATGGTCGATTGTCCGGGGCTCGCCGGCAGCCATGGCGAGGAGCTGAGCTTGGCAGGAACGCTCCATCGTGATGAACCACCAGGCAGCCTCCGCCACCGAGTGGCCCACGGTGAGCAGCCCGTGATTCTGCAGGACTACCGCCTTGGCCGACCCGAGGGCAGCACCGATCGCCTTGCCCTCCTCCAGGTCAGTGACCACACCGCGATAGTCGGTGTACACCGCGTGGTCCTCGTAAAAGGCACACGCATCCTGCGTGATGGGCAACAACGGCTGCCCGAGCGACGAGAACGCCTTGCCATGTATCGAGTGTGCGTGTGCTGCGGCGATCACATCGGGCCTGGCCTTGTGGACCTCGGAGTGAATGCAGAACGCCGCCCGGTTCACCGGTCGGCTGCCGGTAAGCACATTGCCGTCGTGATCGACCTGGATCAGGTCGGACACCGTGACGTGCCGAAAGTTCATGCCGAAGGGATTCACCCAAAACGTGTCGGGGAACTCTGGATCGCGGACGGTGATGTGTCCGGCCACCCCTTCGGAGAAACCGAATGCCCCGAAGATGCGGAACGCTGCCGCCAATTCACGCAGTCGACGATCACGCTCCTCCCCGACCGTCGCCCCAGGTGTTGGACTCATTGGGCCGGCATCGGCGGAACCGACCATGTACGCGGACAACCCTTCGCCCAACACAACGTCTCCGGAGGTCATGTACTCACCTTTCAATACAGATATGTATCTGCTGGCCACAAGCTACCCCCGCTACGGAATACCCGTCAAGGGGAGCCGTGTACGAAGACATCACGGTGAATAGCGCCTTGTTCCACATCAATCAGATCGCCGATCGCCGTCAACCTTCCTGCCGACATCTCAGTGATTTGCTCACCATTCCGCGGGAACGGCCCTTAAGATACATATCCGTATCGAAACTGGATTACAGTCCGGACCATCGGAAAGGAACCCCATGCCGACTGCTTCGACTCGCCGGCGCGAACACACCCGTGCTCGCCTGCTGGAGGCCGCACTCGATGTGTTCGCCGACCGTGGATTTCATGGCGCCAGCATCGAGAACATCTGCGAGACCGCGGGATTCACGCGCGGCGCGTTCTACTCCAACTTCGCGGGCAAGGATGAGCTCTTCTTCACCCTGTTCGACGCGAGCAGCGATCAACTGATCGCTCAGCTGCGGGCGGCACTGGATGAGTGCCGCAAGAGCCCCGATCCCATCAGCGCCTTCATCTCCACCATCGATGACAGGGGTCCCACGCAACGCCGCTGGTATCTCATCAGCATGGAGTTCACGCTGTACGCGATCCGCGAACCGAGCGCTGCCGTGGTACTGGCCGAGCACGACGCACGACTACGACACGAGGCCGCCGCCATCATCAACGAACTGATGACGATCGCCCATCGGGAACTGATCATCGATGCCGAGCTCATCACCCGGCTCGTCGTCGCCCTGCGCGAAGGTGTGGCCGCGCAGTTCTATGTCGAGCCCGAGCTCGCCGAGACGCGGATGCTCGAACGATTGGCCTTCCCTGCCATGGTGCGCGCATTTTCGCACCCCGTAGGCGCGACAGCGGGTGCCCAATAGCGACCACCGGACGCAGCTGTGACACCCCAGATACAAGAAAACCTACTGTTACCAGTGGGGTGCTTCTGGTGGTCCCGGCTGGGTTCGAACCAGCGACCCCTCGCGTGTGAGGCGAGTGCTCTTCCGCTGAGCTACGAGACCGCGTATTGATCTGTGATGGCTGATCAATCGAGGTGAAAGGCTAGCACGAGAGGCCGGGAACACCCCAGTCCGGCCGCCTACAGGCCGCGCACGCAAGGGATTTGTGATTAAACCTCTCGTTCGACTACTGTTTCACTTCGCACCGGGTGACGATCTCATCCGTTGCGCGCGGATGTAGCGCAGTTGGTAGCGCACAACCTTGCCAAGGTTGGGGTCGCGGGTTCGAATCCCGTCATCCGCTCGAAGGGTGGGCAGTCATCCCTAGCGGTGGAGTGGCCGAGTGGTGAGGCAACGGCCTGCAAAGCCGTGCACACGGGTTCGATTCCCGTCTCCACCTCCATAAAGACCCCGCGCGATTAGCTCAGCGGGAGAGCGCTTCCCTGACACGGAAGAGGTCACTGGTTCAATCCCAGTATCGCGCACCAGTATGACGGCAGCTCAGGCCCGATTTATCGCTGAGAGATTTGAGGCACGGGCTGTCTGCTGGCCGACCAGTCCGGATCGGGATGGACAGCATGACCGGCAAGTTGCACCGAACCCCCAGGGACGACAGTCGCCACACTTGGCGGCGGTTTCCCAAGCAGCGTCAGCGGAATTGTTTCCGGTACCGCACAGCCGAATCATCGTGGACAGCGGCTGCGAAGTCCGAACGCTCGTCTCGCAGGTAGCCCACGACGCCAAGCGCCGTGGCAAGTCCGCCAGCCGCCCACGCCGTCCAAGCGATGTTCTCCCCCGTGAATCCAGCCGCCGAGGGCGACAAGAACAGCGCGAATCCCATAATGGCGAGTGTCAGGAAATCGTGGGTCGAGTCGGAGGCGAGTAGCGACCAGACCGCGACTACTGCGATCATCCCGCCCAGACCGATGGTGACTGCGGTCCCGGCTACCGTCGAGTGGAACGCGATGCCCAGAACTACGCTGGCGACGCCCACGCACAAGGCCAGCCGCCCAATCAAGTAGCTCCAGGGGCTTCGCAGCCGTTGGCTGTCTCCCAACTCGTTGATCCCGTACACGGTCGGCGTCCTGTCATGCGTCCAGGCGATGCCGCCGAGGATTGCGGCGACGCCCCCAGCCAGCCAGCAGGTCCAAGAGGCTCCCCGGTCGTAGTTGTAGGCGTTGCCGAAGAACGGAACGGTGAACATGGCCAGGCCGACCACGAGCAAGCCCCAGTGGTCGGGAGCCCGGTTATGCGCGAGGACCGACAGCGCCCCGAAAAAGGCGATGAATGCTCCGAACCCGAATGCGGATCCCTGCCCGACTTGAGTCGAACTGACCACGAACGCCGACACCGCCGCGCAGACACCGATACCTACTGTGACCCAGCCGATCCAAAGCCTTGAACTCATAACTAACAAGAAACACCGTTGCCGCCAGAACATCTAGGGCCTTTGGGCCACACTCCCACTTCGCGCTCACGGAACCGGCCTCATCACCCCGCAGTCGGCCGCCTGATCGCGGCGTGCCAGCGGGTCAGAAACTAGTTGACCAGATTCGGCCCCAACAGGCAATGACTGGACGTCGGGTATCGCCCCGACCGCCAGTCGCTATCGAGTGGTCAGAGAGGCGGCAGAATATCTCGGTAGGTGGGCGGGCCCATCGTGTGGTTCGTTGAGCATGGTTTCGATCACCTCGGCGACCAACCGGTTACGGGTCGTGCCGTCGTGGACGTAGTCGGTGCCCGTAAGTTGAACTCAACAGGTGGGGCAGGTCAAAACTGTCACCTAATCGTGCAGCAGACCTCGCCGTATGCTCGCCCGTGCAATCCGCGATGCGCAACGCACAGCCTTAGCCGACGCAATGCAACGTGTACAGGCTACCCAGTCTCAGACCTCAGAGAATTTTAATGTCACAACACTATTGAACCAACTCGGACCAGCCGAATCGAGCAACGTGAACGCGCCGGGAAGGCCTAGCGTCGTAGCGAGCCGCCCCTAAACAGCAGGAGGCATGACCGAGCAAAATTGGATGCGCGGCAAGAGGCATTCACTGTCGATCCTCTTGGAAGACGCCGAGAAAGATAGGGCGCAGCACGGTTGGCACCTGGGCCACGGTTGTGGGCGGCACACTCCTTAGACCCGTGTTCCTAGGGAGATAGCCGATCGGCGGAACGCTGCCAATCATCTGGAACCAGTGTTTTGACATCGATGGACACGAACTATTTCGGCCACACTGGTCTCGCCGTCAATGGTGCCACCAGAGGGGAATTCAATTCGGGGCGTAAATCGGCCAGATAAGGATTGGCCTGTTGGGCTACTCGCACCACTTCGGTATCGATCTCGGCGATGATCGTGCCGGTCCCCGATTCGATGCGGTCGAGCACCCCACCGTCGGGGCTGACGATGCTGCTCCGACCGACATAGGTCGTCGCGTTCTCGACACCGTCGTGATTGATATACGCCATATAAATCTGGTTCTCCCAGGCCCGTGTCCGGATCACGACATCGGCGACGAACTCGAAAGGCGTCATCTGTGCCGTCGGCACCACAAGCAGATGCGCACCAGCAAGGGCACTCATCCGGACGTTCTCGGGAAACTCCACGTCGTAACAAATCATCATGGCGACGTTGACGCCGCGATACCGCACCACGGTCGCCGGTTGGCTCCCCGGCGTGAAATAGGCACGATCGATCTCGCCGAACAGGTGAGTCTTCCGGTGCCGGCCACACACCGCGCCACGCTCATCGACAAAGACAGCATTGTTGTTCAGCGCCCCCGCAGCGCCGCTCTCCGCCAGCCCCACGATGATGGCAATCTTGTTCCGTTCAGCGATTGAGCAGACGGCATCAAGGTGATCGGCGCTCACGAGCTCCGGTAAACGATCCCCGATGTCGTAACCGGTGACGAACAGCTCCGGCGTGACGAGCAGATCTGCCTGCCCCGCTAGCCTTCTCGCGACCTGTTCGAGCTCAGCAAGGTTGGCATCCGGATTCGCCGGGTTCCCGGCCGACTGCAGGCCCGCGACTCTTAGTTTCGTGGAAATGGACCCACCTCCGGCTGTCATGGCGTTTCCACCACTGTGAGGCACAGAAGCCTCTTACGCATCCGAGACGTCCAAAATCGCAGCGCGACTCAAGAGCATCGCCGCCATGGCTAGCGATGCCGCGACGTAAGGATTGCGTAAACCCAACAAGCATTCGAGTACCGAAAACTCTTGCTGTTCAGCGATTTCAGCAAGTTCACAGCAATCCTGTGAGCGGGGTCATAGATGCCGAGTTCAACTGACAGTTGTACCGTCTCAACTGTCACAAGGACGTGTCGCTCCCGGGTATCAATCAATTCCACCGCTCCTTCAGCCGCAGAATGATTGGAGTCCCTCGTGCAATCATGCACTGTCCCGAAAGTTCGTTTCTACAATGGTGTGGACATCCCCCAGCTGGGCCTCGGTGTCGCCGCCATCCCCGATGCCGTGGCGGAAACCATTGTCCGGCAAGCACTTGACGCCGGATACCGGCATATTGACACCGCCACCAAGTACGGCAATGAACGCGGCGTCGGTCTCGGCATCTCCCGCTCGGGCGTACCCCGGGACCAAGTTTTCATCACCACAAAGCTGTGGGTTGACGACTTCTGTGATGCCGCTGGCGCTTTCGCGCGGAGCCTTGAAGCGCTAGGCACCGACTATGTGGATCTATTCCTGATCCATTGGCCTGCACCGGATCACGGTCAGTATGTGACCGCGTGGCAGCAGATCGTGCAGCTCTATCGATCCGGCAGCATCCGCGCCATTGGCGTATCCAACTTCGAACCCGAGCACGTACAGGCCATTGTCGACGCAACCGGCGTGCCGCCGGTGATCAACCAGGTGGAGCTACACCCGTACTTCCAGCAGCGAGAGTTGCGGCAGTTCAACTCCGATCGGGAAATCGTCACCGAGGCATGGAGCCCCCTCGCCCAGGGGATCGGCACCACCGGGGATTCCCCACTGGCTGCGCTGGCCGCCAAGCACAACAAGACGCCGGCACAGCTGATCCTGCGTTGGCACATCGAGTTGGGTCACGTGGTGATCCCCAAGACCTGCTCGCCTAGCCGGTTGGCCGAGAATCTACAGATCTTCGATTTCAGTTTGTCCCCAGAAGATCTCGAGGTATTCGGGCAATTCGATCGACCCAATGGCAGGCTCGGGACACACCCCAACGAGGGATTCTCGGCACACCATTCTGCGCGAAGCAGATGGCACCGGGAGCAGCTGGCGAGGCGCGCGGCCTAGCGCTCCCCCATCCGGGCACGCCCAGCAGCGACGATTTCGGCATTGCTTGCGGCCAGCGATCCATCCGGCAGACGCAGCGTGTCCTCAAGTCCTATCCGTGCGGCGAGCCCACGCGCCGGTGGTGACGCCGACGGGATCGACCGCACTCGCCAGCAGAGAGTCGAACCCGTTGGCGTCCTTGGCATGAACGTGAACCGCCGCCTCCCCCGCATCGCGGCAAGCCACGGCGTCCGCCGCGATCTCGGCCGGCGTGCACGGGATTGCGGGGTGCTGGTCATTGCGCCGCACCCCGTTCAGACATGCCTTCAGGTACACCGTCTGCATCCCTTACCGGTGGATCGGTCCGTGTGTGTCGCTCAGCGCCCGCCCGGAGCCTCCCGAGGTCTCGGCGATGATCTGCGCCGCAATGGATATCGCGGTCTCTTCGGGTGTGCGGGCATTGAGATCCAGGCCCAGCGGGCTGTGTAGCCGTCGCAGCTGATCATCGGTGACGCCGTCCTCGCGCAGGCGGGCCACCCGGTCGGTGTGGGTGCGTCGCGAGCCCAGTGCGCCGACAAAACCCACCGGCCCCGCGAGAGCTGCGACCAGCATTGGCACGTCGAACTTCGGATCGTGCGTCAGCACGCACACCACGGTGCGCCCGTCGATGCGCCCGGCCGCCGCTTCGGCGCGCAGGTACCGGTGCGGCCAGTCGACCACCACCTGATGCGCGTACGGGAACTGTGCCGGCGTCGCGAACACCTCACGGGCATCGATCACCGTCACCCGGTAGCCGAGCTGGCTGCCGACACGGCTCAGCGCCCGGACGAAGGCGTTGGCCCCTGCCAGGATCATCCGCGGCGGCACACCGAATGCCTGGACGAAAACCCGCGGCAGCGCGGATTGATCTGGCTCACAGCGATCGGCACCTGTCACCCCGCTGCGCCCCGCCCGCACCAGCGACGCGATATCGCCATCGATCTGCGGCCACGGCGCCGGCTCACCCACACGCACCAGAGCCCATTCCGGAATACCTGCCAGCGTGCTCACCAAGGCCGCGGGCTCCCCCGCTTCCATTAGGCCGCGCAGCTGGAGCAGCAGAGGCAACCGCTCGGCCCCAACGTATTCAGTAACGACCTCAATCTCGCCGCCGCATGTCAGTCCCGGCGCCATCCCGTCATCGACACCGAACCGCTCGCTCACGCACAAGCCGGTCTCCAGGACCTCGCCCGCGGTCTCGATGACCGCGGCCTCCACACAGCCACCCGACAGTGATCCGATGACCACCGAATCGGCCGTCACGATCATCGCCGCGCCGGGCTCACGCGGAACCGCACCGCTGACCTCCACCACGCGGGCCAGCGCGACCGCGTCACCTGCCTCGATCAGTTCAACCAGATCGCCGAGTATGTCTTTCATGAGGGCACTCCTGCGCCGGATTCGTTGATGGCCTGCCACACGCGTGCCGCGTTCATCGGTAGGCGATGCATCCGCACCCCGACGGCATCGCGGATGGCGTTGGCCAATGCCGGTGCCACCGGGTTGTACGGGGACTCGCTCATCGACTTGGCACCCAGCGGCCCCAGGGTGTCGTAGGTGTCGGCGAAGTAGACCTCGGTATCGGGCAGATCCACCAGCTGCGGAATGTGGTAGTTGCGCAAGGTCGCCGTGCTGACGACACCGTCCTGCACGACGATCTCTTCGTAGAGCGCCGAGCCGATGGCCTGTGCGACACCGCCTTCCACTTGCCCACGGCACTGCTGCGCATTGATGACCACTCCGGCATCGGCCGACTGCACGGACTGCAAGATCCGTACGGTGCCGGTGTCCGGATGCACCCCGACACGAAATGCCTGAACATTGAAGGCGACCGACCGGGGTGTGCCCTCGTGGCGTCCCACCGCCGTCAGTGCCTGCGGCGCCGAGGTGGCGATATCGGCAAGCCCGAGCAGCTGACCGCCGATCCGCACACCGTCCGCTCCCAGCACACACCGCGATTCCGGTACCGCCAGCTTCTCCGCGGCGAACCGGATAATATTGTCCCGCAACAGCTCTGCTGCCCGGTGCACAGCCAGCCCGGCGACGGTGGTGCCCGCCGATCCGAAAGCGCCGGTGTCGTGGCCCACCTCATCGGTATCTGCCTGGTGAACATCGACCTGACATGGTGCGCACCCCAGCACGGCGGCCGCAAGCTGCGCGTGCACGGTGGTGGTGCCGTTGCCGAATTCGGCGGAGCCCACAGAGATCCGGTAACGGCCCCGCTCGTCCAGCTCGGCGCGCGCGTCGGCCACATGCCCGCGTGGGGGCACGGTCGCGATCATGGCGATGGCCATGCCCTCGCCCACCTTCCAGTCCCCGGGCAGGGCCGATCCGTTGCGTACCGGGTCGGCCGCGCCCTGCGTCAGCGCGTGCTGCGCCAGGTCCAGGCACTGGTCGAGCCCGTAGCTGCCGAATTCCAGATCGCCCTCCTCCACCTCCCAGCTGACGAAGGGATCTCCCGGGACGATGGCATTGCGGCGCCGGAACTCGAACGGGTCGATGCCAAGTTCGCGGGACAGCTCGTCGAGAGCCGACTCGATCCCGAACAGCACCTGCCCCAACCCATAGCCGCGGAACGCACCGGACGGGATGTTGTTGGTATATACGGCCTGCGCATCGACTCTCTTATTGGTGCAACGGTATTGCGCCATGGACTCGTTGCAGCCGTGAAACATGACGCCCACGCTGTGGTTTCCGTAGGCCCCGGCGTCGGAGAGCACGTCCACGGCCAGCGCCGTCAGTACGCCGTCGGGACCTGCCGCGGCGGTGACGTTCACCCGCATGGGATGACGGCACGGGGCGATGGTGAACTGATCGGTGCGGCTGAACTCATAGACCGCTGGCGCGCCGGTGGCACGCACCGCCAGCAGTACCAGATCTTCGGTGAGCATCTCCTGTTTAGCGCCGAACCCGCCGCCTACCCGTGGCGCGCACACCCGGACCTGTTCGCGCGCAAGGCCGAAGATATGGCAGAGCTCATCGCGCACCAGGAACGGCACCTGGCTGCTGGTGCGCAGAACATAACGCCCGCGCTCGTCCCGCCACCCCACCGCGCCGTGTGTCTCCAGGTGAACATGCTGCACGCGGGCGGTCTGCCAGCTGCCACTGATCACGGCACCGGTCTCCCTCGCCCGAGCCACCGCCGTCTCGACGTCGCCGACCTCACCGTGCACCTCGGCGACAAGATTGCGCGCGGGGTCGGCGATCCTGGCATTGGCCCCCTTATCCCCGTGCACCCGGTGCGCACTCGGCTGCTGCGTCAGATCAGGGTCGAATACCGCGGGCAGTACCTCGTATTCGACCTCGATGTGCTCGAGTGCCCGGTGCGCGATGGTTGGCGAGTCCGCCACGACCGCCGCGACGCGCTGCCCCGCGAACCGCAGGACACGGTCGAAAACCAGAGTGTCATCGGGATCATCGGTGCGCTCGTGATGGCGCGCGGTGGAGAACGCTACCCCGGGGTCGTCGCGGTAACACAGCACCGCGCGCACCCCCGGCAGGGCACCGGCCCTGGTGGTGTCGATGCGCATGATGCGGGCCGACGGGTGCGGACTGCCCAGCACCGCAATATGTCCCACACCGGCGGGCAGCTGGTCCATGGTGTACGGCTCGGTACCGGTAACCACCCGCGCGGCGGCCGGAGCGCTGACGGTCCCCTTCGGTGGTGCGACACCACAGATTGCGGCACGAATGGGCCGATACCCGGTGCAGCGACACAGGTTGCCCTTCAACGCGTTTCCCAGATCCGCGGTCTGATCCTCGGTGAGCGTCGCCGCCGTCAACACCATTCCGGCGGTGCAGAATCCGCATTGAAAACCCGCATGACCGATGAATCCACGCTGCATGGGATGCAGCTCATGTTCTTCTCCGAGACCGCGGACGGTGAGGATCTCGGCATCGGTGACCCGATGTGCGGGCACGATGCACGAGTGTTGCGACGCCCCGTCCACCAACACCGTGCAGGCACCGCAATCACCGGCATCGCAGCCCTTTTTGACCTCGGAGTGGCCGTGTTCACGAAGAAACGTGCGCAGACACTGCCCGGGCCGCGGGCTGGTGTCGATGATCTGGCCATTGACCTTCATCGGCGTCCGCCCGTCAGCTCCTCGGCGACCTCGCGGGCCAGCTGCGCGGTGACCGCGCGCCGCCAATCAGCGGTGCCGTGGGCATCGGTGTGGAACTCCGAGCCGGGAATGCCCGCAGCAGCCTCGAATACACCCTCCGGATCGGCCAGGACCCGCAGCACGATCGGCCTACGCGTCCCGGCGGAGACCCCGAGCACGATGTCCTCACCGTCAAGCCTGCCAGTGACCAGGGCACCGGAGCGGCCCAGCGCGGAGTAGGCAATCTTGCGCAGCGCTGTCGGTTGTGTGAGCGCTGTAGCAGGAAAGGTGATGGCGCGCAGTACATCACCGGGCTGCAGCACGGTCTTGTTGATATCGGTGACGAATTGCGTGATGGCGCAGCGCTCGTCGGTGCCGTCGCGACGCCAGATGAGCAGTTCGGCATCCAGGGCCGCGCACAACGAGATCATCGCTCCCGCGGGCAGACCCAGACAGATGTTGCCACCGACCGTCGCGGCACGCCAGATCTTGAATGAGGCCAGCAGCGCACGCGCGCACTGCCCAAAAAGGACGGTCGCACTCCAATCGGGTGGATACGAGGCATTGATGAGTCGTTCGATACTGCAGGTGGCCGCGACCTCCACGCCACCTGCGTCGACCACGAGATCGGGCCACCGCATACCGGCCAGGTCCACCAGACGCCGCAGTCCCGGCTGCGGTTGGCTCATCAGCCAGGTTCCACCTGCCAGTACGCCGTCCTGTGCCCCGAGGCCGCGCAGATCAGCGCGCTCTCGCGGAATCAGCACCGAGTCGATGGTGTGCAGATCCATCAGCGCACTCTGCCCATCAATCCATGATGCGCTGCCTGCACCGCGACCGCGATCCGATCGGTATCGACCGTCAGCATCGCCCCGTCTCTGACGACCGCTCGCCCATTCACCCAGGAACACCTGATGGGTGGGACCGCGCCCAACATCAGAGCAGCCACCGGGTCGTCGATTCCGCTGTGGCCCAGCGTGCGCAGATCCCATAGCACCAGGTCCGCACACTTGCCGGCCTCGATCGAGCCGATTTCGTCGGCGCGGCCCAGCAGGCGGGCGCCGCCCAGTGTCGCCAGCTCCAATGCGGTGCGAGTGCTCAGTGCCGTCGGCCCCCCGACCGCTCGTGCCAGCAGCAGCGCCTGGTGTGCCTCCCCCAGCATCCGGCCCGACTCGTTGGAGGCCGCGCCATCCACCCCCAGACCCACCGGCACCCCGGCCGCCAGCAGCTCTCGGGTGCGGGCGATACCGGCGCCCAGGCGCCCGTTGGAGGTTGGGCAGTGCGCGATTCCGGTACCCGTGCCAGCCAGCCGGGCAATGGCCGCATCGTCGAAGTGAATCCCGTGCGCGAACCACACATCGGGGCCCAGCCAGCCCAGCTGTTCCATGTAGTCGAGGGGGCTGCAACCAAACCGTTCGGCGCAGTAGTCAGTTTCGTCCTGGGTCTCCGCGAGATGGGTGTGCATCCGGACGCCGTGCTCGCGAGCCAAGAGCGCTGACTGATGCAAGAGCTCCCCGCTCACCGAGAAGGGCGAGCAGGGCGCCAGACCGATGCGCACCATGGAGCCCGGCGCCGGATCATGCCAGCGAGCGATGGCCGCGGCGCTGGCCTCTAGGGCGGTATCGATCGACTCCACCAGACTGTCCGGCGGCAGGCCCCCGACGGACTGTCCCAGGTCCATCGAGCCGCGTGTCGGGTCGAAACGCAGCCCGACTTGCCCCGCCGCCGCGATCTCGGCTTCCAGAAGATCGCCTGCCCCCGAAGGGAACACGTAGTGATGGTCGGTCGTGGTGGTACAGCCCGACAGCGCCAGCCAGCTCAATGCGCCCTGTGCCGCAACGTGCAGGCTGTCGGCGTCGATACCCTCCCACACCGGGTACAGCGCGGTAAGCCATTGGAAGAGCGTGTGATCGGCGGCGAGTCCGCGGGTAATCCACTGATAGAGGTGGTGGTGGGTATTCACCAATCCCGGCGTAAGCAGACAACCACGACCGTCTACATGTTCGGCGCCGTCCAGCGTCCGCCATGGGTTCTGTTCTCCGGCAGGCAACACCGCGGCGATCCGGTGGCCGTCGATGACCACGGTCGCACCTTCAAGCTCACGCCCGTCGTGATCGACCGTGGCCGCGAATACGTTCTCGATCAATGTGATTGAGCTCATCGGCCGGACCCGCTGCCGTGCCTCGGGCTGCGGATGTGACGCGTGGTGTGCACTATGGTGCGATGCACCCGATTGCGGCCACCGTCTACCGCGGGCACATCTTTCACATCGCGGGCTCCCCCGGCGTAGCGGATGCGGCCGCGCACCTCCAATCCATATCCGATGGGGCGCTGGCGGTCGACATCGACGGCGTGATCGCCTACTGCGGCACCTACGCGCAACTGCCCCAGGCCTACTCCGCGTGGCCGGTGCGCGATCATCGCCCCGGTTTCCTGCTGCCCGGTTTCGTGGACACGCATATGCACTTCCCGCAGACCTACTGCACCGATTCCTATGGTGGCGGCCAGCTGTTGGAGTGGCTGGAGCACTGCATCTTTCCGGCAGAGGCCCGCCTGGCCGACCCGGTGCTGGCACAGCGCGCTGCCACTACCTTCTGCCGGCGCCGGGTCGCCGCCGGAACCACCGCCGCGATGGTGATGGGCTCGGCCTTCCCTCAGGCTCAGGAGGCCTTGTTCGCGGCGACCCGCGCCGCGGGCCTGCGGATGGTGAGCGGACGCGGTGTGCAGACCACCGGGCCCGATAGCGCCACGGCGCTGCTCACCACGACCGAGCACGCAATCCGGCTGTGCGCCGACGAAATCGACAGCTGGCATGGCCACTCCCTCACGGATGTGGCGCTGGTGCCCCGCTTCTCGCTGTCCGTCACGCCCGACACCCTCGCGGCGCTTGGCGAGCTCTACGACGAGGTGCGGAGTAAGGGTGTCTACTTCCATTCTCATCTCAACGAGAACGCCCGGCCGGGCACCGGAGAGGTGGATGCCACCCTGTCCGCATACGGGGTCAGAAGCTACCTGGATACCTATGACGGTCATTTTCTGCCCGGCTCCCGCAAGGGCGGCTCGACGCTGCTGGGCGGCAGGAGCATTCTGGCGCATGCCGTGCACTGCCAGGACGTGGAACTGGCCCGCATGGCCGAAACCGGAACCTCCATCGCACATTGCCCCACCTCCCAGCTGTTCCTGGGCTCCGGGACCATGCCGTGGCGCCGGACCGTCGACAGTGGAGTCAACATCGCCCTGGGCACCGATGTGGGCGGTGGCGACGAATGGCTGTTGACGCGCGTACTGAACGACTGTTTCAAAGTCCATATGTCCGAACCGGCTTCGGCTGCGGCATCCCTACACCCCGCCGAGCTGCTGTTCACCGCCACCCTTGCCGGGGCGCGCGCACTGGACCGCGAGGACACGTTCGGCAACCTGGACCAGGGCAAGGACGCGGACTTCCTGATCATTGACCCACACCGATGGGAACCGTTGGCCGACAACCTTTCCCACGGCATCCAATCCGACGACGAGCAGCTGGCCACCGAGCAGACACTGTTTCGCCTGCTGATGGGGCTGCGGGAACCGGCCATCAGCTCGGTGCACGTGCGCGGGCGGTGTATCACCGACTACCTCGACTGCTAGGTCAGCCAGGACAGGTGCGGGTCCCAGGCCGGCCCGGCATCCGGTGCATCATCCCGGGTCACGATGGCCTGAATCAATCCGTACGGACGGTCATCGGCATGAAAGACCTCGTTGGGGTTCTCCAGCCCGAACGGCGAGAGGTCGTACACAAAGTGGTGTTTGTTGGGCGCCGAGAGGCGGACCTCGGCGATCAGCGGGTAGGCCTCCAGGATCGCCGTGCCCATCTCGTACAACGTCTGCTGCAGGGCCAGCGAGTGCACGGTGGCGAAGCGCTCCAGGATGATCTGCTTCACCCCGAGATAGGTCTGGTCCCAGTCGACCTCGGTACCGATGAAGCGCCACTTGGCTACCAGTGAGGTGGCCATCACCCGGTCGTTGGTGGGCTGCAGAACCGTGTACTTGTCTTCCAGGAAATCGTGAAACTCCGAACCCGTCGACTTCAGCACGACCAGATTTTTGAGACCACCGATCACCCAGGTCCGCTGCGCCGCACCCACTCCCTCGACGGTGATCTCCGCGGTACGCACCTCCTGACCCTTGCGAACCCAGCTGTGGTCATGCTCGCGCCCATCGACAACAACTCTCTCCCAGGCGTATTCGTCAATCTCGATGCGCGCGCCGGTTACCGGCTCGTACTCGTCCACGAAGTGGTACGCCAGGTCCAGACCGTATTGCTCGATGGTCTCGATGCCCTTCTCCTTGGCGTAGGCGTAGATGGTCTGCTTCTGACTGTCGGTGGGCAGCACCTTGCGCTGATCGCCATCGGTGTAGGCCGCGGCGAAGTCCCCGCGCAGTGCGCTACCGACGTTGAGGTCCTTGATCTCATGGCGCGGAGAGTCCCGGTAGATCCGGACGACTCGGTTCTCGGCCTTGCCGTACTGGTTGCCTCCGAGCACGATTCCCATGGATGCGTTCCTTTCTCAGCTGCCGCGATAGGTGGAGTAGGCGTACGGGCTCAGCAGCAGCGGCACATGCAGGTGCCCACTACCGTCCCCCCGGAAACTGATGATCACCTCCGGGTAGAAGCCGTCGATCCCGTTGTCGGTGAACCAGGTTCCGGTATCGAACACCAGCCGGTACGTACCGGCGGCCAGCACCGCCCCGGCAAGGTCGGCAATCCTGCCCTCGGAATCGGTTGTGCCGCTGGCCACCGAAGACTCAGCGGCATCCAGCAGCCTCACCCGCACACCCTGTGCCGGCCGCCCGGATACCGCGTCCAGTACATGGGTACTCAAACCCGTCACGATCCATCCTCCGTCTCGAAGTCATCAGCATGCTTGCCTGCCGGGCCCAGCATCCGCACCAAGCGGCTGCGGTTGATCTTTCCCAATTCCATTCTCATGACCCGGCGTTCGTTCTGGGGGTCATTCTTGAGCCGCTCCTGCAGGATCGCCAGCAGCTCCCCGGCGGGCCTGCCATTGGCGAACACGAGATACACATAGCCAAATCGCTTCTCGTACTCAGCATTGCATTCCTTGAGCCGGGCCAGCACCGTGGCCTCGGCACCGGCCACGCCGGACTGCTCCCGGCGCGAGGCCGCGTTATCGGGCCGCTCCCCGATCCTCGGGTGGCCGTCGAGCGCCTCGTCCAGATCCGAGTCAGTGAGCTCGGCCAGGATGAGGTCCGCCCGGTTGTACAGGGCCTCCTCGTCACGGAAGGGACGCCCGGCCGCCACCCGCACCGCCCAGATCCGCGAGGTGCAACACTCGTAGAGCCAGTGGATCGCCTGGTTATCGGTGAGCTCGTTGAAGCTTTCGATTCCCCGCCAGTCAACGCGTCGCATGGAAATCCTCGTAACGCCCGAAGCGGGCCGCCGTGATCGGATTGGCGTCGGCCACCAGATCATCGAATCGGTAATTGGCGATC
The DNA here is from genome assembly GCA_002013415.1 of Mycobacterium sp. D16Q14. Lineage (GTDB taxonomy): Bacteria > Actinomycetota > Actinomycetes > Mycobacteriales > Mycobacteriaceae > Mycobacterium. The sequence continues at coordinate 72,380 of MAEX01000019.1, forward strand.
TTCGCGATCTCGATGAGGGCGAAGGAGCGCTCGCTGGTCGTCGAATTCTCCATGCGGCTCCACCCGTTGCGCAGCACCCGTTCGTAACGCTCGGTCTCTCGTGCGCAGATCACCAGCGGGAAACCGAAATGCTCGCGATAGGCGTTGGCCAGGCTCACCACATTGTTGAACTCACCCTCGTCGAGGGTCTGCAGGATGGTGTGGTCGACGGCTGCCATCTCCCCAGCTTCGTCCTCGGCACCCAGATCGGGGAACGATCTGATGAGTTCGAGCTGCTGCTCGTCGCTGCCGGTGAGCATCGCCTCCTGGAACGCGCTGCGCAGATCGTGTGCGTCGGCGAAGGGCCGCTGCTGGTAGGCGCGATCCACCACCCAGTGCACGTCCTGGACCAGGCTGCCGAATGTGTGGCGAAACTCCTCGAGGGTCATCTCGTTGACCTGCGCGAGCCGAATGGCGCCTCCCCCCGCCACCGCCACGCCGCGGCTACCGGTGTGGAAGAACAGCAGGTTCAACACGATCGCGGTGATGGCGCCCATGGTGATGCCGGTGCTGAACGGAATCTGCAGCAGCCCCGGTACGGCCTGGTCGATTCCCGGGAGCGCGGGAACCGCGATACCGCGCCCGTGGTCCAGGACAGTTGAGGGGCCCGAGGACTGGGAGAACTGCACGTACATTCCCATGGCCAGCGAGGTACTGGCGATGATCAGGTTGCGGTGGTCGTTGAAGTCGACCTTGCCCAGTGTCTGGATGCCGACGACGGCCACCGTCGCGAACAAGGTCATCGCGGCCCCGCCCAGCACCGGGGCCGGGATCGACTCCACGATCTTGGCGGTCTTGGGCAGCACGCCCAACACCATCATGATCAGCCCAGCGGTCGCTACCACCCAACGACTCTTGACCCCGGTGAGGCGCACCAGCCCGACGTTCTCGGAGAACGCCGTGTACGGAAACGAGTTGAAGGTGCCGCCGATCATGGTGGCAATGCCGTCGGCGCGCACCGTGGCGGCGATATCCGCCCCGCGCACCCGCTTGCCGACGATCTCGGCGGTGGCGAAGACCGCGCCGGTGGATTCGACAGCGGTCACCATCAGCACCACGATCAGCGACACCACCGCAATAACGTCGAAGCGCGGGGCGCCGAATGCGAATGGCGAGGTGAACCCGATCCAGCCCGCCTCACCCACCCGCGTGAAATCGGTGTCACCGGCAAGCCAGGCGATGGCGGTACCGGCAACCAGACCCAGCAGCACCGCGATGGTGCTCCAGAAGCCCCGGAAGAACCTCTGCATCAGCACGATCAGCACGACGGTGCCCACCGCGTACATGAGCCAGCGCCCGTTTCCGGGATCGTGCGCGGCGACCGGGCTGTGCGGGTTGCGGACGGCGTCGCCGATGCCCACCGGCAGCAGCGACACCCCGATGATCGTGATGACCGAGCCGGTCACGATCGGCGGGAAGAAGCGGATGAGGCGGGCGAAGAACGGCGCGATGAGGAAGGTGAACGCGCCCGCCGTAATGACGGCGCCGTAGACGGTGAGCAGCCCCACCCTGCCACCGCCGTGGTCGTTGGCGATCTTGATCACCGGGGCCAGGGTCGCGAAGGTGACCCCCTGGAGAAGCGGCAGCCGCACGCCGATCTTCCAGAACCCGACCGCTTGCAGGATCGAGGCAATACCGCAGGTAAACAAGTCTGCGGTGATCAACATGGTCAGCGCCTCGGCGTCCAGGTCAATGGCACGCGCGATGAGCAGCGGCACCAGCACCGCGCCGGCATAGAACGCGATCACATGCTGGATGCCCAAAGTGACGAGCTTGCCCGCGGACGGCACCTCGTCGACGGGATGGACTCTCCTCATCGCAGAACCTCCCTGCATCGGTGCGTCCGCGCTGCCTGCCGACCGCCGAAGCGACGCTAGATCGACCGTGTTGCGGCCAGGTTGCCGGGTGTCTATATCTTCCCGGCGGGTCTCCGCGCTACGTTTCGGCGATCACGTCCAATTGTCCTGCGGCAGCGACTATCACCGACTCCAAGCGGTCGTGGTGGGTGGCTGCGACGGCTAGTAGAGCCTCGGTATCGCGCCTTGCCACCGCTGTGATCATCGCCTCATGGTCGGTGTGTAGCTGCAGCTGATCCGACGCGGAAACCGTCCGCATCACCTGGAACGGCTCCGTCAGATTCCAGGTGGCCTCGAACATGTGCAAGAGGCGGTGCATGCCGCAGGGAATCACCAGTGCGCGGTGAAAGCGCCGGGAATGCAGGTGAAATGCACGCGCATCGCCTTCGATGGTGGCCTGTTGCAGCCGCTCATGTTCGGCCAGCGCGCGATCCAGATCCTCAGGCGTTGTCAGCGCCACCGCCTGCGCGAGCGCGGCACGCTCGAGAACACCTCGGGTGAAATAGATCTCGCGAAGCTCGGGAAGCGTGAGCTGTGCCACACGGTAGCCACCATTGGCCCGATGATTGACAAGCCCTTCGGCGACAAGGGTCTTGAGTGCTTCCCGTACCGGGATGGGGCTGATTTGGTAGGTGTCGGCGACCTCACTGATAGGGATGGTGGAACCCGGCGGCGCGGCACCGTCGAGGATGGCCCGCCGCAACCCGTCGAGCACGCTCGTCTGGTCATGCCCGGACCGGTTGGCGCGCAGCTCGTTGATCAGCCTCCGGTAGCGGAACGTACGTGACATTCGCCCTCCATCGCCGTCTGCCGAACCCCGATCTTGTCAGTGGTCGCGCCCGGCTGCCATCACTGGCGACATAGAGTTAACGCGAACGTTTCATGACGCGGCGCCCGCGACAACGCCGTACCCCACGCCCGTCGCGGCCGACGTACCCTGTCGGCCATGCGCATACGCGTCATCAACCCCAACACCACCGAGGCCATGACGAAGGCCATCGAAGCCGTAGCGCAATCAGCGGCCTGGACGGGAACCAGCATCACCACGGTCAACCCGGCGATGGGGCCGGTCTCGATCGAGAGCCACTACGACGAGGCGTTGAGTGTGCCCGGTGTGCTGGCCGAAATCCGCCGCGCTGAATCCGAAGGCGCCGAAGGGTACGTGCTGGCATGCTTCGGCGATCCCGGCCTCGATGCCGCCCGGGAACTGGCCGCCGGTCCGGTGGTCGGCATCGCCGAGGCCGCCATGCACATGGCCAGTCACCTCGGCAGGGGGTTCAGTGTGGTCACCACCTTGGAGCGCACCGCCGGCCGCGCCTGGGATCTGGCCGAACGCTATGGAATGTCCCGCTTCTGCCGGGGAGTGCACGGTTGCGATATCGCGGTGCTGGACTTGGAAAGAAACCCCAAGACCAAGGACATTCTCATCGAGCACTGCCAACGCGCGGCACGCGATGACGGCAGCGATGTGATCGTGCTGGGTTGTGCGGGAATGGCCGGGCTGTGCCGGGACATCTCCTCCGAGATCGGACTACCGGTGATCGATGGTGTGGCAGCCGCGGTGAACCTGGTGCAGTCGTTGGTGTCCATGGGCCTGCGCAAGTCGGGACGGGGCGAGTTTGCCACGCCACCAATCAAACCCTATGCCGGACTGATGGATTCGTTTGGTTCAATATCCGCGGGGTGAACCCGACGCCAATGTTCGGCGATATCGATACGTTTGGCGATCCACACCCCCTCATGGGCCTGCACATGATCGAGGAACCGCTCGAGCGCGACTGTCCTTGCCGGCCGGCCCACGAGCCGGCAGTGCAGGCCCACCGACAGCATCTTGGGGCTGCCCGCCTCCCCCTCGGCGTACAGGCAATCGAAGGCATCTCGCAGATGCGTGAAAAATTGTTCCCCGCTGGGGAATCCGGCCGGTGAGGCAAACCGCATGTCATTCGTGTCGAGCGTGTAGGGCACGACCAAGTGGTCGGTCGCACCGTAGTGGGCAGGTACCCGCACCCAGTACGGCAGGTCATCCGCGTAGGAGTCGGAGTCGTAGGCGAATCCCCCGTGCTCGACCACCAGTCGCCGGGTCTGTGGGGAGTCACGGCCGGTGTACCAACCCAACGGGGCGGCGCCGGTGAGGTCACGCAGAATCTGGACCGCCTGCGCCATGTGCTCACGCTCGATATCCGGTGACACCAGCTGGTAGGACTGCCACCGCAGCCCATGGCACGCAATTTCGTGCCCGAGCTCACCGAACGCTGCCACCGCCTCCGGGTTGCATTGCAACGCCCGCGCCACGGCGAAGATCGTCAGCGGTAAGCCACGGCGCTCGAACACCCGCAGGACCCGCCAGAGCCCGGCGCGTGAACCGTATTCGTACAGCGATTCCATGCTCATGTGCCGGTTCGTGAACGGCTCCGCCGGCACCATCTCCGAGAGAAATGTCTCCGAGGCGGCCGATCCGTCCAGCACGTTGTTCTCGGCGCCCTCTTCATAATTGAGCACGAACTGCACCGCGATACGAGCCGCACCAGGCCAGCGCGGGTGCGGTGGGGTACGTCCGTAACCCACCATGTCGCGGGGTGTCGCCTGTCCAGCCTCGTTATGAGCCATCGTGGGCAGGATAGTAGGCCGCCCGATTTGCCGCACCGAATCACGTTCCGGTGGAGGAATTCTGGCCCGGGAAAATATTGTTTCCGCGCAACACGATGGCAACACCGAGCACTTAACTTCGGGTGTCACCAGCTTTTCTGGCTGGTCGACGATTCGGAGGAGGCTACGTGACGGGCGTAATCACGGCTGATGCCATCGCCCCGGCCAGCGGCCACAGCGCCGCCGGGGACAGCGTGATCAAACCCGGATACGACCCGGCGTTGACCAATGGCGATCTGGCCCCGCTGCGGGCACAGAGTTGGACCAGCTACAACTTCTTCGCGTTCTGGATGTCCGATGTCCACAGTGTCGGCGGCTACGTCTTCGCGGGAAGTCTTTTCGCGCTGGGAATCTCAGCCTGGCAGGTGCTGCTGGCACTGACGATCGGCATTGTGGCGGTGTACTGGCTATGCAATCTGGTGTCACGACCTTCCCAGCGGGCCGGCGTGCCGTACCCGGTCACCGCACGGATTGCCTTCGGTGTGCGGGGTGCCAATCTTCCCGCCCTGATCCGCGGCCTCATCGCCGTCGCCTGGTATGGCATCCAAACCTATCTGGCTTCAACGGCATTCGTACTTCTGGCGGTCAAGTTCCAGCCCGCCCTGGGCCGCTATGGCGATGCCGACGAGTACGGCTTTCTCGGTCTATCGTTACTCGGCTGGGGTGGCTTCCTGCTGATGTGGGTGCTGCAGGCCGCCGTCTTTTGGAACGGCATGGAGGCGATTCGTAAGTTCATCGACTTCTGTGGCCCCGCCGTGTACGCGGTGATGGTGGCACTTGCGCTCTATCTCGTCGTCGCGGCCGGCTGGCAGAACGTGCATTTCGGCCTGGCATCGGGTCCGCCGAAAACCGGGTTCGCCGCGGTGGCGACAGTGCTGAGTGCGATCGCACTGGTGGTGTCCTATTTCTCGGGGCCCATGCTCAACTTCGGCGATTTCTCGCGGTACGGGCGCAGCTTCGAGGAGGTCAAGCGCGGCAACTTCCTGGGATTGCCGGTGAACTTCCTGTTCTTCGCGGTGTTGGCGGTGTGCACGGTGTCGGCAGGGGCAACGGTCATCGGTCGCGGCGAGGACGGCGCCATCATCACCGACCCCGTGCTGATCGTGGACAAAATCGACAACACCACCGCAGCAGTACTCGGTGTTCTCACCTTCGCGATCGCCACCATCGGGATCAACATCGTGGCGAATTTCGTCTCGCCCGCTTTCGATTTCTCCAACCTGTCCCCGACGCGGATCAGCTGGCGGGCCGGCGGGATGATCGCAGCGGTCGGATCGATCCTCATCACGCCCTGGAATCTCTACAACAACCCCGACACAATCCACTACACACTCGACACGCTCGGCGCGGTAATCGGTCCGCTCTTCGGAGTCCTCATCGCCGACTTCTATCTCGTGCGCAACCGCACCATCGAGGTCGACGACCTATTCACCCTCTCCCCGGCGGGCGCGTACTACTACCGCGGCGGCATCAACCCGGTGGCGGTGGCCGCGACTGTCGCCGGGGCGCTTACCGCCATCGCGACAGTGGTCTGGGGCAGCGCCTACCTGGCGAGCTTCACCTGGTTCGTGGGTGCGGGAATCGGCTTCGGCATCTACCTGCTGGGCATGCGGTACGTCCCGGCACACGTGATCTATGGCCGGTAGTCCCGGTCGGCGCCGTCACTCAAGTGATCACACGGCACCTCGATCACATCGGCGCGTGCGGCCAGGTACGGCCCGGCTCCCCGCTCGCCCACCAGTGCCGCCAGTACCGGGCCGAAATGTTCCGAGCCGATGTACACGGGATGGCCGGGCCGATCCGCGAATATCGCGCGGGCCAGTGCCGAGCGCCGGTGCCCACTTGCGCGCAGCACTGCGCGTACCACCTCCGGGCCGACGGACGGCAGGTCCACCAGATGGATGAGGACTCCCGCCACATCCGTTCGCGAGCGCAGCAGTTCCAGCACCGATCGCACCGACTCCGATGCACCGCCCTGCCACCGAGGAACATCGATACCCCGTGCAGGCAACGGCATTTCGGCGTGCGCGGCACCCTGCGTCACGTAGATCTCGTCGCAGCCCCCACGATCCAGTGCGGTCACCGCCAGCGCGAGCCAGCGCCCTTCCTCGGCAAGGATCTTCGGTATGCCGTAGCGGGTACCGGCTCCTGCCGCGAGTACCGCGCCGACAACGACATCCGCCGTGGAATCGGGCGCCACGAAGGTCATAGCCCTATCGAACCCCATGACCGCCGCCCGCGTAATACGCGCTGCATCCCGCGTTCACATTCGTTAAACAGGCCGTCGTTACGGTCGCGCACATGACGGCCGCGATCGAGATACCCGCCAGCGAGATGGTGTGCTTGGCGAACAAGCCACCCTGGTATCGGTCGCTGTTCGTCCAGCTGCTGGTGGCCATCGTCGCGGGTGTGCTCATCGGCTGGCAGTGGCCCGGGCTCGGTGCCGACCTGCGCCCCTTAGCCGATGGCTTCATCAAGCTGATCAAGATGCTCATCGCGCCGATCATCTTCTGCACGGTGGTGCTCGGCATCGCTCACGTCGGGGATCTCAAGTCCGTCGGCCGGATCGGCGTCAAGGCCCTCATCTACTTCGAGGCGGTCACCACCTTCGCGCTGCTGTTCGGTCTGTTGGTGGGAAATCTCGCCCGGCCGGGGGCTGGGTTCCACATCGACGCCGGGACACTGGCGACGGGTGCTGATGCCATCGCCAAGAAGACCAACAATGGCGAGCTGCCGCACACCGTCGAGTTCCTGCTCGGCATCATCCCCTCGTCCATTGTCTCGGCCTTCGCCGAGAACGCCCTGTTGCAGGTGCTGTTCTTCGCGGTACTTTTCGGCCTGGCGCTGGCCAAGTTCGGCGAATCGGGGCCGCCGGTGGTGCTGGAGTTCATCGAGCACCTCAGTCACATCTTCTTCACCATCATCGGGTGGATCATGCGGCTGGCACCGCTGGGGGCGCTCGGCGCGATGGCCTACATCGTGGGCCAATACGGGATCGGCGCACTGGGCAGTTACGGCAAGCTCATCGCCGCCTGCTACGTGGCCGCGCTGCTGTTCATCGGGGTGCTGGCGGTGATCGCGCGGCTCTTCGCGGGGGTGAACCTGTGGAAGTTTGTCGTCTATATCAAGGACGAGTTGTTCCTGGCCCTGGGCACCGCCTCCACCGAAGTGGTGTTGCCGCGCATCATGACCAAGCTGAATCACGCGGGGTGTTCCACGACGACCACGGGATTGGTCATCCCCACCGGGTACTCCTTCAATCTCGACGGAGCCACCCTGTACCTGTCGATCTGCGTGCTGTTTCTCGCGCAGGCGCTGGGTGTCGACCTCAGCGTCGGCGAGCAGATCACCGCCGTGCTGGTGCTGATGCTGACCTCCAAGGGCATGGCAGGCGTGCCGGGTTCATCGTTCCTGGCGCTCTCGGCGACCGTGGCGGCGATAGGCCATGGCGCCATCCCGGTGGCGGCCGTCGCCCTGCTGCTCGGCGCCGACCGGATCATGGACTCGATGCGGGTCTCGGTGAATCTGCTGGGCAATTGCGTCGCGACGTTTGTGGTGGCCAATTGGGAGGGCCAGCTCGACAAGGACCGCATGCGCGCGGTACTCGCCGGTGAAGAGATCGCCGCCGAGCCGGACGAAGAACCCGCCGCTGCGCACCGTTGAGCGCTGCCGAAACGAGTCTGCGAGCATGGGACCCGTGTCAGCGGCATCCACGTCCCACCCGTCAGATGCCAGCGGCCCCGGCTGGCTCGCTCCCATCGCGGAACTGTTGGCGGCCGCCGACGCCGAGCTGGCGTCTGCCTATCCCGATGGCCGCGGAGAACCGCAACCGATCCACACCGCCTACCTCAGTGCGGCGTTGGCCGACGTCCGGACACCCGAGCAGTGGGGTTCCTCCGCACTCGAGCTCGCCGGGCGCCATGAGCAGGCGCTCACGGCACTCGATACACAGGGCGTCCTCCCCCGCGTCAGGGAGCGGCTTGCCATCGCCCCCATTCAGGACCTGCGGCTCGATTTCGAGGACGGTTACGGCTGGCGTACGGACAGCACCGAGGACGCCGACGCACGCACGGCGGGGCGCACCTTGCGGTCCCTGTCGGTGGCGGCGAATCCCCCTGCGGCACTCGGCATCCGAATCAAGGGGCTGACCTCGCTGCACCTGCGGCGCAGTGTGCGCACCCTGGAACTGGTGCTCGACGGGGCATCGGGGGTGCCGCGGGGATTCGTGACGACCATCCCGAAGTTCCGCGTGCTGGCCCAGGTCGAGGCCGCACTCCAGCTGTTCGATGAGCTTGAGCGGGTACACGGATTACCCAGCGGATCATTGCGTTTCGAGCTCCAGATCGAGAGCCCGCAAGCGGTACTGGGTGCCGACGGCACCGCCACCCTGGCCAAGGCCATACACATGGCGCGAGGACGCCTCGTCGCATTGCATTACGGGACCTATGACTACAGCGCGGCCTGCGGGATCGCCGCCGCACATCAGTCGCTGGAACACCCTGTCGCAGACCACGCCAAAGCGGTGATGTTGACCGCCGCGGCCCAGACCGGTGTGTGGGTGTGCGATGGCTCCACCCAGGTGATCCCCGATGGCTCACCCGAACAGCAGGCCGCCGCGATCACCAGACACCATCGGCTGGTCACTCGCGCCCTCGAACGCGGCTACTGGCAAGGCTGGGACATGCACCCGGGACATCTGGTCACCCGCTGGCTGGCAACCTACGGGTTCCACCGGCGCGCGCTCGCGGTGGCCGGCCCGCGCATCGTTGCCTACCTGCAACGGCAGGGCGGCGGTGTCATCGATGAACCGGCGACGGCGCAGGCATTGGCCGCCGGGGTTCTGCGCGGTCTGGACTGCGGCGCCTACTCCCCCGACGAGGTCCTCGCCATCGCGCCCGGATGCGACCGGGCGGTACTGGACCAACTCGTGCAACGCACCACAACAGGAGATACCGACCAGCAATGACCGGCAATACACCCACCGGGCTGCCCGATTTCACCATGCTGCCTGATCTGGCGCTGCGGCCGCTCGGCGGAGCAGTGATCTGGGCCAACGACGATCTGTTCGCCGAGAAGGAGAACCTGATCAAGCCCGGGCCCGCGGACTACCGGCCCGCGACCTTCGGGCACAAGGGACAGGTATACGACGGCTGGGAGACCCGGCGCCGGCGCGACCCGGCGGGCGAGCCCGGCCACGACGCCGCCATCGTCAGGCTCGGCGTCCCCGGTGTGATCGCGGGCATCGTTGTCGACACCGCGTGGTTCAAGGGCAACTACCCGCCGGAGATATCGGTCGATGCCGCCGAGATCGAGGGGTACCCGCCAGCGGAGGACATCGCCCGGAATGCCGCCTGGCACAACATTATCGAGCGTACGAAGGTCTACGGCGACACCCGCAACGTCTTCGACGTCCACTCGACGCAGCGGTGGACACACGTGCGGTTGACGATGCACCCGGACGGCGGGGTCGCACGGTTGCGCGTGCATGGCCATGGCCGGCCCGATCCGCGATTCCTCGACGCCGGCCAGTTCGACCTGGCCGCCATCGAGAACGGCGGACTGGTGACCGATTGCTCCAACCGGTTCTACAGCTCACCCCAGAATCTGCTGTTCCCCGGCGTCGCGCGGGTGATGGGCGATGGATGGGAGACCGCCCGCCGCCGCGATGATGCCAATGACTGGGTACAGGTGCGACTCGCCGGCGAGGGAGTGCTCCGGCTCGCCGAGATCGACACCTCGTATTTTGTGGGCAACAGCCCTGGCGCGGCGGCGTTGCAGGGTCTGAGCGCCCAGGGCGACTGGGTTCCGCTCCTGCCGCGCATCCCGCTGCAACCCGACACCCGGCACCGGTTCCTGCTGGAGAGTGCGCAGCCCGTCACCGACGTCCGCCTGGACATCTACCCCGACGGTGGGCTGGCCCGCCTACGCCTCTTCGGTGACCTCACGCCGGTGGGGCGAGCCTCCCTCCAAGGCAACTGAACGGTCCGCGCCGCACGCGCCGTATCGGACGTCAATAGACTCCCTTGACGTGACCGAACGAGAGAAGACGGATTCCGCACCCACCAAGGACGCGGGGGCCGCCCTCGACGTGGAGGGCTCCGGTGTCCAACCCCCGGTGTCCGACCGGATACGCAGGGCTTTCTGGTGGCTGGAGCGCTTCGCACCGGCCATCGGATCCCGCTGGGCGGTCGAGCTGTGGTGCACCCCGCCGGTCATCGAATCGAGTCTGCGCATGCCGCCCGGTGTGCCCCCCGGCGAACCGCTGGAGGCCCACTGGGACGGGCACCGTATTGCGGGTGAGTCATGGGGCGAGGGGCCGACGGTCTACCTGGTCCACGGCTGGGGCGGGCAGCGCACGCACCTCGGGATCTTCATCAAGCCTCTGCTGCAGGCCGGTTACCGCGTCATCGCCTTCGACCTGCCCAGCCATAGCGAGTCCGCTGGGGGCGCGCTCGCACCGGGGCGCACCACGCTCATCGAGTGCGCACACGCGGTGGCGGCCGTCATCAAGGAGCACGGGCCCGCCCACGCGGTGGTGGCCCACTCCCTCGGAGCCAACGCGACGACATTCGCCGCTTCCTATGGCGCATCCGTGGGCCGTTTGGTGTACCTGGCGCCGATGGGTGATTTCCCCCTGTACCTCGATCTGTTCGCCGCGCGGCACGGCTTCGGCAAGCGGATACGCACGGGACTGCAGCGTCAGCTGGAGCGCCGCATCGAGATGACGCTGCCCGAAACCGAGTTGGTCCGCGTCGCTGCGACCGCCGGGCATCCCCCGCTGCTGCTGATTCACGACCCCGACGACCCCGATACTCCCTACACATCGAGCGAACGCCTGGCGGATTCATGGCCTGGAGCCCGTTTGATGGCGACCAAGGGACTCGGGCGCCTGGCGCACTTCCGAATCCTGCGGCATCGCCCGGCGATCAACGCCGGTCTCGAATTCATCGGTCCCGCCTCGGAGCCGCAGGCAACCGACGCCTAGAGCATCTCGAGCAGCTCCATATCGGTGACGTACTTGACGATGTTCGCCGCCGAGACCTGCGGGATGTCTGGGTTGTCGCTATCGGGCCCAATCTTGGCTTCCTGCACCGCCGCGCGGAAACGATCGGCCGGGGCGAATGCACCGGTAGTCGGCACGATGGGACTGACCCGCTCGGGGTCCTGCACCAGCGTCAGATACATCTGCAGCACCGAGTTCCGCCGATGCTTGTCCGGCAGCGCCTGCAGGCTTGTCCCGAACCGCTGCAGCCAATCCTGGAAATCGTCGATCCGCTCGATCGGGTACCCGGCCTCGATCAGCCAGTCGACGTACTCGTCAAGACCGATGCCGTCGTCGTGCGGGTTCATCACGTGATAGGTCTGGAACCCGTCAACCACTTGAACACCCAAGGTGGTGATCGCCTCGGCGACGAATTCCACGGGCAGCCCGTCGAAGTGCGCACGCCTCCGATTGCCGTCGGCATCAAGGCGGTAGAACGACTTGGGCGCCAGGCCGGTGGTCACGATGCTCAGAATCATCTTGCTGAACACATCCGATGCGTTCAGCTGACCCGCATAAGTGGTATCGGCCAGGATCATGTCGCAGCGGAAGACCCCGATCGGCAGCTCGCACAGATCATGGGCTTCTCGCAGCAGCACCTCGCCGGCCCACTTACTGCTGCCGTAGCCGTTGGCGTACGTGTCCTTGATGACACGCGTGGCACAGATGTCACGGATATCGGCGTCCTCGGTGAAGGCCACCTTTTTGACCGGATCACCCACATTGGCCGTCGACACGAACGTGAACATCTTCAGCTTCGTGGTGAGGGCCAACCGGATCAGCTCTGCGGTACCGGCCACGTTGGGCCCGAACAACTCGCCATAGGACAGGGCGCCACTGACGACGGCCGCCGAATCGACGATCACGTCAACGGTATCGGCCAGTCGCTGCCAGGTCTGCTCGGTCAAACCGAGGTCTGCTTCACCCTTGTCACCGGCGATGACCTCCAAATGGTCTTCGGCCAGTTCCTGGAAGTGCCGCAACAGTTCCGGGTCGCCGCTGTCGAAGATCTGTTCCAGCCGGCGCCGGGCCTCCTCATCCGATGAGGCCCGTACCAAGCAGATCAGCTTGCCGTCGAGCAATTCCAGCTTTTCGAGCCACTGCAGCACCAGGTAGCGACCGAGGAAGCCGGTCGCCCCGGTCAGCAGGACAGTGCGCGCCTCCCCGCTGGGCTTCGGCAATATCGTTGCGGTGCTGAGGGTTTCCGCGTCGATGAACTTGTCCAGCGTCAGGTCCGCGGCACGCACCTCGGCACCGTCAGAGCCGTGCACGGCCACATAGCGCGGGTCACTGGCATGCTTATCCAGCTGTCCACTCAGGCTGCTCACCGTGGGGGTGTCGAAGAGTGCGCGCACCGTCAGGTGCGTGTTCATCGACTTGTTGATGGCGGCGATCAGGCGCATGGCCGACAGGGAGTCGCCACCCAGATCGAAGAACGAGTCGTCGACGCCCACGCGCTCCAGGCCGAGCACGTCCGCGTAGAGACCGGCCAGGATCTCCTCGACCGCGTTCGACGGGGCCCGGTACTGAGTTTCCTGATACTGCGGCTCCGGCAAGGCACGGGTATCAAGCTTTCCGTTGACCGTCAACGGCAAAGCGCCGATGGCCACCACGGCCGCGGGCACCATGTAAGCCGGTATCCGTTCGGCCAGTGCGGCACGCGCCTGAGCCGGCTCAACGGCCCCGGTGACGTATCCGACCAGGCGCTTATCGCCCGGACGATCCTCACGCACGATCACCACCGCTTGCTCGACGCCATCGAGATCGGCTAGCGCCGTTTGGATCTCGCCGAGTTCGATGCGATAGCCGCGGATCTTGACCTGATCGTCGGCACGCCCCATGTAGTGCAACTGCCCGGCTGAAGAACCTGGGCCACCCCACCGCACCAAATCCCCCGTGCGATACATACGCTCGCCCGGGGCACCGAACGGGCACGCCACAAACCGCGACGCCGTCAGCCCTGATCGGTGCAGATAACCGGCCCCAAGCCCGTGGCCCGCGATGTACAGCTCACCGACCACGCCCACCGGAACCCGCCGCATCCAGGGGTCCAGCACAAACAGCGCCGCCCCCGCCACCGGAACACCAATCGCGGGCGTTCCCGAACCAGCGGCCAGCGGCGGACTCACGGTCACACAGAGTGTCGACTCGGTGGGGCCGTAGGCGTTGACCATCAACCGTCCCGGCGCCCACCGGTCCACCATCTCCGCCGAGCAGGCCTCGGCCGCCACCACCAGGGCCATTCCTTCCAGCGCCTCCGGCGACAGCGCGGCCGCCGCCGAAGGTGTCTGGTGCAACACGGTGACGCCCTCGGAGACCAGGAATTCCTGGAAGTCTTCCGGGACCAACGATTCGGGGACCACCACGAGAGAGCCGCCGTGCAGCAGCGGACTCCAGATCTCCTCCACCGAGGCATCAAAGGCGTACGAGTACCACTGGGACCACACCTGCCCCGGCCCCGAGGGCACACCGAGGTGCTCATACCCCAGCACTTGCGTCACGTTGTGGTGAGTTGTCGCGACTCCCTTGGGAATACCGGTGGTACCGGAGGTGTAGACGATATGCGCGATATCGTCGGCGGCCGGCCCCGCCAAGGCGGTACTGGGCTGGGCGCCCACCCCGGGATCGCTGATATCGATGATCGGCAATGTGTACCCGTCCAGCCGTGAACGCAGCGCCGCGCTGGCAATGGCGGCGATCGGACCGGCATCGGTGATCATGAATTCGATGCGCGAGTCGGGAACCGCCGGAGCGATCGGCAGATATGCCGCACCGCTCTTGAGTACCGCAAGAATCCCGATGATCGCCTCACCACGGCGTTCCGACAGCAACGCGACGCACTGTCCTGGCCCCGCGCCGTACTCAATCAGCAGGTGCGCCAGACGATTCGATTCCTCGTCGAGGTCGCGGTAGGTCCACGAACGTTGCCCACATCTGATCGCTATCGCATCGGGATGGGAAACCACCTGTGCTGCAAACAATTCCGGTATCGATGTCGGCGTTACGGGTGCCGATAGCATCGCGCGGTTACCCAGCTGGTCCAGCCGGGCACTCTCGGCGGCGTCGAGCACATCTACCGCCGACAAGCGCTGCGAAGGGTTGGCCGCAACCGCCTCGAGTACCCGCTGCAGCCGCGCGATCAGCGACTCGACACTCGCGAGATCGAAGACATCGGTGCGGAACTCGACCGCACCGCCGAGACCGGCAGGCTCACCGGCCTGGGTGAAGCGCTCGCCCAGGGAGAACGTCAGGTCCATGCGGGCGGTGTTGGTGTGCACCGGCATCTGGGTGATCAGTAGATCTCCCAGCCCTAGTCCGTCGGCATCCTGTCCGGGAAGGTTCTGCCAGGTCAATCCGACCTGTACCAGGGGGTGGCCGCTCCGGGACCGGATGGGATTGAGCCTCTCCACCAGCACCTCGAAGGGAACGTCCTGGTGTTCGAGCGCTTCCAGACTGCGGCCCCGGACCTGCGCCAGCAGATCCGCGAAGGTCGGATCGCCACCGGCATCGACGCGCAGCACCAAGGTGTTGACGAAGAAGCCCACCAGCTCGTCGAGGGCGGGCTCGTCGCGGCCGGCGACCGCGAACCCCACCGCCACATCGGAGGTGGCGCTGATCTTCGAGAGCAGCACGGCCAGCGCCGCCTGGATCACCATGAAGCTGGTGGCCCCGTGTTCACGTGCCAGCGCACGCACTGCGTGTTGCAGCTGCTCCGGCCATTCCAGATCCACACTGGCGCCGCGATAGTCGGCAACCGCCGGGTAGGGCCGGTCGGTGGGCAGCGCGAGATGTTCGGGCATCCCGGCGAGCGCACCATGCCAATAGGCGACCTGGGTGGCGATGGCGCTCTCGCTGTCTTCGAGGTCGCCGAGCTGATCACGTTGCCACAGTGTGTAGTCGGCATACTGCACCGGCAGCGGTGCCCAATCGGGTGCATGCCCACCACACCGTCCGGCGTAGGCCACCGTCAGGTCACGCATGAGTGGCGCCACCGACCAGCCGTCGGCGGCGATGTGATGCACCGTGGCCACGAGAACGTGCTCGTCACCGGACACCGTGAAGAGTTTGGCGTGCATGGGGATCTCGGCGGCCAGGTCAAAGGTGTGGCGCGCCGCGACGCCGATCGCCTCGTCCAGCTGTGCGGGCGACCACGCGGTGGCATCGACCACCTCCCAGCCGAATTCCGCACTTTCGGCTGCCAGCACCAGTTGGTACGGCACACCTTCCTCATCGCGGAACACGGTGCGCAGCGACTCGTGACGACTCACCACGTCGGACAATGCCGCACCCAATGCATCCAGGTCGAGCTGCCCGCTCAGCCGCAGCGCAACCGCCATGTTGTACACCGGTGAGGCACCGTGCAATTGGTCCAGAAACCACAACCGTCGCTGCGAGAACGACAGCGGAATCACGTCGGGCCGTGCGGCGGGCAGCAACGGTGCCCGCCCGCCCGAATCCGTCCGCAGCCCCGGGGCCAACTGGGCGATCGTGGGGGTGTCGAAGAGAGCGCGCACGGTCAGATGCGTGTTCATCGACTTGTTGACGGCCACGATCAAGCGCATGGCCGACAGCGAGTCACCGCCCAGATCGAAGAACGAGTCGTCGACGCCCACACGTTCCAGGCCGAGCACATGCGCATAGATATCGGCCAGGATCTCCTCGACCGCGTTCGATGGTGCGCGGTAAAGAGTTTCCTGGTACTGCGGCACCGGCAAGGCACGGGTATCGAGCTTTCCGTTGACCGTCAACGGCAGGGCACCGACCACCACGACCGCGGCCGGGACCATATACGGCGGTAGCCGCTCGCCCAGCGCCGCACGCGCCCCGGCGGTGTCGACCAGTCCGGCAACTGACTCGGTGACGTAGCCGACCAAGCGCTTATCGCCCGGTCGGTCCTCACGCACGATCACCACCGCCTGCTCGACCCCGACCACGTCGGCAAGGGCGGCCTGGATCTCACCGAGCTCGATGCGATACCCGCGGATCTTGACCTGCTCATCGGCGCGGCCCAAGTACTGCAGGTTCCCGTCAGCACGCCAGCGCACCAAATCCCCTGTGCGATACATACGCTCGCCTGGGGCACCGAACGGGCAGGCCACAAACCGCGACGCGGTCAACGAGGACCGGCTCACATATCCGAGCCCCAGCCCGAGCCCGGCCACATACAGCTCGCCGACCACACCGACCGGCACCGGTCGCAGCCAGGCATCGAGCACGAACAGTGCGGCCCCCGGTACCGGCCCGCCGATCGTCGGCGTCCCCGAACCCGCGGCCAACGGCTTACTGACCGTCACGCACATCGTGGTCTCCGTAGGCCCATAGGCGTTCGTCATCACCCGACCGGGCGCCCAGCGGTCCACCAGCTCCGCCGAGCATGCCTCGGCGGCCACCACCAGCGCCACCGACTCCAGCGCCTCCACGGACAGCGCCGACACGGCCGACGGAGTCTGGTGCAACACGGTGACATGTTCGTCAATCAGCAAGGCCTGGAACTCATCCGGACCGATCGACTCCGGGATAACGAGTAGCCGCGAACCGTGGAACAGCGCACCCCAGATCTCTTCCACCGAGGCGTCAAAGGCAAACGAATACCACTGCGACCACACCTGTCCCGGCCCCGAGGGTAAACCGACATGCAACGACTCCAACAACTGCGTCACGTTGTGGTGAGTTGTCGCAACTCCCTTGGGAATACCGGTGGTGCCCGAGGTATAGATGATGTGCGCGACATCGTCAGCAGCGGGTAGCGGCAGCGATGCGTCGGTCTGCGCATCGATGGCCGGGTCGTCGATGTCGACAACCACGACATCATGTGCCCCGAACCGGCCGGCCAGCGTCGCGGTCGTGACCACCGCCACCGGTTTCGCGTCACCGACCACGAAATCGATCCGGGCATCGGGCACTGCCGGGTCAATCGGCACGTATGCCGCCCCGGTCTTGAGCACCGCCAAGATCGCGATGATCCCCTCGGCGGACCGTCCGAACATCACCGCCACACAGCGGCCCGGACCGGCACCCAAGCCAATCAGAAAGTGCGCCAAACGGTTCGAATCACGCTCAACCGCAGCGTAGGTCCATGACCGGTCCCGGCAACTCAGCGCCACCGCATCGGCGGTCCTGGCCACCTGAGCCCCGAACAGTTCCGGAATCGACACCCCCGTCGCCCGCTGATCCAGCACCGCGCGGTTGCCCATCACGTCCAGAAGCACCCGCTCGTCGGCACCCAAGACATCCACCGAGGACAACCGCCGCAACGGGTCGGCCACCATCGCCGCCAGCACGAGTTCTAACCGACCGGCCAACACCACGACGCTCTCGACGTCAAAGACATCGGTGTCGTGTTCGATGCTCAACACCAGTTCGTGGCCCGGCGTCACCTGCAGGGCCAGCGGGTAGTGGGTAGCTTCCCGGCTGGAGAAGCCCGCGATGGCCAATTCGCCTGCACCCATGGCCGTCCCGAATGCCGCCGGGTCAATCGGGTAGTTCTCATACACGAACAGGGTGTCGAAGAGCTGATCCTGCCCGGTGACACGGTGGATCTCGGGAAGCGCGACGTGCTGGTGCTCCAGCGTCCGGTTCGAGGCGCTCTGCAGCTGCTCCAACAACTCGGCGGTGGTGGTCGTCGCGGCGATACGCGCGCGCACCGGCACCGTGTTGATCAACAGGCCCACCATCGATTCCGCCCCTGCCACCTCGGCGGGACGGCCCGAGACCGCGGCGCCGAAGGCCACATCATGTTGGCCGGTCAACCAGACCAACAGCTGCGCCCAGCCCGCCTGCAGAACGGTGTTCACGGTGGTGTGGTGTGTGCGGGCGAGTTCGGTCAGCGCGCGCGTGGCCTGCCCGGACAGTCGCAGCGATTGTGTCTCGCGCCGCCCGGATCCCAGTTTGTGCGACGGACCCACCAACGCGGGTGTCTCGAATCCGGCCAGCACGTCCTGCCAAGCAGCAAGAGCCGCATCCCGATCCTGATCGGCCAGCCACGTCACAAACCTGCGGTAGGGCACGGCCGGCGGCAGGCTGTGCCCGCCGTAGCCCGCGAAGATCTCCTGCAACAGGATGGGCAACGACCAGCCGTCCAGGACGCTGTGGTGACTGGTGAGAACAAGGCGGTGTTGGTCGTGACCGACTCCGATCAGCGCCACCCGGAACAGCGGCGGATTGGTCAGGTCGCATACCGCTGCGCGTTCGGCGGCACACCGCTGCGCGATCTGGCCCTCGATATCGGTGCCCGCGAGTTCGAGGTATTGCCAAGGAGTTACCGGGTCTGCCGGGATGCTCTGCACCGGCGGATCGAACTGCGCATGGAAGCGGGCGGCCAGGTTGGGGTGCCGGGCCACGACCGTGTGCACCGCGTCGCGCAGTCTGGGTGCATCGAGCGGGCCCGCGAGGGTGAGATCCAGTTGCACCGCGTACACGTCGTCACTGCTGGCGTGGGCGGTGGCATGGAAGAGCAGCCCCTGCTGCAGTGGCGTCAGCGGCAGCACATCGGCAACCCGGTACAGCTGCTCCAGTTCGTCGATCTGCTGCTGGGTGAGATGTGCGGGCACGATATCCGACGGAGTCAATCCCCCGCCGCCGCCACGCACATGCGCACAGATGCCCGTCAGTGCCTCAATCCACAGCTGGCTCAGCCGGGTGATCTGCCCATCGTCCATCGAGGACGCCCAGGTCCAGTTGGCCTCCAGATAGGGACCCGTGCCGGTGCTTGATTCCAGAACGCCCGCATTCAGAGTCACAGCATGTGCCAGCGCTAACGGCACCGCGGCGGCCACCGCGGCCGCCGACACGGCGTCGGGGCTCGGCAGCCACAAGTCGCCGCCGTGTTCACCGACGCCGCCCAGCCGTCCCAGATAGTTGAAGCCGATAACCGGCTGCGCCCCAGCGAGATCCGCCTCGGGATTCGCATAGCGCAGCAGGCCATACGTGATGCCGTCGGGCAGCGCGCGGAGCTGTTCCTTGGCCTCCTTGATCATCGCGCCCAGTGCGGGGTCACCGGCACTCACCTGCGCCCAGTCCAGTCGGCCGAGGCTCAAGGCCACCGGGTACTTGCTGGTGAACCATCCCACCGTGCGTGAGAGGTCCACCGGTGAATTCCCGCTGGCGACCAATTCCTCCTGGCGCCCATGGCCTTCCACGTCAATGCCGACCGGCGCACCGGTGTTTCCCGAGAGCTGTGCGACTGCCATGCCCAACGCAATCAGCAAGATATCGCCCACCCCGGCATGGAACGCCGCAGGTGCCTCGCCCAACAAGATGCGGGTGGTTTCGGCATCCAGCGACGCCGACATCGTGTGGGCGGTGGCATACGTGTCCAACGCTGGCCGCACGGCCGGCAACAGTGCGGGGGTCGCTTGCACCCGCTTCCACGCTTCGACATGTTCGGCTACCTCGGCGGTGCGCGCATGCTCATCGAGCAACGCCGCCCACCGGGCGAAGGACGTGCCACCCGGCGGCAGGACCACCGGCTGCCCGGCGCGATGCTGGGCCCAGCCGATATTGATGTCTTCCAGCAGGATTCGCCAGGAAACCCCATCGACCGCCAGATGGTGAATGACCAACGCCAACTGTGCCGTGGAGCTAACCCACAGTGCGCTCAGCATTGTCCCGTCGGCCGGGCTCAACAGGGCCCGGGCCTGCACCAGGGCCTCCTCGGACAACACATCCACAGATCGCAGGCAGTTGCGCGCGTCCACCGCACCCGCGTCGGGCACGGTCAACGACCACCCTCGCGCACCATTGTCTTCGGCGCGCAGCCGCAGCATGGGATGGCGGTCCAGCAGGGCCTGAAGCACCACCACCACATCAGCTTCGGTCACCGCCACCGGAATCGTCAGCACCATCGTCTGGTTGAACTGGTCGGCCTCGCCCGGTACACCCTGCAGCCATCGCATGACCGGCGTCGCGAGCACCTCACCCAGTCCGGCATCGTCCACGTCCGCATCGCCGATGACGGTGGTGGCCACTCGAGCCAGCCGCGCCACGGTCTGCTCAACGAAAACATCACGAGGCCGGCACAGCACCCCGGCGGCGCGGGCCCGCGACACCACCTGCATAGACATGATGCTGTCGCCGCCAAGATCGAAGAAGGAGTCGTCCACACCGACCCGCGGGAGCCCGAGGACTTGGGCGTAGACGGCGGCCAGCTTCTGCTCAACCTCATCCGATGGCGCGCGGTACGCACCGGCGGCGATCTCCGGCACCGGGAGCGCCCGGAGGTCGAGCTTGCCGTTCGCGGTCAGCGGAAGCGCGTCCAGCACGATGATCGCAGACGGAATCATATAGGCCGGCAACCGATCACCGAGTGCCGCGCGGGTGCCGGCCGCGTCGACGGCACCGGTGACGTAACCCACCAAGCGCCTGTCACCCGGACGGTCCTCGCGAACCATCACCACGGCCTGCTCCACTCCGTCGGCACCGGCGAGCGCGGCCTGCACTTCGCCGAGTTCGATGCGGTTACCGCGGATCTTGACCTGCTCGTCGGCGCGGCCCATGTACTGCAATGCACCATGGGCGTTCCAGCGCACCAGATCTCCGGTGCGATACATACGCGCCCCGGACCGCCCGTACGGGTTGGCCACAAACCGTTCCGCCGTCAACGCCGACCGGCCCACATAGCCGGATGCCAGCGCGGGCCCGGCCAAATACAGCTCGCCCACCACCCCGATCGGCGACGGATTCAGTCCGGCATCCAGCACCAGGGTGCGCATACCCGGAATCGGTGCGCCGATGCCGACCGGCTGCTCCGCCACCATCGGGGCAGAGGTGGCCCAGATGGTGCTTTCGCTGGGGCCGTACGCGTTGACCAGCCGCCGGCCCGGCGCCCAGTCTTCCACCAGTTCGCGCGGGCAATCCTCCCCCGCTGTGACCAGTGTGCCAACCGTGTCCAGCACCGACCGGTCCAGCGAGGACAACACCGTCGGAGTCAGCACCGCGGCGCTGACCCGCTGGGACTCCAGGAACTCCGTCAATGCCTCGGCGGCGTACACATCCCGCGATGCCACCACCAGCGCGGCGCCCGCACCGACCGCCCACAACATCTCGAAGACCGACGCGTCGAATGTCGGCGAGGCCACCATGAGCACCCGGGCATCGGCACTCAGCGCGAGCAGATCCCGCTGTGCCGCAACCACTCCCAGCAGCCCGGCATGGCCCACCGCTACACCCTTGGGGGTGCCGGTGGAGCCCGATGTGAAGATCACATACGCGGTGTCCTCCGCCCGCAGCGCCGCTGATCGATCGGCGTCGGTGATCGGTTCGGCCGACTGCCCGGACACGTCGCGGCCGTCGATGCGCAGCACCGGACGAGCACCGGCCCCCGAAACCTCGTCGGAGCCGCAGGTCAACACACACACCGCCGCCACCGAGTCCAAGACCGTGGCGACCCGCTCGACCGGATGAGCACTGTCCACCGGCACATACACCCCGCCGGCCTTTGCCACGGCCCACCACGCCACCACCAGCTCGGCACAGCGGTCCATCGCCACACCCACCGCGCGTTCCGGGCCCACCCCGGTCTCGATCAGCACCCGCGCCCATCGCGTCGACCATTCGTCCAATTCGCGGTAGGTCAGCTCTCGGACACCATCGACCACCGCCACCGCGCCGGGGGTGGCGGCTACTGCCGCCGCCAACAGTTGCGGTGCCACACCGACCGGCGCCTGCACGCCGGCACCGGACCACTGCGACAGCACCAGATCGAGTTCCCGCTGATCCAACAGCGGGACCTCACCCACGACCACCGAGGGGGCAGCCCCCAGGAGACGGGCCAGGAGCGATTCCAAACGGGCTATGTGCCTGTTGATCTCGGCGGTGGTGTACCTATCGGCATTCCACGCGAACTGGATGTGCGACGTGCCGCCACCCGGGCGCGGATAGATATTGATCGCAATGTCCTGGACCGGGAAGGTGGTCAGCACATTGACCACTGCCTCCGATGGTCCGAAGAAGAACACATCCGCGAAATCGAAAACGTTGATGACCTGTCCGAATTCGATGTTGGTGTCGCGGCGTCCCGCATCGACGACCAGCTCAGGCCAGCGCCGGAACTGTTGATGGCGCAGCGCGCCCACCACGGCCTTGGCGACCTGATCATCCAGCGCTCCGATGGTGTCCCCGTCATCGACGGTGACAAACAACGGCAACAGGTTCGACACCATGCCGCCGCATCGCTTCAACGCCGCCGTCGTACGCCCCGACACCGGCAGCGACAATGAAACATCTTGCCGCCCTGTTGTTTTCGCGAAGAAGGTGGCCAGCGTCGCGACGACTCGGGCCACCTCGAACTGGCCAAGGCCGTTCTCCGACAACAGCTCATCGCACACCAGATCGCGCACCAGAGGGTGCCGTGGCGTGACCACACGCTCCATACCCGCGAGGTCGGCCGTCTCGACCGGCGCGGACAAGACGTTCTTCCAGTATTCGAAATCTGCATCGCTACGCGAGGACTGCTGATACTTCTGGTCGGCCGCACGGATCACTGCGAACTCCGAAAAATCGACATCGGTCTCGGCCGCGACCGACCCCGAGTAGACAGCCGCGATATGCCTCAGCAGATTGTTGGTCGCATAGCCGTCCAACAGGACGTGATGTGTGCGCATGTAGAAGTACGACAGATCGTCGGCTATCCGCAGGAGCGCGAAGTACGTGAGCCGCTCACTGAGCAAGTCGATGGGCCGGCGGTACTCCTCGTCCATCCAACGGCGAGCAGCAGCGACCGCGTCGCGCTCGGAACGCATATCAATGCAGGGCATAGCCTCCGGGAACGAACGGTCGACGACGAAGACCGGCTCGCCGTCCTCTATGGACAGCCGTGCGCACGGTGTGCCGAACCGTGCGGCCATAGATTCGCAGGCCACCATGAGCTTTTCGGCGTCCACGTCGTGATCGATCGTGACGAATCCCGCAAAGTTGTAGGGAACCTCGGGCCGCAGTTGCTGCGCGACCCAAATCGACCGCTGCGCGGCCGTCAGAGGTCCAAGAAGGTCGGACTGCGTTCCGTAGTTGAGCATGAGGACGACGAACTCCCTACTTGGGCCTGCGTACTGGCGTCTGAAAAATCAGCGGTGAGATACCTTGTTGCGCAAGGCGAATAGGCCCTCTACGCGAGTCTTTGGCGTAGGTCCTTGGGCCGTATGTCGGGCCATTGCTCATCGATGTACTCAAGACACGCCGCGCGGCCCGCGTGACCGTAGACCACGCGCCAGCCGGACGGGGCATCGGCGAAGGACGGCCACAAGCTGTGTTGTTCCTGATCGTTGACCAGAACGAGAAAGCTGCCACTGTCATCGTCAAAGGGATTGGTTTGCATCGATTTTCCTCATCATCACGATCCGAGCGCGACGGCGCTGCACTCAGCACCGGTTCTGCCGCCGCGAGATCACGTGTGGCTGTTGAGATATCCCCCGCGCCGGAAGTACTCTTGTCCGCTGCGCTCAACGCCGTCGGCGCAACGAATGCGGGTGATCACCAGGCCGCGGTTGCCGACGCGATAGGCATCGGACCCGCACACCACGACCCCGCCTTCCTCCTGAACGATCACCCGGCCGGGTGTGCCGCCGTAGCGGGCCTCGGAAATACGCGCCTCCAAAACCTCGATCCGTTCGCCCTCATAGAAGGTGAAGGCGCGCGGGTACGGATCCGATAGCGCACGCACGAATCGTTCGAGATCCTCAGCGGGCCAGCTCCAGTCGATCGCGCTGTCGCGCTCTGAACGCTTGTGGCAGTAGGTCCGTTCGGCCTTGTTCTGCGGCCGCCACACCGCGTTGCCGGACTCCAGGGCGCCCAGCGCTTCGGCCAGCACCCCCGGAATCAGATCCATCCCCCGCAACACCAGCTCGGTGCCGGTATCGGCCGGGCCGATCGGCAGCGAATGCTGCACCAGAATGTCACCGGTATCCAGCCCACTATCCATGCGGTGCACGGTCAACCCGAATTCGGACTCACCGCTGATCAACGACCACAGAACAGGGGAAAATCCGGTGAATTTCGGCAGCAGCGAATCATGAAAATTCAGGGTGCCGTGCGGGGGGAAATCATAGAGTTCGACGGGCATCCGGTTGTACCAGCTATTGACGACAATGACGTCGGGCTCGGCACCCTTGACCACATTGATCGTTTCGGCATCGACCCGCTTGGTGAAATGCACAGGAATGCCATGCTCGCGCGCGAGTTCATCGACCGGCGCCGACCAAATCGCCTTGTAGGCCTCCTCGCTGGCCGGATGGGTGACCGCGAGCACGACCTCATGCCCCAGATCGATCAAGGCCTGCAGGGTGCGGTAACCCCAGACCTGATATCCGAACGACACAATGCGCATACACAACCCCTTAGCTCTTAAGCGCTGGTCAGGGGCCTATGCCCACAAGTTGAACACCACTGGCAGATCAGCTTAAGGGTTATCTTAGGTTACGCAAGCCTTCCCTAACCCACATGGACAGACCTCGGGGTCAGGCATCAGGCCGTCAACCTGCACGGGCGCACCGAACGAAACGTGCCGAAAATCTTCAGGTGTCGGCGCCCACCACCGACTTCCTCGGCAAGAAGACTGCCGGAACAATGGTGACCACCGCTAATACAACAGCAACTAAGAATACCGTCGTGTACGTGTGCGAAAGCCACTGCGGAGTATTTATCGCAAAATCTGAAATCGGATTCACCACCGGGCCATTCGATATTGCACGACTCCCGGTTTCTCCATCCGCTCCTGCCAACGGATCGGCCTGAATTCCGCGCCCGGCGCGATTGAATTGATTGGTCAACAGCGTTGCCATCAATGCGGCTCCCACCGATCCGCCCACTTGGTCGTTGACGCTCAGCAGCGTGGTGCCACGCGCGATCTGCGACGGCGCCAGCGACTGCACGCACGCCGCCGAAAGTGGCGTCGACGTGCAGCCAACCCCCATGCCCATGACCATCAACCCGGCCAGCAGTATCGGCGAGAAATCCGCCTGTCGCGCCACACCGAATGTGAAGACGCCCAAGCCCACCGCAATCAACGGGAGACCAATCAACACAATCGTGCCGGGCCCACGCCTGTCCATGAACATCCCCGCAAGGGGCATGGTCAGCACAAGACCGACTCCCATCGCCACCATGGACATCCCGGACTGCATGGGCGTTTGGTGCAGCACCACCTGGAAATAACTCGGGACAAGCAAGCTGACGCCGACAAAGGTGGCAGCGAAGGCGAACTGCGTGATGTTGGCCCACTTGACCACACGGTTTTCGAACAGCCGTAGGTCGACAAGAGGATGTGACGCGCGGTTCCTAGTGCGCACGATGAACGCGCCAATCAGTGCGGCGCCGATGAGGGCGGGCAGCAGGACGTGTGGGTCGGCCATGCTGTTCCGCCCGGGGATGGCCGACATCCCCACGAGCAGTATCGCCACGCCGGGCGAGAGCAACAACGCGCCCACGACATCGAGTTTCTCCGAAGGCTCAGGGTTGTCCCCAGGAAACATGAGCGCCGCAAGCACGATAGCGCTCAACCCGATCGGCAGGTTGATCAGGAATATCCATTCCCAGCCATAGCTGCCGATCAGCCATCCACCCAGGATCGGCCCACCGATCGGGCCCAGCAGGAAGGGCACCGCCCCTATCGCGATCACTCGGCCAAGACGCTTTGGACCTGCCTCGCGGGTCAAGATCATGAAGCTCAGTGGCATCAACATGCCTCCGCCAATGCCCTGAATCACGCGGAAGATGATGAGCAGCAGAATATTTGGGGCCACCGCGCACAGCAACGAGCCAACCGTGAACACTAGGACGGCGCCCATGAACAGACGTTTCGTGCCGAAACGGTCGGCCGCCCATCCGGTCATCGGGATCACTGTTGCGAAGGCAAGCATGTAACCGGCGATGGTCCAGGACACCACGGCCTGACTGGAACCGAACTCGGCGACAAAGGTGCGCTGAGCCACCGCCACAGCCGTACTGTCCAAAAAGGCCATGACGCTGGCCAAACCACAGATACCGGCGATCCGCAGCAGTGCGGCGTCGAGCTTGTCAGGGTGCCCCGACTCGTTCACACCACGCCGCTCAGCCGACCCGCTCGGCGCCGAGAGGGCGGTAGGCACGCTGTCCATAGGTCGGCGAGTATATCCACGCAGAGGGGCCAGTTGGGGTCTACCTCAACGGGCCGGTCACCGCTTCTACCGGGGCTTCCGGACTCCGGCCGCGGCTCGAATACCAACGGTAGTAATCGTTCTGAACCCAGCTCACGATTCCCGGTAGAACACGGTAGGAATCCCGATACAGGATGCCCCGTGGGTTGTTCACCTCGCGACTGCGCCGCCTGAGCGCGTCGACGACCATGTCGACGCCCTCCTCCAACGTCAGCGATGCGAATTGGCTCCAGTCCGACGGGGCGATCATGTCGGTCGTGACCAGTGGGAGGTGAACATTGCGCTCGTAATCGTGCAGCCGGTGTTCGGAGTCGGCGAGGGACCGCATGATCGATCTGCCCGCGTTCAGCGCCGGCCCCCACGCGCTCGGACAGTGTCGGAGTCCATAGGTGGCTGACGCTGACCGGCTTCGTAAGAACGTTGATCATGTGTCTGACGGCCCGCATCGGGTCTCCCATAGCTCTTGTGCTGCTGACTGTTTCGCGTTTGCGCCGGCAGAGCCGAGGCGTGTCACAACGAGCAATGATTATGTTGACATCAGCTGTTGTCAAGATGGGCCACGGTCGTCGAATTTCGGCATCCCGCCTTCGTGCTGTTTGCTATCGTTGCTGATGGGTGCAAGTTTTGGGGGTCTTATGCGGTTCAGCGCGACACTCTTCCTCATCGCCACACTCCTCTGTGCGTGTGTGCCCCCCAATAGCTCTGCCCGGCACGACGAATGGTCTTCGCTCGTGTCGATGCTCGCCGACCAGCAGAAGGCTCTGCACGAGAAGGACCCTCTGTACGACCTTCCCGGCACACCCCGGCCGACGACGCGCAAGGACATCCGCGCAAAGGAACGGCAATGGGGCCTGTACCTCGACGCCGACCACCGGGAACTGCTCCAGATCTCCGACGGCCTGCGCGCATTCTGTGGCTTCGATGACTTGTTCTCCCTCGCCGCTTCGGCGCCGGGTTCGACGAACTGGGAGGGCATGAAGGCCTACATCGAAGGCGCCTCGCTGACTCCCGAATACTTCGGTGCCCACTCCTTCAACCAACTGATTCCGGTTCTCGGCACCGAGGACGACTACGTGATGATCGTCGCAGTGGCCCACTCGTACTTCAGCGACGAGCCGGGCACCGTGTTCGAGCTCGGCGGTAGTGGCCCTAACGGGATCGGGCAGTACCCGACACTGACGGACGCGGTGAGAACCAAGTCGGAGTGGTATCAGCGGGAACTCCGGAGCACGAATACGTAGGCGTGCCGGGGAACCACAACGCATGCACGATCGTCTGGCCTAACAAGAAGCGCTTCCGGGGGGGGGGACACATGACATCGAGACCAGGCGTTGCCGCCACGGCATCCGCTAATAGCTGTCGCGTTCCCCGATTTCACCGGACGCACGCGGCCCACACGGTAACCAGATAGGTTGAATGTCATGTCAGATCTGCCTACTCGCACCTACGCCGAGTTTCCGGGAATCAGTACCCGCGCCTGGGAACACCCCGCCGACCGGGCGGCTCTGCAAACACTGCGCAGCCTCAAAGGCTTCGACACCATCCTCAAGGCGCTGGCCGCGCTGCTGCGGGAACGTCAGCATCGGCTGATGTATCTGGCGACCGCCGTCCGCGTCGATGATCGACAGTTCACGTCACTGCACGACACCCTCAATGACTGCGCGCGCGTCCTTGATGCCCCCGAAACCCCGGAGCTCTACGTCATTCAGGGGCCATACGCCAATGCGTACACCATCGGCATGGACCAACCGTTCATCGTGCTGACCTCCGCCCTGCTGGACCTGATGAACGAGCAGGAGCTGCGCTTCATCGTCGGCCACGAACTCGGGCACGCACTCTCCGGGCATGCGGTGTACCGCACCATGCTGATGCACCTGATGCGGCTGGCCGGGAACCTCGGCTGGATGCCGATCGGCGGGTGGGCGCTGCGTGCCGTCGTCGCCGCTCTCATGGAATGGCAGCGCAAGTCCGAGCTTTCCGGGGACCGCGCCGGAATGCTCTGCGGCCAGGACGTGGACACCGCAATCCGGGTGGAGATGAAGCTGGCCGGAGGTTCGCGCCTCGACGAGATGGATACGCAGCGCTTTCTGGCCCAGGCGGCAGAGTACGAGCGCACCGGAGACATGCGTGACGGCGTACTCAAACTGCTCAACCTCGAACTGCAATCGCACCCGTTCTCCGTATTGAGGGCCGCCGAGCTCAGCAAGTGGATCGACCGCGGCGAGTATGGCTCGATCCTCAGCGGGGACTATCCGCGACGCGAAGAGGACGCACAGGCCGATCTGGGTTCCGAATTCCGCTCCGCGGCAAGGTCATACAGGGAGAATTTCGATTCCTCGACCGACCCGCTGATCTCCGCGCTGCGCAACTTCGGATCCACGCTCGATGGCGTCGTCAATGTCGTCGGGCAGGGCGTCACCGATGTCGCCACCGACATGCGACGCCGGTTCTCGGAGTGGCGCAACAATTCCGACGACGAGCCACGCGATGGCTACACCTGACCACGGAGACTCACCATGCCCGATCCGAGCTACATGAACTTCTACGTAGAGCGGGCCGCATCCGATGCGCCGGTGGTCATGGCCTGCACCCAGGCCTGTGGCCTTGCCCTGGAATCAGATGGCCATCCCGCCGATGACGCGGATGGCTATGTCCAGATCACCAAGTACACGGACGGATTCGAGATGGGGCTGTGCATCATCTGGCCGCCCACCGCGCCGATGCCCCGGCCCGGTGCGACAAGAGGTCTCGGATCAGCAGAGGTAGCCCGTAAGGTGCTCTCCCCCGCCGATATGCGCGCCGTCCTGCGGGCACAGATCGATGACCGTGCCACTGAAGCCGAGCGCTATGACACGCTCGGCCAAGCCCAGGCCGCCGCGCGGCTGCGCGAGGAGGCCGGGGTCATCGCCGGATACCTATAGCGACCCGTAGCGCCGCGCGATGCCGTCGCACAGGATCTCCACACCCTTGACGATCACTTCACGCGGATTGGTCACCTGCGGCAGGTAGCCCACCCCCACCAGTGCGGCCAGTCGCGGAGACTCCGGCAGCTCGACATTGCCGCCGATCAGCTCGGACAATCCCGAAAAGTCAGTGCGTGCACCTGGGGAGACGAGCTGCCCACCGACCGCACCGAGACCGACGCCCTGCGAGTAGCTCCACACCTGAAACGCTAACTCCGCCGCTTCGGGCACCGGAACCCCAAGGTGACCGAAGGCCTCCAACAACCAGTCGAAACACACCAGAGTGTCGGGCTGCATCCCGTTGCGTGGCACCGCGTACGCCAACAGCACCCAGGGATGGGTGCTGTACAGATTGAAGTCATATTCGACGGCGACGCGCACCCGTGCCCGCCAGTCAGGGTCGCCCATCATGTCGGCGGGATAGGCGAATCGCCGGGTGACCTCTGCGGTCATCTCGACCAGCAGCGCGTCCTTGTCGGCGACGTGGCGGTACAGCGACATAGCCCCCACTCCGAGAGCCTCGGCGATCTTGCGCATGGACACACCGGTCAGGCCTTCTGCATCGGCAATCGTGATGGCCTTGGCGACAATCGATTCCAGCGTGAGACGCGGATCGGTCACGATGCTCCCTCCATAACTCGATTGACCGGCTTCACCAATTTGCGTACAGTGTACCCAGTCTACTGCGTACGCCGTACGCGCCCCAATATCACCGGAGCGATACCCCATGACCACCTGCAAGAGCACTGCGCCCGAAAACGCGACGCCGGAAGGCGCCCGCGCTGGACGACGTACCTGGTTCGGGCTGGCCACGCTCCTGTTGCCCGTGTTCCTGGTGTCGATGGACGTCTCCGTGCTGTTCCTGGCGATGCCACGGCTGTCCGAGTCACTCAATCCATCGGCAGCCGAACAGCTCTGGATCCTGGATGTGTACGGATTCCTGCTCGCCGGACTGCTCATCACCATGGGCAACCTGGGCGACCGGTGGGGACGTCGACGTCTCATGCTCTGGGGTGCAACACTTTTTGGCATCGCATCGGTGTTCGCCGCATTCGCGCCCACCCCGCTGGCACTGATCGCAGCACGCGCACTGATGGGTATCGGTGGGGCCACCCTGCTGCCCGCCAGCCTGGCGCTTATCGGCGTCATGTTCCCCAACGCCCGCCAGAAGGCGCTCGCGGTCGGCATCTGGGCTGCGGCCTTCTCATTCGGTGCCGCCGTCGGCCCCGTCATCGGCGGCCTGCTGTTGCACCACTACTGGTGGGGCTCGGTGTTCCTCATCAACGTTCCGGTGCTCATTGTGCTGCTGCTCACCGCCAACGCGCTCATCCCCGAATACCGAAACCCCGTCCTGGAACCGTTCGACCTCGCTGGCGTCGCGCTGTCGATGACCGGAATCATGACCCTGGTGTATGCCGTGAAAGCCGCAGCGACGCATGGCTTCTCACTATCCGTCGCGATCACCGGTGTGATCGGTGTCGTCGCCCTGGCGGTGTTCGTCCGGCAGCAGATGCGCTGCCCGCATCCGCTGCTCGCGCTGGACCTGTTCCGCAACCGGACCTTCACCGTGGCAATCGTCGGCACCGTCGCCGCGATGGCGACGTTCGGCGCCACGACCTACCTCACCGGGCTCTACCTGCAGTCGGTGCTCGGCTTCGACGTGCTGGCCGCCGCCTTCCTCGGACTGCCCATGGCGCTAACGGTCGCCTACTTCTCGATGGATGCAGCACGTATCGAGCGTCTACTCGGAGAGCGCTGGACATTCGTGGTGTCTCTGCTGGCCATGGCGGTCGGCAACGCAGTGCTCCTCGCGCTGGGCCCGCACGGGCCGGTGGGCGTCTACATCGCGGCGACGGTGATCGTGGGCGCCGGTGCCGGTGTCATGTTCACGTTCGTCTCTGCCGTGGCGCTCAATGCGGCCCCGACCGAGCGGGCCGGGCAGGCCACGGGCATCTCCGAGATGAGCTTTGAGCTCGGGACGGCCTTCGGGCTGGCCTTGTTCGGAGCCCTGGCCTCGGCGATCTTCGCCGCCCGCACCCATGTGCACGAGACACTCGGACAGGCCATGGCACGCGCCAAGGACATCGGTGGTGAGGCGGGTGCCGCCGCGGCCGAGCTCGCCAGAGCCGGATGGACCGACGGAATCCACGCGGTAACGGGAGTATCGACGCTGGTCCTGGTCGCCACCGCGATCACGGCCGCCGTTGTGATGCGTCACAGCGACAGCTGATCGGGAACCTTCGGCGCACCGGACTCGTAGAACACATATGACCCGCGAGATCCGAGACATCGACTCCGCCACTGAGGCCGTTGCCCACCGCGTGATCGCCACGGCATTCGCAGAGGATCCCGTGGTCCGTTGGGTGAACTCCGACCCCCGGCGTGACCAGGCGATTTTCCACGGGATCTCGCTCGCCTTGCACGGCTCCGGCCAGGGCGAGTACTTGCTGTACGAGGACGGCGTGGCGGTCGGGGCCGCGCATTGGGATCCCCCGAGCTGGGAGCCACCGGGCGCGCAGCGGATGCGGGCCATCCCGTTGCTTCTCGGCGGGGTGCGGCTCGGCGTCTTCCGCGGTGTTGCCCTGGCGCGTGCCGCCGCCGCGGTCCGACCCAAGCACCCGCACTGGTATCTGGCGACTATCGGTGCCGCCATCCCCGGCAGAGGCATCGGCTCAGCGCTCCTCAAACACCAGATCGATCAGATCGAAGGTCCGGCATATCTGGAGAGCTCCAATATCCGCAACAACCCGCTCTACGAACGCTTCGGATTCACCGTGGTCGACGAGATCAAACCGGCGCCCGACGGCCCCACGCTGTGGGCAATGTACCGGGACTGATTGCGCCCCAACGTCGCTGATAGCGGACTCACCGGATCAATGAGAATCGGTAACGACCGCGACTACCCTGGCGATGGAATACCTAGAGTTCGGCGTGAAATAGTGCTGATAGTTGTCTCCGCCCGGTGTGGTGGGGGCGCCGGTAGTACAGAGGGTTGAGATGACGATTGTTCCGCCTCCCGTCGAGGACACCGCGATGCGGGCGTGGGAGTTCCCCGAGAACGACCCCGAACCGCCCGCACCGTCGAGCAAGTACGTACCCGGCGAGCCGCAGCTGCGTGCTGCGGCCTTCGGGACGCTGATCGGTCTGCTGGTGGCGGTGTTACTGGGC
The DNA here is from genome assembly GCA_002013415.1 of Mycobacterium sp. D16Q14. Lineage (GTDB taxonomy): Bacteria > Actinomycetota > Actinomycetes > Mycobacteriales > Mycobacteriaceae > Mycobacterium. Next base: position 105,219 of record MAEX01000019.1, read on the forward strand.
GCGGCCTATGGCGCCGAGCCCGGCGGTTCACTGTGGGCCTTGAATAAAACCGTCTTCACCACTCACTCCCAGGACGTGGCTGTGCGTGCCGTGGTCTCCCCGCTCAAGAACGCCCAAGACATCCTGGGCAATGGCATGCAGCCCTCTCCCGATCAACTCACCGCGGCGCGTACCTCACTCAACGAGGCCAAACGAGGACTGGAGTTCGTCTCCGCCTCCAATGAACGCACCACACTGCAAAACCTTTATCTGCAGCTCACTCAGCAGCTGCGCCAGTACACACCCGAACAGGCACAGCAACTTCCCGCGCTGCCCGCGCCCCCAGGCGTGAACACCGACGCGAATCTGGCCGCCAACGTGGGGCCCGCCGCACCGGCATCATCGCCGCCAAGCTGGGGTTACGCCGCCGCCGCGAGCGCACCGGGCCCGGCGCCGCAGTCCTACTCGGCTGCCCCGCCTCCCGGAATG
>MAEX01000020.1 GCA_002013415.1 Mycobacterium sp. D16Q14
ACCTAGATACTGCAGCTGTCCGCCGAGACTCCAGCACACCAGGTCCCCAGTGCGATACATCCGTGCGCCCCGGCCACCAAATGGACACGCCACGAACCGAGTCGCCGTCAATGCATTCCGGCCGACATAGCCGTAGCCCAAACCCGCACCGGCCACGTACAACTCTCCGACTGCACCCTCGGGTACCGGACGCAACCAATCATCGAGCACGAAGAACGCGAGATCGGCCAGCGGAACCCCGATCGGGCTGGCCTCAGCGTGCACATCTGCAGCAGTGATCTCGCGGAACGAAGCGTGCACCGTCGTCTCGGTGATCCCGTACATGTTGATCAACCGAGGTCCCCCCGGATGATCGGCCAACCAGTTCCCGAGGCGCGATGGCGTCAGGGCTTCCCCGCCGAACACCACGACCTCGAGCCCCAGCTGCTGGTGTTCCGGCAGCACGGCGTCCACCGACTGCAGGGCATAAAACGCCGACGGCGTTTGACTCAACACGCCGACGCGCTCCCGGACGAGCAGCGCGTGGAGATCCTCGGGCGAGCGCGTTACGGCATCGGGAACCACCACCAGCCGCCCACCATGGAGCAAGGAACCGAATACCTCCCATACCGAGAAGTCGAAGGCCAGGGAATGGCACTGCGTCCAGACCTGCCCCGGGGTCAGCTCCAGATCGGCGTCGATTGCCTCCAACAACCTCGTCACGTTGTGGTGCGGAATGGCAACGCCTTTCGGCACCCCAGTGGTGCCCGAGGTGTAGATCAGATAGGCGATATCGTCGGGACCCGGCATCACCGGCAGGACAGTGCTCGGCTGGCCATACACCGCACGGTCGTTGATATCGATCACCGTCACTCCGCGCCCATTCAACCGATCCACCAGATCGGCCGTGGTCACGGCAACAGCGGGTCCGGCATCGGCCAGCACAAATTCCAATCGTGCGGCAGGCACCGATGGATCGATTGGCACGTACGCCGCACCGGTTTTCAGTACCCCCATGATCGCCACGATCGCCTCGACAGACCGCGAGAATAACAACGCCACCCGCTGCCCGGGCCCCACGCCATGAGCAACCAACAAATGCGCCAGGCGATTCGCTGCCGCATCCAGCCCGCGATAGGTCATCGCACTGTCGTCTGAACTAACCGCCACGGCGCCCGGATCACGAGCCACTTGCTCTGCGAACACCGCCGGAATCGACACCGTCTCACGCACCGGCCGAATCAACGCCCCCCGATTGCTCCAGACATCCAATGGAGGACAGTCGGCCTCATCACGAACATCGATCGCCGAAAGCGGCCGCTCTGGAGCTGCGGTCATCGCCGACAGCACCCGCTCGAAGCGGTCTGCGAGAGCTCGCGCATCGCAGTCGGCGAACAAGGCGCCCACGCCCGACGTGCTCAGGAACAACTCTTCATCATTCTTGATGAAGACCAGCCCAAACTGATCCACGAGCCCCGTGTGGGTCACGGTCCCTGATCCAGCGGCTCCGGCAAAGTCCGCCAAACGGGTCGTGGGGATGAAGTTGATGGCCGCACGATTCGACGTCTGCCCGCCGCGCTGGAATCCCGTCTTGCTCTCGATGGCGCGTAACGGAAACCGCTGATGCTGCAACGCTTCCTGGATCCGCGTATCGACGTGTTCACAGAAGGCCGCCACCGTGGTCGCCGGCGACGTCGTCAACCTCAGCGGGACAACACCGGAACTCATTCCTGGTACGAACAGCGCTTCTGGGCGTACCCGCCGGCTTACCGGGAAGTCGAGTACGACCTGCGAACCACCAACCTCACCATGCACCAACAGCGCACATGCCGCCGTGATCACGGCAGCGCGACGCACCCCCAACGCACGCGACAACTCGCGGGTCTTGGCGACGACGGACGGATCCAGCTGGACTGGCGCAGAAGGCTCATACTCGACAGTTTGACGTGCGGCAGCAGGCGCCAGGCCATGCTGTGCATCGCTCTCCAGCGGGCCACAGTTCGCCCAATACGCCTCATCATCAGCGTAGTCATCGGAGGCCTCGTACTCCGATTCGCAGTCGATGAGACTCCGTAGCGATCCAAATATCGGCGGAGGTATCGGCGTATCGGTGGCGATCGCCGAATAGACGGCCGCGATCCGATGACACAGCAGACCCATGCCGATTCCATCTGTCGCGATGTGGTGGCAGCACACGAAGAAATAGAAGTCGTCAGCTCGCGCCCGCATCAGCGCAAACTTGAACAGCGGGCCACTCAGGGGCATCGGCTTTCGCCGGATCGATGACGCTATCCGATAGGCATCGGCCATGGGATCCGAAGAGCCCGTTAAATCATGGCGAGCAAGCTCGATGTCTGGATAGTCAACTACCGTCTGAAATACCTGACCATCGCGTTCAGAAAAAACGGCTCTGAGCGGCTCGGCCTCGTGCACCACATGACGCACGGCCCGCTCGAGAAGGTCATGCTCGATGGCACCCTCGATTCGGCCAAGCATGCCCAGCTGCCATTTGTTATCGGCATGACCAGTTTCCTCGGCCAGCCAGATATCCAGCTGCCCCCGCGTAAGCGGAAGCGCCCCATGATCACATTCCATTGGTCCCCACCCACTGCTTAATGATCAACAGTCCGACCCTGTGCCACCCTCTCGCGCAGGCTTTTTGGCCTAATGTCAGGCCAGTTCTGCTCTATGTTGTCCAGGCAGGAAGCGCGATCCGCCGCACCGAAGACCACTCGCCATCCGGCTGGAACATCGACAAAGGCCGGCCACAGACTGTGCTGCTCTTCGTCGTTGACCAGAACGAAAAAGCTGCCCTTGTCATCATCAAATGGATTGATACTCAACACTTCTCCCGACACCATCCACGCACGATAAGTGGAACCTGTTCTAAAACTAACCGAGAAAGCGCCAGCGGTGCGTGTTTTCAGAGAAATCGCCAATACTTGCTACTGGCCAGTTGGAAACCTGGATGGCCGGTCGTCATTGCCCGACACGATCGGCCCAGGAGACGCGAATTGGCTGCTATTCGTTACCAAACCGGCCATGATCAGCCCGCAGCCATCACCACGACACAGACGGAGCCTGCTGTCTCATGATTTGCTGTATGGCCCGTGGCACGTATCGAGCGATGCTCGACGAGGTACCGCACGTGACCAGATTAATCCCGCAGAAACGCCGCCGGTGACCGACCTGATAAGCATGGGCGACATGCCCAACCTCCGAAAGTGCCTGCACACCCGACTCGACACTCGTACCGTTGATGGGCACCGTTCCGCCCCGGGCTGAGTCAGTTTCCGCGACAGGCAAACTCGCTCCAGTCGCTGCCGAGGCTGCCGGCATGTGAGCTGTCATACCGTCTAGTACTTAGGATCACGCAAAGTGAGCAAAACTGCGAAAACCGCACTGCCGCCCGGGCCTCCGCTCCCCCTGGTGGTGCAGTCCGTATTAATGGCCGCCTATGGCCTGCGCTTCCTGGCTGGATGCCAGCGCCGCTATGGCAACGTGTTCACGCTGCGTATTCCCTTGTCGGGCAAGGTGGTATATCTCGCAAATCCCGCCGATATCAAGACCGTGTACGCCGGTGACCCGCGGGTCTTTCATTCCGGCGAGGCGCACTGGTTCTTTCGCGGCCTCCTCGGCGATAGCTCCTTGTTTGTACTCGACGAGGACGCCCACCATGACCAGCGTCGCCTGCTCATGCCGGCGTTTCATCGCGACGCCGTCGCACGCCAGGCCGCCCAGATGGCCGAGATCGCTGCCGCAAACATAACCAAATGGCCGGTAGGTGAAGACTTCTCCGTTGCTCCGAAGACCACCGACATCACACTCGAGGTGATCCTGCGAACAGTCATCGGCGCCACTGACCCGACGCGGCTGGCCGCACTCCGCAAGGTCGTGCCCCGTCTGCTCTACATGAAGCCGTGGGAAACACCGGCGATTACCAATCCGGGCCTACGGCGCTATTTCCCTTGGCGGGGGGTCGGCAGGCGAATGACAGAGACCGATGCCTTGCTCTACGCGGAGATCGCCGAACGCCGTGCCGATCCCAACCTGTCGGAGCGCACCGATGTGTTGGCCATGCTGGTAGGCGCCACTGACGACAACGGCCGCACCATGTCCGACCAAGAACTGCGTGATCACCTCCTGACGTCCATCGCGGCCGGACACGAGACCACTGCGACGGCGCTGTCCTGGGTGCTGGAACGACTGACACGCCACCCCACCGCACTGGCGAAGGCCGTGCGGGCCGCCGATGCCAGCGCCGCGGGTGATCCGTCGGGCGACGAATACCTCGACGCTGTGGCGAAAGAGACGTTGCGCATCCGTCCGGTGATCTTCAGTTCGGGCAGGGTGCTCAAGGAACCCGTCGAGGTCGGCGGCTATCGGCTACCGGCCGGCATCATGGTCGATCCGGCGATCGGACTTGTCCATGCGAGCGCCGACGTGTACCCGGATCCAGACCGATTCGACCCGGATCGGATGCTCGGCACCACGCTGAGCCCGACCACCTGGCTGCCATTCGGTGGAGGCAACCGCCGCTGCCTTGGGGCCACCTTCGCGATGGTCGAAATTCGGATCGTCCTGCGTGAGATCCTGCGCCGGGTCGACTTGTGCACCACCGAGGCTCCCGATGAGAAGCAGCAGGCGAAGCACGTCACTTTCGTGCCACACCGTGGCGGGTCTATCCGTGTTCAAGCGATCAGGGACCGCGAGCCCGCCGCGACACCGGCATGTCCCGCCGGTTCTCATGCCATTACGCAGTCCAGCGACTCGCAGCTCTAGCTGCCGCGAGACTCTCCACGAGATCTGCCGTGATCACAACACTGTCAGCGGGCCTGGTCATTCGAGCGGCGAGCTCGCGGGCCCGGGCCACACATTCCGGTTCGAGGATGGTGCGTAGATCAGCCACCAATGTCTTCTTCGTCGTGGCCGAGAGCCGCCGGGCAGTCCCCACTTTCAATCGTTTGACCCGGCCTCCCCACAGCGTCTGATCGAGGTCTGTCGAAAGTATCAAGGTGGGAACGCCCGCCCGCAGACCCGCGGCGGTAGTGCCCGTGCCGCCGTGGTGCACCACCGCGCGGCAGGCCGGAAAGGCAACGGAATAGTTCATCGCACCAACCACTTTGACGTTCTCGGCAGGAGGGAAATCGCTAAAGTCGGACCCGGCGGAACACACCAATGCCCGCTCGCCCAATTGGTCACACGCCGAACCGATCATGGCGAGTGTCTGGACGGCAGATTCGACCGGCAGACTGCCAAAGCCAAAGAAGATTGGCGGCGCACCGGAAGCAATCCACGAGGCCACTTCATCATCAAACTCCGTCGGCAGGTCGAGCGTCAGCGCACCTACGAACGGGCGACGGCCCTCATGCTCTGCCCATTCGGCGGCCAGGCCGGGAAAGCAGACCTCGTCATAGGCCTGAATCTCCAGCGACCCGCGATCGGTGATTCGCCACGGTGAGGGTGCAGCGGCCTTCGGCAGCGCCAGCTCACCGCGCTGGACACCCTCAACCTTCCTCGCATTCCGCCAGGCAAGCCACTCGCCAACCTTCATTGTCGATCGGCCCAACGGCGCCGGCAGAAACGGTACGAAGTGGCCGTTGGCCCGCAAGGGAAAGAAGTGCAGCGTAGCCAGCGGAATGTCGTAGTACTCCGCGACATTGCCCGCGGCGTCCTCGAAATTCACACCGGTGAAGAGCAAGTCGGCCCCCTCAGCCAACGATGTCAGGGTGGCGACGATGTCCTTCCAACATTCGAGAAACGGCTCCACCACGTCGCGCCGCATCCTGATCAAATCCCGTATCTTCCAGAAGTTACGAAAGAAGTGCGTCCAGAAATCGCGGTGCGCGTCAAGAACTGCCTGTAGATCCGGTCCGTACGGGACCGCGGTAGGTCCGGCCGCCTCGACGAACGCGATGAGGTCGGGGGGAACGGCCATCTGCACCTCATGCCCCCGACGTAGGAGCTCACGGCCGACCGCGACACAGGGCTCGATGTCACCGCGCGTGCCGTAGCTCGCCAATACGAACTTCATCGGGGGTTCAGCCGACCCGCTTGAGCCGAACGAACTCTTCCAGCAGATCGGCGGCGGTCACCGGACTTTCAGCGGCTTTGGTCATTCGGGTGGCAACCTCACGGGCACGCGTGACGTACTGCGCGTCGAAGATGGTCCGCAGGTCAGCGACCAGTGTCTTCTCGGTCGTCGACGAGAAACGCCGCGCGGTACCCACTTTCAGCCGCTTGACGCGCGCTCCCCACAACGTCTGATCGAGGTCGGTCGACAGCACCAGCGTGGGGACTCCCGCCCGCAGACTCGCCGCGGTGGTGCCCGCACCGCCGTGGTGCACCACCGCGCGGCACGCCGGAAAGGCGGCAGAATAGTTCATCACGCCAACCACTTTGACGTTCTCGAAAAGAGGGACATGGCTGAAATCACTTCCCCCGGCGCACACTAACGCTCGCTCCCCCAACTGATCACATGCCCCGCTGATCATGGCAAGCGTCTCGGCAGCTGACTCGACGGGCATGCTGCCGAAGCCAAAACAAATCGGCGGTGCTCCCCCGGCAATCCACGAGGCCACCTCGTCGTCGGAATCTGTTGGTAGATCGAGTGTCAGTGCGCCCACGAAGGGCCGCCGACCATCGTATTCCGCCCATTCCGCCGCCAATCCGGGCATACATACCTCGTCATAGGCCTGGATCTCCAACGACCCGCGCTCTGCGATCCGCCAGGGCGAGGGCCCGGTGGCTTTAGGCAGGCCCAGCTCACGACGCTGCGGATCCTCTAGCCTTTTGAACATCGGCCAACCCAGCCACTCCGACAACCTCATGATGGACCGGCCCAGCCGGGCAGGCATTCCCGGAACAAGCTGACCGTTGGCGCGAATCGGAAACACGTGCAGCGTGGCGAACGGCAGGGAGTAGAACTCCGCGACGTTACCGGCCGACTCCTCACCGAGGACGCCGGTGAACAGCAGGTCCGCATCCGCCGCTTGCGATCTCAGCGTCGTACTGACGTCCTCCCAGCACTGAACCAGGAACCGCCAATCTTCACGCAGCAGCTCCCGAAGGTCCCGAAGCCTCCAGAAGTTCTTCCAGAAGTTCCGCAAGAATCGCGCCCAGAAGTCACGATTCACGTCCTGCCATACCCGCACGTCGGGTCCACAGGCGACCGCGGAAAGTCCGGCCGCCTCGGTGAAGTCGACAAGGTCGGGTGGGACGACCATGCGTACGTCGTGCCCGCGACGCAACAACTCACGGCCGACGGCGATGCCGGGCTCGACATCACCACGTGTTCCATAGAATGACAGTACGAATTTCATCGCAGAGCCCTTCACTTCCAGTGTTCCCGCAGAATGAAAGCGGGAGCCTCGCCACGGCTCAACCGACCGGCAGCATATCCCGGTACACGCGTTATTGACTTTAAATTCAAGAGATTTGGGAATACAACAACACCCCTAGACGAGACGTGCAGATTTGGCGCTACTGGACCCGCAGCACAAAACCGGTCTGGTCACCACGGTTCTGCTGATTGAGCCGTTTAGCCCGCTTCTCCCACTCCCAGATCTGCTTGGGACGAAACATACGAAGGATTCTGGGGTCGGTCACCGGAACATCACCCCGGTAGGCTTCACTTCCGGTGAACTGGCCAAAAGTTGAATCATCAAATGTCTGCGCGACCCGCAATCCCGCGCGCTCTGCGGCCAGAGCCATTCCCCGTCGTGACGGTATGACCATGTGCCGAGGCGCGTCGGCCTGCACCCAATCAGCTCCGTAGATGGCCCAAGCTTCTGATGACGTTGTCGGCACCCGAGCCAGGCACATGCCGCCATCGGCCAACATTCTGGACGCCACCTCGAGCGTAGCCACCGGATCCGGCATATGTTCGAGCGAGTGATTGAACATGATGAGATCGAATTCACCTCGTACATCACTCAAATAGCGCTTCAACAGCGGTATACGTTCGCGGGACTCGCTATCCCCTGCGATGAAGGGGTCGGCCCCGAGCAGGCTCACAAACCCGACTCTCGCGAGCCGGTCCAGCAATGCACCGCTTCCACATCCGACATCCAAGATCCGCGCATCGCGTTCAATTCCAAGCCCCGCGAGCATCTTGACGGCATCTCCCCCGAGCAGCACCCGGAAGATGCCCTCCGGGATAGGCGAGGCCATGGCTGATCCAAAAATCCTTCCCCCGCTTCGCAATGTGAATAGGTCTCGCTGCGCAACCAGCCATTGAAAGGCCTTCGGCTGGGCCGAGCCGTTGTGCGAATAGTAGGCCGCGGGGTAATGCCGCATGAGCTCGTCACCCTCAAGTGCATTGACGATCTGCAACGTGTCGCACTCGGCGCAGCTGAAGTATTCGAACACCTCGCGGGTGCCGAACATCATCTCGCGAACCTCAAGCGTTCGATGAGGGCCGGTCGAGTCGCACAGTCGGCACGCACTGGTAACCGCCGTCATTCAAATCTCCTCCACGAGAGTGTGAGTCCGGCGAACGCGCACCGCGTGCCAAGGGCCTGTGACAGCCCGCCACAGAACAACTTTCAAAGGAACCCCAGAGCACGAACCTACCGCGTAGTGTCTTCGTACGTGTGGGGATCGGTGCTAGCGCTCGTCGTACTGGTCGCCCTGAATCCGATCCGACTGGGCATTACCCTGCTCGTGATCTCTCGGCCGCAGCCCGTGCAAAATCTCCTCGTTTACTGGGCGGGCTGTCTCATCGGTTGCATCCCCGCCGTGGTGGCGCCACTGATACTGCTGCACGTCACGCCGATGTTCAGATCATTCGCACAGAGCGTGGCGGTCAGCCCCGCCATTCGGCACGTTCAACTAGGCATGGGTGCGCTAGCGCTGTCGGTTGCCGCGCTAATAGCACTGTGGCCACGGTTGCGTCAGCGTCAGCGTCAGCTGCAGTATGCGGGCGAAGATGCTCTGGCCCCAGACCCGAATCCGCCGACACAGAACCCCATCTCGCGCCTCCTGGGCCGCACCGAAGACACGTCAACCGATGGCGGGTCGCGGCTCCGACGACTGCTACGCAAGACCGCCAGTGCATGGGAAAACGGATCGTTATGGGTCGCCTTCCTGATCGGACTGCTACTCGGCGGAATCGAACCTGACGCGGGCCTGTTCCTCATAGCCATCTTGGTCACCTCAGGCGCTGCGCTCGGGACGCAGATCACTGTCGCAGTCGTCTTTATCATCGGCGTCCTGGCGATCGTCGAGCTGACACTCATCAGCTACTTGGTCGCGCCCACGAAAACCCAAGCGGTCGTGCAACTGTTGCATGACTGGGCACTGACTCATCGGCGAAAGATTCTGATAGCCATGTGCATAGTGGCTGGGATATCACTTTTGATCCACGGCCTGAGCGGAATCTGAGAGCTCAGAGCCAGGTGCATGCGCGAAACCCATTCGGGCACAACGGTTCGTCAGATTCGGTATCAGGGTTGCTGGTTGCTTTGGTTTCCCATTCGCCGAAGAAAGCGCGTCGGCCTGGGTAGTGTTCCGGGCCGTGTGGGGTCTACTGCTCGCGATGGCGATCATGTTCGCGGTCAATCCGGTATTACTCGCCATCATCGTCCTGATGATCTCGCGGCCTCAGCCGGTGCAGAATCTGGCCGCCTACTGGATTGGCAGCATGATCGTGAGTCTTGCGGGCCTGCTGATACCGCTGATGGTGCTACACGTAGCACCATCAGTTCGCACCTTCGTGGAAGATATGGCCGGGCCGGGTAACAGCATTACCACCCGGCTGGTCAATCTCAGCATGGGCGTTCTCATGCTGTCCATCGCAACGCTCATGGCAGCACGCTCGGTCCGTCAGCGAATGCGTGTGCGAGTGGCGGCGGGCGACCCCTCGGACCGGACACGTGATGCACATACGCCAAGCCCCATCACATCCCCGTTCGGCACCCTCCAGGACCAGGACGCGGAGCGGGGTTCCATGTTCCGGCGGCTGCTCCGCCGACTCCAAAAAGCCTGGGAAGACGGGGCGTTATGGGTCGCCTTTGTGTTCGGCCTGGCCGGATTACCGCCCCCCATGTTGGTGGTCTTCGTGCTCACCCCCATCGTGGCCTCGGGTTCCCCGATCGGAACCCAGGTCATCGCCGTCATCCTGTTCGTCTTTGGAATGTTCACGGTGGTTGAGATCACCCTCGTCAGCTATGTGGTCGCGCCCACGAAAACCCTTGCGGTACTGCGGCCAATGCATGATTGGGCACTGGCCCACCGCCGCCAGGTGCTGATCACCATATTCTCAATCGCTGGAATCATTCAGGTAGTCAACGGTATTGCCTAAAGCGGTGAGGTGACATGCGGGAGACTCACGTCATGCCCATGTCCCGCGTCTCCCATGAGCAGTCGCCATGACCTCGTAGATCAGCTTCATCATCGACGGGCGGGTGCGCCGACTCAGCTTGTGGAATCTCTGGTAATCCTCGACCATTGCCCGGAAGCCGCGTTCGCTTACCCGATACGACTCCAAGACCTGTTCCAATGCCGACTGGTCCCAGGGTTCATCCGCAGCAGCCGCACGGAGCGTTTGATAAACCACGGACATCCAGTCCGTCCCAAAGGGCTCTGTCACTGGGCCACAATATTTCTGGCGTCGAAGGTCGGTTTCGAGAAACTCGTCGATCGCTGCCTCGTCCCGGGTGTCCAGGTCGAGCCCGAGCGCCACCGAGATTCGTTTCATTTCCCGGCGCCAATCCTCAAGGAGGTTGGCGTACCCCACGAACACGCGCGGCACATCGCGAGTGTTCACCTCAGCCAACAGATTGAACTTGAGCCACAACGCACTCGAGAACTCCGGCGACGCGGCCGCCTGGGCCGCAACTGAGGCGATGACCTCCGTCGGGTGACGCACCGCGACCACTGTCGCCACGTCGTATCCGGCCAGCCGAGTCGCCTCAAACCACATGTCGGACAGAAGATTTATCCTCGGGTCCTTGATGATCAGCATCGGCGCAGGCGGCAACGAGGCAAGATATGCGCGGATCTCGGCGATACACGCAGTCTTCTCACCAGCATCGAACCCACCCTCTTCTTGGAGACGTAAGGTGGTGTCGAATCTGGAGCTGCCGTTCCGATGCAAGATCCTCTCGTTGAGGATGATGGCTTTGCGTGGCTCCCAATAGCCCCGCGGATTGGCCTGGTTCGCACCCGCGAGCGCGGGAGGTAGCGCACCGCCGCATAGCGAGAGCGCCCGGGTAATCGCCGATGTACCGGACCTCGCCATACCCATGACAAAAAGAGCTACCGGGCGGGACCGTCCGTCCGCGGTCACGAGTACGACCTTGCGATGGATAGAGCGCGCAGCGCAGGAGTGTCGTGTCGCATCATGAGATCCTCCAGCGGTAGACCGCCCGATCCTGCCGGGGCATGCGATCAGAACGAGTTACGAGGCGTAATAGACTGTCGCACATTGAATCATGCGTCCGCAGCAAATGTGACGGCATCAAGCGGCTTTCCCTAATGTGGTCACGGCGGTAGTACGGACGGACGACTCGCGACCACCACCGTTGGCCCCAGTACCCCGCGGGTCCGGAACTCGATGGCGATGGCGGGATCTGCATGATGGGCCAGCGCGCGCAGTGCCGACGGGCTGTAGGCACGAAGGGAACTGATAAACCCGTCGTGCTGCAATGGCGAGATCTTGACGAGTGGCAGCACCACGGCCAATAACGCGATGTGAAGCGCCACCGGCGGCCTGGGCAGGTCGACGATCAAGAACTTCCGCGCCGCACGTGTCCCCGACGCGAACACCTGGGCGGCAAGATCAGGTGGAAGATGATGCAGCGACAAGGCAAAGACCGCGAGATCGTATTGCTCGTCCATGACATCGATTGCGGTGGCATCCATCTCTCTTACCGTTACGCGGGGGTGACTGCCCAGGTCACTGGCGGCCGCCGCTGCCACGAACGCGGGATCGATGTCGGTGACCGTCACCTCGGCGCTGGGATGCATCTCCAGCAGCTTCCGTGACAACCCCCCAAGTCCTGCGCCAAGTTCGAGGATCTTCGGCGAACGCACACCCGCCACCTCAAGGAGCGCAATTCGGGCGCATTTCTCGTGTACACCGATCCACCGTCGCCGCCCTGCTCGATCAAGCGCGGACATGACCTTGTGCTTGAGATCATCGACGTCATCGCGGTCCAGGTACTCCAGGCGGCTGGTCTGCAACCGTCTGTCCAGCCACGAGGCATCCGGACCGCCCCGAGGCATACTCGAAATATTGAGGACTCTGTTCTCCACGTAGAACATCATGGATCACCGCGGCGCCGCTCGACATGCCAGTCGTAAAATCAAATGCAGTGCAGGGCATGAAAACTGCAATGTCGATCCAGTTACTCCGCCACAGACCGTGCGGAGATCTGGGTCCACTCGTCCGTCAGATCCGTCGATGGCCGCGGCGAAACAGATTTCGCCACAACCTGTCCGCCAAACGGCTAAGCTCCCGACCTATTCGGTTGATAGAGCTCGACTGGGCGCCTGGCAGTACGCGATTGCAAACTGGACCACGCTTATCCCCAAATCCATTGCCGCCCACGGTGCAAAATCGCAAGCGCACGGCAGGAAACGAAGGAGTCTGACTGGTGCCTGGGCCGATACGTCGGGTGCGAGAGTCCCTGAGCAGGCGCCAAGCCGCCAAAGATGCTGCACGGCCGGATAACCGCCTCGCACTGGCGGATGAGGCATTGCTGGCAGAGCATCACGCCGCCGACATGAACGTGATCATCCAAGTTACGTGGCTGTATGGGCACGCCATCGATCTCGACGCTTTACGGCGCTTCCATCACAATCTTGGCCAGGGTTTGTTGGGTCGGCGCATCGAACGTCCAGCACTGCCGATCGCCCGGCATCGCTGGGTGGCGGATCCGGGTTCGTCGGATATCGATGTCGCTCAACACACCCGGCCGCGCACCGAGTTCAGCGACTGGGTTGACGAACGTTCACAGGTGCGCATCGACCCTGAGTCGGGTCCCGGCTGGCACATCGGCGTCCTTCCTCTTGACGACGGCACGACCGCGATCAGTCTGGTGCTCTCGCACAATCTGATCGACGGCCTCGGGCTTGCTCTTGTCATAGTCGAAGCAGCCCTGGGCAGGACACGAGATCTTGGCTATCCAACACCGACGTCCCGCGCTCGGCTGCGCGCACTGGGCCGGGATGCACGCGAGACGGCTCGGGATGTACCCAAGGTCGCCCGGGCCCTTCTGGCGGCGGGAAAACTGGCCAGAAAGCAGGCGCGCGACAAGAGGGAGACCGAGCAATCACCGGCGCCGTTGCCTGTTCACGAGGTCGTCCCCGACGACGTCGTCCTTGTGCCGGCCATCACGATCTACGTCGATTTGGAAGACTGGGATGCCCGCGCGGACGCTCTAGCCGGAGCGAGTCACACTCTCGCGGCGGCCTTCGCTGCCCGCTTTGGCGAGCGCATCGGGCGTGGACGTACCGACAAGGGCACCGTCACTCTGCAGATACCCATCAGCGAGCGCACCGCGGACGACACGCGCGCAATGGCACTGTCCTATGCGCGCGTCAGCATCGACACCACCTCGCTCACTACGGATCTGCGAGACATTCGATCCACCATCAAGCAGACACTAGCGGCGATGAAGGAGGAACCAGACGAATCAAAGCAGCTCCTGTGGCTGCCGTCATTCTTGCCCAAACGAACACTGAAGCGGATGGTCGCCAGGCTGCCCGCCGACCCTGACCAGTCGGTGTTCTGCTCCTATCTAGGCGATCTCAGCTCGATGATCGGGTATCCCGCCGGGACACTCGCCGACTTCCAGAACGCACGCGCGACCGGACAACGCGAAAGGCGCCAGCTGCTTGAGCGCACCGGCGGTCGAATGTTCATCCTCTCGGGGCGCCTCAACGGAAAGATCTTCATCAGCGTCGGCGCCTACCAACCGGGTGGGAAGAACACCAAGGAGGCCTTACACGAACTGGCCGAACTCACGCTGGCCGATTTCGATCTGACCGGTGAGATTCACTGACGCATCGCGTGCCCGCGCGGGCACATTAAAGAAGCTGGCGCTCCGCCCGTTTCAGAAGTTGTGACAGGTCCGGTAAGCCTGTTCCATTACTCCGAGGTACGGCTGAAAGGCCGGAGCATTTGCCACATCTTGGGCCGTCTGTGCCCGCTTCTCCGGACCGGCCGCCAGGAATTCACGGAGGCCGCGCTGCAGTATCGGCGACTGGGAGAACGCCTTACCGAATTGCGGGTCCTGGGCATTGAGTGCCGCTACCACTTGCGGATAACTGCACGTGGTGTTGATGGCGGAGTCCAGATCTGGGTCCGCGGAGGCGATCCCGGCGGCGCTGGCCAACGACAATGCCAGTGCCCCCAACCCGACAGACAGTTGGGTCAGTGATGGACGAAACATCTATGTAATTCCTTTCATACCAATACTTTTTGCTTCAATCCGGCCCTTGTGGGCCAGGTCCAATCCCACCCGAAGTTAGGCATCTTGCACGACCAACGGTCGGGGTCCCGCAGAGTCTTGTTGCACTCCGGCCGGGCGTTTGAGCACCCGCTGCGGCCACCAGAACCACCGCCCCAACAGCGCGGCGATCGCCGGCGTCATAAACGCGCGCACCACCAACGTGTCGAACAACAGGCCGATCCCGATCGTGGAGCCAACCTGCCCGATAACGCGCAGATCGCTGACCACCATGGACAACATCGTGAACGCGAACACCAAACCCGCAGAGGTCACCACCTTGCCGGTCCCGCCCATCGCCCGAATGATCCCCGTATTGATCCCAGCGCCCAGCTCTTCTTTCATCCGCGACACCAACAACAGGTTGTAATCAGAACCCACCGCCAACAAGATGATCACCGACATCGCCAGCACGAGCCAGTGCAACTCGATACCAAGAATGTTCTGCCAGATGAGCACCGAAAAGCCGAACGCCGCACCCAGCGAAAGTGCCACTGTCCCAACGATAACCAGCGCAGCGACAAAACTTCGCGTCATGACCAGCATGATGCCGAAAATCAGACAGAGCGCAGCCACACCGGCTATCAACAGATCGTAAGCGGACCCGTCGCGTAGGTCTTTGAAGGTCGCGGCGGTGCCGGCGAGATGGATCTGAGCGTTTTCCAGCGGCGTCACTTTGAGCGCCTCTTCCGCCGCCGTCCGCACCGCGTCCACCCTCGACAGACCTTCCGGTGTACCCGGATCGCCCCGGTACGTCAGGATCAGCCGAACAGCCTTCCCGTTCGGCGAAAAGAACAGGGACATAGCCCGTTTGAAGTCCTCGTTCTCGAAGACCTCCGGAGGCAGGTAGAACGAGTCGTCGTTCTGGGCACCATCGTAAATCTTTCCCATCGCGGTCGCGTTCGCCGCCGTTTGATCGATCAGGGAAAAGATCCCGGACATGGTGCTGTGCATCGTCAGCATCATGGCGCGCATTGACTTCATGGTCGCGATCATCGGTGGGAAGAGAGCGATCAACTCCCGCTGATACCCATTCATCTGCTCCACGCGTTCGAGGATCTGGTGCGTCCGAAGACTGAGCTGGTCAGTGCCGTCGAGCGCCTGAAATACTGATCTGATCGCGAAGCAAATCGGAATCGTCTCGCAGTGCTTCTCCCAGTACAAATAGTTGCGAAGGGGCTTAAAGAAGTCATCGAAGTTGGCGATGTAATCCCGTAGCCGATCGACGGTCGCCGTCAGCTCCCTGTTCATGAGGACCGTCTCATTGGTGATGTCGGAGATGCTGCTCATCAGCTCGTAAGTGTGCTGCATTTGGTTGATCATCTTCGTGGTGTCATCGGCCTGTTTCAGCATGTCGTCCACGCGTTCTTTTCCAAACGGCAGGATCTGCAGCATGCCAGCGCTTTGCAGGCTGATCTGAAACGGTATGGAAGTGTGCTCGATAGGGCTTCCCTCTGGCCGAGTAATGCTCTGCACCATAGAAATACCAGGAACGGCATAGAGCCCCTTGGCAAGTTTGTGGAGCACCACGAAGTCTGCCGGATTACGCATATCGTGGTCCGCCTCGAGAATCAGGACATCGGGCGTCATTCGCGACTCAGGGAAGTGCCGCTCAGCGGCCGCGTACCCCATGTTGGCGGGGATGTCTCGGGGGACATACAGCCTGTCGTCGTAGCTTGTCTGATACCCCGGAAGTGCCAGCAGCCCAATAAGTCCGACCGCGCACGCCCCGGCAAGGATTGGTCCGGGCCATCGAACGATCGCCGTGCCAACCCACCGCCAGCGGCGGACCATCATCTTCCGTTTGGGCTCAAACAGCCCGAAACGACTCCCTAGACCAATGACGGCCGGAACGAGCGTGACAGCCACCGCAACCGCGACGGCCATACCCACCGCAGCGGGAATGCCCATGGTCTGGAAGTAGGGCAGCCGGGTGAAGCTGAGGCAGAAGATCGCGCCCGCAATCGTCAATCCCGATGCCACCACCACCTTCGCGACACTGCTGTAGGTGGTGTAGAACGCCGTCTCCCGGTCTTCGCCGGACTGCCTGGCCTCCTGATAGCGGCCCATGAAGAATATGCCGTAGTCCGTTCCCACCGCGATGCCGAGCGACACCAAAAGATTCACTGAGAAGGTTGAAAGTCCAATAACCCCATGGTCTCCCAACAACGCGACGATACCTCGAGCCGCCTGTACCTGTATGCCCACCATGACCAACAGCAGGATTACGGTGACCATCGAGCGGTATACAAAGAGCAGCATCGTGAGGATCACCACGAGCGTCACCACAGTGATTTTGATGATGGACGTGTTGCCGGCGTGGTTCATATCCGTCACCAAGGGCGCGGGGCCCGTGACATAGGCCTGTACGCCGGGCGGGGGTGACGACCGTTCCACGATGTCCCGGACGGCCTCCACGGACTTGTTCGCCAGGGCCTGGCCTTGGTTGCCCGCGAGGTTGACCTGGACGTAGACGCTCTTACCGTCGGCGCTCTGCACACCCGTCGCGGTAAGAGGGTCACCCCAATAGTCCTGGACATGCTGTACATGTGCGGTGTCCGACCTCAACTGGCGAACTAAGTTGTCGTAATAGCCGTGTGCGTCATCACCGAGCGGTTGCTGACCTTCCAGCACGATCATCGCCACGCTGTCGGAGTTCGATTCTCCGAAGACCTGCCCCATGCGCTGCATCGCCTGGAACGACGGCGCCGCTTGGGGAACCAGGGACACTGAGCTTTCCCGCCCGACTTGTTCCAGTGACGGAACGGCAAAGGTCACAACGGCGATGACCGCCAGCCAGCCAAGGATGATCGGCACCGACAGCCGACGGATCAGCCGGGCCACCAACGGTGGCCGGTTGACCATCCGGTGAATACTCATGCGGTCGTCGCCAGGCAGTAGATAGAGGCATCCATCGCGGTTAGCGCTCTTCCTTCTGCAGAAGGAAGCTCACCAACGGGCGCGAGCCGGGCGCGTGGCGTCGTGCCCTGGCGGGGCGCTGCAGCACCCGCTGCGGCCACCAGAACCACCGCCCCAACAGCGCGGCGATTGCCGGCGTCATGAACGCGCGCACCACCAATGTGTCGAACAACAGGCCGATCGCGATCGTCGAACCCAGCTGGCCGATGGTGACAAGATCGCTGACCACCATGGACAACATCGTGAACGCGAACACCAAACCCGCAGAGGTCACCACCTTGCCGGTCCCGCCCATCGCCCGAATGATCCCCGTATTGATCCCAGCGCCCAGCTCTTCTTTCATCCGCGACACCAACAACAGGTTGTAATCAGAACCCACCGCCAACAAGATGATCACCGACATCGCCAGCACCACCCAGTTCAAGGGGATGCCGAGAATGCTCTGCCAGATGAGCACCGAGAGGCCGAACGCCGCACCCAGCGAAAGTGCCACTGTCCCAACGATAACCAGCGCAGCGACAAAGCTTCGCGTCATGACCAGCATGATGCCGAATATCAGACAGAGCGCCGCGGTGGCCGCGATCAACAGATCGTACTTCGAGCCGTCGACAACGTCTTTGACCGATGCCGCGGTGCCGGTCATATAGATCTTGGCATTCCGTAGCGGTGTGCCCTTGAGTGCCTCCGCGGCCGCTGTCTCTATCGGCTCAACCAACGACATACCCTCGCGCGTCGCCGGATCGCCCCGCTGCGATATGAGCATCCGCGCCGCCTTCCCGTCCGAGGACAGGAAGATGTTCATGACACGCTTGAAGTCTTCGTTCTCGAAGACCTCCGGGGGGAGATAGAACGAGTCGTCGTTCTGCGCAGCATCGAAAGCCTTGCCCATCGCGGTTGAGTTATTCGTCGACTGCTCCATCTGATCGAAGATCCCGGACATGGTGCTGTGCATGGACAGCATCATTTTCCGCGTGGATTCCATCGTCTCGATCATCACTGGAAACTGTTGTGCCATTTGCGGAAGTAGCTCATCCAGCCGATCCAGATTCGCCACCAGGTCACCCAGCTTGTCGGAGACCTCGTCCACTCCGTCGAGCGTGTCGAAGACGGAACGGATGGCCTGACAGATCGGGATGTCGTAGCAGTGCTTTTCCCAGTAGAGGTAATTTCTGATCGGTCTGATGAAGTCATCGAAATCCATAACATGATCCCGAAGCTCATTCATGATTATTTCGAGTTCGTGCGTTGTGCCGACCATGCCGTGGGTCGTGCCGACCATCTGCTCGGTCAGCGCCTGCATCCGCTTCATGATGCCGATCGTCTTCAGCATGTCGTCGGCCTGAACCAGCAGATCGTCCATGCGGTTCTTCTGAAACGGCATCAAATGCGACTGACTCGCGCTGCTCATACTGAGCATGAACGGAATGGTCGTGTGTTTCAAAGGCTCACCGCCGGGCCGAGTTACCGCCTGAACCCGCGATACGCCGGGCACGGCTTGGACCCCGCGCGCCAGTTTGTTGATCACCAGGAAGTCGACCGGATTGCGCATGTCGTGATCGGCTTCGATCAGCAGAACATCCGGGGCCATCATCAAGGACTGAGGGAAGTGTCGCGAGGCGGCGGCATAGCCCACATTCGCCGGAATATCCTGCGGGATGTATTTCTGGTCGTTGTAGCTGGGCTGGTACACCGGCAGCGTCAACAGCCCGATCAGTGCCACCGCACACGTCGCGACGAGAATCGGTGCCGGCCAACGCACGATCGCCGTACCGATCTGCCGCCAGCGGCGGACCGTGACCTTTCGCTTGGGCTCAAACAACCCGAAACGGCTACCCACGGCGATGACCGCCGGAACGAGTGTGATCGCTACCGCGACGGCGACCACCATGCCCACGGCCGTGGCGACTCCCAATGTCTGGTAGACGGGGAGCCGGGTGAAGTGCAGACAGAGAACTGCGCCGGCAATCGTCAAACCCGAACCCAGCACCACCTTGGCCACGCTGCGGAAGGTGGTGTAAAACGCCGTCTCTCGATCCTCACCGGCCTGGCGTGCCTCCTGATATCGCCCGGTGAAGAAGATGCCGTAGTCCGTTCCGGCCGCGATGGCAAGTGCCACCAGCAGATTGACCACGAATGTGGTGATACCGATGAGCCCCAGATTTCCGAGAAACGCCACGAATCCGCGGGCCACCGTCAGCTCTATCCCGACGACAATCAGCATGAGAATGACGGAAACGATCGATCGGTAGACCAGGAGCAGCATGGTGAAGATCACCGCGAGGCTTAGCCCCGTGACCAGGAGGACGGTCCTGTTGCCGGCCGGGCCCAAGTCCGCGGCGAACGCCGCCGGTCCGGTCACATAGGCCTTGACTCCCGGCGGCGCCGGTGTCCGGTCCACAATGCTCCGCACCGCCTCAACGGATTGATTCGCCGAAGCCCCCTCCCGGGGATCCGTCAGAGCCACCTGTACATACGTAGCCTTACCGTCGAGGCTTTGCGCAGCAGCCTGCGTCATTTGATCGCCCCAGAAATCCTGCACATGCTGGACATGGGCCGTATCGGATTTCAATTGGCGGATCAACTCGTCGTAGTACCGGTGCGTGTCGTCACCGAGGGGTTGCTGACCCTCCACAACGATCATCGCTACCACACTGGAATTCGATTCGTCGAACAGCTGGCCCATTCGTTGCGTTGCCTGAAACGACGGTGCCGCATCCGGATTCATCGCCACCGCGTGTTCCTTCTCGACCTGCTCAAGTGAGGGAACGCTCATGCTTAAGACGACGGCTATCGCCAACCAACCAAGGATGATCGGCACCGACAGACGGCGGATCAACCGTGCCAGTAATGGTGGACGGTGACCCACCGGCAATGGCTCTGTCGGAGGGTCGCTGAGAGTGCTCATGCGGCCTTCAACATGCAGAAGGTCAACGCGCTGACGCCGTATCGGATCTTCTCGTCCTTGACCTTGTCGCCCACGAGGATGCGGCATCCAATGCTGTCCGCGTCACCCTGTGCGGTGAGGTTTCCCATGGCCGTCGCCTCGGTGATCGGAAACTCCACCGACCAGGGCAGCGGGGCCTGCTTGATCACCTGCGGCTCGGCATCCGCATCGAAGTAGCTAATGGTCGCCACCGTGCCCGGGGGGCCGAACACCTCGTAGATCAAGTACTTGGGGTCGTGCGGCCGCTTCTCTTCCCGTTCGGCATTGGCATACGCGGGACGACGCTCGTTACCGAAGACGCCGTGCAACCGCGACACGGTGAATCCACCCGCGACTGCCACCACCACAAGCACCAACGGAATCCACACACGCTTCAAGATCGTGAAAATCTCGAGTCCCTCCGACTGTCTTCCGCGCTCGGCAGCATGTCAGCTGCACGAACATGTATCTTCAGATCGGATGTGAACACAACGGATAACCGAACTTCGAATGCGGCGGCACCCAGGCTCGGTCGTGTGTGAAGCACCGCCAACGTGCGGCACGCCTCGTCGCGCGCGACCCGATTCCGACGAGTAAATCATGTCGGCGCGTCACGAAAGACACAATCCGCAATCTCGGTCTGGAAACGTCTAATACCTTGTTATACACCAAATTTGGGAATGGACTGCTCGTCCAGAAATCCGTTCTCGAGCCGTTCGGCGGCGGATCTGGCCTGACCGGTGTACAGATGTGGGGCCTTGCCGTAATCACATCCCCCACGAACATGTTCGCGAAATAACATGCAAGAGAACGTAGTGCCGTGGCGGGCCACACGGGAGCCTGGAACGCGGCCCGATTGACGGCGACATGTCCTTCAACGGAGGACTCTCGACGAGACGCCAAATAGGCATCTGTTCCGGAACTTTCGGATTGCTATCCGTCGGCGTCTACGGAATCCGGATCCATCTCCGGCTGAATCCACCGAAATCCGGACTTGCTGCGCTCCATGAACCGGGGTTCATAGGTGCCCTCGATCCTCTTGCCATTCACGACGCCGGTAAGGACCAGCCGATCCGGGCTGGGCTGCTGTGCGTGAAGTATCTGTTGCGGCGGGCCGGACTCACGCTTACGCAATTCCAGCCGGTCGCCGTTGACCGCCAACAGCCACGCAGCGGTGCGCCCGTCGGGTGTCTGGGAAACGAACTTCATCACGCTGAACTCCGCCACCGTGTCACGATGGGAAATCGCCACGTTGGGCCACGGTTCGGGATCAGTCTGGTTCAGCGTCGCCCCGTGCCCGTCGATGGTGAATGACGTTGCGTGCCAAGCACCGTCGAGACTTGAGGTGGGTGTTTTGTATGTGGAGTAGACCGCTAGCGACTGCAACACGATGAGTGCCGTCAGGACCGATGACACCCCGAATTTGAGCACAATGCCCGTCGTGAGCAGCCAGCGCCGGTCCGAGCCGAGCGCCGGCCATAGCCGCACCGGCTGCGTGGTGCTGCGGTTGAAGACCACCCGCACAAGGCTTGGCCACAATGGCGCGGTGACCGCGACCGCAATCAAGAACAGCTCTCCCGAGACCTGCTTGACCGGCACGTCATACGTCATGTTGAGCAGGAACACCTGCGCCATGGCGAACACCGACCCCACGGCGCCCAAGACCCAGGTGCGGTTCCACAGCAGCAGCAACCCGGACACCAGCTCCACGGCCCCTGTGGCTATCGAATACGGTTCCGAGGCACCCATGAAGCCCCACAAAGTGTTGAACAAGCTTGTGTCACCGGCTAATTGCAGCTGCCGATCAGGAAGAGCCATGAACCCCATCTGCGTGGGAATCGCCTTCGCGATGCCGTACGTGATCATCGACATCGCCAGACCGAACCGTGCGAAAACCCACAGCGACGCGGCCAGCCGCCGGTAGTTCGGCCGGCGACCGTCCAGCACCGTCCATATCGCGGTGATCGCCAGTGCGATCACAATCCAGCCCAGGTGGTAGCACCACGACCACAACAGGTCGCTTCCGGAAGACACAGTGAGTTCGATACCGCGTCCGCGGATGAGGAAACTGCCGATCTGCGCCGTCAGCCATAGCACCGGCTCAAACAAGGTGTAAAGCCCGAGGTTGTCGTACACCGAGAGCAGAAGAATCCCGCCACCGATGGTGAATAGCAGACGGAATCCGATCTTCTGCAGCGGGGTCCACCGCGCCGGGGTATCAGCGCCGTCCTCTTCGGAGGTGCCGGATAGCGCGGGTACATCGGTCGTCATGCCCGCGAGCCTAGCCGTCCCGCGGGTGTCGCCGCCTCCGGGAAAACCCTGAGTCACATCCTGATTCGGGGAACCACTAGGCCCCTAATGCGCTGCGCATCCAACGTAGAACACTGGGCATCGCCCACCCGGCCGCGATCAGATGTTCGCCAGGCACGGGCAGGTAATCTACCGTCGCTCCCTTCGATCGCCAGCTGTCGACGAGCGCGGTGACGCCTTGTTCGGGAACGAACTGATCACCGATGAACCGGTCACGCGATCCGTGGTACAGCAGGGTCGGCATGGTCGGTGCGGTGGCGCCCGGCTTGTTGGCGGCGATCACATCCTGTGCGATCTCGGACTCGAAAGGCGATGGAATGGCCGCCAATACATCAAGATCGATACGCGCAATCCCGGCCGCTGCCAACGGCGGCTGCGGCAAGTCCTTGATCAGAGTCGTCATGTAGAAGGCAAAATCGCCAAAGAGCTCCACCATGCTCGGGTACTCGCGCGCCTGCCCGATCGTGGCCGCGGCAAATAGGCCAGATCCCAAGGCGCCGTTCATACTGCGATACAGCAGGGCGTAATCCGTCGGTGTCCCGCCGGCGACCGCACCGCTGAACCTCAGTTCCGGCGCGTAGGCCGGCTGCTCCTGCGCGGCCCACACCGTCGCGATGGCACCGCCGCTGTACCCATCCATCACCATCGGGGATTCCATGAGATCTGGACATAGTCTGCGCATCCCGCGTACTGAGTCCAGTACCGCATGCGCGGCCATGATGCCCGCCGAATAGGCCATCCGCGGTCCCTCGTGATCGGGTATGAGCACCGCATAATTTCGCGCCAGGAGCAACGGCGCCAACGGCGGCACGTCGACGTACAGACCTCGCTCGATCCGGTAAGAGGGCGCTGCCTTGAGACCCAGGGAGTTGATCGGCTGGTTGCGTACCACCACCGGACGAGCGCCCGCGCCGCGCCAAGGGCGGTTCGGTTCGATCAGGGTCGCAGTCACGGGCACAGCATTCCCCGCGGTATCCGTGGAGCGGACCATAAGTCGCTGAATAGTGCTTCCAGGCCGGGGAATACGAGGCAGCAGCTGGTGTGTTCGAACGATCTCTCCGTTGGCGCGGTCACTCAGGTCACCCGGGTCGGCATAGAAGCTGGGCCCCGGGATGGGCGTCGGCAAGATGGCTGCATGCCGATCAGCACGCTGCTCATCGGTCAACCTGCGCGCGGCCCAACTGTTGAGCCGTCGCACCACCGAGGGGCTGCGCAAGGCCACGGCCGAGCCCACGATCCCGGCCACCGCCGTACCTACGCCCGCCAGTGCGCTTCCACCGAGAACAGCTTTGGGCTTCGTTCCCATGTGCAACCTCCTGATTCCAGGACAGCGTAGACAACGCGTTTTCACAACGGACGTAGTGGCTTTCACGACAGACGCAGTGGTGAGTCAACCATCCGTGAACGTACGGTATCGCTGGGCGCCCACGTACTCGGCGAGGTGCTCGCCCGTCAGCTGGAAGGCACAGTCTCGAGAGCCCCAGGGCTGATCGGCGGGTTCCTGCATGACCTCGGCGCCAATGGCCTGCACTCGCTCGAAGATCCTGGCCAGGTCGTCGGTGGCGAGCACCCCACCGCGAAACAGACCTCGGTGACACTCATGTCTGCGCGGCGCAGCAGCATCATGGCCCGCTCGATCCGCCGTGTCGTGGGGTAGGAGTACTGCGACTCCCACAAGCGCTCTTGAACTGGCGGCTCAGATGTCCCGAGGACATGTGCGCATCGCGGGCCAGCTCTTCGACGTTCAGCGGCTGCGCGTACTCGCGGTCAATCCGGTCGCGTACCCGGCGAAGACGCGCGAGGTCGCGCAGGCGCTGCTCCTTGCCTGCATGGGTCTCAGGCGGGATTCTATCGACTAGATCATGCCCAGCAGGCCGATATCGGCGGCGTACTTGAGGATCAGATCCTTGGTGACATGCGGGATCTCACCCGGTGTCTGGCCCAAGCCGCCGACCTTCGCCTCTCGTACAGCTCCGCTGAATTCGGCTGTCGGGAGGGCACTTCCGTCAATTGCCGGCTGCGGCTTCTGGTACATCTTGAGCAGCGGCAGCACGGACTGCTGGCGCTGCTGCTCCGACAGCCCCTTGAGTGCTGTCTCGAACCGAGTGAGCCATTGGCCGTAATCGTCGATCCGGGCGATCTTGTACCCGGCCTCGATGAGCCAATCCACAAAAGTGTCCATCGAGACGCCGTCGTGGTGGGGATTGAACACATCGAAGCTGCGGTAGTCATCTGTCACGTTCACGCCACCGATCGCGGTGATAGACGCAGCAGTGAAATCACCTGGGACGCCATCGTAGTGAGCCCGCTGACGGTTGCCGTCGCTATCCAGTTCGTAGAAACTTGCCGGCGCGACGCCGGTGAGCAACAGGCTCTGGATGGTGCGGGTGAACACGTCGGTGACGTTCAGCTGACCGTGGTAGTCGCTGTGCGCGAGAATCATGTCGGAGCGGAACACCCGCACCGGCAGCCCGGCCAAATCGTGGGCCTCCCGCAGGAGCACCTCACCCGCCCACTTCGAATTCCCATACCCATTGGCGTAGCCGTCGTTGATCTGGCGCTCTGCCGACATCACCCGGACATCGGAATCTTCCTCGAACTGGGTCACCGGGATCTGATCGGCGATACCGACCGTCGACAGGTACGTGACCGGCTTGAGCCGTTCGGAGATCGCCAGTTTGATGATCTCGGCGGTACCGGCCACATTGGGGCCAAATAGCTGGCTGTACGGCAGCACGTGGTTCACCAACGCGCCCGAGTGGACGATCAGATCCACCTCACCGGCCAGCTTCTGCCAAACATCCTGGGACAGGCCCAGATCCTGGTCTCCGAAATCACCGGCGATCACTTCGAGACCCTGCTCCGCGAGCTGGCGGTAGTGGGCCGACAGCTTGAGGTCTCCCGATTCGTAGACGGCGTCCAGCCGTGCACGGGCGGCCGCAGCATCGGAGCCGCGGATCAGCGCGTACACCTTTCCGCCACGGGGCACCAGTCGTTCGAGCCAATCCAGTACCAACCAGCGTCCGAGCCAGCCGTTACCACCGGTTACCAACACGGTCTTAACGTCGGTAGTGGGCGGCTGAATATCCTTGGCCGCCTTCAGTAACGACTCGTCGATGAACTTGTCGAGGGTGAGCTCGGCGGCATTGATCACCGTCGCGCCCCTGCCATGGACCGACGCGAACGTCGGCTGCGTCGCGGTGCCGGTCCGTTGTGCCTCAATGTGCCGGGCGATCGCGGCGAGATCGTTGGCGACGCTGTTGATCACGCCAACCGGAACGTCTACCTCGAAGATGTCGCGCAGCAGCTCGGAGTACGACAACGCCGAAAGCGAGTCCCCGCCGAGGTCGATGAACCGGACATCGGGGGCCAGGTCGGAAGACGATGCCCCCAGCAATGCCGCCGCGGCGTCGGTCACGGTGTCCAGGACCGGACGGCTGGCCGCCTCCCGCGCCAGCTCACGCAACCGCTCGTTCTGGCTTTCGGCCAGTTCGGTATACAGCGCCTCCAGCCGTTCGCCGTAGTGCTCCTTTAGCTTCGGACGCAGCAGCTTGCGCGCATCCGACAGCAGCCCGGATTCAACGGTGAACGGCACCGTCTCGACGATGAAGTCCCGGGGGATCTCGTAGGACTGCAGTTCCGCGCCCTTGGCGACCTGCTGCAGCGAATCCTGGATCAGCGGTTTGAGCGCATTTGGCGAATCCGCATACCGTTCAAGGGCTTCCGGAGTGGGCACTACGACTGCCAACAGGAAAGAACGCTCACTGTTGCCGTACACGAAGATCTGCCGAACCAGCGGGCTGCCGGTGTACGCGGCCTCCAGCTTAGACACCGCGACAAATTCACCCTGAGCGAGCTTGAGCACGTTCTTGACACGGTCAAGATACTTAAGGTGGTCCGGTCCCAACTCG
Source organism: Mycobacterium sp. D16Q14 (assembly GCA_002013415.1). Classification (GTDB taxonomy): domain Bacteria; phylum Actinomycetota; class Actinomycetes; order Mycobacteriales; family Mycobacteriaceae; genus Mycobacterium. Next base: position 26,499 of record MAEX01000020.1, read on the forward strand.
GCGACCACGTCGCCAGTCAGGTAATAGCCGTCCTCGTCGAAGACGTCGGCGGTGGTTTCCGGGCGCTTGTAGTAGCCGGGGAACATGGTGTCCGACTTGATGCGCAGCTCGCCCCTGGGATGCGGGGAATCCGTTGTGAAATAACCGAGTTCAGGAACATCCACCAGCTTGTATTCGGTGACCGGGGGACGCTGCAAGATGCCGTCGCGCCATACTGCCCCGGCCTCCGTCGAGCCATAGCCGTCGAGCATCGCTACCTGCAGCAGCGATTCCATGAAGTCGTTCATCTCGGGAGACAACGGCGCAGAACCGGATCCGGCACTGAGCACGCGCCCACCGAAATCCTCTTCGCGAATGCGCACCTTGATCTGCTCGGCGATGTCCGCATTACTTTCACCGGGGGCAAGCGAGCGATCCAACTCGGCCTGGTAACGCTGGAAGACCATCTCCACCACGCGCGGCACGAACAACACCTCGGTGGGACGGATCAGCGCGATGTCCTCGAAGAATGTCGACAGGTCACTGGAAGCGATGTAGTACGCCGTGCCGCCCCCGGAGAGCGTGCCCATCAGCGTGAGGCGGCCCGCCAGGTGGCTCATGGGCATGAAGTTGACGCCCACGCCCGGAATGACCGTGCTGCTGAGCCACTTCTTCTGCCACAGGTTGGCCACCAGCCATTGCGGGTACATCGCGCCCTTGGGGGTGCCGGTGCTGCCGGAGGTGTAGATGAGCAGACGCAATGCGTCGGGATCTTCGCTGGGCTGTGGTGCCGCGGGCAGCTCTCGCCCGCGCGCGATCGCGTCGCCGAGCGGATCGACGGTGATCGGCCGACCGGCCTCTTCGAGTCGGGCGCGCACGGCGCGCAGCGCCTCGCGGTGGCCGTCCAGCTCCGGGTGGTAGTCGAAGACCGACAACAGGCGCACAGACGGCGCCGCCAGTAGCGACTCCACCGCGGCGTCGAGGTACTCAATGCTGGCGGCGAAGACGGTGGGCTGGGTTTCCTCAAGGATCGCGTTGCGCTGTTGCACAGACGCGCCGGTCTGCAAGGGCACCGACACGGTGCCGAGACGAAGCCCCGCGACGTCCAGCGAGGCGAAGTCCGTGCTGGTAAAGCCCAGCTGAGCGACAAAGTCACCATCACGGATTCCCTGCGCATACCAGGCGGCGGCGATGGCCTCGGCCCGGTTCCACAACTCGCGATAGGAGGTGGTGACGTACTCGGGCTTCAGCGCGAGGCTTGTCACGCCGTTGTCGTCGGTCACCAGCTCAACGGCGCGGTGCCCGAGCGCCGGGCGATCTCCGTAGCCCTCCAGGAGTCGCCGGATCACCTCGACCAGCGGCAGACCGGGTTCGTTGACCGCATCGGTCACTGCGTCGTCAGGGAAGAGCCCCTGCAGCTGGGGGTCGTTGGACACGACCTGCGCGACGCGTCGTTCGAGTTCCTGTTGTTCCGCGAGATCAGGCGTCGTCGTGGCGGCAGGTGTCAAGATCGTTTCAGTCATGCCTAGATACCTCGGAGATCGGCGTTAAGTAACAAGTGCGAGGGCAACATTGCCCACCCAGTAAAAGTACATACCTAAGCTAACTATTCCCTGTGGGTCCGTTTTCTTCACGTCCCGGAGAGTGGACATTCGCGCTGGTCTGACCCCGGGATGCCGGGTTCAGGTGTCATCTCAGGGTGAGGAGCGTCACTGCCGCAGCGCCTGCGGTGCGTGTTCGCGGGCGGCCGCCAACAGCTCCTGTCGCGAGGGGTTCACTAACGGATGCCCCGCGACGTTGACGGTCGGCACCGTCTCGTTGCCGTCGGCGACCTAACGCACGTAAGCGGCCGCCTCGGGGGATTCCCAGATGTTGACCTCGGTGTAGCGCAGCCGACTGAAGCGCAGCTGCGTCCGGAGCTTGATACAGAACGGACAGCCCGGTCGCCAGTACAGAACAACCTCGTCAGACGCCGGGAAGGGCTTCGTCATGATCCCTGTCTACACGGGCTTGCCCGCAGTGATGCCCGGCTTGAGCGTGTAGATGCCCTCGATCGCGATGACGACCGCGCAGCGCGGATACTTCAGGTCCCGTTCCTCCGCGAAGGCAACGGCGTCATCGAATGCCGGCCCCGAATCGTGGACGTGGGCCGAACCGACGAACCGGTACCCGTCCAGCGCCTCGCGGTCAATCACCGCGACGGAAACCTTTGATCCGGCCTGGATATTGGCCAGTGTCTGACCCCCGGTGTTCTCATTGAAGATCAGAGACCGTTCATCACGCACCCGCAGCGAGCGCTTGGGCCCGATGTTGGGGGTGGTGCCGTCTGTCACCGTCGCCAGGATCGCCAGTTGAGAACCGAGCATCCGCTTCATCTCATCGGTGAGCGTGGGCATTGTGTACGCGACCTCCTGGAATAGTTGTACTGGAACGAGATTCGGTATCGGGGGCGGCGGCACGCAGGCCCGGGCGGTATCGAGCAACCGACTCGTAGCACCGGCCGGAGCCGCCCGCATCAGCACCGAGAGCAGGTGCAACAGACCCTCGGAAACCATGAGCCGGCGACGGCTGGTCCGCAGGATGTGCGCCGCGGAAACCTTGTCACCCGAGGCGATCGCTTGCGCTATCGCCACCGTCTCGAACCACGACGCACTCAGGACATCTCGGCTCATTGGCTTGTTTCGGCTCACCAAACTATATTATTCGCTTTGCCTAACTACGTCTAGTGCCCGCTTCCTCGGTGGCACCCCGCTCCGGTCACGCCTTTCCCGTGGTGTGGTAGCCCCCCACACCCCGAACGATTCGCCCGCCGCGACGGCATACCTACCGCACGGCTCCCCCACTGGGCAGTGCTGACAGATCTGTTTGGCACGGGCCTCCCGCAGGGTCCGAGCCCTCCCCCGCTCGTGATCCGGCGGGAAGAACCGATCGGTCGGCATGCCACGGCAACGCGCCCACTCAAGCCACTTCATATCGCTACCCGACGACGGTCTGTGCGACCTTGACGCCAACCAGCACCACCGCCACCGCCAGGTAGCCGCGGAGGGCGATCATTCCCGCGGTGCGCAGCGGCGACCACGCCGGCCGTTCCAGGGTGTCAAGCGCGGGGCGTGCGCCAGGTTTCACGTTCTTGCCGCATGATCTGCCGCCGCAGCGCACGATCCCGCGGCGAGGATTCCAGATCCTGCACCTGCTAGGGATCCAGCCCGCCGAGCACACCGACAATCGCTCCAGCGACAAAGAACGTCTTGAGCTGTTGGGTGCTGAGATCGGGGAGGAAGGTTGCCGCGGTCAACGACAACAGCACTAGCGACCAAACAATCACTCCGGCAATCAGATTCTGCAGAGCGGTGTTAATCCATGGTCCCAGGACTGCCTTGTCATTGCACAGCAGCACCAGGAACACCGTCGCCGAGGGCAGCAGCACGCCGTAGCCCAGGTAAAAGGTGGGCGCCTCGGTCAGCTTCCAGTGCAGCGAGTGACGCTTACCGAAGGTGTCGCCCAGCGCATAGGTGGTCGCCAACCCCACCTCATTGGCGCCAATGAGCGACGCATCCAACAACAGGATGGCGAACAGTGCACCAACCGCGGGACACACGTGCTCGTGGAGCAGCCTCGCGACGGCACCGGCGTCGGTGAAGTTTCCCACGGCGTCGGTGCCCGCCAGGCCAAATGCGGCGGCCCCCAATAAACTCGGTGACGATCGTCAGCGCATTCACCACGAACAGGTCGCCGACGCTGAAGGCGCCCCAGAACCGTCCGAATCGAGTGAAGATGAGCCGCGCATGTCCTACCCCGGCAACCGCGCCGAGCCGCACCACCATCTCCTGATTGGCGTAGAGCACGGGAATCAGCAGCGCCAGCGTCCACATCAGCGCCATGCCATAGTTCTGACCGGCCTGAGCGTAGGTGGCCACTCCTCCCGCGTCGTTGTCACCGACCATCACGATCAGGCCAGGGACCAAGACGGCCAACAACATCCGGAATCGCTGCCGCCTGCTGCGACCCTCGGTGCTCTCGTGCTGCCCGATGGCGCCCAGGGCACCGACGATGTCTCCGACGTGCGCGCTGTCCATGACGGCGCCTGCCGGAGCGTGTCCGTCGCTGTCGTATCGGCGGGAAACGCCGTTGAAGAATGCCATTGCAGATGCCGCCCTTTCTCAGGGTTCGGTCCACCGCGGACGCTTCCGCGCACACCAAATCGAGCACGATGCAATAGGTTTCGCGACGGGTCAGGCGTGAGCGGCGTCGCAGCGGAAGGCTGAGAACACATGTACGTGCTGGCCTAAGCCAGGTTGTCGATCCGGACTGGGATACGGACTATCGCCGGACTGCATGTCGTCCCTCACCTCCTCGCTGCCAGGGCGGCTGCGCCGCAATTGTTTGTGTCAGCGCACGTCAAGCGCACTCAGACAAGACGAGTAACCACCCGCCATCGAACGGGCGGACCACCTCTCTCGTCAGAGCTTCGGCACTGCACGACGTGATCCCAACGGGAAGCCACTTCGGATCACCCCTTAAGCCGGGGAGATCTGTCCCAACCCTGGGCGTCTCTCGACGTCGTCGGATCAGTGGCCTGTGTTCGTGCAGGAGCCTCGCCTAGCGAGGTGCTAACGATCGGTACTGCATGCCCGATTGGTGCTGCGCATCAACGCAACCCCAATTCCTGACGGCCTCTTGACAGTATTCAGCGGATCAGCCGACATCCCCGTACTCGTCGAACCAGTAGGCGAGCTTGCCGCGCCTACTGACCGCGCGCAGGCGCGACTCGGTCAGTGCCCGGGTCTTACTGGTCGTGACGATCATCAGTTCGTCGTCCGACTCGATCCGGGTGTCGGGCAGCGGGACGAAGGTATTGCCCTGCCTGATGATCAGGGTGACGACTGCCGGGTCGGGCAGTCGTAGTTCGAGGATGGTGACGTTGCGCAGCCGGGATCCCGGTTGCACCTTCATCGTCAGCAGCTCCGCATCCAGCACATCCAAAGGTGCTGCCTCGACCTGGATTTCACGAGTCGTCTCCCGCGTGATCAATCCCAGAAGGTGCGCGACGGGCCGCAGGCTCGGTCCCTGGATAAGGGTGAAGACCACCACCAAAACGAAAACGATATTGAGCAAGCGGTAACTGTCGGGCACACCCTCCACGATCGGGAAAGTGGCAAGTACGACGGGGACCGCACCACGCAGTCCGGCCCAGGACAGAAAGGCCTGCTCGCGCCACGGGATACTGAATCCGGCAAGCGATCCCACCACCGACAGCGGCCGGGCCACCAGCAATAGCACGAGCCCGATAACGATCGCGGGAACCAAGTCATCCATCAGCTCGCTGGGATTGACCAGCAAGCCGAGCAAGACGAAAAGGCCTATCTGCGCCAGCCAGCCGAGACCCTCGGCGAACGATCGGGTGGCAGACCGGTGCGGCAGACCGGAATTGGCCAGCACCACCGCGGCCAGATAGGCAGCGATGAAACCGCTGGCGTGCACGCTGCCGGAGGCCGCGAAAGCAACCAACCCGATACCGAATGTCGCAATCGGATACAGGCCCGACGCCGGCAAGGCAACCCGGCGCAGCGCCATGGCCCCCAGGAAACCGGACAACAGACCGATCGCCGAACCCGCCAGCAGCTCGTAGACGATCTCAATCACGGCGCTTTTCGGCTCGAACACGAAGGGCACGACGCTGAACATCAGGACGAGAATCACGGCGGGGGCGTCATTGAATCCGGATTCCGCCTCCAGCAGTCCGGCGACCCGGCGCGGCAACGGCAGCACCCGCAGCACCGAGAACACCGCCGCGGCATCGGTGGAGGACACGATGGCGCCCAACAACAACGCCAGCTGCCAATCCATACGCAACAGGACATGCGCGCCGACCGCGGTCACCACTGTGCTGATGAGGACACCGGCAGTGGCCATCGCACCGGCCGGCGCGAGCACCTTGCGAATATCGGCGAACCGTGTGGTCAAACCGCCCTCGACCAGGATCACGGCAAGCGCCGCGGTGCACACGTTCCGAGCCAGCTCGACGTTGTCGAACTCAAGGCCCAGCCCGTCCTCCCCGAGCACGACCCCGACCAAGAGGAAGAACAAAAGGCTCGGGAATCCGATACGCGTGGCCACCCGGGTGCCGACAATGCTCGCGAGCAGCACGAGCCCGCCAATGAGCAAAGCCAGGTACAGCTGGTGCAGGCTCACTTCGTTCCCGTCGATCGACTCCGATTCATAGGGCACGATAGCGGGGTGGTGGAACGGAAGATGCGAGTCGCGATTGCGGGCGCGGGCAAGGTCGGCCGGTCCGTGGCGCGCGAGCTACTCGACTATGGCCACAAAATCCTGTTAATCGAACGCGAGCGCAGTAACTTCGAGCCGCAGGCCGTGCCCGGGGCGGATTGGCTCAACGCCGACGCATGCGAGCTCGACACCCTGGAAGATGCGGGGATCGAGACGTGTGATGTCGTGGTCGCCGCTACCGGTGACGACAAGGCCAATCTCGTCGTGGGCCTGCTGGCCAAGACCGAGTTCGGCGTGCCCAGGGTCGTCGCCCGCATCAACGACATTCGCAACCAGGGACTGTTCGGTCAGGCCTGGGGTATCGATGTGGCGGTCTCCACACCCGGCGCCATGGTGGCCGGTATCGAGGGCGCGATCGACATCGGTCACCTGGTACGTCTCATGGGGTTGCGCGAGGGAAGTGCGGGTCTGACGAAACTGACTCTGCCGGAGGATAATCCCCTAGTTGGACAACGTGTGGCAGACCTGGAACTGCCGCCGAACACCGCACTGGTCACCGTGATCCGGAACGGAGCCGTCGTGCTACCCAGGCCCGAGGATGTCTTGGAGGCCGGGGACGAGATGCTCTTCATCGCGAACAGCGACGTTGAGCACGCGATTCGCGCGGCGATCCATGGAGCCGAAGTGACACCCGACCGGTAGATCGGCTACACGCTGAGCAGGGCCAGTTCCTCGCGCGCACGCCGCTCGACCAACAGCGGAACGTAGTCACGCAGTGGACTGTTGTCGAAGCGGGAGTGTTCTGCACGCACCACCGCCTCCACGATGTCGCGGGGCAGATTCGGATGTCGACCATGCAGCTGTTCCACAAGGTCGCCTATCCCTGCCCGCTCACTGAGTACCGCCACAGGGACAAAATTTGCACTACGTTTACAGTTTCGTCAACTGCCCTGACCGACACCAAAGACGGCCAGCCAAGCATGCAGCAGCTGGGTTTGTAGACTTTGGTGACGGACCCGACGGAGGTGGATGTCACGGTGCAGGTCGACTGTAATTCGTTGATTACCTGCATATTTCGTGGCAGCCCTGACCGCAGCCTGGTGATCCGATGAGCGTCGCGACCATCGTCGGCAGTGGCCCCAACGGACTTGCCGCAGCAATTACCCTCGCCCGCGCAGGGATCTCTGTCACTGTGTTGGAGGCCACTGATGAACCCGGGGGCGGATGCCGTTCCTCGGAGATGCTCGAACCGGGACTCATCCATGACCACTGCGCGGCCAGCCACCCGATGGCCATCGGTTCTTCCTTCTTGACCAGTCTGGATCTGGCTCGCCACGGTGTGCGCTGGCTCTTGCCCGAGATCGACTGCGTTCATCCGCTCGACGACGGCTCTGCGGGCGTCCTGTACCGGTCGGTGGATGACACGGCCACGTTGATGGGGCGTGATGGCAACCGTTGGCGTGCGCTGTTCGGTTATCCCTCGCGGCATTTCGAGACCCTCGTGGAGGACATCACGGCGCCGCTGCTGCGTGCGCCCCACCACCCCATTCAGATGGCGCGATTCGGACTGCCGGCTGCGCTGCCCGCTTCCACCATCGCGCGCCTGCTCCGCACCGAGTCGGCCCGCGCCCTGTACGGCGGGGTCGCCGCACATGCCTTCCGGCCCTTGCACTATCCCATGACAGCTGCGGTCGGCCTCGGAATCATGACGGCCGGACACCGATACGGCTGGCCAGTCGTCTCCGGCGGCACCGGTTCTCTCGTCCGGGCCATGACCGCGACCCTTGCCGAGCTGGGTGGAGAGGTGTGCACGGGGGTTCGCATCGACGACGCCGCGCAATTGCCCGACGCCGATCTGACACTGTTCGATCTTGAACCGGGCTCTGTCGCAAAGATTCTCGGTGATCGGTTGCCCGCAAGAGTCACCCGCGCGTTCACCAGGTTCCGGCACGGCTCCGGCGCCTTCAAGGTCGACTTCGCGGTCGACGGAGGGGTTCCGTGGGCCACACCAGCTGCCCGCCGCGCCGGTACCGTCCATCTCGGCGGCACGTACGCCGAGGTGGCCTCCACCGAACGGCAGATCCATGCCGGCATCATGCCGGAGCGCCCCTTTGTCCTTGCCGGTCAGCAATATCTGGCCGATCCGCAGCGCTCGGCCGGCACTATCCACCCGCTCTGGACCTATGCACACGTGCCTTTCGGTTACGCCGGAGATGCCACTGAGGCGATCATCCGTCAGATCGAACGATTCGCGCCCGGTTTCCGCGAGCGGATCGTTGGCACGGCGGTGCGCTCGACGACGGAGATGTCGGTGTACAACGCCAACTACGTGGGCGGGGACATCATGACGGGCGCCAAGGACATCCGGCAGCTGGTGTTCGGTCCTCGCGTCGGACTGAGCCCCTACAGCCTTGGCACGCCGGGGATGTTCATCTGTTCCGCCGCGACACCGCCAGGCCCTGGCGCGCACGGCATGTGCGGTGTGCACGCCGCGAATGCTGCGCTCAAACACCTCCCCCAACGAGGGCCGACGGCGTATCGTTAACATCGTAAACAAAACATCGAGCCTGAGAATCCAGCACTGAACGAGGTGAGGGCCATGATCGTCCTCGGAGCCATCCTGTTGGCCGCCGGCTTCATCCTCGACATCGGGTGGCTATGGACCGGCGGAGTTGTACTCATCGTCATCGGCCTGGTCCTGATGGTCGCAGGCCGCACGGGACACGCCGTCGGTGGCCGCCGCCACTACTACTGACTCACCGGTTGAAAGAGCAGGAGAACGCCATGCGATATGCCGGAATACTGGTGGCGGTGTGGTTGATCGTGGGGGCAATCGCCGTCGCCCAACGCGGATACTTCACCAACAGCCCACAAACCTGTGCCAGCGCGGGAACAATCGCGCTGACTGTGCTTGCCGGTCCCCTCAATTACGCGGGACTCAATCCGACAGTCAGCCAATGCAACATCCCACAACCAAGTACCTGATTGCCGGGCCGGACTCTTAGCCCGGCTCCGATCGGATCGCGGCACCCACTCGAACAAGCACATCGAGCTGCGCCGGATTGAACAGATCCAACAGTGCCCGGGCCACGGTGCGCTCGGCGAACTGTTGACCGCGCGGAGCGTCCGCGGTCGAGGTGAGCATCCCTGGATGATCGGCATACAACTTCCGGGTGTGTAAGGACATCCGCTCGGCGAGGTCGGCACGCATCTGCTCGTCAGCGTCGGCCGCCAGGTTTTCCAGCTCATGATCGAGGTCGCGGTCTTGCTGATCCAGGAGCACCCCGATAAATGCCTGCAACCCCACCGGACCGAGCACTCTGGACATCACGAATGCGAGCGAACGGTCGGTATCGGAGAGTTCCATATTGACTGCCGCGGAGCCGAATTCGGGCGGCATGTCGGCCGCTACCTCACTCGCCAATATCTGTCCGAGCTCGTCGCGTACTCGCTGCAGCCGGTCGATAGTGCCGGCCAGCTCCGCATCGAGCGCGCGCAGTGCCTGGCCCGGGTCTTCGTTGGCCTCATCCATCTCCGCGATCTGCTTCAGGGAAAGACCCAGCCCTGTGAGGCGTTTGATCTGCAGGACCCGAACCAGATGCGCGACGCCATAACTCTTGTAGCCGTTGGAGCGGCGTTCGGGCTCAGCCAGCAAGCCGACGTCGTGGTAGTGGCGCACCGCACGCAGGCTGATGCCGGCGAGTTCGGCAAGCTCCCGCGTGCTCCAGCCCACCGTCACTCCTTCTGTATCCACGGACATACCCGCCACTCGACACTATGCCGCTACGGCATGGTCAACACGCGAAACCCTCGCCTCATCAGCAACGACCCGGCAACGTGAGCCATCCGGTTTGCCACACATTGACATTAGGGTTACCGAAAACTTCATAACGGTGTCTACTAGCTGGTAATTTTCGAGTTTGATGAGCATCATGCAGGGATATCGATCTGTTGCTGAGCGTGCCTGTCGGTGCTAACTTGGTTCCGTGCAGACCACCGCTAGTGCGCCCGCGATGCTTGGTGGATTGCGTCGCCAGCTCCTCCGGTCGGTGTTCATCACGGCGCTGTTCATGGCACCCGCGCTCATCACGCGAATCGGCGGATTGCATCCCAATCCGGTAGTAGCTCTCGTGATCTACGGCGCAGCGGTAGTGGCCGCCAGTTTTGTCTTGGCGTGGGCGGCAGAGGCCGCGCAGATTGACGTCTCCGGTGGCCTGGCGATCGCAGTGCTGGCCTTGATCGCGGTGCTGCCCGAGTATGCCGTCGATCTCTACTACGCCTACATCTCCGGCCAGGTCCCCGAGTACAGCCAGTACGCCGCCGCAAACATGACCGGCTCGAACAGGTTGTTGATGGGACTGGGCTGGCCCGTCGTCGTTCTCATCGCACTCGCGGTGGCCCGCAAGACATCCGGACGCTCCACCAACCTGCTGTCATTGGCGCCCTCTAACCGCATCGAGCTTGGCTTCCTACTCGTGGCCGGGGTGGCGGCATTCGTGATTCCGGCGAGCGGGCAGATTCACCTCGTGCTGGGCGTTGCGCTGCTGGCATGGTTCGGGTTCTACCTGTTTACGATCGGCCGCGGCGAAGCCGAGGAACCGGATCTGGTGGGCACGGCTGCGGCCATTGGCATGCTGCCCAAGCACATGCGCCGCAGCACCGTCGTCACGATGTTCATACTCGCCGCATCGATCATCCTGTTGTGCGCCGAGCCCTTCGCCAACAGCCTGGTAAGCGCCGGAACACAATTGGGTATCGATCAGTTCCTTCTGGTGCAGTGGCTCGCACCGCTGGCCTCGGAAGCACCCGAGTTCATCATCGCCGCGATTTTCGCCGCCCGCGGCAAGGGAACCGCGGCCATCGCGACGTTGATCTCGTCAAAGGTCAACCAGTGGACACTCCTGATCGGTTCACTGCCTATCGCCCATCTCGCGGGCGGCGGCGGGTACTCCCTGGTACTCGATGCCCGTCAGGTCGAAGAAACCCTGCTGACCGCAACGCAAACCATGATGGGCGTGGCCCTGATCCTCGCCCTGCGGTTCCACCGCGGCACCGCGTGGGCACTCCTGGCACTGTTCGTGATCCAGTTCCCCATCACCTCAACCCACGGCCGGCTCATCCTGTGCGGTGTGTACGGCGTCTTGGCGATCGCCGGTTTGGTCGTCAACCGCCAGCACCTCATCGCGACAATTCGAGCGCCGTTCAGCAGGTCAGCCACACGACAGTTGACTGTGCCGTAGCGGCATAGTTTCTCCTGGTGTTACTTCGACACACCGAGAGGAACACAATGGCGCTGCCCAAGCTCATCACCGTCGAGGAGTTCTTCGATCCGCCGGTTCGCACGTCCGCGTCGATCTCGCCGGACGGAACCAAGATCGCGTACCTAGCGCCGCGGAAGAATCGTCTCAACGTATGGGTGCAAGCCACCGATGGCAACAACCCCGCCGACGCGCAGTGCGTCACCCGCGACGAAACCCGGAGCGTCACGGGATTTCTCTGGGTCGACGACCCGCGCTGGCTGCTGTACGTGCAGGACTCTGGTGGTGACGAGAACTGGCATCTGTACCGGGTCGACTTGGACGACACCGACGCACCGGCCATCGATCTGACTCCATATCCCGGCGTGCGACTGCTGGGCCTGGAGCAGCCATACGGCCGCCCCGGCAAGTTGTTCATCCAGCTGAACCACCGCCGAATCGACCACATCGACCTCTACGAGCTCGACATCGCATCCGGCGAGCTGACCATGCTCGCCGAGAACCCCGGCGACGTCATCGCCTGGTTCTGCGGCCCTCATCACGAGGTCTTCACGCAATCGCTGACACCTGAAGGAGATATCGAGTTCTCCCGCTACGAGTCCGGGGCGCTGGCATCTCTCGTCGTATACAACGGCGCGGACTACCCGGTGGGTATGCACCCGACCCAGATGACACCGGACGGTACCGGGCTGTGGATGGGTTCTAGCCGTGACACCGATCGCACCCGCCTGGTCCGGCTCGACCTGGCCACCGGTGAGGAGTCGGTCGTCGACAGCCATCCGGCCTTCGACCTTTCCGCTGCCCTGGGCCTGGCGCCGTCGCTGATCCGGCATCGAAAGACTGGCGAGCTGCTGGCTGTCCGGTATCTCGGCGAGCGGCAGGAAATCCGGGTCCTCGATCCGGATTTCGCTCCGGTGTTGGAAGGGCTCCAGGAACTCTCGGACGGAGACCTCGCGGAAATTTCGTCCGATGAGAGCGGCCAACGCTGGGTGGTCAGTTTTACGCATGACCGGGAGCCCGGACTCACCTATTTCTACGACCACGAAAAGGGCGAAAGCCGGCAACTGTTCCGGCCGTACCCGCACCTGGCTCCGGCGGACCTGGCGCCCATGACGCCAGTGACGATCGCCTCGCGCGATGGTTTGAATCTGCACTCCTACCTGACCCTGCCCGTTGGGATGGAACCCGCGGGACTCCCCCTGGTGCTGGTGGTCCACGGTGGTCCGTGGCACCGTGACAGCTGGGGATTCGACCCGTCCGTGCAGTTCCTGGCCAACCGTGGATACGCGGTGCTGCAGGTCAACTTCCGCGGATCCACCGGCTATGGCAAGGCCTTCACGAAGGCGGCCATCGGCGAGTTCGCGGGCAGGATGCACGACGATCTGATCGACGCCGTCGACTGGGCAGTCAAGCAGGGCTATGCGGATCCGAGCCGGGTCGCGATCTTCGGCGGCTCGTACGGCGGGTACTCCGCACTGGTTGGGGTCACCTTCACCCCCGATGTCTTCGCAGCCGCCATCGACTACGTGGGCATCTCGGATCTCGCGAACTTCATGCGGACCCTTCCGCCATTTGTGCGACCGAACCTGACCAACAACTGGTACCGGTACGTCGGCGATCCCGCCGTGCCGGAGCAGGAGGCCGATATGCTCGCCCGATCGCCCATCAGCCGGGTGGATCAGATCCGCACCCCGCTCTTAGTTGCACAGGGCGCCAATGATGTTCGCGTGGTCCAGGCCGAATCCGACAACATTGTGGCAGCTCTGCGTGCTCGTGGTGTCGAGGTCGAGTACATGGTCAAGGCCGATGAGGGACACGGTTTCCTGAACCCGGAGAACCAGATCGACCTGTTCCGTGCGACGGAACTATTCCTGGCCCGGCATCTGGGTGGGCGGCAGGTGCGGTGACCGAGGTTTCCGAGCTGTCCGAACGCAAGCAGACCCTCCTCGAACAGGCAGGTGGTCTGTCCGGTCTCATCTACGCCGGTCTACCCAGTGTGACGTTTGCCTTGGGCAACAGTTCTTTTGGTTTAGCCGGAGCGATCTGGATATCCATCGCGACGGCAGCGGCGGTTGCCGCTTGGCGGTGGTTACGCAACCAGCCGCTGCAACCCGCGATCTCCGGGCTATTCGGGGTTGCCATCTCTGCGGCCATCGCTTATCAGATCGGTTCGGCCAAAGGCTTTTTCCTGATGGGTATTTGGACCAATCTCATCGCCGCAACGGTCTTCCTGGCCTCGGTGCTGGTGGGCTGGCCGCTTGCGGGAGTGCTCTGGCATGGCGTCACCGGCACCGGGCAGCGCTGGCGCCAAGACAAACCGTCGCGGTTTGGCTACGCGGTGGCGACCCTGGCCCTAGCGACGGTGTTCGCGTCCAGATTCGTTGTGCAGGAATGGTTGTATACGCAGGACTCAGTGGGCTGGCTGGCCTTCGCCCGTATCGCGATGGGCTACCCACTCTTCGGTATGGCGCTGCTGGTGGTCATCTGGGCGGTGCGGCGTTCGAAAAGGCGGCTACCTCGCCCTGATTCAGCCAGCGCGGAAGGCGATCACGACCGATGAGTTCACACTTGCTGGTCGCGGCCAGCGTCTGAGCCTGCCGGGTGAAATCCTGGTTGCTGACCACCATGGCGCGGGTGCAATCGTAGTGCCGCGCACCCGCGACGACCTCTTGAACTGCCCTGACACCCACGGTCTTTGAATAACGCTTGCACTGGACGGCGACAACATCGCGCCGATTCGTGGCTATCAGGTCAACGCCGTAATCGCTGGACGCGGCGGTGGTCTCGATATGCCATCCGGCGCTATACATGCGGGCCGCGACGAACGTCTCGAAATCGAGGCCAGACATCTCGTCGATCTCGGAAAGCCCCGACAGCGTGGCATACCTAAGCAGCCTGGCCTCATATCGGCGCCGGGTCATCGCATCGCCCAACCCTCGCAGGACCCATCCCGCACTCCGCAAGATCAGATACACGGCGTAGGGCGATGCCAGATACGCCACCTGCGCCAACGCGGCGAGCGCTGGGTCCCCCGTGTTCCGGTACACCAGGACGCCGGGCCAAACAATCAGCGCCACGATGGGCCCAGCCAACACCACAACGATCACCGCGACCAATGCGCGCGACAGGCGGCGCCTTGCCTGAACCGCCTTACGCCTCCACCGCCGCAGCATCATTCAATGAACTTTAAGCCAGCCCTCCGACACCTGCGCGTTACGGACGCCCAGGTACACGGTGTCACCTCACCGCTGGCAACCAGGGCACCAATACGCCACGCGCGGCAGGGCCCGATCGCGTGAGATCCGGGTTCCGCAACGGCGGCACGGCCTTCCATGTCGGCCGTAAACCCACAGCTCATGGCCGGGCCGCGGGTCACCGGTCGTTGTCCTGCGGTGGCTGTCCTTGTTCGCATGCAACAGCCCGTGCGCACGCTCCACGAAACGCTCGGGATCAACGAGGCCTCTCACCGGCGTTGTGGGCAGCAACCCGGCCAGAAAACACAGTTCGTTGCAATACACGTTGCCAATGCCCGCCATGACCCTCTGGTCGAGAAGCGTCGCACCCAGCTCGTCATCTGACCGCGCCATCAATCGCTCCAACGCGATCGCCGGATCCCAAGCTGCACCAAGAAGATCCGGGCCTAGATGACCCACGATGTCGTTTTCTCGCTCCCGCTTGACCACATCCAGAACACCCAAGCTGATCCCGAGAGCCACCGAGTCGTCTGTCGTCAATACCGCTCTGATTCGATGGTCCCACGTGGATACGGGCCCCTGAGCGGACATGATCCGCCAGCTGCCATCCATTTTCAGATGCGAGTGAATGCTGGCCCAGCCGACGCGAATGAAGAGATGTTTTCCGCGTGCAAGCACGCTGTCAACGCGTTCCCCGCTCATATCGACGGTTGCGAAACGTGGAACACGGATATCGCAGCCAGTGAGCACCCGGCCGGTCAGCACATCGGCCAGGCGTTGCGCCGTCCGGAACGCCGTGTCGCCTTCTGGCATTCCACCGCCCTCCTCGCGCTAGCCGTCACAGGCTATCCAACACCGCACCGAAGCGACAGCGAGCCCACCGATACGCAAAGGTCAGGTAGCAGAGACGGTCTCGCCTCCGACGGTCGCCGCATCTGAACTCTCGGCACGCCCCCACCGCCCGGCCAGCGCCGCGCAGGTAATCAGTTGGATCTGGTGGAAGATCATCAGCGGCAGCACAATCAGGCCCACGGGGTGTCCCGCGAACAGCACGGTGGCCATCGGCAATCCGGTCGCCAAACTCTTCTTGGATCCACAGAAGATGACGACGATTCTGTCTGCCCGGTCGAACCGCAACAGCCGCGCCGCACACGCCGTGACACCCAACACCACCGCTAGCAGCACGATGCTGACCGCGACGACTGCCAACAGCCGAGAGATCTGCAGGCCCTGCCAGACGTGCTCGACCATCCCGGCGCTGAACGCCGCATAGACCACTAGGTAAACCGAGCCACGGTCAACAACTTTGGTGAGCGTGGCGTGGGACAGAATCCGATACAGCTTGGGCCGCAACAACTGGCCAGCGACAAAAGGCAGCAGAAGCTGCACCACGATCTCCAGTATCGCGGTGGGCGAGACAGTCGCCTCCCCGGTGGTCTGCATGAGAAGCATCACCAGGAAGGGAGTCATGAAGACGCCCAACATATTCGACAGCGAGGCGCTCACCACCGCAGCACCGACATTGCCGCGGGCGATGGACGTGAATGCAATCGAAGATTGCACCGTCGACGGCAGCAGGCACAGATAGAGCACGCCCGTGTAAAGGTCGTCGGTCAGCACCGACGGCACCAGCAGCCGCATCGCCAGCCCCAGTAACGGGAAGAGCATATAGGTGGCGGCCAGCACCGTGGTGTGCAGTTTCCAGTGCTTCAGACCCTCAAGTGCCTCGCGCGGTTCCAGCCGAGTCCCGTAGAGGAAGAACAGCACCGCGATGGCGATCTTGGTCGCCCACTCGAGAACATCGGCAGCACCGCCGCGGGCCGGGAGTAGCAGCCCAATCCCCATGGCAGCGAACAGCCCCAGCAAGAAGCCGTCAATGCGAAGTTTGGCCAGCCAAGTCACACAGGACACCGTACGAGTACAGGAACTGATTGTGAAAGTTGATAGAAGTGATATCTCTGAACGCGTATCGTGATGGCAATGCTGGATCCCGAGCTGCTTCGCACTTTTCTGACGGTCGAGCGTGCGGGCGGGTTCACCGCGGCGGGCCGCATTCTCGGGCTACGCCAATCCACGGTGAGCGGACATATCGCGCGGCTGGAACAGTCCACCGGCCGAGAGCTGTTCCGCCGCGATACCCGCAATCTGGCATTGACCGCCGACGGCGCCGCGATGGTCGGGTTCGCGCGCTCGATCCTGGACGCCCACACCCAGGCCGACCGCTACTTCGCGAGTTCGGAACTGACCGGACTCATCCGGCTCGGCGCCTCCGACGACCTAGTGGCCCGCGAGCTGCCCGATGTGCTTGTCGAGTTCCAGGACTCGCATCCGGGTGTGGATCTGGAACTCGTCGTCGGACTGAGTGAATACCTCAAGACTCGCATGACCGCGGGCGAGCTGGACCTGATGGTGGCCAAGCGCCTGCCGGGAGAGAAGCACGGCGAGTTGCTGTGGCGCGACAGGCTGGTGTGGGCAGGGCGGCCCAACACCCAGGACGTGCGTGACCCGGTACCCATAGTGACCTATCCCCCGCCGAGCCTGACTCGGCACGCCGCGTTGCGCGCACTCGAGCGGGAGGGCCGGACCTGGCGCATCGCATGCGTCAGCGACAGCCAACTGGGCCTGCGGGCGGCGACCCTCGCGGGTATGGGCGTGATCGCACACGCGGAATCCCTTTTGCCTGAAGGTCTTACCAGAGTCAGCGATGAGAGCCTGCCCGACCTTGGCGAGCTGGAGTTCGTGCTGCTGCGGCGGCGCAGTGTGCTGTCCGAACCCGAGCAGGCACTCTGCGACGCGATCATCGCCAGTACGCACCGACTGCACCGGTGAACTCGAGACCCTCGGTCGACCTAACCAGTCGTTAGCGCGAAGTAGGCCACGGATCCCGCCGCAAGCGCCAGGAACACGGCCGGAAACGCGACGTTGTGCAGCACGTTGCTGCGGATGTGCGCGGCCACCGCGCCGATGAAGAACGCCACCAACCCCATTGCCGCGGCGAGGCCGATTGGACGCACCCCGGCAAGACCGATGATCAGACCGACCACCCCAGCACCCTCGACGACCGCGAGATAGGGAATCCATCGCGGTGCCAATCCCACCTCCACGGAGTTCTGCACCACGAACTGTGCCTTGAGCGCCTTGGCCGCCACCTCGAATCCGTTGACGATGACGCACAGAACCGTCGTCACCAACAGTCCAACGTCAAGCATCTGTACGCTCATATGTGCCTCCCATCTAGTCGGTTTCGTTGACCTCACTCTCTTGACGACCGACATGACGGAAAGGTGACCTCTCTCGTGGATCTCATCGAAGAATTCGAGTCCGCGCGGCCCCGACTACTGTCCGTGGCCCACCGGATCCTGGGCTCACACCACGACGCAGAAGACGCGGTGCAAGCCGCCTGGATCCGGGCGCAGTCCGCCGACGTGAATCAGGTGGAAAATCTCGACGGGTGGCTTACCACCGTCACCGCCCGGCTCTGCCTCGATCAGCTGAGAGCACGCGAACGCCGCGGCGAGATTTCACTGACTGCCGATCACATCCCTGGTACGAGCCTGGCCGCTGATGAGGACTTCCTACGGCGTGAGCAGGTTTCACGTGCGATGCTCGTGGTGCTCGGCGAATTGTCCCCCAAGCAGCGTGTGGCCTATGTCCTGCACGACCTGTTCGCCGTGCCGTTCGAGGACGTCGCCGAGGTACTCGATACGACCGTCGTCTCCGCGAAGAAGCTCGCCAGTAGGGCGCGATTGCGGCTCGACATCGCTGACCCCGCGAGTGCCAGCGATGTCGAGAACCAGCTGGAGATCGTCGACGCCTTCCTGTCGGCGGCCCGTGGTGGCGACATCGAGCGCCTGATCACCTTGATGGCACCCGAGGTGGTCCGCAGCGTTGACCGCGCACTCATCCCCACTGGCGCAGCGACACTCGTGCGGGGCGCCCGAGCCGTCGCCGAGGAGACGCGCACGTTCATCGATCGCATCGCCGTGGCGGTGTCGCTTCTTATCGACGGGCAGCCGGGCGCGGTCATCGCACCGGGCGGCCATCCCTTCGCGGTTGTCCGGATGGACACCCATAACGGACTGGTCACTCGGATAGACATCGCCCCGTACTCGAGCCGTGGCGCCGAACTGACCGCTGCCTACCAGAGGGCCAGCGGCTCGCGATCGAGCTAATATCTGGCTGCCACATCACCAGCCACACCGGACGGCACGGTGGGCGAGGCAGAAACGAGAACCACACCGTGCAACACGACTCTGCGACCGCGTCACCACACAGCCCGGCCACTGCGTCGAGCACCGTGCGCCTTGCGGTCGTCGTCGGCGCGCTCGGAGTGGTGTTCGGCGATATCGGGACGAGCCCGATCTACACCATTCAGACGGTCTTCAATCCGGCTGACCCGCACCCCGTGCCGGTAAGCACGGACAACGTGTACGGCATCGTGTCGTTGATCTTCTGGTCGGTAATGGCGATCGTGACGTTCACGTACGTCACGCTGGTGATGCGCGCCGACAATGAGGGCGAGGGCGGCATCATGGCGCTCATCACGCTGCTGACGCGTTGGGGCGGTAAGCAAGGGCGTCGCGGAGCCCTGGCGCTGGCCGGCGGCGGACTCTTTGGCGCCGCGCTGTTTTTCGGAGACAGCATGATCACCCCTGCTATCTCCGTGCTCTCGGCAATCGAGGGTGTGAAGGTCATTCAGCCGGATCTGGAGGCGTGGATCGTCCCCATCACCGCGGTGATCATCGTCGCCTTGTTCGCCGTACAACGCCATGGCACCGCCCTCATCGGGCGGTTCTTCGGGCCGGTGATGATCCTATGGTTCCTGGCGATCGGCGCCTGCGGGATCACCGGTATCGCCGCGCATCCGGAGATCCTCAGGGCGCTCTCACCCACCTACGCAATCGGTTTCATGGTCGGGCATTTTCACATCGCGTTCTTCGCACTCGCGGCAGTGGTGCTCTCGGTGACGGGCGCCGAGGCGTTGTACGCCGATATGGGCCACTTCGGGCGCAAGGCCATCACCTATGGGTGGCTCGGTCTGGCGCTGCCCGCGCTGACGCTGAGCTACTTCGGTCAGGGTGCCCTGATCCTGGGCGATCAATCCGCCGTCAGCGCGCCGTTCTTCTTGTTGACGCCCGAATGGGCACGCTTGCCGATCGTGCTGCTCGCCACCGCCGCCACGGTGATCGCCTCACAGGCCGTGATCACCGGTGCGTATTCGGTGGCATCGCAAGCAGTTCAGCTCGGTTACCTGCCACGGTTGCGGATTGCCCACACTTCGGAATCAACGATCGGCCAGATCTACGTGCCGTGGATCAATTGGGTACTGATGGTCTCCGTGCTGACGCTGGTCTTCGCGTTCCAGACCTCGGCCGCGCTGGCCTACGCGTTCGGCATGGCGGTGACCGGCACCATCACGATCACCACCACGCTGTTCTTTTATGTCGCCCGCATCCGCTGGAACACCCCGCTCTGGCTGCTGCTGCTCGGCGCGGGTGCACTGCTGACCATCGACGTGCTGTTCCTGGCGGCGAACATGACCAAGCTGGTTCATGGGGCGTGGCTGCCGCTGTTGATCGCACTGACGGCGTTCACGGTGATGACGACATGGGAGCGCGGCCGCACCATCGTGACGCCCGCCCGGGAACAGGCCGAAGGCCCACTGCGCGCGTTCGTCGACCAACTCAATGGGGACACCACGCATGTGGTGCGCGTGCCCGGAACCGCGGTGTTCCTCAACCGGAGCAAGGACACCACGCCGCTCGCGATGCGTGCCAACGTCGAACACAACCATGTGCTCCATGAGCACGTCGTCATCCTGTCGATCGAGACATCGCCGATTCCCCGCGTGGAAGACGCCGAGCGGACGACCATCGACAATCTCGGATACGCCGAAGACGGGATCATTCACGTCACGGCACGCTTCGGATACATGGAGACCCCGAACGTCCCCCACGCACTGGGACTACTCGACCCCGCGCAGACCGAGGGACAAGCCATCCCGATCGACGAGGCCACGTACTTCCTCTCGAAACTAGAACTTGGCAGGGGCACGGAGCCGACGATGGCTCGATGGCGCAAGCAGCTGTTCCTCGCCACATCGCATATCACCGCGGACGCCGCCGAGTACTTCGGACTGCCCAGAGACCGCACGGTCATCATGGGCTCGCGCATCGACGTATGACGTTTCCCACCTAATCTGGAATAGATCCAGATTAGGTGGGATTGTATTAAGCATGAGTACTTCAGCCCGTACACCCGAATCCGATGTCACAAACTTCCAACCGTCTGCAGAACTGACCGGCCACTTGCAACAAGTCCTGGTTGACCTGATCGAGCTTCACCTGCAGGGCAAGCAGGCGCACTGGAACGTCGTGGGAAGTAACTTCCGCGACCTGCACCTGCAGCTCGACGAGCTCGTCGACTTCGCCCGCGAGTCCAGCGACACCGTCGCCGAGCGGATGCGTGCACTCGACGCCTTGCCCGATGGCCGTTCGGACACGGTGGCGGCCAGCACGACGCTGCCGGAATTCCCGCCCTACGAACGCAGCACCGGCGATGTGGTCGACCTGATCACCACCCGCATCTACGCCACGGTGAAGACGCTGCGCGCAGTACACGATTCGGTGGACGACGAAGACCCGACCACCGCCGACATCCTGCATCAGCTGATCGCCGGTCTGGAAAAGCTGGCCTGGCTGATCAAGTCCGAGAATCGGAAGGTGTAGCTGCTTACGCGATGATGGACCGATGCATGCTGTGAAACGCTTCGCGACGATCATTGGTCTACTCAGCGCGGTGCTGCTCTGGGGCCCCAACCCCGGACTGGCTCGCGCGGCCGATGCCTCACCCGCCGGAGATGTGCTCTCCCTCGGTGATCCGGCGGCTCCCGGGCAGATCGACCTGTACTTGGATCCGCTGTGCCCCTACAGCGGAAAGATGGTTCAAAGCCAGGGCGACGAGATCGGGCGGCGCATCGAATCGGGCAAGCTGCACATCAACCTCAGGTTCGTGGACTTCCTCGACAAGTACTCGGCCAGCGGCACTTACGACAGCCGCGCGATCTATGCGGCGTTCGTCGTGGCCGATCAGTCACGGTCGAGTGATACGACCTGGCGCTTCATCCAGCGGTTCTACGCGAAGGATCAGCAGCCCGAGGAAGAAGGGGACACGGACCTCAGTAATGACCAGCTGGCGGAGCTGGCGAACGGCGTCGGCGCTCCCCAGAGTGCGCAGGACCTCATCCGGGTCGGCCTGCCGGTGCCCTTTGACCCGCGCGTCATCGCGGCGAACAACCTTCCGCTGCTGCGGGCCTTCCCCAAATCCGGTGTGCCTATGGTCGTGATCGACAACCAGCCCGTCGACGGCGAATCGGACTGGCTGAGCAGAACACCGCGGTAGCGGCGTAACTCTGCGAGATACTGGCACCGTGTCCGTGAACTCGAAGGTTTCGCGCTCGTGGCTTCTGGTGAGCCCTTCCCGCGAGCCTGACCTCAACGCCGCCGTCGCGTCCACCAATGCCGACGAGGTGATCCTGGACCTGGAAGACGCCGTCGCACCAAACGAGAAGGAACCGGCACGCGAACGCGTGATGGAATACCTCAACTCCGGCGGGCAGGCTTGGGTACGCGTCAACGACGCATCAAGCGAGTTTTGGTCGGCCGACTGCCGGACTCTCGCCGACGCCCGCGGCCTGAAAGGCGTGGTACTCGCCAAGACCGAGGGTGGAAACCACATGTGGGACACCGCAAACCGCCTCGGTGGCGAAGCTCCGGTGATCGCGCTGATCGAAACCGCGCGCGGTATGTCCCGCGTGCACGACATCGCGGCCGCTCGCCCCTGTTTTCGCATCGCCTTTGGCGTCAACGACTACACGCTCGATATCGGCGTCGAGCAAGACCCATTGGCCTTGGCGTACAGCCGCTCTCAGCTCGTAGTTGCTTCGCGTGCCGCACACATCCCAGGGCCGATCGACGGGCCGACTCGTGACCCGGACCAGTTGGCTGAGGGGGTCGCGCTGACTCGCCAGATGGGTATGACGGGAAAGCTGGCACTCCACTCGGCGGATGCCGACACCATCAACAAGGGGCTGAGCCCTTCCGATGAGGACGTGTCCTGGGCGCGAGACTTCGTCGAACAGTTCAATAGTCACGGCGGAAAGCCCAAGGACGGCAGCGATCTGCCTCGACTGAACCGCGCCCGAATCATCCTGGAGCGAGCACGGATGCTCGGCCTGATCACGTCCTAGCGGTAAGCCGTGACAGCGCCGCCACGGTGAGCGCCTCGATCCCGGTGCTGAGCGTGGGTTCCAGGACCGGCGCGAACTCCGGGGAATGGTTGGACGGGACCGGTTTTCCGGCCGCCGCGGCATCTTCAAAACGCTGCTGCGTGTACCCGCCCCAAAACCAGAATGCGGTGGGGACACCGGCGGCAGTCCCGAAGAATCCGACATCCTCACTGCCTGCCAGCGGATTCGGAGACTCGATCACCCGGTCGGCACCGAAGTGCTCACGGAACACCGCGGCGATCGCCTGCATCGCAGCGGTGTCGACGACGGTGACCGGGAATGAGTGCATCGAGGTCACCGCCGGTTCCTTGTCGGCACCCGAGGCCGTCGACTCGGCCTGCGCGATCCGTGTGATGGAGGCCAACGTCTTTGTGCGGACGTCCTCGTTGAAGGTGCGGACGTTGATGCCGAGTTCGGCGTCGTCGGGGATGATGTTGTCCTTCGCCCCGGCGTGCAGGTATCCGACGGTGACCACCGCGGGCTCGAACGGAGACAGCTCGCGCGACACGATGGTCTGCAGCCGCTGCACCACATTCGAGGCCATCACCACCGGATCGATTGTCGATTCCGGTTGCGAGCCATGCCCGCCCCGGCCGAACAGCTGCATCTTGAGGGAATCCGAGGCCGCCAGCGCCGTGCCCGTCTTGTATGCGATCATCCCCGCAGGCAGCGGGCCGACGTGCTGACCGAGAACGACCTCGGGCCTGGGGAACCGATCGAGGATGCCGTCGGCGATCATCGCCTTCGCGCCGCCGCCCACTTCTTCGGCGGGCTGAAAGACCGCGACCACCGTTCCCGACCATTGCTTCTTGAGCTCGTTGAGCAGCCGGAGGGCGCCCACCAGCGCCGTGACGTGCATATCGTGTCCACACGCATGCATGACAGGAACCTCCCTGCCATCAGGATTGGTGGCACGCTCGGTGCTGGCATAGGGGAGGCCGGTCTGCTCCTGTACCGGGAGCGCGTCGAAGTCGGCTCGCAGCCACACCACCGGGCCGGTTCCGTTGCGAAGTACCGCAACAACTCCGGTGCCACCGACACCCGCCGTCACCTCCAGCCCGAGCGGCGCGATGATCTCCTGGATCTTTCCCGCGGTGCGGTGTTCCTGGAACGACAATTCCGGATGCTGATGCAGGTCTCGGTAGAAGTCGGCCAAGTTCCCCAAGTTCTCAGCCCAGTTGTCGGGCAGCGTAATCGCCATGTGGCCTCCCACTCTGTGTGCTTCTGCGACTCAGTTCGACAATACGGCGATCGTCACGACCTACCCTCGGATACGTGAGCCAATCCATCGACACCGAACTCTCCGTCGACGCCATCGTCGTCGGAGGTGGGATGTCGGGCGCATCGATTGCCTACGAACTGGCCGAGCACCGAACCGTCGCATTACTGGAACGCGAATCGACCCTCGCGTTCCACACGACCGGACGGTCCGCCGCGACCTTCATCGAGAACTACGGGAATCCCGTCATCCGAATGTTGACAGCGGCCAGCCGCGATTTCTTCACCGATCCCCGTGAGGGTTTCGAGGCTCCACTCGCAACCTCCTTGCCGCTGTTGATCATCGCCGATGAAGCGCACGCGGACACACTTCGGGAAGGGCATCGGGAAGCCTCCCGGCAGGGTTGTCACACGGAGCTGGTGGACGGCGCGGTCGCCGAGCAGATCAACCCCTACCTGCGCCCGGGGCACATCCGATTGGCGGCGGTCGACCGCACGCCGATGGAGCTCGACGTCCATGGGCTGCATCAGGGATATGTACGCGGATTCCGCCGGCGCGGCGGAATCATCGTCAAGTCGGCTCCCATCGTGAGCGGCAGCCGCCATCAGGGCAGGTGGGTCCTGCGGGATTCCTCCGGACGGGCCTTTGAGGCGGCGACCGTCGTGAACGCCGCCGGGGCGTGGTGCGATGAACTCGCGCGCGCCATGGGCGCTCGTCCGGTGGGAATCCAGCCACTTCGACGCACCGCGTTCATGGTATCCGCATCGCAGGCGAATCCCACCGGCTCGCTTCCCATGACCCTGGATGTCTCCGAGAGTTTCTATTTCAAGCCCGATGGCACCCAATTCCTCTGTTCGCCCGCCGACGAGACGCTTCAGTCACCCGGAGACCCGCGCCCGGACGAACTCGAGATGGCCCGGGCGATCGGGATGATCAATAAGGCGACCACTCTCGGCATTCGGAGTGTGAACTCGGCCTGGGCGGGACTGCGGTCCTTCACCTCCGACCGCACTCCCGTCGTGGGCGAAGACCCGGATGTCGAGGGCTTCTTCTGGTACGCCGCCCAGGGCGGCTACGGCATCCAGATGGCCCCCGCCCTTGCTCGAGTGGGGGCCGCATTCGCCACCGGCAATCCCCTCCCCGAGGCGCTAGCCGTGCGGGGTCTGACCTCCGCGATGCTGAGACCTGATCGCGATTCACTGCGTGCCCGTCCCTAGCTGCCTCGCCCGCGCTCCCGGACCACTTCGGGTGAACCCTGTTATCGTCGGCCACGATGGTGAACATGGATCGACGCCGCATGATGGCGTTCTCAGGGCTTGGCATGTTGGCAGCAGCGGTTTCCATGCCGGAAGCGTGGGCGGAACCGTCACCACAGAACCCACCCGGCCGCCCGCCCGCGGCCCCTCCGACCGGCAAGTATGTCTTCGTCGACGAGTTTGACGGACCAGCCGGGTCGGCGCCCGATAGATCCAAGTGGGCGATCTCAAAGGCTCGCGAGTCCATGAAGGACCCGACCTTTTGGGAGCTCCCCGAAAATGTCGGCCAGTATCGAGACGATCGCAAGAACGTCTTTCTCGACGGCAACTCGAACCTGGTCATCAAGGCCGTAAAAGAAGGCAACACGTACTACGGCGGCAAGATCTACAGCACGACCGAACTCGGTGTCGGCTACACCTGGGAAGCCCGTATTAAGTTCAACTGCCTGACCCCGGGCGCGTGGCCCGCGTTCTGGCTCGGCAGTGACCAGGACGGTGAGATCGACATCGTCGAGTGGTACGGCAATGGCAGCTGGCCGGCCGCAACCACCGTGCACGCCAAGGCAAACGGCTCAGAATGGAAGACTCACAACCTGTCCCTCGACAACGCGTGGCACACCTGGCGCACCCAGTGGGACGACAAGGGCATTCGGTTCTGGAAGGACTACACGGACGGAGCGGCACCGTATTTCGAGGTCGCCGCGAACTCCCTCGCGGACTGGCCGTTCAACAATCCCGGACACAAGGCATTTCCCGTGCTGAACCTGGCCGTGGCCGGATCCGGTGGCGGCGATCCCCGCGGCGGCACCTACCCCGCTGAGATGCTCGTCGACTGGATACGCGTCTGGTAGCTCAGCTGCCGATGCGCACGTCGTGTGACTCCCACATGTCGCGCCATTCAGCTTCTTCGTCCTGTTTGTCGTGATGCTGACCAGCGGACGGTTCGGTGAGTGTGATCGTCGGGTGTGGCAATGTGAAGAAGTCACCTTTACCCTGTGCCGCACGATGCTGACCGGTATCGAGGTAGCAGTACCCTAGTCCCGAGAGCTCTGCAGTCCGGTCGGACCTGTCAAGATAGTGAAGTACGTTCTGGGCAGCGGCTTTCGCACCATTCTTAGCGAAGATGGCAGCCTTCGGCAGAGGCCTGCCGGACGGCGATGTCACCGACACGACGTCACCGATCGCCCAGATGCCCTCGTACGAGGTTTGCATGGTCTGTGTATCGACGCCGATCCATTCCGGTCCGTTTATGGTGACTGACGGCTCATGCGGCGGAACGAACACCAACAAGTCGAAACTCACTGTGGCACCATCCTTGAACACGACAACCTTCCTGTCGGGGTCGACGCGTTCTGTGGTGCGCTCACCATGGAAGGTGATCTCGTTGTCCGTGAGCAGCTGTACCAGCTGCGGCCCCGCATAGGGACCAGCCGAAGGCATCGGGTGCTTCTCTGGGGTGTACACGCTGATATCGACATCCGACCGTATGCCCTTGTCATTCAAGAAGTCCGAGGCCAGTAGGGCTCCCTCATAGGGGGCCACTGGACAGCGATAGGGCTGTGACGTCACCAGGAAGACGAGCTTGCTTCCCGAGAAGTTTTCGAGCGCGCGCCGGGCATCACCGGCTGCGGCAACGCCGTAGTAGTGCACCGCGTCGCCTCGGGCGGCCGCTTCCGTCAAGCCCGGAATCTTGTCGAGAGCATTGCGCGCACCCGTGGCGATGACGAGCGCGTCAAAGTCCAGCGTTGACGAGTCGGACAAGGTTACGGTGCGCGCGTTGGGATCGATTCGGGCGACGGAGCCCGTCACGGTGGTTATCCCCGACAATGCCTCGGAACTGGGCCGAATGGGCACACTTGCCGCATCGCGCCAGCCTCGCATGACCCACGGCAAGGTAAATCCCAAAAAGTGAGTGAAGTCCTCGTCCACGATGGTGATATCGAGGTCACCGACCGGTACGTGAGACCGGCGCAGTTCGTTGATCACGCTCAGACCGCCGATTCCGGCACCCAGGATGACGACCTTCTTCATGTTCTACGCTCCCTCTTCCTGAACAGGCCCCTGTGCACAGGAGCAGACGGTGGTGTGCCGTGCCCGCCACACCATTGATCCTCGGGGACTTTGTTTTTCACGGATTGAATGTGGAGACCACAGCCAGACCACGTGGTCTTTGAACAGACGGAGCACGTCACTGCATGGCACATGAGCGGCCTTAATGCGCCGGGCGCGGACGCTGCAGCTGCGTGAACTCCGGCACCCGCGAAAGCGAGGTGACCGCGTCAAACAGCGCTTGCGCAGTGCGGTGCTCCGGCAAGGCCGTCAAGACGGGGCCGAAGAATGTACGGCTCTCGACCTGCAATAGCGGGCTGCCGCCAACATCTCCCAACGCCCGCTGCCCCGCCTCGTGAGAGGAACGGACCAGTGCGTCCAGCGAGATGTCCGACAGCGAATCGCTTGATGTCGACAGGGGCGCGACCGCCCCCAGTACCCGATCGACCAGACCGGCACCGACAGGTACCGACTCGTCGAAATACAGTGCACCGAAGGCGAAATACGCTGTATGCAAACCCTGCTGGCCCAACTCGCGATGAATGCCGGCCATCAGCCTCCCCACCTGCCGCGAGTCATTCATCCGTGCTTGCTGTGCGGGCGCCAGCTCCTTGCCCTCATTCAAGACGGCCAGATTCATCAGCTGCCAGTCGACCGAGATACCGGACTGGCCCGCGACCGCATCCAGCCAACGCGCGGTGTTCCACGAAAACGGGCATACCGGGTCGAGCCAGATCCTCACGTCGAACCTACCGCTGTGTGCGGCACTGCCATCTGTGGACATGCGGCATCTCCCATCACTGTGAAACAAGATCGACAACGCGGACCACGGCGACGGCCCGTTGGTTCGTTCTGGCATCGTTTATACCATACCCCCCACGGTATATTCCCCTCACCGGATCCCAGGACGGGACTTTAGGAATATACCGGAGGGGGTATGGTATTTATTAAATGAGACCCGGCCCCACAATCGGGCTCGCGTGCGACCTGCAGTCATACGGCACAGGTCAACAGGACACAGATCATGATCCAAAACGATTGAGCAACAGCAGAAAGGTGGCCAGAGAGTGCGCACAGCAATAGTTAGCGCGTTGAAGCGGGCGTGGGTCGCGATGGTCGTTGCGTGCGCGGTTGGACTCGGCGCGGTCGCCGTGAACCACCTGCGTGGCGCGTTCGGCTCCGAACCGATCTTTTCGGCCACCGGCAGCAGCGCAGAACCACTCGTGTCCTCCACGATCAAGCAGGTGCGATACGAGATCTACGGTCCCAGCGGCACCACGGGTGCGGTGAATTACCTGGATGAGAACGCTACGCCGCGACAGGTGCCTTTCGTCGGTTTGCCGTGGACGTACACCATCGAAACTACGGTACCGGCTGTCATCGCCAGTGTTGTGGCACAAGGAAATAGCGCCACCATAGGGTGTCGAATCACCGTGAACGGCCACATCGAAGATGAGCAGACGACAGACGGTCACAACGCCCAAACCTCATGTCTGGTGAAAGCCGCATGAACACCGACCACGGAAAACGCCCGGCCTTCATGCGGTTCGTGCGCCGATTCGCGGTGCCGATCCTGCTGGGGTGGCTGCTACTGACGGTGGCAGTGAATGTGCTGGTGCCGCCGATTGAATCGGTGGCACGAGATCATGCGGTGACGATGTCGCCGCATGACGCGCCGGCAATGATCGCGGCTAAACACATCGGCCAGAAATATCACGAATCCGACTCCGACAGCATCGCGATGATCGTGATGGAGGGCGACAACCCGCTCGGCGAATCGGCACACCACTATTACGACACCTTGGTGCATGCGCTGCAGGCCGACACCGAGCATGTGCAGCACGTGCAGAACGTATGGGGCGACCCGCTGACTGCTGCCGGTGCGCAGAGCCGCGACGGCAAAGCCGCGTATGTCCAGCTGAATCTTGCCGGTGACCAAGGCAGCACGCTGGGAAACAAGTCCGTCGACGCGGTCCGCAAGATCGTGGACCGTTCAGCGCCGCCCGCAGGCCTGGCGGTGTATGTCACCGGTCCGGCAGCGTTGACCACAGACATGAACGAGGCCGCTGATAAGAGCATGCTCATCATGATGGGCGTGACGGGCGCGGTCATCATGATCATGCTTCTCATCACGTATCGATCGATCAGCACGATGCTGCTGGTTCTGGTCATGGTCGGCGTCGAGATGGGCACTGCCAGAGGCCTTGTCGCGATTCTCGGAAACTACGATCTACTGGGATTCTCGACATTCGTGGTGGCCATGTTGTCGTCATTGGCGATCGCCGCGGGGACCGATTACGCCATCTTTCTCATTGGCCGCTATCAGGAAGCACGTCAAGCCGGCCAGGACCGAGAAACAGCGTATTACACCATGTTTCGGGGTACATTCCACATAATCCTGGGCTCTGGATTGACCATCGCCGGGGCGACCCTGTGCCTGCACTTGGCACGCCTGTCGTATTTCAAAGCACTCGGTATCCCGTCCGCACTGGGACTGCTTGTGGTCGTGGCGGGTGCGCTCACGGCCGCACCCGCTGTTGTTGTCATAGCCAGCCGCTTTGGGCTGCTTGATCCCAAGCGCGCTGTGAAGGTTCGGCGCTGGCGGCGTATCGGCACCGCCACGGTGCGCTGGCCAGGCGCGGTGTTTGCCGCCTCACTGGCCATAGCGCTCATCGGTATCGCCATCATGCCAACCATGAAGGTGAGCTACAACGACCGGTTCTACATACCGGCCGACCTGCCGTCGAACATAGGATACGCCGCTGCCGAACGCCATTTTAGCGCTGCCACAATGAATCCCGACATCCTGGTGGTCGAAAGCGATCACGACATGCGCAATAGCGGAGACATGCTCATCCTGGACAAGATCGCCAAGGATGTATTCCGCTCACCCGGAATCGCAATGGTGCAAAGCATCACCCGCCCCTTAGGGGGACCGATCGAGCACACCTCCATACCGTTTCAGATCAGCGCTCAGTCGATTCCCATCCAGCAGAACCTTCAATTCATGAGGGACCGTACGGCTGACATGCTCACCATGAGTGAGGATCTCGGCTCCATGATCGGATCCATGCAGCGCATGCAATCCCTGCTGGGCCAGATGAGCAACGCGACCCACCACATGACCGCAGATATGACAGACGCGGAGGCAACGCTGAACGAAATTCGGGACCATCTGGCCGAATTCGACGACGTGATACGGCCCCTGCGCAACTATCTTTATTGGGAGCAGCACTGTTTCGATATCCCTGCATGCTCGGCCATACGTTCGGTGTTCGACGCAATGGACGGCATCGACACGTTCAGTGACAAGATGCGCGCACTGACCGCGGACATCGGAAACGCCAACGCGATCATTCCCCAGATGACCGCGCAGTTCCCACCGATCATCGCCGTGGCCAAGTCCATGCAGGGAACTCTGCTGACCATGCACAGCAGCTTCGCCAACCTGGTGACACAGATGGCTCAGATGACCGACACAGCTAGCGCGATGGGCCAAGCCTTCGACGCATCCCGAAGCGGCGACTACTTCTACTTACCACCAGAAGCGTTTCAAAATCCCGATTTTCAGCGCGGCCTGAAGCTGTTCCTGTCCCCCGACGGCACGGCCGCGCGTTTCATCATCACCCATGACAAGGACCCGGCCACTCCAGCCGGAATCTCCTCAGTCACCTCCGAGTTGGAAGCCGCCCATCAAGCTGTCAAGGGAACCGCCCTGACCGACGCCACGTTCTACCTCACCGGTACCGCGGCGATCTATCGCGACATCCAGTCAGGTTCGCACTACGACCTCCTGATCGTCGGAATAGCCGCCCTGACACTGATCTTCGCCGTGATGATGCTCATCACCCGGGCACTGATCGCCTCGCTGGTCATCGTCGGCACAGTGCTGCTGTCACTCGGCGCCGCATTCGGGCTCTCGGTGTTGGTGTGGCAACACATTTTCGGTCTTGAGCTCAATTGGATCGCACCAGTCTTCGGCCTGATCATCCTGTTGGCCGTCGGATCCGACTACAACCTGCTGCTCGTATCGCGCTTCCAGGAAGAGATTGGCGCAGGACTAAAGACCGGCATCATCCGCTCAATGGGAGAAACCGGCGGAGTCGTGACATCCGCGGGACTCGTATTCGCGTTCACCATGATGTCCATGGCTGCAAGCGA
Source organism: Mycobacterium sp. D16Q14 (assembly GCA_002013415.1). Classification (GTDB taxonomy): domain Bacteria; phylum Actinomycetota; class Actinomycetes; order Mycobacteriales; family Mycobacteriaceae; genus Mycobacterium. The sequence continues at coordinate 58,130 of MAEX01000020.1, forward strand.
TTTGAGCTCGATCGGCCAAGCCGGAAGCACGATCGGTTTGGGCCTACTGTTCGACACACTCATCGTGCGCTCATTGATGACCCCGTCCATCGCTGGGCTGCTCGGCCCATGGTTCTGGTGGCCGTTGAAAGTCCGCAGGCGCCCTATACCCAGGAGGGTATAGTGCTGGTAGCTAGGCCCTTGAAAGGTAGAGACATGATCGACGATCAAGACAGCATCACTGCCATCCTCAGCAGACTGCGCCGAGCACAGGGCCAGCTGAACGGGGTAATCAACATGATCGAAAACGGGCGCGACTGCAAAGACGTCGTGACCCAGCTGGCCGCCGTGTCACGAGCGCTCGACCGCGCCGGATTCAAGATCGTCGCCACCGGTCTGCGGGAATGCATCGCCGCCGATCGCAACGGAGACACCGCACCCATGACCGAGGCTGAGCTCGAAAAACTGTTCCTCGCCCTGGCCTAGTGCGGTACCCCGGCCCGACAGGCCCAAGTTCAGAGCTCGCCCGAGAAGTCCGCGGTAAACCAACGATCAGGACGAACGACGAACAGCACGGTGTTGGCCTCGTCGTATCCGCGCGCGAACTCCCGACCGGCCTCCTCGCCGAGATAGCGGATGGCAATGGCTTCCCGTACCTCTGCCGAGGCCGGCCGCTCCGTTTCGACAACCGTGCCCTCGACAATGACGTACTGATACGGCGGCTCTTCGTGCTGCACCGTCAGCGTGACCGCGCCGGCCTGCTCGATCAGGCGTGCCTTGCGATTGCCCGCACTGGTGTTGATCTGGATGTTCCCGCCGGGCGTGTAGCCGTACCAGATAGGCACGCTGGCCGGCGGGCGTCCCTTGTCGGCCGCAACCGACAGCACGGCAATGTGTTTGGCCGCGAGAAACTCCTGGCGTTCTGCTTCAGTGAACTGACGTGGCATATCGCGTCAAACCCCAGGATCTGTCGGGCTTATTCCCGTACCTAGATTCATCTGGATTTGATCCCCTGAAATAAATTGGTGAGCAGGGCATCGACGAAATCCCTTGTCAGCGGCTGATCAGGTATCAGTAGCCGGTGGTAACAAGCGCCCCACAGCTGGTCCACGACTACCTCCGGATCCACCTTCGCACCAAGCTGGCCACGTTCCTGCGCCCGACGTAGCGTTGTTACCGCGAGGGCACGACGCGGCCCCGAATACCTTTGCAGAAAGGCCGCTTTGAGCTCCGGATCCACTTGGGCCTGACCGATGAGTTCACCGATGATCCCGCCCCCAATCGTGTCACGAATGACGCCCAGGAACGCATGCAGCTGCGTGCGGAGGTCGTGCTCGATGTCCCCGGTGTCCGGGAACCCCAACTCCGGTTCGACCTGGCGGAAGTAGCCGTCGAGCGCGAGAGCCCCCTTGGACGGCCACCACTTGTAGATAGTCATCTTGCTCGCACCGGAGAGGGCAGCGACCTTGTCGATGGTGAATCCGCTCATCCCCTCGGCGAACAGCAGGTCGCCCGCGGCCTGAAGCACTTCGTCGCGCACCTGGTCAGCCGGCCGCCGGCCCCGGCGCGGCCGCTTCACCTCGTCCCCTGCCGCAATCGCCATCGCGTCCAACTCCTTGCCAATTATGTGTACATACCGTACATTACATATATGTACGGTATGTACACATAATCAACAGGAGGGCCTCCCGATGAAGATCACGGACAACACGGTGTTCATTCCCGGAGCCACCAGCGGGATCGGCCTGGAACTCGCCCTGGCCTTGCAGACCAAGGGCAATACCGTGATAGTCGGCGGGCGCCGCACCGAGCTACTCGAGCGCATCCGTGCTGAACACCCAGGCATCTCGACTGTGCAGATCGATATCGCCGATCCGGAGAGCATTCACGCCGCCGCCCACCAGATACTCACCGACCATCCGACCGTGAACGTCCTCATCGCGATGGCAGGGATCATGCGCGTCGAGGACTGGCATCACCCCGAGTCATTCCTTCAGTCGGCCGAGGAGATTGTCACCACGAACGTGCTGGGCCCGATTCGCTTGATCGCCAACTTCATCGAGCACCTACAGGCACAGCCTGAAGCCACCATCATCACGGTCTCGTCCGGGTTGGGGTTCGCACCACTGAAGGTCACACCCAGCTACAACGCCTCTAAGGCCGCCATCCACATGCTCAGTGAGTCGATCCGGCTGCAGCTCGCGGACACCCGGGTGACAGTCAAGGAACTCCAGCCACCCGCGGTTCGCACAGACCTCATGCCGGGGCAGCAAGAGAGCGACTTCGCGATGCCCCTGAAGGACTTCATCGATGAAGTGGTCACCCTGCTGGAGACCCAGCCCGACGCCACCGAAATCCAGGTAGAACGGGTGAAGTTCCTGCGCTACGGCGAAGCGCGCGGTGACTACGACGAAGTCGTCGCGACGCTCAACGCCTCCGATCCTCACGCTCGCCCGTAACGGGTGTCGCACACCTCACCTGGATACCTGGCGGCGCTCTTGCCAAGATTGAGTGGATGACTGACGAGGCGAGTACCGGCGCACCCGGCACCAAGATCGCGCTGGCGCTGGGCGCCGGTGGGGCCCGGGGGTATGCGCATATCGGTGTGATCCAGGAGTTGCGGGAGCGCGGCTTCGAGATCTCCGGCATCTCGGGATCCTCGATGGGTGCGTTAGTGGGCGGCCTGGAGGCAGCCGGGGCACTCGACGGATTCACCTCGTGGGCAACATCGCTGACCCAGCGCGCGGTACTGCGGCTGTTGGACCCGACGTGGACCAGCCCCGGCTTCTTCCGCGCCGAGAAGATTCTGGACGTGGTGCGCGAACTACTCGGCGATGTCGCGATCGAAGACCTGCCGATCCCGTTCACCGCGGTCGCGACCGACTTGATAGCCGGCAAGTCGGTGTGGCTACAGCGCGGATCATTGGCCTCCGCTATCCGCGCATCTATCGCGATCCCCGGGATGATTTCTCCGCATGTACTCGACGGCCGCGTGCTGGCAGACGGCGGTGTCCTCGACCTGATGGCAGTTGCACCGCTGGCCGGGGTGCACGCCGAGCTGCGGGTAGCGGTAAGCCTCAGCGGAGGCGAGGAGTCGCGCACTCCGGCGCCGCCCCTTGACCCCGAGCCTCGTGAGCCGCGCGTGACCACAGAGTGGTTGAACCGGCTGCTGCGCAGCACTTCGGCGCTGTTCGAGACCGACGGCACCGAAGCAGCGGGCCAACCAGATCCCGCCGCCAAGCTGACAAGCTTCGAAGTGATGAACCGGACCATCGAGGTCATGCAGTCGGCCCTTGCCCGCATGCAACTCGCGGCGCACCCACCGGATGTCCTCATCGAGGTACCCCGAAGTGTCAGTCGCAGTCTCGACTTCCATCGTGCCACCGAAGTAATCGAGGTCGGGCGCCGTTGCGCCGCTGAGGCTCTCGACGCATACGCGAACACCAACTAGCCGCCGACATCCCCCTTGGAGGGCAGCATGGCCCGTACCGTCTCGCAACTCATCGTCGATACCGTGAAAGCCGCCGGTGTTCAACGCATTTACGGCCTGCCCGGCGACTCGTTGAATGGCTTTACCGAGGCTCTGCGCCGCGACGGCACCGTGGAGTGGGTCCATGTGCGCCACGAGGAGGCGGCGGCATTCGCCGCGGGGGCGGAGGCGGCGCTGACGGGCACCCTCGCGGTGTGTGCTGCCAGCTGCGGCCCGGGCAATCTGCATCTCATCAACGGTCTCTTTGATGCCCACCGCAGTCGAGTCCCCGTCCTCGCGATCGCCTCGCACATCCCCAGCGCCGAAATCGGCAGCGGCTACTTCCAGGAAACCCATCCGCAGAATCTGTTCGCCGAATGCAGCGTGTACAGCGAGCTGGTGAGCAGCGTCGAACAGCTGCCGTACGTCTTGGACACCGCCATCCGCGCGGCGCTGGACCAGAGAGGGGTGGCCGTCCTGACAATCCCAGGAGACATCCTCAGCGCCAAGACAGATGTGGCGCCGCCCTCCGGGCCGATCGTCGCGGGCATCGGGACCCGCCTGCCAGACCCAGTGTCCCTAGAGCGAGCCGTACGCGTGCTGAACGGATCCAACGCGGTCACCATCCTCGCCGGGGCCGGCTGTGAGGGCGCGCATGCCGAGCTGCTGGAAGCTGCTCGTATTCTCCAGGCACCGATCGTGCACACGTTGCGCGGCAAGGAATTCGTCGAGTACGACAACCCGTTCGACGTCGGTATGACGGGCCTGTTGGGATTTCGTTCCGGGTACGACGCACTCGAGGACACCAAGGTTCTGCTGATGCTCGGGACGGATTTCCCGTATCGACAGTTCTATCCGCCGAAGGCCACCGTCGTTCAGGTCGATATCCGCGGTGAACATATCGGCCGTCGTGTCCGGGTGGATGTCCCACTCGTCGGGTCGGTGAAAGACACTTTGCAACAGCTAAATTCGACACTCCTTCCGCATTCCGATGGCAAGCACCTAGAGCGCGCGAGAGAAAACTACACGCGCACGCGTGCTCAGCTCGACCGGTTGGCCGCGGACGATCGCAATCAGATGCCCGTGCGACCGGAACTTGTCGCACGCAGAATCGACGAGCTGGCAGACGAGGACGCGGTCTTCATCGCCGATGTTGGCACACCCGTCATCTGGGCCGCGCGCTACCTGTCCATGAATGGCCGACGGCGCCTGCTCGGTTCGTTCAACCACGGCAGCATGGCCAACGCCGTTCCCCAGGGAATCGGGGCTCAGGCATCACACCGAGGCCGCCAGATCGTCACCCTCTCCGGTGACGGCGGGCTGGCGATGATGCTGGGAGATCTCATCACGCTCACCCAGTCGCAGCTGCCCATCAAGATGGTGGTGTTCAACAATGGCCCGCTCAGCTTCGTGGAGCTGGAAATGAAGGCCGCCGGGATCGTCAACTACGGGACCGCCCTGGACAACCCGGTCTTTGCCGACGTCGCAAGGGCACTCGGGATTCACGGCGTCCGCGTGGAACGCCCCGATCAGCTCGATGCGGCGCTGTCGGAGGCCTTCAGTCACGACGGCCCGGCCCTCGTCGAGGTAGTCACCGCCCGCCAGGAGCTCTCGATCCCACCGACCATCACCGCCGCACAGGTGGCAGGCTTCTCCTTGTGGGCGACGAGGACGCTGCTGTCGGGGCGCGGCGACGAGCTCATCGACCTGGCCAAGACGAACCTCGGCGCGCGCCTGCGCCGCCGGTAAGTCTCAACCACCGCTGCCCGGCGGTCCTGGCGCTACCATCGCAAACGCCATGACCGCTCCTCCTTTCCCTCCTTCGTTCGTCGGTCGCGACAACCTACGCGACGTGGTCAGACGCGTCGCGACCACGACGGACAACCCGCCCAACGTATTGCTCCTGCTCGGAGAGGCCGGGATTGGGAAGTCAGCACTGCTCAGGGATGCCACCACGGCTGCCGTGAGCGCCGGAGTCCAGGTGCTGTTCGCCGCCGGGAGCCAGCCCGATCTACTGCATGCCTTTACGTCCCTGGCCGAGCTCATCTGCCCTTTGAACGAGCACGTCAACGCGCTGCCCAGGCTGCTGCGGGACACCCTCAACGACATTCTGGGGATCAATAGCACACCCTCACCGCGCGGTCCTGCCGTCATCCGGCATGCGCTCGTTGCGCTACTGAAATCCGTCGCCCGTGACCGCCCGCTCCTCCTCGCGCTCGATGATGTCGACCTTCTCGACCGCGATTCACGTGAAGTGCTGACCTCCTTGTCCCGCAGGCTCATCCACACTCCGGTGTCGGTCATCATGACTGCTCGACACCGCGATGGTCTCCCGGGCCTCGACTCCGTCATCTCCGTCATCGACGTGCCGGCTCTGAGCGATCGTGAGGCGAGTGACCTCCTCGACACACTGGCGCCGACCCCCGAGCGTGGCGTTCGCGGTGAGATCATCCGATGGGCGGACGGAAATCCGCTGGCGCTGATTGAGGGGGCACGCTTCTACGGTCTTTCCGGCGCCACGGTGTTCCGCGGAAACAACATGGCCGGATACCGCGGTGCGCATTCCATCTTCTCCATAGAGCTGGCGGCGCTCGACGCGATCACCCGAAAACTGTTGTTATACAGTGCCTCTGGTTCGCGATACGAAACCGTTGACATCGTCACCGACGTCGCCGGCTACGGTTCCGACGTATCCGTCTGGAACGATGCCGAAAAAGCAGGGCTGGTGAGTATCACCCCGGATAGGTTGATCAAGTTCTGCCATCCGCTGCTTCGGACTCTCGCCTATACCGACTCAACCCTGACCGAACAACGCGATGCTCATCTCGCCTTCGGCCGATCCCGGTTACTCGACAATGCTTGCCGTGCCTGGCATCTGGCTGCAGCAGCGGGCGGGCCAGATGAGGCCATCGCATCCGCACTGGAGCAGTCTGCGCAGCTGGCCCAGGAGCGTGGAGGCTACCTGGAGGTCACACGTGCGCTGCAGCGTGCCGCAGAGTTGAGTCCACTAGCTGACGACGGTGCGCGCCGGTACGCCCGGGCAGCGGCCGCCGCGAACTTCGGCGGCGATACCGCTTGGGCACTAGTCCTCTGCGACAAGGCGTCTCAGTTAACCAATCAACCCGATATCCTCGGTTACGCCTCCCTCACCCGCGGTTCCATCCGGCTGCAGTCAGCACAGGCGACCGAGGCCTTCGAATTGGTTCGCCGCTGCATGGAGGGAGCAACACCTCCGGAGGGTCGACTGGCCCTCACGCTGGCTCATCTAGGCGCCTCGGCCTCGTACTACTCCGGGGATATCGCGCACCGCGAAGCGCTCCAGAAGTGGCTTCCCCGCCTGCCCTTCGACGACACCGAGCAGGAGGAGACGGAAGCCGAATTCTTCACGTTCCCGGAGGGTGCTACCACCCTGCAGCGCACCTACATCGGTATGTACGCCGACACCGCCTCTGCCGGACACCTCAGGCCGACATACTTCGACCGATGCTGGCTCACGCCGCAGGCGCCGATCCTGGAGCCCTTTCGGCATCTCGTCGTGGGCCTGATGGCTGCCGCCACCGACGACTCCGACCTCGCCGTTCGCCATCTCTCAGAGGCGGTGGAATCACTCAAAGGCAGTGGAGGCATGCGCGGCTTCACCTATGCGCTAGCCCCCCTCGCCTGGGCACTCCTGGACACAGGCCGCTGGAGTCAACTCGACGAACTCCTTGCCTCTACCGCGGACCTGTATGAGCTCCACGATCTTGCACTGCTGCGCAGCGAGACAGCTGTGTGTCGTGCGCAGCTACTCGCGTATCGAGGTGACGTCACTGCAGCGACAGCGACGTTGCGAGATATCGACATGTCCTCGTTGGGCACGAAGTCAGGAGCGACTCGCGCGGCGCTGGCGCGCGTACGGGGGTGGACGGCGACCCTCCACAACGACTTCGACGGCGCGTATCAGCATTTGCGCGCACAGTTTCATTCCGACGGGACGCCCATGCACTTCGTCGTATCGCACCGCGGGGTGGCCGAATTGGCCTGGGCGGCGGCGCGCAGCGGCCGTACCGAGGAAGTTCGGCCGTTGATCGACGCCATCGGAGCGCAACTAGGCTCCGAGTCACCCACGCGGATCCGGCTCCTACATCATCAGGCTATGGCGCTGGTGTCCTCGACCGCAAATGCGGAGAACTACTTTCGGCTCGCGGTAGACGATTCCACCGGAGATCAGTGGCCGATCGAAGGCGCTCGCGCCCGGCTGCACTACGGAGAGTGGCTGCGCCGGGCGCGCCGTCCCGCTGAGGCACGTCCACTCCTAACGACAGCTCTGACCGTTTTCGAGCGCCATGGCGCCGAGGCACTGGCGGCACTCGCCCGTGCTGAACTGCGCGCCGCGGGCGTCGTCTCGAAATCTGCCCGGACCACGGCGGGCTTCGGATCGCTGACCGCGCAAGAGCAGCAGATTGTCAGGCTCGCTGCGTCCGGCATGACCAACCGCCAGATCGGCGATCAGCTCAATCTCTCGCCTCGTACCATCGCTTCTCACCTGTATCACGTTTACCCCAAGCTTGGGATCAGCCGACGGCACGAGCTGCGCGACCTGATCACGTAGCTGGACCCGCGTGCCGCGCCAGTCATGTGACTGATGCGCGTATGTCGCTGGTGACGCATAGTTCACTCATGACTACCCTGCCCACGGCGGCACTGCAGGTGGCAGAGTTGTCGGCACTCCCCGAGGGGGCGCCCTACGCCACCCGAGTGAGCGGCGTCGACATCGTTCTGATCCGTCAGGACGAGGATGTTTCGGCGCTGTACGGGCGCTGCGCACACCGCGGTGCCCTGATGGCCGACGGCCACCTCGAAGGTGACCTCCTGGTCTGCGGGGTCCACGGCTGGCGTTACGAGGTGGACAGCGGTATCTCACCGGTCAATCCTTCGGTCGCACTGACGAAATTTCCCGCCTGGGTCTCCAACGGCACTGTGTACGTCGATGAATCGGCTGTGTCGGCATTCGCGAAGGTACATCCGGTGTCGTACGAGGACGACGGCTATCAGGGCGCGTGGATCAAACCCTCTGATACCGCGGAGGAACCCTTCGTCACCCAGATCCACGAGCTCGCCGCGCACGGGCTCGACAGGGTCGGGCATCACGGGGCGATGGCGGCGATGGGGGTACCGCGAGACAAGCTGCCCTCGTGGGATTCGATTCAGCTGGTGACCGGCCAGCTGGCTCGTCTGCCCCTGCTGGACGACGAACTCGTCGACACCCGAACTGTGATCGGTCCGGGCGCACGGCGCCCACTGACCCTCGACATCCCCCTGTTTGTCAGTGATATGAGCTTCGGGGCTCTCTCGCAAGAGGCCAAGATCGCGCTGGCCGCAGGCGCCGATCTCGCCGGAACGGGCATCTGCTCGGGTGAAGGAGGCATGCTCCCCGAAGAACAGCAACACAATTCGCGATACTTCTACGAGCTGGCCTCGGCCAGATTCGGATGGAGCTTCGAGCACGTCAAGAAGGTGCAGGCCTTTCATTTCAAGGGCGGCCAGGGTGCCAAGACCGGCACCGGCGGGCATCTGCCCGGTAACAAGGTCGTCGGGAAGATCGCCGAGGTCCGTGGTCTCGCACCGGGCACTCCCGCGATCTCACCGGCTCGCTTCCCCGATTGGACATCCCTGGACCAGTTCCGCGACTTCGCGAACGAGGTGCGTGAGTTATCGGGGGGAATCCCGGTCGGCTACAAGATGAGCGCACAGCACATCGAACACGATATCGACGCGGCGCTCACCATCGGCGTCGACTACATCATTCTCGACGGTCGCGGAGGTGGTACCGGCGCTGCACCAATTCTCTTCCGCGACAACATCTCGGTACCGACCATTCCGGCTCTGGCCCGCGCGCGTAGACATCTCGATCGCTCCGGTGCGCGGGAGGTGACATTGGCGGTGACCGGCGGCATCCGCACCCCGGCCGACATGGTCAAGGCGCTGGCGCTGGGCGCCGACGCCATCGGCTTGTCCAACGCCGCACTGCAAGCCATCGGCTGTGTCGGCATGCGCGCCTGCAACACCAACACCTGCCCTGTCGGCATCGCCACCCAGAATCCAGCGCTGCGTGATCGTCTGCCCATCGACCTTGCCGCCGTGCGATTGCGGCGATTCCTGCAGTCCACCGTCGAGCTGATGACGATACTGGCCAGGGCGTGCGATCATCGCCGTCTCGCCGACCTGGAGCTCGACGATCTCGTCACATTCGACCGCGACTTCGCATACCTCAGCGCAGTCCCCTACGCAGGAGCGATACCACTGTGAGCAAACAGGAACTGTTCTGGCACAAGGCGGCTGATCAGGATGCGTTGGTTGAGGGCGAGGTGACGGTCTGCCCGGTGGGCCTGAAGTCCGTGGCCTTGACCAAACTGCACGGCCGTTTCGGTGCCATCGACAACCGCTGCCCCCACCAGGGCGGTCCGCTGGGCCAGGGCACCTTGGAGAACGACAAGATTCGTTGTCCCTGGCATGGATTCGACTTCGACCCGTTCACCGGCGAGGCAGCCGGTGGACCGGACTTCGATGTGCTGGCCTATCCCGTGGACGTGCGCGAGGACGGCGTGTACGTGGGCACTCCGCCGCCGGCTCCTCATGTCCGCACGGTCAGCGACGTGCTGATTGAGACCATGACCAACTGGGGTGTGGACACGGTCTTCGGCATGGTCGGACACTCGAATCTCGGTGTCGCCGAGGCGATGCACCGGGCCGAAGGCGACGGCAAATTGCGGTACTTCGGCATCAGGCACGAGGGCGCGGCAGCCTTCGCCGCCTCGGCTTACGGGAAGCTGACCGGACGCCCCGCCGCGTGTTTCGGTATCGCCGGCCCAGGTTCGACGAATCTGTTGACGGGGCTGTACGACGCGAAGGCCGATCGCGCACCAGTGCTCGCCATCTCGGGCAACGTGGATTCATCGGTGGCCGGTAAGGGCGCCTTCCAGGACATCGATCTGCTGGCGGCCTTCGCCGACGTATCCGTATATTCGGCAATGGTGCGGGCGGGCTCCGACCACGCCGAGCTGATGACCATGGCGCTCAAGCACGCCATCTTGGAGCGCGGTGTCGGCCATCTCGTGCTCCCCGACGAGGTTCAGGTGCTCCCCGCGCCCGACAAACCGGCTGCCGGGCCGCAGGGCCGCATGCCGGATCTGCGGGTGGGCCCACCGACGGCGGCGCTCGACGCGGCGCTGCGCCTCATCGAATCGGCCACGCGCCCAGTGATCGTGGTTGGCGCCGGTGCGAAATTCGATATGGCAGCCATCACCGCGCTGGCCGAGCGGCTGAGCGCCCCGATCCTCACCACCTTCAAGGCCAAGGGGCAGGTCTCCGACCGTCATCCGCTCGCCGGCGGGGTGCTCGGCCGCTCGGGTACGCCGGTTGCGTCCTGGATGATGAACAAGACCGATCTGCTCTTGGTATTCGGCGCATCGTTCTCGAATCACACTGGTATCTCGCCCTACAAGCCGACCATTCAGGTCGACACCGACCCACTGGCGCTCGGCCGCTTTCGGCCGGTCACGGCACCCGTGCTCGGTGACGTTGGTGTGACGGCCGCGGCCCTGTCCGATGGGCTCCGGACAAACCCGTCGCTAGTCGACCAACGCCCCGAGCTGGCGCAACGCTGGTCGGTATGGCGCACGGAAAAGGTTCGCCGGGCCGCCGCCCCCGCCCATGGACGGGTACCTGCTGCCGCCGTCTTCCATGCGCTCAACGGTTTGGTGCCCGAAAATGCGGTACTGACAGTCGATGTGGGCAATCACGCGTACTCGTTCGGCCGCTACTTCGAGCCCACCGCACAGGCGGTGCTCATGTCGGGATACCTCGGCTCTATCGGCTTCGGTTTTCCCGCCGCCATGGGCGCCTGGGCAGCGGCCCCGGATCGGCCCATCGTCGCGGTGACCGGTGACGGCGGCTTCGGCCAATACCTCGCCGACTTCACCACTGCCGTGAAGTACGACATGAACATCACCCATATCCTGCTCAACAACGGCGAGCTGGCCAAGATCAGCGAGGAACAACGCAGCTCCGAATACGCCGTGTGGCAAACCTCGCTGCACAATCCGTCTTTCGCGGAGTTCGCTCGCGACTGTGGAGCGTATGGCAGGCGCGTTAGCGATGCGGCCGAGCTGAATTCGGCGATCACCGAGGCGCTCGGCCATCCTGGGCCTGCCCTGGTTGAGATCCTGACGGACCCACGGTCGCACTAGAGGCCCTCCTGGGTTATCCACAATCCTTGTTTTATCCACAACAACGGTCCAGTGCACAGTGCGGCACAGCGGATTCCACTAGACTCAAACACGTGTTCGATTCATTGCCCGACGCAGATCTGATCGATGTGATCACGTCGGCACAGCGCGCCGAGGCGCAGGCGTGCGCCCGGCGACTGGGCGCGATCGGCGTGCTTGTCGACCGGCACGCTGACCTCGACAAGCCAGACGAGCGTGATCGTCACCCATTAGATCGTTGGGACAGGGTTGCCGCCGAAATTGCGGCGGCTCAGGGCATTACCCAGGCCTTGGCGTCCAGCCAGATGCGTTACGCCCAGGTTCTGCGGCACCGTCTCCGAGCAGTCGCTGAACGCTTCGCCGCCGGCGACCTTGACTTTCGGACTGTCGCGCTCATCGTCAACCGCACCGAACTCGTCGAGAACGACGCGGTGGTGACGCAGGTGGACACGGCCATCGTCGAGGCCCTGCCGCGCTGGGCACGCTGGTCCCACAAGCGCATCACCGCTGCACTCGATGCGTTGGTGCTTCGCTTCGATCAGGACGCCGTGCGGCGCAACAGATCCGCGAGCGAGGGCCGCCATATAGAAATCCGCCCGCTAGGTAACGGCGAGCCGGTCGCCGAAATCTGGGGCACCCTGCAGGCCACGCACGCCGTGGCCCTGGACAAGCGTCTCGATTTCTTGGCCAACACCGTGTGCCCGGCAGATCCACGCACCAAGGCCCAGCGCCGTGCCGACGCGGTCGGCGCGTTGACACGCGGTCTTGATCAGATGCGTTGCACCTGCGGACGTCCCGACTGCACTGGACGCAATGTCCCCGATATCGCGGTCGTCGTCAACGTGGTCGTCAATCAATCCACCCTCAACGGTCAGGACGATGTACCTGCCCATGTCCCTGGCTTCGGGGTGCTCGTCGCCGAGCAGGCCCGCGCCGCGGCCGCCGGCGCCTGCACTCGCGCGCTCACTGACTCCCACAGCACCGGATACCGTCCCTCCAGCGGGCTTGTGGCGTTCGTGCGATCCCGCGACCAGCTGTGCCGATTCCCAGGCTGCGAGGCAGCAGCCGACCGGACGGATACCGACCACACCGTGCCGTGGGCGGCGGGTGGTCCCACCACCGGCGCCAATCTGAAGGCGTTGTGCCGCAAGCATCATCTGCTGAAGACCTTCGGCGGCTGGACCGAGATCCAAGAACCCGACGGCACCGTGCTGTGGAAGGCGCCGACGGGGCACACCTATGTCACCACTCCCGCCAGCTGGTTCATCTTCCCCACCCTTACCCGCCAGCGCACCCGAAAACAGGAACGCGACCGTCGGCGCCATTCGGAACGAAGCCTCAACCTCCAACAACGATTACGACGCGAAGCGGCCCTGGCCGCACTCGCCGCCCACGACCCGCCACCCTTCTAGGCGCCGTGGGCTACTCCGGCCAGCTGTTCGCCCGGATCAACTCCACCAGATCGTCCCGCACGAATGACGGGTCGAAACACGCGAGCACGTCGGCGTTCATGTTGCCGAACGTGCTGCGCGGCCGGTGCCGATTGCCCTCGAAGAAGGCGTTCAGAATCCTGTTCTTGAAATCGGGCCGCGGGTGCACCGCCGTCACGGCGTCCAAATCTTTGGCAGACAACGCATCCCGCTCAATGCCAACCACATCGGTTTCCACCCCAGCGGTTACCAAAGCCACCTCCGGGCTGAGGAACTCAGTGACCCCGGGCGTGGTGTGCAGCGCGATCGCGAGCCACACATTCTGGGCGTCCTCCGCGCTTACTCCGCGTTCGGTCAGAAAGTCGCGGGCGGCATTGGCACCGTCGACCTCGAATCGCAGCTGTGAGTCCCGGAAACCCTCGGTGAGGCCGATGTCATGGAACATCGCACCGGCGTACAGCAGCTCCAGATCGGGTTTCACGCCGAGACGCTGACCCTGCAACGCACCGAACAGATAGACCCGGCGAGAGTGGTGAAATAACAGGTCGTCCTCGGTGTCGCGGATGTACTCCGTGATCTCGCGCGCCAGTGGCGTGTCGGGGATCTCGACTCCGGCAATCTCGGTCATGGCATGTCCTTTGTCTGGTGGAACTCGGTCAGCTACGAGTCTCTGGCCACATAGCTCGCCGGCGAGAGGTGCAGAGCAGTCGTCGATCCCACAGATCCGGACACGTGGGCGGGTGCGCATCTGCGATCCTGAGGTCATGTCCGACGCACGGCTCATCACTATCGTCGTGTTCGACGGTATGAAGCTGCTCGATCTGGCCGGGCCCGCCGAGGTGTTCGCCGAGGCCAACCGATTCGGTGCAAACTACCGGTTGATGGTGGCTTCGGTGGACGGCAAGGACGTGGCGACATCCATCGGCTCGCCATTTTCGGTGACCGGGACGATCGACTCCATCGAGTCCACGGATACCGTGCTCGTGGCGGGCGGCGACGTGTTGATCGGGCGCCCGCTGGACCCAGCACTTGTGGACGCGCTGGCCCGCATACCCGCACGCTGCCGGCGCATCGCATCCATCTGTACAGGTGCCTTCCTGCTGGCCCAGGCGGGCGTGCTCGACCATCGTCGCGCCACCACACATTGGCGCCACACTGGCCTGCTGCAACGCGCATTCCCGAACATCACCGTCGAGCCCGATGCGATCTTCGTCAGGGACGCAAACGTTTTCACCTCGGCCGGGGTGTCTGCGGGGATCGACTTGGCGCTGGCGCTCGTCGAGGATGACTACGGAGCCGACATTGTGCGCGAGGTGGCCCGGTCGCTGGTCGTCTATCTCAAGCGCGCGGGCGGACAGTCTCAGTTCTCGGTCTTCGTGGAGTCGGCGCCACCCGCGGGCTCGGCGCTGCGTCCGGCAACCGATGCGATCGCCGCCGACCCCGCCGACGATCACAGTGTCCAGAAGCTGGCCGCACGAGCGGCGCTGAGCACCCGCCAGCTCACACGGCTCTTTCATACCGAATTGGGCACTACGCCAGCCAGATACGTGGAACTCGTCCGAATCGATGCGGCCCGTGGCGCCCTCGATGCGGGAAACACCGTTGCGCAGGCGGCTCGAATCGCGGGCTTCGGGAGCGCCGAGACGCTGCGGCGGGTGTTCGTCAGTGAGTTGGGAGTCTCACCGAAGTCCTACCGGGACCGCTTCCATACCGCGGCGCGCTAGTGGCCGCGCGCCACCCAATCGTCGTAGTGCACGATCTCATCGCCCATGGTGGTCGTATCGCCGTGACCGGTGTAAACCACTGTGTCCGCGGGAAGCGGGCCGAGTCGTCCCGAAATGGACTGCAGAATTGTCGGGAAATCGGAGAACGACCGCCCGGTGGCACCCGGTCCGCCCTGGAACAAGGTGTCTCCCGAGAACACCGCTCGCAGTTCAGGCGCGTACCAGCACACCGAGCCCGGGGAATGGCCCGGTGTGTGCAGAGCGTGCAGTTCCAGGCCGGCGACCGGCACTACCATATCGTCTTCGATGTCACGGAACTCTTTGTCCGGGTGCGTCATTCGCCATAACATGTCATCGGCCGGATGCAGCAGCACCGGGGCGTCAAGGGCGTGGCTCAGCTCCGGGGCGACGGTGATGTGGTCGTTGTGGCCGTGGGTGCACACCACCGCGACAACGTTGCGTCCGGCGACCGCGTCGATGATCCGTTCCGCCGAATGAGCGGCGTCGAAGACCACCACATCATCGCCGTCACCGACGATCCAGATGTTGTTGTCGACTTCCCAGCTTCCGCCGTCGAGCTCGAAGGTTCCGCGAGTGACGACCCGTTCAATTCCGCTCATCCATCGACCTTTCGCATCATCTCAGTATCGCGGATCACCCCAGCACCGTTCGATCGCGCGCCACGGATCGGCGAATTGTCCGCCCATCCCGCGGTACGGCGACTGGGTTTTGAGTACGGCACGCACGATGGGCGCTGCCAGCCGTATCGGCCCACGCCTCCACCCCACCGCGGCACTGGTCTCGGCGTGCATCGCAGGTAGTGAGTGTCGCTGGAAGCCCAGAACCTGCTGGGAACGCTCCGTGTCCATCCAATCGGTGACGAACCAGCTGCGATCCTCGTCGGGATCGCCCAGACGTCCGGCCGGAATGCCGCCGGCGAGCCCCATGGCGGCGGCCGTTTCCGACGCCACGGCCGACTGGGTGGTGCGATGAGAACTGTCGCCACCGATCAGGAAGACCTCGCGCACGTGGCTCGTCGATATCGCGGCACAAAAGGCGTGCGCGATGTCGCGCACATCGACGGTCTGGATCCGGCCGTCCGTGGGAAGCACCGCCTCGAATCGCAGCAGATTGGGGTCGATACTCCAGCGAGGAGCCGCCGTCAGTACCCCGCCAAGACGGAGAACCACCCAGTCCAGGCCCGAAGACCGCACCAGATTCTCCGCCGCGACCTTATGGGCGCCGTAGAGGTCACTGGGGTTGACCGGTGTGTCCGCTGTGAGTAATCCCTTGTCACGATGGGGATTCCGGGCCCCATACACGGCAACGCTGGAGGCCAGGACGAACCGCGGCGGTGACGCCAGGTTCGCGGCCGCCGACAGCAGGAAACTCGTCGCGTCGACGTTGACCGCCTGTGCCACCCTCCGATTCGTGTAGCAGAACGGTGGGATCAGCGCCGCCAGGTGCACAATCGCGCCGGGCGCTGTGGACTCGACCAGCGAGGCGACCTCGGCGGCGGACGTGAGGTCCGCCCACCGCACCTCGACCCCGGCCGGAACACGCTGGGCACTCTGAAGGTTCGCCGGGGTGTGCAGGTCCGTCGCGACGACCGCACAACCCCGCGCCGCGAGGGCATCCACCACAGCGGCCCCCACCAGGCCGAACGCTCCGGTCACCAGAACACGATCGCTTGTCACATCACCCTCCACATAGACAAGTGTCCAGGTACTGAACTGCCTGTAGCCGGGGCCGTGTACCGATCGGACTTCATCCACTATTACCGAAAACCAGACACCTGTCCAGAATGGTTAGGTGGCGGCCTCGTGCTCCGGCAGATCGCTAGTGTTGCGCTATGACAACGGCGTTTGTGTTGTCCGGTGGCGCCAGCCTCGGGTCGATCCAAGTCGGCATGCTGCTGGCCTTGACCGAGGCGGGCATCGTCCCCGACCTGATCGTCGGAACGTCGGTAGGTGCGCTGAACGGCGGTTGGCTGGCCGCACGATCCGACATGGACGGCATGAACGCGCTCGCTGACCTCTGGCGGTCGCTCTCCCGTAGCGACGTCTTCCCCACCAATCTGTACACCGGGTTCCTCGGCTTCGTCGGTCGTCGGCGCAGCCTGGTTTCTGATTCGGGTCTGCGTCGTCTCTTGAAGGAACACTTGGAGTTTCGCAAGCTTGAAGACGCTCCCATTCCGCTGCACGTCGTGGCGACCGACGTGCTCACCGGCAAGGACGTTCTGCTGTCTAGCGGCGATCCGATCGATGCGATCGCTGCCAGCGCCGCGGTGCCAGCCGTGCTGCCACCGGTAACCATCGATGGACGGGTCTTCATCGATGGTGGCGTGGTGAACAACACCCCACTCTCCCATGCCGTTTCGTTGGGTGCTGACGAGATCTGGGTGCTGCCCACCGGATACGCCTGCGCTCTTCGCGAAGCTCCGAAAGGGGCGCTGGCCATGGCGCTGCACGCCACCACACTGGCCATCAACCAACGCCTGGCCGTAGACGTCGCCCGCTTCGAGCGGACCGTCGCGCTGCGGGTGGTGCCGCCACTCTGTCCGGTCCGTATCTCACCGATCGACTTCTCGCATTCGGGTGAACTCATCGCCCGCGCACGTCAACAGACCCTCAGATGGCTGCTCATGCCGCCGTTCAAGATCAATCAGGCGGATCTGCTGGAACATCACCACGACTAAGCGGACCAAGCTGTAATACTTGCCGCGTGGTGCTCGACGACACCCCCGAGAAGGGCAGCCCGGCTGCCTCCCGTACTGGACGCGAGCGGATTCAGAAGCTGGCCCGCGCCGCGCTCAACGCGGATGTCACCGTCGAGCAACTCGACACCGTGCTGACCGACATGTCCGCTGTTCTCATCGACATGAACGACACGCTTGGCGTCATCGGCGAGCTCACGCCCCGCATGATGATCGTCGTCGAGCGAATGGAGAACGTCATGACGCGCATCGAGCGGATCGTCGGGCTCGCCGAGTCGGTACTCACACCGGTCACCGTCACCGAGTCAGCGGTACGCAGCGTCCTGGTGTCTTTCCAGAACGAGATCAAGCGACGGTTGGCTCGCCCCGGGAGCTGACTAGAGTGACTCCATGGAGCTCTACGACGTCATGCGCACCACGTTCGCGGCACGTGAGTTCACCGGGGAACCGCTGCCTGACAACGTGTTAGACCGCATTCTCGATAACGCCCGATTCGCGCCCAGCGGAGGCAATCGGCAGGCCGGTCACATCATCGTGATCAGGGAACCCTCTACGCGTGCGGGTCTGATCGAGGCGACGGCGCCGGGTGCGCGCCGCTACTTCGCACAAATCGCGGCCGGTGAGTCACCGTGGAATCCGGTCGGCCCCACCCACGTTGCCCCGGAAACCATCGCCGCGACCACGGTTCCCGAGTCTGTTTTCGCACCACTGCGCACCGCGTCGGTGGTGCTGGTCGTGTGCGTGGACCTGAGACTGGTCGCGGCAACGGATCAGGGGCTGGATCGCATCGGCGTCATCAGCGGAGCGTCGATCTATCCGCTGGTGTGGAACATCCTGCTGGCTGCCCGAGCGGAGGGCTTCGGTGGCACCCTGACCACCATGGCCGTGGCGCAGGAGCCGAAAGTACGTGAGCTGCTGGGCATTCCCAATACATATGCGGTGGCCGCCGTCCTACCCATCGGCAAGCCCGCAAAGCAGTTGAGGAAGCTACGACGCAATACCGTCGACGAGTTCGTCACTCGCGAACGCTTCGACGGGGACCCCTACCTCCCCGGAACCGACTGAGGTTTGCGCCCCGGGGGGAACCCGTGGGCGTCACTCACGACGACGTTTGATCGAATGGACGTGCCAGTCTGCGATCTGAAACGAGCCGCCCGTGAACGCACAGGACGAACCGGACACCACACCGGACGAACCGGATACCGCCATACCCGAGGAGCCCGGAGACGACGCTCGCCAGGAGACTGCTCCGGCGCTGATCACTGCGACCGGGCTGGGGGTGGACGGCGAACACGGACCGCTTTTCTCCGGCATCGACCTGGAACTCACCTCGGGGTTTCACGCCATCCAGATGCCCGGCGGACCCGGGCAGCACACGCTGCTGCTGGCGCTGGCCGGACGGCTCAAGCCCAGCCACGGCACCGTCACCGTGATGGGCGACAGCGATCCGCGTGCGATCCGCCGGCACTGCGCCATCGCCGCCTTCGCTGATATCGACGAGCTGGAAGAGACTGTGACGGTCCAGACCGTTCTCGCCGAGCAGGTCCGCTGGCTGGCACCGTGGTTCTCGCGGGTCCCCGTCGATACCGGCCGCGACACATTGGCCGAGGTGTTCGGTGAACTCCCGCCGCCATCCGCGAGCACGTTCATCGTCGAACTGTCCGATCTCGACCTGTTCCTCTTACGCATCACGCTGGCGCTGCTCTCGGACCGGCCCATTCTGGTTGTCGGTGACCTGGAGCAGGTCCGTGACAACTCGCGCCGCGCCACGGCCGTCGAGCGGCTCGGTTTGATCGCCGAGAACCGCACCGTCGTTGTCGGGGTGACCAACCCCCTGGGCAACGATGCACCCGTCCACGACTTGCACGATCACCGCATCCTCACCGGGAGGGACTAACCATGCTCGCTGGACTCGCATACGGTTCAGAAATAAAGCGTTTCGGCCGCAGCCGAATGACCCGCGCCGCGATCGTCGTCCTCATGCTGCTGCCGCTGGTGTACGGCGCGCTGTATCTGTGGGCGTACTGGGACCCCTTCGGCCACGTCAACAAGATGCCCGTGGCACTCGTCAACGCCGACAAGGGCGCCACCGTCTCCGGCCAGCACGTGAACATCGGCGAGGAAATCTCCAAGAGCCTCACCGCCGACGGCAGCATGGACTGGCATGTTCTCAGTCTCGATGAGGCGCGCAGCGGGGTTGACCACGGCACGTACTACTTCATGCTGGAGCTACCCCCGGATTTCAGTGAGGCCATCGCCTCGCCGCTCACCGGTCAGCCGAAGCAGGCCAATCTGGTCGCCGTCTACAACGACGCCAATAACTACATCTCCTCGAGCATCGGCCGCACCGCCATCGATCAGGTGCTCAATGCGGTCTCGACCCGTATCTCCGGTCAAGCCGTCAATCAGGTTCTGTCCGTGGTGGTTTCCTCCGGTGCGGGCATCCAGCAGGCCGCTGATGGCGCTCAGGAACTCGCAGACGGCGCGGCTAAGGTCGACGACGGTGCGGGGCAGCTCGCCAACGGACTGCACACCGCCCGGCCCGGATCTGCGCAACTGGCCACCGGCGCCAAGCAGCTCTCCGATGGCATCAACCAGGCCACCGACCCTCTGCTAACCGTCAGCAAGGCGGTCGCCAACATCGGCGGCAGCACCGACAAACTTCAGCAGGGCACTGACGCGCTCCGGCAAGCCAACGATCAGATCGACGGCATCGCCAAGGCCCAGGACAACGCCGCCAACGCGCTGACCGCTGTGATCGATCAGCTGGCGGGACGCCAAGATCCGGCGGCGAACACGCTGCGCGGAATCCAGGATCAGCTACGCGAACATCAGTTCACACCCCAGGTTCGCCAGCAGCTGACCGACGCGGAGAACGCGTCGATCGCGATGACCGAGACGTTGCGGGGGCCTGGCAGTCCGCTGAAGTCGGCACTCGATCAAGTTGGCGGCAAGGGACAGGAACTCACCAACAAGCTCACCCAGATGCGGAACGGCGCACAGCAGCTGGCGGCCGGCAACGCGCAATTGGCCAGCGGTATCGCTCACATGGACGACGGCGCACAACAACTGAAGTCCGGTACCTCGCAGCTGCGCTCCGGCTCGGCGGAACTGGCGACCAAGCTCTCCGACGGGGCCAAGCAAGTGCCCAACTGGAGTGCTCAACAGAAGGACGCCATCGCCGACACCATCGGCGTCCCGGTGCATCTGGAGACCTCGCACGAGAACGCCGCGCCCAACTTCGGTACCGGAATGGCGCCGTTCTTCGTCACACTGGCATTGTTCTTCGGGGCCTTGGTGCTATGGATGATATTGCGCCCCTTGCAGAATCGTGCAATCGCCGCAGAGGTTCTCCCCATCCGGGTGGCCCTCTCCAGCTATCTGCCCGCCGCCACCATCGGGATCTTCCAGGCGATCATCCTGTACTGCGTGGTGCGATTCGCCCTCGGGATGCATGCCGCGCACCCGGTCGCGATGCTCGGCTTCATGGTGCTGATCTCGTTCGCATTCGTCGCCGCGACCCAGGCCATCAACGCGCTGGTGGGTCCGGCCGTAGGGCGCGTACTGCTCATGGCGCTACTGATGTTGCAGCTGGTCAGTGCCGGTGGCATGTATCCGGTGGAGACCACCTCGAGACCCTTCCAGGTTCTGCACAAATACGACCCGATGACGTACGGCGTCGACGGGTTGCGTCAGCTGATCCTGGGCGGTATTGACGGCAGACTGTGGCAGGCGGTGGTCACGCTGCTCTGCATCGCGTTGGGTGGGCTCCTGATCACCAGCTTGTCGGCCCGGCGTAATCAGCTCTGGAATCTGACGAGGCTGCTGCCGTCGATCAAGATGTAGCCTGATCCGCTGCGGCGGCCTTGCGCCACGACCGCGTCATAGCCACCCGGCGCTCGCGCGTCGTCATCGCGCCCCAAACGCCGTGTGGTTCATCGGTTCTTATGGCATGGGCCGCGCACGGCACTCGTACCGGACACTCGTTGCAGATCCGTTTTGCCTGCACCTCGTATTGCTTCCGCAACGCTCCACGCTGAGTTTCGGCGTAGTAGAAGATATCCGTCGACATTCCGCGACAGACCGCTTTGACCTGCCACTCCAGTTCATCCAGCGCCGGTTCCACGCCGCGAAACTTTGGTCGTGTCACGGCCTTGCTCCGGACCACCCACAAACGTTCGGGCGCGTCGATGCCATCCGCATCCACTGAGTCTGGATCCGAATGCCGGCGTTACGCGATAGCCACTTTGGATAATGCGCGCCACTGAATTGACCCGACTGGCTCTAGGATTCGCCCGTGCCAATCGCTAGGGTGCGCGTCCGCTGAGCACGTCGCCTCGGCGGACGGGTGCGGCAACAGTCCAGGCGGCGATTGTGCTCGCCGCTGCGACGCCGAGACAAATCACGGCGTACCAGAGACTGCCGATCGGATCGCCTGCAGTGGTCACACCATTCGCCGCCCCAAAGTAGCCAGGCAGCGCGGTCACCCACAGCACTGCCATGACCGCAAGGTAGACGCCGGCATATATCAGGATCGCCGGACGCGTGGTGTAACCGTCCACACCAGTGCGCCGGACATCGAGCCACTGTTTGATCAGCACCGGTACCGTCACCGCCACCAGGGCTATCAGCTCCAGGGCGTACACGACGCCGACCACAGCGGTACTGCCCGATATCGCACCCGCGATGGTGGCAGGCATCGGCAGGACTGCGGTACCGATCGAGGCCAGCACGCCGATAACCACAGTGCGCCATATGATCTGACCACCGGTGAAGGATTTTCCTTCGTCCACGTGGCGGCCGACAAATAGCTGCGCACAGAACGCCAGGGACATCGGCCACAGCGCGGCGAAGACGACCACACTGCCCATCGGCACCGAGTCGAAGAACGGCTTGTTCAGTGGATTGTCCAGACTCCATTCCCACCAACGCAATTGCGGCCCGAGGTGGTCGAAGATCTCATAGAACACATGGTGGATCACGCCGACGCACGCTGCTCCGATCAGAACCCCGTGGCGGCGGAAGACCCCCAATGTCCGCACGATCTCGAAGGCCACCGTGGCCATCATCGGGTAGATCGCGATGATGTACAGGGGTAGCCGACCCCACAGGAAATCTACGGTAAAGACGTTGTGCGCGAACATCGTATCGACATGCTCGCTGATGCCGAACGGCCCGGGAAAATACAGCGGCGGTTCGATGATCAACAGATAGGCGATCGCCCCGAACCACACGACGATGTTCGTCGGATCGTTGTGGCGGCGCAGCCGGATGATCGCGTACACCAATGCCAGCACCGCCCCTGCGATCACGGTCAGCTCCAGGACCGGCAGCGTCCAATTCTGCAGTGAGAACGGACTGCGGAAGGCGGCGATCCCGCCTGCGGTGTCGCATGAGAAGCCCAGCCGCGCCGCCAGATCGGCGAAGGTCGGCGCACACAGATCAGACACGATCAGACTCCTACCTGCGTCGCCTGATCGGCCGTGTACCACTGGGTGACTTCGTAACCGGCCTCATACCGCGCGAACCATTCGTCGGCCAATGCCGGCAGCTTCTCATGCGCTGGATTGTGGCCCGGAATCTGACTGCGCACC
Organism: Mycobacterium sp. D16Q14; assembly: GCA_002013415.1. Lineage (GTDB taxonomy): Bacteria > Actinomycetota > Actinomycetes > Mycobacteriales > Mycobacteriaceae > Mycobacterium. The sequence goes on from MAEX01000020.1 coordinate 81,288, forward strand.
GCACCCGACATGGCGACCATTACCTCGCGCACCGGCAGGTGCCTGAACGCGTTTTCAATGGGCCCGTCGTACGGCGCGTCTCCGAATGGAAGGCGGTGCAGCAGTGCCTTCTTACGCGCTTGCATACCGAACATCGACAGAGCATCCACCTTGCGGTCTTCTAGCGGAACGTGTTTGTTGAATCCTTCGCACGCGATGCGCAGCACGGACCACACATGCCTGAAGATCGAGGGAGCCATCCGCATGCGGTACCACGGATCGTTGGCCACCGCGTCATAGATGATCAGGGCTGAACTCCGATGCTCAACCTCCTCGACGAAGTGCCATAAGAACAACGAAGCGACGCGATCATCACCGGGCGCGAACAAGCTGTCGTCGTGGTCCAGCATCAGCTTGAAGACCGGCGTGAAGGTCGCCTCGAGGTCGGCGGTGTAGGCCAACCGGTACTTCAATGGCTTATTGGCGGTCAGGTCGTCGAAGGCGGCGATCACCTCGTCCAGGGTTTCCTTGAGGCCCGGGTAACTCTTGATCAGGCCCTTCGCGTGCTGACGATGCCCCATGGAGTGCTGTCCCTCTTGCCGCACGAAGGCCTCTGCCTCCTCAGCGATCGCGGGATCGGCAATCAACGGAATGGCCTCGGGAATCATCTGCCCGATCATCTTCTCGAACGCGATCGCCAGAAAGGAGACAGCGTTGGCCATGCTCGAAAAGGCGGGGTTGGACTCGTTCCACAGGAACGGCACGTGGTGGTCGGCGAACGCAAACCGCAACTTGCGCACGATGAGTTCCGTCATGACAGGCACCTCACTTGAACATACAATAAGACATTTATTTGTTGTTCTGTATGATTACTGGATGGGCCGGGCGCTGTCAACGGCCGATATGCTGCATGGATGCTGGCGGCCAGAGGACTCGACGATGGCGCGTAGGCGGGGATGGGACGGGCAGCCGCCCAGCAGTGACGAGGAGGCTTCCGCGCGGATCGTCGCCGCAGCAGTGCAGTTGATCGGCGAGACCGGCGCGGCGGTAAGCCTCGCCGACGTCGCGGCAGAGCTCGGCGTTATCCGACAAACCGTCTACCGGTATTTCCCCACCGCCGATGCGCTTATGCACGCCGCGTCCATCGCCTCGGTGGACGGCTTCCTGGATCGGCTGACGGAGGTGGTGCGCGGCATCACCGATCCGGCCGAGGCACTCACCGAAGGTGTGCTCTACACCCTGGAAGAGGTCACTCGCACACCGCATTTGGCCATCATGATGTCCGAGCCCTACGCACACTCCCACACCAGCGATATGACCTCGGATCAGGCGCGGGCGTTCGGTTTGCGCATGCTCGGCCGGTTTGACGTCGAGTGGGATCAGTACGGATACGACGATGAGGCCAAGCGCGGACTCGTGGAGTTCGCGTTACGAATCATGTTGTCGTTCTTCGTCTCCCCCAATGAGGCCACCCGCTCCCGCGACGAATTGCGGCGCTTCCTCACGCGCTGGCTGGGCGGAGCCATTCTGGCCCAGCCCTCTCATTAATCGTGATTTCCGTTTTAACTAAACGTTTATATCGCCTTTCATAATTAGTCTGGACGGGCCTACCGTCGCCTTATGAAGCCGATCAATCGACGTACCGTGCTCGGCGGTGTCGGAGTGGCGGGGGTCGCAGCCGTCGCCGGTGCAGGAGCCGACCGCGCACTGTCTTCCCCACGCTCCCGTGACGACATAAAGGATCAGACCGTGACCGATGACGCCGCACGCTTCGGCGATCCCCGCATTCCCGCCGAACTGAATACCGCCCAACCGCATATGTTTCACCTCGGCGCCCTGGCACCGCAGACCTTCGACGGTGGCGAGCTGCGCCAGGCGCACGAGGGCAACTTCCCCATCCTCACCGGGCAGCAGGCCAGCATCGTCATGGTGACCCTGCAGCCGGGTGGAATCCGGGAGCCACACTGGCATCCCAGCGCCTGGGAGATCAACATCATCACCGGCGGCGTCGCGAAGTGGACGTTGTTGGACCCCGAGGGACACAGCGAAACCTTCGACGCCCACGTGGGCGATGTGGTCTTCGCGCCCCAGGGATCGCTGCACTACTTCGAGAACAAGGGCACCGAAGCCCTCAAGCTGCTGATCGTGTTCAACGCGAGCACCGCAGAAGGCAAGGATGACATCGGAATTGGCGCCTCGATCAGCAAGCTCCCACCTGACGTCCTCGCCGCTGTGTTCGGCGTGCCGACCGAGACCTTCGCGAAGTTCAAGAAGATCGACGAGTCCATCACCATCCTGCGCAGACCTACTGCGTAGTACCCCACCCGATACGTAGGCGCCCATTGCGCGGTCGCCGACACTAGCCTTACTCGACGGGCAGCGGTCGGCGCGCGTTATGGAGGAGAAGGTGGCCACATCCCGGCGCCGTCGTGTGTCTTTAAAGGTCCGGCGCGCCTTGGTCCTCGGTCACCGCTGGGTCGGCCTGGCCTGCGGGCTCCTTGTTGTGGTAGTGAGCACCAGCGGTGCCCTGCTCGTGTATCAGCCGGAGCTGATCCGTGTGCTGCACCCCGAGATGTTCCACACCACCGTCGCCGATAAGCCTGTCGGCTTCACACAGGCGATGGCCGTGGTCCAATCGCGCTACCCCGACATCCAGCCTGCAAAGGCTTCTCTGAAGGACGGGGTGTATCTGCTGAGCGCCTCGACCGACTCCCACGACACGTTCTTCGTCGACGCGGGGACCGGCCTGGTCAACGGGCGAATGGACCTCGGTACGGGCGTGCTGGGGTTTCTGGTCAATCTGCACGATTGCAGTTTCACCTGCGAGGACTACAGCGGCTATCTGCCATTCCTCGCCCAGCCTTGCCCGCTGGCGCAGACGAGCGCCTTCGCTGGGTTGTCCTGGGGCGCAGCACTACTGGCGGTCGCAGCGGTCGTCCTCCTGCTGCTGGTGATTCCTGCGCCGTTCATCTGGTGGAAGGCAATCCGCAAGCTGCGCAATGCTTTGCGTGTCCGCTGGAGAGCCGGGCGATTCGCTCGCGATTTCGACCTACACGCCATCATCGGCATCATCGCTACGGTACCGCTCCTGGTGTGGGGGCTGACCGGACTGCAATTCGAGATCCCCGGACTCACTACCCTCTGGTATTCGGTGACCGGGGGCCAGGTCGCCGAAAAGACATTCACCGCACGCTCTGGCGATCAGAATGTCACCGTCGCGGACGCCGTGGCTGCGGCCAGGAACCAGTTCCCAGGTTCTGAGGTGACCTGGATAGGCATGCCGGACAACGAGAATTCGTTCTACACCGTCGACCTGCTGGATCACGACGGACCTGACTTACGCGCGCACAGCCACAACTACCACGGGAATCGTTCCGTGGGCGTCGACGCTCACGACGCCGGACACGTGCAGATCCTTCGAGGTAAGCCGGCCACTGCGTCCAACGCTATTGCCGACGAATGGGCCAGTTCTGCCGTCCATTACGGCCTTGCCGTGAACGGCTACTGGCGCGCGATCTGGTTCGTCCTCGGCATGACTCCCCTGCTGCTCGCGATCACCGGCTTCAGCACCTGGCACTGGCGCCACCGTGCCCGTCTGCGTGCCCGCATCAGGACCGCACAGGTTCCCGGCGCGGACGCGCGAGCACCCGAGTCGGCCACCAGAACCACGTCCCCAGCAGCCGAACGAGTGCCGGCACAATAAACGAGCGCACGATCAACGTGTCGAGCAGCAGACCGATGCACACGGTGGTGCCCACCTGGCCAATGGTTCGCAGATCACTCGACAGCATCGCCAGCATCGTGAAGGCGAACACCAAGCCGGCGGAAGTGACCACGCCACCAGTACTTCCCAACGCGCGGATGAGTCCGGTGTTCAACCCGGCATGGGTCTCTTCTTTGAGTCGGGCGATCAGCAATAGGTTGTAGTCCGAGCCCACCGCCACCAAGATGATGAACGTCAGCGGCAGGATCAGCCAGTGCAACGGCAGCCCGACAAGGTGCTGCCAAATGAGCACCGAAAGGCCGAACGCACCCGCGAACGAGAAGGCAACCGTGCCGATAATGACGAAGGGCGCCACCAGACTTCGCGTGATGACCATCATGATCAAGAAGATCAGCGTGAAGGCCGCGATTGCCGCGATGAGTAGATCCGATGCGGCGTACTCCTTGATGTCCTTGTTGTTGGACCCCGCGCCGCCGATATAGACCTTTGACCCGGCCAACGAGGTTTCCTTCAGCGCCGTCGTGATGGCATCGGGGAACTCGTTGACGTGCTCGATACCTTCCGGACCCATGGCATTTCCCACGTGGGTGACGATGAACCGGGCCGCCTTGCCATCGGGTGACATCATCAGCGCCATACCGGTTTTAATGTCCTCGTTGTCGAACGCTTCGTGCGGTATGTAGAAGAAGTCATCGCTGCGGGATGCGTCGAAATCGTTTCCGACGTTGATCATGTCGTCGAAGGTCTGATCCGTCGCGGTGGACTGCAGATTGGTCTGGCCATAGGTATTGACGATGAGGGCCTGCAGCGCTTCCTGGTCGTTGGCCGTCAGCTTCAATAGCGCAACCATCTGCGGCAACAGCCGATCGACGGCCTCCAGGGAGCCCACCGCATCCTTGATGTCGGCCGCCAGCTTGTCGATGCTGTCGAGCATGTCGAATAATGATCTGAAGGACAAGCACACCGGAATATCGAAACAGTGTGGTTCCCAATAGAAGTAGTTGCGCAGCGGGCGCATGAAGTCATCGAGGTTTGAGACCTTCTCGTCCATGTCTTTCGTGACCTGTTGCATGTCCTCCATCGTCACGACGGTGTTATGCATTTCGTCCGCAAGTTTCTGCGTCAGGTCAACGGTCTGCCGCAGAACCGCCACAGAGTGCGCCATGATCTGGGCCTGCTTGTCGGTGTTGGCGTTCTGCGCCTTCGCGAATGGGAGCTGCTGACCGTTTCCACTGCCCTGAGTGGTGAATAGGTAAGGCAGAGAAGCATGTTCGAGTGCTCGCCCCATCGGCCTGGTAATGCTCTGCACCATCGCGACGCCGGGAAGGCGCACCAGGCTCTTGGAGACCCGGTCCAATGAGATGAAGTCGGCTGAGTTGCGCATGTCGTGATCCGACTCGACCATGAGCATCTCGGTGAACAACTTGCTGGGCGGGAAGTGCCGATCCGCAGCGGCAAAACCTTCCTTGGCCGGAGCGTCCGAAGGCTGATAAGCGCGATCGTCATAGCTCACTTGGTAGGTCGGCACGAAAACCGCTCCGACGAGAACCGCTGCGGCACTTGCCACGAGGATCGGCTTGGGCCAACGCACCACGCTTGCCCCGATGCGGCGGTACAGACGCGCCTTGGCCCTTTGTTTGGGGTCGAACAGCCCGAACAGGCTACCCAGGTGCAGCATGGCCGGCCCGAGCGTGAGCGCTGCCGCGATGGTCAAGAGCATGCCGATGGCCACGGCCGGACCCATGGTGTGGAAGTAGTTAAGCCGCGCGAAGCTCAGACACAGGCCCGCGCCCGCGATCGTCAAACCTGAGCCGATGATGACGTGAGAGACGCCGCGGTACGCCGCGTAGAAGGCGTCCTCCCGACTCAGCCCCCCGTTCCGCGCCTCGTGATACCGCCCCAGCAGGAAGATGCCGTAGTCCGTACCGGCCCCCAGTGTCAGGGAGATGACGATATTGACCGCGAATGAGGACAGCTCGATATATCCGAAGTGTCCGAGAGTCGCGACAACTCCTCGCGCAACCAGCATCTCGACCAAAACGCCGAACAATGGCACCAGCATCGTGGTGACGGAGCGGTACACCATCAGCAGCATGAAGATAATGAGGAAGATCGTCACGATCGTGATGTTGTTCAGGCTGGAGTTCGCGACGCTCAACGTGTCCGAGGCCAGGGGGGCCGCACCACTGACATAGATCTTGAGACCGGGCGGTGGAGTATCCCTGTCGATCAGGTCCTTGACCGCGTCGACAGATTTGTTCGCCTGCATCTGGCCGATATCGCCTGCCAGGCGCAGCAATACAAACGCTGACTTGCCATCGAGGCTCTGCGCTCCGGCCGCGGTGATCGGCTTTCCCCACGTGTCCATCACGTACTGCACATGCTCGGTGTCGTTGTTGAGCCTGCGTACCAGATCGTCGTAGTACTGGTGATCGACCTCGCCGAGCGGCCGATCGGCCTCCAGCACCAGCATGGTCAAGCTGGTGGATGTGGATTCCTGAAACTTCTCCCCGATCTGCAGCATCGCCCGCTGAGACGGGGCGTAGTGCGGGATCATCGGCCCGGCGAGCTCTGCCGCAACGTCTTCTACGTGTGGCACAAATGTATTCGTCGTTACCGCGACGATGGCCCAAAAGACGATGATCGGAACCGCCAGGACGCGGACCATCCTCGCGACGAAGGGCTTCTTCTCCCGATGCTCGCTCATGCCGACTTCACCCTGCACATGACGTTCGCATCCGCGTGGTCGTCGGACATCTCATCGCGGACCACATCATTCACCCGTATCCGGCAGCCGACCTGGCCCCCACGCACCTGTACGGAGATGCTGCCCGACACCACGGTGAGAGTCGTTGTCTCCGTGTGCGACCACGGCAGCGTGGTCACGTCAACCTGGTGCGGATGACCGTCGATATCGATATAGCTCAACATCCCGCCGTTCCCGACTGTGCCGAAGACCTCGTAGGTGAGGGTCTTGGGCGTGAACTCCGGTGGTGCCTGCGGCGGATTGACGGTGAGCACGGGCCCGGGAGCAGACAACTCATGCACCTTCAACATCGAGCCACCGGCCACTCCGAGCGCGATGACTGCGACGAGAGGCATCCAGGCTCGTGCCAGGACCGTCCTGCCAACCGAACGTGGGCTCACCCGACCGCCTTCCGCACGTCACGTCACGTGTATGTCAATGGAACTGACATAAGTACGGTCGGAAATGCTATCAGCCCAACCTGGGAATGCGAACGCCAACTTTGACCACCCCAACAGTCCGTCAGATCAGCGTCATGCCGCGCGTGGCAGTCGCCCCTTCAACCGCCGCATTCTGAGTACCTGTGCCGTGATGTTGATCGACGAGATCATAGGAATCACCCCGAGAAATGTTCGCTCGGAGGGTGTGGCTCCGTGTAGCTGCTCGAGGCTGCCGAGCACATAAAAGCAGCCCAGGCTGAAGATCGTGGCCGGGATGGAAAATGCCCACAGCGACCCCCGGTCGGTAATCGCCTGTCGTGCGAAGTGGAGCTCGTCGGCCGACATCGGCTCCCGTTTACGCACCTTCTTCAGCACGAATGGATAGCCGCCGACCTGGTCCGCCAGCGGTGAGGACCCGCGGGTCCTCAGCCGCGTGGTGTACACAAACATGCACGTGGCGAAGGTCAGTAGGGCCACGAAGGCGACAATCGCCAGGTACCCGAAGAGGTGCCAGTTATGCCCCAAGAAGTTCCAGTTCATCACACCGTCCCTTTGCCCCGCCATCGAGGAATCTCCTTGGAGATACTCGGGGTTTCCCCGGGTCAAGTCAAGGCTCCTGACACTGCCTGCCGCTCGTATCGTTATGCCGACAGTGGGTTCTAGGTGTGCTGTACTGACCAGATGCCCGAGTCTCGCGAGCTCAACGAGGTGGTCGATGCCGCGATCGAGCAGTCGCTCCTCGGGGGCCCACGCAAGTACACCCGCTCGCAGGTAGCCGAGCTCTCCGGCGTGCCCGTCGAGCGCGCCCGGAAGCTATGGGTCGCACTGGGCTTCGCGGCGGCGGAAAGCGACGACGACGTCGCGTTCACCGATGCCGATGTCTCCGCGATCCGAACCTTCGCGGCGCTGGAGACGACAGCAGCCGCCAACGAACAGAGCCAAGTTACCGCCGCCCGAACACTCGGTCAGGCCATGGCTCGGCTCGCCGAGTGGCAGGCGGACCTACTCACCCGCGAAATCGGAGATCGTATTACCGCCGAGGGCGACCAGTTCACGCCCGGGTCAAGCGTCGAGGCAGTCGCCCAGACAATCTCCACACTGACGGCGCTGCAGGACTATGCCTGGCAGCGACACCTCGCCGCGGCGCTCACTCGAGCGCATGAATCCGGCAGCACCACACGACAATTACTCGTAGGTTTTGCCGACATGGTGGGCTACACACGCCTGTCCCGCCATCTAGACCCCGATGAGCTGACGAACCTCCTGGAGGCCTTCGAGACCGCACTGACCGACGCGATCACCACGCATGGCGGCTGGGTGATCAAGAACGTCGGCGACGAGGTCATGTTCGCGGCCGCCAACGCCGGAACAGGTGCGCGCATCGCCATCGCCATGAACGCGGCGATCACCGAAGCAGCACAGAGGATTCCGGACATGCCGCAGATACGAGTGGGCTTGGCCTACGGACAAGTGCTCGTGCGCTTCGGCGACCTCTACGGCACCGTGGTGAATATCGCGGCGCGACTGACCGGCGTCGCACGGCCCGGAACAATCCTTCTCGACGACGCCGCCGCAACGGCGTTGGGAGACAACGACGAGTTCCTTCTTCGCCATCTGCGCGGCGTACGCGTCAAGGGGTTCTCCCGATTGGGTTCGCACGTATTGCGCACGCGAAAACGCTGACAGTTTCTCAAATACGCCCACCGGATACGAAAGGCATCAGATGGCTCAGTACACCGAGGAGACCGTCTTCGAAGCATCCCGGAACATCGTGTACGAATTGCTCGCCGACCGCGAGGGGTACAACGAGTTCCTACCCTTCACTATCACCCTGGTGCGCCCCGGCGCCACCGAACGGCAAGGCGTCGGGGCCGTTCACCGCATCGGCATCGGACCCGTTGGCGTCAAGGAAGAGATCGTCGATCTCGTTGAAGGCGAACGCATCCAGTACCGGGTCGTTGGCGGACTTCCGGTGCGCTCACACATAGGAACCATCACGCTCACCGATCACCCTCAGGGGACTGCGGTGCACTACTCCATGGAGTCCACTCCGCTGATCCCGGTGCCCAATGCCGCGATGGTTTGGGTGCTGCGTCAATCGATGTCGAGCCTTGTCAACGGCGCACGGCGCGAGGCCGCTCGCAGAGGTGCAGGCGGCACTTCCCGTAACGCCTTTTGAACGCACACTGAGTAACGGCCGTATTTAAATTCCCGGCGCATAGATTTGCATATCTAGTCCATTCGGTGTGCCTTTTTCGGGCCGTTAATTGTTTTGCGTGACCACTTATGCCCTACACGACAATTGACTCGTATTGAATACTTTTCCGTTGCAGTTCCGTCTCACCCGGGGGAGGTTCGGTTTTGCCGCAATGCACCTTCTGACATGCCTGTTGGCAGGATACGCGCCGAACATCTGATTACCGCCATGCGCCTGTTGGATCACGGGCGCAGTTCCTTTTCCGCATCAACTTGATAACCAACCTGTATGCCAGCTGGACGCCATTTTTGGTGCGTTATAAAGTTCAGCCAACGAATTTCAACCGCGTGATTTACACGCACAAGCTAGGGAGTCGGGTCGGTGGCGATCATCTTTGATCGATTGGCTATTCAAGTAATTGCCAGCGCTGGTTTATGTGCGGCCGCCGTAGCATGGGCGCCGTCCGCAGTCGCAGAGTCACTCACCGTTGGGCACTACGCCATTGACGACAGCGCGGGCGGCTCCGGTAAAGGTGCGCTCGTCGGCGCCCCCGCCGCGGGAGCGGCACCCATAGCCGGTGTGCCGATCCTGCCGGGGCCTGTCGCAGCACCCGCCGCGCCTATCGTTCCGGCAGCGCCCGTTGTCCCGGCCGCGCCGATTGTTCCTGCGGCACCGGTGGTTCCGGCAGCGCCCGCCGTCGTCCCTGCCGCGGCACCCCTGGATGGTGCGCTGGCCGCAGGCCCCGTAGGCGGCAAGGGCGCACCGGTCGGTTCTACGGTTCCGGGTGGTCCGACCCCGGGTGTTCCGACTCCGGCCGGCCCGCAGGACTGATCGCCACTCCCCATTCCCCCCAACGATGCCGAGGCTCCATAGAGGAGTCTCGGCATCATTGTTTTTCGTTGGACGCGCCGCTACTCCTGCACGACTACCGGATCACCGATGTTGACGTTGTTGAAGTACCACTCGGCGGCAGCCGGAGGCAGGCTGATGCAGCCGTGACTGACGTTCTCGTAACCCATCGCCGGCACGGCCCACGGGGCCGAATGCACGAAGAGGCCACGGTTGGTGAATCGTACGGCGTTCTCCACGTCGATTTTGTAGCCGTCGGGCGCTGTGACAGGAATGCCGACGCTGCTGGAATCCATCAGCACCGAGCGCTCCTTACCTAGGACCGAGTAGGTGCCGACGGGTGTCGGATACTCCGGCCGGCCCATGGAGGCCGGGAAGACCCCCTCCTCGCCCAGACGGGGAAGATGATGCGGTGCAGGCAATCCCGTCACCCCATCCGATGGTCGACGCCACACTCCTTCGTAGGACACTGTGAACGTGTGCCGCGAGACACTCGCAATGCCGATGAGGGCAGGCCCGGTCGAGATCTCCGCGAGCTTGCCGCCCACCATCAGTTTCACGGTGCTGTGCGACGGCCAGAACCGGTCCGGAATCCATTGCACGACGTCGTTATCGATCCATTGGTACTTGCCTGTCATGGCGGGCTCCGTCGTGACCCCCAGCGCCCGCTCGGCGGCCTGGCGGTCGGCGATGGGTCCGTTGAAAGTCACCACCACGGGGTGCGCAATACCCACAGGCTTGTCAGGCGCAGGCGCAATGGATCTGACATCCAGATTAAGCGGAAGACTGACCGCCGTGGTCTCGACACCGGTAGTACGCCCGGCCAGCGTCGCCGCGACCACCGATACCGCGACAACCATGTGAAGAACAGTCCTCATCGACCCGACCCCTCTGGGATGACCACTTAGTCATGAACGATGTGATCGTATGGACGTGTCAACGGCGGAAGTAGCGGGCGCGCTTGCCGTTTCGGTAACGCGTTTCCCACGGTTTGATAACGAAAAAGTCCGTGACATTGGCCCGCTAACTGGTCTCAGCGCAAACCCAAATTATGGGGTCTCATCAGGCGTTTTCCCCAGAGATGAGGGCTGTCAACAACGGCGACATCAGCGCGACAATCTCGTCGTCGCTGGCGGCCGACAGATCGGGCATCTGCAAGAGGTACCGCTGACTGGCAATCCCCATCAATACGGCACTTAACAATGCCGCTCGCAGCCGCGCATCGGGCTGCTCGATGGTGGCCGCCACCGAACTCACCGCATGATCGGTTACCTGCTCGCGCAACAATTTCAGGGCATCCTCGCTGGTCATGCTGTTGCGCAGCAGCACGGCCATTGGGCCATCCGGCTCGGCTGCCCATCCCGAGAGCAGGCCGCGCAGATAGTTCTCGGCCGTTTCCGCGGGATCCGTCACGGTCAGCTCGTCTACCGGGATTCTCCAATGGACGGCCTCTCGAAAAAGGTTGCTCTTGCTCCCGAAGTATTGGATGACCGATGACTTGTCTACGTCGGCGGCGGCCGCGATACCCCGAATCGTGGCCTTCACGTACCCGACCTCGGCGAACACCCGGCGCGAGGCCGACAGGATTCGTTGCCGCGTCCGCTGTCCCTTGCGCTCGGGTGTTGGTGAAGACATGGACACATCCTCGCAGGAATAAAAGTAGACTTCTGTTGAGTTATTCTCGTCTGTGCACCATAGGGTCCGACGGCGATCCGCAGATCAGACCGGTAGGTGTATACCTCGGTCCTGACGCAGCAATCGATATCGTCGGTCACGCGCTGGCATCAACGCAGAAGTGGCGCAACGTGATCGGTAACCCACGCGTGGCCTTCATCGTCGACGAAGTGATCTCGGTGAAACCGCCGCGGGCGCACGGCATCGAGGTACGCGGGACGGCGGAGGTGATGCCTGGCCAGGGCAGCACCTCCGGCGGGCTGAGCGGAGACATCATCCGCATTACGCCACATCGGGTCATCTCGTGGGGAATCGATGACCCACAGACGCGCGGGAGAAGGGTCTAGGCGCTACCGCACGCATCGGTCATGCTCTGCGGTATGCCTGTGACGATCGAGAAGCACGACCGGGTCTGCGTGATCCGGATGGACCGGCCCGCGAAGCGCAATGCCATTAATCCCGAGATGACGCTGGCGCTGGATGCTGCCCTGAACGATTTCGAAGACGACCCGGGCCTGTGGGTGGCAGTACTGACCGGCTACCGCGAGGGTTTTTGTGCGGGTACCGATCTCGCCGAGACATCCGGCCCGCGCACCGCGCGCGGAGGAGAGTACGGCGTGATTCGGCGCTCACGCCGTAAGCCGCTGATCGCCGCCGTCGAGGGAAGGGCCTTGGGTGGCGGCATGGAAATCGTGCTCGCCTGCGATCTGGTGGTGGCGGCGGTTTCGGCGACCTTCGGACTGCCCGAGGCTCGCCGGGGGGTCATCGCCACCTGCGGCGGCCTGTTCCGCGCGCAACGTGCACTGCCGCTGAACATCGCACGACAGATACTCCTCACCGGCGATCCGATCACGGCGGATCGTGCTTACCAGCTGGGGCTGGTGAACGAGGTGACTGAAAGCTGCGCGGCCCTGGAGTCCGCGATCGCCCTCGCCCAACGGATCGTGCTCAATTCGCCTGTGTCTGTTCAAGAAAGCCTGCGCGCGACGCACCAAGCGTTCAACCAGGCTGACGAGGCCGGGTGGGCAGACACCGAGACCGCATTCGAAGCAGTGCTGCAGTCCGCAGATATGGCGGAAGGGATCACCGCGTTCTTCGAACGTCGACCACCTCGGTGGACCGGCAAGTAGCCCCGCCTTTACCGTCCCGCGTTACGCGCCAGATCGATCGCGAACTGGTTCACGAAGGTTCCGGCCCGAGGATCCCCGCGGTCGCATGAACCGTCGGATTCCCCGGGACGCTTGACCCACAGATAAGCGTCAACGTTGGGGCTCGCGGTGGCCGTGGTGGGCGGGGTACCCAGGGCACGACCACTGGGATTGCACCAGTAGAGCGCGTCAGCGGTGGGCCCCGCTCCGTTGCGCGAGGTGTCGATCACGTAGTGCGCGCCGTTCGTCATTCCGGAAATCGCGTCGCCGTATCCGATTTCCTCATCAGTGGTGAAGAAGTTCGCGGTGTTGAGGCTGAAGCCTCGCGCCTTGGCGACGCCGACATCGTTGAGCCGGGCGGCCATGGTGTCGGCGCTCACCCAACGCGAATGTCCTCCGTCGACGTAGAGGGCGGTGGCCGGGTTACGGGTCAGTGTGTAGACGGCGTAGCGCATCAACTCAAAGCGTTCCTGGCGTTGGCCGGCCGACAGACAGTCGGCCATCGCCAGTGCGTCGGGTTCGAGGATGATCACTGCCGGCCCGGAACCCACGGCAGACGCGACGCCATCGATCCACCCTCGGTAGGCATCGGCCGACCCGAAGCCCCCGGCGGCGAAGCTGCCGCAGTCGCGGTGCGGGATTGCGTACAGAGCCAGCACCGGCGTGGCGCCGGAAGCCTGCGCCGCACTGATGTACTTCGCGTCCACGCTGGGAGTCGAGACGTTATCCATCCAGTAGGCCTGCGGCGTGTTGGCGATGGAGGTCAGCTCGGCGCTTCCCGCACCCTGCGCGGCGCGCATGGCCGCCGAGTTCGGATTGACGTAGAACCCCTGACCATCCAACGGGTTGTCCGCCCTGGCCACCGGGCCAACGAACAGACCCAGGCATGTAACGGCCAGGATGGGGGCGATCCATCGCGCGAGAAAACCAGCAGCTGAGGAAATCACCTCAGAAAAATAGCCGTAGCACGCCCAGAAGCGCCATTCGGCCCCGTGAGCAGTTCCCGGGGGGCTACCTGTCCATGGTGTGCGGCGGGTTGTCTACTTCCTGCTGATCCTCACAAGCATCCAACTCGTTGACGAGCACACAGTTACTCCCACCGTCCTGCTGGTTAGGCGGGTCCTGCTCGCAATCGCCAAACTCATTGACCCGCTCGCACATCACGCGAGTTGTGGGCACCGCGTATGCAGTGGGAACCGAGACGTGAAAAGTGCCCGCGATCACGGCGGCACAGGCCGCGGCAACGGCGCCTCCAATATTGGCCATAGTGGCTTCCCTTCTTCCTACGGGCACCACCCCCCGATCACGGTTTCGCGGCAGCGACGACACGTGAACACGTGCGGTGACCACCCATTTTACAAAGTAATGGCCGCGCCGAAGGCCAGTTGAGACACAGATCGGCGTCTATCTACCCGGGGTCTGCGCGCTAATGTGCTTGCGTCGGCCTCAGCGAACAGGCCGACAGGAAAGTTGGACAACTCATGACTGCACCAGCAGAAGCGTCGACGCTCGAAGCACGCGTCGGCCACCACTACCAGATGGACGGCCCCTACCTGGTCGGCCGCGAGAAGGTGCGCGAGTACGCCCGCGCGGTGCAGGACTATCACCCCGCCCACTGGGATGCCGCCGCTGCCGCGGAGCTGGGCTACTCAGGTCTGGTGGCCCCGCTGACGTTCACATCCACCCCCGCCATGGCGTGTAACCGCCGCATGTTCGAATCCGTTGTCGTGGGTTACGACACCTATCTACAGACAGAAGAAGTCTTCGAACAGCACCGGCCGATTGTCGCCGGAGATGAACTGCAGATCGACGTAGAGCTGACATCAGTGCGCCGGGCCGCGGGCCGGGACCTGATCACCGTGACCAACACCTTCACGGACACGGCCGGCGAGCGGGTGCACACCCTGCACACCACCGTCGTCGGCGTCAGCGCCGATGAGATTAATCCGGGGACGATGGCGGCCGTGCAGAGGGCGATGATGCACGACGTCGACTTCTCTGGCATCGGAGTATCGGCCGAGACCTACGAGAGGACCGTGCGGCCCCCGGGTGAGGTTCAGATCGCCGCGGACACCACCCGCACACCCGGGACGCCGTCCTTCGACGACGTGAAGGTCGGCGACGAGCTGCCGGTACATCACACCCGACTGTCCCGGGGCGACCTGGTGAACTACGCCGGCGTGGCAGGCGATGCCAACCCGATTCACTGGGACGAGGAGATCGCCAAGCTCGCCGGGCTGCCCGACGTGATCGCGCACGGCATGCTCACCATGGGATTGGGCGCCGGATTCTTCTCGGCGTGGTCGGGAGACCCGGGTGCGGTGACTCGCTACGCGGTGCGGCTGTCCGCGCCGGCGATCGTGTCGTCCGCCGAAGGCGCGGACATCGAGTTCGGCGGCAAGATCAAATCGCTGGATCCAGAGACCCGCACCGGCATCATCATTGTGACTGCGAAGTCCAGCGGTAAAAAGATCTTCGGCCTCGCGACCATGCACGTCCGCTTCAGCTGACCTGACGATCCTCGGTCACAGCGGTGCAGCATGGCCTTGCGAGGTTCATGACTCGACACGACCGCCAAGCTGGTGGACAACTGAGTACAAGTTGGCCACTCTCCAGTGTTCTGCGATCTGCCCGCGCCGGACGCGCATCGCGTCGACAGTCTCGAACCGTACGACGCGGCCCGTCGGCTCGATGGTGACCACGTCGCCATCCACGGTCTGCCAATGGATTTCGGGCCGAAAATCAGGGAAGGCGGCACGCAGCCGCTGATAGAGCACCCGAAACCCGTCCTTATCGGCTGTCGTGCCCGGTTGCGGTGTGTGATCGATGAAGTCGTCGGCGAACAGCGTCTCGAACAAGTCGAAGTCTCCCTGACCTTGGACTCGCTCGGTATTGCGTCGCACGATCTCCTTAGCGATGTCTCCAGACGCGCTGTCGCTCATGAGATGTGCTCCCTCGTGTGTCTGTTCCAAGCGCGCACGCTCGCGAGCCGTCGCCCCAGCTCGGCATCGTCGATGACGCCGCGAGTGACACCAGCTGACTCTCGGGATAGGGCGGGCTGGAATACAGGGTGGCCGAAAGTGCGTCCTCCTCGTCCCTCCGCCCTTTGAAGGTGGGGATACCGGCGCCGCAGGAAGCGTGGTCGAGCGCATCGCAGAGGCCATCCAGACTGGTCTTCCACGGCGGTACGGGGTTTGCGGACCCCGTACTTTGCCGCCATCTCCGGCCAGACCTGATGGCGTCGCACAATGTCCTGCAATGACTCGATGGCAACTCCAGACGAGCCCAAATCCTCTGTCTCCATGATGTTTCGGCTCTCACTCGGTTACGGGCGGACGAGTATCGACGATGACGTTGGTGGTGACGCCGACCGATCACAGATACAGCAAAGTATTAGAACTTACGGCTAGAGCTCGGTCACGCAACCGTTGTCAACCATCCACGAACGGTCCAACCGAACGTTCTGCAGCATCCGGCGGTCATGCGTCACCAACAACAACGCGCCGTCATAGGTCTCGAGCGCCTCCTCGAGCTGCTCGATGGCGGCGAGGTCGAGATGGTTCGTGGGCTCGTCCAGGACCAATACGTTCGTGCCGCACGCCTGCAGCAGCGCTAGGCCTGCCCGGGTCCGCTCACCGGGCGAAAGCTCGTCCACCCGGCGTTCCACATGATCGGCACGCAGACCGAACTTGGCGAGCAGGGTTCGCACGTCGGCCGTCGACCACGCCGGCACCCGCTGCTCGAAGCGATCGACGAGCCGGTCCGTTCCGGTGAAATCCGCACGCGCCTGGTCGATCTCGCCGATCGCAACGTTTGCACCCATACTCGCACGGCCCTCGTCGGGCTGCTGGCGCCCCAGGAGCACGCGCAGCAGGGTGGACTTTCCTGCCCCGTTAGGGCCCGTGATACCGATCCGCTCACCGGCATCGACCTGAAGCGACACCGGCCCGAGAACGAAATCCCCTTGTCGCACAACGGCATTATCGAGAGTCGCGACAACAGAGCTCGATCTGGGCGCTGCGCCGATGGTGAACTCGAGCACCCATTCCTTACGGGGTTCCACGACCTCCTCGAGCCTGGCGATCCGGCTCTCCATCTGACGAACCTTCTGCGCTTGCTTCTCGCTGGACTCGGAGGCCGCGCGACGCCGGATCTTGTCGTTATCGGGGGCCTTACGCATCGCGTTGCGTACACCCTGGCTCGACCACTCCCGTTGAGTACGTGCCCGCGCGACAAGGTCAGCCTTTTTCTCGGCGAACTCTTCGTACTGTTCGCGTCGATGCCGCCGACCAACCGCACGCTCTTCCAGATAACTTTCGTAACCGCCGCCGTAGACGGTGGTGGTGTTCTGCGCCAAGTCCAGTTCGAGAACGTGGGTGACGCTGCGCGCGAGAAACTCGCGATCGTGACTCACCAACACCACGCCCCCACGCAGATCCCGGACGAATTCCTCTAGTCGAGCCAGTCCGTCCAGGTCGAGATCATTGGTCGGCTCGTCCAGCAGAACAATGTCGAACCGCGACAGCACCAGCGCCGCCAATCCCACACGCGCCGCTTGTCCACCCGACAGGTCAGTCATCAGGGTCGACTGCGGACGCACCGCATCCGAGCCGAGGCCCAGGTCAACCAGAACCGCGGGCAACCGCTCGTCGAGATCCGCCGCGCCGGAGGCGAGCCAACGATCAAACGCGGCCGAGTAGGCGTCGGTCGGATCGATCTCCGAGGGGCTCTGATCCTCGTGGGCCAACGCCGCGGCCGCAGCCTCCATGGCCTGCGTAGCTTCGGTGCATCCCGTGCGGCGCGCGATATAGGTGGCGACGGTTTCTCCCGGCACCCGCTCATGCTCCTGCGGGAGCCACCCGATGAACGCGTCGGCCGGCGCAGCGCTGACGGAACCCTCGAGCGGCTCGAGATCCCCGGCAAGTATCCGCAGAAGCGTGCTCTTGCCGGCACCGTTGGCGCCGACAACGCCGACCACATCGCCGGGCGCCACGGTCACGTCGAGCGCCTCGAAGAGGGTGCGGTGGGCGAATCCGCCGGCCACATTCTTCGCGACAAGCGTTGCGGTCATGGGTTCATCGTCCCATCACCACACCGCGACAGGGCCCGCGCGTAAGTAGTAGACCGCTACCATCGCGCCATGCACCTGTCGGTCTCACGGCGCGACGCCCTTCGATACGCGTTGGCCGCGCCGATCCTCGCGGGTCTTCCGATAGCCCTTGCACCGCACGCATCCGCAGACGGCATGCGGCTGATCGACTTCACCGAGCGCCTGGTTACCCCGGAACAGATCAAATCCGCGGGGTACGCGGGTGCCCTTGTCTACGTGTCCGAGTTGCGGCCGGGCGCAACCTTTGACTTCAAACCCGTCACCCGGGACTACGCCGCCGGGCTACGCGCGGTCGGCCTTCACGTCGTCAGTTGCTATCAGTACGGCAAGCCCGGCTGGCCCACCCCATCCGACTTCACCCGCGGCTACGACGGCGGCGTAGCCGACGCACAGACCGCCCTGCGGCTGCACGGTGCCGCAGGAGGACCTGATTCCGCACCGATCTTCTTCAGCGTCGACGAGGATGTCGATCAGAACACGTGGAAAACTGTTGCTGTTCAATGGTTCCAGGGCATCAACGCCGTATTGGGCGTTCGCCGCACCGGCATCTACGGTCACGCCCGGGCGTGCGGGTGGGCGATCAGCGACGGTGTCATCGGGCACTCAACGACCGGCGGGTATCGCTGGGCCTGGCAGACACGTGCCTGGTCCGGTGGGGCGCGTGAGCCTGCGGCCGTGCTGTATCAAAGCGCGGTCAACACCGCCTCGACCCCCGGACCGCTCATCGGTGACGTACATGTGGACGTCGACGACGTTCTCGCTCCCGACTTCGGCCAGTGGGACTTGCCTCGATAAGCATCGCGAGATGCAGTCCACGCCCGCCATCCGTGGGTCGCCGCACACCCAGATATCTAGCACCGCAGCGGAACCAGATCTCCCGCTCTGAGGGACGCCACCAATTGAAGGAAGGTTACGCTAACCTACATTGGCTGGCCCATTTCATAGCCGGCCAGCGAGCACTGGAGAGGAGACGCCAGGGCCGCCCGCGCGTCGCCCTGGAAACCGGTCAGATGATGAGTTGCGAAACTGCTTCCCCCACAGTCGGCCCGATCAGCAGCGTAGGCAACGGCTCATGACAGCTCCGGTATGGATGGCGGCTCCTCCGGAAGTGCATTCCGCCTTGCTGAGCAGTGGCCCCGGGCCCGGCCCCTTGCTCGCAGCCGCAGCCGCCTGGCGCGCGCTGAGCACGGAATACTCGTCAGCAGCAACAGAACTCACTACAACGCTGGGTTCGGTGCGGGCAGGCTCATGGAACGGCCCCAGCTCAGAGCAATACCAGGCGGCACACGTGCCCTACCTGAGCTGGTTACAGCAGACCAGCACGGCCAGCGCGGGAGTGGCGGTGCAAACCGAGACCGCGGCCACCGCCTATTCCGAGGCGCTGGCCACCATGCCCACCCTTGTCGAACTCGCCGCCAATCACGCGACGCACGGGGCGCTGATCGCCACCAATTTCTTTGGTATCAACACTATTCCGATTGCCCTCAATGAGGCCGACTACATCCGGATGTGGATACAGGCCGCTACCGTGATGAGCACCTATCAGGCTGTCTCCGAGACCTCGGTGACATCAGCGACGCCGACCCTCCCGTCACCGGTACTGCTCTCGCCAGAAAGTGGTGGCACCGCACGGGCCGCGGCCCAGGACGCCACCAAGCCGCCGCCCATCGTGCCTGATCCGAACGATCCCATTGAGATGTTGCTGGCGAATTCCCAACACTTCCTGGGCATGTATCGCGCGCTGAAGGGACTGATCACCGACCCGGTCGGCACCATCATTCAGATCATCATCGACTTCTCCACCAACCCGGCCGCAGCCCTGGTTACCTGGCAGCCGCTGTTCTTTGTATTCGCCTACGCCGCAACATTTGGCGTGATGGGAACGCCCATCTACGCCGCAATCTTGGGCCCCGCGGCAGGCATCTCGCTCCCGCTCGCCATCACCTTGGGCAGCCTGTCCCAGATGCCGGCGGCGCCCCCGGCCGACCTACCCGCAGAGGTCGTCCATCCACGTGCAGAGCAACCGAACGCCGTCGCGATGAGTGGAGGCACGGTGACCACGGCGAGCTCCGCCGCGCCCACCCCGTCATCTACCTCCACAGTGGCCCCCAGCTCCGCCCCGGCGCCCACACCGCCTCCCACGGGAGTCGAAGGCCTGGGTTATGCCGTTCGGGGCGACGGTCCCGGAGTCGGGTTCGGGCCGACCATGGGCCACAGCACCGGCGCCGTGGCCCACGCACCGAGCAGTGCCGTGGCGCCCGCCGCGGCACTGGCCTGCAATCCCGGAAAGTCCAGGAGCCGCAGGCGCCGTCGCGGAACCGCCGAGGACCGCGGCTACCGCCACGAGTACGCCACCATGGACACCGAAATCCCCTTCGGCCCTGATGATCCGGCGACCGTGAGGGCCTCTAGCACGGGTGCGGGGAGGCTCGGCTTCGCCGGCGTCCGCACCACGTCGGCGGGCACCGAGGCCGCCGGATTGGCCACCCTCGCAGGGGACGCGCCCGAGAGCCGGACCAGCCCGATGCTGCCGCAGACCTGGGCCGTTGATGGGGATGACACCGCACGCTGACTCCTCGCGCTTCCGGCACTCATGCTCGATGTTTCAGTATTACTCCGAGCGGGTATGCCCTCCCACATAAGGCTCCAGGCGCCTT
>MAEX01000021.1 GCA_002013415.1 Mycobacterium sp. D16Q14
CAGAATTCCGGTCGATCCCGTTGCCGACTGGCCGGCTCCGGTCGCGCCGCCGTTGACGCCCAACCTGCTCGATCTGGGTGGCTACGACCCGTCGTGGTCTCTGCTCTACGGATACAACGTCTTGGACTGGTTCAACTGGGGACTGTCCGGCTTCAACCGGTACGGGTTCGACTTCATGGGCTTCGACCGATGGGGTTACGACCGATGGGGTTACGACCGATGGGGTTACGACCGGTCGGGTTACAACTGGGACGGCTACAACTGGTCGGGCTACAACCGTGACGGCCGAGATCGAGATGGCCGCAACGAATGGGGTCAGTTCCGCGACGACGATCCCCGCGACCAGGGTTGGTACGACCGGTATCACCCGTATCGGGAGTACTACGACTGGAAGTTCCAGAACACCAACCCGGTGTACAGCCGCAACCTGTGGGATCAAGCGCATGGAATCAACCCCGCGCAATACCGGGATTGGAACCTGAATCGCGGCTGGGACAACCCCTTAGAGCGCGACTGGTCCCCCGTAACCAGCACCGCCCGCGTCGCCGACCGCCCGGTACTGTCCGAGCCGGTGGTGAACCTCGATGCGTCACTCGCGCAGTTCCTCACCGATGACAAGTCCGCCCGTCCGTCGGGGGATCTCATCAAAGATCTGTCGACGAAGTCGGTCCGAAACTTCAGCAAGGAGTTGGCCACCCCGCCCCCGGCTCCCGAGAAGGCGCCGACATCGGTGTCCCCTGCCGAGGTAAAGCCTGCTGCCCCACCGGTGTTGACGGCGCCAGTGCCGACAGTTCCGCCCAAGCAAGTGCCCGAAGATTTCACACCCCCGTCACTGCCGGCGGTTCCGCCACTGACACCGGCCCCGTCCACGGAGCCGCGCGCAACGTCCAGCACGTCGAGCCCGGCCCCGTCGACCGAACCGTCACACTCACCGACCCCGACGTCCGGGCCTCCGACCAATGCCACCACCACCAGCCCGTCAGCTCCCGCTCCCACCTCGGCGGCTCCCGGACCCACACCGAAGGAGGAGCCATCGGCGCCCGTGACGACGCCGACGGCTCCGACTCACGAGACACCGGTGACGCCTACGCCACGCCAAACGGTCACCACAGCACCTTCGGAAACAGCCGAGCCATCGGTCGCTCCCGAACCCACCAAGCAGCGCAGCACGCCGACGTATGAGACGCCGACGTCCGAAGTGCCCGCACCGCGGGCGACCGTAGAACCTGCGCCCCAGCAGGTCCCGACCGAGGCTCCAGCGAAGCAGACACCCGTCGAGCGTGAGACGCCCCCGTCACGAGCATCGGCGCCAGAAACCGCGGCGCCTACACGCGACGCGCCCACGCGGGAGGCACCGACGTACAGCACCGCGACACAGGCACCCAGTTCGGGTGGCAGTGGCAGTGGCGGTGGTGGTGGCTACGGCGGCGGCAGCAGCGGTAGCGGCCACCACTAGCGAGAGCCCCACGACAGCGGAAGTAAGGGTACCCTTACTTCATGCCGACAACATGGACGGACACCGTGGTACGCCAGGTGCGCAGGGTGGGCGACTTCCCGTTTCCGCACCAGGCGGCCTTCATGCTCGACAATCCGATTCATCGAAGGTTCTTGAATCCCGCGGGCGTAGCCGAGCGGCTGGCGCTACGTGGTGACGAACGAGTGTTGGAGATCGGCCCAGGGCCGGGAATCTTCATGGACTTCCTTTCCCGGACAAGTCCTTTGACATCGTCTTCCTCGCCAGCGTGATCGGCGAAGTCCCCGACAAAACCTCATGTATCCAGTCGCTGCACAGGGCGCTCAAACCCGGCGGACGGCTGGTCTTCCAGGAGATCTTCCTCGACCCCGATCGCTTCAGCATCTCTGAGCTACGGGCCCTCGCCGAATCAGAGGGTTTCGCCTTTGCGTCGGCGACCGGAAGCCGGTGGCGCGACATCGTGGAGTTCACCCGAACCTGATCCCACCCCGCCATATCGAGCACTCCGTCGACGGCCATTTCCTCGGCCCACAGCACGGTTCAGAGCTCGACCATCGATGCCCACTCTTCGTGTAAACCCGCGAGCACCGGCGCCCCGGCGGCCCCCGTGAGCAACCGCCGCGTACGCCATGGAAATCCCTTTCACAGCACGTAAGCCGGATAATCCTTCGCATGGGAAGACCTGTGCGCAACCATCCTCACATCGACGCTGACGGTGCATGCGCATCCCTGACAGGGGGAGCCAGTTGTGAGGAATACCATGTCTGAAGATATCGTTAGTTTAGGTAATCTACTTTTCAGACTTCCCAAGAACACCCTGTCGATGTGAGGCTGCCATGACTGTGACCAACGAGACCGACCCGCAGCTGGAGCAGCTGGCCCGCCGCATCGAGAATCTGCGCGAGAGCGATCCACAGTTCCGCGCCACTGCGCCGGACCGCGCGGTCGCCGAACAGGTACTGCGCCCCGGCCTACATCTCTCCGAGGCCATCGCGACGTTGATGACCGGATACGCCGAGCGCCCCGCACTGGGCGAGCGTGCACGTGAACTCGTCACCGACCATGACGGCCGGACCGTGCTGCGCCTGCTTCCCCGTTTCGATACCACAACGTACGGTGAATTATGGTCCCGCACAACATCTGTCGCCGCTTACTGGCACCATGACGCGGCCCATTCGGTCCATGGCGGCGACCTGGTGGCGACCCTCGGATTCACCAGCGTCGACTACACGGTGCTGGATCTGGCGATCATGATTCTCGGCGGGGTCGCGGTGCCGCTGCAGACCAGCGCACCGGCTTCGCAGTGGACCACCATTCTCGCCGAGACCGAACCCAACACGCTGGCAGTGAGCGTCGAATTGATCGGCACCGCACTGGAATCGGTACTCACAACCCCGTCGATCAAGCAGGTTGTGGTCTTCGACTACACCCCCGAGGTCGACGCACAACGCGAAGCCTTCGACGCCGCCAGCGCACAGCTCGCGGGAACCGGTATCACCATCGAAACGCTCGATGCGGTGATCGCCCGCGGCGCGGACCTTCCCGCCGCCCCGCTCTATGCACCTTCCCCCGGTGACGATCCACTGGCACTGCTGATCTACACCTCCGGCAGCACCGGGGCCCCCAAGGGCGCCATGCACAGTGAGAACATCGTGCGCCGCTGGTGGATTCGCGAAGACGTCATGGCCGGGACCGAGAACCTGCCCATGATCGGCCTGAACTTCATGCCGATGAGCCACATCATGGGCCGCGGCACACTCACCTCAACACTGTCCACCGGTGGGCTCGGATACTTTGCCGCATCCAGCGACATGTCAACGCTCTTCGAAGACATGGAGCTGATCCGCCCCACCGCACTCGCCCTGGTGCCCCGCGTATGCGACATGGTCTTCCAGCGGTTCCAGACGGAGGTGGATCGCCGCCTCGCCAGCGGTCACGCCGCGGATTCAGGCGCGGTGGCCGCAGAGGTCAAGGCCGAGATTCGTGACAACCTCTTTGGTGGCCGTGTACTGGCGGTCATGGTGGGCTCGGCACCGCTGTCCGAAGAGCTGGGCGAATTCATCGAGTCCTGCTTCGAGCTGCATCTGACCGACGGTTACGGATCCACCGAGGCCGGCATGGTGTTTCGTGATGGAGTCGTACAACGCCCGCCGGTCATCGAGTACAAGCTGGTCGACGTGCCCGAGCTGGGCTACTTCTCCACCGACCAGCCGCACCCGCGCGGTGAGCTGCTACTGAAGACCGACGGCATGTTCCTCGGCTACTACAAGCGTCCCGAGGTCACCGCAGGCGTCTTCGACCAAGACGGCTTCTACATGACCGGCGACATTGTCACCGAGCTCGCCCACGACAACATCCAGATTGTCGATCGCCGTAACAACGTGCTCAAACTGTCCCAGGGCGAGTTCGTCGCGGTCGCCACGCTGGAAGCCGAGTACGCCAACAGCCCTGTGGTGCACCAAATCTACGTGTATGGCAGCAGCGAAAGGTCCTATCTGCTGGCGGTCGTGGTGCCGACACCGGAAGCCGTCGCGGCCGCACAGGGCGACGCAGCGGCACTGAAGGCGACCATCGCAGATTCGTTGCAGGACATCGCCCGAGAGATCCAGTTGCAGTCCTACGAGATCCCGCGCGACTTCATCATCGAGCCCCAGCCATTCACCCAGGGCAACGGTCTGCTGACCGGCATTGCCAAGCTGGCACGCCCGAACCTCAAGTCGCACTACGGCGATCGGCTGGAACAGATGTACGCCGACATCGCCGAGCAGCAGAGCTTGGAAATGCACCGGCTGCGTTCCGATTACGATCCCGATAAGCCCGCGCTGGAGACGGTGCTCAAGGCCGCACAGGCTCTACTGGGTGTCTCGTCGGCCGAACTCACCGCGGACGCACATTTCACCGACCTGGGTGGCGATTCACTGTCCGCCTTGTCCTTCTCTGACCTATTGCGCGATATCTTTGGCGTCGAGGTCCCCGTCGGTGTCATCGTCAGTGCCGCGAACGACCTCAGTGGTATCGCGAAGTTCGTTGATGAGCAACGTCATTCGGGCGGAAGCCGACCGACTGCCGAGACGGTGCACGGGGCGGGGCATACTGAGATCCGCGCCGCTGACCTGACTTTGGCCAAGTTCATCGACGAAGCAACCCTCCAGGCGGCCCCCTCACTTCCCCGAGCGACCGGAACACCGCAGACCGTGCTGCTGACCGGATCCAACGGCTACCTGGGCCACTACCTGGCACTGGAATGGCTTGAGCGCCTGGACAAGACCGAGGGCAAGCTGATCGTCATCGTTCGCGGTAAGAACGCCGACGCGGCCTACCGCCGCCTCGAGGAGGCGTTCGACACCGGCGATACCGAATTGCTGGCGCACTTCCGGGCGCTGGCCGGAAAACACCTCGAGGTGCTCGCGGGTGATATCGGCGACCCGGACCTCGGGCTGGAGGCCGACACCTGGCAGCGCCTGGCCGACACCGTGGACGTCATCGTGCACCCGGCCGCACTGGTGAACCATGTACTGCCCTACAAGCAGCTGTTCGGCCCGAATGTCGTTGGGACCGCGGAAATCATCAAACTGGCACTGACCACCACGATCAAGCCCATCACCTATCTGTCCACGGTCGCCGTGGCCATGTCGGTGGATCCCGGGGTGTTCGATGAGGATTCCGATATCCGCACCATCAGCGCGGTCCGGCCAATCGACCAGGGATACGCCAACGGCTATGGCAATGCCAAGTGGGCCGGCGAGGTGCTACTGCGCGAAGCGCACGACCTCTGCGGTCTGCCGGTCGCGGTCTTCCGCTCCGACATGATCCTGGCCCACAGCCGCTACACCGGCCAGCTCAACGTTCCCGACCAGTTCACCCGCCTGATCCTCAGCCTCATCGCCACCGGTATCGCACCCGGATCGTTCTATCAGGCGCAGGTCACGGCTGAGCGTCCCCGTGCGCACTATGACGGGCTGCCGGGTGACTTCACCGCGGAGGCCATCACGACGTTGGGCACGCAGGTGCCGGAGGGCCCCGACGCCTACGTGACGTACGACTGTGTGAACCCGCATTCCGACGGCATCTCGCTGGACAACTTCGTCGACTGGCTCATCGACGCCGGCTACCCCATCCAGCGCATCGACAACTACAGCCAGTGGTTCGACCGCTTCGACACCGCCATCCGCGGCCTACCCGAAAAGCAAAAACAGCACTCGCTGCTGCCCCTGCTGCACGCCTTCGAACAGCCCTCGGGCGCCGAAGACCACGGGGTAGTTCCGGCCAAGCATTTCCAGCACGCGGTGCAGGCCGCCGGAATCGGTCCGGTCGGGCAGGACGGCACGACCGACATTCCTCATCTGTCGCGGCAGTTGATCGTCAAGTACGCCAAGGACCTCGAACAGCTCGGCCTGCTGTAGGTGCAGGCGAGCCCCCGCGCTTACAGAATCTACGGTTTCGTAAGCTGCCCGATATGACGATCGACGCCACCGCTGCCCACACGAAGGAAGCACGTCGTCAGCGGTTGGGTGACCGCGTGCGGCGTCTCTTCACCGAGGATCCGCAGTTCCGTGCGGCTAAACCCGATACCGCGGTAGATGCCGCCGTGGCCGTACCTGGTTTGCCGCTCGCACAGGTGGTGGCCACGATCATGGACGGGTACGCCGACCGTCCCGCCCTCGGACACCGGGCCCAGGAGCTCGTTACCGCTGACGCGGGTCGCTCGACACTACGTCCGCTGCCCGAATTCGAGACCGTCACCTACGGCGAGCTGTGGGGTATGGCGCGTGCATTGGCTTCCGCGTGGCATCACGATGCGCACGCTCCGGTGCGGACCGGCGATTTTGTCGCGATGCTCGGCTTCACGAGCGTCGACTACACCGCAGTTGATCTCGCGTGCATCCACCTGGGCACGGTAGCGGTACCGCTACAGACCAGCGCGCCCGCATCGAATTGGACCGCCATCCTTGCCGAATCCGAACCCTCGGTACTGGCTGTCAGCGCCGAGTTATTGGATGCGGCAATGGAATCGGTGCTTGTCACGCCGTCGCTGCGACATATCACGGTCTTCGACTACCACCCCGGTGTCGATACACAGCGCGAGAGCATCGAATCCGCGCAGCACCGGATCGCCGAGGCCGGTCTGCCGATTTCCGTTGACGTGATATCTGCGGTGATCGGGCACGGCCGCGCCCTTCCGGAGGCTCCACTGTTCACCGCCGCCGAGGGCGACGACCCGTTGGCCCTGGTGATCTACACGTCCGGAAGTACGGGCACCCCCAAGGGCGCCACATACACCGAGAAGATGGTCGCCAAACCATGGCTGCGGGCCGACACTCTGAGCTCCAAGGCCGAAATTCCTTTGATCAACCTCAATTTCATGCCGATGAGCCACGTGATGGGACGCGGCAGCCTGGTCACCGCACTGGCCTGTGGCGGCCTCGCCTACTTCGCGGCATCCAGCGATATGTCCACCCTCTTCGAGGACATCACCCTCACCCGCCCGACGGTGGTGACTCTCGTTCCCCGCGTGTGCGACATGCTCTTTCAGCGTTACCGCAATGAGGTCGAGCGCCGCGCCGCGGAGGATCCCGCGACCGACCTCGCCGCCCTCGACGCCGACGTCAAGGCGGAGATCCGTGAAAACCTTTTCGGGGGACGCGTTTTGACAATCGTCTGCGGCTCTGCGCCACTGTCGGAAGAGCTCGCGGCATTCATCGAGTCCTGCCTCGACGCCCGCATCACCGACGGCTACGGTTCCACCGAGGCCGGGGTCATTGTGCGCAACGGACGAATCCAGCGCCCGCCCGTCATCGACTACAAGCTGATCGATGCGCCCGAGCTGGGCTACTTCTCCACCGACAAGCCGCACCCGCGCGGTGAGCTGCTGGTCAAGGCCGAGTCGGTGTTCGGCGGCTACTTCAAGCGTCCCGACGTCACGGCCGATGTGTTCGACCCGGACGGGTACTACAAGACCGGCGATATCGTCGCCGAGCTCGAACCCGACAAGATCCAGATCGTCGACCGGCGCAACAATGTCATCAAGCTGTCCCAGGGCGAGTTCGTCGCGATCGCCAACTTGGAGGCCGAGTACGCCAACAGCCCACTGGTGCAACAGATTTGCGTCTATGGAAGCAGCGAGCGGTCGTACCTGCTGGCCGTGGTGGTACCTACCTCCGAGGCGTTCGAGCTAAGCCACGGCGATGACGAACTACTCAGACGCCTGATCGCCGAGTCACTTCAGCAGGTGGCCCGCGATGCCGAGCTCCAACCCTACGAGGTGCCCCGCGACTTCCTGGTGGAGACCGAGCCATTCACGGCCGCCAACGGCCTGTTGACCGGCATCGCGAAGCTGGCTCGCCCCAAGCTGCACGAAAAGTACGGTGCCCGCCTCGAACAGCTGTACTCCGATATCGCAAGCGCCCAGGCGCTCGAACTTCAGGCACTACACGCGGCCGGACACGAAGGCAAGCCGGTCCTCGACACCGTGCAACGTGCGGTAACGGCGCTACTCGGACTGTCCGCGGCCGAGGTCAGCCCGGACGCGCATTTCATCGACCTCGGCGGCGATTCCCTATCCGCCCTCTCCTTCTCCGATCTGCTCCGCGACATCTTCGCCGTCGACATTCCGGTCGGCGATATCGTCAGCGCCGCCAACGATGTGACCGCCATCGCGCGCATCATCGAAAAACAGCGCGACTCCGGATCGACCCAACCCACCGCCGAGACGGTGCACGGCGCCGGGCACACCGAGATCCGCGCCGCCGACCTGAGCCTGGATAAGTTCATCGACGAGGGCACGCTGCGGGCGGCCCCCTCACTCCCTCGCGCGGTCGGAGTCCCCCAGACCGCGCTGCTCACCGGAGCCAACGGCTATCTGGGACGGTTCCTGGCACTGGAATGGCTTGAACGCCTGGACAAGACCGGTGGCAAGCTCATCGTCATCGTTCGTGGCAAGGACGCCGACGGCGCGTACCGCCGCCTGGAAGAGGCATTCGACAGCGGAGACGCGCAGCTGCTGGCGCACTTCCGGGCGCTGGCCGAGAAGCACCTGGAGGTGCTCGCGGGCGATATCGGCGACCCGAACCTGGGGCTCGACGCGGGCGCCTGGCAGCGCCTGGCCGACACCGTGGACGTGATCGTTCACCCCGCAGCCCTGGTCAACCACGTGCTCCCCTATAGCCAGCTGTTCGGCCCGAATGTCGTTGGGACCGCGGAAATCATCAAACTGGCACTGACCACCACGATCAAGCCCATCACCTATCTGTCCACGGTCGCCGTGGCCATGTCGGTGGATCCCGGGGTGTTCGATGAGGATTCCGATATCCGCACCATCAGCGCGGTCCGGCCCATCGACCAGGGATACGCCAACGGCTATGGCAACGCCAAGTGGGCCGGCGAGGTGCTACTGCGCGAAGCGCACGACCTCTGCGGTCTGCCGGTCGCGGTGTTCCGCTCCGACATGATCCTGGCCCACAGCCGCTACACCGGCCAGCTCAACGTTCCCGACCAGTTCACCCGCCTGATCCTCAGCCTCATCGCCACCGGTATCGCACCCGGATCGTTCTATCAGGCGCAGGTCACGGCCGAGCGTCCCCGTGCGCACTATGACGGGCTCCCAGCCGATTTCACGGCATCATCCATTACCGCACTCGGCGCTACGGTTGCGTCTTCTGAAGGATTTCAGACCTACGATTCAGTAAACCCACATTCCGACGGCATCTCGCTGGACAACTTCGTCGACTGGCTCATCGACGCCGGCTACCCCATCCAGCGCATCGACAACTACAGCCAGTGGTTCGACCGCTTCGACACCGCCATCCGCGGCCTACCCGAAAAACAAAAGCAGCACTCCCTGCTGCCACTGCTGCACGCGTACCGGTACCCGCAGCACGCGCACAACGGGGCTTTCATACCCGCGACCAGATTCCGCGAGGGCGTCCAGGCCGCCCAGAACATCGACATCCCCCACCTCACCCGGGATCTCATCGTCAAGTACGCAACGGACCTCGAACAGCTCGGCTTACTGTAGCCGCGCGAATTTCTGTGCGCCGCTTTCAATTCCGAAGTGATACCGGCGAAAGCCCGGATTCAGATTCGTGACCGGTGTTAGTGTCCCGCCATGGGACAGTGGTCACGCGACGAGCTGCAGAACATGTTCGACCATCACCTTCGGGTGGTCGATGAGATAGGCCCCAAGGGTGAGTGGGCCACATACGCCGACCTGTTCGCCGAGGACGCCAGCTATATCGAACCGACCTACGGAACGTTCGAGGGCCGCGACGCCATCCGCGACTCCATGGTCAAGACCATGTCGGAGTTCCCCGGAGCCGAGATGCCGCACTACTTCTCCAACTGGCATGTGATCGACGAGGAACACGGCTGGGTCATCTGCGAGCTGGTCAACCGTATGAAGGACCCTGGCGACGGAAGCATCTGGGAAGCAACGAATATCAGCATCTTCCGCTACGCCGGCGACAACCAATGGGCCAACGAGGAAGACGTCTACAACCCGATGCAGTTCATGGTTGCCATCCACGGTTACGTGCAGCGCAGCAGCGAGCTGGGCTCACTGTCCCCCGCTGCCGAGACCTTCGGGAAGAACATGGGGTGGTTGAGCTAGCTCGCGGCCAGGAACCGGCCCGCTCTGACCGTGCTGCCGAAGCCCTCGACGAAGGTGCCGTAGGAGTACACCCGCTGCCCACCGACGACCGTGGCCGCGATCGCCTTGTCATTGCGGCATACCTGCCGGGACACCCCGAACTCGTCCATGAACTGTTCGTGATACTCCTCCAGCGAATCATCAAGGCCCGCAGGGTCGATCACCGCGATATCGGCGGTATCGCCGATGCGCAGACGGCCGGCATCTAGTCCGTACCACCCACCGAGCTCGCCGGTGAGCCGGTGCACCGCGGCTTCCAGAGGCATGAATGGCACGCCCGCTTCGCTGGCCTCCTTCACGCGCTTGAGTAACCGCAGCCCCGCGTTATAGAAGGACATGTTGCGCAGGTGCGCACCTGAGTCGTTGTTGCCCAGCTGGAAATGGCGGTACTTGATGGCCTCGTTCAGAATGTCGGTTCGGTCATTGGCGATGGTGGTATGCCAGCGCACCTTGCCCGGGTACTCGGACACGAGGTCAAGGAAGGCGTCGACGGGCTGCACCCCACGATCATCTGCCACCTGACCAAACGACTTGCCTACCACCGACTCGTCGGGGCAGCCAACGATCTCCGTGTCGTACATATCGCGATTCCAGGCCACCACCCCGTACTTCTGGGCCATCTCCTTGCGGAACCGTCGCCGATACCCCTCGTCCTTGATCAGATCCACCCGCTGGAGCTGATCGCGGATATCCAACGCCGCCGTGCCCGAGGCGAACTCCTCGAAGATCACCAAATCCATACCGTCGGAGTACAAATGGAACGGCACCGCCAGCAGCTGGAAGTTAACCTGGGAGCGCAGCAGCGGGTTTAGGGCGCCGGTCGCCGCCTTCAGGAGATTGATCACCGACCGGTTGCTCTTCAGATCAAAGGCCGCCAGCAGGGTGGTCTTGAGGGAGCGCCGCCAGGGGCGCGCACCGCTGAGCAAGAAGTGCATGACCGTCTCGGGCCGCTTCTCCACATCGAGGTTCGATTGCACCACCGCGCCGCGGCGGCGCACCACGTCATAGAGCGCGCCGTACTCGCGCCAGGTCGCGTATGTGGACGGCAACTGCCGACCCGCGAACCGGGTGCCCTCCAGCTTGGAGAAACGCAGCCGGTCGGTGGACAAGCCGACGAAACCGGCGTCCAGGGCATCGGCCACCATGGCCCGCATCCGGGTCAGCTCCTCGGATGTGGGGCGTTCGCTGTAGTCGGTCGCACGCGCAAGACCCATGACCGCCGCACGGATATCGGAGTGCCCGATCAGTGTTGCGACGTTGGCGCCCAATGGAAGTGACTCGATGAACTTGCGGTACCCGCGTGGCCCGTCCCAGTCCTTATGCTCCTTGAGGGCGGAATGAACCGCATCCCACGGCAGGGCCTCCACCCGGGCGAAGAGATCGGCAACATCCTCCGGATCCGCGTACACGGCGGACATCGAGCAGTTGCCGTAGATGACGGAAGTGACACCGTGCCGCACCGATTCGCCGAGTCCCGGGCTGACCAGCACCTCGGCGTCGTAGTGGGTATGCACGTCGACCATGCCGGGGATGACCCACTTGCCGTCGGCATCGATGACCTCGCTAGCGTCGGCACTCGACAGGCTGGGGGCCATGGCCACCACCTTGCCGCCGCGAATCCCGACATCCAGAGCTTGGCCGGGTGCGCCCGTACCGTCAAACACCAGGCCGCCACGCACCAGCAGGTCAAATGTCGCCATAGTCGATCCACCTCACTCGATCAGCAAATGCTCAGCTTATCCCTGCGTGTTCATGCCTATCTGAAAGACCCATCTGCGTCTTCACAGGTACTTCACAACTGATTGCTACCGTGGGTATGAACTGGGTCGACCATTTCGAACGGAACCGCACGCACAACCGCCTGGTCGACGCCGTGCTGGACGGTCGTGGCGGCGGGCGCCACCGCTGCGGTGACGTTGGATCATGGCCCGGCCCTGCGGGTTTGCGGGTGGACCCGGGCACGGTTCTCCCGCGACGCCTGGCGTGATTTCCGCCAGGTGTCGCGGGAGTCCTTACTCACGCGTCGAAGAAGATCTGCACCCGGTCAGATTCCGGCAGCGTCTGGCACGCCAGCGTGAACCCCTCGGCCACCTCGCTGTCGATGAGAGACTCGTTCATCAGCATCCGCGTCTGACCCGATTGCACCGAACACATGCAGGTGGCACAGGCTGATTCGCGACATACATAGGGCGCGTCGATCCCAGCGTCCAGGAGTACGTCGAGCAGCTTCTTACCCCTCGGCCAGTCCAGAACATATGTGCTGCCGTAGATTTCAACCTCCAGGACCGTGTTCCCGGTGGTGTCACTGCCGGTAACCCGGATGGCTTCTGCCGTCACTGGCCCACCGCACGGCGGCCCGGCAAACGATCATTCAGCTCGCCCTCTGAACCGAAGAGGATTCCCTGCCACTTTTCGAGCAGCTGCTCGGTATCGACATCGTCGGGATGAAATCCGGGGCGCATGTATTCAGCGATATCACGCATCAAACCCTTCACCAGCGGGCCGCGGTAGACATCGATGGTCTGCCGCAGCACTGCCAAGGGCTTCCATCCACTCGGGTCGGTGAGGATCGACGCCAGGACGGCCAGCGTCATCAAGGGCAGCGTGCCCGCCCAAATCAGCGACATCACACCGATGCGCACCGACTCCGGACCACCCACCGAGCGATACACGTCGAAGGCGACCGACTTGTGCTCCATCTCCTCCATGGCGTGCCAGTTCAGGAGGTGGTGAACCTCGTCGGACATCGGAATCTCTTGCAGCTCAGCGCTGGAGAGCACACGCTGGGCAAGCACCGCCGTGTAGTGCTCGGCGGCGGCGGTCATCGCCAGATGTGCGATCTTGGGTGCACGCTTCTCCAGCGCGACGACGAACTTCTCGCGCCGGCTCCCCTCCTCGAAGTTCATGATCCGGACCAAGGGATAGCCCATATCGATGATCTTCTCGTTGAGCTTGCGATGCTCGCGGCCGTGCATGGCCTCCTGTCCGATGAAGCCCGCCACCCGCTTCTTCAACACCGGGTCGGTGATCTGGTCGGCGTAGTTGCGCACGGACCTGATGAAGGACTCCTCACCGGGAGGAAATGCGCCGGAAAGGAGGGATACCAAGTGGCTGAAGACGATGTCGCCCTCGACGTAGTGCTTCTTCATGGGGGCCGGCTCACCGAACCGGAAGTTCATCCGGCGCACCTTGGGCAACTCGCGCGCCGCGACTCCCCGCCGCCCCTGCTCGACAACAGCCATGACGGAACTCCTTCCTGGGACGTCTCCATTGACGTCTGACCTGGCGATTTCTAGTAGTACTCTGAGTACTACTGGTAGTATCCATACCGCACGGCGCTAGCACAATAGGCAGCACGCGTGTGTCGTCCCGAACTGGCGAACCAGGGGCCGGGCACACGTACCATCACTGGTGATGAGAGGCGTGGAAAGCGTGAGTACAGCCATCGCGTCCAAGGTCGGCCCCGGCACCGCCCGACGTGGCGATCGCCGCAAGGTTGCCCGAGAAGAATTGGTGGACGCAGCGTTTCGCGCCATCGACGCGATCGGCTCCACAGTCAGCATGGACGACATCGCCCGGGAGGCGGGGGTCGCCAAACCAAAGTTGTACCGCTACTTCGAAGACAAGGCCGACCTGCACAGCGCCGTGCTGGAACGCGTACAGGACATGGTGTGGAACGCGGCCATGGACCGGATCAATCTGATGACGGACTCGGCCCGCGAGTTGGTCCAGCATGGCGCCCAGGAGTACGCGCGCATGATTTCGGATCACCCGAATGTGTTGCGCTTCATCGTGCACGGCCATTTCGTCAATTCCAGCGACGGCACCGAGCGTTTGGTCGAGACCGCGCAGCAGATGACGCACGACATCGCCGAAATACTGTCGAATGCGATCGACGACGAGACGGTTGACATCGACGATGCCGACTTGGCGGTCAGCTCTGCCGCGGGTGCCATCGGTACCGCTACCGAATGGTTCCTGGGCCCCAATCAGCAACGTGCCCAACCGATGCCCATCGAGACGTTTGTGGAATACCTCACCACCGTCCTCTCCGGACTGGCCGCGTCGATCGCCGAGTTCAACGGCCTGACGCTTGATCCCGACCATCCGCTGCACCTGGCGTTCACCAGCACGCGCGGCGGCACCCCATGACCGACGGGGTCCCCCTGGCACGCATCACCCGTGGCCGCGCGCTCGGCAAGTTGGCGGCCGGGCAGGCGGTACGCACCGCGAGCAGTCGGCTCTCCATGATCGGCCGATCCGAACAAGCACGCGCGCTCCTCGCGGAACGCTCCACGCTGCAGGCGGCCGATCAGCTCGTGACCGTACTGGGCGGCCTCAAGGGATCGGCGATGAAGCTGGGCCAGCTGCTGTCGATGCTGGAAGTGGACATGGTGCCCGAGGCCCATCGCGAGCGCTTCCGCCAGAAGTTGGCCCGGCTGCGCGATCAGGCTCCGCGTGAGCCGTTCTCGGTGATGCGCCCGATCATCGAGTCCAACCTCGGCGCGCTGCAAAAGAACTTCCGCGATTTCGATGAAACTCCTGTCGCCGCCGCCTCCATCGGCCAGGTGTACCGCGCCATCTTGCACGACGGGCGCGAGGTCGCGGTCAAAGTCAAATACCCCGGCGTCGATGACGCGGTACGAGCAGACATGCAGAACCTCGCACTATTCACCAAATTTTGGCGTAAAGCGCTACCGACGCTGTCCAATTCGGCCTTCATGGACGAGATTTCCATGAATCTGGAAAGCGAGCTCGACTATCCGCGGGAAGCTCGCACGCAACACGAGATCGCCGAACGCTATCGCGGGCACCCGTTCATCGTCATCCCCGACTGCCTACCCGAGCTGTGCACCTCGCAGATTCTTGTGACGGAATTCCTGGACGGACAGGCCTTTCCCTTCATGCAGACACTCGGTAACGAGGAACGCAACCGCATCGGTGAGCTCATCTTCCGGTTCTACATCGGATCACTGTTCCAGGACAACGACTTCTGCGGTGACCCGCATCCGGGGAACATTCTGCGCGCGGCCGACGGCACCATCGGATTCGTGGACTTCGGGTTGTACAACCGAATGAACCCCGAACACGTCGACTTCGAACGGACGATCATGCGTGCTGCCACCGAGGGCCGCGCCCACGACATGTACGACGCAATGGTGACGCGCGGGATCGTCGACCCACATTCAGACATCACCCCCCAGGACTGTCTGGAGTACTGCCATGCGGCTTCGGGGTGGAATCTTGTCGACGAGGAAATGACCATCACCCCGGAAATCGCTTCCAGTGCGATGATTCTCGCGGTGGACCCACGTTCGAGCGAGTTCTCCGGAATGCGTAGGCAAAACCTGCCTCCCGAGCATATTTTCTCGCGTCGTGCGGATTTCTACACCTTCGGTGTACTCGGCCAGCTCAATGTCACCGGCAACTGGCATCGCATTGCGCGCGAGTGGATTTACGGCGACCCGCCCGCTACCGAGATCGGAATCGCCATCGCGCAGTGGCGCGCTTCCCGCTAGCGCAGTAATCCGTCGATCGCGCGGCCGAACATCCACTGCCCGCCCGCCTGCGCCAATCGGTCGAAGACTCGCGGCACGCCCCGAATGCTCACCTCTTCGGTCCACACGACACGTGAACCACTGCCCTGCGCCTCTACCTCGATCTCGGCCCATCCCAGAATCAAGGTCCCCGTCTTCTCCAGCCGGCAACGGCCAGGGTCCCCCTCTCGTGGCGGCTGCCACCATGTGACCGTCATCGGGTCGTCAAAACCTATGGCTCCCAGCCCTGTCCGCCCCACAAACGTGGTACCCGCCCCCGCCGGCGGCTCGCTCGTCACCGATACCGTCGTCAGCGGAATGTGCTCGCTGTGCCGCGGCCAGTCGGTGATTCGCGCGAAAGCTTCCCCGACGGACAGCGCACTGGCACGCTCTATGCGGAGAAGGGCCATAAGCCGAACAATCTCGAGGTCGCCTTCTGACCGCGCAAGGCGACGATGGTGTCTGTCAGGGTTTCCCGTGGGTCACGGTAGGTGACACCGAGTTCACGCTCGCTGGGCGAGTCATCGGAAGCGGGCATCTGTGTGTAGTACTGCATCCCTGCCTCGGTCATCGGAGTATCGAGCGGCACATAACGGCCGAGCTGATCCATCACCGTTCCCGCCACCCGCAGCAGCGAGTCGGGTACCGGAACGGCCAGCACGGTGCTGCCAGCCGCATCGGTCAACACGTTCACCAGCTCGTCGACCTCGAGCCGATGACCGCCCGCGCTATAGCGTCGCGGGCCCCGCCCCGGTTCCAACAGCGCAGCGTGCAGGGCGGCGAGGTCTCGGACGTCGACCACCAGCCAGGCCGCGCTGCGTCCCGGGACGGACCTCATCAGCAGGACCCAGCGCACGCCCTCGGCTGCCTCACCGAACTGATCCCCGACCGGCGGTCCCAGCACCATGCCCGGGTAGGTGATGGTCACCGGTGCACCAGAGTCCTGCAAGTCGCGCACGTACAGCTCGACCCGCGCCTTCGACTGACCGTATCCGTCGCTGCCTCCGGCTGCGGGCAGGTCGGCCTCGAAGGTTTCCAGACCTGGCCGAAACAGCGCGGTGATGCTGGAAACATGCACGATCGGATCGAGGCCCCGGTCAACCGCCGTCCCGAGAACGTTCTGGGTGCCCTCCAGGTTGATGGACATCATTCGGTCGGCTTCCAGGGGATCCGTGCTGACCATAGCCGCGCTGTGCACTACCGCGGCGCATCCGTCGAGCGCGGCCTCGACCGAGTCCCGATCGGTGATATCACCGACGGCGTAATCGGATACGTCGACACCGAGCGTCGCCACCGTGGTGTGCAGGCGGGCTTCCTTACGCACCAGAAAGCGGACCTGATGCCCGGCGTCGGCAATGGCCTTCGCCGTCCATCCACCCACGAATCCGGTACCGCCAGTGACCAACACGCGCATACTTCACGTCTCCTCCGGTGTGGCGGACCGCTCCAATCAGGACATCGTAGGTTGTCAGCGCCTCCTTACCGGGCGAATGCCGAAGAGCCATGGGGCACTGCCCCCGGCAGGGCGTGTGCCAAGATCGCTGGGTGCGTCTACGCCTTGCATTCCAGCT
The DNA here is from genome assembly GCA_002013415.1 of Mycobacterium sp. D16Q14. Lineage (GTDB taxonomy): Bacteria > Actinomycetota > Actinomycetes > Mycobacteriales > Mycobacteriaceae > Mycobacterium. The sequence goes on from MAEX01000021.1 coordinate 17,227, forward strand.
CATCGCCGCCCTCACCGCCATCGCCATGGCCCTGGCTCCAGCGGCGACCGCACAACCCGAGCGGGTAACGCCCATCGGGCACATCGGCGAGACGCTGCATTTCGACTACGGCACCATCGGCGCCGATGTCACCGTGCACAACATCGAACCCACCGGTGTACCGGCCGGAATGGCTCCCCCACGCGGCATCATCTGGAAGGCGTACGTGACCATCCGGCCGACCAAGGTGCCCAACGCGTATGCGTTGTTGATGGCGCTCAAGCTCGGCGGCATCTCACCGGAAACCGGGGATGCCTATGAGCCCCAGCGCACCGATGAGCCCGACGATCTGAACTACGCGCTGCGCAACGCGCCCCAGGGTTCCACCGTGAGCGGCGCGGTGTACTGGGACGTCTACCGCGGACCCGTGCGCCATATCGTGTTGCGTTCGTCGCAGACCCAGGTGCACCTGGCCCAATGGGACCTCTGAGTTCTCAGCGGGGCTGGAACAGATAGTTCCGATAAGTCTCGGTGACCTTGTCCACAGGCCGCCAGGAGTCGGCGCTCCACACCGACATCCGGTAATCCCGCGCGGTAAACCACGCGACGATGTCCTCGGCGGTGCGACCGAACCGCTCCATGTGGCGATCCTCTACCTCCAGCATCATCGCCGGGCGGGTTCGTTCGATGGTCTTCGCGCCGCTCACCAGGACATCGAGTTCGGCGCCCTCGACATCGATCTTCACGAAGTCGATCCGCGTGATGCCCAGGCGCTCACAGAAGCCATCGAACGTCTCGGTGTCCACGACGACCCGGATGTGTTCATCGAACTCGGCGTTCGAGCCCAGCCCGTCGGCCCCGGCGTCGACGAAGGACCGTCCGGTGATCGGCTTGCCGTTGCGCAGTGGAACGCTCATAACCTGCTCACCCGGGTTGGTACCGAGTGCGACGGCGTGGCGGCGCACGTTCTGCGCGCTACGCAGCCCCAGGGCCGCCGATGAGGTGGCATGGGCGAACCGCAGCGGCTCCAGGCTGTACACCAGGCCGTCCGCGCCCACCAGACGCGCCAGCTCCGCGGTGTAGAAACCGGCAGCGGCACCCACGTCCAGGCACACATCTCCGGGCTTGACCACCCGCGCGATACCCACCAGCTCGGTTTCCACCCACGGGGTGGTGCGGGCGAGTGTGCGCAGGCCCTGCCCCACCACGGCGTCACGAATCTCGCCGAAGGCCGTCACGCGCCGCGTCATATGGTGCTCCTCAGGATTGATCATCAACATGGTCGCTGTCTCGGAACCGCGCCAAGTATAGGTAGCGTGCCGGTCATGCCGATTCAGGTCAGCACCGCGACGGCTGCCGATAGCGCAGAAGTCGCCGCCGTCGCCGCCCGTACCTTCCCACTCGCGTGTCCGCCCTCCTCAACACCGGAGGACATCGCCGCGTTCATCGCGGCCAACCTCAGCACGAACAACTTCGACGAGTACATCCGCGAGCACCGGGTACTGGTGGCACGCGAGAACGTCATCGTCGGGTACTCGATGCTCGTCAACGGCGTGGTCGAGGATCCCGACGTACAGCGGGCCGTCACGTTACGGCCCGCGATGCAGCTCTCCAAGATGTACGTGCTGCCCGAGTTCCACCAGGCGGGCGTGGCGGGCGCACTGATGACCGCATCCCTCGCTGACGCCGCCGCGCACGGAGCGATCGGGGTGTGGCTGGGCGTCAACCAGGAAAATGAACGCGCGCAGCGCTTCTACGCTAAACACGGCTTCAACCGCAGCGGCACCAAAACTTTCCAGGTGGGCAAGCGTCTCGAGAACGACTATGTGATGCAGCGGGTCATATAGTGCTTGGTAGCGGCGCCGCGCTGAGCGCCAGCAGCCGCGAGGTGGCACGCAGATATTTCTTGCGGAACCCACCGGCGACCATCTCGTCGTCGAAAACCGTGTCCAGCTTCGCCCCCGAGGCCTCCACCGGGATACCCGCGTCGTAGAGGCGGTCGGTCAGGGCGACGATCCGCAGTGCCACCGCCTGATCGTGCACCTGCTGCACGCCCGCGATGAACACCGCCGTCACACCTTCGATCAGGGTGAGATACCGCGACGGGTGCATGCTCGCCAGGTGCCGGCACAGATCGTCGAACTGGTCGAAGGTGGCGCCCTCGATCGACGCCGCCAGCTCGCGAAGCCCATCATCGGTGTGCGGCTCGGGGGCCGGCGGCAGGTCACGGTGGCGGTAATCGGGGCCCTCGACGCGCACCGTGTTGAAGATCGCGGACAGCGTGTTGATCTCGCGCAGGAAGTCCTGCGCCGCGAACCGGCCCTCGCCGAGCTGCTCGGGCAGTGTGTTCGAGGTGGCGGCAATCGACACCCCGCGCGCCACCAGCTCCGAGAGCAGCCGCGACACCAGCGTCGTGTTGCCCGGGTCGTCCAGCTCGAACTCGTCGATGCACACCACCGTGTAATCCGAGAGCAGCTCGATGCACTCCAGGAAGCCGAAAACCCCCGCCACCTGTGTCAGTTCGCCGAAGCTAGCGAACGCCTTGGGACCGGGCACGGTGTGATAGATCGAGGCCAAGAGGTGGGTCTTACCGACTCCGAACCCGCCGTCGAGATAAATCCCGACCCCGGGTAGCACCTCGCGCTTACCGAACAGCTTCTTCTTGCCCGCCCGGCGGATCGTCGCCTCCTGAGCGAAGGCGCGGCACGATTCCACGGCCGCCTCCTGCGTTGGCTCGTTGGGGTCGGGCCGATACGAGTCGAAACTCACCGACGTGAACGTGGGGGGCGGCACCAGCTGCGCAATCAGCCGCTCATTGGAGACGGTGGGGTGCCGGTCGGCAAGGTGCTGGAGGGGCGCGGGCGAGCGGAGCGACGGAGAATGGCCCAATGCGGCACCGGATTGCGGATCAGTCACACGGGCAGCGTAGCGGCGTGTTGAGATCTCCTTGTGGCCGACAGTGACGGTGAACAGGCGATACGGGGCCCGGCTGGGATGCAGCTCACACAGCTGACGACCGGGGCGCCAGTGGATTCCGGCGAGCTGGCCGACCTCTACGACTACCCGGGTGGCAATGGACTTTGTCTGCGCGCCAACATGATTGGCAGCCTGGACGGGGCCGCCGCGGTAACCGGTTTGTCCGGCGGACTCGGCGGCGAGGGAGACCGGGCCGTATTCGCGGCAATGCGCGCCAATGCCGATGTGATTCTCGTCGGAGCCGGCACCGTCCGGGCTGAGCGTTACCACGGCGCGCATCTGCCGGTCGGCCTGCGCCAGCGCCGCCAGGCCCGCGGGCAGAGCGAGGTTCCGGTGATTGCCGTGGTCACGGCCTCAGGGGCGGTGGATCCCGGCATCCCCTTGTTCACCGAGTCCGAGGTCGCACCCATCGTGGTGACCTCGTCCGCCGGGGCTAAGAACGTCGCGTCCCGCGTACCGGGTGTGCAAGTGCTCGTCGCCGATGACGCCCGGAAGGTCGATCTGCGTGCGGCGCTGGCGCAGCTGCACGGCCGGGGCCTGTCCCGGGTGCTGTGCGAGGGAGGCCCATCCCTGCTGGGCACCCTGCTGACGGCGCGGCTCGTCGACGAACTGTGCCTGACCACCGCACCCACCACGATCGTCGGCGGCGGAGGCCGGATCACGGCAAGCCCCGCCGAAGTGCTCACGTCGTGGCGGCGAGTGTTGCTACTCGGCGATGCCGACGGCTACCTGTTCGCGCGGCACGTCCGGGCTTGAGTGACATTCACCCGATACTGTGGTCGGCATGCGTGCACGGCTGATGGGGGCGATGGCGGTTGCCCAGCTGCTGACCGGGGTACTGGCTGGGTGCGCGCCCGGCCCCTCGGCGGGACCGCATTTCGCCATGGACGAGGGCCACGGAAATGCCGGCCCCGCCACGGCACCGCCGCCGAGCGGCCCCCCATCGATCGACAAGCCCAAGGTGGACCTGTCGTGGCAGGACTGCACCCGTGAGGTGCTCGGCAGCGCCAACATCACCACATCGCCGACGTTCACGCTCGAGTGCGCCGAGTACAAGGCGCCGCTGGACCCGATCAACGGAGCGCCGGGCAGCGTGACGCTGGGCGCGGTGCGCGCCAAGACCTCCCAGACACCTGCCGACGCCGGCCCGCTGGTGTTCACCACCGGCTCCGATCTGCCGTCCTCAGTCCAGCTGGCGACGTGGCTCAACGGTCCAGGCGCGCAGGTGCTCAAGCAGCGCCCCGTAGTGGCCGTCGACCGCCGCGGTATCGGGCGATCCGATGCGATCACGTGCCGGGACACCTGGGACTTGCGGGATATGCGTGACCTGGCGCAGAACCGAGGCGGTGACGATCCCGTCGCGAGCCTGGGCAAGATCGTCGAGACCGCGACCACCAACTGCACCGACACCATCTCTCCCGGCGACTCCGCCTACAACGACGCGCATGCCGCGGAGGACCTGGAGGCGTTGCGCGCCCAATGGGATGTGCCCGGCCTGGCGCTCCTCGGCATCGGTAGCGGCGCTCGCGTCGCCCTGGCCTACGCCGGATCCCACCCCAACAAGCTAGCCCGGCTGATGCTCGACTCACCGGTGGCCGTCGATATCGCCGCAGAGGCGGCCGCCGAGCAGCGGCTCAAGGGCGAGCAGTCGGCATTCGACGCATTCGCGGCGCAGTGCGTCGCGAACAACTGCCCGCTGGGACCGGATCCCGCGGGTGCCGTCGGGGACCTGTTGAACCGCGCTCAGAACGGCGGGATGCCGTGGTCGCGGGCGACAGTCGTCAGGGCGATCACCACGGCGCTGGCGTACCCGATCGGCGACGGCACCGCCGTCGTGCAGAACCTCGCGAACGCACTCAACGCGGCGCGCGGTACCGACCGGGAGGCCCTCACCCCCCTGGTGGACCGGGCCAACGCACTGCGCGATTCCGATGGACAATTCGTCAATTCCTGCAGCGACGCGCTGGCACGACCCACCCCTGATCGAGTACGCGAGCTCGTGGTGGCCTGGGGCAAGCAGTACCCACTGTTCGGGCGCACCTCCGCCCTCGAGCTGGTGAACTGCCTGCAATGGCCCAGCGGATCCAAGCCGAACCCGCCGCAAGACTTGAAGATCAACGTGCTGATCCTCGGCGGACAACACGACCCGATCTCGGGCAGCGAGGGCGTGTCGGCAACCGCCGCGGTGATCATCAACGCCAAGGCCGCGAGCAAGCGCGTCATGTGGCAGGGCATCGGCCACGGCGCGATTGTCTACACCCCGTGCGCTCAGCCGCCCGCCCTCGCCTACCTGAACGACGGAAAGCTCCCGGAGACCGACACGTTCTGCCCGGCCTAGTCATACTTGCCTGAACTGCCCCGGGCCCTCAAGGTACGGTGCCTGCGTGGTGTCAGTCGATACGTCCTTTTCAGGCCTAGTTGAAGGCTTCAAGAACTCCGTCTCGCGGGCCCTGAAACCTCCGACCGCACCGCCCTCGGTCGCGACCATCCTGCGGTCGGTGCTGTGGCCCGTCGCCATCATGGCGGTCATCCACCGCAGCTATGTGCTGGGCACCAATGGCTACATCACCGACGACTTCGGGCCCGTCTACCGCGCCGTCATCGCGTTCAAGCGGCACCTGCCGGTGTACAACGAGAACTTCAGCTACGTCGACCCGCACTACATCTACCCACCGGGTGGCACGCTGCTGCTGGCGCCCTTCGGATATCTGCCCGTGGACGCATCGCGGTACTGGTTCATCACCATCAACGCCATTGCGATCGTGATCGCGGCCTATTTCCTGCTGAGGCTGTTCGACTTCACGCTGGCCTCGGTGGCCGCACCGGCGCTGCTGTTGGCCATGTTCTGCACCGAAAGCGTCACCAACACGCTTGTTTTCACCAACATCAATGGCGTGGTGCTCCTGCTGGAGGTGCTGTTCTTTCGCTGGCTACTGGCCGGGAACAAGAACTCCGAATGGCTCGCCGGCGTAGCGATAGGCCTGACGCTGGTCGTCAAACCACTCTTGGCTCCCCTGCTGTTGCTGCCGCTGCTGAACCGGCAGTGGCGGGTTTTCGCGGCCGCCTTCGGTATCCCCGCCTTCTTCAATCTCGTGGCGATGTTCGGCCCGCATAAGGTGCGCATCGTCGATGGCTGGGACTATCTCCGGCGCACCGTGAGGTACCTGGGTGAGACCCGCGACTACTTCAACAGCTCAATCGCAGGCAACGGCGTGTACTACGGGCTCCCCGTGCCGCTGATCGGCTTCCTGCGCATCGCGTTCCTGCTGATCGCGCTGGTGAGCGTGTGGCTGCTGTACAAGTACTACCGCCAGCGCGACCCCAGATTCTGGGCATTGACCACCGGCGGCGTGGTGCTGACCACCTCATTCCTGCTCCTGGGGCTGGGGCAGGGCTACTACTCGATGGCGCTGTTCCCGTTCGTCATGACGATCGTGCTGCCCAACTCGGTGCTGCGGAACTGGCCGGCCTGGCTGGCGATCTACGGCTTCTTCACCATGGACCGCTGGCTGCTTGTGCACTGGCTAACGACCGGCCGGGCCCTGGAGTACCTGAAGATCACTTACGGATGGTGCCTGCTGCTGATCGTCGTGATGATGGTGCTGGTACTTCGGTACCGGGATGCCAAGGCCGCTGGCACACTGGATAACGGGCTAGATCCGGACTGGATGACGGCTGGGACAAGCACTAAGGAGCCAGCGACCGATGACGACATCGAACGACCCGAAGGTGAATCTGACCGACGAGCAGTGGCGGGAACGACTGACTCCTGAGGAGTTCGCGGTGCTGCGCCGCGCGGGTACCGAACGACCGTTCGTCGGTGAGTACACCGACACCAAGACCGAGGGCGTGTACGCCTGCCGGGCGTGCGGAGCCGAACTGTTCCGCAGCACCGAGAAGTTCGAATCCCATTGCGGCTGGCCGTCGTTCTTCGACCCGGCCGATTCGGATGCGGTGATCCTGAAGCCAGACAAGTCGCTGGGTATGCGTCGGGTCGAGGTCATATGCGCTAACTGCCACAGCCACCTGGGGCATGTATTCGAAGGCGAGGGTTACCCGACGCCCACCGATCAGCGCTACTGCATCAACTCGATCTCGCTGACGCTGCAGCCGTCCTGATCTCCTAGGGGAGGCGGGCGACGAGCTCCTCGACCGAGACGCGCGGGCCGGTGAAGAAGGGCGTCTCCTCGCGGACGTGCAACCGCGCCTCGGTCGCACGCAAATCGCGCATAAGGTCGACGATGCGGTACAACTCGGGCGCCTCGAACGCCAGCAGCCACTCGTAGTCGCCAAGTGCGAAAGCGGGCACGGTGTTGGCCCGCACATCCTTATACGCACGCGCGGCGATGCCGTGATCGGCGAGCATCTTGCGCCGCTCCTCATCGGGCAGCAGGTACCAATCGTAGGACCGCACAAAGGGATACACGCAGATGTAAGCGCCGGGGTCCTCCCCCGCAAGGAATGCCGGGATGTGGCTCTTGTTGAACTCGGCCGGCCGGTGCAGGGCCGCGTTGCTCCACACCGGGGTGCTTGCCCGGCCCAGCGCGGTGGTGCGACGGAAGTCGCTGTACAGCGCCTGCAGCTTCTCGATGGATTCGGCATGCGACCAGATCATGAAGTCGGCATCGGCGCGCAGCCCGGCCACGTCGTAGATGCCGCGCACCACGACACCGTCGTCTTCATGGCGTTTGATCAGGGTGGCCACCTCGTCGGCGGCGGCATCACGATCCTCGCCCAGTCCCTGGTCGCGCACCTGGAACACCGAGAACATCAGGTAGCGAATGGTGGAGTTGAGGGTGTCGAAATCGAGGCTAGCCATGTCCCCATCGTGCCACGGTGGCTCGCACCGCTTGAGAGGCGGAGGCCACACAAGCCGGCACCCCGATCCCGTCCAGGTACGAGCCCGCCACCGCGATTCCGGGCGGCAACCCGGCACGGATCGCTTCGACCACCTCCGCGTGGCCGGGACCGTACTGCGGCATGGCGTCAATCCAACGGGCCAGCGCCGAATTGATCGGCGTGACAGGCGCACCCAGCACGGTTTCCAGGTCGACAACGGCCCAGTGCCGCAGTTGATCGTCGCTGGTGGCCCGCGCCACGGTGTCACCGAAACGTCCATAGGACAACCGCACCACCTGGGTACTCCGCCCGCGCAGTCCCCACTTGCTGGTTGAGAACGTTATGGCTTTGGTGTGCAAGGCTTCTCCCGACGCCACCAGCACGCCGGAATTCGCGGGAATCGGGGTATCGGCGGGCAGCGTCAGCGCGACGACCACCGAGGAAGCGACCGGAATAGTCCGTGCCGCCGCCGCCGATTCGGGTGCCGCCGCATCCAGAATCGCCGCCGCGCGGGGCGCCGGCACCGCGACGATGACCGCGTCGCAATGGTCAATCGTGCTGTCCGCTTGATCTCCGCCCGTGACCGCCCACCCATCGCCGTCACGCGCGACACCGGTGATCGCGAGCTGCCGGTGCTCGGCGCGGGCGCGGCGCCAGAGTTCCTCCAGCAGTACCGCGTAACCACCGTCGATGGCGCCGAAGATGCCGACGTCCGAGATGGGCGGCAACGCCTGCCGGGCCGCGGCGAGCAAGCTGCCCGCACCCTCGTCGAGCGCCCGGGCGATACCGGGCGCCGCCGTACGCAGCCCCGTCGTGGCGGCCGAACCCGCGTACACGCCGCCGAGCAGCGGGTCGACCAGCCGCGCGACCACCTGCGGACCGAACCGCAGCGAGACCAGGTCCGCGACGGTGGGTTCGGCTCCTATGGTCCAGTGCATATCGCGCTGGGGCTCGCTCTCGATGCGTGCCACGGTGTCGTCGTCGACGAGTCCGACCACCGACGACGCCGAGGCTGGGATGCCGTTCACGGTCCGCGTGGGCAGCGGATGCAGGCTGCCTCCGGCATAGATGAGTGGCCGCGCCCCCGTGGTGTCGAGCCTGCGGTCAGCCAGCCCCAGTTCGTCCAACAGATCCAGCACCTCGGGGCGACGCGTGATGAATGCCTCGGCACCGATATCGATCCGGTGCTCGCCGAGGGTGATCGTGCGAAGGATCCCACCCAGCTGCTCGGCGGGGTCGTACACGGTGATGCGCACGTCATCGCCGAGCTCGAACCGCAACCGGTACGCCGCCGTCAGCCCCGAAATACCGCCCCCCACAATGGCAATGGAGGGAGAGGCCGACGGCGTCGCTGCGGTCACAACGAATGCACCAGCGCCACCGCATCGGTGAGTACCGCCGGATCGGTATCCGGCAGCACTCCGTGCCCCAGATTGAAGATATGCCCGGCAGCACCGTTGGCGACGGCCTGACGCCCCTCGCCGACGATTCGGCGCACCTCACGCTCCACCACCGGCCACCCGGCCAACAACATCGCCGGATCGAGATTGCCCTGCAAGGCTTTTCCGGAGCCAACCCGACCCGCCGCGACATCCAGTGGAGTGCGCCAGTCCACACCGACCACCGTGGCGCCGGCCTCCCCCATCGCACCCAACAGCTCGGCGGTGCCCACCCCGAAGTGCGTCATGGGCACGCCCGCATCGGCGAACTCATCGAAAATCCTTGTGCTGTGCGGCAGTACCGCAGATCGGTAGTCTGCCAGCGACAGCGCGCCCGCCCACGAGTCGAAGAGCTGCAGCGCGTCCACACCGGCATTGAGCTGCGCGCGCAGGAAAGCGATGGTGATATCGGTCAGCGCGGTCATCAGCGCATGCCAGGTCTGGGGGTCGCCCTGTAGCAGCGCCTTCGTGCGCTGATGGTGGCGGCTCGGGCCACCCTCGACAAGGTAAGAAGCCAGCGTGAACGGAGCACCGGCGAAGCCGATCAGCGGAGTGGCGCCCAGCTCGGCGACCAACAGTCGCACGGCAGCGCTGACGGCCTCGACCTGTCCAGGCTCCAGGCGTGGCAGTGCCGCCACATCGGCGGTGGTGCGTACCGGGCTGGCGATCACGGGTCCCACATCGGGAACGATGTCCAGATCGATCCCGGCGGCCTTGAGCGGCACCACGATGTCCGAGAACAAGATGGCGGCGTCAACCTGGTGCCGGTGGATCGGCTGCAGCGTGATCTCGCAAACCAGTTCAGGATTAAAACAAGCGTCCAGCATGGCGTGGTCGGCGCGTACCGCGCGGTACTCGGGCAGCGAACGCCCGGCCTGCCGCATGAACCACACCGGAGGGCGGCTGGGAACCCTCCCCGCGGCAGCCGCAAGGTAGGGAGAAAGCGGCAGCTCACGACGGTTTTTTGCCTCCGCCGCGCGATCTTCGTTCAATCCGGTCATCACTGCCCATGCTGCCATGGCAACCTCGTACGGCGCGCCTTCGGGAGCATGTCGGCCCGGCGCGCTAGCGTTCATTGCTGTGACGTCTGCCGAACCAGCCCCGTTCCGCGCGGCGGTCGACGCGATGAACTCCGTGACCGCGCGTCCGGAGATTGAGCTGGGCACTATTCGTCCCCCGCAGCGGCTGGCTCCGTTCAGCTACGCACTCGGCGCGGAGATCAAGCACCTCGATACCGATCACGTGCCCGAACAATCCGAGGGTGACGCCTTCGGCAGGCTAATCCTGTTACACGACCCCGAGGGCGATGAGGCGTGGAACGGCACCATGCGGCTGGTCGCCTACATCCAGGCCGATCTGGACGCCTCCGAGGCCGTGGATCCGTTGCTGCCGGAGGTCGCGTGGAGCTGGCTCGTGGACGCGTTGAACACACGCACCGCGGACGTGACGGCGTTGGGTGGAACCGTGACCGCAACCACCTCCGTCCGCTACGGCGATATCGCCGGTCCGGGACGCGCTCACCAGTTGGAGCTACGGGCATCCTGGACCGCCACCGGTACCGGCATCGGAACCCACGTCGAGGCGTTCTGCGAGGTACTAGAGCATGCGGCCGGCCTGCCACCGGTGGGTGTGACCGATCTGGGGTCGCGCCACCGCGCCTAGGGCCTACGCTGCTGATTCAGATATGGACAACGACTCCGAGCTTCCCGAACCGGCACCGCTGCTTCGCCCCGCCGAAGGGGTGCCGCCACTCACCGCATCGACGGATGAGATCCGTATGGCCGCAAAACGTTTGGCGTCCGGAACCGGCGCCTTTGCCGTCGACGCCGAGCGTGCCTCCGGATTCCGGTACTCCAACCGGGCCTACCTGATCCAGATCCGCCGACGCGGCGCAGGAACGGTGCTGCTGGACCCGACGAATGTTCCGGACGCCCTGGGACCGATCGTCGAAGTGCTGGGCGCCGACGAATGGATCTTGCACGCCGCCGACCAGGATCTGCCCTGCCTGGCCGAAGTGGAGATGAGACCGCCGTCGCTCTACGACACCGAACTCGCCGGGCGCCTCGCCGGTTTCGAGAAGGTAAACCTGGCGGCGATGGTGCATCGACTGCTGGGCCTGGGCCTGGCCAAGGGACATGGCGCCGCCGACTGGTCCAAACGTCCCCTGCCGGACGACTGGCTCAACTACGCGGCGCTGGACGTCGAGGTGCTCATCGAACTGCGCGAGAAGATCGCCGAAGTTCTCGACGAGCAAGGCAAGACCGAATGGGCCCGGCAGGAGTTCGAGTACCTTACGCACATTCCGGCCTCGGCGACCCGACGGGACAACTGGCGCCGGACCTCCGGAATTCACAAGGTACGCAAGCCCGAACAGTTGGCTGCCGTCCGCGAATTATGGCTCAGCCGTGATGAACTGGCGCGCGCACGAGACGTGGCCCCCGGCCGGACGCTACCCGATTCGGCGATCGTCGAAGCGGCGATGGCCGACCCGAAGACACGTAACGAACTGATCGCCCTCCCCGTCTTCGGCGGTCCCCGGCAGAAACAGCAGGCCGATCGTTGGCTCACGGCGCTGGCGAGAGCCCGCGACGCAGCCACCCCTCCGCCGGTCAATGAACCCACCATCGGGCCACCGCCGGTGTCGCGATGGTCGCGACGCAAACCCGAGGCCTACGCGCGCCTGGAGGCCGCGCGCACGGTCCTGTCGGCGCTCTCCGAGCAGATCTCGGTACCCGTGGAGAATATTGTCACCCCGGAGATCGTGCGGCGGCTCTGCTGGGACTGGGACGGAAACGGGGACGTCGAGGAACTACTTGCCGGCCACGGTGCGCGCCCATGGCAACGGCAACTGACGGTGCAGATCCTCACCGAGGCGCTGACCGACTAACCGGGGTGGCCTCGCTGGCCCGCCAAAATTGAGTTGCACAGCCGTGCGGGACACGCTCTGCTGGTCTCCATGGCGACCCTTGAACCCGTCGATGTACAACAGTGGCCACGTGGTGAATGGTTCGCGCACTATCTTGACCGCTGTCCCACCTATTACTCGATGACAGTCGATCTGGACGTCACCGACCTCCTCAGGGCGATTCGCGCATCCGGTCGCAAGACATATCCGACACAAATCTGGGCATTGGCGACCGTCGTGAATCGTTATCCGGAATTCCGTATGGCCCTTGACGATCAAGGAAATCCGGGAATCTGGGACGTCGTGGACCCGGCGTTCACCGTGTTCAACACCGACCGCGAGACCTTCGCGGGTATCAGCGCCAACTACAGCACCGATTTCGACGCGTTCCACGCCGAAGTTGTCGACCTGCTGGCCGAATATCGTCACTCCTCAACGCTTTTCCCACAAGGATTGCCCCGGCCCCGGAATGTGTTCGACATCTCCAGCATCCCGTGGACGAGTTTTTCCGGCTTCACGCTAGCGATCGCCCCTGGCTGGGAACATCTGGCGCCCATCTTCACCATCGGCAAGTTCCGTGAGCAGGGCGGCCAGACCATCATGCCGCTGGCGATGCAGATTCACCATGCGGCCGCCGACGGGTACCACAGCGCACGTCTCGTGGAGGAGCTGCGCGAGATCCTCACCACTCCAGACTGGGTACGGGGTTAGTCGACCTGCTGCGTGGCCGGGTTCACGGTACTGTCCCCGATCTCGCGGCTCATCGCGGCCACCCAACCCGTGATCTTGCGGGCGATGTGCTGATCGGTCAAACCGAGCTGCTCAAGAACCTGCCCCCGCGATGCGTGATCCAGGAACTGTTGCGGCACACCGATAGCCCGACTGGGAACGTCCACATCGGCGTCCTGCATCGCCGCGGTCACCGCACTGCCTGCACCGCCGTGTACGCCGCTGTCCTCCAGAGTTACCACCAGGCGATGCTGGCGAGCCAGCTCGATCACATGGTCGGGCACGGGTAGCACCCAGCGCGGGTCGACGACGGTCACGCCGATCCCCTGCTTGCCGAGCCTCTCGGCCGTCGCCAACGCCGTCGACGCGAACGAGCCGACCGCCACCAACAGCACGTCGGCATGCAATCCGCTGAGCGGTCGCGCCAATATGTCGACGCCGTCGCGCCGCTCGACCGCCGGGATGTCCTCGCCGACTTCGCCTTTCGGGAAGCGCAGCGCGGTCGGTCCATCATCTATCGCCAGGGCCTCGGTCAGCTCCTCGCGCAGCCGCGAGGCATCGCGTGGCGCGGCCACCCGCATTCCGGGCACCACGTTCAGGATCGACAGGTCCCACATGCCGTTGTGGCTGGCCCCGTCGCTACCCGTGATGCCGGCGCGGTCCAGCACGAACGTCACCGGAAGCTTGTGCAACGCAACGTCCATCATCACCTGATCGAACGCACGGTTCAGGAACGTGGAGTAGATCGCCACCACCGGGTGCAGGCCGCCCATCGCGAGCCCGGCCGCGGAGGTGACGGCATGCTGCTCGGCGATACCTACGTCGAAGAGCCGATCGGAGAAACGCTCGCCGAACTTGCTGAGGCCGGTCGGACCCGGCATGGCCGCGGTGATCGCGACGATGTTGCGGTGCTCGCTGGCTACATCGATCAGTGCATCGGAGAACACTGACGTCCAGCCCGGGGCCGAAACATTGATGGAGCGGCCGGTTTTCGGGTCGATGATGCCGGTGGAATGCATCTGCTCGGCCTCGTCGTCCTCGGCAGGTGCGTACCCCATGCCCTTGCGGGTAATGACGTGCACAATGACCGGGCCGCCATAGCCGCGGGCGCGGCGCAACGCATCCTCGACCGCGTTCTCGTCGTGACCATCAACGGGCCCAACGTACTTGATCCCCAGATCGGTGAACATCACCTGCGGAGATACCGCGTCCTTGACCCCCACCTTGAGGCTGTGCATCAACGCGTACGCCAACGGCCCGACCACCGGCATACCGCGCAGCAGCTTTCTACTCTCGTCAAGCACCTTCTCGTAGGTGGGCGTGAGCCGCAGCCCGGCCAGATGCGAGGCGAGCCCGCCGATGGTCGGCGCGTAGCTTCGCCCGTTGTCGTTGACGACGATGATGATGCGCCGATCAGCGGCGGCGATGTTGTTCAGAGCCTCCCAACACATGCCGCCGGTGAGCGCGCCATCGCCGACCACCGCGACGACGTGGCGGCGGCGTTGCCCGGTCAGTTCGAATGCCTTCGCAAGTCCGTCCGCGTAGGACAGCGCCGTCGACGCGTGACTGGATTCCACCCAATCGTGTTCACTCTCGGCCCGGCACGGGTACCCGGACAGGCCGTCCTTCTGGCGCAGCGTGTCGAAGTCTCCGGAACGTCCGGTCAGGATCTTGTGCACATACGCCTGATGCCCGGTGTCGAAGATGATCGGGTCATACGGGGACTCGAACACGCGATGGAGGGCCAGCGTCAACTCGACGACACCCAGGTTGGGTCCCAGATGGCCGCCGGTAGCGGCGACCTTATGGATCAGGAACTCGCGAATCTCATCGGCGAGCAAGTCCAGCTCTCGCTTCGAGAGACCCTGCAGGTCACCCGGCCCTCTGATGTCGTCAAGCATCAGGTCAGTCTACGCAGCGATTCAGATTCGGTCGCGTGGAGCAGAGCCAAAAACATCGGGCACTCCATCGTGGTCGGCATCGAGAGTCTCCTTGGCCTCGATGCGCCGATATGTCCGGTTGCGCAGCCTCAGCACGACCGAAGCCACGGCCGCCGATGTCAGCGATCCGGCGAGCACGCCGACCTTGACGCGCTCGGCGGCCAACCCGGCACCGAACGCCAATTCGCCGATGAGCAGCGACACCGTGAAG
This sequence comes from Mycobacterium sp. D16Q14, assembly GCA_002013415.1. Taxonomy (GTDB): domain Bacteria; phylum Actinomycetota; class Actinomycetes; order Mycobacteriales; family Mycobacteriaceae; genus Mycobacterium. The sequence goes on from MAEX01000021.1 coordinate 32,245, forward strand.
CCGATCCCGGCGAGCAGCGCCACGCCGACGATATCCAGCCAGCTCAGATCGTCATCGAGACTGGCCCGCGTGAACCGCGCCAACAGATACGTCGTCAGGAAAATCCCTATCGGCTTACCCACCAGCAGGCCCAGGACCACACCCAACGCCACCGGATCCAGCAGCGCCTGCCACAGCCCGGAGAAGCCGCCGAGGGTGACACCCGCCGCGAAGAACGCGAACACCGGCACCGCGACACCCGCAGACAACGGTCGCAGCCGGTGTTCGAATCGCTCGGCCATACCGTGCACATCGGTACGTCCGTCCCGCCTCAATACCGGGACGGTGAACCCCAGCAGCACGCCCGCCACGGTGGCGTGCACCCCCGAGGCGTGCACTAGCGCCCAGGCGGACAGTGCCAGCGGCAGCAGCAGCCACCATTCCCGGCGGCGACGCTGCACCGCCAGCGCGAACAGCGCGAGGGGAACGAGCGCGAGGCCCAACGGCCCCCAGTGCAGCTCATCGGTATAGAAGACCGCGATCACGATGACGGCGAGCAGATCGTCCACCACCGCCAGGGTGAGCAGAAAGGTGCGCAGCGCGGACGGCAGATGCGTTGAAATCACGGCGAGCACGGCGAGCGCGAAGGCGATATCGGTGGCGGTGGGGATCGCCCAGCCACGCATCGCTTCGCCGCCACCGGAGACGTTCACCGCCAGATAGATAGCCGCAGGAACGAGCATGCCGCCGATCGCAGCGACAATCGGTAATGCGGCGCGACCCGGGTCCCGCAGATCCCCTGCCACGAATTCGCGCTTGAGTTCCACACCCACGACGAAGAAGAAGATCGCGAGCAGCCCATCGGTGGCCCAGCCCGCGAGAGTCAGGTTCAGGTGCAGCCGCTCCGGCCCGACGGTGATGGCACCCAGCCGGTAGTACCACGAGCTCCAGGGTGAGTTCGCCCAGAGCAGTGCGGTCAGCGCCGCCAACACCAGCAGCACGCCGCCGACGGTTTCTTTGCGCAAAATCCCGGCGACGCGCGACGACTCCGCCCACGTTCCGCGGGTAAAGACGCGTTGACTCAGGCGCATGGGTCGGTGTCCGTTCTGCTGGCAGGGCAAAGTACCGCCGACCAGACTTCCCGGCACACCCGAGGAGTTACTTTATAAGATCTTTATGCCGGGCGCCGTCTCATCGGGTGAGCAGCGCGAAGCTTTCGATGTGATGGGTCAGCGGGAACGCATCGAACAGCCGCAGCTCACGCACCCGATACCCGCGCTCCAGGTACAAGCCCACATCGCGTGCGAATGCCGCTGCTTCACAACCGATATGGATAACTCTCGGCACACCGGCATCGGCGATTCGTCCGATGACCTCGCGTCCAGCACCCGCGCGGGGCGGGTCCAGCACCGCGACATCGGCCTTACCAAGATCGCGCATGGCGTTCCGCACCGAACCGCAGATCATGGTGACCTGACGCAGATCTCCCAGCGCACTCTTGGCACTGCGGAACGCCGGACGTGAGGTGTCGACACTGACAACACGTCCCGTGCGTCCTACCGCCTCCCCCAGCACCGCCGCGAAGACCCCGACGCCGCCGTACAAGTCCCAGGCACTCATCCCTGGCTCCAGCTCGGTCCATTCGGAGACCAGCCGACTGTAGGTGCCCGCCGCGTCACGATGCGCTTGCCAGAAGGCCGTAACCGGTACCAACCAGTGCCGGTCCCCCACCTTCTGAACCGCGACGTCCTCACCTTCGACCACCGAACGCCCGCGCAACACGTGTCGGCGCCCCTGATCATCCAGCACGGCGTGCAGCGGACCCTCGGAACCGAGATCGGGTTCGTCCAGCCCATCGAGCAATCCCGGCACCACCTGAGCACAACGCAGGTCGGTCACCAGCTCGTCGCTGTGATATCGGTGAAAGCCCGGTTGGCCCAGGGCATTCACATCCAAACGCACCCGAGTCCGCCACCCTGTGGAGTCTCCGGCTCCGACCTGTTCGGCCACACCCTGCCACTCGTACTTGCCAAGCCGCGCCAACTGCTGGCTCACCACATCGCCCTTGAGTTCGCGCAGATACGTGGGGTCGACGAAAGACAGGTCACAGCAACCAGATTCGCCGCTGCCGTGCGCGATGGGACATATCGGATCGATGCGGTGCGGTGACGGGTCGAGGACGTCGATGGCGGCGCCGTGCCAGAAGCTGGCTTGCCGGTCGTCGGTGATCTGCACACGCACCCGCTCGCCGGGTAACGCGTATCTGACGAAGATGACGCGCCCGTCGTGCCGGGCCACCACGCTGCCCCCGTTGGCAGGCCCACCGGTCTGGACCTCGAGGATTTCGCCGATTGCCATCTAGGAATCGAACCCCCGCCGCGAATCGCCCGGCGCGGACTGTTCGTCGAGCTCCCGGCGACGTTCGGACGAGTCAAGCTGCCACGGAACGGATGTGACCATGACGTTGGGTACGAACAACAGACGCCCCTTGAGGCGCAGCGCACTCTGGTTGTGCAGCACCTGTTCCCACCAATGTCCCACCACATACTCGGGGATGAAGATGCAGACGACCGTGCGCGGCGCTTCCTTACTGATGCGCTTGACGTAGTCGAGGATCGGCCGGGTGATTTCGCGATACGGGGAGGCGATCACCTTTAGTGGGGTACTGAGATCGCTTGTCTCCCAGTCCCTGACGAGCTCCCGAGTGTCCCGGTCGTCGACGCTGACGGTGATCGCCTCCAGGACATCGGGACGGGTGGCGCGGGCATAGGCAAGGGCGCGCAGTGTGGGCTGATGCACCTTGGACACAAGGACGACGGCATGGGTACGGCTGGGCAGCACCACCTCTCCCTCGTGGTTGTCCAGCTCGCGGGCCACCGTGTTGTAGTGCTTGTGGATCATCTTCATGAGCACGAACAACAGGCCCATCGCCAAGATCGCGATCCATGCTCCGGCAAGGAATTTGGTGACCAAGACGACGAGCAGCACCGCGCCGGTCATGATGAAGCCGATGGTGTTGATGATGCGTGAGCGGATCATCTTGCCGCGTACTGCCGGGTCGGTCTCGGTCTTGAGCAACCGGGTCCAGTGCCGCACCATGCCGATCTGGCTGAGCGTGAACGACACGAAGACACCGACGATGTACAGCTGGATGAGCGCGGTCACCTCGGCCTTGAACGCCACCACGAACAGGATCGCGACGGCTGACAAGAAGATGATGCCGTTGGAGAACGCCAGCCGATCGCCGCGCGTGTGTAGCTGGCGCGGCAGGTAACGGTCCTGCGCCAGAATCGATCCGAGCACCGGGAAACCGTTGAACGCGGTGTTGGCGGCCAGCACCAAGATGAGCGCCGTCACCACGGTGATGAACAGGAAGCCGATCCGGAAGTCACCGAACACCGCCTCGGCCAGCTGCGCGACCAGGGTCTTCTGGTGATAGTTGGCGGGAGCACCCACCAGTTGCGTGGCGGGGTCCTCGGCGATCTTGGCCCCGGTGCGTTCGGCCAGCAGGATGATCCCCATAAAGAGGGTGATGGCGATGCCGCCAAGGAGTAACAACGTGGTGGCCGCGTTGCGTGACTTGGGCTTCCGGAAGGCAGGCACACCATTGCTGATGGCTTCCACACCCGTCAACGCCGCACACCCCGACGAGAAAGCCCGCGCGACAAGGAACACCAGCGCGAAGCCCAGGATGCCGTCGCCCTCACCATGCATCTCAAAGGAGGCCGACTCCGCCTTCAGCGGAGTACCGAGTACATAGATCTGGAACAGCCCCCAGCCCAGCATGAGGTACATGCTGACCATGAACGCGTATGTGGGAATCGCGAACGCGGCGCCGGATTCGCGGACTCCGCGCAGATTCATCGACATCAGGATCACAATGGCGACCACCGCGAAGGTGACCTTGTGCTGCGCGACAAGCGGAATGGCCGAGCCGATGTTCGACATCGCCGAGGACATGGAAACGGCAACGGTCAACACGTAGTCCACCAACAGGGCGCTGCCGACCGTCAGGCCCGCGGTAGGCCCGAGATTGGTGGTGACGACCTCGTAGTCGCCGCCGCCGGACGGATAGGCGTGCACGTTCTGCCGGTAACTCGCGACCACGACCATCATGACCGCGGCGACCGCAAGACCGATCCACGGCGTCAAGGCATAGGCGGACATGCCCGCCACCGAGAGCACCAGGAAGATTTCCTCGGGCGCGTATGCCACCGAAGACAGGGCGTCCGAGGCGAAAACCGGTAGCGCGATGCGCTTCGGCAGCAGGGTATGGCCAAGGCTGTCACTGCGAAACGGTCGGCCGATTACCAGGCGCCGAGCCGCCGTCGACAGCTTGGAAAGCGTAGACACGAACGCCAACATTAGGCCACGCGAGCAATCGCGGTACGGTCTCACTTGACATCGCTGTGTCGGGTGCCGCGACGCGGCGTTCAGTATCGCGGTGAGTACTGAGACGAACGCCTATCCAGAAGGGTCTACCGGTGCGAGTAGTGGTGATGGGCTGCGGGCGTGTGGGCGCCGCGCTGGCCGGGGGCCTGGCCAGGATCGGCCACGAGGTGGCGATCGTCGACAAGGAGGCCTCCGCGTTCAACCGGCTCAGCCCCGAATTCACTGGAGAACGCATCGTCGGCATGGGTTTTGATCGCGACGTCTTATTGCGGGCCGGGATCGAGCGGGCACAGGCATTCGCGGCGGTCTCCTCCGGTGACAACTCGAACATCATCTCGGCCCGGGCGGCCCGCGAGACCTTCGGTGTCGAACGCGTGGTGGCCCGCATCTACGACGCCAAGCGTGCCGCGGTCTACGAGCGCCTCGGCATTCCGACCGTGGCCACCGTGCCGTGGACGACCGATCGTCTGCTGCATGCCCTCACCCGGGAAAGCGACACCACGAAGTGGCGTGATCCGTCCGGTTCGGTTGTCGTCACCGAGCTCGCGCTGCACGAAGAGTGGATAGGCAAGCGCGTCACGGCGCTGGAGACAGCCACCGGTGCGCGGGCGGCCTTCATCATCCGATTCGGCACGGGCGTGCTTCCCGACGCCAAGACGGTCATCCAGGACGGTGACGAGGTGTACGTGTCGGCGGTGTCCGGACGCGCCGCGGAGGCCATGGCGATCGCTGCGCAGCCACCCGGCGAGGATGCCGACGATGACCACGGGGGTGCCCGATGAAGGTTGCCATCGGAGGCGCCGGCGCCGTCGGACGTTCCATCGCACGCGAGCTCATCGAAAGCCGGCACGAAGTCACCCTGCTGGAGCGCAATCCCGATCACATCGATCCGGAGGCCGTACCCGAGGCACATTGGCGGCTTGGGGACGCCTGCGAGATCAGCCTGTTGGAAGCCGAGGAACTGCACACCTTCGACGTGGTGATCGCGGCGACCGGTGATGACAAGGCCAATCTGGTGCTGAGCTTGCTTGCCAAGACCGAGTTCGCCGTGGCGCGTGTCGTGGCCCGGGTGAACGATCCGCGCAACGAGTGGCTGTTCGACGATGCCTGGGGCATCGATGTCGCGGTGTCGACACCGCGCATGCTGGCATCCCTCGTCGAGGAGGCTGTCGCCGTAGGTGACGTGGTGCGACTCATGGAGTTCCGGCGTGGTCAGGCCAACCTGGTGGAGATCACGCTTCCCGACGACACCCCCTGGGGCGGCAAGCCAGTACGGAAGCTCGATCTCCCCCGCGACGCGGTGCTGGTGGCGATTCTGCGCGGATCGCGGGTTATCCCGGTACAGCCCGATGAGCCTCTCGAAGGCGGCGACGAGCTGATCTTGGTGGCCACCGCCGATATCGAGGACGAGCTGCACCGCGCAGTACTGCCGCAGTAGTCGCCGACTAGCTGCTCGCCGGGGATTCCTCGGCCGCATTGTCGGTGTGGCGGCGCACATAGCGAATCACCAGCAGGGTGACCAACGCGCCGACGGCGGTCAACGGCCAGCCCATCGCAATCTTCGTGCCACCCAGCCAGGCCGTGTTGCCCGCGACGTATAGCCACTGCTGCACGACAAATCTGGTGGCGAACAACGCTATCCAGGCCACCGTCGCGATATCGAAGGCCGTCAGGATGCGCCGGTCACCGCGCCACGACATGTCGCCGCCGGTGGCCCAGCTGTACGCGTAACCCACGATCGGGCGACGGATGATCACCGATACCAAAAACACCGTGCCCCAGAAGAAGTTGGCCCAGATCCCAATGAGGAAGTAGCCCTTGGCCTCTCCCAGCAGGTAGGCGATCAGCGCGCTGATGCCGACGCTGATGAATCCCGACACGGCCGGCTGCAGCGATTCACGCCGCACCAAGCGCCAGACCAACACCAGGGTCGCGGCCACCAGGGCAGCGACAATCGCCGGCATCAACGAGGAGATGCTGACCGCGACAACGAAAACGATCACCGGGACCGACGAATAGACGATTCCCTGCCATCCCCCAGCCTGATGCCACATCTCGTGCAGCGGAGAACTTCCCGGCTCCTCGGGCTTGGTCCCGGGCACGCTGAACTTCAGCTGCGGGCCCTCCGTGGTATCCGAGCCGACATGCGCGCCGCCCGAGCCGTCCGGCTCGTACGATGGGGTCTCTGGCACTTAGCGCTGAATCTCGTAGTACGGGTTGTGAATCACCTTGCCGCCGTTCTCAAGCTTGCCGAGTCGACCGCGCACCAGAAGGGTGCGGCCCGATTCGATACCGGGGATTCGGCGCTGACCCAGCCAGACCAACATCACCGTGTCGGTGCCATCGAACAGCTCGGCCTTCACGCCTGCCACGCAACCCTTGGAATTGGTCTCGACGGTGCGCAACGTTCCGCACATGGTGACCTCTTGGCCGCGCTGACAATCGATGACGCGCTGAGCACCGGTGGCGGCGGCGTCGTCACCGATCTTCTCGGCGTCTACTTGCTCCAGGTCCTCTGTCAGCCGACGAGTCAGTCGACGCAGATAACCGCCTGTGGTAGCCACTTCTCGTCCTGGCCTCTCAACATGCCCGATCGTGTGATCGCTCGTGGAGTCACTTGGCGCAAGCGGCTCATCGGTGCAACCGCCACGGTAGACCTTTGCACGCCCCGATGCCAGGCGGCCCCCGGGGTGTTCCGCACACCGGGCAAGATCAGGTGCGTGACACCCATCAACGGTCGTGCCGCGAGCGGCCCATCCCCCGAACTTGATGGCCACACGGCTGTTCTCATGCCCGGCACCGGCTCTGATGACGACTACATCATGCGGGCCTTCGGCCCCGCCCTCAGCAGCGCAGGGGCCACCCTGGTCGCGGTATGTCCAGAACCGAATGACCTGGTCAACGGCTACTTACGGGCACTCGACCGAGCCGCTCGAGGTGGCCCGATCGTCGTGGGCGGGATGTCTATCGGCACCGCCGTGGCCCTGACGTGGGCCCTGCGGAATCCCGGGGCGACGGTTGCGGTGCTGGCAGCGATGCCCGCGTGGACCGGAAAGCCGGAGAACTCACCGGCCTCGGTATCCGCGCGGATCACCGCGGAATCGCTGCGCGCCGACGGGTTGGCAGCGGTCACCGCCGCGATGCAGGCCAGCAGCCCCGCCTGGCTTGGAGCAGAGCTCACCCGCTCGTGGGCCGCTCAGTGGCCTGGTCTGCCCAGCGCCATGCAGGAAGTGTCGGGCTTTGTGAACCCGACGGCCGACGATATCCGCGGATTGACCGTGCCGTTGGCGGTGGCGGCGGCCACCGATGATCCGATACATCCGCTGGCAGTCGCCCAGGACTGGGCGTCCTGGGCACCGCGCGCGGCACTGCGCACGTTCACCCTCGATCAGCTGGGCGCCGACCCGTCCTGTCTGGGCCGGGCGTGTGTCGGTGCGCTGAGCGACATCTGAGTCACAGACCGCGGGCCGCGGGGTCTGCGGTGGCCTCGATCGTGAGCACCAGGCCCTCGCGCACCGTCAGGGTGACCACTGCGAACAGCCTGCGCTGCGTGAAGGCCAGCAGCACCGGTTGCCCGAACGGCCCACCGACCAGCGTGGCGCCGTGACCGAGATAGACCAGCAGGTTGGTCGCGACATCGGTGCGCCCGCGATTGACCTGTGGTGGGGGCGCCGGGTCTGCGATGACGGTGCCGACTCCCCAGACGCTGGGATCCAGAACCGCCATCAATCCGGTCAGATCACCGTTAGCGCACGCGGTGACGAACTTTTCGATTAGCTTCTGGTGCTCGGCACCGGTGACGTCAGCGGTGCGCGGCGCGGACTGCTGGAATCTGGTGCGCGCACGCCGGGCGAGCTGTCGGCACGTGCCCACCGGACGGCCCACTGTCGACGCGATCTCCTCGAACGGGACTCCGAACACGTCATGCAAGACGAACGCGACCCGCTCGCCGGGCCTCAATGTGCGCAACACCTCGAGCAGGGCGCCACGCACCTCGTCGTCCAGAGTGACTCTGTCCGCGGGGTCAGCACTCCCGGAAATATGCAGCGGTGCACCGGATTCCACGGCCGATGCGACGCCGGTCTGCTCGCGGCGCGTCCGCGCCGAACGCAGCTGGTCCAGGCACAACCGGCCGGTCACCACCGACAACCAGGCACGCGGCTCGTCGATCTCCGTCTCATCGGCGCGCGCCAGCCGTACGAACGCCTCCTGGGCGCAGTCCTCGGCATCCCCGATGTCGCCGAGCATGTGATACGCCAGATTGACCAGGTACGGGTAGTGCTCACGCCAGGCCACTGCCACCAGCGCGTCGTGCGTCGACGAGGAACTCATGTCACTCCGACGATTCCGCGGCCCGGAAAGTTACCGCCCGCGCCGGTAACTTTTCGCGCCCGCGCCCCGTCGTACTCATGTGGCCGAAACATGGAAAGCCATCCGAACCTCCCGAATTGGAGTACCCGACATGACAATTCTCGTCACCGGCGCAACAGGCAATGTGGGGCGCCCGCTTGTGGATCTACTCATCGCCGCGGGCGCCGACGTACGCGTGGTCACCCGCCACCTTGAGCACGCGAATTTCTCGCCTCAGGTGAAGACCGTCGAGACGGCCCGAGCCGGCCTGCGCGGCGCCACCGCCGTCTTCCTGAATTCCCGGGCACTCGGCGAAGATCTCACCGACTTTGTGAATCACGCTGTCCACGAAGGGGTTACCCGCCTGGTCGCACTCTCGGCGATCAACTGCGACGATGACTTCTCCCGGCAACCATCGCGGTTCCGCGGTGATCGAAACAAGGAGGTCGAACGCTGCGCCGTCGATTCCGGGGTGGAATGGGTAAGCCTGCGTCCGACCGTCTTCGCGTCCAATTTTCTCGGGATGTGGGCGGGCCAACTCAAGGCCGGCGATGCGGTCCGCGGACCTCACGCGGGCGCCTCCGCCGCCCCGATCGCGGACCGCGACATCTCCGGGGTCGCGGCGCATGCCCTCCTCACGGACGACCTCGTCGGTCATCGCATCCCGTTGACCGGTCCGCAGGCGTTCACCAACGCTGACCTGGTCACGGTGCTCGGGGATGTTCTGCGCCGGCCGTTGCAATACCTGCAGGTTTCCGACGATCTCGTCCGTCAGCACTTCGCCGGACTGGGGTTTCCGGCGGGATTCGCCGACGCGTACCTGGCCATGCAGGCGGCCACGGTGACCACGCCTGCGGTTGTCACGCACGAGGTGGACCGGATACTCGGGCGTCCCGCGGAGACCTTCGCGGCCTGGGCTCATAGATTCCGGGCCGAATTCGCACGCGCCGAGTTCGCACCGCAGAAGGGATGACGGCCATGACCAACACCCCACCGCGGTGGCTCACACCGATGAACAAGGTGGCGCGAGCATGTCACCGCCTGGGCATACCCACCGGTCCGGCGATGGTGCTCACAGTGCCCGGCAGAAAGACCGGGCATCCCCGCCCCACGCCGATCACACCGTTCCAGATGGACGGTCAGCTCTATGCCGTCGGCGGCTACCCGGGCGCGGATTGGCCACGCAACGCCGCCGCGGCCGGTTCCGGAACTCTCACCCGAGGAAACGGTGTCCAGCACGTCAGGATCGTCAGTCTGCCGCCCGAGACGGCGCGGCGCGCGCTGCGGGAATTCGCTCTGAAGGTTCCGGTGGGCGTGCGGTTCGCGAAAAGCGCCGGGCTGGTCCGCCACGGAACCCCAGATGAGTTCGAGGCCCTGGCTGGAACGCTGTCGGTGTTCCGGTTCGATCCCGACTAAACCCTCGCTGTCTAGCCGCCGGTGATCGTGGACCGAAGCTGCTGCATGGCTGATCCGGAGACGCTGCGGCGGGCCACGGGCGTCGGATCATCCTGCGGGGCAGGTTCCTGGGCGGCGGCCTCTGCTTCTGCCTGGGCCGTCGCCTGCGCCTGAGCCGCCTGCAACTGCTCGAGCATCGGTTCGGGCAGCGCGACCGGAAGTGGGGTGCGCACCGGGTACGGGCTGTCATCGCGGCGGACGACGGTATCAGCCACCGCGTCGCGCGCCTCCTGCGCCAGTGCGTCGAACGTTTCGGCGGGCCCCTGCAGCACGCAGCGGATCATCCATCGGTAGCCATCGACCCCGATGAAGCGCACCGCGCCTCCCTCGGCGACTCCGACGACCTCGCGGCCCCACGGTCCGTCAGCGATGGAGACCTCCGCCGCTTCCTTGCGCAGCGATTCAGCCAGCTCGCCCGCGATCTCGCGCCACAGTCCTGCAGATTTCGGCGCGGCGTAGGCGGCTACCGAGTAGCGCCCGTTGGGTGTCAGAACGAAGACCGCACCGGGAGCACCGGAGGCGGTCAACTCAACCTGAATCTGTCCGGCCTCGGGCACCGGGATGAGTACCGAACCCAGGTCCAGGCGCCCGATTCCGGCGTCCTCCGGACTGTCGAAGTCCTCGACTTCGTATGGGCCGTCGAATGTTTCGCCTGACGCGCCGTCAGCATCGTCCAGGTCGTTCAGACCGCCACTTCGGTGCAATGCCATCACAAACTCGCATGTCCGCCGCTGGATCCGTGACCACCCACACCGCGGGTGGTCACGGCCAGACCGGCCTCGTCAAAAGAATCCACTTCAACCAGCTCGGGCAACTCAACCCGCTGAACCAACAACTGCGCGATCCGGTCGCCACGGGCGATGACGATCGGAGTCTCCGGGTCCAAGTTGATGAGACTGAGCTTCACCTCGCCACGATACCCGGCATCGATCGTGCCAGGGCTGTTGACGATCGAAAGGCCCACGCGCGCAGCCAGGCCCGAGCGCGGATGCACCAACCCGACCATCCCGGTCGGGACAGCCACGGCGATACCGGTACCCACTAAAGCCCGGCTCCCGGGCTCGAGCACGACGTCCTCGGCACTGTAGAGATCGACCCCCGCATCGTCGGCATGCGCACGGGACGGCAGGGGAAGCTCTCGATCGAGGCGAACGATCGCCAATCTCGTAGGTGTGGGCACGATCGCCCAGACTACCCTTGGCCGCGTGACGGACTCCCCCAACAACACGACCGATATCCGCTACGTGGAGCGGCTGTGGGTTCCGTGGTGGTGGACCCTGCCCGGCTTTGGCGCGGCAACACTGCTCGGGCTGGAAATCAATCAGAGCATGCGCCAGCTGCCCAGCTGGGTGCCGTACCCGATCCTGTTCGCGATTGTCGCGGGAGTCTTGTTGTGGTTCAGCAGGATCCGCGTCGAGGTTGTCGCTGGACCGGACGGCAGCGCCGAGCTGCGCGCGGGATCGGCGCACCTGCCGGTCAGTGTGATCGCCAAGTCTGCGGCAATTCCCGCCACCGCGAAGAGCTCGGCGCTCGGCCGTCAGCTCGATCCGGCAGCCTTCGTCGTGCACCGGGCATGGATCGGCCCGCTGGTCTTGGTGGTACTCGACGACCCGGAAGATCCGACGCCGTACTGGCTGGTGAGCAGCCGTCACCCCGATCGGGTGCTGGCCGCCCTACGGAGCTAGTACGCGGCTAGGCCGCGACTAGCTCCGACTCTCAGGCCGCGCAGTCGGTGCAGATCAGCTGGCCATTCTTCTCACTGGCCAGTCGGCTGCGGTGGTGCACCAGGAAGCAACTCGAACAGGTGAACTCGTCAGCCTGCTTCGGGATGACCCGGACCGAAAGTTCCTCGCCGGACAGGTCGGCACCTGGTAGCTCGAACGATTCGGCGGTTTCCGCCTCATCGACATCGACCACCGCCGACTGTGCTTCGTTACGACGAGCCTTGAGCTCCTCTAACGAGTCCTCTGACACATCGTCGGCGTCTGATCGCCTCGGAGCGTCGTAGTCGGTAGCCATGCGTCCATCCCCTTATCACCATCTCGTCTTCAAGCTTCTGCATTAGGCGCAGCAAGGCTTTGTACCAGGCTGAAACGGACACCACAAACTATTAGTGCCCAGATCCCGTCGGTTCTTTGTATGATTTACATCACACGGTAGTGGACACTCAGTCTATTTCGCCGTCTGTCGCCCGGAAGTCAGCTGGCCTAGAGTGCCATCCGTGGTCGCAGACATCACCGAGGGCACCTCGGTAGACAAGTACGGGCGTCCGTACCGCCGCCGGAACTATTTGCCAGCCCTGTGCGTGGGGATAGCGCTCCTGGTCGTCACGGTATTCGTCTGGGCCTCGGCGCTCACCCGGGAAGCACCGGTCAAGGAGGCGACGGCCTGCAACCTGCCCGCTCAGCAGACCGAGCCCGGGTCCGGGACCATCGGTAAGCCGGTGTCACGCTCCGCGCTGTCGGGAACCACCCCGGCGACGCTCAATGAGGTCAAGGCACGCGTCCTCAACGCCAACGGCCAGGCCGGTCAGGCCGGGGATGTTTCCACCGCGCTGCGCGATCTTGGGTTTCCCTCACCGACCGCCGATAACGACCCCTTCTACCCCAGCGGGTCCCGTCTGAACTGTGTCGGACAGATCCGATTCGGGGAATCCGGGTACGCCAACGCCCTGACGCTCTCGCTGGTGGCTCCGTGTGTCGAGTTCGTCGAGGACAAGCGATCCGATAATTCGGTGGACCTGGCGCTCGGCAGCGAGTTCACCGAACTCGCCTCGGGAAACGCGGTCACCTCGGCGCTCAACAGCCTCAAATCCGGCAACCAGGCCAACTCTGACTTCATCCTCAAGGCGCGGCAGAGCACCTGTTAGCCGGGAATCGGCGCCATCGCACCGATATCAGTCAAGAGCTGACCGAACTCCTCGGCAAGTCCGGGAGCCGTGGCCGCGATGAGGGCGCCGTCGGCACTGCGGGCGTCCGCGTCGGGCAGCACGAGCACCGCACCGGCCTCACGTGCGATGAGAGCACCGCCGGCCCAGTCCCACGGCCCCAGCCCGTGCTCGTACTGGGCATCAACACGCCCCTCTGCCACCGCACACAGATCCAGCGCTGCCGATCCGATCCGCCGCACGTCACGCACTCTGGGCAAGAGCTGCGCGACCAGTTGAGCCTGACGTTCTCGCCGCACCGTCGAATACGCGAAGCCCGTAGCCACCAGGGCCAGCCGCGCCTCCCGGACCGGATTACAACCCAACGGCCACTGCAGGCCATTGGCCTCGCGCACAGTCGCGCCAAGGCCTGAGGCCGCCGAGAAGACCCGGTCGGCCGCGACATCGGCCACCGCGGCCGCCACCGACACCCCGTCCACCTGAGCGGCCACCGAGACGGCATACGCGGGAATGCCGTAGACGAAGTTGACCGTGCCGTCGATCGGATCGATCACCCAGCGCACGTGCGACGAGCCGCTCGCGCCCCCTCCGGTCACTCCGTCCTCTTCGCCCAGAATCGCGTCCTCCGGGCGCAACGCCGACAGCCGACGACGCAGCAGCCGTTCACATTCGGTATCGACAAGAGTCACCGGATCCGTCTCGGAAGTCTTGGTCCGCACAGAGGCCGCCCAATCGACGGTTCCGCGACGATGCCGCACAAATTCGGCGGCCTCGGATGCCAGCCGCACCGCTACCGAACGCAACGCTCCCGGATCGATTCCCACGCGTCTATCGCAGCACAGCCACGAGCGTCACGCGCGGCGTCCCCTGGGGCACTAGGGTGTCACTCGCATTCAGTCTGTTCCGGCTGTGTTCGACCGTGTTCGCCAGCCATGTAGACCCAGGGCCAAGGAGCGCCGATGACCGCCACCGAATCCAGACCGTCCGCACCCGCGACGCAAGCCGGCGGGACCGCGCAGCGAGGGTTCGGCATCGACGTCGGCGGCAGCGGCATCAAGGGCGCGATCGTGGATCTGACTACCGGCGAGATGATCGGCGAACGGGTCAAATACCCCACTCCCCAGCCCGCCACGCCGACGGCCGTGGCAGAGACCATCGCCACAGTCGTCCGTGATTTCTCCTGGACAGGGCCCGTTGGCGTGACCTATCCGGGTGTGATCGTGCACGGTGAGGCGCGTACCGCCGCGAACGTCGACAAATCATGGTTGGGCGTCAACGTCCACGACATCATCAGCGCCGAATTGAATGGCCAAACCGTCACCGTGCTCAATGACGCCGATGCCGCCGGAATGGCCGAGGACCGGTACGGAGCGGGCAAGGATCAATCCGGCCTGGTCGTCCTCTTGACGTTCGGAACCGGGATCGGGTCTGCCGTGCTTCATAACGGAATCCTGCTGCCCAACACGGAGTTCGGACATATCGAAGTCGGCGGCATGGAGGCCGAGCATCGTGCGGCGTCGTCGGTGAAGGAAAAGAACGATTGGACCTACAAACAGTGGGCGCCCGAAGTCACCAAGGTCTTGGAAGCCGTGGAGAACGCGCTGTGGCCCGACCTGTTCATCGTGGGCGGAGGCATCAGCCGCAAGGCCGACAAGTGGGTACCGCTGCTGACGAATCGAACCCCGGTGGTGGCCGCTGCACTGCAGAACACGGCGGGAATCGTCGGCGCGGCGATGGCCGCACACGCTGGCGTTTCGCCTTAGCTTTTTCACAGGTTCTGCGCTGTTGTCGTTACAATGGCAAGCAGATAGCCGCACGCAGGGCCACGCAGGTGTTCCCCAGCAGCGACGAACATCAAGCAGACAGCCAAATTCTCGATTTTGCATGCCCATGCGCGTCGAAGAAGTAGCCAGGAAAGGGCGTACGTGGCAGCCACGAAAGCAGCTCCGGTAACGCAGGCCGCCGACGAAACACCTTCGACGACGACCGCCGTCAAGGCAGCACCCGCGAAGGCACCGGCCAAGAAGGCGCCCGCAAAGGCCGCCGTCAAGGCAGCACCCGCGAAGAAGGCACCGGCCAAGAAGGCCGCGGCCAAGGCGCCCGCGAAGAAGGCGGCCCCCGCCAAGAAGGCACCGGCCAAGAAAGCCGCCGGTAAGGCGATCGATCCCGCTCTCGAACCGCAGGGCAGCCCCGAGGACGCCGATATCGAGCCCGGTGAGGATCTCGAGCCCGACCTCGCCGAGGACCCCGACATCGAGGCAGACCTCGCCGAGGTTGCTGTCGAGCCCGAGGCGGAAGCCGAAAGCGACGAGCCCTCCGAGAAGGACAAGGCATCAGGCGATTTCGTCTGGGACGAAGAGGAATCTGAGGCGCTGCGACAGGCCCGCAAGGACGCCGAGCTCACCGCCTCCGCGGACTCGGTACGCGCCTACCTCAAACAGATCGGCAAGGTGGCCCTGCTCAACGCCGAAGAGGAAGTTGAGCTGGCCAAGCGGATCGAGGCCGGTCTGTACGCGACCCAAATCGTCACCGAGCTGACCGAAAAGGGCGAGAAGCTTCCGGCCGCGCAGCGCCGCGACATGTCGTGGATCTGCCGTGACGGCGATCGCGCCAAGAACCATCTGCTGGAGGCCAACCTGCGTCTGGTGGTGTCGCTGGCAAAGCGATACACGGGTCGCGGCATGGCCTTCCTAGATCTCATCCAGGAAGGCAACCTGGGTCTGATCCGCGCGGTAGAGAAGTTCGACTACACAAAGGGTTACAAGTTCTCGACGTATGCCACCTGGTGGATCCGTCAGGCCATCACCCGCGCGATGGCCGACCAGGCCCGCACCATCCGTATCCCGGTGCACATGGTCGAAGTCATCAACAAGCTCGGCCGCATTCAGCGTGAGCTGCTCCAGGACCTGGGTCGCGAACCCACGCCCGAAGAGCTGGCCAAGGAAATGGACATCACGCCGGAGAAGGTGCTGGAGATCCAGCAGTACGCGCGTGAGCCCATCTCGCTGGACCAGACCATCGGTGACGAGGGCGATTCGCAGCTCGGCGACTTCATCGAGGATTCCGAGGCCGTGGTCGCCGTGGACGCGGTGTCCTTCACCCTGCTGCAGGATCAGCTGCAGTCGGTCTTGGAGACGCTCTCCGAGCGCGAGGCCGGCGTGGTGCGTCTACGGTTCGGTCTGACCGACGGCCAGCCGCGCACGCTCGACGAGATCGGTCAGGTGTACGGGGTGACCCGTGAGCGCATCCGGCAGATCGAGTCCAAGACCATGTCGAAGCTGCGCCACCCGAGCCGTTCGCAGGTGCTGCGGGACTACCTGGACTAACGGCTAGCGCGGGCAGACGTCGAACCGCTCACGAACGCGTTCCTGGAGAGCAATCGCATCGGCGGTGTAGTACCTCTCGGGGTCCGCTTCGCCGAGCGTGTTCGGGTAGTCGCAGTACCCGACGGTCACCGAGCCCTGAAACCGGAGGGCCGGGTCCGACGGCTTCTCCTTGACGGTCCAGTACACGTACAGGGGATGTGTAGGTCCACCACCCACCAATCCGATCACTGTCGACAAGTCCTCATATTCGTGCACACGGTCACGCAAGGCGACTTGAAGCCGCGCAATCGCGCCATGCCCACCGACCGAAACCGCGTAAACGTCGATCGGCATGCGGGCGATCTGCTGAGCGACGCGCGCTTCATCTTCACGTGAGAACGGAAACATCACTACCCAACCGATCGCCGCAGCTGCGAGAGACACGTCTACTGCGTCGTCCGCCAACACCGTGCGCAGGGCTGCGAACCCGGCCGTTGCAGTCGAGTTCGGTGCTTTGACCTCCAACCTATTGGTCGACGCCCTGTCGTTCCGAAACCATTCAACCGAGCTGCCGTCCAAGGCAGCCGCGATGTCGCGGGCAATGCGCGCATCGTGCGCGATCTCAGCGGGATCGAGGTGTGCGGCTCGTTTGATCATGACCCGTCGATCCGCCGCTACCGCAAAATCAGTCCATTGGTCGTAATTCTCGAAATCGTCGCCCACGATCTTGTCGATAGTCGTAGCTACGTCGGCGATCTGCTCAACGCTTGCGGCCGGGAGTCGGACCTGCACACGCAGCGTCGCGCCCCTCGCAAAGGAGTTCTCGTAGCCGATGTTCACCAATTCCACGCCGGGCATTGCGCTAAGGACGGCACGGAGATGATTGGCTTGAGCCTGGCGATCCGGTGCTCCTCTACAAGCGGCCGTGACCGCCAGAAGAACCAGAACCGCCAATCGGATACTTCGCGGCCCACGCATGATTGCCAGGGTATCGGCGGCATGCCGGTGAGTCGGCCATCGCGGTGATCGAAGCGCGAATGGAGTAGCCCGCTACGCATGTCGAGCGGATGTTCACTCGCACAGCATGGTGCCAGCCCGGTGACCGTCATCGGGCTGGAATCGAAGGACACACCATGACCGCAACACTCGACACCGAGGTCACCGCGCCGCCTCCCCTGGACGGCGAAGTAGCCGATCGACGCAGCAGGTTCCGCAAGCTGACCACCGAGACCGCCAAGGATCCGTATGCCGAACGGGCCTTTCTTGCATCGAAGCTGGCTGTGCTGCAATCACATCCGAAGCTCTCGGCGGCCACCCGCCGCGAGGCTGAGGCAACGCTGGCCGAGGCCGCGGGCGTGGCGGACATCGCCGAACTCGCCGCCGGAATAACCCCGCCTCCAGGCGGAGTCGGCTACGGCATGTTCTACACGAACAGCTTTCGCACCCGCTTCGCGCGCGGTACGTCGTTCTACTACGAGATCGTCTGCCCACATCAGCCCGGCGGGAACGTCGCCGACTACCTGTACCTGACCGCCACCAACCGAGCACAAAAGGGTGTTGAGGCGTTCGTGTCGTACCACGCGCAGGACATCGCCCGATTCAAGGTCTTCGACTGGGCGCGCTCGGATCACTGGCAGACCGACATCCCGTTCGCGAATCTGACGTCGTACCTGCGCAGCACCTCGTCACACGGCTGGGGCCTGCAGACACTGCTGGTGTGGAATCAGTCCTTCGAAATCGCGCCGAACCGGTGGCGCAACGAAGTACTGCTCCACAACCGTGCGGCGAACCGTTGGGATCTCGTGTACCGCTTCGACTATCAGTCCACTACCGCAGAACAGACCTCCGGCTGGGTCGGCAGCTGGGGACCGATCGTTGAGACATTCCAGAACAGCTACACGAACACCCGCTGGCTCGGATTCCTCAACACCATGCTGGTCGGCCGCGATGCCGCCGGCAACTGGGGACAATGGGCGCTGCTGCGTGCCGCCGACTCGAGCATACGCAATGACGGACATGGGTTCTCACCGCTGTTTCTAGACCCGAATTACTCTTTCGTGGTCAAGAGTTGACCGAGCGGGAGCAGCCGATCATGAGTAATGACGGATCGCCTCCCCCTCCTGGAAACGGCCCCATCGCCGACCGGCGGCAGCAGTTCGAAGAACTCAGCCGCCGGCACCGGGAGGCCTCGGACGACCGCGCGTTCATCGAGCACAAGATCGAGATCGTCGCGAGCGATCCCGATCTCACCGCCGAGGAGAAGGCCGCCGCGATCGCGGAACTGCGGCGCGCGCTGGAATGACGGTCGCGACACCCCACGGCCGGATCCACCGCCGGCAGCAACCTGTCGGCGGATCCGTCCATACTGGGCAGCGTGAGCACTGTCGGCCACTGCTTCTTCAACACCGCCATCGGCACCTGCGCCATCGCGTGGAGTGACAACGGCATCGTCGCGTTGCAGCTGCCCGAGCACGATGATGCGGCCACCCTGGCCAGGATCCGACGTCCCGCGGGAAGCGAACTGGTACCGCCTCCCTTCGTCGCCGAGGCGATCGACGGCCTGACGCGCGTCCTTGCCGGCCAGGACGACGATCTGCAGTGGGTTCAACTGGACCTGGACGGCATCACCGATTTCGACCGCGAGGTATACGCCGTAACCAGGGCCATCGGGCCCGGCATGACCCGCAGCTACGGTGAGGTGGCAGCAGCCGTCGGTGCGCCGGGCGCCGCGCAGGCCGTCGGACAGTCGTTGGGCCGCAATCCGATTCCACTGCTAGTCCCCTGCCACCGCGTGCTGGCCGCCGATCACAGCCTGCATGGCTTCTCCGCCTACGGCGGCGTCGTCACCAAGCGCGAACTGCTCAGGCTCGAACACACCCCCGGTTTCGACGACCCCACCCTGTTCTGACGCGAAAGACACAGCACGGGTCTACGCTCTAGCGCATCAAGATTCGGCCAACGCATCGGGAGAACTCATGACCGGTTTGTATGTAGCTGCACTTCTCATCGGAATCGTCGCGGGCCTGCGTGCGATGACCCCACTTGCAGTGTTGAGCTGGGCGGCATTCGCCAAATGTCTTCTAGTGGAAGGCACCTGGGCATCATTTTTGGCCAGCCTGATCGTCGCCATCATCGCCACGGTGCTGGCCGTGGGCGAGATCGTCAACGACAAACTGCCCAAGACGCCGAGCCGCAAGGCGCCACCCGCGTTCGCGACGCGCGTGGTGCTCGGCGCCTTCTACGGGGCGGTGTTCGGCACACTGGCGGGCGGCACCTCTCCTGGACTCGTCATCGGCCTTCTGCTCGGGGCGGTCGGTGCGGTGATCGGCGCACTCGGCGGGGCGTGGGCGCGCGGCAAGCTAGCCGAGGCCTTCGGTAAGGATCTGCCTGCCGCGCTGACGGAGGATGCCGTCACCGTCGCTGCAGCCGTTGCCGTCACCGTAGCGCTCGCCACGTGAGCACACATTTTGACGCCGTCGTCGTAGGCGCCGGCCAGGCCGGCCCCTCCCTGGCCGCCCGATTGCGTGGCGCGGGGATGACGGTGGCCATCGTGGAGCGGCACCTGTTCGGCGGTACCTGCGTGAACACCGGATGCCGCCCCACCAAGGCGCTGGTCGCCAGCGCGCACGCCGCCCACATGGCGCGCGACGCGGCCCGGTGGGGAGTCGTCGTCGACAGCTCGGTGAGCATGGACATGGCCCGCGTGCGGGAGCGCAAGGATTCGGTGATCCTCCCGTCGCGCAACGGTGGCCAGAAATGGCTCAAGGACCTTGGCTGCACGATCTATCACGAGCACGCACGCTTCATCTCTTCCACCGAGCTCGCAGTGGGCGACGAGATCATCTCTGCCGAAAGAATCTTCCTGAACGTCGGCGGCCGGGCCGTGGTTCCGGATTGGCCCGGCATCGACGACGTTCCGCTGCTCACCAACAGCTCACTCATCGAGTACGACGGGATCCCGGAACATCTCGTCGTCATCGGTGGTAGTTACGTCGGACTGGAATTCGCGCAGATCTACCGCCGGTTCGGCAGCAAGGTGACGGTGGTGCATCGCGGACCGCGGCTCGTCGAACGCGAGGACCCCGACGCCTCGGCGATCATTCAGGAAGTCCTGGAGCGTGAGGGAATCTCCTTCCGCCTCAATGCCTCCTGTATCAGCCTGTCCCGCGGAGAGGAGGGGGTCGGCGTTGGCGTCGACTGCACGCACGGTGCGCCCGAGGTCACCGGCTCTCACGTACTCGTCGCCGTGGGGCGCCGACCGAACACCGACGACTTGGGTCTGGAGAACGCCGGCGTGACCACCGACGACCGCGGGTACATCACGGTCGACGATCAGCTGCGCACCAATGTGCCGGGCATCTGGGCCCTGGGCGACTGCAACGGTCGCGGCGCCTTCACTCACACCTCGTACAACGACTTCGAGATCGTCGCCGCGAACCTGCTCGATGACGATCCACGACGGGTCACCGACAGGCTGCCCTGCTATGCCCTGTACACAGATCCGCCGCTGGGCCGGGTCGGTATGACCGAGACGCAGGCGCGCGCTTCGGGACGCTCCGTGCTGGTCGGCCGCAAGCCGATGAGTCAGGTTGGCCGCGCCATCGAAAAGGGCGAAACCGACGGCTACATGCAGATTCTGGTCGATGCCGACACCGATCTCATTCTGGGAGCGACCATTCTCGGGGTGGGCGGCGACGAAGTCGTGCACTGCCTGCTCGACACGATGCAGTACGGCGTGCCCGCGCGACAACTTCAGCGCACCGTGCACATCCATCCCACCGTGGCGGAGTTCTTGCCGACCGTCTTGGGTGAGCTCCAGCCACTCGTTTGACCTCAAGTGCACGTGAGCTTCTAGCATCCCGGGTATGAAGATTCACGATGTGCGGATCACTGCTACCGACGTGTCCGGCGCTGTTCGCTTCTACTCCGAAACGCTTGATCTACCAGTGCAACTGGATCACGACCGGGCGACGGTTCATATCGGGGACAGCACGCTCACATTGGTTCCGGGCCCCGCGTATCACGG
Source organism: Mycobacterium sp. D16Q14 (assembly GCA_002013415.1). GTDB lineage: Bacteria > Actinomycetota > Actinomycetes > Mycobacteriales > Mycobacteriaceae > Mycobacterium. The sequence goes on from MAEX01000021.1 coordinate 53,639, forward strand.
TGCGCATCACATCGCCTTCACCATTCCCACGGGAAGTCTCGCGGCGGCCAAGGAGTGGCTGTCGCAGCGCGTCACGCTGCAAACCGATGGTCAATGGCACGACGAGTTCGACTGCGCTCCCCATTGGCAGGCCCGAAGCATCTACTTCACCGGTCCCGACAACGCCGTCCTCGAGCTTATCGAACGCGACATCCTCGACAACCGCATCGATCATTGCTTCGGCGTCGGCGACATCCGTTGTCTCAGCGAGGTCGGCTTCGGGGTATCCGACGTACTGGAGACCCAAAGGCTCCTGCGCGACACGCTGGGCCTGCTGCCGTTCGGTGAACCCACTCCGGGGTTCGGTGCCGTGGGCGATCACGACGGACTGTTCATCCTGGTTCCCTCCGACGCCACATGGCGCCCGGAGAATCGGATCCCACCACCTGCCGCACCCACCGTGGTGACGGCCGACGTACCTACCGCACTGAAGATCGGCCAGTACTACCTGATTCAACCGCGATGATTCGCGCGCGTTAGGAGCGCGAATCCCGCCAGGCCAGCGGCGCATCCAGCACCGACAGGTCGTAATCGTTGTCGGCATCGATCCCCACGGTGAACAACCTCGCACCCACGTCGGTGTAGGCGTCTGCTTCGGCCGCCGTCAATCCCCGCTCGGGATCAAGCCCCCAGCTCGTTGAGCGCTCGATTTCGTTGTGGTCACGGCCGATTCGCTCGGTCTCGGCGATGAGGATGTCATTCTTGCGCCGGTAGGTGTCGACATCGCCGAACGCATGCCAGATATGGGCGTGCCGGGCCACTAACGGAATGGTGCGCTTCTCTCCCCCGCCACCGATCAGGATCGGTATCGAGCGCACGGGCGCCGGCAGCAACTGCGCCAGCCGGTTCTCGATCCGAACCAGGCTGTCCTCGAACAAATCGAATCGCGAACCCGTCGTACCGAACTCATATCCGTATGTGGTGTAGTCCCTTTCGTACCAGCCGGCACCCACGCCCAGGATCAGCCGGCCATCGCTGATGTGGTCGACAGTTCGGGCCATATCGGCCAGCAGATCGGGGTTGCGATAACCCACGCCGGTGACAAGCAGCCCGATCTCCGCCCGCGAGGTGACCTCGGCCCACGATCCCAGGGCGGTCCAGGCCTCGAAATTGTTGACGTCGGGCTGCACCTCGTCGAGCACCACTCCCTCACTGCTCAGGGTGCCAGCGGGCCAATGGAAGTGGTCATAACCGAAGATGACGTCCACGCCCTTGTCCTCGGCGCGGAGCACGGCGTCTCGCCACTGCTTGTAGTTCTGCGCCTTGGCGGGCCGCAGCTGGATTCCGATGCGAATGCGTCCTGTCACATCGAAGTCCAATTAATCGATCGTCGTAGGTATTCCCCGCCGCCTACGCTGCCGCCATGGAACGCGTGAATATCTCGTCGGAAGGCGAATGGGAAGGAGCGGTCGGCTACTCCCGCGCGGTGCGGGTCGGCGGTCACGTCGCCGTCGCCGGAACCACGGCGGCGCGCCAGAGCCAATCACCCGTCGGCGGGAACGACATCGCCGAACAGACCCGCGAGGCGCTGCGCCGGATCGAGTCGGCGCTTAGCCAGGCAGGTGCCTCGTTACGCGATGTCATCCGCACTCGCATCTTCGTCACGGATATCGGGCGGTGGCGCGAGGTCGGTTTGGCCCACGGCGAGTTTTTCGGCGACATCCGCCCCGCCGCCACGATGGTCGAAGTCTCAGCACTCATCGATCCGGCGCTGCTGGTGGAGATCGAGGCCGACGCCATCGTTGAATAAATTGGTCAGACCACTGGACCTCCTACCAATAACGGTGCTACCGTGACGGCATGGCACTGCAGCCGATCGCCCGTCAGTCGATACCCGACGAGATATTCAGTCAGCTGGCGGCGCAGGTCCTGACCGGTGACCGCACTCCGGGCGACACCCTGCCCAGTGAGCGAGCCCTTGCCGAGACCCTCGGGGTGTCCCGCACCGCGGTCCGCGAAGCATTGAGCCGCCTAGAGCGCTCGGGCCTGATTCACATCCGCCAGGGTGGGTCGACGGTGATCCGGGATTACCGCAGCGAGGCCGGTTTCGACGTGCTGCCACTACTGCTCGCCTATGGCGGAGATGTGGACCGCCGCACGTTGGCCAGCGTCATCGAGGCCAGGGCCATCATCGGCCCACAGGTGGCCAGGCTCGCCGCGCAGCGCGCCCACACAAGCTCTGGGGTCGCCGACCGGCTCCACGTCATGGCCGGGGATCTCGAGTCCGAAGGTGATCCGCTGCAAAGGATGTGGCGTGCGCTCGGCTTCTGGGAGTTGGTTATCGACACTGCCGACTCGATTGCATTCCGACTGGTGTTCAACACCATGCGCGACTCATATGTCCGGGCCCTGGACGTACTCGTCAACGTCATGTCCGCTGAAGTCGGAGACATCGGCCACTACCGCGCCCTCGCCGATGCCATCGCCACACAAGATCCAGACGCCGCACAAGAGGCGGCTGCGGCCATGCTTGCCTTGGGCACCAAGGCCTTTGACAAACTCCTGAAAGAAATCATGGACGAATCGGAGAATCAGCAATGACCCGTGCCGCACGTAAGTCGATGACCCTGCGCGATGCCTTTGTCGAATTCGTCAAACACCCCACCCCATGGATGCTTCTCGCATGGTCCGCCGTGCTCCTGGGCGCCCGAATCTCGTTGGGCGGCTGGACCATCGCCGACGCCATCACGCCCATAGCGCTCGTGGTCATCTCCCCTGTCGCCGAATGGCTGATCCATGTCGGGATCCTGCATTGGCGACCGCGCTCGGTGGGGCCAGTGAAAATCGACTCGCGGCTCGCCCGCGATCACCGCCTGCATCATCAGGATCCGCGGGATATCCCGCTGGTGTTCATCCCGTGGCCAAGCCTGGTCGTGGTGATCATCGGATTGACCCTGGCCGCGTTCTTCGCATTCCCGCGCACCGGACTTGGGCTCACCTTCGCGCTCACGGTGGCATTGTTCCTGATGTTCTACGAGTGGACGCACTACCTCGTCCACACCGATTACAAACCGCGTCATGCGATCTATCGCGCGGTCTGGCGAAACCACCGGTTCCACCATTTCAAGAATGAGAACTACTGGTTCACTGTGACCAGTTCGGGGACCGCTGACCGTCTCCTCGGAACCTATCCGGATCCACAACAGGTGCAATCGTCACCTACGGTCCGAAATCTGCACGCGCCCAGCATAACTGGCTAGTCTGCGCCGCCCAGCCCACAGCTGGCGCCCGAATAGCCATCCTGTTGATGATCCGGCGCAACATCCTGGCTTCGCGGTCTGCTGCCCGAATTGGTTGCCACAAAAAAGCCCGACCCAACAACAAGCAGGACAGTCACCGTCGCTATGACGATGACTGCGGTCATCACGCCTCAGCCCGCTCCGGCCGTAATGCGAAGTAGCGCAGTTTCTTTCCGAATGCGATCTGAAGCTCACGACGACCGCCGCGGCGGACCAGCGCGATCCGGCGAAGCCCCTCGGCCACCTCACGATCCATCATCCAGTCGCGCAGACGTGGCAGCTCATAGGCGTACTCACGGAATTCCTTGGCGTCGCACAGCACGCAGCACCGCATGGAGTGCAACAGCGCGTACTGTTCAAACTCGTACTCCCAGTTGGGCATTTCCCTGAGCCACGGCACCGCCTTGGCCATATCAAAACGCCGCTTGACCCGCAGTTGCGCACCCGCGGCCAGCGCCGTGTACTCGTCGAATCCCGACGGAGCATTACCGGCAAGCAGGTCCGAGAGCACCGACAACTGGCGGCGCCGCAGAACCTCGCGGTTGTCAAGCATGCACAACACCCGCCTTGATCGCCTGTCGGACCACCGAAAGGTCGGCGCTCACACTGGCCTCATCGATCGATCCGTCACGCTCGATCAACACGCCCAGGCCACGCCCGGAGGTGAGCACCACGAGCTCGGTCAGCAGATCGGCCACCGGATCGATGATGGTGTCGGAGTGGGTGTCCCAGTACAGGTCGCCCTCGAACCGGCCACCCGCGATGTGCACGTACGCGACGCGCTCGACGGGGAATCGGCGTAGCAGCGCGATGGGATCGGTGCCCGAGGCCACCGCCGTCGCGTACAGGTTCGCGACATCGAGCACCAGCCAGCAGCCGGTGCGCCGGGAGAGCTCACGCAGGTAGTCGGGCTCGCTGAGTTCATTTTCGGGCCACTGCAGGGTGGTGGCCACGTTCTCCAGCGCCAAGGGCACCCCGAGGTCATCCTGAACCCGGGACACATTGTCCACCAGGATATCCAGAGCCAATGTGGTGCGCGGCGGAGCCACCAGGTAACCCGCCTCGAGCACACCGCTGTGCCGCCCGTTCTCATAGCCGGCACGCACAAACGCCACGTGCTCGCTGACCATCGGAGCGTTGAGCTCCGCGGCCAGAGCAGCCAGGTGTTTAACGCGCTTGGCGTCGGGCAGATCGGCCCCGGCAAGACCCAGAGAAACGCCGTGCGGCACGACTACGGTCCCCGCCTCACGAAGGCGCATCAGTTCGACGGGCAGCGCTCCGGGGCGGAAGTTCTCGGCGACGATCTCGGTGAAGGCGAGGCTGAGGGTGTCGTCCGTGACGGCACCCTGATTGAACATGGCAGCAAGCTCGGGACGCCATGAGGCACCGACCGCGGGCTCGTCGGCCAGCACGGTCGTAAGCGGGTGATTTGAAGAGGCCACCGCGGTTACCCCCTTATCTCAAGACCGACGAGTTAAGCCAGTCTAGCTACCACGTTGATAGCTTAGGAAGTGCTAGGTGCCAGCGGGTTGAAAAAGCCATCCGGTCCCGGCCGGAAACTCGCCACAGAAGTAACTGCGGCGATCGGCAGCGGTCCGTACAAGTGAGGGAACAGCATCGATTCAGGGTCGCTAGGCACGCCTGGTTCCCAACGTACCGGAGAGTCAAGCAGATTCGAGGCAACAGACAATACGACCAGATCACACCTCCCGCGATACAAGCGGTTGGCCGGAAGGTGAACCTGGTGCGGAGCGGAAAGATGAATGAACCCCGTTTCGGCCAGTGACGTGGGCCGATGCTCCCCCTGTACACGTGCTGATGCCCACGCCTCGACCGAACAGATGTGAACAAGTTCGGCTTCGCCCGGTCCCGTCGACTGCATCACACCAGCCTGCCTCACCCTGTAACACCCCGGAAGTGAGCCGCGACACACCGGACACACATGGGGAACAACCGAAACCCCCCAAACGTCTGACAAAGTACATACATAAGCGCCGAGCGGTTCACCGGACCGCAAAGCTCAGGAGAGATACGGAGGAGCCATGTACGCAACTCTGACCAGTCCAGAGCTGACGAAGGCTGACCGCTGCGATCGTTGCGGAGCGGCTGCCCGGGTCCGCGCCACGCTCCCGTCCGGAGCCGAGCTGCTTTTTTGCCAGCATCACGCCAATGAGCACTCAGAGAAGCTGAGCGCCATGTCGGCAGTGCTGTACATCAGCGCCCCCGTCGAGGGTTAGTCACCGCGGTTTCACCCCCGGTAACGACCGCTGACCATCCCATCAGGAATGCTGGTGTGGCCATGAGTGAGAAGCCGCGCCATGTCTCGATAGGTCGAGACGTCTTGCACGTGATGCGTCGCACCGCCGTAAAGAGTTGGGACGACTCGATTTTCGCGCAGTCAGCCCAAGCCGCTTTTTGGCAGGTGTTATCGCTACCACCCCTGCTGTTGGGCATCCTGGGGAGCTTGACGTTCGTTGGGCCGCTGTTCGGACCGGACACGTTGCCCGAAATCCAAGAGCGGCTCCTACGGGTGGCTAACAGCGTTTTCAGCAAGAGCGTGGTCGCCGAGATCATCGAACCCACAATCATCGACATCATGCGTGACGGGCGTGGTGAGGTGGTATCCATCGGATTCGTCATCTCACTGTGGGCAGGCTCCTCGGCGATATCGAGCTTTGTGGACTCCATTGTCGAGGCACACGATCAGACGCCGCTGCGACACCCCGTTCGTCAGCGGTTCTTTGCGCTGGGCCTATACGTCGCCGCGCTGGCCATGGCGGTGGTGACATTGCCGGTGATCGCCCTCGGACCGAAACGGATCGCCGAGGTCGTACCCGACTCGTGGAACGCGCTGTTGCGGTACGGCTACTTCCCACTGCTGGGTATCGCACTGGTCGCCCTGGTGACGCTGCTATACCGGGTATCCCTACCCAAACCGCTTCCGTCGCACCGTTTGTTGATCGGTGCGCTGTTGGCGGTGACGTTCTTTGTGATCGCCAGCCTGGGGCTGCGGTTCTACCTCAACTGGATCACGCAGACCGGATACACCTACGGCGCGTTGGCCACCCCCATCGCGTTCCTGCTGTTCGCGTTCATGCTCGGATTCGCGATCGTGCTGGGCGCCGAACTCAACGCCGCGATCGAGGAACACTGGCCGGCCGGGGCCACACACGCCCGTCAGCTGCGGGAATGGCTGAGCCCACAAAATGGCCAGAACGGTGCCGAGAGCGGCGCTGACGAGGTGACTCCGGACAGAACCGCCGAAGGCTGCTAGTTGTACCCGACTGTCACCGACCTGACTGCCGGGTACAGCTAGTCGCCCTTCTTCATCATTTCGTAGATGCGCTTGCAGTCCGGGCACACCGGGGAGCCGGGCTTGGCCGACCGCGTAACAGGGAAAACCTCACCGCACAGGGCGACCACATGGTTTCCCATGACGGCGCTCTCTACGATCTTGTCTTTTTTGACGTAGTGGAAGACCTTCGGAGTATCACTGTCTGTGCTCTCGTCGACAGTGGTGTCCGGACGCTCGATCGTCTGCGTGTCCATCCCTACATTGTGACATTGTGGAGATATGAGAAAAGAGCTGTCGTTCGATGACGACGGCCATCCGGTACTCATCACAGCGGCCGCGGTCTCGGTCGAAGAACAGCACCGCGCCCGGGTACGCCGCTATTTGTCTTTGATGGCGTTCCGGATACCGGCCCTGCTGGGCGCCGCCTGGGCCTACAACGTGTGGCACAACGGGTGGATCTCGCTGGCCATTCTGGCCGCCTCGATCCCGCTGCCGTGGATGGCGGTGCTCATTGCGAACGACCGTCCTGCCCGCAAGGCCGAGGAGCCCCGCCGGTACGGGCCACAGGAACATCGTCACTCGCTATTTCCCACCGCTGAGCGCAGAGCGATTGATCCCGCTCCTCCGCCGCAACCGCGCACCCCTCCGGAAGGGTCAGCTGACCCGTCTTAGGAACAGCTATGTCAATTCTCAGGACATTCTCAGCTGCCGACGGCGAATCCGCAGGTCAGTGACGGCGCCGTTTCGGAACCTCAGGAACTTTCTGGGCCAACCAAGCGTTGCAACACATGAGACCTACGGATCAACTAGGAGGCAGCGATGGCAAACGCCACCACCCGTCCGGCTCGTACCATCGAGTCCGAGGATCTGGACGCCCAGAGTCCAGCCGCGGACCTTGTACGGGTGTACTTGAACGGCATCGGTAAGACTGCGCTGCTGACAGCGGAGGACGAAGTCGAGCTCGCCAAACGGATCGAGGCGGGGTTGTACGCCCAGCACCTTCTGGACACCAAGAAACGCCTGGGCGAGGCCCGCAAGAAGGATCTGGCTGTCATCGTGCGTGAGGGCAGCGCGGCACGCAGCCACTTACTGGAGGCCAACCTGCGCCTGGTCGTTTCGCTCGCCAAGCGCTACACCGGTCGCGGGATGCCACTGCTCGACCTCATCCAGGAGGGCAACCTGGGCTTGATCCGCGCGATGGAGAAGTTCGACTACGCCAAGGGGTTCAAGTTCTCGACATACGCCACCTGGTGGATTCGTCAGGCCATCACCCGTGGCATGGCTGATCAGAGCCGAACCATCCGCCTTCCCGTGCACCTCGTGGAGCAGGTGAACAAGCTGGCTCGCATCAAGCGCGAACTACACCAGCGACTCGGCCGCGAGGCCAGCGACGAGGAATTGTCGGAGGAGTCCGGCATTCCCGTGGAGAAGATCGGGGATCTGCTGGACCACAGCAGGGATCCGGTGAGCCTGGACATGCCGGTCGGTACCGACGAGGAAGCACCGCTGGGTGACTTCATCGAGGACACCGAGGCGATGTCCGCGGAGAACGCTGTCATCGCCGAGCTGCTGCACTCGGACGTGCGCAGCGTGCTAGGCACTCTCGACGAACGCGAGCAGCAGGTCATCCGGCTCCGGTATGGACTCGATGATGGTCAGGCCCGCACGCTGGATCAGATCGGCAAGCTGTTCGGGCTGTCTCGCGAGCGGGTGCGTCAGATCGAGCGCGAGGTCATGACGAAACTTCGCCACGGCGATCGCGCGGAGCGCCTGCGTTCGTACGCGAGCTAGTTGACCTACTACCCTGCCCTCGGGGCGCTGCGCTCTGGAAGCGCAGCGCCCCGATTTACGTTGTAGGTCGGTAGACTGAGCACGACCGTAAGGGGCCGAGTAGTGAACGATCTTGTCGATACGACAGAAATGTATCTGCGGACGATCTACGACCTTGAAGAAGAGGGCGTTGTGCCGCTGCGCGCGCGTATCGCCGAACGGCTTGAGCAGAGCGGCCCGACTGTCAGTCAGACGGTAGCGCGGATGGAGCGCGACGGTCTGTTGAGCGTCGCCGGAGACCGCCACCTCGAACTCACCGATAAGGGCCGCGCACTCGCGGTTTCGGTGATGCGCAAGCACCGGCTGGCCGAATGCCTGCTGGTCGACATCATCGGACTGCCCTGGGAGGACGTACACGCCGAGGCGTGCCGCTGGGAGCACGTCATGAGCGAGGACGTCGAGCGCCGACTGCTCACGGTGCTCAACAACCCGACCACCTCACCGTTCGGCAACCCCATTCCCGGCCTGTCCGAGCTGGGTGTCGCCCCCAACCGGTCCGAGAACGCCAGCGCGGTGCGGCTCACCGAGATTGCCGGGGGCTCACAGGTTGCCGTGGTGGTACGCCGCCTGGCCGAGCACGTCCAGGCCGATACCGATCTGCTGACGCGTCTCAAGGACGCCGGCATCGTGCCCAATGCACGCGTCACCGTGGAGTCCTCCCCCGAGGGCGTCATCATCGTCATTCCCGGTCATGAAAGTGTCGAGTTGCCGCACGAGATGGCCCATGCCGTCATGGTGGAGAAGGTCTAGCGCCCTCGTCCGGATCCCTGGATGTTCCTGGGCGGCAAGCTGATGTGCAATTCATGGGCGAGCCGGAAACCGGTGTCGGCCAGGGTACGAATCTCATTGGGGCGCATACCCGCACGCAGAGCAGAGATCAGCAGCTGCCCTAGACGATGGCCCGGCTCGACGGTGAGCGCCTTCTCCAAAGCGACGCCCGCCAGTGGACCGTCGCCGCGCGCATAGGCGCTGAAGCCGAACAACACCAAGGCCTCCGCACGCCACGGGCCAGGCAGCAGTCGACTCAGCGCCAACCACAGCCGCTCCACATCATCGGCCAGCACGCCGACAGCCAAGGCACACACTGTGTCTCGAACGCGCACGACCATCAGAGAGCGAGCGATGCCAAGCAGCTCACGGTTGGACAGTGGACGGAGTTCTGCCATCCGGCACGCCGCCCGCATCACTCGATTCACAGCGCGCCGATCCGCCACCGCGTCGTCAACCTGCCCCCGCGACCCCCGCCGCAAGGAGGCAGCCAGCGCGCTGGTGCGGCGAGTGTCGGTGGGAGCGATCAGCGCCACGAGGTCCTCTCGGCGGCGATGCACGGTCCTGCCCGCCAGTACCGCGGCCGCGGTCAGCGGTGAGCAGTCCGGGTCGTCGACGGGCCCGCCGGCACCGCATCCGTCGTAGCAGCGCCACCATCCCTCCGGAGAAACCTGGTCCACCGTGTGGCCGGCGATCAACGAAATACCTTGATGTTCAAGATGTCTAGCCAGCCGACGGATGATGTCGCCGGACTCCCGCTCATCCAGATCTGCGCTGATGACCACCGCGATCACCGCGTCGGCCGGCCCGGGACTCAACACCTCTGCCAGTATCTCGAGCGCCGCGTTGTCGGGGTCCTCCAGGTCGTCCAGATCCCTGCGCAGTATCGCCTCGACCAGCCCATCGGCGAGCGTGACGACGACAAGGGAATCTTCGGGAATGAACCCCAACATCGCCGGTAGTGCGGCAATCAGGGCAGAGGGCCGGTTCAATCGAAAGTCGGGGCGGCCGGGGGTCCCGGGAATCAGTGATGTCATGCCCGCACCGTGACAGCGACGACCGCCATCGCCCTGACTGTGACCTCGCGTTATGAAGGCGCATACGGAGATCTGTGGATACCGCCGCAATTGTGGACAAGACGCCCATGGCTGCCGGGGAAAGCGGGACAGTCACTGCGGATCGGGTACCATTAACACGTCGGTAATCTTGCCGACCCTCAGGGCAGACCACTCGCTGGACGTTGGGCTCACCGCCCCGCCTCGATCCCGTCGCCTTCTCTGAGACTTCTCAGAGGATCCCATGTCTTCACTCGCAAACGGCATGCCCTTTCTCGATGCGTCCGAACGGAGCGAAGGGATCCTTCCGGCAGCCCCCTTCGCGCTACCCACTGGCTCCACTGCAATCGTCTACTGCGAGGGTCAGTTCGGGGAGCAAGACGGCAAGACCGCCAACGGTCTGGTCCGGCACTCGGAGAAGTACGAGATCCTCAGTGTCATCGACAGCCTCCGGGCCGGAGTAGATGCAGGGAAATTCCTGGATGGCACCGCGAACGGCATCCCGGTGCTGGCGTCGCTCGCCGAATCCATCTCTCACGCCGGCCACGTACCTGACTACCTGATCTGTGGGCTGGCGCCTGCCGACGGCCTACTGTCGAGCGAGCAGCGGGTCGCGTTGCTCGACGGCATCGCCCGCGGTATGCACATCATCAACGGCCTACACGAGTTCCTCAACGACGATGCCGAATTCGCGGCTGCAGCAGTCATCGCCGGCGTCACCATTACCGATGTACGCCGACCGAAAGAAAAGCGCGATCTACACCTGTTCTCCGGTCGGATCTTCGACGTCACCTGCCCCAGGATCACGATCCTGGGAACGGACGGGGCGATCGGGAAGCGCACCACCGCCACGTTGCTAGTCCAGGCGCTGAACGCGCGCGGCATCAAGGCCGTCATGGTCGGCACCGGTCAAACCACCTTGATCCAGGGCGGGAAGTACGGCGTCGCGCTGGATGCGCTGGTCCCCCAGTTCTGCTCGGGCGAGGTTGAGCACCAGGTCGTCGCCGCCTTCGAAGGTGAGAACCCTGACGTGATCGTGGTCGAGGGGCAGGGTGCGCTCAGCCACCCCGCGTACATCACGTCGGCTCATATCCTGCGTGGTAGCCGCCCGGCCGGCGTCATCGTGCAGCACGCGCCCAAGCGCAAGGTGCTTGGCGACTTCCCGATGGTGCCGATGCCGACCGCCGCCAGCGAGATCGCATTGATCGAGGCGTTCGCCGACACCCGCGTCATTGGGGTCACGATCAACCACGAGGAAATGACCGAAGACGAGCTGAACGACGCGATTTCCGAGCATCATTCGGCGCTCGGCCTCCCAGTCACCGACCCTCTGACGCGCCCTTCCTCGGATCTCGTCGACATGGTCCTGGCCGCCTTCCCTGTGCTCGCGGCGAAGCTCGCAGGGAAAGCCGACACGACCACCCCCGTGTGACGCTTCGGCTCGAGACCGATCTCGGCAAGCTCGAGCAGAACACCCGGATCCTGGTTGACCGGCTCGCCTTGACGGGCATCCGGGTCACTGGGGTCACCAAGGCCGTGTTGGGCTCGCCCGCAGTCGGCGCGGCGATGCTGCGCGGCGGCGCCCGCGGCCTCGGTGATTCCCGGATACCGAACCTCGCTCGGCTGGCCGGCCTAGATCGACTACCGCTACGCACGTTGATCCGCTCACCCATGCTCAGTCAAGTGGCACGGATCGTTGACGTCGCCGATGTCAGTCTGAACACCGAGGCCGTCGTGTTGGCGGCGCTCGATCAGGCCGCGTCCCAGCAGAAGCGGATACACGCCGTCGTACTCATGGTCGAGCTGGGTGACCTGCGCGAGGGCATCGCGCTGGACGACGCTCCCGAGGCCGTGCGGGCCGTCCTCGGTCACTCCTCGCTACGGCTCGTCGGGCTCGGTGCCAACCTCGCGTGTCAGAACGGTGTCGTGCCCGACGACCGCAACATGGGCATCCTCACTGGGCTCGCGAACGACATCGAAACACTGCACGGAATCTCACTCGACGTCGTCTCAGGCGGCAACTCGGCGAACCTTAACTGGGCGCTGCACACCCACGACGTCGGCCGGATCGACGAACTCCGGCTCGGCGAAGCCATCCTTCTCGGCCTCGACCCGCTGTACCGGACACCGATCCCCGGCCTACACACGGACGCCTTCACCTTGAGCGCCGAGGTCATCGAGGTCGCCATGAAACCAGCTCAACCCTGGGGACGTCGTGCTCAGGCGGCCTTCGGCGAGGCGCCGGTCCGCACGGGCAGCGTGACCGTGCACCAAGCAATCCTGGCCCTCGGTCGCCAGGATGTGGACCCCGATGGCCTGCAGCCACCTGAAGGCATCACGATCCTCGGGATGAGCAGCGACCACCTGGTGGTCGACATCGGTGATCACTCCATCGCGGTCGGCGACGAGATCGATTTCGGCGTCGGCTACGGCGCGCTCGTGCGGGCGATGACATCGCCCTTCGTCGCCAAGATCGAGCACCGTGGCCGTTCCCTCGCACCCGGGGCGGCGCAGGTGCCAACGCCGATCCAGGACGGATACGGGCGCATCGCCAGTCGCTGATCAGCGGAAGTTGTCGTGCACCTTGAGTACCGCGGCGGTGAAGGCCTGATCCAGGAGCACTGCGTCGGGCTCGGTGCCCTGAAAAGTCATGTAGGTAGCCTGGATTCGAATATCGGCAATCTGCGCGATAAGCGACAACGTCGTTTGTGTGCCGCTACCCGTCGCGGCGGGTGCCACCGTTTGATTGACCGCAACCGAATCATCGGCGTTGATGGGTGGAGCCACTGCCTGAGAAGCCGTTACCGTGCCCGGAATCTGATCCGGACCGGTGAAAGTAAACGAGGTGCAGCGCTCCAGCTGGGTCTTGTAGGTGGCCAGCGGCAGCGGCACACGAAGCACCGCCACCGTGATGGTCGAATTGTCAGAGTCGTTGGTGCCCACCGCCACCGCCGCATCCTGCGGCACGGCCGGGAGAGGTGCGGGTGCGCAGGTACTCGGGGCGACCGTCGCCGCGTCGGGAACACCCCGGATGTCGCGGAGCGCATCTGCGGCCGCATTCGGGTCGAGCGTCGTGGCGGGGTACTGGTGGGGGAAATCCGCCGGGGCCAGCAGCAGCGGGCCCACGGGGCCCGTCGGCGCCTGAACGGCCGTTGTGGTGGTTGTCAGCGGAGACGACGCACCACCCGATGCCTCCACGGGCGATCCGTCGATCTCCCGTGCGCACGCGGGCGCCGTCACGGCGCAGCATCCAGCCACAACCATTGTCGCTACCAGCCGCGATGCCGCCACGGTCACATGCTGCCATCGGCACACCCAGGGCCCGAGGAGGCGCGCGCGAGATTCGGCAGGGACAACTGTTCATGTGACCGTGACGCGCACGGCATGCACGATTCGGGGAATCGGCGTATGAGTACAACCATGACCAACGGTCTTCGCCCCAGCGGCTCATCCGTGGCCGACACCCCGACCTACGACCTCGTTGTCATCGGCTCCGGCCCCGGGGGCCAGAAGGCCGCTATCGCCGCTGCCAAGCTGGGTAAATCGGTGGCGGTGATCGAGCGTGACAACATGCTCGGCGGTGTCTGCACCAACACCGGAACCATCCCGTCCAAGACGCTGCGAGAGGCCGTGCTCTACCTGACCGGCATGAACCAGCGCGAGCTGTACGGCGCGAGCTACCGGGTGAAGGCCAACATCACCCCCGAGGACCTGCTGGCCCGCACAGAGCACGTCATCCGCAAGGAGATCGAGGTGGTGCGCGCCCAGCTGCTGCGCAACCGCATCGATTTGATCACCGGCATCGGACGGTTCGCCGATGAGCACACCGTCATCGTGGAGGAACCCTCCCGCGGAGAGCGCACTACCCTGCACGCTCACTATGCCGTCATCGCCACCGGCACTAAACCCGCCCGGCCTTCGGGTGTGGCCTTCGATGAGCGACGAGTCCTCGACTCGGACGGCATCCTGGACCTGCGCTTCATCCCGGGATCTATGGTCGTGGTCGGCGCGGGCGTCATCGGAATCGAGTACGCCTCCATGTTCGCCGCCCTGGGCACCAAGGTGACCGTGGTAGAGAAGCGCGACACGATGCTCGACTTCTGTGATCCCGAAGTCGTTGAGGCCCTTCGCTTTCACCTGCGGGACTTGGCAGTGACGTTCCGCTTCGGCGAGGAGGTCACCACCGTCGACGTCAATGACTCCGGCACCATGACCACCTTGGCCAGCGGCAAGCAGATCCCCGCCGACACCGTGATGTACTCCGCGGGGCGGCAGGGTCAGACCGATCAGCTCGACCTCGCCCAGGCGGGGCTCGAGGCCGACAGCCGCGGTCGGATCTGGGTCGACGCGAATTTTCAGACCAAGGTCGATCACATCTATGCGGTGGGCGACGTGATCGGTTTCCCGGCACTGGCAGCCACCTCGATGGACCAGGGCCGCCTGGCGGCGTACCACGCGTTCGGCGAACCCTCGAAGGGCATGACCGATCTGCAGCCCATCGGCATCTACTCGATCCCCGAGGTGTCCTATGTGGGCGCCACCGAGGTTGAACTCACCAAGAATGCGATTCCCTACGAGGTGGGCGTCTCGCGTTACCGCGAGCTGGCGCGCGGGCAGATCGCCGGGGATTCCTACGGCATGCTCAAGCTGCTGGTGTCCACCGAGGATCTCAAGCTGCTCGGGGTGCACATCTTCGGCTCCGATGCCACCGACCTAGTCCACATCGGACAGGCCGTTATGGGCTGCGGCGGCACCGTCGAATACCTGGTCGACGCGGTTTTCAACTACCCCACGTTCTCCGAGGCGTACAAAGTCGCCGCGCTCGATGTGACGAACAAGATTCGCGCGCTCAACCAGTTCAGGACCTGAGGGATTTCGCGCTGGGCGAATACCGCCCGCCCTCCTGAGGAAACAGGAATTCGCATCCCGCCTGGGCCGTTGAGCCAGTAGGTACATTCGCCGTTTGCCTGCCGGTAAGGGACACTGGTGGGACGAGGGCGCGATGGGAGGCGAACATGGCAAGCAGTAGTGACGGAGAGCAGCAGCCGTACAGGCCGGATCAGAGCGGCATGTACGAGTTGGAATTCCCGGGGCCCCAGCTGGCATCCGCCGATGGACGCGGCCCTGTTCTGGTGCACGCGTTGCAGGGGTTCTCCGACTCTGGCCACGCCGTGAAGCTAGCCGCAGCACATCTGCGCGACACGCTGCAGAGCGAGCTGGTTGCGTCGTTCGCCATCGACGATCTGCTCGACTACCGATCGCGCCGGCCGGTGATGACGTTCAAGAGCGATCACTTCACCGAGTACGCCACCCCCGAGCTCAACCTGTACGCGCTCAAGGACACCAAGGGCACACCGTTCCTGTTGCTGGCCGGGCTTGAGCCGGATCTGAAGTGGGAACGGTTCGTCACCGCGATCCGGCTGTTGGCCGAGCAGCTCGGTGTGCGCAAGACCATCGGGCTGGGCGCGATTCCCATGGCGGTTCCGCACACTCGTCCCATCACGCTTACCGCTCACGGCAACGACCGAAAGACGCTTGATGAGCATCCCGGCTGGATCGATGAGGTTCAGGTGCCGGGCAGCGCATCGAACCTGTTGGAATTCCGGCTCGCCCAGCATGGTCACGATGTGATCGGCTTCGCCGTCCACGTCCCGCACTACCTGGCGCAGACCGACTACCCGGAGGCATCACAACGCCTGCTGGAGGAAGTGGCCAGGACCGGCGAGCTGGATCTTCCGCTGCAGGAGCTCACCGAGGCTGCCGGCAAGGTGCGCAATCAGATCAACGAGCAGGTGGAAGGCAGCGAGGAAGTGGCTCAGGTGGTCCACGCGCTGGAACGCCAGTACGACGCCTTTGTTTCTGCGCAGGAGAACCGCTCGTTGCTGGCACGAGACGAGGAGTTGCCGAGCGGCGACGAGCTGGCCGGAGAATTCGAGAGATTCCTCGCTGAACAGGCCAAGTTCGGTGAGGATCCGTCCGCCGACGGCCCGATTCTCTAGCCCGGTTCTGCGCTCGCCGCGCCAAATTTGCCGCGACGGGTGAAAATACTCCACATGAATCCACCACCGAGGCTCCTGCGTCCGGTGCCGGATACCGCGCACGCCGACGGTGACGACACGGTCCAACCCGCTAGCAATACGACCACGCAACCTCGGATGGCGTTCCGCACCATCCACGGTTACAGACGCGCCTTCAGGATTGCAGGATCGGGACCTGCGCTGTTGCTGATCCACGGGATCGGCGATAACTCGGCCACCTGGGACAGTGTGCACGCGCAGCTTGCCGAGCATTTCACCGTGATCGCCCCGGACCTGCTGGGCCACGGGCAGTCCGACAAACCGCGCGCCGACTACTCGGTGGCGGCCTACGCCAACGGGATGCGGGACCTGTTGGCGGTACTGGACATCGACAAGGTCACCGTCGTCGGGCATTCGCTGGGCGGCGGTGTTGCGATGCAATTCACCTACCAGTTCCCCCATCTGGTCGAGCGGCTCATTCTGGTCTCGCCAGGCGGGGTGACCAAGGACGTCAACATCGTATTGCGTTGCGCGTCATTGCCCTTCGTCGGAGATGCGCTGGGGCTGCTGAGGCTACCGCTGGCGATGCCCATGATCCGGCTCGGCGGCGCCGTGGCGCGCGCGACACTGGGGCGGGCGGGAATGGCCCGCGACATCCCCGATGTTCTGCGCGTTCTCGCCGATCTGCCCGAACCCCGGGCCTCGGCCGCCTTCACCCGAACACTGCGCGCCGTGGTCGATTGGCGCGGCCAGGTGGTGACCATGCTAGACCGATGTTATTTGACCGAATCTGTTCCTGTGCAGCTCATTTGGGGCAGCGATGATCTGGTGATCCCCGTGAGCCATGGCCATCTGGCGCACGCCGCGATGCCCGGGGCGACACTGGAGATCTTCGACCGCTCCGGACATTTCCCGTTCCATGACGACCCCGAGCGATTCATCGCCATCGTTCGCCAATTCATCGCCTCCACTGAGCCCGCTCAATACGACGAGGATGAATTGCGCCGATTGTTGCGCACCGGCGTCACCGAAGACACGATTAGCGGGGCCGCGCGCACCCGTATGGCGGTGCTCGACGCCATGGGCACAGACGAGCGCAGCGCCACCTAACCACGAGAGCTCAAGCGCTACCAGAGGTTTGCGCAATTCATGGGTACCTGGGTGCACAGCACGCGGGAGACGTAGAGTCGAGGAATGAGCGTCGATGTCGCGGTTGTGCGCGTATTCACCGACAAGACGGGCAACTTCGGAAATCCCCTGGGGATCGTCAATGGCGCCGACGTCGCCGCGTCGGACCGCCAGGAAATCGCTACCCGGTTGGGTTTCAGCGAGACGGTTTTCGTTGATCTTCCTGCAGAAGGGTCCAACACCGCACATCTGCGGATCTTCACCCCGGCAGCCGAACTGCCCTTCGCCGGACATCCGACGGTGGGATTGGCGTGGTGGCTGCGCGAACGCGGGACACCGGTCAACACCCTTCAAGTTCCTGCCGGCGTTCTGCAGGTCAACTACGACGACCGCACGTGGATACGAGCCCGGTCCGAATGGGCCCCGGAAACCGATTTTCACGAGCTGGACTCCCCCGGCGATGTGGATGCCGCCGACCCCGCCGACTATGCGGACGAACTGCTGCATTGCGTGTGGGCGTGGCAGGACCGTGACGCGAATCTGGTGCGATCTCGGGTGTTCGCCTCCGACCTGGGCGTCAACGAGGATGAGGCGACCGGATCTGTCGCGGCACGGATGACCGATCTGTTGAGCCGTGATCTGATCGTCAACCAGGGCAAGGGGTCGCAGATTCTTACGCAGTGGAGCCCAGAGGGCTGGGTGACGATCGGTGGCCATGTCGTCGCCGATCAATCGTTGACATTGAACTAGCAGCGCGTCGATCCCAGCCGGAGATCAGGATCCGGTCGGTGCGTCCCGATGGGCGCGCAGCGCGGCGATCTCACGTTCGAAGTCATCGGCGGAGCTGAATCCGCGATACACCGAGGCGAAGCGCAGATATGCGACCTCATCCAGGTCACGTAGCGGGCCGAGGATGGCCAGGCCCACCTCATTACTGGGAATCTCCGGGGACCCGGCGGCCCGGACGGCATCTTCGACCTGCTGGGCAAGCAGATTCAGCGCATCGTCATCGACATCGCGGCCCTGACAGGCCCGGCGCACGCCCTTGATGACCTTGTCGCGACTGAACGGCTCGGTGACACCGCTGCGCTTCACAACGGCCAGCACCGCAGTCTCGACAGTGGTGAAACGACGGCCGCACTCCGGGCACGATCGCCGTCGACGTATCGCCTGACCCTCATCCGCCTCACGGGAATCGACAACGCGCGAGTCTGGATGACGGCAGAACGGACAGTGCATTACTGCTCCTTCGCCGGTTCTGGACTCCAAGTCACTGGGCTGAGTGGGCTGACACACAGCGCAGCGCGCCCAGACCGGTCTCGAGGATACCCGTGCCCCCACACGTTCGAAGGTCACGCCCGTTCGCCGATCAGCCGACCGGGGAAACCAGCGTCTGACCGGCTTGTACTGTCGCCGAGCCGAGTTCATTGAGTTCACGGATCTTGGACACCACCGCTGAGCGCGGGGCATCCGGCGCGACACGCGAGGCCAGGTCGGCCAGGGTCTCACCGGGCGCGACCTGGACGACCGCCACACGCTCCGGCACACCTACTCCCCCAACTCCGGCCGCACTGACCTGGCCGAGCATCAGCAGCCACATCGTCGCCAGCGCGGCACCCACCGAGACAACAATGGTCGCCTTCAGGCTCACCGGACGACGACCATGCACCCGATGCGGCACCGCCGATACCCGGACACCGGTGCCCCGGTACGCAGCCGGTCGGCCGGCGGGCCTCCGATAGGCCACGGTGCGCACCGGCAGCGCCCGACGCTGAGTCAGCGGGTATTCCGCGCTGTAGGCACGTGCCTGCGGGGCGTAATCGCGTGACGCGCACTCGGCAGCGCGAGAACGCGGTGTGGTGAGAACGTTTGTGCTCATTTGTGTGCCCTTCCTGTCCTGTCGATCGGTAGGCCCGTTCGCTCTTATGTTCGAATGTACTCGATCATGTGTTCGATGTCCGAACATGTGATCGATTTGTAGCATCCGCCACCGACAAGTGGTCTTAAGCTGCACGAATGCTGCCCGCGCGCGCCCCCTCGGGCACTATTCGCGACACGCATCGAACACATGTTTGATAAATACCGTCGACAGGTCTAGATTCGGGCCCATGAGCGATACACCCAGCAAGGGACCCGCCACCGGTTCACTGACCGAGCGCCAGCGGACCATCCTGGAGGTCATCCGCGCATCGGTAAGTGAGCGGGGTTACCCCCCGAGCATCCGCGAAATCGGCGATGCCGTCGGGCTTACCTCGACATCGTCGGTCGCCCATCAACTACGCACCCTCGAACAGAAGGGCTTCCTGCGGCGCGATCCGAATCGTCCACGCGCCGTTGATGTTCGAGGAATCGATGTTTCCCACGGCCCGTCCGCGACCACCGATGTGGCCGGTTCCGGCGACCTGCCCGAGCCAACATTCGTGCCCGTCCTGGGCCGTATCGCCGCCGGTGGTCCCATCCTGGCCGAGGAGGCCGTAGAGGATGTGTTCCCGCTCCCCCGCGAGCTGGTTGGCGAGGGATCGCTGTTCCTGCTCAAGGTCGTCGGCGAATCGATGATCGACGCCGCGATATGCGATGGCGACTGGGTAGTGGTCCGCCAGCAGAATGTCGCCGACAACGGCGATATCGTGGCGGCGATGATCGACGGCGAGGCGACCGTCAAGACATTCAAGCGGACAACGGGTCAGGTGTGGCTGATGCCGCACAACCCACTGTTCGAGCCGATCCCCGGAAATGACGCCGCCATCCTCGGCAAGGTCGTCACCGTCCTGCGCAAGATCTAGCCGTCACCAGGCGGCGGTCCGGGTGCGGAATCGTCGTCTGTGCGGCCGTCGAGGGACGGCAGGATCAGCTGGAAATGCGCCACGTCGTGCCAGCTGCCCAACTTGTAGCCGATGCGTCGGTAGCATGCGACTTGCTCGAATCCTATTGCCCGGTGCAGCTTTTCACTCGCCGCATTGGGAACCACGACAACGGCGAGCACCGTGCGATAGCCCAGGGAGCGCAGCCGGTCGAGCAGTGCCGTGTACAACTGGCGGCCCGTCCCGCGCTGCTGCCTAGTGCCGTCCACGTACACACTGACCTCACACGCCCACTGATAGGCGGTCCGCGATTTCCACGGCACCGCATAGGCGTAGCCGAGGATCTCACCGCCATCCTCGGCGACAAGCCAGGCATGCCGGTGAGCCGCCGTGCGGATGCGTTCGGCAAGAACAGCATCCGACGGCGGCACCTCCTCGAACGAGATGGCCGTATCCGTGACATACGGCGCATAGATCGCCGCACAGGCGGCCGCGTTATCGGCGGCTGCGTCGCGAATGATCATGAGGCGCTAAAGCGAGCGCCCGATGATCTCCTTCATGATCTCGGTGGTTCCGCCGTAGATCGTCTGGATACGCGAGTCCATGTACGCCCGGGCAACCGGGTACTCGCGCATGAAGCCATATCCACCGTGCAGCTGCAGGCAGCGGTCGATCAGGTGGACCTGCTTCTCGGTGCTGTACCACTTGGCCATCGCGGCCTGCTCGACGCTCAGTTCCTTCTTGTTGAGCAGCGTGATGAACTCGTCGACCATGATCCGGATCATCGTGGCATCGGTGGCGAGCTCGGCCAGCACAAAGCGGCTGTTCTGAAAGCTCTTGATGGGCTTGCCGAACGCCTTGCGCTCGGACGTGTACTGGATGGTCGCCTCAAGCATGGTTTCCATCGCCGCAGCCGCTACGACAGCAATGGACATGCGCTCTTGGGGCAGGTTTTGCATGAGGTAGATGAAGCCCTGGCCCTCTTCACCCAGCAGGTTGGCGGCGGGCACCCGGACATCGGTGAAGGACAGCTCGGCGGTGTCCTGTGCATCAAGACCCATCTTGTCGAGCTTGCGGCCGCGCTCAAAGCCCTCCATGCCGCGTTCCACGACGATGAGGCTGAAGCCCAGCGCACCCTTCTCGGGATCGGTCTGTGCGACCACGATGACCAGGTCGGCGTTAATGCCGTTGGTGATGAAGGTCTTGGACCCATTGAGAATGTAATGATCGCCGTCCTTGACTGCGCGGGTCTTGATGCCCTGCAGGTCACTTCCGGTGCCCGGCTCGGTCATAGCGATGGCGGTGATCAGCTCGCCGGAACAGAAACCGGGGAACCAGCGGGCCTTCTGCTCGTCGTTAGCCAGATCCCGGAAGTACGGGCCCGCGACATCGTTGTGCAAAGTGAAACCGATACCCGACTGGCGAGCCTTGGTGATCTCTTCGCCGATGATGGCGTTGTAGCGGAAATCGACGAGTCCGCCGCCGCCGAACTCCTCGGGCATGTCAGTGCCCAGGAAGCCCTGTTTGCCCGCCTCGACCCAGAGAGAACGGTCGACGATCTTGTTCTCGTCCCACTCCTCCCGGTACGGCTCGGCATGCCGTTCCAGGAAGGTCTTGAACGACTCGCGGAACAGTTCGTGCTCGGGTTCGAAAATGGTGCGTTTGAACTTGACGGCGCCGGCCATGATCACCTTCCGGTTTGGGTTTACGTACTCGGCAGAATGTATACCAACCCACTGGTCGGTTGGTACCCGCCTACCTGGTTTCGACGGACAGAAAGCCTAGGCTTACTGGGGTGACCAAGCTGGCACTTTCACATACTCACTGGGGTGCGTTTACCCCCGAGGTCCGCGACGGCGAAGTGATCGGGGTCACGCCCATCCCGACCGATCTGGACCCGTCCCCGCTACTGCAGAACATTCCCGGTTCGATCCGTCACCAGGCCCGAGTGACCGCGCCATCCGTACGCCGTGGCTGGCTGCGGGACGGACCCGGTCCCAGCACAGCGCGTGGCTCCGACGAGTACGTCGAGGTGACCTGGGAGGAGCTCACCGAACTGCTGGCCGATGAACTGCGGCGGATCGTCGACACCCACGGCAATGAAGCCATTTACGGCGGCTCGTACGGCTGGGCCAGCGCGGGACGATTCCATCACGCCCAGAGCCAGGTGCACCGGTTCCTGAAACTGCTTGGTGGGTACACCTTTTCACGTCACTCGTACAGCCTGGGCGCAACCGGCGTCATCATGCCGCACGTCGTCGGCACCCACGACGGGCTGTTCAAAAGGTCGACGTCATGGGATGTCATCGTCGAGAACACCGACCTACTGGTCTCATTCGGCGGCATGGCACTGAAGAACACCGGTGTCAACCATGGCGGCACCACCGCGCATCCGGCTCGTGACGCCCTCGACAGGTTCCGCGCCCGCGGCGGGCGCATCGTCTCGTTCAGTCCGCTGCGCGACGACATCGACGGCGAATGCGAATGGCACGCGCCCGTTCCCGGGACCGACGTCGCGGTCATGCTCGCTCTGGCCCATGTACTGGCCGTGGAAGGTCTGGCGGATCTGACCTTTCTACGCACCTACTGCACCGGTTACGAACAGTTCGAGCGCTATCTCCTGGGCATCGACGACGGTGTGCCCAAGAGCCCGGAATGGGCGGCGAGCATCAGCACTCTGAACGCTGACGAGCTGCGCACACTGGCGCGGCGGATGGCGGCCGGGCGCACCCTGGTGACGGTCAGCTGGTCGCTGCAGCGGGTGCGCCACGGCGAACAGGCCCCGTGGATGGGGCTCACCCTGGCCGCGATGCTCGGTCAGATCGGTCTTCCCGGAGGTGGTTTCGGCCACGGCTACGGCTCGATGAACGAGGCCGGGCTGGCCCCGGTCAGCTGCCCGTTACCAACCTTCCCCCAGGGGCCCAACCCCGTTGAGACGTTCATCCCGGTGGCGGCCGTCAGTGAACTGCTGCTGCGACCCGGCGAGACACTGGCCTACAACGGTCAGACACTCACGCTGCCGGACATCCGATGCGTCTACTGGGCGGGCGGAAATCCGTTCCATCACCATCAGAACCTGCCGCGACTACGCCGCGCGCTGGCGCGTGTCGACACCGTCGTGGTGCACGATCCGGTCTGGACGGCGATGGCCAAGCACGCCGATGTCGTGGTGCCGTCTACCACCAGCCTGGAACGCGACGACTTCTCCGGAAGCCGCAACGACCCACTGCTGGTGGCGATGAAGGCCGCAGCATCGCCTTATGCCAACTCGCGCGATGACTACACGACATTCTCGGCGCTCGCCGAGAAGCTCGGGTTCGGCGACCAGTTCTCCGAGGGACGCACCGCCGCGCAGTGGCTGCGCCACATTTACACCGATTGGGCCGCGGCCCGCGATTTCGCGGTGCCGACCTTCGACGAGTTCTGGGAGCAGGGCTACCTGCAGTTGCCGACTGATCCCAGTCTGACTCTGCTCTCGGACTTCCGTGACAACCCAGACGCGCACCCGCTGCACACCCCCAGCGGGCGCATCGAGATCTTCTCGGAGACCATCGACAGTTTCGGATACGCCGACTGCGGCGGCCACCCGCAGTGGTACGAGCCCACAGAATGGCTGAACGGTGAACGCGCCCAAAGCTTCCCACTGCACCTGATTGCCAATCAGCCGCGGACCCGGCTGCACAGCCAGCTCGATTTCGGCGGCACCAGCCAGGCCTCGAAAGTTCAGGAACGCGAACCCATCCGCATACATCCGGCCGACGCCGCCGAGCGCGGGATCGATGACGGCGACGTGGTGCGGGTCTTCAACGACCGCGGTGCGTGCCTGGCCGGGGCGGTTCTGGACGAAGGCCTGCGGCACCGGGTGGTGCAGCTGGCCACCGGCGCGTGGTACGACCCGATCGATCCGTCCGATCCAGATTCGCTCTGCGCACACGGCAATCCCAATGTCCTGACCGACGATTCAGGAACCTCGTCCTTGGCACAGGGATGCACCGGTCAGCACGTGCTGGTGCAGATCGAGCGGTTCGAGGAATCACTGCCTCCGGTTCGGGCACACATCCCGCCGCAGCTCGTTCCGCGCGACTAGAGCCCGGCGAGAAGCGCGGCCAGCGCCCGAGACACCCTGCCCACCACGCGCGTGCCCTCCGCCAGATGTTCGGTGGAATGCACCTGACCCTCGGTATGAATTCGGGCCACCAAGTCACCGCGTTCGTACGGGATGACCACGTCGACGGGCACATCCGCGCGGGGCACCGTCTCGGCGATAGCCGCTCGGAGCTTGGCGACCCCGTCGCCGGTATGCGCCGACACGAACAGCGCCTGGGGCAGTGCGCGACGCAGCTGCGCCAAGGCAAGATCACCCGCAACATCGATCTTGTTAATCACCAGCAGCTCCGGTGCCGCCGATGAATCATGGTCGGCGACAACCTCGCTGATGACCGCGCGCACCGCCTCGATCTGGGCCAGCGGCGCCAGATCGGAGCCGTCCACCACGTGGACGAGCAGGTCCGCGTCGGCCACCTCTTCCAGAGTGGACCGAAACGCCTCCACCAATTGAGTGGGCAGGTGCCGTACGAAACCGACGGTATCCGTGATGACGAATTCGCGTCCGTCATCAAATGTTCCGCGTCGCGTTGTCGGTTCGAGCGTGGCGAACAACGCGTCTTGAACCAGCACTCCGGCACCGGTGACCGCGTTCAGCAGGCTCGACTTACCGGCATTGGTGTAGCCGACGATGGCAATCGACGGAGCATCACTCTCGAGGCGACGGCTGCGCTTGGTGTCACGAACCGTCTTCATTTCGCGGATCTCGCGACGCAGCTTGGACATGCGTTCGCGGATCCGGCGCCGGTCGGTCTCGATCTTCGTCTCACCGGGGCCACGGGTACCCACACCGCCACCGGCACCGCCGGCTCGGCCACCGGCCTGGCGGGACATGGATTCACCCCAGCCACGCAGCCGCGGCAGCATGTACTCCATCTGCGCCAGCGACACCTGCGCTTTGCCCTCGCGGCTGGTGGCGTGCTGGGCGAAGATATCCAGAATCAGCGCGGTGCGGTCGATGACCTTGACCTTCACCGCCTTCTCCAGCGCTACCAGCTGCGCCGGGCTGAGCTCACCGTCGCAGATCACGGTGTCGGCACCAGTGGCCAATACGATCTCACGCAGCTCGATCGCCTTGCCGGATCCGATATATGTTGCCGGATCTGGCTTTTGACGACGCTGAATCAACGCTTCGAGCACCTCGGACCCGGCGGTCTCGGCGAGCGCCGCGAGTTCGGCCATGCTGACGTCGGCCTCATGGGAGGTCCCGTCGGTCCAGACACCCACCAGCACAACCCGTTCCAGGCGCAGCTGCCGGTACTCGACCTCGGTGACATCGGCGAGTTCGGTGGAGAGCCCCGCCACACGCTTGAGCGCGGCGCGGTCTTCCAGCGCCAGTTCGCCATCGGTGGGTGTCTGATAGGACGTCGAATTCATATCTCTGCTGTCTGCTCTTCGCGCGGTTCGCTCATCGCGCACCGATGCTCCCACCTGTGGCTCATCGATCGCATCCCAATTATCCGCAGGCGCCAATGCCGCCCCACCATTCGTCGGAGATTTCGCCGTCGGCCAGCAGCATCGACGGCCCACGCAGGAAGCTGGAATCGGCGGTTACTGTCACCCGGACCTGTCCACCGGGGATGTTGACCACAATCTCACCGGCCGACCGTCCGAGGTGCCGCAGTGCGGCATAGGCGGCCGCCACGGTTCCTGTTCCACAGGAACGCGTCTCGCCAACGCCCCGTTCGTGGACCCGCATCTGCACCGCGCCGGCGGCACCGTCGATGCCGTTGACGGGGGCCGTCAGCACCTCGATATTGACCCCGTCGGGAAACAGCTCTTCGCCGAACTCCACCGGAGCACCCACGTCGAGCATGCGCAGATCCTCAGCGGACAGATCAGCGTCCACGCAGGCCAGGTGCGGATTGCCCACATCGATGGCCAGACCGGAGAACCGCCGGCCGCCGACAGTCGCCTCACCGGCGCCGAACTCCTTGACCGGCCCCATGTCGACGGTCACGTCGGCGGCGAGCTGGCTCCAGGAGTTGATAGTCACTGGCCGGGGCCCGGCCAGTGACGCGACAACGAACTCGTCGCGGTGCTCCAGCCCCACCGACCGCAGATAGTGCGCGAACACCCGGACACCGTTCCCGCACATTTCGGCGATCGAACCGTCGGCATTGCGGTAGTCCATGAACCAGTCTTCGCTGCTGACCCCGACCGGCTTCTCGGCCAGCACCCCGCCCTCGAGGGCCGCGCCCACAGTGGTCACGCGCAGCACGCCGTCGGCGCCAAGACCGCGTTGCCGGTCACACAGCGCCTGTACAGCGGGCACCGACAGATCCCGCTTGATGTGGACGTCCGGCAGCACCACGAAGTCGTTCTGGGTGCCGTGGCCCTTGGTGAACTTCACGTATCCGAGGATAGGCGCCACCGCGACTCAATTTCGCCGCAGAGTCCGGCTGCGTCACCGTCGCTGCCTGCCAGCCACATGATGCGGTGGTCGCGGCCAAACCACGATCGCTGCCGACGCACATAGCGCCGGGTGCCGATGAATGTCAGTTCACGCGCCTGTGCCAGGTCGCTGGGGCCGCCCCCGGTATCCAGGGCCGCGATCACCTGGGCATATCCGATCGCCCTCGATGCGGTGACACCCTCACGCAGGCCGACACCCAGCAGCTGCTCGACCTCCGCGACAAATCCTTGCTCGAACATCAGATCCGTGCGCCGTGCGATCCGCTCATCGAGTTTGTCCGTCTCCCAGTCCAATCCCACGATCAACGTGTCCCACCGTGGAGAGCCGATGGTCGGCGCCGACGCGGCGAACGGCTGCCCGGTGAGTTCGATTACCTCCAGCGCCCGCACCGTGCGACGCCCATCGGTGGGCAGGATGACCGCTGCCGCTGCCGGGTCGCGGGTGGCGAGTTCGGCGTGCAACGCGGCGACTCCAATCTCCGCCAGCCGCTGCTCCCAGCGTGCCCGCACCTGGGCATCTGTCGCGGGAAACGTCCAATCATCAAGCAAGGCTTGGATATACATCATCGATCCGCCGACGATCACGGGCACATGTCCTCGTGCCTGGATGTCATCGATGGTCGAGACGGCGTCTTGTTGATAGGTCGCGACAGTGGCGGTCTCGGTCACATCGAGCACATCGAGCGTGTGGTGTGGAATGCCCCGCCGCTCTGCCGCTGGCACCTTGGCGGTACCGATATCCATACCGCGATACAGCTGCATCGCGTCGGCGTTGACGATCTCGCCGCCCAGCCGCTCGGCGAGCTCTAGTGCGAGCGCTGACTTGCCGGTGGCGGTGGGGCCGATGACGGCGATGGGTCGCATCACGACACCTGCCAGGTGCCCGCGAAGTAGCCAACCCCGTACGGGGATCGTTGGTAAAGGCACCGGGCCTGAACTGCGTCCGAACCCACCAATCCGGCAAGTGCCTGGTAGACAGCGTCCCCGATGATCACGTCCGATAGACCGCACAGTGCGGACACGTCCCCGTGAGCAAGCGCGTCGACAAGTCCCTGCTGCGCCGCCCCGGCCTCGGGCCGATAACCTCCGGGCGCCTTGTCGGTGAGGGTGTTGGCACCGTCGGCGATGACAAGTACCCCCGGGGGCGTCGGCAATGCCTCGATCTCGTCACGCAAGGCCCGTCCGCAGGCGGCCCCGTCCGAACCGGCGACACCCACAAGTCGCACCTGCACCTCGGCGGCCTCCACCCGGGCGCGCAACCACCCGGCGATGAGCACGGGCAGCGGCAGTTCGACGGGGGCGGCGGCGGGCCTCGACGAGAGCGAAACACGCACGTCAACCCCATATCCGGCGAATGTGCCCGACACGTTGCCGCCATATCGGCCGTCCCCCGACCCGATCGCGATCCAGCGGGTGGGCAGGCTTCGCACCGCCGTAATCGCGGCCTCGCGCAGGTCAGCGGTTTCGTGGGCGGCCTCACCGCCCAGCTCGGGCACCAGCAGCGGGGTCGACGGGCAGATCGCT
Organism: Mycobacterium sp. D16Q14; assembly: GCA_002013415.1. Lineage (GTDB taxonomy): Bacteria > Actinomycetota > Actinomycetes > Mycobacteriales > Mycobacteriaceae > Mycobacterium. Next base: position 81,854 of record MAEX01000021.1, read on the forward strand.
ATCGAAAGATCCACGATGCTAGGTCACCCCCGGGCTAGGGGTCGCGGTCTTTTGGTGGATGACATCGCCAAACGCGATGCACACGGCAGCTCCGACTGCGAGTGCCGACGCGATATCCGCCTCGGACATCACGGCCTCCTCGCGGAATCATCTGGCATATGTTCGCCCGTGCGGCGATGACACCTGTTTGAATGAACGGTGTAGTGAGCTTAGGGCGCCGTGTTGCGCGGCAACAATTGCAGGAAGAGGTTTCGATGCCGGATCAGTCACCACAACAAGAGAACGTTGCTCCCGCCCGCCAGCCCGGAGCTGCCCCCGTCCCCCGGCCGGGGCCGAAACCTCATCCGATGCCGCGACGTCCCGCAGCATCGGCGCCCGCTCCTGCGGCCCATCATGTAGATCCGCACAAGTTCGGCCGCGTGGATGACGAGGGCAGCGTCTGGCTGATCACGTCCGCCGGTGAACGCCAGATCGGGTCGTGGCAGGCCGGAGATGCCGACGCGGCGTACACGCATTTTGGCCGTCGGTTCGAAGACCTCGAGACCGAAATCCAGCTTCTGGAATTGCGGCTCGGCTCGGGCTCCGGCGACGCGCGCAAGATCAAGACCGCCGCCGAGCACCTCGCAGAGACACTGCCCACCGCGGCCGTCCTCGGCGATGTGGACTCACTGTCCGCACGCCTGTCGGCACTCGTGGAGTCCGCGGACGCCCAGGCCGCCGCGGCGCGTGTGCAGCGCGATGAGGCTCGTTCAGCAAGCATCTCCCGCAAGGAGGAGCTCGCCGCCGAAGCCGAGGAGCTCGCGAACAATTCCACACAGTGGAAGGCCGCCGGTGATCGGATCCGGGTCATTCTCGACGAGTGGAAATCCATCCATGGCGTCGATCGCAAGACCGACGATGCCCTGTGGAAGCGGTACTCAACCGCGCGCGAGACGTTTAACCGCAGGCGCGGCGCGCATTTCGCCGAACTGGACCGCGAACGCGCCGGGGCACGGGAGAAGAAGGAAGACCTGTGCAAGCAGGCCGAGACACTCTCGGATTCCACTGACTGGGGCGCAACCTCAGCGGCATTCCGGAATCTGCTGAACGACTGGAAGGCTGCTGGTCGGGCTCCCCGAGAGACCGATGACAACCTGTGGCACCGCTTCAAGGCCGCTCAGGACAAGTTCTTCGCTGCCCGCAATGCCGAATCTGCTTCCCGGGATGCCGAATTCGTGGCCAACGCGGACGCCAAGCGCGCATTGCTGGTCGAGGCCGAGAAGATCGACCCGGAGACCGATGTGGATGGCGCCCGGGCGGCGCTGCGGGCCATCGGTGACAAGTGGGATGCCATCGGAAAGGTGCCGCGTGAGCAGCAGACCGATCTGGAACGGCGGCTGCGCGCGGTAGAAAAGAAGGTGCGCGACGCCGGTGAATCCGGCTGGGGTGACCCCGAGGCGGAGGCACGCGCCGAGCAATTCCGCGTTCGCGCACGCCAGTTCGAGGAGCAGGCCGCCAAGGCGGAGGCCGCAGGCAAGGCCAAGGATGCCGAGAAGGCTCGTGCCAGTGCCAAGCAGTGGCAGGAATGGGCCGATGCGGCGGTGGCCGCGGTCAAGAGCCGGTCGCGCTAGTTACTGCGCGTCCCCGTCGTCCTCGAAGGCGTCGTCGAGGAAGGTACGCTGATCTCGCTTGGCCGCCTCGCGCCGCTCCTGCTCGGCCGCCAGCTGCACCGCGGTACGCGACCACACCACACGCGCCCAGTGGAAAGTCAACAAAATGACGGCGATCCAGGCGACCACCAAACCGATCCCCGGGCCGGGATGTCCGGCTCCGGCGGTCTGACGGGTCCAAATCGCAAGCATGCCAATCACACTGGCGACGAACGAACCCGCCAGCGCGATCCAGGACAGCACCCATCGGCGGGTCAATAGGGCCAACATGGAGAACCCGACACCAAAGACCATCGCGAGCCACACGAAGATCCGGGACGGCACCCGCACAGATTCCTGGTCCGCTATCGCTCCGTTGAGCAGAACGTCGAATCCCCTGGCATGCCCGGTGTGCGGCAGTACGAACGTGAGAAGTAGCGCGAAGACCAGGACGGCCACCACGAGGGCGCGGGCGCCCGGATCTATCTCTCCTGCGACCTTCTTCTCGGCCGCGTCGATGTCTCTGCGGAACTCCTCGAACTCGGCGTCTTCTTTTCCGGATTCCGCATCACTCATAGCCCGCACCCTGCAACCTCAATCCGCTCTGCCGCCTTTGGGGCTCCAATTGCCGGCATGCCCAAGCCGATTCCCGATGTAGACGGCTTTTTGCCGGTTTCGTGTGCATCACCGGCCCGGGTGCGCCGATGGCTGAGCACTCCCCCGTCGGCGATCAGGTGATGCGGCGCCGCGCCGGTGACATCGACGGTGATGACATCGCCGGGACGCAACTGGCCGTCCAGCCGTCCTTGCGGCCGGAAGTGCACCAACCGGCCGTCGCGGGCGCGCCCGCTCATGCGCGCGGTCTCGCCGTCTTTGCGGCCTTCGCCGGTGGCGATCAGTACCTCGATCTGTCGACCGATCTGCTTCTGATTCTCTTCCAGCGTGATGGATTCCTGCAGCACGATGAGCCGGTCATAGCGTTCCTGCACAACGGCTTTCGGCAGCTGGTCAGGAAGCTCGGCCGCCGGGGTCCCCGGCCGGATCGAGTACTGGAAGGTGAACGCGCTGCAGAAGCGTGCGCGACGCACAACCTCGAGTGTCTGCTCGAAGTCCTCTTCGGTCTCGCCGGGGAATCCGACAATGATGTCAGTCGTGATCGCGGCGTCCGGCATGACCGCCCGCACCTTGTCGATGATCGATAGGAAGCGCTCGGACCGGTAGGACCGGCGCATCGCCTTGAGGACGCGATCAGAACCGGATTGCAGCGGCATATGCAGCTGGGGGCACACGTTCGGAGTCTGTGCCATGGCCTCGATGACGTCATCGGTGAATTCAGCGGGGTGTGGAGAGGTGAATCGCACCCGTTCCAGCCCCTCGATGCGGCCGCAGGCGCGCAGCAGATCGGCGAAAGCGCCGCGATCGCGGGCAATGTCAGGATCGGCGAAGTTGATGCCATAGGCGTTGACGTTCTGACCGAGCAGCGTCACCTCCAGCACACCCTGGTCCACCAGCGCCTGCACCTCGGCGAGGATGTCGCCGGGGCGACGATCGATCTCCTTGCCACGCAAAGAGGGAACGATACAAAAAGTGCAGGTGTTGTTGCAGCCCACCGAGATCGACACCCACGCCGCGTAGGCCGATTCGCGGGTGGCGGGCAACGCCGACGGAAAGTGTTCGAGGGCCTCGACGATCTCGACCTGGGCCTCGTTGTTGTGACGTGCCCGCTCCAGCAGCGTGGGCAGCGATCCGATGTTGTGAGTGCCGAAGACGACGTCGACCCACGGCGCCTTCTTGAGCATGCCCTCGCGGTCCTTCTGGGCGAGACAACCGCCGACGGCGATCTGCATGTTCGGATTGGCGGCCTTGCGCGGTGCGAGATGGCTGATGTTTCCGTACAGCTTGTTATCGGCGTTCTCACGCACCGCGCAAGTGTTGAAGATGACGATGTCGGCGTCGGTGCCGTCGGGGGCCTTGACGTATCCGGCCGCATCCAGGAGGCCCGACACCCGCTCGGAGTCGTGCACATTCATCTGGCAGCCGTAGGTGCGGACCTGGTACGTCCGGACCGCCGATGCATCGGAAGTCACGGTACTGGTCACCGACTTATGGTACGTGCCCGCGCTCAGGTGGTTTCCGTCGCCGACGGGCGCCGGTTCCGCCACCGCGCCTTCATCGCACCCCACGCTCCGGGACATGCCAGCCCTGCCACCAATCGTCGATGCTGCAGACGGCATTCACGCCCATCCACATCCACCAGCCGGCCCACATCCACGATTCGGGGAGCCCGGGCGCGGCGAATGCTTCGAGAACACCGAGCACGACGACGACCGCGATCAGCACGATGACGACTGCGAATGAGATATCTCGCCGCGGCCGGGGCCGCTCGAGAATCTCGCTGTCGCGCAAATGCCGTCCCGCATCAACGGTCACCTGCCCCGATGGCGTGACCAAACGCATTAGCGAGCTGGGCAGCAGAAACAAGCCGCAAACCAGCCCGAAACTCGCGGCGATCCAGCCCCAGGTAGTTGCCCCGTTGATCACCGCAACCGGAAATGACGCGATGAACAGAACAGATGCGAGAACTCTTGCGAATGCCTTGATTCGCGGACCTTCGGCGGAAGGCCGCCGTCGCGTCCACATAACCTCAGTATTACAGATGTTTGCTGACACCGGTCAGGCGAGGTGCCGGATCACAGGCCGTCCGATTCGCGGACCCCTGCGTTCCACGCTGCAAAAGTGTGGGGAACCCGTATTGTCTGACCATGCCGGTGAGCACCGACACCTCAACGAGCGGGGAAAACGCCCCCGCAACAAGCATCCCGATGATCTCCCTTGAGCATGTCGACAAGCACTTCGGCGACTTGCACGTCCTCAAGGACATCACCCTGGAAATCCCCCGTGGCCAGGTCGTCGTCGTCCTCGGCCCCTCGGGCTCGGGCAAGTCGACACTGTGTCGCACCATCAACCGTCTCGAACCCATCGACACCGGCACCATCCGGATCGACGGCGAGGCACTCCCCGAGGAGGGACGCGCGCTGGCCAGCCTGCGCGCGGAGGTAGGGATGGTTTTTCAGTCCTTCAACCTCTTCTCACACAAGACAATTCTCGACAACGTGACGCTCGCCCCGATGAAGGTGCGCAAGAAGGACAAGGAGTCCGCGCGCAAGCACGCGATCGAGCTGCTGGAGCGCGTCGGAATCGCCAGCCAGAAGGATAAATACCCGGCGCAACTATCCGGCGGGCAGCAACAGCGCGTCGCGATCGCACGATCCTTGGCCATGGGCCCGAAGGTCATGCTCTTCGACGAGCCCACCTCCGCGCTGGACCCCGAAATGGTCAATGAGGTTCTCGACGTCATGGTGTCGCTGGCCAAAGAGGGCATGACCATGCTGGTGGTCACCCATGAGATGGGATTCGCCCGCAAGGCCGCAGACCGGATCATCTTCATGGCAGACGGTGCCATCGTCGAGGACACGGACCCGGAGAGCTTCTTCACCAACCCGAAGTCCGAACGCGCCAAGGACTTCCTCGGAAAGATCCTCGGGCATTGATGAACCGCTTGCGCGAAGAAGCTCAAGCACTGATGCGACGGCACACCGCACTGGTGGCGGCTGTGGCCTTGGTTGCCACCTTGATCAGTTCCTGCGGCAGTACCGAGCCACGTCAACTACTCGGATCGATCCGCAGCGGCACCGTCATCCTCGGCACCAAATTCGATCAGCCCGGGGTGGGCCTGCAGCACCCCGACAAGAAAATGAGTGGATTCGACGTCAAGATCTCCGAGTACGTCGTGAACGCCATCGCCGACGAGCTTGGTGTCGCACACCCGGCCATTCGCTGGTACGAGACGCCGTCGGCGCAGCGCGAACAACTCATCGACAACGGCACCGTGGACATGATCGCCGGCAGCTACTCGGTCAACTACAGCCGAGCCCAGAAGGTATCCTTCGCCGGCCCGTATCTCATTACTTACCAAGGGCTTCTGGTTCGCAAGGCGGATAACTCACTGACCACGCTGGATGACCTGAACCGGGGCAAGAAGCTGTGTTCGGTATCCGGCTCGACGCCCGCGCAGAACGTGAAGAACCTGCTGGTCGGCACCCAGTTGCAGGAGTTCGACTCCTATTCCTCCTGCGTGGAGGCGCTGCGGCGGGGCAAGGTCGACGCCCTCACCACCGACGAGACGATCCTGGCGGGGTACGCCAAGCGTTACGAGGGCGAGTTCAAGCTGATTCAGATGAACTACGAGCTGAGCAAGCCGTTGTGCATCGGAAAACCCAAGAAGCAGAAGAAGAACGGCGACCCGTTCTCCCGGGAGGTTTACGGGATCGGCCTCGCGAAGGGTGATACCGCCGCCATCGAGGCCATCGACCGGGCACTCGACAAGATGATCGCCAGCGGCACCTGGGATGCCGACCTGCAAGACGCACTCGGTAGCAGCACGATCGATGATTGGGAGAAGCGCGCCACGAGCGGCACCTACGGTCTGCTGCCCGACCCCTCACCCGCCGCGATCGAGAAGATCACCGGCGTCAAGCCCGTCGCCGACAAGGCGTGTGAGGCCGCATGAACGCGCTGTGGGCGAACATGGGGCCGCAGCTGTGGCCGGCGTTCTGGACCACCCTCAAGCTGACATTCTTCTCGGCCGTGGGCGCACTGGTGTGGGGCACGCTCCTGGCGGAATGCCGGGTCTCGCCAGTGCCGATCATGCGGATCTTCGGCACTTGGTACGTCAACCTGATCCGGAACACCCCATTGACCCTGATCATTCTGTTCTGTTCGGTGGGGCTCTACCAGAATCTCGGTATCGCTCTGGCGCCCGAGAATTCCAACTTCATCAGAAACAACAACTTCTGGTTATCGGTTCTCGGATTCTCTTTATATACAGCGACTTTCGTGTGCGAGACATTGCGCTCCGGGTTCAACACCGTCCCGCTAGGCCAGGCCGAGGCAGCCCGGTCCCTCGGAATGCCGTTCTGGAGGGTCCTGACGCTCATCGTGTTACCGCAGGCCATGCGTGCGGTGCTGGCCCCCATGGGCAGCGTGCTGATCGCGCTGGTGAAGAACACCTCGATCGCCTCGGCGATCGGGGTGGCCGAGGCCGCCCTGCTGATGCGATCGGAGATCGAGCTGTTCGCCGACCAGATTGTCTGGATCTTTCTCATCATCGCGGCGGGCTACATGGTGATCACGCTGACAATCGGGTTGACCTTCGGATACTTCGCGAAGCGATTGGCGGTGAAGCGATGACCGGCAGTGCCACCGTCATGTACGACGCGCCCGGTCCAAAGGCCCGCGCGGTCAATCGGATTATCGCCGTCGCGTTCATGGTCCTCGTGGGCGCAGCCGCGGCCTGGGTGATCTGGACCCTCGTCGCCAATGAACAGCTCACTGCCGAAAAGTGGTCGCCCTTCCTGCGCCTGGACACGTGGACGACGTACATCCTGCCTGGGCTGTTGGGGACCATCACCGCGGCGGCGTTGTCGATCATCTTCGCGCTGATTCTCGGTGCGGTGCTCGGTATCGGCCGGCTCTCCGAACACCGCGCGGTGCGCTGGATTTCGAGTGCCCTCGTCGAATTCTTCCGCGCGATCCCCGTACTGATCTTGATGGTGTTCTCGTACTACCTGTACGGGCAGCAGGCCATTTTCCCGTCCGAGTATCTGGCATTCGCCGCCGTGGTGACGGGACTGTCGCTGTACAACGGCTCCGTCATCGCCGAGATCCTGCGTTCGGGTATCCAGTCGCTACCCAAGGGACAGTCCGAGGCCGCAGTGGCGCTGGGCATGCGCAAGTCGCAGATGATGCGGCTGATCCTGCTCCCCCAATCGATTGCCGCGATGCTGCCCGCTCTCATCTCTCAGATGGTCATCGCACTGAAGGACTCTGCGCTGGGCTATGCATTCGGCTACATCGAGGTGGTGCGTTCGGGCATCCGCTCGGCGTCGTACTACGGAAACTATCTGCCCGCGCTCGTCGTGGTCGCGGTCATCATGATCCTCATCAACTTCGCGCTGTCATCGCTGGCCACCAACATCGAGCGTCAGCTGCGGGAAGGTCGCAAGAAGAAGAGCCTCTTGGAGGTTCCGCACGCACAGCCCGAACCGGGGTTGGTCACCAAAGATCTCCTCGAGACACGTGGCGCGGACCCCGCGCACAAGGACTTACGCCAGGACTACGGCGAGTAGTCACCGGATCGGCAGTGGCGACTCGTCACCGGCCGGGCGGGGACCGAAGATGCTGCGTTCTTCTGCGGCGATCTGAGTGTCGTTGATGCTGGCCTCGCGCCGTGACATCAGCCCTTCCGCGGTGAACTCCCACAATTCGTTGCCGTAGCTGCGCCACCACTGGCCGGCCTCGTCGTGCCACTCGTATTGAAAGCGCACCGCCATGCGGTTCTCCCGGAACCCCCACAGCTCCTTGCGCAGCGCGTACCCGTTCTCCTTGGCCCACTTACGGGTCAAGAAGTCAACGATTTCAGCGCGTCCGGTAATGAACTCATCGCGGTTTCGCCACACCGAATCTTCGGTGTAGGCAGCGGCGACACGCTCGGGATCGCGCGTGTTCCAGGCATTCTCGGCGGCCCTGACCTTCTCGTGGGCGGAATCGATGTCGAACGGTGGCAGCGGTGGGCGCATGATGTGTCTTTTCTTGTCAGAGAGGCGGATTGGCGGGCGAAGGTTCGGCTTCACCCCACCGTAGGGGGCTGGCATTCACGATCTCGACGCCCTCGTCGATGGTGAAGTCGACGGAACACTGCGCGCCCGGGGCGAAAGTACCCTCATCCCAGTTGAGGCGCGCGGTGCCCGAGAGCTGCAGAGTCGATCCGGTACGCCAATTCGGGATCAGCAGACCGCACCGGGGATCGACATGCAGGTTTCCCAGTGTCATGAACATCGAGTTGCCCAGGTAGTCGGGCCACCGTAGTTCGTTCGGTGAGAGCACCCGCAGGAAACCGGAACTGCCGCCGCGATGCGATGCGTCGGCATTGCCTTCGCTATCGGCGGTGCCGATGATGAAGGTGTCCGTTGCCGCGACCGTCCGCTGCTGCTCCTCGTTCAGGGCGGTCGCGCGGCGCGGTGTCCCGGGCAGTCCGGGCCCGATCCCGGAGACGTCGCGCCGCGCAATGTACTTGGGGCAGTTGGAATACACCTGATCGGTGGCGAGAATCAGGCCCTGCCCCGACGGCACCGCAGTGCCATTGACGCGCATCCGGCGCCTCCGTTGCGGCTGCAACGCGATCATGCCGATCTTGCGCTCCGAATGCAGTGGCTCCGCCAGTGGGTCGCCCGGGACCGGCACACCGTCAATCGCGATGGTTCGAGCGTCAGTGGCATGCGCGAACCCCAGCGGCCCAACGATCTGGCTCGCCCACATCCGGCCACCATCATCCTGAGCCGACACGAACACCAGCGGTTGAGCAGCAAGAAATGCGGCCGCAACCCCAGGTATCTGCGCCGAGATGATCCGCCCGACGCGAATAGCACTGTCGGACTGCCGCATTCGATGCTGAACGGCGAGCTCCCCGGGGTGATAGGTCATCTCAGAAGAACCCGCATGTCGGCGCGTCGCCCGCTGGCGCCTCGTACTGCTCGACACCCGTTCCCGCGAACACCTCGAGACGGATCCCGTCGGGATCGGTCAAGAAGATCGCGCCCGATGACGCCCCTTCCCGGTGCGCGACGACTCCGTCGTACGCGAACACCGTCGATAGCTCCTTCAGGACGGCCTCCACTTCCTGCACCTCTTGCACGGAATCCACTTGGAAGGACAAATGGTGCAAGCCCGGTGTGACCGCCGAGAATTCCCCACGGCTCTGCTCCCAGAGGGTGAGCACGGGAACCCCATCGAATCCGAGGAAGGCAAAGCGCTGTGCGCCGTCGGCGCTCACCACGAGCTGGTCGAATCCGAATGCTCGCTGGTAAAACGCCACCGATCGCTCCAGGTCGCTGACGTTGAGTCCGACATGACCGGTGATGACGCGGGGCGTGATGGCAGTCTCCATGAATAATCCTTCCTAACCAGTAAATTCATCTTGCTGGTTAGACGGTAATCAGGACCGTGCCCCACTGTCAACCATCTATTTTACTTTTATCAGTTAGGATTCATGTGACACGCTCCCCGGAAAGGAGGCGGCTAACCTCAGGCCATGTCCGATCCACGTCCCCATCTCGGCGAACCGCTCGCACTGGACCTGCTGAACACCCGGTGGATGAGTGGCGATGGACCGCAGGATCTGCTCACCACTCCTGGTGGTGTGCAAATTTGGTTGCGCACCAACAATCTTCAGGACCGCTGCGCGGCCGATGACAAGACCCGAGAGGCATTGCTCCTCGCACGTGACGCCATCTACCGCGCGGTCAAGGATGCCGATATCGACGAGATCAATGCCGTGCTGTCCCACGGCGCAATCCGCCGCTCACTGACTACCGACGGGCCAGCCGATATCGCCGAAGTTCCCGAATCACACTGGCTCCCCGGCTGGCTCGCCGCCGACAACCTGCTGACCCTGCTGATCGAATCTCCCGATCGAATCAAACAGTGCGCCCATCCGCAGTGCGTGCTGTTCTTCTACGACACGTCAAAGAACGGGGCGCGCCGGTGGCATTCCATGTCGACCTGCGGAAACAGGGCAAAAGCCGCACGGCACTACGCCAAGAACACGTGATCAACCTTCACAGCTGCATCACAGGACCGATTCTTACTCAACTATCACAATCGAAGTATTACGTAACAAGTATCACTTCGTTACCATAACTCCCATGCGAAACATCGTATTGGCCGTTGGCGTGTCCGCCGTCTTCGGAGCGGCGTGCGCGGGGGCAGCACTCACGGGTGCACCGGTGGCCTACGGAACTCCGTTGAACTTCGATTGCCTGCAGGTAGCGACGCCGGTCGGAATGAATCTCACCTGCGTGAACCCGACTCCCTTCACCATGGACGCACACTTCAAGGGGAACTGCGGTCCGCTCCCCATGCTCAACGAAGACACGGAGATCGGACCGTTCAAAACGATCTCCCGCCAGGTACCGTGCCTGCCGGGCGTGCAGTCGCCGACGGCCGAAGCGTCAATGAGCATGAGATCCAACGCGCCGGACGAGGGCGACCCGCCACCCAATCCACCGGCTCGCCCATTCGGCCTCTAGGACCGCCTCAGTCACCCGACGTTGCGCCGGTCCTGTTCGGAAGCAAGGGCGTTCTTCACGACGTCATAGGCCATGGACTGGCTGTATCCGCGACGCGCGAGCATGGCCATCAATCGACGCGCGGCCTTGATGCCCCCATCATCGAGACTTTCTGACCGGAGTTTCTTGGCGACAAGCTGTGCCGCGCGCGAGCGCTCGGCGTCTCCGTCGATCTGCGCGAGCGCCGCGGCGGCATTCTCCGCCGATACGCCCTTGGTCCGAAGCTCTGCGGCCAAGGCGCGCTTGCCTTTGCCTGCGTAGGTATGCCGGGACTGCACCCATTGAGCCGCAAAATCGGCATCGTTGATCAGTCCTGCGGCTGCCAACCGTTGCATGATTCGATCAGAGACCTCATCGGGGTACCCGCGCCGAACCAGCCTTTCGGTCAGCTCGGCGCGGGTACGCGCCCGACTTGTCAACAGGCGGAGGCAATATGACCACGCCTGCTCGTCCCGCGAATCAACCGGGTCACGCGTCGGGGCTTCGGGTACCGACGCGACCCGGGATCGCAGTTCGTCTAGAGATTCCCTGGAAGGGGAATCAGAAATCGACTGGGGCCGGGACAACTTCTTCATCGGTCAGCACCGCTCCGATACCGAGCTTTTCCTTGATCTTCTTCTCGATCTCGTTGGCGACATCGGCGTTCTCCAACAGGAAGTTGCGGGCGTTCTCCTTGCCCTGACCCAATTGCTCACCCTCATAGGTGAACCAGGAACCGGACTTGCGGATGAAGCCCTGCTCCACGCCCATATCGATGAGCGACCCCTCCTTGGAGATGCCCTTGCCGTAGAGAATGTCGAACTCAGCCTGCTTGAACGGCGGCGACACCTTGTTCTTGACCACCTTGACGCGAGTGCGGTTACCCACCGCATCGGTACCGTCCTTGAGAGTCTCGATACGGCGCACATCAAGGCGAACCGATGAGTAGAACTTCAAAGCCTTACCACCCGTGGTGGTTTCGGGCGAACCGAACATCACGCCGATCTTCTCACGGAGCTGGTTGATAAAGATCGCGGTGGTGCCCGAGTTGCTGAGCGCACCGGTCATCTTGCGCAGGGCCTGACTCATCAGGCGAGCCTGCAGACCGACATGGCTGTCGCCCATCTCGCCCTCAATTTCGGCGCGAGGCACCAGCGCGGCCACCGAGTCGATGACGATGAGCGAGATGGCGCCCGAGCGCACCAGCATGTCTGCGATTTCCAGAGCCTGCTCACCGGTATCCGGCTGGGACACGAGCAGCGAGTCGGTATCGACACCGAGGTTCTTCGCGTATTCCGGGTCGAGTGCATGCTCGGCGTCAATGAACGCGGCGATACCGCCGGCAGCTTGCGCGTTGGCCACCGCGTGCAGCGCGACGGTGGTCTTACCCGAGGATTCTGGCCCGTAGATCTCGACCACACGACCACGGGGCAAGCCGCCAATACCAAGCGCCACGTCCAGCGCGATGGATCCGGTCGGGATCACGGAGATGGGCTGGCGCACCTCGTCGCCCAGCCGCATGACCGAGCCCTTACCGAAGCTCTTGTCAATTTGTGCGAGCGCGAGCTCGAGAGCCTTCTCGCGATCCGGTGCCTGCGCCATGGTGTTCTCCATTTCGTCTTAGTGTTCGAAGATCGGTCCGATTCGGGTTGCCGATCGGTTGAGGTGGACGCTAATCGACCCCACCGACAAGCGATCTACCTGCGCGGACCGTTCGTTCGACTGCGATCAGAGTAAGACGAACATCTGTTCGAATCAAGCAGGCGCGCCGGTTCGGCGTGTCACCGCGCCATCACCACTGATCGCGTGGGACGTCGAAATCGGCGCATAGCGCCCGCCACACGTCACGGGGTTCTGCCCCGTCTTCGACGGCCTGCGCCGCGGTGCGTCCGCCCATCGCGGTCAGAACGTGGTCGACCAGCACGGACGAGCCGTAGACCGCACCGAATCGACCGGTGACTAGCTCATGAAATTCCGTCAGACGCACACGGTCACTTTAGGGCCGACAGAACGTCCTGGCACACCCGTACCGGATCCTTGACGTCAACGGCGCCGGCAGCAGCCCGGCGAGCCGCCTCGGTATAGCGCTGATCCCCCAGAACACGACCGATGGCCCCGGTCAGCGAGTCTCGATTGAGTGGACGGACCAACTCGGCACTACCTTGCCGCACAACACGATTCGCCAGCTCCCACTGATCCCCGCCGCCGGGAACCACCACCACCGGCACCCCGGCCAGCAGCGCCTTACTTAAAAACCCGTGTCCCCCACCACAAATGGCGAGATCCGCCCCGGCCAGCAACAAGTCCTGGCGCGCCAGCCCGGCAACGGCCCACGGCGGCAACCCCGATACGGCCGGATCCAGCGCAGAGACAACCACGCGCGCACCCGCCGATTCCAAGGCTCCCAGCGCCAGTTCGGTCATCCCCTCGGCCCCGGTGAAGGCCGTCGACGGTGCGATCACGACTACCGGGCCCGTACCCGAGGGGGGCTGCAGCACAACGTCTGTGGGCTCCCAGTGCAGCGGCCCCACCAGTACCGCCTCATCCGGCCAGTCCGGACGCGGCACCTCCAGCGCCGGCAGTGTCGCGATCAACCGTCGGACAGGCCCGGGATCTTTGGCGGACAATCCGATGCTCACCCGCGCTCGGGAACGCTGACTCAGCCCTTCATTGATCGATTTCTGGGTCAGCTTACGCATCAGCACATCGCGCAGCCGGCCACGCAACCCCACCCCGGGAGCTAGTCCACTTCCCAATGGCGGCAAAGCTTTTGACGGAAGATATAGCGGATGCGGATTGAGCTCCACCCACGGCACACCGAGCAGTTCACCGGCCATACCACCGCAGGCGGTGATGACATCGGAGACGATCAGATGCGGCGATAGTTCACGCAACTGATCGACATTGGCCGCCGCCATGTATGCGGCACGCTGATGGATCTTGGTGCCGGAGTCCAAGTCGTCGTCCTCGGCACGCGGCTGCAACCCGAGAAGCTCGACCGATTCCACACCGGCCGAACGAGCCTGGTCGAGCCAGCGCGTTCCCGTCAGCAGCACCGGATCGTGGCCGGCGGCGGCGAATTTGAGACATAACGCGATCGCGGGAAAAGCGTGCCCGGGATCCGGACCAGCGACCACGGCGACACGCACAGCCCTACCCTGCCACAGCGATTCGGGCTACCGTGAAACGCATGACCTACAGCACGCTGGAACTGGCCGCGCTCACGCCGGCACAGACCGTCACCCGCTTCCTGGAAGCCGCTCAAAACGGTGACACCGAGTTCGCAGAAAGTGTCCTGGACGAGAATCTCGTCTACCAGAACGTGGGCCTGCCGACGATCCATGGACGTCGCGCAGCGCTGAAGGTGTTCGAGCCGTTCAAGCGCCCGGGTTTCGCTTTCGAAGTGCAGATCCATCGCACCACCACCAGTGGAAACACCGTGATGAATGAACGCCACGATGCCATCGTCCTGGGTCCGCTGCGCCTGCAGTTCTGGGTCTGCGGGGTTTTCGAGATCTCCGATCAGGGCACCATCACCCTGTGGCGCGACTACTTCGACATGTTCGACATGTTCAAGGCCACACTGCGCGGATTGGTGGGCATCCCGTTCCCCGCACTGCGGCCACGTTTCTGACCGCTAGTCGACCTACGAAGCGGTCCAGCCCGTCTTGGGCTGCACCCCGATATCTGGCCGCATCCCTTCTCTGATTCGCTGCGCGTGACTACCGTTGCCCCATGACGGACACGCTCGCCACCACAGCCCCCATCGAGATCGTTGAGGGATTCTGGGACGCCATGCGCCGCAGCGACGTCGCGGCCCTCGATGCGCTGCTCGACGATGCCGTGCGCTGGGAAAATGTGGGCCTGCCCACGGTCCGTGGGCGCACCACGGTGATGCGGGCGCTGTCCTCGCTGAATCTGCCGGGCGCCGGTTTCGACGTCAAGATCCACCGGATCACCGCCACGGGCAACACGGTAATGACCGAGCGCACCGATGTCATCATCATGGGCCCGCTGCACATCGCGTTCTGGGTGTGCGGTGTCGCCGAGCTCTCCGACGATGGCACGGTCACGCTCTGGCGTGACTACGCCGACGTCTGGAACCTCACCAAGGGCCTCGCCCGCGGCATCCTCGGGACCGTGGTCCCCGCCCTGCGTCCGAAACTCTGAACCTCATGGCAGCGGTGTCTTGTCCGCGTCCGTCACCGCTCGGTACAGCATCACGCCGCCGAGGATCAGCACACCGGCCACCAGAATCGGGACCAAGAGCTTGAAGATGGCGCCCACCACAAGGAACGCTAGCCACACGACCAGCAGCACGCCAATGATCTTCCACAACAGAGGTACCCACCGTTCTCTCGACTTGCTGCGATAGAGCAAGCCTGGCAGGGCGATGAGCACCTGAGGAACCCCGGAACTCGAAGATCAGGGAAAGATCGGGGATTACCCTGACAACTGGCCAAGCTCATCGAGCGCGCCGGCCCACCCGGTGAGACGATCGGTGGCCGAGACCAGGTCATCGAAGAGCGGCCCGCGCGACATTGGCGAGGCGGCCACCGCTCCCCCATTTCCTGCCGATACCAATTGCGCTGCCGCGGTGACCAACTCGTTGTATTGCCGCACACCCGTGTCAAGCTGCGCGGTGAACGCCTTGATGGTCGGTTGCAGATACTCCCGAGTGTGTGGCGCCTCGACAGCGGCCTGCTCCATGGACACCACTTCTTTGGCGGTCGCGGCCATCACATACGCAGCCTGGTTGGCCGCCGCAAGGATTTGCCGCCCCTCGCTGTCCGGAATCATGTTGCCGCGCTCCACCACTCCGAGCAGAGAGAACAGTCCCCGCTCGGCGGCGTCCAGGGCCGCCATGGGCGGGCGGGCGGCGGAACCCAACGGCGGCAGCCGCCGCTCCACCCCGGGGCGCGGCGGCGGCAACGGCTCAGCCTTCAGGAAGCGGTACCGCACCAACAGATATGTCGCCGGAATGGCACAGCCGGCGGTGAGTAGCGCCGGAATGATCAGCAGCCAGGGCGGCGCACCGGTGGTCGCGAGCACCGTGGTGACCAGCAGGCCTGCCACACAGGCCAGCGCCCAGCGGATACTCCAGCGCTTGGCCCGCAGCCGCTTCCGCAGCAGCTTCTCGCGTTTGTCGGACATAGCGCGCATGCGATGGGCGAGTTCCTCACCAAGATCATTGACGTTGGTGAGGACGCGGCGCAGCAGCTGGTCCCAGCCCCCTTGCACCGCGGTGCGGCGAGACGGCTGGGGTGTCATGTTCACATTGTGCCCGAAAATTTCGCGGCCGCCGAGTACGAATGTCCGTGCGACAAATCCGCCGAGTGCGAGCGACAACGCTCACACTCGGCGGATTGACGAGGAGAAAAAGCTACTACTGGCCGAGCGGATTAGCCGGGTTGGCCTGCTCGGGTGCCGGTGTCGCGGTGCCACCGGCGGGAAGGGCCTCACCCTTCATGGAGGCGCGGATCTGCTCCAGGCGCGAATGCCCGGCCATCTGCACGCTGGCCTGCTGTACCTCAATCATGCGGCCCTGCACCGAGTTCTGCGCCAGCTCTGCCGACCCCAGAGCATTGGCATAGCGGCGCTCGATCTTGTCGCGCACCTCGTCCAGGCTCGGGGTGTTACCGGGGGCCGCCAGCTCGCTCATTGACCGCAGCGAGGCGGACACCTGCTCCTGCATCTTGGCCTGCTCCAGTTGGCTCAGCAGCTTGGTCCGCTCGGCGATGCGCTGCTGCAGCATCATCGCGTTCTGCTCGACGGCCTTCTTGGCCTGGGCCGCGGCGGCGAGCGCCTGATCGTGCAGCGCCTTGAGATCCTCGACACTCTGCTCCGCGGTGACCAGCTGGGCGGCGAACGCCTCGGCGGCGTTGTTGTATTCAGTCGCCTTCGCGGCATCACCCGAGCCGGTGGCCTGGTCGGCCAGCGTCAGCGCCTGACGAACGTTGACCTGAAGTTTCTCGACGTCAGCGAGCTGACGGTTGAGTCGCATCTCAAGCTGACGCTGATTCCCGATCACCGAGGCAGCCTGCTGCGAGAGCGCCTGGTGGTTCCGCTGGGCCTCCTCGATGGCCTGCTGAATCTGCACCTTCGGGTCTGCGTTCTCGTCGATCTTCGCGTTGAACAGTGCCATGAGGTACTTCCACGCCTTGACGAACGGGTTAGCCATGAGATCGATCCGCTTTCTGTCGCAGTCGTCACTATCTAGGAGTGCGTGGGTCCCAACTTATCGGTTGCACGCCGATCCACACACCCCCTACCGGGGCGCAAAACAATGCGACCGCCACAGTAGTTAGGCGGCCGCCATTGCGCGAACCTGCGGAATGACCACCTTGGTGGCGACGTCGATCCCGCTGAGTGAGCCGGCTGCCGATGCCACCGCGGGCTGCGAAGCCGCAGCGGGCGCCTCACGACGGGCCAGTCGCTCGCTGACCTCGGATAACACCGCCGATAGCGGGACCTCGAGCGCACCGCAGATCGCGGCCAGCAGCTCGCTGGAGGCTTCCTTGCGACCGCGTTCCACCTCCGACAGATATCCGAGGCTGACGCGGGCGGAGTCCGACACCTCACGCAAGGTCCTCCCCTGCCCGGATCGCGCGCTCCGCAGGGTGTCGCCGATGGCCTCTCGAAGCAACAGCGCCATGTCCTTCTCCTTTGCGTCCTGAACGTCGGCGTCCATACCGCGTAGTAGTTGAGTCTGCCTTGCTCAACGTTGCCGCGCACGCGGAGGTTCCCAGAAGTTCGGGTGACAGACACCTCAGTCCGTCCACTGCCGGCGGCGGAGGCGCAGGAGGCGGCGGGCCAGGAGTCACTGGATCGGCGACGGCACGCCCGCCGCCTCCCAGAACAGCAAACTTAACCGTCACTGCTACCAGAGCCGCCGCGGCGCTAGCGCTTCGGATTGCAAAGTAGGTAGCATTGACCATTCTGGCGTTGATTACTGCCACCGCCCTTCCTTTCACCCCTCATTCCCTAAAAGCTACAGCGACACTCTATATCCTGTGAAACAGGTATGATACTGCTAGAAGCAAATACTTAGATCAGTCCGGTGATGCCTTTACGTATGGCTGCGAAGCTGTCGTGGTCTGTCCGGCATACACGACACAGAACCATTCAGCAGCGGCCACACATGAAGGCCAAGGTAAGCGTCACACCGCATCCCAGCGAATAATGCGCCCTACTTACCATCCGAGAGAACGACCCGGCATACCAACGGCCCAGCGAGCAAGGCCCAAGCACACATGAACCCGCCCCCAACACGCGATGACCGCCCGGCCCAGTGAACGCCAGCACCCGCCTGACTCCGCCCGCCCAAACAGTTCCGCACGATCAGCAGTGGCACCAGCTCGCCGCCCAGGGCGTATCGCGACGAGGCTGAAGGCTTTGGCAGCGCTGCTGGCTCTCAACGGCACAGGGCCAGCGAGCCATACTCCACAGCCACATCAGCTGCCACAAACCACGTGAGGGAACACAGTCCTGCCAACACGGCATGCCAATAGCAGAGTCGTTCATTGAACCGAATCATGCGGGCCACGGCCACAATCGCAAGTATCACGCTGATACCAAAAGTGATCCAGAATCCCAAGTACAAGCCCGCAGACCAGAAGAGCTGGAACAGCACCACCGACAGTGTGAAACACAGCAGCATGCTCAACCCAACGCCGACTGCGAGCGCTACGACCGTGAGGACGGCGGTTCTGGTGCTCAAAATATCCAATTTCCAGAAGGTGCGATGCACCGAGCCACGATGCGGGTCGTTTTGCTCATGGTTAATCGTGCCGCGCCTCAGAAGGTCCAGCTACCACGATCTGACAACACGAACCCGTGGGACTCGCGGGCCAAATCACGCGGGGCTGAATCGATCCGGCAGACCACGAGGTACCCAGCCGGCGACCCGCATACGTGTCCGGCAACCTCGTAGTTGTGCGAAAGCCGGAGTGCCTGCCCTCGCGGCAGCGCCCGGTAGAAGTGTCGCAGGTCAGCGTCCGGGGCGGGCTGGGCGGTCTTCCCGAACTGCGCGTAACCAGTGTGGGTATTCATGTCCCAGCCTGCAGACACGCGATTTTGGCCAGAAGGAACTCCGGGAAGATTCCCGATGCAGCTCGAGCTGTTGCTGAACCGGGTGTAATTCATGGCACACCAGACATCAGGGGCGGGCCGGAATGAGTGTTGGTAGATGCCGCCTCCGAGGTAGTCGTACTCCTGGGCCGCGGGCAGGAAATCGACATCCGGGGCATCAGGCTGCGCGACCGCCAATGGTGCGCTGAACAGCAGCGCCCCGGCAGCCATGGCCGGGAAAAGACGCGGCATGCGCGTCTTTGGCAACATTGTCATACCGACATTGTGCTTGTTCCAGACGTGCGAAGCCAGCCTGCGGCAACGCGGCGCGGCCAGGATGCAGTAGGAATCCAGCCGGTGAACATGCACTTTTCAAGGCAGGAGCCGGAGGGGTCAAGCAAACTTGGATAGCAACCAAATGCCTACAGACAGGCCTCTGCAGGCAAACAGCCATCAGGTGTGCGACAAACGCGTGGCTGCGATCGCGACATCCGAATCCAACACGGGATGATCATCGAAGTAGCCCATGTTCCAGCCGCGCTAGAACCCGAGGATTTCGACAAGTTAATGAGAATCCACGAGTGACAAAAACATGAGAAAACCCGTGTCAGCCACGACAAGTTCGGCGAGAACCTACATCCGGGATGTCGAGGTTCTCATCTAACTTTTTCTTTCTCACGC
>MAEX01000022.1 GCA_002013415.1 Mycobacterium sp. D16Q14
CATTCGGATATTGATACCGATACGACTGGCGACGGTGTCCTGGCGGCGACAGAAGGTGTCGCCCGACCCGTGTACTAGCTCAACCGCCGCGAACCCCAGCACGGCCTTGTCGGCCAATGAAAATCCAGGTTCCGCGAAGACTGCCCGGTAGTAGCGGAATTTCAACCATGCCCCGTCGCTCATGCAACCTCCGGTTTCCATCGCAGCCCGTGGGGAGACTTCCGTGGCCGCCCGTCAGGCCACTTGCACGTAAGCCCAGCGGGTGCATCGCATTCGGGACAGGGGCGGATATCCGCCCCTGTCACCGAGTACGGGGTAGCTCGCTCGTGCGAGCCGGTTTCCGATTCGTGGTCAGCCATCGGCCATCTCCTCGGCGGCTGCGTAGAGCCGTGCCACTGTGGAGGCGTCGAGCTTTTCCAGCTTCGTCCGCAGGTCTTCGCGCATCCAGCCCGCGATGTATTCGTTGAAGACCCGCAAACAGTCGGGGCAGTCCTGCAATTCCCAGAACAGCCCGTCGGGGGCGTCGTCGTCGTAAACCTCGCGAATCTCGTTGCTGGGCTTAGATAGTCCGATTCTGCTGGAGGTAGTGGCACTCTCGGGGGGCAGCGGCTGCCTCTCGCCACAAAGGGTCTCGAACCACGATTGCCCTGCTGCGCGTGCCGCTCGGTAATCCTTGCCCCAGCCGAGATGACGCAGATGCGGGTTGACCTTGCGACCGATCCGGTACCGCTGCCGGACTCGCTCTTGTATGGCGGCACTCGGGACCGGATCGACGCCCCCGAGCGCGATCCGCTCCAGCCGTTCGGCATGATCGCGGCGCGGATCATGCTCTGTGTACAAGATCGCGTGCACGGTCAGCGCGCCGCAGGAGTCGCACTTGAGCTCGCCAGTTTCGCGATGCCAATCCCGGTCCACCGGGTAATGCAGCCAACAGTTTTCGGTTTTGTGCTTGCGGGGCCGGATGCAGCTGCGGACATTCCCGCAGACACAGCAGAGCGCTTTGCGCTTGGGGGACTGTGTGGTCATCGTGCACCACTGATCCACAGGTCAGCCAAATCGGCAGCGTCAGACAACGCCTTCGCGAGGAGTCGGGCATCAGCAATTTCGTAGCCGCTGTCCAAGATGTAGACCCTCGCCGAAAGAGTCGGGTCATCGAGGATGAACGTTCCATCCGGACGCTGCGCCGCTACCGCTTGGATGCAGTGCTCGGCCAGATGCTCAGGTAGCGGCTGCTCGTCTGACCAGATCAAGCGGGCAAGTAGCCCGTTGCCGTGGTCCTCGAATTTGCGCTCGGACATCTCCCAATCCGAGCCAGCGGGAAGTGCCGGGTTCGCGGATGGGAAATCTTGCCGCTGACTAGTTGCGGTTGATACAGTCATAAGAGATCAGTCCCTTCCAAAGGATTTGATTGGTTGCCCTCGGCCGGGTGCTTGGCGGTACTGGTCGGGGGCAGTTCTCGTTTTGGACAAAGGTCAGGTGTGTGGTCCCCGCCAGGGTCAAGCCCCAGATCGGGGAACAACTCGTGCGGGTACGTCCGCATCAGGCGGCGCTTCCACCGGTCGTCTGCGCGTTCTCCCAGGCGATGACATCGGACAGCCGGTAGCGCACATGCCCGACGAACTTGTGGTACCTCGGGCCTCTTCCCTGACTGCCCCAGATTGCGAGCGTCTTGGCCGGAACCTTGATTCTGTCTCCAACTTCCAGCCTGGTGAGCCAGTAGTCCTCGCTAGTCGGCACTAGAACTCCTTTCACATTGCGGACATGTACGCAATTGAGATAGTTTCCCTCCGGTTCTCGCGGAGGCACACGAAGCGTATGCGCATCTCGTGCGGTTCCGCAAGAGGCACACCGTTTCCGGTTATGCTGCGTGTCATGCCGCAACAGGATGATCTGACGAAGGTATGGGAGAGTAGGCCGCCCGTCGGTTGGGCTGAGAACCAGGCGTACCGAGTCGCTAGAGAAATTCGGCGACTACGCGGCAAGCGCTCGGCTCAATGGCTGGCTGATAGGACTAAAGAATTGGGGTGCCAGGTGTCGCGCTCGGTAATTTCTGACCTCGAGCTGGGGCGACGCCGTTACGTAACAACATCCGAGCTGATGATTCTCGCGCGGGCACTCGACACATACCCACTCGTTTTGATGTGTCCACCGCCGTACGACGTGTATGTTGATGCACTTCCGAATGCTGAGCCAACAATGAAAATTGTTGCTGCTGAGTGGTTTTCCGGTAACCTGGGCTCGTCCGATGCTGCCAGGGTGTTTGGCGCCGACGCTGACGAGCTTGGGCGCAATGGCGAGCCATTGGGGAGGGCGCGACTGGTATTCAACCTTGAACTCGAATTACGTGAAGGGCGTGAAACCCTTGCGTCAGGCGAGTTGAGCGAGAAGGCGCAAGAGGCTTATGTGCGTGCGATGGGGCAAATTCGCGATCAGATCAACAACCTGCGTGCCATGGATGAATGGCGGCCTGCATTTGACGAGTTCGTTATGCACCAGTTCGGTGAGTGATGGCGGGTAGACCTCCGCTGCGGATCGGGCAGCACGGCAAGATCACCCGCACCGCGCTAGGTGGGGAAGTGTGGTTGGCGCGCTGCCGTTTCCGCGACTCGGATGGCGTCACCCGGATCGTGGAACGGCGCGGGCCGGAAGGCGATCAGCACGGCAAGGGCGCCGAGGATGCACTCATGGAGGCACTGGCTACTCGTCGGCCACCGGGATCGGCAGATGAGGTCACGCTCGACTCCAAGGTGATCGATCTGGTGAATGCTCATATCGACCGCCTAGAGGAGGACGGGCGGGCGACACGGACCGTTGACACGTATCGCTACGCATCGACCAAGCTGTCCAAATTCCTGGGCGGTGTGCGAGTGGGAGAAGCGACGCCCGCGCGGTGCGACGCGGCGATCAGGTCGATGAAGGCGGCACACGGCACGACTATGGCCCGCCAGTCGAGAACGATCATGAAGGGTGGCCTGCAGCTGGCAGTCATGGCGACGGTGCTGGGTGCCAACCCGGTCCGCGATGTATCACCGATCAGCGCCAAGGAGTCAACGAACGGGGCGGTCAGCCTGACGGGTCAGCAATTAAAAGCGCTACTGTCTGCCATTCGTGAGTCCGAGTACTGCCAATCGCGCGACCTGTCCGACCCCATCGCCATCTTCATCGCCACGGGTCTGCGGCGGTCGGAACTCTTGGGCCTAAGGTGGGCGGATTTCAACGAGAAGCAAAGAACCCTCACCGTCACCGGCAAGGTGGTCAGGGTCTCGGGGAAGGGGCTTGTTCGGTTCGATGGCGCGAAGACGAAACTGAGTCGGCGCACGGTTCCGCTGCCCAAATTCGCTGTTGACGCCCTGTGTCGGCGGCGTCAGCTGCCGTTCCTGGGGGAGCAGATGGTGATCTTCCCATCGTCTACGGGGACGCTACGAGACCCGGACAACTTCGGGGCGCAGTGGCGCAAGGTGCGTGACGAACTTGGGGTAGCCAGCGTTACTAGCCATTCATTCCGCAAGTCGATTGGCACCCTGATTGATGAAGAGGGTCTATCGGCCCGCATTGGCGCTGACCAGCTAGGACACTCCAAGGTGTCTATGACTCAGGATCGATACATGGCCCGTGGTCGTGTGCATAAGCAAGTTGCTGACATGCTCGATCGAGAGGTCGGCATAAACGATGAATAAGCGATGGATTGGGTATGTCAGGGATGGTAGAAACACCGTCTGAGCTGCGCCCCCGGCAGGAATCGAACCTGCGACCTAGGGATTAGAAGGCCCTTGCTCTATCCGACTGAGCTACGGAGGCATGTGGCGCTAGCCGGATGGGAGTCTATCGAACCGGTGGCGGTGTGGATCGCATCTCGCCATACCCTTGACTGGTGACGACGACCCCCACCGCCAGGAAGACCGATTCGCCGATCTGGACGATCGTCGTCGGCCTCGCGGTACTGGCGGGCCTGGTCGCGGCCACCATCGGCGCGCTGTCGCTGACGGAGGCCCTGCTCGCGACGGGTCTGCCCAACCCCGGCCCTGTCACCTCCTATGGTCTGCCGTTCGTGCGCGCGGCCGCCGAAATTGCCGCCGTCGTCGCCGTCGGCGCCTTCCTGCTCACTGCCTTCTTTGTCCCACCGCAGTCCAGCGGCGTGCTCGATGTGGACGGCTATCGCTCGCTGCGCCTCGGCACGGCGGCATCGGCCGCACTCGCAGTGCTCTCGGCGGTGATGGTGCCACTGTCGATATCCGACGTCGCCGGTCAGCCGATGAGTGATTTCGGCGCTGGAGAGCTGTGGACACTCGCAGGTGAGATCGAAACCGTGAATGCCTGGCGCTGGATGGCCTTTATCGCCGCCGCTGTCGCGATCGCCAGCCGCGTCGTGCTGCGCTGGTCGTGGACACCGCTGCTGGTGCTCGGATCGGTGGGCACATTGATGCCGCTGGCGGTGGTGGGGCATTCGGCAACCGGTGGCGCGCACGACCTGGGCACCAACAGCCTGATCATCCATCTGGTGTCCGCGGCGCTGTGGGCCGGCGGGCTGGTCGCGCTGTTGATCCACGCGTTGCGCGGGGGCGGCTATCTGGACGTGGCCGCACGCCGGTTCTCGACGCTGGCGCTGTGGTGCTACGTTGCGATCGGGCTCAGTGGAATCATCAACGCGCTTATCCGGGTGCAGCTTTCGGACCTGTTCACCACCCGCTACGGCTGGCTACTGGTGGGCAAGGCCACCGCGCTCCTGGTTCTCGGCGTCCTGGGGTATCTGCAACGCCGCTCGGCGATAACGACATTGACCGTGGAACCGCAGAACCGTCGTCCGCTGATCCGGCTCGCAGGCATCGAAGCAGTCATCTTCGCGGTGACCTTCGGCATCGCCGTCGGCCTCGGTCGCACCCCGCCACCGCCACCGGTCAATCTCAATCCTTCACCGGTCGAGGTCGCTATCGGGTACACGCTCGACGGTCCGCCGACCCCGCAGCGACTGATGTTCGACTGGCGTTTCGATCTCATCTTCGGCACGGCCGCCCTCGTTTTCGCGATCACCTACCTGGTGGGTGTCCGTCGACTCAAGGCCCGCGGCGACGCCTGGCCGGTGGGGCGCACCATCGCCTGGCTGTCCGGCTGCGCCTTCCTGCTCATCGCCACATCCTCCGGCGTCGGCCGGTACATGCCCGCCATGTTCAGCATGCACATGGTGGCGCACATGACACTCTCGATGTTGGTACCTGTGCTGCTGGTCCTCGGTGGTCCCATCACGCTGCTGCTGCGCGTGCTACCCGCCGCGGGCAAAGAGGATCCGCCAGGACTGCGTGAATGGGTGCAGATGCTGTTGCACAGCAGCTTCTCTCGCTTCCTGACCCATCCGCTGGTGGCCACATCGCTGTTCATCGGCGGGTTCTACGGCTTGTATCTGAGTGGGCTCTACGACGCTGCCGTCGACGTGCATGCCGCGCACCTCGCGATGAATCTGCACTTCCTGCTCAGCGGATATCTGTTCTATTGGGTGGTCATCGGTATCGACCCGTCGCCGCGGCGCCTGCCGCCGGTCGCCAAGCTGGGCATCGTGCTGGTGTCGCTGCCCCTGCACGCCTTCTTCGGCGTCATCTTGATGGGCACGAAATCGATTCTGGGCGAAAAGTTCTATAGCAATCTGGCCCTGCCATGGCGGATCGACCTGGCCGCCGACCAACACATGGGCGGCGCGATCACCTGGGCGACGGGGGAGCTGCCGCTGCTGGTGGTCATGATCGCCCTGGTCATCCAGTGGTCGCGTTCCGATGAGCGACTGGCCCGCCGACAGGACCGCGCCGCCGACCGTGACGACGACGCCGACCTGGCCGCGTACAACGCCATGCTCGCCAAAATGGCTCAGCTGGACGAGAACTCGCGCTAGTTCGTGGATGAGCCGCCTGCGCGAAGACCGTTCTAAATTGCGCCCGCGGCGATGGCGGCGGGCCAGCTGCCGTGCTCGCTGATGTCGATACCGGCCTGCGCCGCGGCGCCGTCACAGCCGAACCCGGTGCGCCACACACCGTCATCGCATTCGACCTTACCCAGCAGCATCGGCTCGGGCAGCTGCGCGAGGAAGGTGCCCAGTGCGGCGGGTGACAGTCGCCAGATTTCGCCGCCGATACTCACCCCATCCTCTTCCGAACGAGTGAGCCCGGGTTTGGGAGGTGTGGTGCACAGCGCCGCCATCCGATACTTCGGCGCGGTGCGCACCGGGCCGACCCAGCGCGCGCCCAGATCGGTGAGCTGAAATTCCAGCGGGCCGCCCCTGAGATGCGCGCCGAACACCGCGAGCTCATGAGACAAGGTGATCGCTGCCGGCCAAACATCTTGTTCTGCAGCATCTCCGGTGACCAATGCGGCGATGTCGAAGGCCACCGCGTCATCGAAGGCGCGCGCCAGCACGGTCACCCCGAACTGGGCCTCACCGGCGGTTCCCGCGGGCACCGCTACCGCGCACAGATCGAACAGGTTGCAGAAGTTGGTGTAGGTCCCCATCGTCGCGTTGACGCCAATCGGGTCGGCCTGCACCTGTTCAATCGTTGGGTGCAACGGCGCAGTGGGCACCAACAGTGCGTCCGCACCCGCCAGGGCGGCCATGGCCTCCTCGCGCAGGCGCTGCACCTCGGCGCGATCGCGCACCAGTCGATGTGCCGGGATATCGCGTGCACCCGAAACAATCTGCGCGACAGTGGGATCAAGCGCTGCCTGGGGGTTGGCGTCGATGAACTCACCGACGGCGGCATAGCGTTCACTGACCAGCGCGCCCTCGTACAGCAGTTTCGCGGCGGCAAGGAACGGCGCCAGATCGATCTCGACGATCGTCGCTCCCGTTGCGCGAAGATGCTCTACGGCCGAGTCAAAAGCACTGCGCCACACCTCATCGAGTGCGGGCAGCTCACGCGGTACGGCGATGGTGGGCTGCGGGGGCGCTGCCAGCCGGGTGTTGGCGGGCCACGGGCGGGGTCCAGCGGCGGCACCCATGGCGGCCATCGCCAGATTGGCGGTGGCCAGTGTGCGGGCGAAAATGGTCACACAGTCATAGGATTCGCAGGCGGGGACCACGCCCTGGGTGGAGACAACGCCGACTGTCGGTTTGATCCCGACGATGCCCTGCAGCCCGGCGGGCACCCGCCCGGATCCTGCGGTGTCGGTGCCGATCGCGATATCGGCCTCGCCGGTTGCGACGGCCACCGCGGATCCCGAACTGGAACCGCCGCTGATGTATTCGGGGCGGCGCGAGTCCGATACCGCGCCGTATGGGGAGCGCGTGCCCACGAGTCCGGTCGCGAATTGATCGAGGTTGGTCTTGCCCACCACGGCGGCGCCTGCCGCGCGCAAGGCCGCGACCGCCGGTGCATCGTGCTCGGGAATGTATGCGAACTCCGGGCAGGCGGCGGTGGTGGGCACGCCACCCACGTCCACGTTGTCCTTGACCGCGAGTCGAACACCGGCCAACGGCCCTGATGAGCCCTGCAATTCGGCAGAGATTTCGTCCTCGGGGCGGTGCATGATCCAAACCGTCATGTCAAGCAAGGTACGGGTGGTGAGACCCATCGGCCAGTTGTCCCCAATCCGGCACCCATCCACAGCCGCCGCCCGAACGCGCCCACATGTCGTCGCGGTGTCGGTGTGTGCCGGGTTACTGGAGCTGCCAAGGGCGCCGGATCGGCGGTGCTGAGAACAGATATAGAGATAGGAAAGGCACGGACCATGTTTGAAACTCCAGTGACTGTGATCGGATCCATCGTCGGGGACCTCAAGCGCCGCCAAGTCGGCTCCGACGAGATGATCAAGTTCCGCGTCGTCAGTAATGCACGCCGCAGGCGTGACGACGGTAGTTGGGTGAATTCGAACTCCCTTTTCATCAACGTCACCTGCTGGGGCCGGCTGGTCACCGGGGTGGGTGCCGCGTTGGGGAAGGGTGCGCCGGTGATCGTGCACGGTCATCTGCACACCAGTGAGTTCGAGGACAAGGACGGCAACCGCCGTCAGGTCACGGAGATGAAGGCAATCGCCGTTGGGCCAGATCTGTCGCGGACCATCGCCCGGATAGAGAAGGCCGGGTACACCGGCAAGCAGGAGGATGCCGAAGCAGCGGAGCAACCCGATCCGGGTGCCGAGGAGCCCACGACGGACCTGCCGGAAACGGGCGAGAGCAGCGAGGAGTCGGGAAACCTGCGCTTGAGTGCGTGATCCCGAGCTGACACCGGCGACCGCGCGGTCGCCTCTCACCTAGGATGGTTCGGGCAGCTCATAAGAATGGTCGTGAGCTGCGGCTAAAGAACTTAGAGGAGAGGCGACAGCGCGGCAATGGCTGAGTACATCTACACGATGATGAAAGTCCGCAAGGCGCATGGCGACAAGGTCATCCTCGATGATGTCACCCTGAATTTCCTGCCCGGCGCCAAGATTGGTGTGGTCGGTCCGAACGGCGCCGGTAAATCCAGCGTCCTGAAGATCATGGCCGGACTCGATAAGCCGAACAACGGCGAGGCGTTCCTGGCGAATGGGGCCAGCGTCGGCATCCTGATGCAGGAGCCGCAGCTGGACGAGACCAAGACAGTGCGCGAGAACGTCGAGGCAGGCGTGGCTCTCAAGGGCAAGCTCAATCGGTACAACGAGGTTGCCGAGTTGATGGCTACCGACTACTCCGACGAGCTCATGGAAGAGATGGGCAAGCTCCAGGAAGAGCTGGACGCCGCCGATGCCTGGGATATCGACTCGCAGCTTGAGCAGGCCATGGATGCGCTGCGTTGTCCGCCCCCGGACGAGCCGGTGACGCATCTGTCCGGTGGTGAGCGTCGACGCGTCGCCTTGTGCAAGCTGCTGCTGTCCAAGCCTGATCTGCTGCTGCTCGATGAGCCCACCAACCACCTGGACGCCGAGAGCGTGCTGTGGCTGGAGCAGCACCTGGCCAACTACCCGGGCGCCATCCTGGCCGTGACTCACGACCGGTACTTCCTGGACAACGTGGCCGAGTGGATCCTGGAACTGGACCGCGGCCGCGCCTACCCCTATGAGGGCAACTACTCCACGTACCTGGAGAAGAAGGCCGATCGCATCGCCGTGCAGGGGCGGAAGGACGCCAAGCTGCATAAGCGTTTGCAGGAAGAGCTCGCGTGGGTGCGGTCGGGCGCCAAGGCCCGGCAGGCCAAGAACAAGGCCCGGCTCGGGCGGTACGAGGAGATGGCCGCCGAGGCGGAGAAGACGCGGAAGCTGGACTTCGAGGAGATCCAGATTCCCACCGGCCCGCGGCTGGGCAATGTGGTCGTCGAGGTCAGTCATCTCGACAAGGGCTTCGAGGAACGCGCCCTCATCAAGGATCTGTCGTTCACGCTGCCCCGTAACGGCATCGTCGGCGTCATCGGCCCCAACGGCGTCGGTAAGACCACGCTGTTCAAGACCATCGTCGGGTTGGAAAACCCCGATGGTGGCGAGGTCAAGGTGGGCGAGACCGTCAAACTGAGCTACGTCGACCAGAGCCGCGCCGGCATCGACCCGAAGAAGAACGTCTGGGAGGTCGTTTCCGACGGGCTCGACCACATTGTGGTCGGTCAGAATGAAATGCCTTCGCGGGCTTATGTTTCTGCGTTCGGATTCAAGGGGCCGGATCAGCAGAAGCCCGCGGGCGTCCTTTCCGGTGGTGAGCGCAACCGTCTCAACCTCGCGCTAACCCTCAAACAGGGCGGCAACCTGATCCTGCTCGATGAGCCCACCAACGACCTCGACGTCGAAACCCTGAGCTCACTGGAGAACGCGCTCGAGCAGTTCCCCGGCTGCGCGGTGGTCATCTCGCACGATCGCTGGTTCCTGGACCGCACCTGCACGCACATCCTGGCGTGGGAGGGATCCGACGATAACCCCGCCGCATGGTTCTGGTTTGAAGGCAACTTCCAGGCGTACGAAGACAACAAAGTTGAACGTTTGGGTATCGATGCAGCGAGACCTCACAGAGTTACCCACCGCCGCCTGACTCGCGACTAGGGTGAGATTGCGTGCCGAAACCCGGCATGCAAACTCGGCCAGGAGCGTTCTGCGTGACTGTTAAGACAGGGACCACAACTCCCGAAAACACGCCATCTACCAATGGATCTGGCGTGCCGACCATTGAGGCGCTGGAGGCTGCATTCAGTCACTCCCGATTCCTGGGCGACCAGGAATGGGATGAAGCGCTCGATGCTGACGGCCACGCCACACCGCCGGCGCCGCCCGTGCGTGAGGCACTCATGCGGTCGCTGCTGCGGCTGGCAGCACAACGCCCGCCGCACGCGATTTCGATGGCCGTTTACCGCAATGGAGACGATGCGGGGCTCGGAACCGCCTTGCAGTTGGTCACCGACTACACGCCGTTGCTCACGGACTCCGTCACCGTGCTGCTGCGACGTTTAGGCGTCGCGATCGTGGACCTGATGGACCCGGTCTTCACGGTCGAACGTTCCGCCGATGGCACCCTGCTCTCCGCGGTACCGGTTGAAAACCCACACAGCGATACCGCCATCGGTGCCGAGTGCTGGATCCACCTGCAGCTGCCACCGTCTATCGACGCCGAACGGCTGGCCTTTATCGAGACGCAGCTGCCGCACACGCTCGAAGACGGCAGTCATGTCGCAGCGGACACCGACGCCATGCGTGACGCGGTCATCGAGCTGGCTGCCGATCTAGACGCCTCGGCGGGCACGGCACGGTTTTCGTCTGCCGAACTCGCCGAGGTCGCGAACCTGCTGCGCTGGCTCGTCGAAGGCAACTTCACGGTGCTCGGATATCAGCGGTGCACCGTCGCGGACGGGCGGGCCACCGTCGACGAATCGAGTCGGCTCGGCCTGCTCAAGCGGCGCGAAGAGGTGCTTCCGCAGCTCACCCACAACGACGAGCTGCTGGTCCTGGCTCAAGCCACCGTGCCGACCTATCTGCGTTATGCGATCTATCCGAACATCGTGGTGATCCGGCAGGACGACGGCAGCGGTCCCGCCATCGAGCACCGCCTCGTGGGCGTTTTCACCGTGGCCGCCATGAACGCCGATGTACTGGACATTCCGGTGATCTCCGCTCGGGTGCACCAGGTGCTTGCGCGCTCGGACGCCAACCAGGACTCGCTGGCCGGGCACATGCTCATCGACATCATGCAGAACCTGCCCCGCGCGGAGCTGTTCACGGTGGGCGTGGACCAGCTGCAAAACATCGTCACCGCCGTGAGGAACATTGGTGCGCACCCGGGTTCGCTGCTGTTTCTGCGATCCGACGAGCTCGGCAACTTCGTGACCGCCCTGGTATACCTGCCCCGCGACCGGTACACCACGACCGTTCGACTGGCCATGCAGGACACCCTGGTGCGTGAGCTCGGCGGCACGGGTATCGATTACACCGCGCGTGTCAGCGAATCACCCTGGGCATTGGTCCATTTCACGATTCGTATGCCCGAGGACAATCTGTCCACAAGTGTCGATACTTCCGAGGCCAACCGGATTCGTTTACAGGGACTACTCACTCAGACCAGCCGTACCTGGAGTGACCGTCTGGTGAGCGCGGTACGGCCGGACTCGCCGATCGATCGCGCCTGCGCCGAGCGCTACTCGGTCATCCTGCCCGAGGTCTTCAAGACGAACGTCGCACCCGCGGACGCCATCGATGACATCGCGAGAATCGAAGGTCTCCAAGATAATTCGCTTGATCTTGCCTACGACGCGGCCGAAGAGCCGGCCACCGGTGTGCTCAGTATGTACCTGGGCGGACGCTCGGCATCGCTGAGCGAGGTGCTGCCGGTCCTGCAGAGCATGGGCGTGGACGTGATGGAGGAACGCCCCTATCACTTCACCCGTCCCGACGGGCTTGCCGTCTCGCTGTACGCATTCCGCATCGTGGTGCACCCGGCGATCGCACGTACCTTTGATGCCGAGGGGGTGCAGCACCGCGCGCAGCTCTTCACCGACGCGATCGATGATGTGTGGAATGGCCGCGTCGAGACGGACCGATTCAACGAACTGGTACTGCGGGCCGGGCTCACCGCCGGTCAGATCACCATCCTGCGCGGATATGCCAAATACCTGCGGCAGGCCGGCTTCCCCTACAGCCAGGCACATATTGAGACAGTGCTCGCCGACAATTCCGTTACCGCGCGCGACTTCGTGGAACTCTTCGAGGCGCGCTTCGATCCGGCCTTCACCGACAACATGCTGGCCGACACCAAGGCGGAGCAGGTTCTGGCCGAGATCGACAAGGTCATCAGCCTCGATACCGACCGAGTGCTGCGCGCCTTCTTTTCGCTGATTCAGGCGACCTTGCGCACCAACTACTTTGTGAAGGAAGAGGACTCGGCCCGGGCCAAGGGGGTGCTCGCCTTCAAACTCAATCCGCGTGAGATCGAGGAGCTGCCCGAGCCCCGGCCGCGGTTCGAGATCTTCGTGTACTCCCCACGCGTTGAGGGTGTGCACCTGCGCTTCGGCCCCGTCGCCCGTGGCGGGCTGCGGTGGTCGGATCGCCGCGAGGACTTCCGCACCGAGATCCTGGGGTTGGTCAAGGCGCAGGCCGTGAAGAACGCCGTCATCGTCCCCGTCGGGGCCAAGGGCGGATTCGTGGTCAAGCAGCCGCCGGCGACCACCGGCGATGCCGCCGTCGACCGGGATGCGTTCCGCGCCGAGGGTGTCGAATGCTATCGGCGATTCGTCGGTGGTCTGCTTGACGTCACCGACAACTTGGACAGCGCCACCAACGCCGTCATCCCGCCGCAGGCGGTGCGCCGCCGCGACGGCGATGACACCTATCTGGTGGTGGCAGCAGACAAGGGCACCGCGACGTTCTCCGATATCGCCAACGATGTCGCCAAGTCCTACGGATTCTGGCTGGGTGACGCGTTCGCCTCCGGCGGCTCCGTCGGGTACGACCACAAGGCCATGGGAATCACTGCCCGCGGTGCCTGGGAGAGCGTCAAACGTCACTTCCTGGAAATGGGGATCGACACCCAGACAGAGGATTTCACGGTCGCCGGGGTTGGCGATATGAGCGGGGACGTGTTCGGCAACGGCATGCTGCTCTCGCAGCACATCAAGCTGGTGGCCGCCTTCGACCACCGGGACATCTTCCTGGACCCCAACCCCGAGCCCGCATCGTCCTGGGCAGAACGCAAGCGGATGTTCGCGTTGGAGCGTTCCAGCTGGGCCGACTACAACCCGGCGCTCATCAGCGCCGGGGGCGGCGTGTACAGCAAGGAACAGAAATCGGTGCCGATCAGTCCCGAGGTACGTGAGGCCCTCGGCATCGACAGCGGTGTCACCGAGATGACACCGCCCCAGCTCATCCGGGCCATCCTGCTGGCCCCGGTCGACCTGTTCTTCAACGGCGGTATCGGCACCTACGTCAAGGCTGAGAGCGAATCGCAGGCCGAGGTGGGAGACAAGGCCAACGACTCGGTCCGTGTCAACGGAAACCAGATGCGCGCCAAGGTGATCGGCGAGGGCGGCAACCTGGGCCTGACCTCGCGCGGGCGCATCGAATTCGAGCTCAACGGCGGCCGGGTCAATACCGATGCACTGGACAACTCCGCCGGGGTGGACTGCTCCGACCACGAGGTCAACATCAAGATTCTGGTCGACTCACTGGTCAGCGCCGGCAAGGTCGAGGCCTCCGAGCGCACCGCGCTCTTGGAGTCCATGACCGACGACGTTGCCGCACTTGTACTGGCCGACAACGAGTCCCAGAACAACCTCATGGGAACGAGCCGGGCCAACGCGGCCTCGCTGCTCACCGTGCACGCGCGACAGATCGCCCATCTGGTGGCGGATCGCGGTCTGGATCGTGAGCTGGAGGCATTGCCCTCCGAGAAGGAGATCGAGCGCCGCGCCGCACTCGGGATCGGTTTGACCTCACCGGAGTTGTCGACACTGATGGCGCACGTGAAGCTGGCGCTCAAGGCGGACCTGCTGGCCACTGACGCCCCCGAGCAAGAGGTCACCCAGCGGCGGATGGTGCACTACTTCCCGGACGAGCTGCGTGAGCGCTTCGATGCGGAGATCCGCAAGCATCCGCTACGTAAAGAGATCTACGCGACCATGCTGGTGAACGCGGTGGTCGACTGTGGCGGAATCACCTATGTGTATCGGCTTTTCGAAGACGCCGGGACGGGTTCAGTGGACGGACTCAAGACCTATGTGGCGGTGGAGGCCATCTTCGGGCTGCGCTCACTGTGGGACCGAATCCGGCATGCTGATGTACCGGTGTCGGTTTCGGACCGGCTGACCCTGGACATGCGCCGTTTGCTGGACCGCGCATCACGGTGGCTGATTAGCTACCGGCCGCAGCCTCTCGCGGTCGGTGCCGAGATCAACCGCTTCGCAGAAGGAATTGCCGAGCTGACCCCGAAGCTCACCACCTGGCTGCGCGGTCACGACCTAGAGATCGTCACCAAGCAGACCGAAGACTTGATGGCGCTGGGTGTTCCGGCCGATCTCGCCGGTGATGTCGCCGGCTGCCTGTACGGCTTCAGTCTGCTGGACGTCATCGACATCGCCGACATCGCCGACCGTGACGGCGCGGAGGTCGCGGATCTGTACTTCACCCTGATGGATGACCTGAGGGTGGACGATCTGCTGACCGCCGTCTCTCAGCTGGAACGCAACGATCGCTGGCATTCCCTGGCCCGGTTGGCGATCCGCGATGACATCTACTCCTCGCTGCGGGCGCTCACGATGGATGTGCTTTCTGTCGGCGAACCGGATGAGACTGGTGAGCAGAAGATCACCGAGTGGGAGTTCACCAATGCTGCCCGTCTGGAGCGGGCTCGTGGCACGCTCGCGGAGATCTTCGCGACGGGCGAACCGGACCTGGCGACGTTGTCGGTGGCAGCGCGCCAGATCAGAGGGATGATCAGGAGCAGCATCACCGGTCCTGCATGATGGTGCGATGAGCGTTAGCGAGAAACCCGGGTATGTCGCGGCGGTTCCGGTCCGTTGGTCCGATATCGACATGTACCAGCATGTGAACCACGCGACGATGGTGACAATCTTGGAAGAGGCGCGAGTGCCCTTCCTGCGTGATGTTTTTGGCGCAGAGATCACCACTACGGGTCTGCTCATCGCAGATGTCCACGTGAAGTACAAGGGGCAGGTGCGGCTGGCGGACTCGCCGCTGCAGGTGACCATGTGGGTCTCGAAGATCCGGGCGGTGGACTTCACGATCAACTATGAGGTGCGCTCGGTGGACGCGGCGCCGGACTCCAAACCCGCGGTGATCGCAGACACCCAATTGGTGACGTTTCACCTGGACAGTCAAACCCTGCTGCGTCTCACCGACACCCACCGTGAGTACCTGCAGCGTTGGTCGCGACAGTGAGTGAAGCCGCATTACGGGTGCCCGACGCCTCCGACCGCAAGGACCTGGCGACCTTTCTCACCCGTGTTTCCCGCCTGGATGAGTCGGCGGTGGTGCGGTTGCGCGCTCGAGAAGATGGTCGGGTAGTTGTCTGGACCGCAACACAATTCGATGTGCTGGCCTGTCGTGCGGTACGCGGTGAACTGAGGACGCCCGATATTTCCGCCACCGTCGATGAAGTACTGCGTGGCTTGCAGGCCCCGGATGCCAACGGCTACGTGCACACGGGGTTCCCCATGGACTCGGCGTGGCGGGGTGCGCTGCCCGCCGATAGCGGCTTCGAGTATCTCGACGATATTCCGGCGCGGACGGTGCTCGAGCTTGCGCAGCGCGGGGGAGAGCTGGCTCGCGAACACGGCAGCGCCCACGGTCCGCCCGTGTCGCTGCTGGACCAGTCCGTCGTCACCGTCGAAGGAACCGACGGCCGGCCAGTTGACGTGCCAATGCGATGCGTATTCGCTTTGACTGCATTGGGATTCGTTCCCACGCACCCGCCCGAGGACGAACCGGTGCGGGTGCGTGCCGTGCCGGCGTGGTTGCGGCTGGATGCCCGATTCGGATCGGTGTATCGCCGTCGGACCGATCTGTCGCTACAGGTCCGCTAGACGATCCAGGCCGCGGTGTTGCGCGGTAACTTGCCGTTGACGAGGGGTCCGCTGGCGAGAATGACCTCGCCCGCAGGCAGATCCACCAGGTCGCTGCTGACGTTCAGGGCGCAGGTCAGGCCGCCGCCCTTAACGCGGAAGGCCAGCGCGCCCAGCGGGCTGCCGTACCACTCCAAGCTGGTGCCGTTGAATTCCTGTCGGTTCTTGCGCAATTCGATCGCACGCCGGTACAGAGACAGCGTGGAGTCGGTGCGCTCCAACTGGCGTTCGACCGTGAAATCGGCCCAGCCGTGCGGCATCGGTAGCCAGGTCTGATCGTTGGTCGAGAAGCCATAAGGAGGATCGGTGCCCTCCCAGGGGATGGGCACCCGGCAGCCGTCGCGACCCCGCTCGGTGTGGCCGGACCGCTCCCACACCGGATCCTGCAGAGCCTCGTCGGGCAATTCGACATTTGGCAGCCCCAGTTCGGAGCCGTTGTAGATGAACACAGTTCCCGGCAGTGCGAGCATCACCAGGGCCATGGCACGGGCTCGCCACTGGCCGATCGGACCATCGCCGTAGCGCGTCACCTCACGCTCCACGTCGTGATTGGACAACGTCCAAGTAGGCATCGCTCCTACGGAATTCACGGCGGTGAGCGAGTTTTCGATGGCGGCGCGGATCTTGTCCGCGTCGAAGTCGGCCTCTACAAGTTTGAAGTTGAATCCGAGATGCAACTCGTCGGGCCGGACGTATTCGGCGAAGCGAGTGTTGTCGTTCACCCAGATCTCGCCGACGGCAACCACATCGCGGTACTGGTCCAACACCTTGCGGATCTTGCGGTGGTACTCGTGTACGCCCTCGTTGTTGAAACGCGGGTCCTCGTCGTCGATATGCAGCATCGAGGTGTCGGTGTCCTCGAGATCGGGGAGGCCTGGGCGCTTGGCCATGCCATGGGCCACGTCGAGGCGGAATCCGTCGATGCCCCGGTCGAGCCAGAAGCGCAGAGTCTCGGCGAAGTCGTCGACCACTTCGGGGTTGTCCCAGTTGACATCTGGCTGCTCAGGGGCGAACAAATGCAGGTACCACTGGCCGGGCGTGCCGTCGGGCTCGGTCACCCGCGTCCAGGCGGGGCCACCGAATACCGAGGGCCAATTGTTGGGCGGCAGTTGGCCATTGGCGCCCTTGCCGTCACGGAAGATGTAGCGAGACCGGGCATCGCTGCCTGGCGCCGCGGCCAGCGCCTCGATGAACCAGGGGTGCTCGGAGCTGGTGTGGTTGGGGACCAGGTCCATGATGACCTTGATGTCGTGGCGGTGAGCGGAGGCGATGAGCCTGTGCATCGCGGTCAATCCGCCGAACAATGGATCGATATCCCGCGGGTTCGACACGTCATAGCCGTGGTCGGCCATCGGAGATCTGGTAACAGGATTTAGCCAGATTCCTTGGATGCCGAGTAGGTCAAGGTAGCCAAGCTTTGCTGAAATACCGTCCAGATCGCCGATGCCATCTCCGTCGCTGTCGCCGAACGACCGCGGGTAGATCTGATAGAAGACGGCCTGCGACCACCAAGGGTCGTCATGTTGGCCCAAGTCGGCGGCGGTCACGGTTGGTCATTCTGCACCACGGCGGCTCTGGCCCCGAATCGCGATCGACTGTCAGAAGGGCGAGTTGACCATCGACTGCGCCGCCATCTCCAGGTAGCTCCACAGCTGGGCGCGATGGTCGTCGTCAAGGGTGTTCCGATCGATGGATTCGACGGCGGTCCGCATGCAGCGCAACCACGCGTCGCGTTCGATGGGGCCGATCCGAAACGGTGCGTGGCGCATCCGCAGCCGGGGATGTCCGCGCTGGTCCGAGTAGGTGCGAGGGCCGCCCCAATATTGTTCGAGGAACATCCGGAGACGATCCTCGGCGCCGGTGAGGTCTTCCTCCGGGTACAGGGGGCGCAGCACCTCGTCATCGGCGACAAGCTCGTAGAAGCGGGCCACGATCGCGTGGAAAGTGGCGGCGCCACCGACGGCGTCGTAGAAGTTTTCAGGGGTAGGGGCTGCCACGTACGCCATTGTGCCGGTACACGCTTCGGCCGATCAGCCGGGTTGGTTACGCGATGTTCATTGGATTGACCTGCAAACACGGCGCAAATTGTCGTGCGAAGACCGCGGAATCGTGGTGCACTGGTTGCGATGGTGCAACACAAGAAGGGCCGCGGGCACCGGCATAACAGTGCCAGCGCTGGGCCGACCCAGAACGGGTCGGCCCGAATACTGCACAGTGTCCCGGGGACGAGGGTCCCCGGGGCCATCCCCCCACAGCACTCCAACGACGCCGGTTCCCTATGGGGCCGGCGTCGCGTGTTATTGCTGAACTCCACATATGAGCCGCTCACGGCGCTGCCGATGCGTCGCGCCGTGATCATGCTGTTGTGCGGTAAGGCCGACGTGGTGCACGACGACCCGGCCGCTCCCGTCATTCATGCCGCCACGACGTCGGTGGCCGTCCCCTCGGTGATCAGGCTCAGGAGCTTCGTGCGGGTGCCGTACCGGGCACGGGTTCCGATGACGCGCGCCGCACTAATGCATCGCGACCGGTTCCGCTGTGCGTACTGCGGTGGACGCGCCGACACCATCGACCATGTCATCCCGCGCAGCAAGGGCGGCACGCACTCCTGGGAGAACTGCGTGGCCTGCTGTTCGTCGTGTAATCACCGCAAGGCGGACCGGATGCTGTCGGAGCTGGGCTGGTCGCTTCACACCACGCCGATGCCGCCCAAGGGGCAACACTGGCGACTGCTGTCGTCGGTCAAGGAACTCGACCCGGCATGGGTGCGATATCTAGGGGAGGGTGCGGCGTGAGTTCCCGGCGCGGTCGGCTACGGTTTGCATCGTGAGCTTTCTCAACAGCCCCACATACATCGGGATGCCGGTCTGGGTAGCCCTGATCACGCCGGTCTTCTTCGTGCTCGTCGGACTCTGGACGATGCGTAAGAAGGGGCCGCACCCCGCGACCTACAACATGAACGACGGCTGGACGCACGCCCCGATCCTGTGGGCCGCAGTCGACGAAAACGTTGGCGATGCCCATGGGCACGGCCACGGTCATGGGCATGCTGGCGCCGAGGCGATTGGAGGGTCCGCAAGTGGCAAGTGGTGAGGTCACCAAGACTGCTCCCGCCGAATTGCCGCGCGGCTGGGCCGAGACCATCAGCGGACGCATCTCGGGTGTTACCGAGCCGGGCGCGCTGTCGGTTGAATTTCCGTTCCCCAACTACGAGCTGGCGACGCTCGACGACGCCCTGACCTACGGGTCTCGTCAGTCGAAGGCGAGGTTCTCGGTGTACATCGGCGACCTGGGCTCGGATACCGCTGCCGGTGCGCGGGAGGTGTTCCTCAAGGTGCCGACGCCGGATGAGGCCGTGCTGATCGCTGTTTCGCCCAACCAGCATGTGGTTGAGGTCGTCTACGGCGAGGGACTCAAGGGGCGCGGTGCCGAGTCGGCCGCCGACCTTGGTGTGGCTGCTGCCGTGGCGTCGTTCAAGGAAGGCAACCTGCTCGACGGGATCATCAGTGCGGTGCGCGTAATAAGCGCCGCGATCGCGCGCCCCTGACCTTTCGTTCTCCTCGCGCTGTTCCCCGCGTATGTCCTTGCCTCGAGTGCATACCTGGTGCAGGTCAACTGGCTGAATTTCATGCACCTGGTATGCGTTCGGTGAGTTGTCGGACGTCTGTTGCATGCTTCCGTGATGGGGAGCGGGGCTTTTCTCGGAAGTGAAGCGCTTCGTGCAGGTCTACTGACCCGGCACGCACTGATCACCAACTATGTGGCTTGGCATAAGGATGTCTACATTCCGCGAGGCATCGTGATAACACCGACGATCCGTGCGGAGGCCGCCTGGCTTCGCTCGCGTCGTCGTGGTGTGCTCGCCGGGTTCTCGGCGGCAGCGCTGCTCGGTGCGCAATGGATCGATCCCTCTCGGCCAGCGGAGATTGTCGACGGCCACAACCGACGCCGTGAATCGGGTGTAGTCACCCTTCGATCCGTCCTTCCCGCCGACGAGGTGTGCATTGTTCGCGGTATGTGCGTCACGACTCCAGCTCGTACTGCACTCGATCTGGCGGGTCGGTACCCGGACGCTTATGTGGTGCCCGCTGTCGATGCGTTGTGCCGGGCAACCGGGCTTACGACCGCCGAGGCGCTACGCCTCGCCGAGCGCTACAGGGGCCGGCGCGGAATACAAAGGGCAAGGGCGGCGCTCGATTTGGTGGATCCCGGTGCGCAGTCGCCGAAGGAGACCTGGCTCCGATTGCTACTGATTCGGGCTGGGCTGCCGCGCCCTACCACGCAGATCCTGGTGCACAACGGCGATTTCGTTCCACTCGCATACGTCGACATGGGCTGGGAGGACGTCATGGTCGGCGTCGAATACGACGGAGATCACCACCGCAGCAACCGCCGACAGTACGTGAAGGACATCCAGCGGCTGGAGATGCTCGAAGGTCTGGGCTGGCTGATTGTCAGAGTGGTCGCCGAGGACCACCCCGACGACATCATTCGACGAGTGCGGGAAGCCCTCGCTCGCCGAGTGCATACCGTACGCAGACGAATCGCGTGAAAGGCCTGCGCCTGGTATGCACTCGGCACGAGGGAGCGTGCGAAGGGAGCCCTCCTATTGGGCGTCGAACTCGCGGGCCTGCAGTGACCTGACGATCCCGGCGCGCCCCTCGGAAACCAGACGGCGCAGCGCCGACGGAATCTCCTTGGCCAAGAAGCCGTCTGCCGACTCGATAGCATGCTGCGAGATGTCCCACGAGGGGTACAGGCCGATCACCACGGTCTGGGCCACCTCGCTGGAACGCCGTGCCCACACATTCTCGATGACATCGAAGTAGCGACCCGAGAACGGCGCCAGCAGCGCGGCCTGTCCGGGCTGCACGATTCCCGCGATCACCGAACGCGCGGTGGTGTTCGGCAGCGCGTCATCCTCGATGACCTGCTTCCACGCGGCCTTTTTCACCTCGGCGACCGGACGGGCCGCACGAGCCTGGGCCGCTTGACGCTTACCCGCCGCGGTCTGGTCGCGCTCCAGCTCCGCATCGATGAACACCGAAGCGTCGGGCTCCAGTGCCCCGGAGGCCGCCAGCGCGTTCACGATTCGCCACCGCAGGTCGGTGTCGACCGTCAGGCCGGGCAGGTCCAGCGATGCCGGATCGGAGTCCAGCAGCGCCTGCAACACGACGGTATGTCCTGCCGACAACACCGAGGTGGTGAAGGCGTTCACGAAAGCCAGCTGATGATCCGAGCCCGGCCCGGCGCCACGCGCCAGCTCCAGCAGCCGGTCGGCGAAGGCCGGCCAGCCGTGCTCGCGCGCCCACTCGGGTTCCACATAGGAGCTCAACGCCGTCTGTGCCTGCAGCAGCAGGCGTTGCGCCACACCGACTTCGGACTCGGCGTGCACGCCGGAGGACACTAGCGCCACGAAATCACGCGCTCGCAGCTCCGCCTCGCGCGTCATCTCCCAGGCCGCCGACCACGCCAGCGTGCGTGGCAACGGGTCGGCGATATCGGCCACCCGTGACAGCACGGTTTCCAGTGACTCGTCATCGAGCCGCAGGGAGCAGTACGTCAGATCGTCGTCGTTGACCAGAATCAGCTTGCCGCGGGAGACACCCTGCAACGCGGGAACATCCGTCGACGGTCCTTCGACGTCCAACTCTTCGCGGTGTACGCGGACCAGCTTGCCGTCCACGTCGTCATAGATCCCGACGGCGAGCCGGTGCACCCGCGTCTCGCCGGCGCCCGGGGCCGCCCCGGACTGTTTGACGGCGAAACGCGTAAATTTCCCGTCGCTGTCCACCTCGAAGCCAGGTGACAACGTATTGAGCCCGGTGGTCTTGAGCCACTGTGTGCCCCAGTCCGACAGGTCGCGCCCCGAGGCCTCCTCCAGGGCGCCCAGCAGATCGTCGAACGTCGCGTTACCGAACGCGTGCGCCGTGAAATACGCGCGCAGGCCCGACAGGAAGTTCTCCAAACCGACATACGCCACAAGCTGTTTGAGCACGCTGGCGCCCTTGGCGTAGGTGATGCCGTCGAAGTTCACCTCGACAGCCGCCAGGTCCGGGATATCGGCGGCGACCGGGTGGGTCGACGGCAGCTGGTCCTGGCGATACGCCCATGACTTCTCGACGTTGGCGAAGGTGGTCCACGCCTCGGTGTACTCGGTGGCCTCCGCCTGGCACAGCACCGAGGCGAACGTCGCGAAGGACTCGTTGAGCCACAAGTCATCCCACCAGCGCATGGTGACCAGGTCGCCGAACCACATGTGCGCCATCTCGTGCAGCACGGTCTCGGCGCGGCGCTCATAGGAATACTTGGTGACCTTGCTCCGGAAGACGTAGTCCTCCAGGAAGGTCACCGCTCCGGCGTTCTCCATGGCACCCGCGTTGAATTCGGGGACGAACAGCTGGTCGTACTTTCCGAAGGCGTACGGGGTGCCAAAGTTCTTATGGTAGAAGCTGAATCCCTGCTTGGTCTCGGTGAACAGCCGATCGGCGTCCATGAACTCCGATAGCGAGGCGCGGCAATAGATGCCCAGATCGATGGTGCCGTGGTCATCGGAATACACGTCGTTCCATCGCGCGTAGGGACCGGCGATCAGCGCCACCAGGTAGGTGCTCATCTTCGCGGTGGTCGCGAAGGTGTGCACGCCGTCGGCCACCGACAGTGGCGCACCGTTGGAGATCACCTGCCAATGGGCCGGGGCGGTCACCGTGACATCGAAGGTGGCCTTGAGGTCGGGCTGGTCGAAGCTGGCGAACATCCGTTTGGCATCGGCGGTCTCGAACTGGGAGTAGAGGTACACCTCGTCGTCGACCGGATCCACGAAGCGGTGCAAACCCTCACCGGTGTGCGAGTACTCGAAATCGGCTTCCACCACCACGGTGTTGGCGGCAGCCAGCTCCGGCAGCGTGATGCCGTTCTCCTCGTCGTACCCGCTGACGTCGATCTCGACGCCGTTGAGCTCGACGCGCCGCACCGTGCGGGCGGCGATGTCGATGACCGTAGAGGCCCCCGGCTGCGCCGTGAAGGTGACAGTGGTCGATGAGTGGAAGGTTTCTTCGCTGGGACCGCCCTGACCATCGGTGAGGTCGAGGGTGATCGCGTAGTGCTGGACGTCGATCGCAGCGGCTCGGGCCGCGGCCTGGTCACGGGTGAGGTTGGGAAGTGCCACGTACCCAACGTAGCCGGTAGACGGTCATTCGTGCGGGATGGGAACACGGGGGCAGGATCGTGAGTTGGGTTAGACGTCCCCCTTTAGGCCGGCCACATCACATCCGAAAGGCGCGTTATGTCTGCAGACAAGAAGGACCTCGCCGAGTTCTGGTTCGACCCGCTGTGTCCGTGGTGCTGGATCACCTCGCGGTGGATTCTGGAGGTCCAGAAAGTTCGCGATATCGACGTGAAGTTCCGGGTGATGAGCCTGGCCGTCCTCAACGAGGGACGCGATAACCTGCCGGAGCGTTACCAGGAACTCATGAAAACGGCCTGGGGACCGGTGCGGGTGGCCATCGCCGCCGAGCAGGCCAAAGGCCCGGAGATCCTGGAGCCGCTGTACACCGCCATGGGTACCCGGATTCACAACCAGGACAACAAGGACCTTCCGGCGGTCATCGCCGAGTCGCTGGCCGAGGTGGGCCTGCCGGCCGAGCTGGCCGACGCCGCCGAGTCCACCGAGTACGACGACGCACTGCGTGTCAGCCACCACGCCGGTATGGACAAGGTGGGCCCGGATGTCGGTACTCCGACGATCCACGTCAACGGTGTGGCCTTCTTCGGCCCGGTGATCTCCAAGATCCCGCGCGGCGAAGAGGCCGGGAAGCTGTGGGATGCGTCGGTGATCTTTGCCTCGTACCCGTACTTCTTCGAGCTCAAGCGCACGCGCACCGAGGCGCCGACGTTCGACTAATAACGCGGGGGCGGATTGCCGAATGTGTACGCCTGATGAGGCGGCAGGTAGCCGTGGGCGATCGGCGGCGGCGCGGGCGGTAGCACCGGCGGCACCGGAGGAATGGGAGTCGGCGGCAGCAGCTGGGGCCGGAAGAACAACGACCCGGCCTGCTGCCGATTCCGCAACGCGGCTGCGCGCCAGGTGTGCACGGGGTGGCTCGACAGCATGTTGACCAGCCACACGAAGAAGCCTGTCTCCAGGGTGGCCCGGTTGGCCAGGGTGTCGAACTCGACGCGCTTGAGCAGATACTTGCCAGCCGCCATGACGCCGATGGCGCCCTGAATACCGGTGGGGCGCATGGCGTATCCGTGGTTGTCTGCGGTGTACTCCATGGAGCGCGACAGCGAGGTGCCGAGGAACGGGACGAAGTTCATCGCGGTCTGGGCGAACTGCCGCCAGTAGGACGCGTGCCCGGCGGCGATGTGACCGACCTCGTGGCCGATGATGAAGGCCAGTGCCTCCGGATCACGCGCTTCGCCACCGATCTCGAATAGGTCGCTGTAGACGACGACGAACCGGCGGAAGCCATGGCCGCTGGCGAAGGCGTTGATCTGGCCGTTGCCCAGTACGACATAGGCGTCGGGCAGCTCCTGCAGGCCGAAGCGCTGCGCTGCTTCGACGACCATCGCGTACCCCTCGGGGAACTGGGTGGGGGACATCTTGACGCCGTTCACCCGCTGCTGCCCGTAGAGGATGCCTCGACCGAGGAACAAGGTCAGCGGAGTGGCGGCCAGCGCGACGATGATGATGTTCAGCTGGACGTGCTCGGGGTCGGCGAGATATCCGATGATGCCGAAAATCGCGCCGATGTAGAGC
The DNA here is from genome assembly GCA_002013415.1 of Mycobacterium sp. D16Q14. Lineage (GTDB taxonomy): Bacteria > Actinomycetota > Actinomycetes > Mycobacteriales > Mycobacteriaceae > Mycobacterium. The sequence goes on from MAEX01000022.1 coordinate 24,763, forward strand.
AGCACTGTGAACAGGATCACGACGACGAGCAACCCGATCTCCCAGGGATGTCGACGTGGGGGATAGGTGTACTGGGGCAGTCCGACCGGGTACATGCGCGCCACGGTAACCGACCACGGGGCAACCTGGCACAACGCGACTGTCACAATTGGGGCATGCGCGTCTATGTGGGAGCCGATCACGCCGGATACGAGTTGAAGCAGAAGATCATCGAGCACCTTCGTGGTCGCGGCCATGATCCGGTGGACTGCGGTGCCTTTGAACTGGATCCGCAGGACGACTACCCGGCGTTCTGCATCGATACCGCGCGGCGCACCGTCGCCGATCCGGACAGCCTCGGCATCGTGCTCGGTGGTTCGGGTAACGGTGAGCAGATCGCCGCCAACAAGGTCCCGGGTGCCCGCTGTGCGCTGGCGTGGAGCCTGGAGACTGCGGTGCTGGCACGCGAGCACAACAATGCGCAGCTGATCGGCATCGGTGGACGCATGCACACCGTGCCCGAGGCGCTCGCCATCGTGGACGCGTTCCTGGCAGCCAAGTGGTCGGAGGAGCCGCGGCACCAGCGCCGCATCGACATTCTGGCCGAGTACGAGGCCACCCACGAGGCGCCGCCGGTACCGGGCGCCGACGCGTAAACGTCTGTGCCGGAGGGGCATACCCTGCACCGGTTGGCCCGGCTGCACCAGCGCCGGTTCGCCGGTTCGCCGGTGTCTGTCAGTAGTCCGCAGGGCCGGTTCACCGAAGGTGCGGCCGCGGTCAGCGGGCGCACCCTCGTGAAGGCGCATGCCTGGGGCAAGCACCTGTTCCACGATTACGGCTCAGCCGGTGTGGTGCATGTTCACCTAGGGCTGTACGGCACCTTCACCGAGCTGCCGGTCCCGATGGGTCTTCCCGTAGGGCAGGTGCGGATGCGTATCGAGGGAGCGCAGTTTGGGACCGATCTGCGCGGCGCGACGGCGTGTGAGCTCATTGACGCCCCACAGGTCGATGCGATCCTGGCTCGCCTCGGCCCCGACCCACTGCGCCCCAGGTCCGACCCGGCCTTAGCGTTCGAGCGGATCACGAAGTCGCGCAGGCCAATCGGTGCACTGCTGATGGACCAGAAGATCATCGCCGGTGTGGGCAATGTCTACCGCAGCGAGGTGCTGTTCCGTCAGCGGATCGACCCGTACCGGGAGGGCGCCCGGCTGGATCCCGGCGAGCTCTCGGCGCTCTGGGGCGACCTGGTGGACAGAATGCGCGTCGGACTGCGGGTCGGAAAGATCGTCACGGTCGATGCCGAATTCGACCATGGTGACCCGTCGTACGCACCGGACCGCCCCCGCACCTACGTGTATCGCCGGGCGGGTGCGCCCTGTCGGGTGTGCGGCACGCCAATCCTCACAGCGGAGATGGATGCGCGAAACTTGTTCTGGTGTCCTTCATGTCAAATAGGCTGATGACAGCTGCGGTGACGTGTGATGTTGCTAGAGTGGGCCAAGTGGGACACCATGTACCAGGTACAGCGTAGGAGATTGCGTGACAAGACCGGGCGCGCCGTTGGGAAAACTTTTCGCGCGCGCTGTTCGTGGACTTGGTTCGCACCCGGAACCTGACGACATTGACACCCGATTGCTGGACGCGGCCATCGAGGTGCTCGCGGAGCGGGGCACCCAGTCCGCGACCATTGACGAAGTGGCGCGGCGGGCGAAAGTGGGCCGTGCCACGGTATTTCGGCGTTTCTCGAGTAAAGACCAGTTGTTCGAGAGGGCGCTTGCCCAAGAAATGCGAAAGTTCCTGGACGAGCTACAAGAGCGTGCGGGCGGTTTTGACGGCATTGACGAGCGGGTGGCTGAGGGGTTCGCCGTCTGTATCGAAGTTGTGAATCATCCTCTGCTGCGCGGTGATTCAATCGTGGCCAGGATGACTGCGATAGAAGCAATCACGCAGGGAGACCCGGCGCCAATCGAACTGGCGCGACACTATCTCACGTCCCAGATCGATCAGATGCGGGAGGAAGGGCGTATCCCGCCGGGAGATTCGAAACGGCAGGTCGACGTCTTGATCCACTTGGTGCTGGGATATCTCGCTGCGCCCACGACAACCATTGACCTCGGCAACACCGAAGAGGTACGTGCGCTGGCGCGCGAGACGTTCGCACCCATCTTGCTTACTCCGAATGTGCCGCTCGACGCGCGGTAGACGCCCCTAGAAGTCTCCGAAGTCGCCGCCGAAGTCGCCACCGCCGCCACCATCCCAGCCGCCGCCGTCCCAAGCGCTGCCACCGCCTTGGTCCCAGCCACCGCCGCTCTGGTCCCAACCGGAGCCGCCCTGGTCCCAGCCCCCTTGGTCGGCCCCGCCTGCACCTTGATCCCAGCCGGCTTGGTCCGCGCCGCCGTCGTTCCCGGCATTCACCCCGGCGTCATATCCGTCCGAATAGCCTTGGCCGAAACCACTTTCGAAGCCGGAGGCGCCGTATCCGACGCCGTGCATACCGGAGAAGAGCGAGTTGAACAGCAGCGCCGAACCCACACCCCATGCGCCCGCCACGAGCGCGGGCTTCCACCACGGCTCGGAGTACCAGCCGGCGGGAACCGGTCGCCCGGCGACCGTGCCGCCGGGGTAGTAGTTGGGTGTGCGGCCGGAGGGCTCCGGGGAGGCCTCGATCTCGCGCCCTTCGAAGTTAATGCGCCGTTCCTCGCTGACGGAGCCAGCCTTGCTTTGTCCGGTGGTGGAGGGGAGCTCGGGTCCGGGATCCATGCCCATGGCGAGGCGGGCTGCCCGGACGTAGTACAGCCCCTCGATGGCGCTTTCCTTGGCCAGCGTTGCCTGTGCCGGGGTCCGGGCCTGCTCGATGGCCGAGGATGCGGCGGTGAAGCGCTCGGAGGCATCGGCGAGCGCCTGGCGGGAAGCATCGTCGTTGCCGGTCAGGCCCAGTACCTGTCCGCCGAGGCGTTCGGTGAGGCGGCGGGCGTCGGCCTTGGCGTCCTCGAGTTGGTCGCCACGGCGGCGGCTCGACCCCTGTGTGTAGATGATCGCGCCACCGACGATCACGCCGAGGAGAAGCAGGCCCAGGATGATTTCCATGGCACCCACGGTACTGGTGGTCTGACTACTCGACTTTGGCCTCGACAAGACTAAATGGTGACGCGGTCGGGACGACCCGGGTCATCTGGAAACCGGCCCGCTTGAGCAGGGTCTGGTACTCCCCGGCAGTGCGCTCGCATGCTCCTAACGTGAGCAGCATCTCCATATCGGTCCACTTACCGGCGAACTCGCGATCGTGGTCGGGGATGACGGTCTCCACCAGCAGCAGTGTGGCGCCGCGTTCAGCGGCGACGCGGATGTTTTGCAGGATGTTGAGGGCACTCGCGTCCGGCCAGTCGTGAATGATGTTTTTGAGTATGTACAGATCGCCGCCGGTAGGCGCGCCCTCAAAGAATGACCCGGAGAGTATCTGCACCCGATCGCGAACCCCATACCTGCTCAACAGTTCCGGTGCCGACGCCACCACCTCCGGCCGGTCGTATAGCACACCCGTCGCTTGGGGCGATGTGCCGAGGACGGCCGATAGCAATCGGCCGTGACCCCCGCCGACGTCGACGATGGTGGGGAAAGGCGTGAAGTCGTAGGCCGAAATCGTGGGAGCGAGCGCGAACTCCGAAATGCTCGTCATCGCCTCGTTGAAGACCTGGCCAAGCTCGGGTTCTGCGGTGAAATACTCAAAAGTGTCCATCCCGCGCAGTGTGGGAACGACGGGCTCGCCCGTCCTGATGGCATCGACGAGGTGGCTCCAGTGCTCGCGATGCTGACGGGAGCCGACGAACCGTGCCATCGCTGCCACGGAAACCTCCGCATCCGAACGGAGAGGTTCGGCCATCGCGTTGAGCGCGTACCTGCCGTCGCGGGTTTGGGTGAATATGCCCTCACCGATGAGTGCGCGTAGCAGGCGTCCCAGTGCGGCTGGGTCTGCACCCACCCGTTTGGCCAGCTCATCAATGGTCAGGGGGCCATCAGCCAGTGCATCAGCGACGTGGAGTTGGCACGCGACGACGAGCCCTTGGGCAGACCAGGCGGTGAAGATCATTTCCAGCAGGGCCACCGGGGCGGGAACGGACCGCCTATGGATCCTGTTCAGGCGGTGGCGGAATCGTTCGATCACGCGGACTATTCGAGCGGGCGGTACGCGGGAGGGCATCGGCGCAATCTAGCGGCATCCGGCGCTGCTAAGCAATCAGGCTTGGAAAGGCGCTCACCTATCGGGAATTCTGGTTCGGAGGCGCGATCGGTGAGGAAACTCGCAGCGATTGCGGAGATCGTTTCTGATCGCTCGCGCAGCCGACGACTTCGTACGCGTCTTCGGTGTCGATACGGCCCGAGCGGGATCAAACCCGGGATGGCGTACTGGCCCAAATATCCGTTCGACCTGGAAAACTCTATCTACCAGGCGGTTCCTTGGAGCGGGTGACGGGAATCGAACCCGCGTAGCTAGTTTGGAAGACTAGGGCTCTACCATTGAGCTACACCCGCATGCGTGCGAGGTTGTCCCGCACGCGCTGACGAATGTACAGCGCCGGGGCGGATCAAATCCAATTCATACCGTTGCATGGTGAGGCCGTAAGATCGCTTCGTCTTGCCGGAAGTGTGGACGCAGGTTCGACGGGGTGTAGCGCAGCTTGGTAGCGCATCCGCTTTGGGAGCGGAGGGTCGCAGGTTCAAATCCTGTCACCCCGACAGCATGACAGCACGAAGAACCGCAGGTCACGACGATCTGCCGCGAACTATAAAGGAGCACTGCACGTGAAGAGCACCGTCGAAAAGCTGAGCCCGACCCGGGTTCGCATCAACGTCGAGGTTCCCTTCGCAGAGCTCGAACCAGATTTTTCCAAGGCGTACAAGGAGCTGGCCCAGCAGGTCCGGCTGCCCGGTTTCCGTCCGGGTAAGGCCCCCGCCAAGCTGCTCGAGGCGCGCGTCGGCCGGGCCGCCGTGCTGGAGCAGGTCGTCAACTCGGCGCTTCCGGGCCGCTACAGCGAGGCCGTCACCGCTTCTGACGTCAAGCCGCTCGGGCAGCCGGAGATTGAGGTCACCAAGATCGAGGACGGCCAGGAGCTGACCTTCACCGCCGAGGTGGATGTGCGTCCCGAGATCGAGCTGCCCGACCTGAGCACCGTCGCAGTCACTGTCGAGCCCGTCACTGTTGAGGACTCCGAGGTCGACGCCGAGCTGGACTCGCTGCGTGCGCGGTTCGGGACCCTCAAGGGTGTCGAACGTGCCGCCGAGGACGGCGACTTCGTGTCGATCGACCTGTCGGCCACCGTGGACGGCAAGGAGGTCGAGGATGCCGCGACCACCGGTCTGTCCCACGAGATCGGCTCCGGACAGCTGATTGACGGCCTGGATGAGGCCATCATCGGCCTGAAGGTCGGCGAGGAGAAGATGTTCACCACCAAGCTGGCCGCCGGTGAGTTCGCCGGACAGGACGCTGAGGTCACCGTCAAGGTCGGGTCGATCAAGGAGCGCGAGCTTCCCGCCGCCGACGACGACTTCGCCCAGCTGGCAAGCGAGTTCGACACCATCGGCGAGCTCAAGGACAGCCTCACCGAGCAGGTGAAGGGGCGCAAGCGCATCGCGCAGGCCGACGAGATCCGCGATGAGACCATCACTGCGCTGCTCGCCACGGTCGAGATCCCGGTGCCCGAGAAGATCCTCGAGGAGCAGATCGGCAACAGCCTGCACGAGGCCGTTCACGGTCTGGACCACAACGAGGAGAAGCTCAACGAACTGCTCGAGGAGCAGGGCACCTCGCGTGAAGAGTTCGACAAGGACCTGCGTGAGTCCGCGACCAAGTCCATCAAGACCGAGCTGCTGCTCGATGTGATCGCCGACAAGTTCGACATCAACGTCGACCAGCAGGACCTCACCGAGCGTCTGGTCCTCATGTCGCGTCAGTACGGCATTGAGCCGCAGCAGCTGGTGCAGTACCTGACCCAGCAGCAGCAGCTGCCCGGCCTGTACGTCGACGTGCGCCGCGGTAAGGCCATCGCCGAGGTCATCCGTCAGGCCAAGGTGACCGACTCCACCGGCGCCGATGTCGACGTCGACGCCGTGCTGGGGCCGCGTCGCGGCGGGGCCGACGAGGCCGGCGCAGATACAGCCGCCGAGGAGAGCGTGGACAAGGGCAAGAAGAAGGGCAAGGACGAAGACAAGTCCGAAAAGGAAGACAAGTCCGAAAAGTCCGAGAAGAAAGCCAAGAAGAAGAGCAAGGACGACGCCGGGGAAGCCGCAGACGCCTAACTGACGACGTGATGAGCCATTGAGGCGAGGAACATCACGCTCTGAGCGAACTCGCCCGTTGTGGGGAGTGCGCAGCCGCCGATGTTGGTTAATGTCGGCAGTACACGGAATTGGTTCTCAAGCGAAATCCCGAAGTGCTAGACGAAGGCAGGTTGCACAGTGACTGAAATGCGTTCGGCGACAGCCGGGCTCAACCTCATCGACTCGGTGTATGAGCGCCTGCTCTCCGAGCGCATCATTTTCCTGGGCCAGCAGGTGGACGACGACATCGCCAACAAGCTGTGCGCGCAGATTCTGCTGCTGACGGCCGAGGACCCCACCAAGGACATCCACCTGTACATCAACTCACCGGGTGGGTCGATCAGCGCCGGCATGGCGATCTTCGACACCATGGAGCTGTCCGAGTGCGATATCGCCACCTACGCGATGGGCATGGCGGCATCGATGGGCGAGTTCCTGCTCGCGGCGGGCACCAAAGGCAAGCGGCACGCGCTGCCGCACGCCCGGATCCTGATGCACCAGCCCCTCGGTGGTGTGACGGGTAGCGCCTCCGATATCGCTATCCAGGCCGAGCAGTTCACGGTCATCAAGAAGGAAATGTTCCGCCTCAATGCTGAATTCACCGGCAAGAGTGTGGAACAGATCGAGACCGATTCGGACCGTGACCGCTGGTTCACCGCGGCAGAGGCACTGGAGTACGGGTTCGTCGACAAGATCATCACCCGCGGCAATCTCAACGGCAGCAAGGGAGCCTCCAAGTGATCTCGAAGCACCTCAACCTAGATTCGGACGCTCTTCACGCAAGCGTGTCATCGCAACTGGCACCCCAAGCCCGGTACATCCTGCCCTCGTTCATCGAGCACTCGAGCTTCGGTGTCAAGGAGTCCAACCCCTACAACAAGCTGTTCGAAGAGCGCATCATCTTCCTCGGCGTGCAGGTGGACGACGCCTCGGCCAACGACATCATGGCCCAGCTGCTGGTGCTGGAGTCGCTGGATCCCGATCGTGAGATCACCATGTACATCAACTCCCCGGGTGGCTCCTTCACCTCCTTGATGGCGATCTACGACACCATGCAGTACGTCCGCTCGGACATCCGCACCGTGGTGCTGGGCCAGGCAGCCTCGGCTGCGGCCGTGCTGCTCGCGGCCGGCACCCCGGGCAAGCGGATGGCGCTGCCCAACGCCCGCGTGCTGATCCACCAGCCCTCGCTGTCCGGTGTTATTCAGGGGCAGTTCACCGACCTGGAGATCCAGGCCAAGGAGATCGAGCGCATGCGCGTGCTGCAGGAGACCACGCTGTCGCGGCACACCGGCAAGAGCGAAGAGGTCATTCGTAAGGACACCGACCGCGACAAGATCTTCACGGCCGAGGAGGCCAAGGAGTACGGGATCATCGACGTCGTCCTGGAGTACCGCAAGCTTTCCGCGCAGGCAGCCTCGTAGCTGCCGGGCGGCAGGTCCGGATAACAGTTGCAACACACCGGTCCTCGGTGCGCGTCATCGGCGGCCCAGGTCGGTGTGAGGCGATATGTTCTCCAGCACGGCAGGGCGTAAATGCCGTCGGTGCTATTCGGTTTATCGGTCGCGGGGTGTCCGGTATAGCGGGTAGCGTCGGGACCAACAGGTCAGCGGACGTGTTGACACCACGATCCACCACCGTGTGACAGGAAGTAGGACTGGCCACCATGGCACGTATCGGAGACGGCGGCGACCTGCTGAAATGCTCGTTCTGCGGAAAGAGCCAGAAGCAGGTTAAGAAGCTTATCGCCGGCCCCGGCGTGTACATATGCGATGAATGCATCGACCTCTGCAACGAGATCATCGAAGAGGAACTGGCCGACGCCGACGACGTCAAGCTCGATGAGCTTCCCAAACCCGTGGAGATCCGCGAGTTCCTGGAGAACTACGTCATCGGCCAGGACAACGCGAAGAAGACCCTCGCCGTCGCCGTTTACAACCACTACAAGCGCATCCAGGCCGGAGACAAGGCCCGCGATGCCCGCGGTGAGACCGTTGAGCTGGCCAAATCCAATATCTTGATGCTCGGACCTACCGGCTGCGGCAAGACCTACCTGGCCCAGACGCTGGCCAAGATGCTCAATGTGCCGTTCGCCATCGCCGACGCCACCGCCCTCACCGAGGCCGGCTACGTCGGCGAGGATGTGGAGAACATTCTCCTCAAGCTGATTCAGGCGGCCGACTACGACGTGAAGCGTGCCGAGACCGGCATCATCTACATCGACGAGGTCGACAAGATCGCCCGCAAGAGCGAGAACCCGTCCATCACCCGCGACGTCTCCGGTGAGGGCGTGCAGCAGGCGCTGCTGAAGATCCTGGAGGGCACGCAGGCTTCGGTGCCCCCGCAGGGCGGCCGCAAGCACCCGCACCAGGAGTTCATCCAGATTGACACCACCAACGTGCTCTTCATCGTGGCCGGTGCGTTCGCGGGCCTGGAGAAGATCGTGTCGGATCGTGTCGGCAAGCGCGGCCTGGGCTTTGGTGCCGAGGTCAAGTCGAAGGCCGATATCGACACCACCGACCACTTCGCCGAGGTCATGCCCGAGGACCTGATCAAGTTCGGTCTCATCCCCGAGTTCATCGGCCGTCTGCCGATTGTCGCCTCGGTGACCAACTTGGACCGGGAATCGCTGATTACGATCCTGTCCGAACCGAAGAACGCGTTGGTGAAGCAGTACACCCGCCTCTTCGACATGGACGGTGTCGAGCTGGAATTCAGCCAGGATGCGCTGGAAGCCATCGCCGATCAGGCCATCCACCGTGGCACAGGCGCCCGCGGTCTGCGCGCCATCATGGAGGAAGTGCTGCAGCCGGTGATGTACGACATTCCGAGCCGCGACGACGTCGCCAAGGTCGTGGTGACTGGGGAGACCGTCATCGACAACGTGCTGCCGACGATCGTGCCGCGCAAGCCCTCGCGTGCCGAACGGCGCGATAAGAGCGCCTAGTTCGTCGCGATGAGCGCCATAGCCTTGGCGCGGGCTGAACGTATCGATCTTGCCAACCTCTTGGCCGGGCTTACTCCGGAACAGTGGGATGCGCCATCCCTGTGTACGAAATGGCGGGTGCGTGACGTGGTGGCGCACATGATCGGGTACGAGGATCTCAGTGGTATCGAGTTCTTTCCCCGCGTCGTCAAGGGCGGCTTCAATCCGAACCGCATCAACGCCAACCGCCTCACCGAACTCGCGAACCCAACCCCCGAGCAGCTGCTGGCGATGGTCCGCGCCTCGGAGACGCCGCGCTCTCTGACATCGGGATTTGGCTGCCGGATTGCCCTATTGGACGGCATCGTCCATCAACAGGACATCCGTCGCCCGCTGGGGATCCCGCGCGAGATTCCGGGGGAACGGATGCGCGTCGCCATGGATTTCGCGCGGTGGGCACCGCCGGTACGGGGCGCGCTGCGCGCCCGTGGCGTGCGGCTCGTGGCTACCGACCTCGACTGGTCACGGGGGAGCGGGCCCGAGGTCACCGGACCCGCCGAGGCGCTGCTGATGGCGATGGCCGCACGTCCCTGCGCTCTCGCAGATCTCGATGGCTCGGGTAAATCGACCCTGGCGCAACATATTTCGTAAACCCTCGTAAGCTTGTAGTGATGTCCACCGAGTTCATGAGCCAACCGACGCTAGAGGGGCCAACGCTCACCCTGCGTCCGTTGGAAGACGACGACCTTGAGCCGCTGTACCGGGCTGCCAGCGATCGGCTCATTTGGGCGCAACACCCAAGCGCGGACCGTCACCAGCGGCCGGTCTTCGAGAAGTGGTTTGTGGAGGCCCTCGCCGCGAAATCGCTTGTCATCATCGATCATTCCACCGGGGAGATGATCGGCTCTTCTCGGTTTTACGAGTGGGATCCGGACAAGCGCGAGGTCGCGATCGGGTACACGTTCATCACCCGTGAATACTGGGGCGGCACGGTGAACGCTGAGCTCAAGACGCTCATGCTGGATTACGCGTTCATCAACGCCGACCTGGTGTGGTTCCATGTGGCCGCGGACAATCTGCGGTCGCAGCGTGCGCTCGCCAAGATCGGTGCCCACGAGCATCACCGCCAGAAGCGGGAGATCAACGGCGCGCTGGAGGATTACGTCTACTTCACCATCACTGCCGCCGACTGGCGAGAAGCCTCCGACTGAGCGCCACGTTCTCCGCAGAGCAGAACGTGGCGCCCAGTCGTCGACCAATCAGCGTGTAGCCGGATCCTCGTCGGCGTCCGCAACGGACCGAGCGCTGTCCTGCTCAGCGCGCTGGGCCGCCTCACGCATCTCGAAGGCGTCCGTGGCGATCTCGCCGAGCTGTCGGGTGACATCCACCACCGCGTTGGTGATGATCTTGGCGATCTCACCCACGTGCTCAGCGGTCGACGACACGACCTCTTGGGCCAGGTCCTTATTGCGTTCGAACTTGCTCACCACGACACCTAACCTACGCGTCTACCAGCTCGCCGCGCTCGTCAACCACCACGACCTCGGGCCGCTTCTCTCGATCGATGCGCACGACGAGTTCCGGCTCGCCACCGAACCAGCCGTTGGGCAGGGACAGGCGCGCGATCTTCTTCCACGTCGAGGAGATCTGTTGGAAGAAGCCACCGGAGTTGTACGGCAGTCCGTACTTCTGGCACAGCTCCCGGACCTCGGGTGCGATCTCTGGGTAGCGGTTGGCGGGTAGGTCGGGGAACAGGTGGTGTTCGATCTGGTGCGACAGGTTGCCGCTCATGATGTGGAACAGCCTGCTGCCCTCGATGTTCGCGGAGCCGAGCAGCTGGCGGACGTACCACTCGCCGCGCGTTTCGTCCGCGGTCTCCTCCTTGCTGAATGTCTGTACGCCGGACGGAAAGTGCCCGCAGAAGATGATCGAGAACGTCCAGATATTGCGTATCAGGTTGGCGGATGCATTACCGAGGAAGGTGATCGGGAACAGCGGGCCGGTCAGCGCCGGGTAAACCACGTAGTCCTTGAGGACCTGTTTTCCCGCCTTACGCCACATGCCCTTGACGAGTGTCTTGACGTCGTACCACTTGCGCTTGCCCTTGAGGATGTTCTCGACCTCCAGGTCGTGCACCATGACACCCCACTCGAACAGCAGCATCAATGCCGTTGCCCAGGCGATGTTCCCCAGGTAGTACGGGTTCCACTTCTGCTCGGGCGCCATCCGCAGGATGCCGTAGCCGATATCGCGATCCATATCGACGACATTGGTGAAGGTGTGGTGCATGTAGTTGTGCGAATGTCGCCACTGATCGGCGGGGCACACCGTGTCCCACTCGAATTCCCTTGAATTGAGGCCCTTTTCGCGCATCCAGTCGTACTGGCCGTGCATGACGTTGTGCCCGATCTCCATGTTGTCGAGGATCTTCGACACTGACAACGCGCCCACCGCCGCGAGCCAGACCGGCGGGATGAACCCTAGGTACATCAGGCCGCGCCCGGCGAGCTCGCAGCCGCGCTGGGTCTTGATGATGGAGTAGATGTACTCGCGGTCGCGGTCGCCCAGATCGGCGACCACGCGGGAGCGCAGTTCGTCCAACTCCTTGCCGAGTGCCTCGACATCTGCTGCGTTGATGGTGATTTCGTTGCTTGGCATCTGGCTGCTCTCCTTGAGGTCTATTAGAGGTTGATCGAGACGTCGCCGACGGGGGCGGTGATGCAGAGCTGGATGTGCTGGTCGGGGTCGTCGTTCTCGTCGCCGGTGCGCAGGTTCCGGGTGCATCCGGATGTCTTCACCGCCGAGCAGGAGAAGCAGATACCCATCCGGCAGCCGAACTCGGGCTGAAGACCGGCCGCTTCGGCCTGTTCGAGGATGGATCGGCCGTCGTTTTCGGCGGTGATGTCGGAGGTGGCGAATCGCAGCACGCCCCCGGCCTCTCCGGTGGTGCCCGACGTGGTGAGAGTGAACTCCTCGGTGTGCAGGCGATCGGAGATTCCACGCTCGGCGTACAGCGCGCCCACCGCTTCGTGCAGGGAAGGCGGGCCACACAGGAAAGTCTGGCCATCGGCGTGCCACGGAGCGACTGCCTGTAGCTTCTCTGCGCTGAAGTATTCGCCGCCTTCACGTGTGTACTCCATGTGGACCGTGACCGAGGGCAGCTCGCCCAGCTCGGACAGCTCGCGCGCATACGGGTTCTCGTCGGCATGTGGGGCGTAGTAGAGGACCGCGAGGGTGCCCGGATACCCATTGCCGACAAGGCTTCGTGCCATTGAGAGCACAGGTGTAATCCCACTACCGCCCGCGATGAGCAGCGTCTGCGCCGGGCGCGGCTCGGGCAGGGTGAAGCTGCCCGTGGCCGGGGTGATGCTGTACACATCGCCGACTGCGGCGTGCTTGTACAGATGGTTCGAGACCAGGCCGTCGGGCCGTCGGGCGATGGTCAGCTCGATGATGCCGCGGGCGTCGTCGGCACAGGACGGCGAGAAGCACCGGACATGACGAACGCCGTCGATCACGACCCCCAGCTGGACGAACTGACCTGCTCGAAAGCCCTTGAACTGGCGGGTTGTGCGTAGTGTCAAGGTCACCGATCGGGTGGTGCGGCGCTGCACGCGAACGACACGGGCGCGAGCCTCTTCCCAGGTGATCATCGGGTCGACGAGCTCGAGATACCGGTCGACCGCGTGCGGGGTGAGTGCGGCTGTCAGCAGCCGGCCCAGGGATGACTCGGGGGTCAGGATGCGTCGGGTGGCTTTGGTTAGAAATGTCATTCGAACTCCCTCCGTTAGGTTAACGAATGTACACTGAAAGTGTGAACCAATATGCCCCCTCTCAGTCAAGCCGTAATCACCGTGTCGGTCATCACAGCGATACAGTGACCGCTATGACCAGTCGTCGTGAGCGGGGACCGCATTCGGGTGTCTCCACGCGGCGCGAATCGGTTCGGGGTGAGCAGAAACTGCGCACCCGCACCTCGCTGATTGAGGCGGCTCTCGAACTTTCACGAACCCAGGCCTTCTCAGGGCTCAGCCTGCGCGATGTGGCCCGTAGAGCGGGGATCTCGCCGACGGCCTTCTATCGCCACTTCTCGTCGCTGGATGACCTGGGCGTCGCGTTGGCCGAGGAAGGGATGCGCATAGCGCGGGGTATCGCGCGGGAAATCCGGCGACGTGAACCGGCGTCATTGGCGGAGGCCATGCGGATCCTTGCCGAGCAGGTGCAGGAAAACCCCGATCAGCTGCGGTTTGTTGTCACCGAGCGGTACACCGCACCCACCGAGGTGCGGCGGGCGGTGAACATCGAGATGCGGCTGCTCGCGGGGGAGCTGGCGATTGATCTGGCGCGCCGCGACCAGATGCGCCTGTGGGAGTCCGCCGACCTCACGACGGCGGCCAACCTGATTTTGTCGATCGCCGCCAACGCGGTCGCCGAGTTGGTGCAGCCCGACGCCGAGACCGACGACGTGGTCGAGAACGCCACCAGCGCGCTGACGATGGCCTTTGTAGGCCTGCAGAACTGGCGCTCCCAGTAAGAGCTCGCTAGTCGCGGCGCTCCGCGTCGCCGAGTCGCTGATGCAGCCGGTCGCGGATCTCATCCACCGTGTACGCCTCGCGTTTGCGTTGATCGCGCACGACCAGCACGCCCCCTGCTGCCACCCCGACGGCCCCGGCGAGCCCGAGCCACTTCCACATGTTGGCCATCGCTCCAGGTTACGGTGCGGGGATGAGCCGCTTGCGTGATGATGGTCGGGCCGTGTCGATCGATGAGGCACTCGATGCGACGCGCACCGGTGACATCTGGGTGTTCCGCGGACGTTCGGGCCCCGATCGACTCATCCAGACGTTGTCGAACAGCCCGGTCAACCACGTCGGCATGACGGTGGCGATCGACGATCTGCCGCCGCTCATGTGGCATGCCGAACTGGGCAACAAACTCACCGACGTATGGACTGGCGATAACCACCGGGGAGTGCAACTGCACGATGCGCGCGCGGCGATCGAGCGATGGGCACACGTGTATGGACAACGGTGCTGGCTGCGGCAGCTGAGCCCGCGGGTAACCCGTGAGCAGGAGAACGCCGCACTACGCGTGGTGGCCAGGATGGACGGGACGCCGTTTCCGGCCACCGCACGACTGACCGGTCGCTGGATGCGGGGACGGCTTCCCACGGTCAGCGACCTCACCCGCGGACTGCCCTTTGTGCATAAGAAGGTTCGCGAGGTGGCCGAGAGGGACATCACAAAGCAACGGCAGGCCGGGTTGGAGACAGCGTTCTGCGCCGAGGCGGTGGCGATCACGCTCGAGGAGATGGGGTTGCTCGTCACCGAGAAGCGCTCGAACTACTTCGACCCGGGATCGTTCTGGAGTGGCGACGACTTGCCGATGGCGGTGGGTTACTCCCTGGGCAGGGAGATCGCTGTTGAGGTGCCGGAGGGTTAGATGACTCGATCCATCCGGGTGTAGACGTTCATGCTGTCTTCGCGCAGGAAGGCGACGAGCGTCATTCCCGACTGCGCTGCCAGGTCCACGGCCAACGAGGACGGCGCCGACACCGCGGCCAGGATGGGAATACCTGCCATGGTTGCCTTCTGAGCCAGCTCGAAGGAGGCCCGCCCACTGACCAGCAGCACGGTCGCGGTGAGAGGCACACGGCCGCTCTCGAGAGCCCACCCGATCACCTTGTCCACCGCGTTATGCCGGCCGATGTCTTCGCGCACCGCCAGCACGGTTCCGTCCACGGTGAACAGTGCGGCGGCATGAAGCCCACCGGTCGTGGCGAAAACCTTTTGTGCTGAACGAAGTTTGTCGGGCAGGCCCACCAGGGTGTGCGAGTCGATGGTGGAGGGGTCGTCGCCGGGGGAGAAGCGGCTGATGGTGCGCACCGCCTCCAGTGAGCCCTTACCGCAGACGCCGCAGGAGGAGGTGGTGTAGAAGTTCCTCGTCACCGCCGGGTCGGGTGCGGGAACCCCGGGTGCCAGGGTGACATCCAGCACGTTGTAGGTGTTCAGGCCGCCGGGTCCGTTGCCCTGGCAGTAGCGCACGGTCAGCAGGTCATCGCGGCTGGAGATGACACCCTCGGTGAGCAGGAACCCTTGGGTGAGTTCGACATCCGATCCGGGGGTGCGCATGGTGACGGCCACCGCGCGCCCATTCACCCGAATTTCCAGGGGTTCCTCGACGACGAGCGTCTCGCTGCGATCGCCTCGTCCGACACCCTCGATACGCCGGATCTTGCGGTTGTCGGTGACCCTACCCACGGGCCACCAATCGAATCACGATCGCCTTCGACACCGGGGTGTTGGATCTTTCGGCGACATGGTCAAGGGGCACAAGCGGATTGGTCTCCGGATAGTAGGCGGCGGCGTTGCCTCGCGGGGTGGAGTACGGCACCAGGAGAAAGTCCTCGGCTCGGCGCTCTTCAAGCCCCCCGTTAGCGCCCGGGTACTCAGATACCAGATCAACCCGCGCGCCCTCGGTCAACCCGAATGCCGCAAGATCTTCCGGGTTGACGAAAACCACCCGGCGGCCGCCCTTGACGCCTCGGTAACGGTCGTCCAGGCCGTAGATGGTGGTGTTGTACTGGTCATGGCTGCGCAGTGTCTGCAGCACCAACCGCCCCGGGGGCACCGGCACCCACTCCAACGGTGCCACCGAGAAGTTGGCCTTACCTGTGTTGGTTGGGAACTGGCGCTCGTCGCGAGGCGGGTGCGGCAGCGCGAACCCATCCGGCTGGCGGACCTTGGTGTTGTAATCGGCGCATCCGGGCACCACCCGTGAGATGGCATCGCGGATGGTGTCGTAGTCGTCGATAAACCGCCCCCACGGCACGGGGTGCCGGGGCCCCAGGATGGCGCCAGCCAGTTGGCAGACGATGGCGACCTCGCTGCGCAGCACCGTGCTCGGTGGATGCAGGCTGCCGCGCGACAGATGCACCATGGACATCGAATCCTCCACGGAAACAAGCTGTTTACCGGATTCTTGGATGTCCCTGTCGGTGCGTCCGAGGGTGGGCAGGATGATTGCAGTGCGTCCATTCACGAGGTGACTGCGGTTAAGTTTGGTGGAGATCTGAACGGTCAGTGCGCAATTGCGTAGTGCGGCCTCGGTGACGGCAGTGTCGGGGGTGGCCGACGCGAAGTTGCCGCCCATGCCGATGAACACCGAGACCTTGCCGTCCCGCATGGCCCGGATCGCGTCAACCGTGTCGAATCCGTGCTTGCGGGGGGTGGTGATTCCGAACTCGGAATCCAGTGCGGCCAGGAAGGTTTCGGGCATCTTTTCCCAGATGCCCATGGTGCGGTCGCCCTGGACGTTTGAGTGACCGCGCACAGGGCACACTCCCGCACCGGGCTTGCCGATCATGCCGCGCATCAGCAGCAGATTCGTCGCTTCGCCGATGGTGGCAACCGCGTGCCGATGCTGGGTGAGGCCCATGGCCCAGCAGAAGATGGTGCGCTTCGATTCGGCTAAGAGTGTGGCAACCGTCTTCAACTGGGCCATGTCGATACCCGTTGCCCGCGTGACGGTTTCCCAGTCGACCGTCCGCGTCCGCGCGGCCCATTCCTCGTAGCCCGCGCAATGCTCATCGATGAACTGCCGGTCGACGATGCTCCCGGGGTTGGCGTCTTCGGCCTCCAGTAGCAGCCGGCCCAGCCCTGCGAAGAGCGCCATATCGCCACCGAGCCGAATCTGCACGAACTCGTCGGCGATCGCCACGCCGTGGCCGATCACGCCGTTGACCTTCTGCGGGTCCTTGAATCGGAGCAGCCCGGCCTCGGGGAGTGGGTTGACGGCAATGATCTTGGCGCCGTTGGCTTTAGCCTTCTCCAACACCGAAAGCATGCGGGGATGGTTGGTACCGGGATTCTGGCCGGCGATGAGAATGACGTCGGCGTGCTCGATATCGGGCACCGATACCGAGCCCTTACCGATGCCGATGGAGTCCGTCAGCGCGGTGCCCGACGACTCGTGGCACATGTTGGAACAGTCGGGCAAGTTGTTGGTGCCCAGGCTGCGGACCAGTAGCTGGTAGCAGAATGCGGCCTCGTTGCTGGTGCGCCCCGAAGTGTAGAAAACTAGGCGATCCGGGTCGGTGGTGGCCTTGATCTCGTTGGCGATGAGCTCGTACGCGTCGTCCCAATCAATCGGCCGGTAGTGCGATTCGCCCGGGCGCAGCACCATCGGGTGGGTCAGCCGACCTTGCTGGCTGAGCCAGTATTCGGGCAGCTCGCGGAGTTCCTCCACGGAGTGCTGGGCAAAAAATGCCGGGGTGACTGTGCGCTTAGTCGCCTCTTCCGCAACCGCTTTGGCCCCGTTCTCGCAGAACTCAGCAAGTTTGCGGTGACCCGGGGTTTCGGGCCATGCGCAACCTGGGCAGTCAAAACCGTGGCGTTGATTCAGCTTGGCCAGCGTCGCGGCGGTGCGCAATGGCCCCATTTGCTCGAAACCGCGTTGCAGGGAAACGCCGACAGCGGTCATCCCCGCGGCAACGTCCTTGGCTCCGGTGACGTCAATGTGGGGTTCGCCGTTCTCGCCCGGTTCGTGTTCTGTGCGTTGAACAACCGTCGGTATCCGGTGTCCGGTCATAGTTCTCATTCTGGCCCTGTGGGGGGCGTCTGGGTGCCACAACCCCCGAATGCTGGTCCTGGGGTGGCGGCTTAGAGAGGCAACCAAGCAGATGCTTGGCCCATCCTTGTGATTTGCCTCACGTCTACTGGCGGGTAGTGAGGTAACGGCACAGGCCAGGCCGCAGGTGGCGACTCGACACGTGTCAAGTTTCACGCCCGCGGGTATGCCCTCGTCAAGGTCAGCGGTGTGAAAGTGCAATAATCGGTACCGAGAGTGACAGAAAACTCTGCTGAATGGTGGCGTACGTACCGTCACCGCCAGAGTTCGTCGTGAAAGGTAGGTCACCGGTGGGCGACGGAGCCGTATCGGAGAAGCTGGAAAAGGTCGTCATCCGGTTTGCTGGAGATTCTGGCGACGGTATGCAGCTCACCGGAGACCGATTCACTTCCGAGGCTGCCGTCTTCGGCAATGACCTCGCAACCCAGCCGAACTACCCCGCCGAGATCCGGGCCCCTCAGGGCACGCTCCCCGGTGTTTCGTCCTTCCAGATCCAGATTGCCGACTACGACATCCTCACCGCGGGCGACCGGCCCGATGTGCTGGTGGCGATGAACCCGGCCGCATTCAAGGCCAATATCGGCGATCTGCCGCGCGGTGGCATGGTGATCGCCAACTCGGACGAGTTCACCAAGCGCAATCTGGCCAAGGTGGGCTACCAGTCCGATCCGCTGGAGCACGACGACATGTCGGACTACGTGGTCTATCAGGTTCCGATGACCACGTTGGCGCTGGGCGCTGTCGAGCCCGCCGGGGTCTCGAAGAAAGACGGCGCGCGCACCAAGAACATGTTCGCGTTGGGGCTGTTGTCCTGGATGTACCACCGTCCGCTCGAGGGCACCGAGCAGTTCCTGCGTGAGAAGTTCGCGAAGAAGCCCGATGTGGCCGAGGCCAACATCCTGGCGTTCCGGGCGGGCTGGAACTACGGCGAAACCACCGAGGCCTTCGGAACCACCTACGAGGTGGCCAAGGCATCGCTTCCTGCCGGTGAGTACCGTCAGGTCTCGGGTAACACGGCGTTGGCCTATGGCGTTGTCGCCGCGGGCCAGCTTGCAAATACTCAGGTGGTGCTGGGCACCTACCCGATCACCCCGGCATCCGACATCCTGCATGAGCTGAGCAAGCTCAAGAACTTCGGTGTGCTGACCTTCCAGGCCGAGGACGAAATCGCGGGAATTGGTGCGGCCCTGGGCGCCTCGTTTGGCGGCGCGCTGGGTGTCACCAGCACCTCCGGCCCCGGTGTGGCGCTCAAGAGCGAGGCGGTGGGGCTTGCGGTGATGACGGAACTGCCGCTGCTGGTGATCGACGTGCAGCGCGGCGGACCGTCGACAGGTCTGCCGACCAAGACCGAGCAGGCGGACCTGCTGCAGGCCCTGTACGGCCGCAACGGCGAGTCACCCATCGCGGTGCTGGCCCCGCGTTCGCCCTCGGACTGCTTCGATATCGCCGTCGAGGCGGTGCGCATCGCGCTCACCTACCGGACCCCGGTGATGATTCTGTCCGATGGCGCGATCGCCAACGGTTCTGAGCCGTGGGCCATCCCGGATATCGCGAGCTACCCGGCGATCGAGCACACCTTCGCCACACCCGATCAGGACTTCGCGCCGTATAACCGCGATCCGGAGACGCTGGCCCGTCAGTTCGCCGTTCCGGGTACCCCCGGTTTGGAGCACCGCATCGGTGGTCTGGAGAAGGCCAATGGTTCGGGCAACATCTCCTACGACCCGGCCAACCACGACCTCATGGTGCGGTTGCGCCAGCTCAAGATCGATGGAATCACCGTGCCGGACTTGGAGGTCGACGATCCGACCGGTGATGCGCAACTGCTGATGATCGGGTGGGGCAGCTCCTACGGCCCCATCGGTGAGGCATGCCGTCGCGCCCGCCGTAAGGGACTCAAGGTGGCTCACGCCCACCTGCGCCATCTCAACCCGTTCCCGACGAACCTGGGTGAGGTGTTGCGCAAGTACCCGAAGGTCGTTGCGCCGGAGATGAACCTCGGACAGCTGTCGCTGCTGCTGCGCGGCAAGTTCCTGGTGGATGTGCAGTCGGTGACGAAGGTGCAGGGCATGGCCTTCCTCGCCGATGAGGTGGAAGAAATCATCGATGCGGCCCTGGATGGGTCGCTCGCCGAAATGGAAAGTCAGAAGGCTATTCTCGCGCGTGAATCCGCGGTGGCCGTAGGGGATCGAGCATGACCGACGTACTCAATGGAACTGGCAGCCTCAACGGTTTGGAGCTTGGCCTGACTGCCAATGCTCTGGTACCGACCACCGATGTGGAGCAGAAGTCGAAGGACTTCACCTCCGATCAAGAGGTGCGCTGGTGCCCGGGTTGCGGTGACTACGTCATCCTCAACACCATCCGCGGCTTCCTGCCCGAGCTTGGCCTCAAGCGTGAGAACATCGTGTTCATCAGTGGTATCGGCTGCTCCAGCCGGTTCCCGTACTACCTGGACACCTACGGCATGCACTCGATCCATGGGCGCGCACCGGCCATCGCGACCGGCCTGGCGCTAGCTCGCGAGGACCTTTCGGTGTGGGTGGTGACCGGTGACGGTGACGCCCTCTCCATCGGTGGTAACCACCTGATCCACACCCTGCGCCGCAACGTGAACCTGACAATCCTGTTGTTCAACAACCGGATCTACGGCCTCACCAAGGGGCAGTACTCGCCGACCTCCGAGACCGGCAAGGTCACTAAGTCGACCCCGATGGGGTCGCTGGACTACCCGTTCAACCCAGTGTCTCTGGCGCTGGGTGCCGAGGCCACGTTCGTTGGGCGAGCCCTGGACTCGGACAAGAAAGGCCTCTCGGAGGTGCTGCGCGCCGCAGCCGCCCACCGCGGTTCGGCACTCGTGGAGATCTTGCAGGACTGCCCGATCTTCAACGACGGGTCTTTCGACCTATTGCGCAAGGAAGGCGCCGAGCAGCGCGTCATCAACGTGAGCCACGGCCAGCCGATCACCTTCGGCGCCGAGGGCGAACTCTGCGTCGTCCGTTCGGGTTTCGGTCTTGAAGTGGCCAAGACCGTGGATGTGAAGGCAGAGGACATCGTGGTGCACGACGCGCATACGGATGATCCCGCTTACGCCTTCGCGCTGTCGCGGTTGTCCGAGCAGGACCTTGAGCACACCGTGATGGGCGTGTTCCGCAGCGTGCAGCGTGCGACCTATGACGATCTGGCCCGTGAGCAGTTGACCGCTGCCGCGGCCGCTAAGCCGAGTGACACCGCAGCGTTACAGGCGCTGCTGACCGGCCGGGACACCTGGACCGTCAGCTAGGCCGAGCCGGGTATTCGGACGCTTCGGCGTCTCCTCGCGCGCGATGTGCGGTCGCTCTCGTAGGATGCAGGGACGTTGATGCTTCCGGGCCACAGCCGGTGCGGGACACAACCTTCATGCCCTAGATACGAGGTGAGAAGGCCGTGAGGCAGTCGCTGATTGCGGTAGCAACAGTTGTGGCGATGATCGGTGTCTCGTTGGGTGGTGCAGATACGGCTGCGGCTGCCCCGGGGGCCGACAACGCCAACGATGTCATCAACGAGCTCAAGGCCAATGGGTATCGGGTGATCATCACCAAGAGCGGGGGTGGCGACATGAGCAAGTGCACAGTCACCTCGGTGGAAAAGCAGTCCCCGGTGACGGATGTGGGTGCGGGGCGCGATGCGCAGAACTATCCGACTACCGTCCCGGTGACCTCACGCAAGATCGCGGTAGTCGCACTGCGCTGCTGACCGAAGTTCTGAAGAGCCTTCTACCGCAAATAAGTTCTGTGCGGCAACCGGAAAACGTCATCGGTGCGCCCCTTGTATCGCGTACGGCGCTCGCGCGCTGCCCTTTCCGTGTGTGATCGGCGAATCGGTCTGTGTGCCAACTTTTTTCGCTCGAAATGCTTAAGGCGACGCGGAATGGTCACATTGTTTCTCCGTCAATAATGTGTCGCGACTGATAATTGGCAAATAGTGTTGCGTCTGATGTCAGAGTTAATAGAGTGAACTTGTCAATTCGCCGCGCCGTGTGTTATTGAAGTTCCTATTGTTACTTGAGTGATTTGCCGCAATCGTGGCCGGGCTCACAAATTCAGCGTGATCTAACTCACTTATCACAGGTAGGGCCAACTTTAAGAGAACCTGAGAATTTCCTAAGTGACCTGGGGTTAGTCGCTGAAGATTAGCTCTGTAATCGTTTCGTTATTGGTTTGGAATGTGCGTGTCGCGAGATGACTTTCGCTGAGTGGTTCCGTACGGTCCGACACGTCAACAAATCGGAGCAAAACTCCGAACCGTGAACCCTGTGTGCAAATGGGGCCAGGAACGCTGCGAGGCGGTCTGGCCGCCGGCCACCACAAGCCGGTGAGGCGGCAGCCGCCTCCCTTGTCGCGCCCGACCGAGACGGCGCGATCCGACGACGATGTCCACCTCGCCTGGAGGTGTGCCTGAACCCGCCGCGGTATCCGCAAGCGGGTGGTGTTCGGTGCGTGCCCGGCGAGAGGAACGACATGAATTACATCCGCAGAACGCTTACCGCAGCAGCCATCACCGGCGCGCTTGTCGCGGCTCCGATGGCGCTGGCTGGAACAGCGAGTGCGGATCCGGTCAACTGGGATGCCATCGCGAACTGCGAGTCCGGTGGCAACTGGGGAATCAACACCGGAAACGGCTATTACGGCGGTCTGCAGTTCAACATGGGCACCTGGCGCTCCAACGGCGGCTCCGGCTCCCCGCACCTTGCCTCGCGCGAGGAGCAGATCCGGATCGCCGAGAACGTGCTGGCCCGGCAGGGTATCGGCGCATGGCCCGTCTGCGGACGGCGCGGCTAGACCCGAGAACCACGGCTCTACCTCAGACAAGCCACCAGGGGCGATGACGTTCCCCTTGGTGGCTTGTGTGGTTTCTGTGCGTACCTTTCTTTCATGGACCAACTCGCGGCAGTCGTGCTCACCGGCGGTGCGTCGCGCCGCATGGGGCGCGATAAGGCGGCCATCCGCTGGGGCGGGCAGACATTGGTCCAACGCATGGTGCGGACGGCGAGCTCACGGTGCGCACCGGTGATCGTGGTGCGCGCGCCCGGGCAGGACATCGGGGATCTGCAGGCGGTCATCGTGGATGACCGTGAACCCGGCCAGGGGCCACTGGTGGCGCTGGGGCAGGGGCTACGGGCCGCCGGGGACCGGGGGGCTGGCAGAGCCTTCGTCTGCGCCGTCGACATGCCCCTGGCCTGTGCGGCACTTATCGAGGAACTCGCGACCAGCAGCGGCCGCATCGTCTTGGCCAACGTCGCCGGCCGGGATCACTACCTGGCCGCACTCTATGACGTAGGCCTATGCGAAGCCATTGATGAGTTGACCTCAGCGGGGGAACGTCGGATCGGCGCACTGATTGAGCGCGTTGGTGCGCAACGAATTTCGATATCCGACCCGACATGGGTCGTGAACGTGAACACAGAGGCGGATCTGAACGCCTTGCCACCTCTACCCTGACAGGCGTGTCGCATTCTCATAGTCATTCCCACGCGATGCCGACGGGTCCGGCACCTCTTGGATCCAACGCCGCCCGGATCGTGGTGGGTCTGCTCGCCGCGATGGGGGTCGCTGTCCTTATCGGGCTGGTGACGTTGTGGCCCGAGCACCGCACCGCGGACATTCCGCTGCCGTACCAAAACGCCCACGGTGGCGCGGTAACCACGGAGTCGGGCACGGTGCTGTCGACGCGCCTCGGCGAATGCGGCAGCCCGTCGACCGGGCAGGTGCTCACCGCCGATCCCGCGGCGGGGCAGACCCCCGAATCGTCCTGTGCGCTTGACCTCATCGCCATTACCTCCGGCCCCAACTCGGGGGCCAAGACTCAGCTGGAGTTCACTTCCGGTGGCGGGCAACCGACTCTCGCTGCCGGAGAACACATCCGGATCACCAGACAGGTCGATACGCAGGGCGCCACCACCTACAGCTTCTACGACTACGAACGCACCTGGCCGTTGGTCGCGGTCGCCGCGGCGTTCGCGATAGTCATCTGTCTGGTGGCGCGCTGGCGTGGATTGCGTGCACTAGTGGGTATTTTGGTGGCCTTCCTGGTGCTGGCGGTCTTCCTGCTTCCGGCACTACGCGACGGCGGCCCCGCGCTACCGCTGGCACTGATCGCGTCGGCCACGATCCTGTTCGTCGTCATCTACCTTGCCCACGGGGTCAGCATGCGCACCAGCGCGGCGCTGCTGGGCACGCTCACGGCGATGCTTTTCGCCGCGGGACTGTCCTGGGCGGTCATCGAGGTGACGCACCTGACGGGCCTGTCCGACGAGCAGAACAATGAAGTCGCCGCGTACATGGGGGGAGTGTCGATATCCGGGCTGCTGCTGGCCGGGTTCATCATCGGATCGCTCGGTGTTCTCAACGATGTGACCGTCACGCAGGCGTCAACGGTGTTCGAACTGGCAGAGCTGGGCGATGGCTCCACGCGTAAGGACGTGTTCCTGGGCGCCATGCGGGTAGGGCGCGATCACATCGCCAGCACGGTCTACACGCTCGTGCTGGCGTACGCGGGGAACTCGCTACCGCTCATGCTGCTGTTCAGCGTCGCCAACCGCTCCCTCGGTGACGTGCTGACAAGCGAAGGTGTGGCGATCGAGATCGCCCGGTCCGCGGTGGGCGGTATCGCACTGGTGCTCTCGGTTCCCCTGACGACGGCCATCGCGGCGGCCCTGGCGACACCCCGTCAAGCGCGTGTCGCCGAAGGCGGGCACGCGGCCTAGCCGAAGGCGCAGAACTCGTTTCCGTCTGGGTCGGTCAGCACGGTCCAGCGGATATCGGTATCGGGGCCGCGGAGTGCGCGGGCACCGTCGTGTACCAATTCGGCGGCGTCGGCGCGCACATCCCAGTGCCAGCGGTTCTTCACCACGCGCTCGTCGCCAACCCGGACGAATTTCCAGATCAGGTCACCCCATCCGGCGCCATCGCGCAGCCACCGCAGGGTGCCGTCGGGGCCGCGAGTAAGTGTGCCGCCGACGAGACCCTGCCACCACCGGGCGATTTCCACCGGTCTATCGCTATCGGTGCACACTGCGAAGAGGCTTGCGGGCGTGTCGCTTTCGAGATGGGGATCGAGGAACGCGCAAAACTCGTTGCCCTCGACGTCGGCCATCACGACCCAATCAGGTTCGGCTGTCAGTACCGTCGCGCCCAGCGCGGTGAGGTCCTCTGGGGTACGCGCATAGAGGTCGAAGTGCACACGGTTCTTGACGGACTTGGCCTCCGGGACGCGATTGACCCAGATGTCGACACCCTTGCCGCGCCGGATCAGGGCCTCGCCGGCCTCGTCGATATCGATCTCGCCGCCGATGGCCGAGGCCCAGAACTTGGCCACGGGCACCGGCAGTATCGCGTCGATGCAGAAGTCCTTGAGACTGGCGCTGGGCGCGGGCTCCGGCCCGGGAAGGGACACGAGGAGATCCTAGGGGTGAACCGCTATGTCGCACGCGTCGTATCCGGCAATGCCCCGGAGCTGCCGCCAGAACAACGAGGCCGGTAGTCGGCCCGAAGCGCGTACCAGCAGCCCGCCCAACGCCGCAGGCCGTGCAAAGGTCGCGTGCCCGATCTGGCGACTTCGATGGACCACCACCCGGGTGCGGGGCTTTCGGCGGCGCGCGTACTCGCGGAAAGCGCTTGGCAGAGAGGAACGTTCGGATATCGTGGCGCCCAGTACCGCGGCATCCTCGAGCGACTGACATCCGCCCTGGCCCAGGTGTGGCCGCATCGGATGCGCGGCGTCACCGACCAGTACCACCCGACCGCCGGTGATCCGGCGCAGACGTCCGCGGTCGTAGATATCGCCGCGGAGCACCGATGACTCGTCGCTCTGGCTCAACAGGTCGGGTATGGGTTCCGCCCACTCGCTGAACTTCCTTGCCAAGTAGTCGATTTCGCCGTCAGATGCGCGTTGTGCCTCGTGGGACCGCTCGCCGGCGAACCAGTAGGTGCGGCCGCCAGACATGGGCAGGTGGCCGAATTCGATCCCCGGTCCCACGGTGACCCCGGCCAGCTCATCCGGAATCGCAACGTTGGATATCCCGCGCCACGCGGTATATCCGGAGTATCGGAACGAGAGCGGTCCATTGAGATACTGGGCGGCCAGCGATCCGATCCCGTCCGCTCCGATGACCGCGGCGGCGGTGAGCGACACACCGTCGGACAGCTCGACGGAGGTGCCGTGCAGCCCATCTCGGACGTTGCTCACTCGGGCGCCGTAGCGCACGGTTCCCGGTGCGAGCCGGGCGACCAGAATCGCCAGGAGTTGATTGCGTTCGGTGACCGCGACAGGTTCGCCCACTACCTTGGTGAGTTGTCCGTTCGGCGGTTCCCGCAGTATTCGCCCGTCGTGCCAGCGCACCATGCCGGCCTCCACACGTGCGCTGGCATCACGCACATCGTCGCCGACACCGAGAGCGTCGCATGCCGCTAATGCATTGGGCCACAAGGTAATCGCGTAGCCAGCGGAAGTGCCGTCCCGGTCGTCGAGAACGACGGCATCACGTCCTGACTGTTGTAACGCGACTGCGGTGGCCAGGCCGGCGATACCGGCACCAACCACGACGATGTGGCCGCTCATAGCTTGACGTTATGGGTGGACCCCACAGGGGTAAAGGGTCTGAGGTTGTGATGTTCGGCATTCGTTCACTCGGGGCTGATCTGCTTGGCTAAGGTTTACCAAACCCCAGTTATCTAGGAGGAGACCCATGGCCACACTCGACGAGCTGTTCAACGAGATTCCCACCGACCAGATCGCAGCGAAGCTTGGGGTCGACAGCGAGACCGCCGACAAGGCGATCAAGTCCGTGGTGCCGCTGCTTGTGGGCGGATTCCAGGCTAATGCCGACGACCCGGATAAGGCCGCTGATCTGCAGGCCAATGTCAGCAGCGCCCCGAGCACCCTTCTCGACGGCGGAGTGAACGTCGAGGATGTCGATCAGAACGCAGGCAACGCGGTTGTCGCTTCGCTGTTCGGCGACAACAACGCCGACGATGTCGCCGCGAAGCTGGCCGGGGCGGGCGCGGGGAGCAGCGACCTGATCAAGCAGCTGCTGCCGATCCTTGCCCCGATCGTTCTGGCCTTCGTCGCCAAGAAGCTCACCGGCGGTGGCGCGCAGGCCGCGCCCGCAGAGGCGCCCGCGGCCAGTGGGGGCGGTATCGGTGACATCCTGGGCAACATCCTCGGAAGCGCCGTCGGCGGCGGGGCTGCCTCGGGCGGGAACAACCCGCTCGGCAGCATCCTGGGCAGCGTGCTCGGCAGCAAGGGCGGCAGCGACGCCCTCGGCAGCATCCTCGGCGGGCTGCTCGGCGGCAAGAAGTAGCCACACAGCAGAAAACAAAACCACCCGGCGCCTCACGGACCGGGTGGTTTTGTCGCATCAGGGCCCGCCTTGTCTGACGGATATGCCCTCGGTGTGGCGCGCGGCCCCCAATCGTGCGGTGGCGTCACGCTCGGCGCGTGAAAAGCCGTGGACCGGCAACCCTAGAATCTGATGGGTGACCCAAAGCCCTGATACGAACGCCGCCAGCTCCCTGCCCACTTCATGGGACCCGGGAGCGGTAGAGGCGGACCTCTATCAGGGCTGGGTGGACGCCGGATACTTCACCGCCGATCCCGCCAGTGACAAGCCTGGCTACTCGATTGTGCTGCCGCCCCCGAACGTCACCGGCAGCCTGCACATGGGCCATGCGCTCGACCACACCCTCATGGACGCACTGACCCGCCGCAAACGGATGCAGGGCTATGAGGTGCTGTGGTTACCTGGTATGGATCATGCCGGTATCGCCACCCAGAGCGTGGTGGAAAAGCAGCTGGCCGTCGACGGCAAGACCAAAGAGGACTTCGGTCGCGAGCTGTTCATCGACAAGGTGTGGGACTGGAAACGCGAGTCCGGCGGCACCATCGGCGCACAGATGCGTCGCCTCGGCGACGGTGTCGACTGGAGCCGCGACCGTTTCACCATGGACGAGGGTCTGTCCCGCGCGGTGCGCACCATTTTCAAGAAGCTGTTCGACGCCGGGCTGATCTACC
Organism: Mycobacterium sp. D16Q14; assembly: GCA_002013415.1. Classification (GTDB taxonomy): domain Bacteria; phylum Actinomycetota; class Actinomycetes; order Mycobacteriales; family Mycobacteriaceae; genus Mycobacterium. Next base: position 52,661 of record MAEX01000022.1, read on the forward strand.
GTGCCGAACGGCTGGTCAACTGGTCACCCGAGCTGCAAACGGCGTTGTCCGATATCGAAGTGAACCACAAGGAGATCGAGGGCGAGCTGGTCTCCTTCCGGTACGGCTCCCTCGACGACAACCAGCCGCACCTGGTGGTCGCGACGACTCGTCTGGAAACGATGTTGGGTGACACCGCCATCGCGGTGCATCCCGATGACGAGCGCTACCGGCACCTCGTTGGCACCGAACTGGCGCATCCGTTCCAGGACCGATCGATACCGGTCGTCGCGGACACGCATGTCGACCCCGAATTCGGCACCGGAGCCGTCAAGGTCACTCCCGCCCACGACCCGAATGACTTCGAGATCGGGCTGCGGCATAACCTGCCGATGCCCACCATTATGGACACCCACGGCAGGATCGCAGACAGCGGAACGCAATTCGACGGAATGGATCGGTTCGAGGCGCGGGTGAAGGTGCGTGAGGCGCTGGCCGAGCAGGGTCGCATTGTCGCCGAGAAGCGCCCCTACCTGCACAGCGTCGGACACTCCGAGCGCTCGGGTGAGCCCATCGAGCCACGGCTTTCGATGCAGTGGTGGGTCAAGGTCGAGCCACTGGCCAAGGCCGCGGGCGATGCGGTCCGTAACGGTGACACCGTGATTCACCCGGCCAGCTTGGAGCCGCGCTGGTTCGCCTGGGTTGACGACATGCACGACTGGTGTATCTCTCGTCAGCTGTGGTGGGGCCACCGCATCCCCATCTGGCACGGTCCAAACGGCGAGATCGTGTGTCTGGGACCGGACGAGACGGCGCCCGAGGGTTATGAGCAGGACCCCGATGTGCTCGACACCTGGTTCTCGTCGGCGCTGTGGCCGTTCTCCACGATGGGGTGGCCCGACGCCACTCCGGAACTGGAGAAGTTCTATCCCACAAGCGTTCTCGTCACCGGATACGACATCCTGTTCTTCTGGGTGGCGCGGATGATGATGTTCGGCACCTTCGTGTCCGGCGATCCCGCGCTACACGGCGGCAAGGTGCCCTTCGAGAACGTCTTCCTGCACGGCCTGATCCGCGATCAATTCGGTCAGAAGATGAGCAAGTCCAAGGGCAACGGCATCGATCCACTGGATTGGGTGGAAGGTTTCGGCGCCGACGCACTGCGCTTCACCCTGGCCCGGGGTGCCAGCCCCGGTGGTGATCTGTCCGTCGGGGAGGACGCCGCGCGCGCCTCGCGCAACTTCACCACAAAGCTGTTCAACGCCACGCGATTCGCTCTGATCAACGGAGCGGTACTGGGCGAGCTGCCCGCCGCCGACGATCTCACCGATGCCGACCGTTGGATCTTGGGTCGCCTCGAGCAGGTGCGGGCCGAGGTGGATGCCGCGCTGGATCGTTACGAGTTCAGCGTTGCCTGCGAGGGGCTGTATCACTTCGCGTGGGACGAGTTCTGCGACTGGTACCTGGAGTTGGCGAAGGTTCAGATGACCGACCGCGCCGAGGGAACCCGCACTGTGCTGGCGACCGTGTTGGACACCCTGCTGCGGCTGTTGCATCCGGTGATCCCGTTTGTCACCGAGGTGCTGTGGAAGACGGTCACCGGTCAGGAGTCGGTGGTGATCGCGGCCTGGCCGACAGGCTCCGGTGTTGCCCTGGACGGCTCCTATGACGTTGCCGTGCAGCGCATTGCCGATATGCAGAAGCTGGTGACCGAGGTGCGGCGGTTCCGCAGCGATCAGGGTCTGGGTGATCGGCAGAAGGTCGCGGCCCGTCTAGCGGGTATCCCTGAGGCCGGCCTGGAGGGACAGCTGGCCGCCGTGACATCGCTGGCCTGGCTGACCCCCGCCGAGGACGATTTCAGCCCGACGGCCTCGGTGGAGGTGCGGTTGTCCGGTGCCACCGTGACCGTCGAGGTGGACACCTCAGGCACCGTCGACCTTGAGGCGGAGCGCCGGCGGCTGGAGAAGGATCTCGCCGCCGCGCGTAAGGAACTCGAGGGCACCACAAGCAAACTCGGCAACGACGCGTTCCTGGCGAAGGCGCCTGACGCTGTGGTCGAGAAGATTCGTGCCCGCCAGCAGGTGGCCACCGAGGAGGTCGAGCGGATCACCGCCCGTTTGGCGGGGCTGGCGTGAGCGAGTCATTGCTTCCGGAACCGTCGCCCGACGAGATCGCGGCGCTGTTGCAGATCGAGTATCTGCTCGACCAGCGTTGGCCCGAAACGAAGATCGAGCCGTCGACCGACCGCATCATCGCGTTGATGGAATTACTGGGTTCGCCCCAGCGTGCGTATCCGTGCATCCACGTCGCCGGTACCAACGGCAAGACCTCGGTGACGCGGATGATCGACGCGCTGTTGACGGCACTGCACCGGCGCACCGGCCGTACTACCAGCCCGCACCTGCAGTCGGCGGTCGAGCGCATCGCCATTGACGGTCAACCGATCTCGCCGGCGAAGTACGTGGAGATCTACTCCGAGATCGAACCGTTCGTGGAGTTGGTGGACAAGCGGTCGCAGGAGCAGGGCGGGCCCGCGATGAGCAAGTTCGAGGTGCTGGTCGCCATGGCCTTTGTGGCCTTCGCGGACGCACCCGTCGATATCGGCGTGGTGGAGGTCGGGCTGGGTGGGCGTTGGGATGCCACCAACATCGTCGACGCTCCGGTCGCCGTGATCACCCCGATAGGTATCGATCATGTGGAGTTCCTGGGCCCGGACCTCGCATCTATCGCCAACGAAAAGGCCGGAATCATCAAGCGGCACAAGCTTGATGAGATGACCGGTGAGGCAGGCCCCGATACGGTCGCCGTCATCGCCCAGCAGGCCCCCGAGGCGATGGAGGTGCTGCTGAGCCAAACCGTGGAAGCGGATGCGGCCGTGGCACGGGAAGGTTCGGAGTTCTCGGTCCTGTCCCGTCAGGTAGCGGTCGGCGGCCAGGTGCTCGAGCTGCAGGGGCTGGGCGGGGTGTACCCGGAGATATTCCTGCCCCTGCACGGTGAGCATCAGGCCCATAACGCGGCGGTCGCGCTGGCCGCGGTGGAGGCGTTCTTTGGTGCGGGTGCCGAACGTCAGCTCGATATCGATGCGATACGAGCGGGATTCGCGTCGGTGATCGTTCCCGGGCGGCTGGAACGCGTCCGGAGCGCCCCCGCCGTCTTCCTCGATGCCGCCCACAACCCCCATGGCGCCGCCGCGTTAGCGGACACTCTGCAATCAGAGTTCGACTTCCGGCGTCTGGTCGGTGTCATCAGCGTGATGGGGGACAAGGACGTCGCCGGAATCCTCGCCGCGCTCGAGCCGGCATTCGACGAGATCGTGGTGACGCATAACGGCTCGCCCCGCGCATTGGAGACGGACGCATTGGCGGCCATCGCCCTCGAGTTCTTCGGCGAGGACCGTGTCGTCGTCGCACCCACTTTGCTCGACGCCATCGAAACCGCCACGGCAATGGTGGAGGAGGCCGCCGAAGATGGCGGAGCGGAAGGCTTTTTGGGTACCGGCATCGTGATCACTGGATCGGTTGTCACCGCGGGCGCCGCACGGACACTGTTCGGAAAGGACCCGCAGTGAGCAGTCCGGAGGATGGAATCGAACCCGGCGCGGACCTGAATGTCGCCGGCGGTGCGGCTCTGCCAGATCCTTGGCGGGGTTTTCGCGGGGTGATGGCGGGCACGCTGATCCTGGAGACGATCGTGGTGCTGCTGGCCATCCCGGTGGTGAAGATGGTGGGCGGCGGCCTCTCGCCGTTATCGCTGACGTACCTCATCGGGGTCGCCGTGGCGATGGTCCTACTCACCGGCATGCAGGGTCGGTCGTGGGCGCTCCGGGCCAATCTGGCACTCCAGGTGGTCCTGGTGGCGGGATTCTTGGTGAACGCCGCGATCGGCTTCGTCGGGCTGTTGTTTCTCGGTGTCTGGTTGCTGATCTGGTACATGCGCAACCAGGTCCGTGACCGTCAGAGCCGCGGTGAGCTGCCGGGTCAGCAGGGGCGTACTACCGACCAGTAGGCTGTCGCCCGTGACTGAGCGGACGTTGGTTTTGATCAAGCCCGATGGTGTGCGGCGGGGACTTGTCGGTGAGGTGCTGAACCGTATTGAGCGGAAGGGCCTGACGCTGGCTGCCCTTGAGCTCAAGAATGTCGACGAGTCGCTGGCAAGCGCGCACTATGCCGAGCACAAGGAGAAGCCGTTCTTCGGCTCGCTGTTGGAATTCATTACCTCGGGGCCCGTGGTGGCGGCCGTGCTGGAGGGGCCGCGTGCTATCGCCGCCTTCCGTCAGCTCGCCGGCGGCACCGATCCCGTCGAGAAGGCCGCGACCGGCAGCATCCGCGGTGATTTCGCCCTGGAAACCCAGGAGAATCTGGTGCACGGATCCGACTCGCCCGAATCGGCGGTGCGCGAGATCGCGCTCTGGTTCCCGGCCCTCTGACCCAATCCACCTGATCTGACATCGCGAGTGTGCGGTTCGCGTCGATTTCCCACGAAATCTCGACGTAAACCGCACACTCGCTTGGTTTTGCGGCCCTGCGGATCGCGCGGGTTTACGGCTTGGTGCCCGTCGTCTGATTCGTATGGGATACTGAATGTGGGCCACGGCACTTCGACTCCAATAGGGGCCGGCCGGAAACCCGAATGACGACACGGCGAGCGCGATTACCATTGCAGCACGTCAAGCCATCATTCCAGCCAGGCACCGGGTGGGTTCGGAACTGCGGTATCGCAGCTACGGATCGCTCGGAGCAAGACCACCACAAACCCGGACATCCCCGGGTACATAGAGAGAAAGCCCTCGCGTGGCCGCGTCCGAAGGACGCGCCCGGGGGCTTGAGGAGAATAAGTGGCCGACTATGAGCTACCAGAAGACCTACACACCAGCACTCCAGAAGGGGACTCCGCCGCGTTAGCGCCGGACACTCCGCAACTCCCTGCTGAGCAGGGAGAACTACCCGAGAAGCTGCGGGTGCACAGCCTCGCGCGTGTCCTCGGGACCTCCACCCGTCGCGTACTCGACGCGCTGTCCAAGCTGGATGGGCGCGCCCGTAGCCCCCATTCGAATGTCGACAAGCAGGACGCCGCGAAGGTACGTGAAGTGCTCGCCGGAGAGGCAGAGCCCGCCACCCCGGCAGCGAGTGAGGACCCCGCGCCGGTAGTTGCCGAGGAGCCCGCCGAGGTAGTCGCCGAGGTCGTCGCCGAGGACCCTGACGCCCCGCCGACCGGGCCCATCCTCGTCGCGGAGCCGACCATCATCGAGGCCGCCGCGGTGCCGACTCCCGCGGCCGCGGGACCCACCGCGTATGACTACGGACCGCTCTTCGTGGCACCACAGGCTCCCGAGCCGCAGGAACGCCCCGCGCCCGTCGTGACGGACAGCGCTGAGGACCCCGATGAGGACTCCGGCGACGGGGACGATTCAGACGCCGAGGATGACGGTGACCGTCCCGCGGCGCGTCGCAGGCGACGGGGACGTCGTGGTCGCGGACGCGGTCGCGGCGAGCAGGCGGGTGCCGATGCAGAGGAATCCGATACCGAGGGTGGCGAGGCCACCGATGGTGAGGATGCTGCCGAGGACGCCGACGCTGATTCCGCCGCCGCTGAGGGTGACGAGTCGAACGCTGAGGATGGCGACACGCCCGAGGGTGCCAGCCGCCGTCGGCGCCGCCGGCGCCGGCGCAAGGCCGGAACTGGTGACGACGGCGATAGCGCCTCGGATGACGATCCGCCGAACACCGTTGTGCACGAGCGCAAACCACGCGCTGAGCGCGCCGAGCGCGGCGACGAGATTCAGGGTATTTCCGGATCTACCCGTCTGGAGGCCAAGCGTCAGCGCCGCCGTGACGGACGTGATGCCGGACGGCGCCGCCCGCCGATCCTGACCGAGGCGGAGTTCTTGGCCCGGCGTGAGGCCGTCGACCGGGTGATGGTGGTTCGGGACAAGACCCGTACAGAACCGCCGCACGAGGGCGCCCGGTACACGCAGATCGCCGTCCTGGAGGACGGTGTGCTCGTCGAGCATTTCGTGACGTCAGCCGCGTCGGCCTCGCTGGTGGGCAACATCTACCTCGGTGTCGTGCAGAACGTGCTGCCTTCGATGGAGGCCGCCTTCGTCGACATCGGTCGTGGTCGCAACGGTGTGCTGTATGCCGGTGAGGTCAACTGGGAGGCTGCCGGTCTTGGCGGCTCCAACCGCAAGATCGAGCAGGCACTCAAGTCGGGCGACTACGTCCTGGTCCAGGTCAGCAAGGACCCGGTGGGGCATAAGGGTGCCCGACTGACCACGCAGATCTCGCTGGCGGGTCGTTATCTGGTGTACGTGCCGGGTGCGTCGTCGACCGGAATCAGCCGCAAGCTCCCCGACACCGAGCGGCAGCGTCTCAAAGAGATTCTGCGGGATATCGTCCCCTCGGATGCCGGTGTCATCATTCGCACCGCGTCAGAAGGTGTGCGAGAAGACGACATTCGTGCCGATGTGCAGCGCCTGCAGGAGCAGTGGCAGGACATTGAGCAGCGTTCCACCGAACTCACCTCGAAGGCATCCGGGGCCGCCATGGCGCTCTACGAGGAGCCCGACGTGCTGGTCAAGGTGGTTCGTGACCTGTTCAACGAGGACTTCTCCACGCTCATCATCGAGGGTGATGTGGCCTGGGGCACCATCGACGATTATGTGAAAAGCGTTGCCCCCGATCTTCTTTCGCGCATCAATCGATATGAGCCGACTGACGGTCCGGACGTCTTCGCGGTACATCGCATCGACGAACAGTTGGCCAAGGCGCTTGACCGCAAGGTGTGGCTGCCCTCCGGCGGCACTCTGGTCATCGATCGCACCGAGGCCATGACGGTTGTCGACGTCAACACCGGAAAGTTCACCGGTGCCGGCGGCAACCTGGAGGAGACGGTCACCCGCAACAACCTGGAAGCCGCCGAGGAAACCGTCCGGCAGTTGCGCCTGCGCGATGTCGGCGGAATCGTCGTCATCGACTTCATCGACATGGTGCTCGAATCCAACCGGGACCTGGTGCTGCGGCGCCTCACCGAGGCATTGGGACGCGATCGCACGCGCCACCAGGTATCCGAGGTGACCTCGCTGGGGCTGGTGCAGCTGACCCGCAAGAAGCTCGGCACGGGCCTGATTGAGGCGTTCTCGTCGACCTGTGCCCATTGCGCGGGCCGGGGCATCGTGCTGCATGTCGACCCCGTCGATAACGCGGGCGCGGCAGCCGGGGGAACCAAGAAGGCCGAAACCGGCCGCCGTACCAAGCGTTCCCGCAAGGGCAAGGCGGATGAGCCCGAAGTGGTGGTCGTCCGCACCCCACCCCACCCGCAGGGTGAACACCCGATGTTCAGGGCGATGGCGGCCGCCAATGGCCACCACGAAGATGGGGAAGACGGCGACGCGGCCGAGGACGTGCTGGACAACGACGCGATCGATGAGGTCGACGAGATTGTCGAGGCTGTCCAGAGCGCGGAGACTCCGGATATCCCAAATGGTGAACCCGAGCCCGCCGACGGTGATGTCACGCCGGAATTCGAGGCCGAAAACGTGCCCGAGGTTGCCGCCGAAGAGTCAGACGAGCCCGCAGCACCGGTCGCCGACCCTGAACCGCCCGCCAAGGCGCCCACGCGTCCCCGGCGGAGGCGGTCGGCCGCGCGCGCCGCGGGGCCTCCGGTCGACCATTAGGCCGCTGCTAGTTGCAGCGTTCCCGGAAATCCCCAAGCGGTCGGCGAATCTCCTGTAGATCGGCCTTCACCTGGGGATTCTCGTCCAGGTACTGCCGGGCCTTCTCGCGTACCTGGTCTTTGGGCTGGCCCTTGAGACTCGTAAAGAAGTCGTTCACCTCCGGATGCGTGAACAGGTACGTCGATGTGGCGGCGGAGACACCTGTCGCGACACCCGCCATATCCGCGGCCGTGCAGTTGGGCGGGGGATCGGCGGCGGCCGTGACGGCTCCGTTCAGTACCAGCGCGGCGGCGACACCGAGCAGTCCACCGGCCATTCCGCGAGTGGCCCAAGCTGTCATCATCACTCCTCTGTACTCGAATTGATCACTGCTGGAACGGTATTGATCAGCGTGGCCCACCGATGCCGCCTCCGCCACCTGGACGACCCGGACGCCCGAAATCGGGCGGTGGCGACGGGTTGATGGTGGGTGGTGGCGGCGAGTCGTGACTAGATCCGAGGATGACGTCCATTCCCCAGTTGTCGCAGTACCAGTCGTTCTCGCAGGGGTACGGGACATACGGCGTCGAGGACGTAGTACTCCCGCCTCCGCGGACATCACCTTGCGCGCACAGGGTGGTTCCGTTGGCGTTGACGCATTCGGCCGCCGATGGCGGGGCGGCGATTACGCCGAGCGCCGGTAGCAGGATCGCCACGCTGGCAGAAAGGAAGCACCGAATCGTTCGCACCGCCGTACCTCCGCACGTCGAGGATCGCCCGCCGATCTGTACGGTTATCTGCGGTGGTCCAGGCTCAGTGAGGCGAGTGTACTTCCGATCACTCCCGGCGCGAGTGCGATTGGGGTTCCGGCATCGCCGAACAGGGGGGTGCCGGTTTGACCCTTTGCCCGCTGGTCACGTAGCCTTGAGCAGTTGTCACGAGGCTTCCGGCCCGCGGCATGCGGGCTAGCGGAAGAACTGAGCGGGCCCACCCACGATCCAGATGCGCCAGCCGACCTGGTTGCGCGCGTCCGAAGAGCAGAGCAGAGGTAGCGCAACGATGGCGACGTACGCAATCGTCAAGACCGGTGGCAAGCAGTACAAGGTTGCCGTCGGTGACGTGTTGAAGGTCGAGAAGATCGAATCGGAGCCCGGCTCCTCGGTGCAGCTGCCCGTCGCTCTGGTCGTGGACGGTGCCACCGTCACTACTGACGCAGACAAGCTGGCCAAGGTGGCAGTGACCGGGGAGATCCTCGAGCACACCAAGGGTCCGAAGATTCGCATCCACAAGTTCAAGAACAAGACCGGCTACCACAAGCGGCAGGGTCACCGTCAGCCGTTGACCGTGCTCAAGGTCACCGGGATCAAGTAGAGGATTTGACTTCATGGCACACAAGAAGGGCGCGTCTAGCTCGCGCAACGGTCGTGACTCCGCCGCGCAGCGGCTCGGCGTCAAGCGGTTCGGTGGCCAGCTCGTCAAGGCCGGCGAGATCCTGGTCCGTCAGCGCGGCACTCACTTCCACCCCGGCGTGAACGTCGGGCGTGGCGGCGACGACACTCTGTTCGCGACCTCCGCGGGCACCGTCGAGTTCGGCGCTCGCCGTGGTCGCCGGGTCGTCAACATCCTCCCGGTCGACGCTTAATTGGTGTTCTGTGTTCGGTGTGACCGAGCACAGAACAGTGTGAAGGAGGCTTAATGCCTCGTTTTGTTGACCGTGTTGTCATCCATGCCAAGGCAGGTACCGGCGGTCATGGCTGCGCTTCGGTGCATCGCGAGAAGTTCAAACCACTCGGCGGCCCCGATGGCGGCAATGGCGGTCGTGGCGGCAGCGTGATTCTCGAAGTGGACCCGCAGGTGCATACCTTGCTGGACTTCCACTTCCATCCCTACCTGCAGGCACCCAACGGTACGCAGGGCATGGGTGGCCATCGCAGCGGTTCCAACGGTGACGACCTGATTCTCAGGGTGCCCGACGGCACCGTCGTGCTCGACGGAGACGGCCGGATCCTTGCCGACTTGGTCGGCGCCGGTACGCGTTTCGACGCCGCCGCCGGTGGCCGGGGCGGACTGGGTAATGCCGCGTTGGCGTCTCGTGCCCGTAAGGCCCCCGGATTCGCCTTGCTCGGTGAGGCCGGAGCCGAAGCCGACCTCACCCTGGAACTGAAAACCGTCGCCGATGTTGGGCTGGTCGGGTTCCCGTCGGCAGGTAAATCGTCTCTGGTCTCGGTGCTTTCGGCCGCAAAGCCGAAGATCGCCGACTATCCGTTCACGACATTGGTACCCAACCTGGGCGTGGTGACCACCGGAGAGCACTCCTTTGTGATGGCCGATGTCCCCGGTCTGATCCCCGGTGCGGCCGACGGGCGCGGGTTGGGTCTGGAGTTTCTGCGGCATATCGAGCGCTGCGCGGTGCTGGTCCACGTTGTCGACTGCGCGACGCTGGAACCCGGCCGCGACCCCGTTTCCGATATCGACGCCCTGGAAAATGAGTTGGCGCGGTATCAACCGACGTTGCAAGCTGATTCTGTGTTGGGTGATCTGGCCGACCGGCCTCGTGCGGTGGTGCTCAACAAGGTCGACGTGCCCGAGGCCGCCGAGCTTGCCGACTTTGTCACCGAAGAGGTCTCCAAGCGCGGCTGGCCGGTCTTCAAGGTGTCGACGCTGACCCGGGATGGGTTACGGCCGTTGACCTTCGCGCTGTGGGAGATGATCCAGGCGGCCCGCGCAGCACAGCCCGCACAGGTGAAGACCCGCGCGGTGATTCGGCCTATCCCGGTCGACGAGAGTGGCTTCACCGTGATCCCCGACGCGGAGAACCCCGGTGGATTCGTGGTGCGCGGAGTGCGCCCCGAACGCTGGATTCGCCAGACCAACTTCGAAAACGACGAGGCCGTGGGCTATCTCGGCGACCGGCTGGCACGCCTCGGTGTCGAAGATCAGCTGCTCAAGCTGGGTGCACAACCCGGCTGCGCGGTCACCATCGGCGATATGACTTTCGATTGGGAACCGCAGACTCCGGCGGGTGTCGATGTGACCCTCAGCGGGCGCGGCACCGATTCACGTATCGACAAGGTCGATCGAGTGGGTGCGTCCGAGCGTCGCCAGGCCCGGCGGGTGCGCCGCGGGCAGGTGGAGCCGGAGTGAACACGGGTGCGCAGGCACGCCACGCAATTCAGGCGGCACGCACCGTCGTTGTGAAGGTCGGCACCGCTGCCCTCACTGATGCGACCGGAACATTCAGTGCCGACCGGATGGAGTACCTCGTCGAGGCCATCGAGGGCCGGATGAAGGCCGGGTCCGATGTGGTGATCGTGTCGTCGGGAGCGATCGCGGCCGGCATGGTTCCGCTCGGATTGACCAAGCGCCCCACGGATTTGGCGACCAAGCAGGCGGCCGCCAGCGCAGGCCAGGTTGCGCTCATCAGTGCCTGGAGCGCAGCCTTCGCGCGCTATCAACGCACCGTGGGCCAGGTGCTGTTGACTGCCCACGACATCTCCATGCGCGTGCATCACACCAACGCCCAGCGCACTCTCGACAGGCTACGGGCACTGCACGCGGTGGCCGTCGTGAACGAGAACGACACCGTGGCCACCAACGAGATTCGCTTCGGAGATAACGACCGCCTGTCGGCGCTCGTCGCTCATCTCGTGGGTGCCGATGCACTGGTGTTGCTTTCCGACATCGATGGGCTCTACGACTCTGACCCCCGAAAGGGAAACGCACGCTTCATTTCCGCGGTCGGTGGACCGGAGGATCTGGAAGGTGTGATCGCCGGGCCGGGTGGTTCCCGCGGCACCGGGGGAATGGCATCGAAACTCTCGTCGGCGCTGTTGGCCGCGGACGCCGGTGTCCCGGTGCTGCTGGCCTCGGCAACCGAGGCCGAGGCAGCCTTGGGGGACGGCTCCTGCGGAACTGTCTTCGCCGCGCGACCGCAACGCATGTCGGCCCGCAAGTTCTGGGTGCGCTACGCGGCCGAGGCGACCGGCTCGCTGAGCCTCGACGCGGGTGCCGTGCGCGCGGTGGTGGCGTCGCGCCGTTCATTGCTGCCCGCCGGAATCACCGAGGTGTCCGGGCGCTTCCACGGCGGCGATGTCGTCGAACTTCGCGATGCCGAGGGCGCCATGGTCGGTCGTGGCGTGGTGGCCTATGACGCCGCCGAATTGGCGACCATGCTGGGCCGTTCCACCAGCGAGCTTCCCGAGGATCTGCGGCGCCCCGCGGTGCATGCCGACGACCTCGTCACCTGAGCGCTTCGTGCCTTGCTCGAAAGAGTGGCGCATCGCAACGGCGCCTGATAGAAATTGTCAGCTGGTTCACAGCTTGGGGTAGGTTCCCCAATTTCGACGCGGCGTGTGCTCTGCGCTGGTCAGGCACGGAGGGGTATCGATGGCAGGGCGGTTGACCGGGCTCGTGAGTGCGGTGGTGATTGCGTTGGGGGCGGTGACATCGTCAGCCGTCGCCGCGGCGACATCTACCGACGAAAGCCAGATCCGGCAGGTGGTTGCCGCCGAGCTGACCGCACTGCGGGCGCTCGATCCCACTGCCTATGCACAGAACTTCTGTGCTGAGTATCGCGATGCCTACGAGGCGTGGGTGCAGCGCAACATCACGCCGCCGCCCTTCGAGGATCTTGAGGGAGCCAATCCGAAGCGACTGACTTCGGTGCTGCGCAAGAACTTCCCCACGGTGTCGGCTATCGCGATCCAGGATTTCGTCAATGCCGCCACCGAAGGTGATCGGGATGCGTATCACCAGGCGTGGCTCGGGATTCTGCGGGAGGAGTTCTCCCACTACTCATATCGAGTGCGGCAGGTGCAGGTCACCGGTGACCAGGCCGATGTGACCGTGCAGGCCACACTGGGCAAGGCGTCGGGCACTGTCCAATGGCAGTTCCTCCGCGAGAGCGGCGACTGGACGGACTGCACGGCTCCTCCGGCCGCATCCGATTCCGCGGCGCCCTCCCTGAAGGGTGAAGCGCCCCAAGGACTTCTCGGTGACATCGGTGACGTGCGTGCAACGGGATAGCGACGATGAAAATCTGGATCGAAGGAGAATGACCGTGTCAAAGAATGTCTTCGCTTGGTTGGCAGCGCTTTTCGTGGCCATCGGGCTGCTTGCGCAGACCGCTGTCGCAAGCGCCACCGGGGCAGATGAGGCCGAGATCCGGGATGTCACCGCGGGACGGCTGTCGGCGCTGCAGGCTGTGGACGCCGTGCAGTACGCGTCGTTCTTCTGCGGTGACGTTCGGGACAAGATCGAATCGGATTGGGGGCAGTCGTTCTCCCCGCCCGAGGTCAGCCGTTTGGAGGGCGCGAACCTGAAGAAGCTGCGTGCGAAGGTTCGCGAGGTGTTTCCCCTGGCTTCAAACGCTGCCGTTGAGGACTTCGTGACCGCCGTGGACAACCAAGACCAGGACGCGTTGTCGTCGGCGTGGCATCGTTTCTGGGTGGAAACCTTCGCGCACCTGACCTTCAAGGTCAGCAAGGTGACGGTGACCGGCGATACGGCCAACGGGACCATCGCGTTTCGCAACACCGGCGGACGTGGAAACGAGCCGCGAAAGTTCGTGCGCGAGGACGGCGTCTGGAAGGACTGCACGCCCGAAGCCACGCAAACTGAAACTGCGATCGGCAACGATGAGCCGCTGCTGGAGGCCCTGACCGGCGCCGGGGCCTAACGGATCTGGCGGCTGGCGGCGCCATCACGAGCGCGATCTCCGCACGCCTGTTGGCTGGTAGGTTTGCTCGGTCAGGGTGCACGAGCTGATCTGGACTGATAGAAATTAGCTCGGAGACGAGTGGTCGATACGAGCGAGGGTTGTCATGGTTTGCCGGAGATGGGCCGGGGCGGTGCTGCTGGGGGCGCTGCTGTTCGGTGGGGTGGGTTGCACGCAAACCGTGGAGGGTGACGGTCAGCCCAACGCTGAGGCGCTCGCGACGGCGCGCGACGAGAAACAGATCAAGGCCCTGATCGAGAAGCAGAACACGTACACCTCGAGCTTTGATTTCGCGAAGCTGGCCGAGACCAAGTGTGCGAAGTATCGGGATGCCACCGCCCAGAGCGGACCGCCCATTCCACCGATGAGTGAAATCGCGCCGCCCGAGATCGCCACGGTGCCAGGCGCCGGTGACGCGCTGCGGGGGTTGTTGGCCCAGAAGTTCCCCACGGTGCCGCAAGACGTCATCAATGCTGTGGTCGACAGTCTTGTCGCTCAGGACGAGCAGGCGTACCAGACGGCGATGCGCAATCTGCTGAAATCGCTCATCACCGTCAAGGTCACCGATGTGCAGAACATCGAAATCAAGGGTGACCAGGCCACAGCGGATATCACGATCACCACCACGTCGGGGAACAAGACCCCCTCGGAGGAGAAGCAGACCGTCAAGTACGTCAAGGAAGACGGAAAGTGGCTGGACTGCGCGCCGCCGGGCGGCGGGGCCTAGCCCGAACGTAACGGACGGTGTCCTGCGGCGATAACGTGATAAAGCACTGCCAACCAGGGGAGGGAACCGTGAAGCGAGCGTTCGCAGTCGTCGCAGCGCTCGCCACGCTGGCCACACTCGGGGCGCCCGGTGCGGGTGCGGCGCCCAACCGTGACGCGGTGACAGAACATGTGCGGGCCTGGGAAAAGGCATACAACGATGTCGACACCAACAAGATCGGCGACCTGACCTGCGATAAGTATCGCGACCGCGAACTGGCGAACAACGAGTCGCGGATCCCGACATGGGACGACTTCGTCAAGCCCTCGGATCTGTATGCCAAGTTCCCCAAACTCACCCAGGAAACGCTGGACAGGCTGCTTGACGCCGCCAAACGCAAGGACGCCGCCGCCTTCCGGCAGGCCTCGGTGCAGGTAGTACGGGAGAACGCGCATCTGACGGTCACCAACATCGACAAGGTCAATGTCATCGAGGCCAAGAACGCGACGGCCACGGTGACCACGTCGTCGGTGTGGGGCAACGATTCGCCCAAGACCACCACGTCCGATTGGTACCTGACCTACGAGCGTGATGCCTGGCGGTACTGCAACCCGGTCCTGACGGTCCGCTGACTCAGGCCCCCTTGAGCGACAGCTCGATCCTGGCCGCCGACGGAGCACAGTTCCCGGCGCCTGTGCGCAGTGTGGCGAGCGCACCGGCCACATTCGCCCGCCGCAGTGCCGTCTCGGCTCCGTACGGCCACCACGCCGCCAGCACGCCGGCGAACACATCACCGGCGCCGGTGGTGTCGATCGGCCGCACTGGATACGACGGAACCGTGATCTCCCCGTGAGGGCTGCGGTAACGCGATCCCTCGTCGCCCAGCGTGGTCACCAGGTGCCGCGACGGATACAACCAGGATTTGGCCTCGGTCTCGTTCACGATGACCACGCTCGCGCGAAAGGCCAGCTCCGCCAGGTCGGGTGAGCGCTCGGGTCCCGGGGAAGCGTTGAGTACGAATTGCTTACCGGCCTCGGCGGCCCACCGCGCCGCTACCAGAGCGACCGGAACCGGGATCTCCAACTGGCACAGCAACACATCGTGCGAGCAGATGATGTCCTTGTGCACCTTCTCGTCCAAGGTGAAGGCACTGTTGGCGCCGGGAGCCACCACGATGGAGTTCTCGCCGGAATCGTCCACGGTGATGGTGGCCATTCCACTGGGCCCGTCCACCTCGACGAGTCCGTCGAGGCCAATGTTGTTGTCTGCCAAGTGAGATCGCAGCATCGGTGCGGCGCCATCGGATCCCACCGCTCCGATGAACTGCACCGAGGTGCCCGCACGCGCTGCGGCGACGGCCTGATTGGCGCCCTTGCCTCCAGGCGAGGGCAGGGCCGACGTCGCCAGCACCGTCGCACCTGGGGCGGGCAGCTCCTCCACCCGCAACGTCAAATCCATGTTGACGCTGCCGAGGACACATACTGTGGCTAACTCGGTCACCCGCCTAGGCTAGTCCTGGCGCAGCTACATTTCGGGCACCCGGATACCCTGACACGATGAGCGTTTCAACCAACGAGTTGGCCGCACCCACGGCGGACGTCTCCGGTGCCGCCGCAGATCTGCGCGCAGACGTTCATGATGCCGCCCGGCGGGCGCGGGTCGCGGCCCGCGATCTGGCCCGGCTCACCGCCGACACGAAGAACATCGCGCTTCGCGCGGCGGCCGATGCGATTGTCGCCGCCACCGATTCGATCATCACGGCCAACTCCGATGACCTGCAGCGAGCCCGAGACGCCGGTATCGGTGTGGCCATGCTCGATCGTCTTGCGCTGGACGCGCGCCGGATCGCCGGGATAGCTGATGGACTGCGTCAGGTCGCAGGTCTGCCGGACCCCGTCGGGGAGGTATTGCGCGGCTCAACCCGGCCCAACGGACTGCGGTTGCGTCAGCTCAGGGTGCCGCTCGGCGTGGTCGGCATGGTGTACGAGGGGCGGCCGAACGTCACGGTCGACGCATTCGGGTTGACTCTCAAGTCGGGCAACGCGGTGCTGCTGCGCGGCAGCTCGTCGGCTGCAACCTCCAATACCGAACTCGTGCGGGTGCTGCGTGAATCGCTGCTCGCCAGCGGGCTGCCCGCCGATGCCGTCCAGCTGCTCGACAGCCAGGACCGGGTGACGGTGACCCATCTCATCCAGGCGCGCGGCCTCGTCGATGTCGTGATTCCGCGTGGCGGCGCCGGCCTCATCGACGCCGTGGTCCGCGACGCGCAGGTGCCTACCATCGAAACCGGGGTCGGCAATTGTCATGTGTATGTGCATGCCGATGCCGACCTCGAGCTGGCCGAGCGGATCCTGTTGAACTCCAAGACCCGTCGCCCGAGCGTGTGCAATGCCGCCGAGACGCTCCTCATCGACCGTGAGATCGCGGAGGCCGCGGTGCCGCGGCTCATCGGCGCGCTGCAGGCCGCCGGGGTCACCGTGCACGGTGACCTGGCAGTGCCCGGCGTTGTTCCGCTGACCGAGGCGGACTTCGGCACCGAATACCTGTCATTGGATATCGCGGCCGCCGTCGTCGACGATCTCGACGCCGCAGTTCGCCACATCGAGCAGTACTCCAGTGGGCACACCGATGCCATCGTTACTGCGAATCTTGGTGCAGCCCAGGAATTTACCGATCGTGTGGACAGTGCGGCCGTGATGGTCAACGCCTCCACCGCGTTCACCGACGGCGAGCAGTTCGGCTTCGGCGCGGAGATCGGCATCTCGACACAGAAGCTGCACGCCCGCGGCCCCATGGGGCTGCCCGAACTGACCACAACCAAGTGGATCGTCTTCGGAGACGGTCAGATCCGTCCCGCCTAACACCTGGAGAACGAGTGGACCGAACCGAGACCGCGCCGATGTTCACGAGCATCGATGACGTCATCGCCCGGCTGGCCGAGACCGGATACCTCGCTGACACCGCCACGGCGACAGCGGTATTTCTTGCCGATCGGCTGGGCAAGCCGCTACTGGTGGAAGGTCCTGCGGGCGTCGGTAAGACCGAATTGGCCAGGGCGGTAGCACAAACCACGGGCTCGGGCCTGGTGCGTCTGCAGTGCTATGAAGGTGTTGACGAGGCGCGTGCGCTGTACGAGTGGAACCACGCCAAGCAGATCTTGCGTATCCAGGCCGGGTCGGGCAACTGGGACGAGACCAAGACCGACGTCTTCGCCGAGGAATTTCTGCTGTCGCGACCGCTGCTCACCGCGATCCGCCGCGAGGATCCGACGGTTCTGCTCATCGACGAGACCGATAAGGCCGATATCGAGATCGAGGGCCTGCTGCTGGAGGTGCTCAGTGATTTCGCGGTCACCGTCCCCGAGCTGGGCACCATCCAGGCGAGCCGCAAGCCGTTCGTTCTCCTGACCTCCAACGCCACCCGTGAGCTGTCCGAGGCGCTCAAGCGGCGCTGCTTGTTCCTGCACATCGATTTCCCCGATGCCGAGCTGGAACGGCGCATTCTGCTCAAACGGGTGCCGGAGCTGCCCGCCGCCCTCGCAGAGGAGCTGGTGCGCATCATCGGAGTGCTGCGCAACATGCAGCTCAAGAAGGTTCCCTCGGTCGCCGAGACCATCGACTGGGGGCGCACCATTTTGGCGCTGGGCCTGGATACTCTCGACGACGCCGTCATCGCGTCGACACTTGGCGTGATCCTCAAACATCACTCCGACCAGCAGCGGGCCGCAGGAGAGCTGAGGCTGAACTAATGCCCGCGCGTAAGCCTCCCAAGCCGACCCTGCCCCTGGCGCCGCATGGTCTGCCAGGCCATCTGGTGGGTTTCGTGGAAGCACTACGCGAACAGGGCATCTCGGTGGGTCCGTCGGAGACGGTGGACGCGGGTCGAGTGATGACGGTGCTGGGGCTGCAGAGCCGCACCGAACTTCGTGAAGGTCTGGCTTGCGCGGTCTTGCGTCGCGCCGATCATCGGCCGACCTTCGACGTGCTGTTCGACCTGTGGTTCCCGCCCGCGCTGGGCGCCCGTTTCGTCGAAGTCGACGAGGAATCGACAGCCCTTGATATCGAGGATATCGAGCAGGTGCGTGAGCAGCTGATAGACCTGCTTGCCTCCGACGCCGGAGATCTGCCCCTGAATTCGTTGATCGCGCAGATCGTGGAGGCATACGGGAAGTACAACTCCACCCGGGGAACCTCCTACTCGGCCTACCAGGCCATGAAATCGCTGTCCCTGGACCAGATCGAGGCCAAACTGCTGATGGGCCTGCTCGGCGGTGGCGACGATGCGTCACCAACGGACCAGGCCGTCGCGAAAGCGATTGCCAAACAGCGCATCTCGAAGGTGCGCCAGCTCGTCGAGGCGGAGACCAAACGCCGCACGGCCGAACAGCTGGGGCGCGAACGCGTGACCGCGTACGGTGTGCCGCAATTGGCCGAGAACGTGGAGTTCCTGCGAGCTTCGGGGGAGCAGTTGCGCAACATGCAACGGGTGGTGCACCCGTTGGCGCGAATGTTGGCCAGCCGTCTGGCGGCCCGGCGCCGCCGTGCCCACACCGGTCAGATCGATCTGCGCCGCACCCTGCGTAAGTCCATGTCCACCGGAGGTGTGCCCATCGACGTCGTACAGAAGAAGCCCCGTCCGGCCCGCCCCGAGCTGGTGGTGCTCTGTGATGTGTCGGGATCGGTGGCAGGGTTCTCGCATTTCACGTTGCTGCTGGTGCACGCACTGCGTCAGCAATTCTCGCGGGTGCGTGTCTTCGCGTTCATCGACAGCACCGACGAGGTGACCCACCTGTTCACGCCCGACACCGATCTTGCCGAGGCCATCGTGCGGATCACCCGGGAGGCGGAGGTGTTCACCGGCGACGGACACAGCGACTACGGGCACGCGTTCAAGACGTTCGTCGAGAAGTTCCCGACGGTCCTTTCCCCCCGTAGTGCGCTGCTCATCCTGGGTGACGCACGCACCAACTACCGCAATCCTGCCATCGAGGTGCTCACCTCGATGGTGTCCTCCAGCAGGCACGCGCACTGGCTCAATCCCGAGCCCAAGAACCACTGGGGAACCGGTGATTCGGCCGCCACCCGGTACCAGGACGCCATCACCATGCACGAATGCCGATCGGCGAAACAGCTGGCCACGGTGATCGACAACCTGCTGCCCGTCTAGCGCCGGTCATCACTCCAGTAAGCTGGCAATTCGTGCAATCTGTCCCTGACACTCTTCGCGCAAGCGGTTCAGCGCAGCGCCGCCGACTTGGCGTGATGGGCGGGACGTTCGACCCCATCCACAATGGTCACTTGGTTGCCGCCAGCGAGGTTGCCGACCGGTTTGAACTCGACGAGGTCATTTTCGTCCCGACGGGAGAGCCGTGGCAGAAGCAGGGGCGCAAGGTCAGCCCCGCCGAGCATCGGTACCTGATGACCGTCATCGCGACCGCATCAAATCCGCGGTTCACCGTTAGCCGGGCCGATATTGACCGTGGCGGGGCGACCTACACCGTCGACACCCTCGTCGACCTACGCGACGCGCATCCCGACGCGGACCTGTACTTCATTACCGGCGCAGACGCGCTGGCCTCGATCCTGTCGTGGGAGAACTGGGAGCAGCTGTTCACCTTGGCCAAGTTCATAGGGGTCAGCCGACCCGGATACGAACTGAGTTCCGATCACATCGCCCATGCCGAGCTGCCTCCCGACGGGCTCTCGCTTGTCGAAGTGCCCGCGCTCGCCATCTCGTCGACCGACTGCCGGATTCGGGCGGGCCAGGAGCGGCCGATTTGGTACCTGGTACCGGACGGGGTCGTGCAGTACGTCGCAAAACATCAGCTTTACAGTCAGAACCGAGGGGACGCCGCATGACCGCCACCGCAGATGCCGTCGAGCTAGCGACGCTGGCCGCACAGGCAGCCGCAGCCAAGCTCGCCACCGATGTCGTCGTCATCGACGTCTCCGAACAGCTGGTCATCACCGACTGCTTCGTGATCGCCTCGGCCTCTAACGAGCGCCAGGTGAACGCCATTGTCGACGCGGTGGAAGAGCAGCTGCGCCGGGGCGGTCACAAGCCGGTGCGCCGCGAAGGCGGCCGCGAGGGACGCTGGACGCTCCTGGACTACGTGGACGTGGTTGTCCACGTCCAGCACGAAGACGAGCGTAATTACTATGCGCTGGAACGGCTTTGGCGTGACTGCCCGACCATTCCGGTGGATCTGGACGCTGCGCCGGTCGATGCCCCGGCCGACACGGAGGACGGCGCATGATCCGTCGGTTGGTGCTGCTGCGGCATGGGCAGACGACCTTCAACGCCGACAGCCGGATGCAGGGACAGCTGGACACCGGACTGTCGGATCTGGGCCGGGCGCAGGCGGTCGCGGCCGCCGAAGTGCTGGCCAAGCGGCTGCCACTGGTGATTGTGTCCTCGGATCTGCAGCGGGCATATGACACCGCGACGGCGCTGGCGGATCGCTGCCACGTCGGGGTGTCGGTCGATGAGCGGCTGCGGGAGACCCATCTCGGCGATTGGCAGGGGTTGACCCATCACGAGGTCGACGCCATTGCCCCCGGCGCCCGGGCCGCCTGGCGCGATGATGCGACGCTGGCGCCTCATGGCGGAGAGAGCCGCATCGACGTCGCTAATCGCAGCGTGCCCCTCGTCGCCGAACTCGTTGACTCGGTGACGGAATGGGGAACCGATGAGCGCGATCACCCGGTGGTCCTTGTTGCCCACGGCGGTCTGATCGCCGCGCTCACTGCCGCCCTGCTGCGTCTGGATGTCAGCAACTGGCCGGTGCTCGGCGGGATGGGCAATGCGAGCTGGGTTCAGCTGGGCGGACATTCGGCGGACGGTGCCGGATTCAATGACATCCGGTGGCGCCTGGATGTCTGGAACGCCTCGGCGCAGGTGACCAATGACGTCCTCTGAGGGAGGCTCAGAGCGCAAGAAGCTGCTGATCTTTGCGGACTCGTTGTCCTACTACGGGCCAACCGGCGGTCTGCCCGCCGACGACCCCAGGATTTGGCCCAATATCGTTGGGCAGCATCTCGGTTGGGATGTCGAACTGATCGCCCGAATCGGCTGGACCTGTCGGGACGTGTGGTGGGCGGCCATCCAGGACCCGCGGGCGTGGGCAGCGGTACCGCACGCCGGAGCCGTCATCTTCGCGACGAGCGGCATGGATTCGCTGCCTTCGCCGCTTCCGACGGCGTTGCGGGAGTCGATCAGGCTGATTCGTCCGCCGAGATTGCGCAGCTGGATCCGCGACGGGTACGGCTGGTTGCAGCCCCGGCTTTCGCCCATCGCGCGGGTGGCACTGCCCCCCAAGCTCACCGTGGAATACCTTGAAAAGACTCGCGGCGCACTGGATTTCAACCGTCCCGGACTGCCCATGATCGCCTCGTTGCCGTCGGTGCACATCGCCGAGTCATATGGCCGCGTGCACTCGGGCAGGGAAGCCACCGCGTCCGCCATCCAGACCTGGGCGTCGGAACACAAGATGCCGGTGGTGGATCTGAAGGAAGCCGTCGGCGAGGAGATCTTCTCGGGCCGCGGGAACCCCGACGGAATCCACTGGAACTTTGTCGCGCATGAGCGCGTTGCCGAATTGATGATCAACGCGCTGCGGACCGTGCTGCCCGAGCTCGGGGTTCGGTGACTCATGCCGGTTGTGGTGGTGACGGACACTGGGGCGCGGCTGCAACCGCACGACGCCGAGATGCTGGGCATCCGGCTGGTGCCGTTGCATGTGCTGACTGGCGATCTGGACCTGCGTGACGGCGTGGACCCCATCCCCCCCTCGGTGTACGAGAAGGGCCGCGCCACCACCGCCGGTGCGTCGCCGGCCGAGCTGGCCGAGGTGTATCGGCAGGCCCTGATCGACAGCGGCGGCGACGGCGTGGTCGCGGTCCATCTGTCCGGCAGATTGTCGAGCACTTTCGAAGCCGCAGGACAGGCGGCCCGTGAATACGGCGATCGGCTGCATGTCGTTGATTCACGGTCGGCCGCGATGGGCAGCGGCTTCGTCGCGCTGGCCGCGGCCCGGGCTGCAGCCGCCGGTGCAGATCTGAGTGCGGCGTACCAGGCCGCGCGGGATGCTGTGGGGCGCAGTCGATGTGTCATGGTGGTGCACAAATTGGACCATCTGCGGCGCAGCGGACGTATCAGTGCCACCTCGTCCTGGCTCGGCACCGCGCTGGCCCTCAAGCCGGTGTTGCAGATCGATGATGACGGAAAGCTGGTTCTCGCGCAGCGCGTCCGCACCGCCACCAAGGCGATCGGGGCGATGGTCGACAACATCGTCGACTTCGTGGGGGAGCGTCGCGTCTCGGTGACGATCCACCACGTTGACAACACCGAAACCGCCGAGAAGGTCAACGAGCTGGTGTGCTCGCGGCTGAATACCGCGCATGATCCGGTGATCTCGGAGATGGGGCCGGTGCTGGCAGTGCACGTGGGGCCTGGTGCTGTCGGGGTGTGCGCCGAACCCGTGGAGTGAGGTAGGGCGTTCGGAGTTCTCCACAGCTCTGCATTGATCCACAGATGCCCCGCCACCTCTGGCGGGATGGTCCGGCGCTTTCTAGCGTCGGGATATGGAATCCGAGCTGCTGCACCGACGCCTTGCGCCGCCCGGGCGTGAGAGTGATGACGATGACGACGACGTCGCGGGGGCGGCCGGTGCTGAGCCGGATTCGGCCTTGCGTTGGCTCCCGGATTCACTGACGCCCGGCGGTCCGCGCGGGTGGCTGGAGTCCGTCCGCACCGACCCCGGTCGTGCCGGGATTGTTGCTCTGGGCGCTATTGGCGTGCTGGCGGTATTGGTCACGATCTTCACCGTGATGCGGCAGCCTGCACCGCCTGTGAGTGCACAACTTCCTCCGGTGCAACCGGTTTCATCGAGCACAACGTCCGCGCCGAGTGCCTTGGTCATCAGTGTGGCCGGCCTGGTGAAGCGACCAGGTCTGGTCACCTTGTCCAGTGGTGCCCGGGTCGCCGACGCGGTGACGGCGGCCGGGGGTGCGGTCGAGGGCGCCGACGTCGTGACGCTCAACATGGCTCGGCCGGTTGTCGATGGCGATCAGATAGTGGTCGGTCTGGCTCCGGCGCCCGGGCAGCCCGTGGGGATGACGAGCTCGATTATCGCCGCCGGGCGGCCACCTTCCGTCAATGCGGACGCCAGGGGGCCGATACCGCCGGGGCGGATAAACCTCAACACGGCAACCGAATCCGAACTGGATACGCTGCCCGGCGTAGGGCCGGTCATGGCAGCGTCGATTGTGCGGTGGCGCTCTGACCATGGCAAGTTCACCAGCATCGATCAGCTCTCGGAGGTCGACGGGGTCGGCCCCGCGCGGCTGGACAAGCTGCGCGCCCTTGTCGTGTTGTGACTCATGCCGATCTCGTGAATGCCGTCCGCGACGATGAGTCCCTTCTGGATCTGCGTCTGGTACCGCCCGCGCTTGCCGCCTGGGCCGCTACCGCAACGGGAATCCTTTGGCCGATAGGCTATTTCCTGGCGGCGGTGCTGGCGCTAGGAGCGCTGACCGTGCACCTGTCTCGTCGTCGGCTGAACAGGGCCTTCGGCACCGCGGTGCTCGTCGTCCTGATTGCCGGTGTTGGATTCTCGGTCGCCGCGGCCATGCGACGTGACGGGGTGCAGAGTCATCCCTTGCGTTCCCGCGTGGGACACGTTGTTGCGGTGCAGCTGCGGGTAACGGAGGACCCGCGATCGATCACCGGAGGGCGCGCGATGGTGCGCGCCGACCTCGTCGCGATGGGTGATACCGCACAGTCACGTGGTGGCTCCGTCATCGTCTTCGGGTCGTCGTCCTTGCTCGACGCCGTTGCTGTCGGCGACACGGTGACGACGCGTGCGGTGGTCACCCGTTCCGCGCGGCATGATCTGACCGCCGCCATGCTCGCCGCCGTGGGAGAACCCACGGTCATCGGCCACTCGCCAATTCATCGCGCGGCCAATGGCATTCGTGATCGATTTGTCGAGATCGCACGAAGTACGCTGCCTGCCGACCAAGCCGCGCTGCTGCCGGCGTTGGTGCTGGGGGACACCAGTGCGCTCGATGAGGGCACCATCGCGATGTTTCGAACATCGGGACTCACCCACTTGATGGCGGTATCGGGGGCCAACGTATCCATCGTGTGCGGGGCCGTGCTGCTCCTGGGGCGACTGATTGGCCTACGGGCCTCGGTGATGTTGGCGGGGCTCGTTCTGGTCGGCTTCGTCATCCTCGTCAGGCCCTCACCGAGCGTGTTGAGAGCGGCAGTGATGGGTGCGATCGGGCTACTTGGTGTGCTGACCGCGAGGCGTCGGCAGGCGGTACCAGCCTTGGCGGCAACGGCTTTGGTGCTGCTCGCCATATCACCGGGTCTTGCCGTGGACATCGGGTTTGCGTTGTCGGTGGTCGCCACGGCGGCCCTGGTGGTGCTGGCGCCGCGATGGTCGATGCGCCTGACCGCCCGGGGCTGGCCAAAGCCACTGGCCGATGCCCTATGCGTCGCGGTGGCGGCACAGGTGGTCACCGCTCCGCTGATTGCCGCGATCTCCGGAAGCGTCAGCGTGGCATCCGTCGCCGCGAACATGGTCGCTGGCGTCGTCATCGCGCCCATCACCATCCTGGGTACGGCGGCTGCGGGGCTTGCCATGATCTCACCGCTGACCGCGGGTCTGCTGGTGCGGTTCTGTGGCCCGGAACTGTGGTGGTTGCTCCACGTCGCCGACTACGCGGCCGCAGGTGGATCGACAGCGATTCCTGTGCCCTCGGGTGCCATCGGATTTTTGATTGTGGCTGTCGCGCTGGGGCTTTCGGTGTGGTGGTGGCGCCGGCGGTGGTTCCGCGGAGTGATCTGGTTCGCGGCGCTGTGCGTGCTTGCGTTGGTTATCTCGGCGAGACTGGTGGGTTAAGTTGTCGTCATTCGATCAGATCGTTCTGCGGTGGTCGGATGGACTCGTTACCGAGGGTGGGCAGCAGATCGGCCGGATCTCCATGCCACGGGAGGGCCGACAGTTGTCGCACACTACGTCGTCCGCCAAAGGCGCGCAGCGTCTCAAAGTCCGAAATCGAGAGGACGAGGCGATGTGTCGCCGTGGCGGGTTCACTGAGCTGGACGGAACCGGTGGTAGGGGTGTTCAGCATGAGCGCCAGTAAGCCGTCCTGTCGAGCCATCCCGTCAAGTCTCGTCATCAAGAACTCCACGGCGACTGCGAAGGCCGGATCATCCGTGCGCGTGCCAGGTTCGCCGAGTGCGCCGCGAATGTCGTGTTCATGTGTGAGGGAATCGAAGACGAGTTGGGCGGCCGGCGCTTCGAGGCCGTCCTGGCCCACCCGCTCGATCACCGTGCCGATCGCCTCGCTCCAAAGGTCGAGCAACTCATCGACAGTCCTTTCTGCCAGGCGATCAACCTGCGCGCGGGTCCACGCCTCGGTACCTATGCCTTTCAGAGTGAACGACACGATGTCTTGCGCGAGTCCGGTCAGATGAGCGAGCGTCTTGCGTACGGTCCAGGCGGGGCACGCGGGCACAGGTAATTCGGCGATCTGGTCACGATCGCGAAGAAGTGCGTCAATACGTTGGTAGACAAGGCGGTACGCCGCCACGGCCTCATGACCCGGCCGTAGTACCGGCTGTCGCTCGTAGCCGGGCACTAGGGGCTACGCCCTGGAAACGGTGCGCTGGCGGCGAGGTGATTGCAGGGTGCTTCGTGCGGTCGCCAGCAGTGGCGCAGCACCCGCAGCAGGAATGCGGGCCGTCGCATCTGGGATGGGGAGTCGTGCAGGTGGTTGACGCGCAGGATCGTTTCAGTGATGCGAATGTCCTCACGCGCCGCGGTCATCATCGCAAGAGCCCACCACGCCAACAACCTCCAGGCGATGCGTTGCATGACAGAAGCATTCGCCGGTGCTCCGGTGAATAGAGGTGCCGCCAACTTGTTCTGTTGCCACACCGCGTTGATGCGTCGGCCGACGGCGTCGAAGTACCTGCGGGCGAGCTCGGCATCGCCGGCGATGAGGCAGTCCCTCAGTATCAGTGCCTCCGTCAGGGCCATGGTCATCCCCTGGCCCTTGATGGGATCCAGACTGCAGATCGCGTCGCCGATCACCAGCAGCCCCTCGGGGAACTGCTGAATGTGGTCATAGCGTCGCCACACGGCGTCGTGATAGCGGTAGGTGTGTACGTCGTCGATCGGCACCCCGGACCGGATGGTCTCCACCAACTCGGTGGGTGCGAATTGTTCTGCGAATGACATCATTTCGTCGAAGGTGGTGGGCGGTTCCTCCATGTCGAACTTGCCCAGCGTCACCATGACGGTGCCGTTCTCGCAGCGGGCGATCGCTCCACCATGCGGGTGCTCCGGTGCCGGGTTGAAGAAGGTCAGCTTGTCCATCGCGACGTCATCGGACACGTGCACGAGCTGGCTGGCATACGTCACGGGCGATGCCATGCGGACCTCGGCAGGCCTTTCGCATCCGAGCCGATCCAAGAATGTTTGCGTCCGTGGAGTCCGTCCGGTGGCGTCAACCACCAGGTCTGCGATGAGTGTCGTGACCAGCCCCGTAGATCGTCGCGCTACGCGAACGCCGGTGACGCGGTGTTCCTCGGTCATCGGTTCGATGACATCGTGCCCATCGAGGAACCTGACATTGTCGATCAGTCGAACATGTTGTCGTACATGGGACTCCAGGAAGGGGCGGGTTGTGAGATAGAGCTTGAACGTTCCTGGGTCACGGAATTTGTCCGATCGGTTGAACATCTCATGCGGTCCGATCAGCATCCTGACGCGCGAGAGGTCACCCTCGTCGCAGACGGTGGCTCCGTCCGCCCGGAGTTCTCCGAGAATGCCGGGGAACAGTTGTTCCAGCGCTTCGGTGCCCGAGCTCATGAACATGTGAATGTGCTGACCCTGCCGCACGCCGGTGCGCGGGGTAGCGCCCACGCCCAATTCGTCGCGTTCGACCACCGTGACCGATTCGTAGGACTCGGACAGCACCCTGGCTGCCAGTAGCCCGGCCATCCCAGCCCCGAGGACTACCGCGTGATCTCTGTGTTCCCGCTTTTCAGGTGTCATCGCCGATCCTTTCGTCTCGATGCACCCTACTCTTACTGCTCTCTTAATTTCTTAGAAAAGCCTTAGATTTGGGGCGACGTCCTGGCCGAAGATGCGGTGCCAGATGTCGTCCAGCGGGAACCCGATCAACGCATAGAGACCACATACCGCCATCAGCAGACCGCCGACCGGCGCGTACCAGGTGCGGGTGATCCGCACCGCCGCCGAACCGGGCCTGTCATAGGGCAAAACGATCGCGAGCGTGCCCGCGATGAACAGCAGGAACAACCCGAACAGAATGAAGTAATGCGCGGGATTGGCCAGCGGGCCCGCGTCGCGGCCCTTGCCGATGTGCAGGCTGACATCCCAGATGAAACCAAACAGCGCGGCGACGATCGTCGAGACGAAGAGGCAGATCTGCAGCGCCACCCAGGGCGGCCGGTTGAATTTGTTACCCACCCGGTCCGCCAGGTTCTGTAGCCAGGTGATGCGTCGCTGGCGGTGCAGGTAGCCGATCCAGAGCAGGCCACCCGAGACGATCGCGGCGACCACCGACATACCGATCACCTGGTCGAGCGCGGCGCCACCGCCCTCGTCGGCAGCAGCGATGATGTGCAAAGACTCCGTTGTCATTGGCCGGCCATCTTGTCCGCTGAGTGGGGGAGCAACAGTGCTACTGGTCGGTAGTGATTCCAGAATCTTGCGGCTCAAACAGGGGTACGTGCTAATCACTCACCCGGTCGACGGTGGAAACTCGCTGTCCGCGCGGCATGGGACGATCGTCGGGTGACCGATGCGCTGCACCTGATCCTGGGGGATGAAGAACTACTGGTCGAGCGTGCGGTGACGTCGGTGCTCCACAGGGTGCGCGGCAAGGCGGGTGCGGACATCCCCGTCAATCGGCTGCGGGCAGGGCAGGTCGACGTGGCGGAGCTGGCCGAGCTGCTGAGCCCCTCGCTGTTCTCCGACGAAAGAGTCATCATCGTCGAGGCTGCCGCCGAAGCGGGGAAGGACTCCGTCGCCCTCATCGAGCAGGCGGCCTCCGACCTGCCGCCGGGAACCTTTCTGGCTGTGCAACATTCCGGTGGTGGCCGCGCGAAGGCGCTGGCCACCACATTGCAGAATCTCGGCGCCGTGGTGCACAACTGCGCACGGATCGCCAAGGCTGCCGAGCGCGCCGACTTCGTGCACAAGGAGTTCCGCCGCCTGGGCCAGAAGGTGGACGCCGATGTGGTCGCCATCGTGATCGACGCCGTCGGCTCCGACATTCGGGAACTGGCGGCAGCGTGTTCGCAGTTGGTGTCGGACACCGACGGCAACGTCGACGAGGCCGCGGTGCGCCGCTACCACTCCGGACGTGCGGAGGTGTCCGGATTCGATATCGCCGACAAGGCGGTGGTGGGTGACATCGCCGGCTCGACGGAGGCACTGCGCTGGGCGATGCAGCGGGGTGTCCCGCATGTGTTGTTGGCCGATGCGCTCGCCGAGGCGGTGCACACCATCGCGCGGGTGGGGCCTATCAAACAGAACGCCTACGCGGCAGCCTCCGAGCTCGGGATGCCGCCGTGGCGTATCGAAAAGGCGCAGAAACAGGCGCGGCGGTGGTCGCGTGATGCGGTGGCCGAGGCCATCCGGGTAGTGGCCGCGCTCAACGCCGATGTGAAGGGGGCGGCGGCCGACGCCGACTACGCCCTGGAATCGGCGGTGCGCAAGGTGGCCGAATTGGTGAATACCTAACGCACCGGAGCTACCTGGAGACGCGAAAAACGCCGAGCACGCTCGCGCGCTCGGCGTTGATCGGAAAACTAGATCAGAGCTTATTCAGAGCCAGGGCCAGCGCCGACTTCTTGTTGGCGGCCTGGTTCTTGTGGATGACACCCTTGGTGACGGCCTTGTCCAGCTTGCGGCTGGTCGCAACGAGCAGCTCGCCCGCCTTGTCCTTGTCACCTTCGGCGATGGCATCGCGGAAACCGCGGACTGCCGTGCGCAGAGACGACTTGGTCGCCTGGTTGCGCAACCGGGCACGCTCGTTGGTCCGGATGCGCTTTTCCTGCGACTTGATATTGGCCACGCGTCTAAATCCTTCGGTAAATATCGTCTGGTAGGGCGGCGGGCCTCCAGATCATTGGATCCAGGGCAGCTGATCAGCGCCGCAAGGGAAGAGACTACCAGGGGTACGGCCGAAACCTGAAACCGGCGGGTGAGCCAACAACGTCAGATTGCGTCCAGGTAGCCAGCAAGTATCGGTGATACGCGCGCACGCACTGCCGAATCCGGCGAGTTGGTGCAGCATAGGCAAGGTGAGCCTGCGAACAGTGATGCCGAACTCGGGGCGACCCACACGCGCGGCGGCTACGCCACGGCTAACCCGGCGTGATGACCAGATCTTTGGCGGATACCGCGCACTGGTGTCCGAGAAGGGCGCTTACTCCAAGGCCTTCGATGAAATGTTCGATGCGGAGGGCAACGTGCGCGGACCCTATAAGGGGATCTACGCCGAGCTCGCGCCCACCGACGCCGCCGACCTGGCCGCGCGCGCCGACGCGCTGGGCAGGGCATTCGTCGATCAGGGAATCACCTTCTCGCTGTCGGGTCAGGAGCGGCCGTTTCCGCTGGATCTGGTGCCGCGCGTCATCGCCGCGGCCGAGTGGTCGCGGCTGGAGCGGGGCATCGCCCAGCGGGTCAAGGCACTCGAGATGTACCTCGCCGATATCTATGGCGATCAGGAGATCCTGCGCGACGGGGTAATCCCGCGTGCCTTGATCACCTCCTGCGAGCACTTCCACCGGGAGGCCGCCGGGATCAACCCACCCAACGGGGTGCGCATCCACGTCGCGGGTATCGACCTGGTGCGCGATGCGCAGGGGACCTTCCGGGTGCTCGAGGACAACCTGCGCTCTCCGTCCGGGGTGTCGTACGTGATGGAGAACCGCCGCACCATGGCGCGGGTCTTCCCAGACCTGTTCACCTCGCACCGAGTGCGCGCGGTGGACGACTACGCCTCGCATCTGTTGCGGGCCCTGCGTAAATCGGCGGCCACCAATGAGGCCGATCCGACCGTGGTGGTTCTCACACCTGGTGTCGCGAACTCCGCCTACTTCGAGCACTCACTACTGGCCCGCCAGATGGGTGTCGAACTCGTCGAGGGCCGCGACCTGTTCTGCCGCGACAACCAGGTTTATATGCGCACCACCGAAGGTGAACGTCAGGTCGACGTCATTTACCGCCGCATCGACGACACCTACCTGGACCCCATGCAGTTCCGTCCCGATTCGGTACTCGGGGTCGCGGGGCTGCTGAACGCCGCACGCGCCGGGAACGTCGTCATCTCCAGCGCCGTCGGCAATGGAGTGGGCGACGACAAGCTCGTCTATACCTACGTGCCGACGATCATCGAGTACTACCTCGGCGAGAAACCCATCGTCGCGAACGTGGACACCTACCGATGTTGGCTCGACGACGAGCGTGAGGAAGTGCTGGACCGCATCGACGCGCTCGTCATCAAGCCGGTGGAGGGGTCCGGCGGGTACGGCATTGTGTTCGGGCCCGACGCCTCCGAGAAGGAACGTTCCGCGATCGCTAAGAAGATCAAAGCGGACCCGCGGGGGTGGGTGGCTCAGCCCGTGGTCCAGTTGTCCACGGTGCCCACGAAAGTCGGCGATCAGCTGGTGCCTCGGCATGTGGATCTGCGCCCGTTTGCGGTCAACGACGGTGATGACGTGTGGGTGCTGCCCGGTGGCCTCACCCGGGTGGCGCTGCCGGAGGGCTCGCTGGTGGTGAACTCGAGCCAGGGTGGCGGATCCAAGGACACCTGGGTACTGGCCTCGCGGGCCTCTGTCGCCGATCGTGAGCTGTCGGGGGCTGAAGTGGTCCCCGAACTGCCGCAGGCGGCGGAGGTCGAACAAGGACCTGAGGCAGCCACCGCAGGTCTGCAGGTGCAACAGCAACAACAACAGCAACAACAACAGCAACAACAGCAGCAGCAGGTGATGTCCTAATGCTGGCGCGAAACGCGGAGTCGCTCTACTGGATCGGCCGATACGTCGAACGGGCCGATGACACGGCGCGCATCCTGGATGTCACGGTGCACCAGCTGCTCGAGGACGCGAGTGTCGATCCCGACCACGCCTCCCGCGTGCTGCTGCGCGTGCTGGGCATCGACGCACCGGACATCGTGCTCGACGTGTGGTCACTCACCGAACTTGTCGCATTCAGCCGGGGAGTGCAGGGCGGGTCGATCGTCGACTCCATTTCTGAAGCGCGTGAGAATGCCCGCGGCGCACGCGAAGTGACATCTACCGAGATGTGGGAGTGCCTCAACACCACCTACAACGCGCTGGCCGATCGTGAGCGCGCCGCCCGCAGACTCGGCCCGCACGAGTTTTTCACCTATGTGGAGGGGCGTGCCGCGCAATTCGCGGGGCTCGCCGACTCCACGCTCAGCCGTGATGACGGTTACCGATTCCTGGTGTTGGGACGGTCCATCGAGCGGGTGGATATGACGGTGCGGCTGCTGCTTTCGCGCGTTGGTGACCGTGCGTCCTCGCCAGCCTGGGTGACCCTATTGCGCAGCGCGGGCGCCCACGACACATACCTGCGTACCTACCGTGGGGTGTTGGATGCCAGCCGGGTCGTTGAGTTCATGCTGCTGGACCGGCTGTTCCCGCGTTCGGTGTTCCACTCGCTGCGCCAGGCCGAGCTGAGCCTTGAGGAACTGGATCACCAGCCGCATAGCCGGGTTGGTGCGCGTGCCGAGGCGCAGCGGCTCTTGGGGCGGGCCCGCAGTGAGTTGGAGTTCATGCGCCCAGGGGTGCTGCTGGAGGACCTGCCGACCCGTCTGGCCGGCCTGCAACAGACCTGCCGGGAATTGGGCGAGGCGGTGGCGCTGCAGTATTTCCACGCCGCACCATGGGTGGCGTGGAGCGATGCCGGTGGTCGCCACGATGTGGATCCCATCGAGGAAGGCGAGATCTGACGATGAGGCCCCCACCAGCGGGAGGTACCCCCAGCTTGCGCGAAGAGGAGAAGTAGATGTGGCGCCTGCGAGTCGTCCACGCGACCGGTTACGCCTACAAGACGCCGGTGACCGCTTCCTACAACGAGGCGCGGTTGACGCCGCGTAGTGACGGTCGCCAGAACGTCATCCTCAACCGTGTGGAGACGGTCCCGGCCACCCGGTCGTACCGGTATGTCGACTACTGGGGTACTGCCGTCACGACATTCGACCTACACGCACCGCATACCGAGCTGGAGGTGACGGGGCTGTCGGTGGTGGAGACCGACATCGCGGAAAGGCCGGAGGAATCCGTGGGCTGGGATGACATCCACGCCACGGCCGTCATCGACCGATTCGACGAGTATCTGTCGCCCAGTGCATACGTCCCACACAGCAAGAAAGTGCAGTCAGTGGGCAAGCGGATCAGCAGGGCGGCCACTCCCGCCGAAGCTATTGTCGCGGCATCGAAATGGGTGCATTCGGAGCTCGACTATGTACCCGGAACCACCGGCGTGCACTCGTCGGCGCTGGACGCGCTGCGCGAAAGAAAGGGCGTATGCCAGGACTACGCGCATCTCACCCTGGTTCTGCTGCGCAGTATGGGGATCCCGGCGCGCTACGTGTCGGGCTATTTGCACCCCAAGGGTGACGCGGCCGTGGGCGAGACGGTGGATGGACAGAGTCACGCGTGGATCCAGGGCTGGGCCGGCAGTTGGTGGGATTACGACCCCACCAATGACAGCGAGATCAACGAGCAGTACATCACCATCGGCGTCGGCCGGGACTACTCGGACGTCAGCCCGCTCAAGGGCATCTATTCGGGGGGCGGCTCGACCGATCTGGACGTCGTGGTCGAAGTCACACGACTCGCCTAAACACCGCAGAAAAGCCGGTTATTGCACAGGTGTCTGGCAAGAAGAGTAATAATGCGTAGACCATGGTGACCAAACAAGCTACCGGGCTATACGGCGGACGAACGGCAGACGAGCGCCGCGCGGAGCGGCGGCGACGCCTCCTTGAGGCGGGGCTCGAGGTTATGGCCAGCTCAGGCTGGGCAGCGACAACGGTTCGGGAGATCTGCAAGACCGCCGGACTGAACACGCGTTACTTCTACGAGTGCTTCGACGGCCTCGACGAGCTGCTCGTCGCGGTCTTCGACTGGATCATCGAAGACAGCATCGCCACGGCAGGTTCGGCGATGGCCGCCGCTGACAAGGACTCACGCTCGCAGGTGCATGCCGGCGTTGTGGGTGCGGTGACCGCACTGACCGCCGACCCCCGGCGCGCCCGTGTGATCGCCACCGAGGCGATGGGAAGCCAGCGACTGACTCGTCGTCGCATGCGGTTGACGCACTACATGGCGTTGATGCTCGGTGCCGCTCGCGCCGAGTTCGATCCGGATGCCGATCCGAACTACACCGCGGTGCAGGCCGAAGCCCTGGCTGCGGGTGTCGCCGGCACCGTCTTGGCCTGGCTCGACGGACGGCTGCGTCTGGAGCGTGAGGAGCTGGCCGAGTACACCGCCCAGTTCATCAATCAGGCCATGTTCACGCCGTCGCCGGTGCGTAACTCCGTCGAACTGCGCAACTCAGTCGAACACTGAGGCCGCGCGGAGCGATTGGATCAGCTCCAGGAGAACCGCGCGCGCAGATGCATGGCGACAATGTTGAATCGCTCCACGTCCAGAATGGCGCCCTCGCGCCGAATTCCCTCTTCGGGAACGTCAAGCACTCGATCGAGGCGCACCCAGCTGGGGCGTCCGTCGTAATCCCAGCTACCACTGCCGAGCCCCACCCAATCCAGATCGCTTTCGTGGCGCTCCTGGCTCGACAGCATCAGGCCCAGCAGGACCGCCCCGTCCCGTCCCACGACAAGCACCGGACGGTCCTTTCCCTGTGAGGGGTCATCCTCGTAGACCACCCACGTCCACACGATCTCGCCGGGATCGGCGCGACCGTCCAGGTCGGGTGCGTATTCGATGCGCCGGGCGCGATGGGCCGTGGGCACACTGCGGTTGGTCACCGGACGGCCCGGAATGGCGGTCTGCGGCTCGGTTTCTACGACACCGATCGCCTCGAGTCCACGCTGTAGTCCACGCTGGACAAGTTCGGACCCCTGTAGTTGCCGCAGCACCTTCGGGCCTTCGCGGAACACGATGGTTTCCGCGATCTTCCCGAGCCTCCGCCCGAGCGTCTGCCACTGTGACGCCATGCAGCGAGCATACTGACCGGTAGCCCTCGGCGATGTGTGTGTCAGGAGCACGTCTGTCGGCATGGGAGCATGGTGCGGTGCCAAGTTTTGCCGACACGACGTTCACGGACCCGGCGCGTATCCGTAACTTCTGCATCATCGCCCACATCGACCACGGGAAGTCGACGCTGGCCGACCGGATGCTGCAGCTGACCGGTGTGGTCGACGCGCGGTCCATGCGCGCCCAGTACCTGGACCGGATGGATATCGAACGCGAACGCGGCATCACCATCAAGGCACAGAACGTGCGGCTGCCCTGGAAAATCAGCACCGCCGCCGACTCCGCCGAGTACGTGCTGCATCTCATCGACACCCCCGGGCACGTCGACTTCACCTACGAGGTGTCGCGCGCCCTGGAGGCCTGTGAGGGCGCCGTGCTGCTGGTCGATGCCGCGCAGGGCATCGAGGCGCAGACACTGGCCAACCTGTACCTGGCGCTCGACAAAGACCTGACGATCATCCCGGTCCTCAACAAGATCGATTTGCCCGCCGCCGACCCGGACCGCTACGCGCAAGAGATCGCGCACATCATCGGCTGCGAGCCCTCCGATGTGCTTCGGGTATCCGGCAAGACCGGTGAGGGCGTCGAGGCGCTGCTCAATGAGGTGGTGCGGCTGATTCCTGCGCCGCAAGGCGATCCGGACGCCCCGGCGCGCGCGATGATCTTCGACTCCGTGTACGACATCTACCGCGGTGTCGTCACCTACGTCCGCGTCGTCGACGGCAAGATCACGCCGCGCGAGAAGATCGCGATGATGTCGACGGGCGCCACCCACGAACTGCTGGAGGTGGGCATCGTCTCGCCGGATCCCAAACCCTCTGTGGGCCTTGGGGTCGGTGAGGTCGGCTACCTGATCACCGGCGTGAAGGACGTGCGCCAGTCGAAGGTCGGTGACACCGTCACCTCCGCACGCAAGGGTGCGACCGAACCGCTCACCGGTTATCGCGAACCCCGGCCGATGGTGTACTCCGGGCTCTACCCGGTGGACGGATCCGACTACCCGAATCTTCGTGAGGCGCTGGACAAGCTGCAGCTCAACGACGCCGCACTCACCTACGAGCCGGAGACCTCGGTGGCGCTGGGCTTCGGATTCCGTTGTGGCTTCCTGGGATTGCTGCACATGGAGATCACCCGTGAGCGGCTGGAACGCGAATTCAACCTCGACCTCATCTCGACCGCGCCGAACGTGGTGTACCGGGTGATAACTGAAGGAACGGCGCCCGGTGATCCAGGAATGATGGTGACCAACCCGTCCATCTGGCCCGAGGGCAAGATCCGGTCGGTGTTCGAGCCCGTCGTGAAAACCACCGTGATCGCGCCGAGTGAGTTCATCGGTTCGATCATGGAGCTGTGCCAGTCGCGGCGCGGCGAACTCGGCGGTATGGACTACCTCTCGCCGGAGCGTGTCGAGCTGCGTTACACAATGCCGTTGGGCGAGATCATCTTTGACTTCTTCGACTCGCTGAAATCACGCACCCGCGGCTACGCCAGCCTGGACTACGAAGAGGCCGGCGAGCAGGAGGCCGACCTGGTGAAGGTTGACATCCTGCTCCAGGGTGAGGCGGTCGATGCGTTCAGCGCCATCGTGCACAAGGACGGCGCCTCGGCGTATGGCAACAAGATGACCGCCAAGCTCAAGGAGCTCATTCCGCGTCAGCAGTTCGAGGTGCCGGTGCAGGCTGCCGTCGGATCCAGAATCATTGCGCGCGAGAATATTCGGGCTATCCGTAAGGATGTGCTCTCCAAGTGCTACGGCGGTGACATCACCCGTAAGCGCAAGCTGCTGGAGAAGCAGAAGGAGGGCAAGAAGCGCATGAAGACCATCGGACGGGTCGAGGTGCCACAGGAAGCCTTCGTGGCGGCGTTGTCCACCGAGTCCGCGGCGGACAAGCCCAAGAAGTAGTCCCAGCGGCGGCTTCGCGCGGCGGGTGACCCAACCTCGTCGAGCGTGCGGATAGTGTCGAAATTTCGCTGAGTTCCGACCGAATCCGCACACTCGGGTTCAGTGCTGGCATTCCTGACTGGGCATGCCGACGATCGCCCCGCCCTGCGGCCAGCCGACGGGTGAGTCCTCCCAGGGTTCCTGACGTCCATACGGCGTCAGGTCCAGGAACGGATACCCGACCGCGGAATGGTCCAGCCCGCGCGCGAAGGCCGAATAGGTATGAAAGACCTCATCTTCGCGACGCAGAAAGACACTGGCGCCTGGCCAGTCCCCGTGGAGGTCCTCGTCGCTGAATCCGTCGGCGCGCAACTCGTCGAGCGACCTGTAGTTGTACTCGACCGGAACGCGTGACGGGTCGAGCGTCACATGGAAGTCGTAGCTGAAATCGCCGTCATTGGTGGAATACCACGGGAATGTCCACCCGTGTTCGTCGCGGTAACGCGCCATGCTTGCGTATGGTGCGCGGGATACGCAAGCTG
>MAEX01000023.1 GCA_002013415.1 Mycobacterium sp. D16Q14
TAGTCCCTTCGGTGGCCACCTTGGACTCCCAGGTTGTCGCATTGAAAAGACAGTTCCGGTGAGGGTTCCCATTGGACCGGCCTGTCTGGGCGATACCGTTAGTCGTCGCGGCGACTTTCATTGCCGTCCGTGGTGGCAAGCACATGTAACAGCACCGGTCGCTATGAAGTGTCAAACCGGTTTGATGACAAAACCCTTTGATGAAAACTGGCGCTAACATAGCGCTCCCGCTACGGGTGGGGTTGCTGTCGGTTGGGTTGATTCTGGTCGCCTTCTTGGAGGAACCTATGTAGGGATTGCGATGTCTTTTGGGCCGCTGTTGAGAATGGTTCGAGCACAGTGTGGATGCCGGCCGCGCGCAGTTGTTGAGCATCGTGGCGGGTGTGTGCGGTGAGTGCGATCATGCCGTCGAACTGGCAGTCACGAAGAGCGTGCAGGAGAGCCAGGTTCGTGTGCAATGTGGGGACGGCGCTGATGACGTATCTGATCCGGTCCAGTGGTAGCGCATCCAGGAGGTCGGTGTCCTCGGCGCTGCCGAATATTGCGGTGACACCGCTGCGGGTGTTGGTCTTCACTTCGTGGGGATCGAAATCAATGGCTAGTACGCGGTGGCCGTCGCTGCCGAGTTGATCAGCCAGATGGCTTCCGAATCTGCCAAGACCGAACAGCACGACGTCGAAGTCGTTGTCGGAGGTGGGGGTTTGTGGTCGGCTGTGTACGTTTCTGTCGACGACGGTCAGCGCTGGCCTGAGCCACCGGTAGATGTGCAGCGAATAGGTGGTCATATAGGTCGATGCCGCGATGGTGATGAGCCCTACGACCGTGATCAGGCTGACGGTGGCGTTAGTGATATGGCCAAGGCCAACTCCGAGCGCGGCCAGGATCCACGAAAACTCCGATATTTGCGCGGTTGGCAGCGCGGTCAGGACACTGACACGTGTCGGATAGCGCATGACCACCATGAACGCAGCGACGATAAGTGGCTTTCCGACAAGTACGAGTGCAACGAACACGGCAGCGGCGGTGATTTGACTTGTTAGATCGACGAATTCGATCCGCGCGCCCAGGTCCAGGAAGAAGAACAGCAGCAGGAAATCGCGCAGACTCGACAGCCGTGCTCCCAAGGCATCACGAAATCGCGTGCCGGCCAGGGAGACCCCCGCCAGAAATGCCCCCACCTCGGAGCTGAAACCCAGCCATTGGCTCAGGGCTGCCACTGCCGCAGCATAGGAAACGCCGAAAAGGACCAGTAGTTCTTGTGATTGGGCGACATAGGGCAACAGCCACGGCAAGACGTAGCGCATCAGCAACCCCAGTGCCCCGAGCAGCCCGGCACCTTTCAACAACACGATCGCGACACTGACTCCGGCGCTGTGCCGTGTACCGCCTGGCCCGACGGCGGCCAGGACGATCATCACCAGGACTACGAGGATGTCCTGGACGATGAGGAAACCAACCGCGATCCGTCCGTGTAACTGATCGAGCTCTCGCCTGTCCGACAGCAGTTTCACAATGATGATCGTCGACGAGAATGCAAGCGCTACAGCGATATAGATCGCGGTCACGGCGTCCATACCCAATGCCAGAGCCAGCCCGTACCCGAGACCGACAGTAACAACCACTTGGCCTAGCCCCGTGACCGCGGCGACGGGACCGGTGCTGCGAATCATGTGCAGATCAAGTCGCAGGCCGACGGCAAACAGTAGGATCGCTATCCCGAGCCGGGCCAACAGTTCGACCGCGCTGTCGGCGCGCACCCAGCCAGTGCCGATCGGCCCTACCGCTATGCCCACTACGATGAACGCCATGATCAAGGGCTGACGTAGCCGCAAGGCCAGCAACCCGACAACGGTGGCCAGCGCCAAAACCGCCGCGATGGTGGGGAATGAATGCGCGCCCATGCTGAGGTATTCAACACCCGAATTGGCGTCTTGGCGGGGATCCGGCGGTCGGCATCACCGCGGAGTCGAAACAGTGTCCGAATCTGTCATGAATTATTTTGCGCTGAAAAATGTTTCGCTACGACGGTGGGCTCTGTTCGTGCCAGCGCTCAAGCAGGGCCGGGATTTCGTCCATGAGGAATGTATAGAAGGCGTGCATTTGGGCCAGCCGGTGGTGCGCCAACTCGTCGGGCGACGTCGCGGCCATCCCTTCTCGTGCGGCAGTCAGTACGGCGTTGGTGACTTGGTTTTGGTTGGTGTACTGGTTCGCCCAGGCGTTCTCGCACAGCCGGAAGTGGTCGCGGCGTGACCCGGGGGACGGCACCCGTTCTGCCAGACCGGCCTCGGTGAGGATGCGCAGCGCGGTGGAGATAGCGCCGATGCTGGCATGCAGCTGCTCGGCTAGCTCTCCCATGGTGATGGTGGGCTGTTCGGTGAACAGCAGGGCTGCCAGCGTGCGGGCGGTCATGCGCTGCAGTCCATGGCTAGAGAGCACAAGCGCCATCGTTTCGGCGCCGGCGGGACCTCCCTTGCCGGGTTCCGGCATCACGCCCCCTAAGTCTTCTGTAATTACTGAAAGTTCAGTATACTGCTCGGTGGTGTTCCGGGAAGCCTGGTCGGAGATGGAGTTGTCCGTTTCTGCAGTGCCCGGTGAACCTGGTGTGCTGCAGCTTTTTTGAAAGGCTATGCACCGCCTCATGACTTCTGCTTTAGGCAATGATGCCGCGTATTCGGTGGGTACAGATGTGATCTGCGTGCGTGGGCTGACCTTCACTTATCCGAAGAGTCCAGAGCCCGCGATCCGGGGGATGGACTTTTCTGTGGGGCCCGGGGAGATATTCGGGTTCCTCGGGCCTAGCGGAGCCGGGAAATCCACGACGCAGAAACTGTTGATCGGGTTGCTGCGCGGTCACGGCGGCCGCGCAACGGTGTGGGGGAAGAGCCCGCAGCAATGGGGGCCGCAGTATTACCAGCGCATCGGTGTGTCCTTCGAGCTGCCTAATCACTATCACAAGCTCACCGGCGCTGAGAACCTGCAGTTTTTCGCCTCTTTGTATGCCGGCAAGACCCGCGCGCCGGCAGAGCTACTCGATGCGGTGGGGCTGTCCGATGCCGCCGACATCCGGGTGGGCAAATACTCCAAAGGAATGCAGATGCGGCTGACGTTCGCCCGGTCTCTCATCAACGACCCTGAACTACTGTTCCTGGACGAGCCGACCTCGGGTCTGGACCCGGTCAATGCACGCATCGTCAAAGACATGATCTTGAGTTTAAAAGCACAGGGTCGCACCATATTCTTGACCACTCACGACATGAACACCGCAGACGAACTCTGCGACCGGGTGGCGTTCGTTGCCGATGGTCGCATCGCAGCACTGGACACGCCGGCCGAGCTGAGAGTCGCACGAAGCCGTCGCATGGTGCGCATCACTTACCGCGGCGCCGGCGGGGCACTGCAGAGCGCCGAGTTCGGGATTGACGGACTGGCCGACGACCCGCAGTTCCACGAGCTCGCACGCAGCCGCCATATCGAGACCATCCACAGCACCGAGGCCAGCTTGGACGACGTCTTCGCCGAAGTCACCGGAAAGCAGCTCGCATGAGCCGGCTGGCCAGCGCATTGCGGCTAGAGCTCACCCTGCAGGTGCGCCAGAAATTTCTGCACGCCGGGATCTTCTCCGGTTTGATCTGGCTTGCGGTGCTACTTCCGATGCCCGCCTCACTGCGCCCCGTTGCTGAACCTTATGTCCTGATTGGGGATATCGCGATTATCGGGTTCTTCTTCATCGGAGGCACCGTCTTTTTTGAGAAGCAAGAACGCACCCTGAGCGCCCTGGTCTGCACGCCCCTTCGCTTCACCGAATACCTGGCGGCTAAACTCGTTGTACTGGTTTCGATTTCACTTACTGTGGCCATCGCGGTGACCACCCTCGTGCACGGCACGCACTATCGGCTCGCTCCAATGGGCGCCGGTGTGGTCTTGGGCACGCTGCTGATGCTGCTCACCGGGTTCATCACCTCACTGCCGTTCACGTCGGTGACCGACTGGTTCATGGCCACCGTCATACCGCTGGCTTTCATGCTGATACCGCCAGTTGTGCACTACAGCGGCCTGTGGCCCAACCCGGTGCTCTACCTGATACCCACCCAGGGTCCGCTGATGTTGCTGGGGGCCGCCTTCTGTCAAATAGAAGTGACACCATGGCAATTGGTATACGCGCTGAGCTACCCATTTGTCTGCATCGCAGCCCTGTGGATACTCGCCCGGCGCTCATTCATCCGCTACGTCATCGAACGGCCCGGTGAGTAATTATCATGAAAACCGCTTTGGCATCTGCATTTCCGCGAATCAACACAAAAGCGTTAGCCGCATTCGCTCGCAACGACCTGCGCGGCACCTACCGTGACCCGCTGCTGGTAATGCTGGTCATCGCTCCAGTCCTATGGACCAGCGGAGTGGCGCTGCTGACGCCGCTGTTCACCCGGATGCTCAACGACAAGTACGGCTTCGATCTGGTTCCCTACTACCCGCTGGTACTCACCGGGTTCTTACTACTGACCAGCATCATCGTGCCCGGCGGGCTGGCAGCATTCTTAGTCCTGGACGAAGTCGACGCTGGAACCCTGACCGCGTTGCGGGTAACGCCGGTGCCGCTGGCGACATTCTTCGGGTACCGGGCCGCGACAGTTGCAGCAATCACCACCATCTACGTGGTTGCCACCATGTCCCTGAGCGGCGTACTGGCGCCGGGCCTGACGGTCTCACTCATACCCATCGGCATGCTTGCGGGCCTGTCAGCTGTCGTCACCTTGCTGCTCATTATCACTTTGGCCAACAACAAGATTCAGGGACTGGCCATGCTGCGGGCCCTGGGCATGCTCATGGCCGGCTTACCGTGCCTGCCCTGGTTCATTAGCTCAGGCTGGAACCTTGCCTTCGGGATGTTGCCCCCGTACTGGGCGGCCAAGGCCTACTGGGTGGCCGGCGAGCACGGCACCTGGTGGCCCTACCTGCTGGCCGGTGCCCTCTACAACAGCGCCATCGTGTGGCTACTCCTGCGACGATTCCTAGCCAAACACAACCAGTAACCAATTGGCGTACCGACAAAGACTTTATGCACTCGGCGGATTGTCTCAGGTCAGCAGGGTTGGCGCACAATGCTATTCACGTGAGACCGCACATCGAGCGGGGCGATGCCAAGCCAACCCGGAGGCAATCGGCCCCGGCCAAACTGGCCCTGCACGCCGATCTGCGTGACCAGCGGGCCTATGGTCGACTAGGCGATTTTAACCCTACCCTTCCGTGAGGGTAGGGTTACGTTCCAGCTGCTGGCACCGATTCCTGGTCGCCAGTTTCCGATGGCCGTGCAGCGCCGCACTTGCCGTACATCCCTGCTGTAGACGGGTGTTGTTGTGCTGCACTGTGAATGGAGCCGAGTATGACTTCTGGCCAAATGCCTGCCGCGTCGGGGATTCGTGAGGCGGGCGACCCGAGTACGTCGGTGTGGGCGGCGCTGCGGTCCTGGTCGCGGATGCGCACCGAAGTGCTGGCCGGGCTGGTGGTGGCGTTGGCGCTCATTCCTGAAGCGATTTCATTCTCGGTGATTGCCGGGGTCGACCCACGGGTCGGTCTGTTCGCGTCGTTCACGATGGCCGTGACCA
Organism: Mycobacterium sp. D16Q14; assembly: GCA_002013415.1. GTDB lineage: Bacteria > Actinomycetota > Actinomycetes > Mycobacteriales > Mycobacteriaceae > Mycobacterium. The sequence goes on from MAEX01000023.1 coordinate 5,604, forward strand.
TTGCGATCACCGGTGGGCGCCCGGCGATGATCTCGGCAGCCACGGGCGCGGTGGCACTGGTGATCGCCCCTGTGGCCCGTCAACACGGCATGGATTATCTGATCGCCACGGTCATCCTGGCAGGGATAATCCAGGTCACACTCAGTGTGCTGGGAGTCGCGCGGCTGATGCGGTTCATCCCGCGTAGCGTCATGGTCGGCTTCGTCAACGCACTGGCCATCCTGATCTTCACTGCCCAGCTGCCGCACCTGATCGGCGTACCCGCCTTGGTGTATCCGTTTGTCGGGGTGGGCCTGCTGATCATGGTGCTACTACCCAAACTGACCACCGTGATACCGGCACCGCTGGTGGCGATCGTGACCTTGACCGCTGCGGTGATCGTGTTCTCACTAGATCTGCCCAGTGTTAGCGACGAAGGCACCCTACCGTCGAGCCTTCCCACGCTACTGATCCCGCATGTGCCCGCGACTATGCACACCCTGGGAATCATCGCCCCCTATGCCCTTGCGATGGCGCTGGTGGGGCTTCTGGAATCGCTACTGACCGCCAAGCTGGTCGATGACATCACCGAGACCCACTCCAACAAAACTCGCGAGGGCTGGGGCCAGGGCGTGGCCAACATCGTCACTGGGTTTTTCGGCGGTATGGGCGGATGCGCCATGATCGGCCAAACCATGATCAACGTCAAAGTCTCCAGCGCCCGCACCCGCATCTCGACATTCCTGGCCGGGATGTTCCTTTTGGGATTGGTTGTCGGACTGGGCGATATCGTCGGCCGCATCCCCATGGCCGCCTTGGTGGCCGTGATGATCATGGTATCCGTGGGCACGATGGACTGGCACAGCATCAACCCGGTGACCCTGCGCCGCATGCCCCGCAGTGAAACCCTGGTTATGGTCGCCACCGTGATCGTCACCGTCATCAGCCACAACCTGGCTTACGGCGTCATCATCGGTGTGCTCACCGCCATGGTGCTGTTCGCCCGCCGCGTCGCCCACATGGTCACCGTTCACAAAACCGAACAACCGCAACAAGACTCAGCCACCAGAGGCACCGTGGTGTATAGAGTCACCGGGGAGCTGTTCTTCGCCTCGAGTAACGATCTGGTTTACCAGTTCGACTACACGGGCGACCCCGATCACGTGGTCATCGACATGACCGATTCCCACATCTGGGATGCCTCCACCGTCGCATCGCTGGACGCGATCACCACCAAATACCGGACCAAAGGAAAGCGCGCGGAAATCGTTGGCCTCAACCAAGACTCAGCCCTACGCCACGGCCGCCTCACCGGGCAACTTGGCGGCGCCCACTAATCTTGCACGACAGTTTCGAGGGCTGGCTACAGTTGAACAGCACAAGAAACAAGCAGGTACACAATGTCGGAGGTGCGCCGCACGGTGGCTGACGCAGGCAACGCGAACATGCAGATCGGGCAAGTCGCTGCCCGCACCGAACTATCGATCCGCACCATCCGCCACTACGACGAAGTCGGGCTGGTCACCCCCTCCGCACGCAGCAGCGGTGGCTTTCGGCTCTACACCGAGGCCGATGTCGAACGGCTCCTAGTCATCCGGCGCATGAAACCCCTCGACTTCACTCTCACCGAAATGAAGGACCTCCTCGAGGCCATCGACACCTTCAACACCCCAAACGCGACCGCAGCCCAACAATCTGCCGCAGCTGACTACCTGCAGCAATGTCGGGCTAAGACGCACGACAGCATCACCCGGCTACGCAGGCACCTGGCCTACGCCGAAGAACTCAACCACATCCTCACCACACGAGCCGGGGTTGGTCACAGCAGTCAGTAGCGGTATTCCCGCGCGGGGGTCTGGTGACTGGACCGGCCAGACCGCCGTGTGCAGCTGGTGCCGCGGCGAACTATCAGCCGGACGTGGCCTTTGGGGCCGCGCGTAACGGACGGGCAGTGTCCGGGCTCTGTTTCTCCTTTGTTTACCTATCCGTTATGTGAGCCTCTTAGACATTCCACCTGTACCCCGAAGGGGTAGCGGGTAACCGCTGTCGAGTGCTACTGCGGGTTCCTGGGATAGGCCCCCCGAATAAGACAACTGAGAGGCAATGCCGACACATGCTGAAAAGCCTTGTCACCCTTACTGCTGCCTGTACGCTCGGCGCGACCGCACCGTTGGCCCTGGCCGATCCGCCAGGGGGCGAACCGCTGCCCGACAGTGTCCCGGCGGCGGCGGCGGCCGCCCCAGACCCTGTCGCGGCCCCTCCTGTCGATAACGGTGCTGTTGCGTCGGGTGAGCCGGGCGCACTGCGTACGCGGGACGGCTGGATACTGGCGGTTGCCGCCAAGGATGAAACCCAGCTGCCCGTCGCGCCGCTGACCACGGCCCTGTCCTCGCGTGAGTATCTGGTGGGTGGCACATTCATTGGAGCTATCAAGGGCTCGGGCACGACGAAACTGACGGACGGTATTCTGGAGGCCGGATACCAAATCGGTTGTGGCATAAGCGCCGACACCGTCGACTTGCGATTTGGCGGTGGCATCACACCCCAGATCAGCCCTGCGGGCGCACCCAGCGTCGCCGGCAACGTTTTCGCCCAGATCCGACCCACCCTCAAGCCGGGCACGGCGACCATCATCCCGGTCACCAAGATGGCCTTCGAAGAGGAGACCACCGCCCGCGTCACGATCAACGCGTTCCGCATCAAGATCGACAGCTGCGTGGGCCAATCCTTCATCAGGTCCTACGCAATACTCACCAGCTCGACCGAGGACACACAGGACGTGGTCACCTACATGGGTGTCACCAAGGCTGTCTGAAATCTTAAGCCCCCCAATCCTTCTCAACCTCCCCCTTGATAAGCCCGAGAGGCCAGGAACATCATGCTCAAGACTCTTGCTGCACTCACTGCCGCGTGCACATTCGCAGCCACCGCTCCGCTGGCGTTAGCCGATCCTGAACCGGTCCCGGCGCCCGCACCCGCGGCGGCAGAAGGTCCGGTGCCGCCACTGCCTCCTGCCGACGGTGAGCCCGGCCCACCACCGGATAACGGCATCGTCGGCTCGGAGCCGCCGAGCGTCGTCACGACACCTGATGGCTGGATGTTGACGCTGGCCGCCGAGGAGGAGACCCAGCTGCCGATCCCGCCGCTGACCACCGCGCTGTCCTCACGCGAGTACCTGGCCGGAGGCACCTTCATCGGCACCGTCAAAGGCAGCGGAAGCACTAAACCCAAGGGCGGAACAATAGAGGCTGGCTACCAGATCGGCTGTGGTATCGCGCTAAGCGCTGTCCGCCTCACCGGAAGCATCGGTTTGTCCTCATCCATCGGCCAGTCCGGGCTCGGCAACATCAGCATGCCACTCGTGGGCAACGTCGAGGTCAGGCCTAAGCCCGGCGAAGTCATCAATGTCTCGGTAACCAAGAAAAAGTTCAAAGGCAAGCAGACCCGTGTCACGCTCAAGGACGTACACATCAAGATCGACGGCTGCGTGGGACAGTCGTTCCTGCGTTCCTATGCGGTCCTGACCAGCAAAGGCAGCGGCACCGAGGACATCGTCGGCTACTACGGCGTCACCAAAACCGTCTAAACCCGGACCGCAGGAAGGTGCACAGATACCCATGATGCTTCCCGCTCTTTCATCCCTAAGGATTGGGGTTGCCGCAGCGCTGACAGCTGCTGCTCTGGTCGTCACCGCCGCTACCTGCGAGGCTGATCCGGGCCCCGATGTACCGGAGCAGCCGATAGCTCCCGTTAGACCACCTGGTTTGCCGGAGCCTCCGCCACCGTCACAGATCGGCAATCCGCTGGCCATGGCGGGCACCGAACAGGGCCCCGGGGGCGTACCCACCAACCTAGGCATTGCGGGTGATCCGAGCCTGCTGGGCCAGAACACGGCGCCAGCTGCTCCCGGCGGCACTGGCCCGGTCACGGTCCCGGGCGCCAACGCCCTCAATAACCAGTATCTGCTGCCGCAGAACCTCATGCCGGCGGAGCCTGGCAAAGGGGAAATCTACGGGGTCGCCCCCGGTGAAGAGAACGCCGATGTTGCCGGAGGCGATTACCTGCGACGGCTGTGGCATCAACACCAAGACGGCCAGCTCGGAGGCGGGCTGCTGGGCCGACGCCCCAAGGAGGAGCTAAACCAACCTCTGCCCGGCACCGCGCCCCTGCCCGGAACTCGGATCCCGGGCTTGGGCGACGACGCTCAGGGGCCCGCCCCAGAACAATGGCACTGGACCCCGCCCGAACAACCGGAAAACGCTCCAGTAGTTCCGCCGCCGGCACCCGTTGCTGGACATGCCTAACCAGGCTGCGGTGCCGTGGCAGGGATCAGACCTCGGCCACAGCAATCTGTGCCTGTTCGGTCATCCGGCTGTCGATGCGTCAGGCTCCCGACCGTACCGAATCCGAGTGCTTGCGGCAGAGACGGTGAGTAGCTGATTGATTAGACACGGAGTGGTTGGATATCAGAGCGGATGTCGTTGCCACGATTGCCAAACGGCCGAAGCTAGCCGGGTTCGCTGTATTGCAGAAGCTGAGCGCGCACGTTGGCGTGACGTCGAGCAGACGGCCAGCGTGCGCCCGGAAAGACGCAGAACCGATGTTTCAGATTGCATCGGCACTCGTCGGTATCAACGGTGGACAGTGTCGGAGATCAGCATTGCCCTGAACCAGTCACTACACCACGAACAAGTTGCCCACCTCACGGGACGTACAACAAAAGCCGTGCGCCGTATGCGGCAAAAACTTAACCCGAACTTCTGATTGAACGCACCTAAGCGGGCTCGGTTGTGCATGAACGACGTTCGTAAGTACCTGCGCAAGCACCTAGTCGGCTGGGCCTGCCCTACCGGGCGAGATCGGCGGCGAGTTGTTGTATGCGATCGGTGATGTCGTCGCGGATCAGGCGCATGCGTTCGATGCCGTCGATTCCGCGTTCGGAGGGTTCGTCAGTGTCCCAGTATTCGACGCGGACGCCGTCGGCGGCGTCGAGCTTGGCTTCCCGGCCCAGCACCACTACCCGATCGACGCTGCGTAGCAGTTCCGGGTCGATGGGCCTGGGGTGTTCGCCGGTGATATCGACCCCCACTTCCAGGAGTGATTCGGCGGATAGTTGGTTGACGGCTGCGCCGGGCTCAGTGCCCGCCGAGTAGGTGTTGATGCGCTCTCCGGCTTCTTTGTGCATGAGCCCGGCCGCCATTTGAGACTTACCGCCGTTGCTGCGGCAGATGAATAGCACCGAGGGCTTGTCGCTGGTCACTGTTGATCGGCTCCTTGAGTTGGAAAGTTCGAACTCTGTTGTGCGGGAAACAGATACAGGTAACACCGGCTGCTATCGCGTCGCGGCCACATCCAGTTCGGTCAGCAGGCTACGGACACGCCGTTCGATCTCATCGCGGATCGGGCGGGTCGCATCGGCCGATTTTCCGGCAGGGTCGGGCAGGTTCCAGTTCTCGTAACGCTTTCCGGGAAAGACCGGGCACGCGTCCCCGCAGCCCATGGTGATGACGACGTCGGTGGCCTGCACGATCTCGTCAGTCCAGGGTTTCGGGTATTCGCCAGTGATATCGATACCAGCTTCGGCCATCACCTCGATGGCGGCGGGGTTGATTTCACGACCCGGCTCACTGCCACCTGACCAGGCCACAGCCTGATCGCCGGCCAGGTGGTTGAAGAACCCCAGCGCCATTTGGGAGCGTCCGGCGTTGTGGGTGCACAGGAACAGCACGGTGGGCTTGCCGTCGCTGACCTTGCCTTCCACTCGTGCCAGTGCGTGTAGGCGTTGGTGGGCGAAACGTTCGGCCAGCAGTGGAAGGAAGTTGGGAACGGTGGCCCGGCCTGCGAATTGCTCGTAGGACGAGTACAGGAACCGTTCGATCGTTTCGGTGCCGAAGGTGCCGTCAAACTCCGATTGCAGCCGGGTGGCCGCGGTGCGCAGAGCATGGCGCTGATCGATCGACAAATCCGTGCGCAGATTGTGTGTTACGGGGCTCTCGGTCATGTCCTACTCCGTCACGCTTGTGGTGGAAGGGGCGGGCGAAACCTGCTGGGAGGCTGGAGTGGTGAATCGGTGGCGTACTGCCAGCGACACGTACACCAGGGCCACCAGAACAGGAACTTCGATCAGGGGTCCGACGACCCCGGCTAGAGCTTGGCCGGAGGTGGCGCCGTAGGTGGCGATCGCGACTGCGATGGCCAGCTCGAAGTTGTTTCCGGCCGCGGTGAACGCCAGTGTGGTGGTGCGCGCATAGCCCAGGCCCAGGGCTGCACCGAGCAGGTAGCCGCCGCCCCACATGATCGCGAAGTAGGCCAGCAGCGGTAGCGCGATCCGCGCCACGTCCCAGGGCTTGGAGGTGATCTGATCGCCTTGCAGGGCAAAGAGAATCACGATGGTGAATAGCAGCCCGTACAAGGCCCATGGCCCGATCACCGGCAGGAACTTCGACTCGTACCAGTCTCTGCCCTTGGTGCGTTCTCCGATGCGCCGGGATAGGTACCCGGCGAGCAACGGAATGCCCAGGAAGATCAGTACGGACTTGGCGATCTGCCCCGGCGAGGTGCTGATCTCGGTTTGAGGCAGGTGCAGCCAGCCGGGCAGCACCGACAGGTAGAACCACCCCAGCACCGCGAACATGACCACCTGAAACACCGAATTAAGCGCCACCAGCACGGCGGCCGCCTCGCGGTCCCCGCACGCCAGGTCGTTCCAGATGATCACCATGGCAATACATCTGGCCAGTCCCACGATGATCAGGCCGGTGCGGTATTCAGGCAGATCGGGTAGCAGCAGCCACGCCAGGGCGAACATCAGCGCCGGGCCCAGCACCCAATTCAGCACCAGGGAGCCGATCAGTAGCTTGCGATCGCCAGTGACGGTGTCCAGGCGGTCATAGCGCACCTTGGCCAGCACCGGGTACATCATGATCAACAGCCCAATCGCGATTGGCAGCGAAACCCCGTCGACCTGAATCTTTTCCAAGGCGGTATTCAGGGCAGGGACGCCCCGGCCCAGCAGCAGCCCCACAGCCATCGCGACACCGATCCACACCGGCAAGAACCGATCCAGCGTCGAGAGTTTCCCGGCCGTCGCAGGCGGGATCGGGGTGGTTGCCCGGTTCATCGAGTCGTGCAGCACGAGGGGGCCGCCTCGACTGTCTCAACATCGGCAGCATCGTTCTCGGGTACGGCGTGATCACAGGCACAGGCACAGGCCTCGCCTTGGGCGAGTAGTTCCGGAGTGGTCCCGAAGGTCTCCGAATCGGCTAGAACCGTGTAGATCTCCCACTTCTCGGCATCAGGGGCGGTGACCCACACCTTGTCCTGGGTGGCGAAACAGCACGTCGTGCCAATCTCCTCCTCGGTGAACATCCCGGCATCGGTCAGGCGGGCGATCTCCGAATGCACCTGCTCGCTCGACTCGACCTGAACCCCGAGATGGTTGATGGTGCCGCCATGGCCAGGGTTCTCCAGCAGCACCAACTTCAGCGGCGGTTCATCGATCGCGAAGTTCGCATAGCCCGGTTTACGCTTGGCTGGCTCAGCACCAAAGAGCTTGGAATAGAACGTGATTGCCTTATCAAGATCATCAACATTGAGGGCAAGCTGTACACGGGACACTGCGCCACCTCCACAACTAATGAGATATTCATCGAACTAGTCGGACAGCCGCAAGTATGCCACCTCTTTGACATATGTCAATGCGGCGGGGAGAATCCGTTGTATGCCCAAAGCCCTGCCTGTGGTGGACACCACTAGTCCGGTGTGTTGTGCACCTGTGGCTGCTGGTCCAATGTCCGATATCCAGGCGTTGGAGGTAGCGCTGCGGCTCAAGGCCCTGGCCGACCCGGTGCGGGTCAAGATCATGTCCCAGCTGTTCAGCGCTGCTGAAGGCGAGATCATCAGTGGTGACCTGGCTGAGCTGCTCGGGCTCAGCGAATCGACCGTCAGTCACCACATGAACCAACTTCGCAAAGCTGGGCTCGTAGAGTCAGATCGTCGTGGCATGAAGGTGTTTCACCGCCCAGTGCCGGACGCCTTGACAGCCCTATGCGCTGTTCTGGACCCCGACTGCTGCCGCTAAACCTGAGAGGGCCCACCCGCCTCTACAAGGCCGGGGCTGCTGAAGGTTCGGTTGACTCCTTGACCTGCCCTACGGATCGGCTACCCGTTGTGGTCTGAAGATTCAGGCTGGGACGGGTGGATTTTTGTAGGTTAGTTCGTGCTCGGTCGGGGTGCGGTAGTTCAGGCCGGAGTGCCGGCGGCGGGGCAACCCGGTATCGACGAGTCGGTCGATCACCGGGTGAATCCTTTGGGTGCGGCTTGTCCTCCCCGAAGAATTTCGATGCCCGCGTGAGGATTTCAACTTCGCGCTCCAGTTCGCGGATACGTTTCCTGTCCCGCGCCAACTCGGCACTCTCGGCAGTAGGAACACCCGAAACTTCGCCCCTATCGACCCGATCCTGGCGCACCCAATTATGCAAACACCCCTCGCTGATCCCAACATCTGCAGCAACACCTGTGATTGGCTTACCTGCCCTCAGGAGCGCGACAGCGCGGGCACGGAACTCCGCTGGATACGGTTGGGCATGATCGAAAGCCTTTCAGAAAAGGCCCGATCCTCACACCATCCCGTTGAGGTCGACATCTAACCTCCCGCGCTAGACGCACTCACGCCGTCACGTGGAAGAGATTTCAAGGCCAAGTCAGGCGTCGGCAAGGCGCTTCACCGTTGAATCACGGTGAGCCATTTAGAAAGTCGAGCTGTCTTCTGGGCCGAGCACGAACCCGTGGGGGGCCCTTGAGGTTGACTCGCCAGGTCCTGGGACGGTCTCGACAACACAGTTGGTCATCGCCTCGTCAACCGCGCAAGTGCCGGTCCATACCCCGCGGGTGAACACGACCTTGCTACCCGCCGGCAACAGTTTCGCCGGCCCGGGACTGGGCGGAGAGTTGCCGAATTTACCGGCTTCCATGTAGCTCGCGGTCACGCTGCTATGGCTACTCCCTGGAATCCGCCCGGTGCACGTCGCGATGTCCCACATACCTCGAACATTGATCACCACACTGCAGTTCTGGCCCGCTGGGGTGCTGAACTGCACGCTGCTCACGGCACCGCTATAGCCGCTGGTTGGGATCGCGACCGTATAGTCGGACGTCTTCACCGCGGTATACCGATCCAGATCCGGTAATTGGGGTTCAGCGACGGCCGACGGCGCCAATAACAAGCCGCTGGCCGCCAGCGCGCCGATACATCCAAAAGTCCGAGCGGACGCCATTCCACCACGTTAACAGCGCGCGCCAGCCATTAGGGCAACTCCGTCTTGGTGGCGCACTGCCGCTTGCCCAGCTGATCGCAGCGCATCAGTTACCCGGACAGCGAATACTGGGCTCATGCGCTTAGCAGCCTCAGGAGCAGGCTAGCGTCCAGACATTGTGGGCGCGTTCCGGAACGACAAACGGGACCACAGCTGATCAGCCTCGTCGGGGTTCTCAACAGGTCCCCGAGGGCGGGGAGCTGTGAATAGCTGACCAAACTCTAACGGGTCAGCGCCTCACATTCGTCCCTGGACCGCCGTAGCCGCCGCCACTCACCCGAACGGGCAGGTGCCGGTGGGCTGTTCCGGAACGGCGAAGCTGTCCAGCCGGTAGCTGTGGTAGAAGTCGGCCAGGCGCTCGTTACGTCGCGTCAGGGAACGCGAGACCTTGTCGTACCTGCGCTGCGCGTTGCGCGAACCGTCGAGCTGGGAACGAGCGTCGTCAAGCCGAATCATGTTGTACAGCATGGGTTCTATGAGTAGCCGCTCAGGCGTAACACGCCACACCAGCTGCAGCAGACGCGTGTACAACGCGAACTCGACATTGTGACGGGGCTTGAGCCGAAATCCGATCATCTCGCGTATCTGGGGATGCATTGCCTTGGCCGAACAGACCTGAATCACCCGGCCCGCGACCGGGCGAATCGCGAGCCAGAGTGGCAGCAGGGCTGGGCGTATCGCGGCGGGAACGAGCAACGTCGGCAGCGGTAGTCGCATCAAACCGGCGAACTGATCGCGCAGAAAGCCGTTGGACTGCAACCTGGTTTCCACCATGTCGTCGTAGTAGTCGACAAAGGCGGCGTATGTGTCCGGGAATTTCCCCTTGGCACTGGGCAGTTCGAGATCCTTGAGCAGGTACCGCTGGTATTGATACCCGGCCTCCTGCTCCGCGGGGGTCATCGCGTAACCCGTGCAGTAGGGGAAGGCCTCCATCGTGGCGTTCATCGCGCTGGCCGCAATCCATATCCACAGCTCGGGATCCAATGCGCTGTAACGAATCCCCTCATACTCACCCACTCCGGTGCCCCGCACATCGCGGTGTCGCTCCTTGAGCCATTGCGCCGTGGCGGCCCGCTGCTGCTGATTGCCTGCCAAGAGCGATATCGCGCTCAACGCGCTCCGGATGCCCCGGTCGGTGAAGTTCTGGCGGAACCGTCCCGTGCGATCGACAGATGCTGCGACCGGCATCAGGGCCACCTCATCGAACAGCACCCCGCCGAAGACGCCGACCAGGGGACTGCCCAGGTGCTTGCGAAATGCGTCCATGACGCGTGGACGCACCCCGTCCCCGCGCAGGAAGGCCAGGCCGTCCTCGTGGCCATCGCCACCGGATTCGCAGTCATGTGTGGTGTCGCGCGGCAGTACATGCGTCATCGCATCCTCCGTCGGTGTTAGTAACTGAGTTGAACACTAACATTGCAACATCGGGTTGGGAAGGAGTTCTGCGTGAGAGACTGAGCCGTGTCTGCAGATCCGGATCCGACCGGCGAGCGCATCCTCGAGGCCGCGCTGCAGACCATGCTCAGCTTCGGCATCCGCCGTGCCACGGTCGACGAGATCGCAAGGCGTGCGGGTGTATCGCATATGACGGTGTATCGCCGCTGGTCCAACAAGACCGAGCTGGTGCTCGCTGTCCTCATGCGCGAGGCGCAGACGATGTTCTCCGCCATAGACCGCGAAATCGCTGCCCTGGAAAGTCCCGAGGACAAGCTGGTGGCGGGTTTTACCGGGATCTATTGGTATGTGCATACCCATTCGCTGATGCAGCGGGCGGTGGAGACCGATCCGGAATCTGTGCTGCCGGTCATCACAAGTGGGGCGGGGCCAGCCCTGGATATGGCGACCACATACCTGGCCGGTCATGTGGCCCGCAGTGCCGGTGACCTCGTTGACGACTCCTACGGTGTCGCAGAAGTTTTTGTGCGCCTGACGCATTCGCTCATTCTGGCGCCCAGTCCCCGGCGGGAGATCGCCACCAGGGAAGACGCCGAACGGTACGCCCGTCAGTACATACTGCCTATCGCCCGGGCGTTGGTCCGGGAGCCGGGCAAGGCGGTCCATTAGGGCCTGGCGCTGGAGCCTCTCGGCGACGCCAGTCCACATCTGAGACGGCCACTGTGCGCGCTTTCGGCCGGTGGGCGGCGGGGCCAAGTAATCTTTGTGCATTGACCATGGCCGGGGACGTAACGACGAGACATTGGGGGTAGCGGATGGACACGGATATCGGAGCGGGATCACCGGCGGCCGAGGATTCGTCCGAGGCCGCGGACACCGCGCCGCTGCCAGTCTTCAACGCGCTGCCCGGGATGTCCGAACCCGGTCCGTTCGCTCCGTCGGAGCACGAGTTCGATCAGCCTCCGTTCATTGAGCAACCGGCATTCACGGAACCGCACCCACCTTTTGCAGAACCGGGCAATCAGTACGTGCAGTGGCCGAGCCACGAGACCTTCAACACCGCGCCGCCTACCGCCCCGGGACCTATCAAGCCGACGACTCCGGTCGATTTCTCGTCCTGGGAAGACAAGCCTCAAAGAAGCAAGCGGCCGTTGGTGATTGGTGGCGCGGCGCTGGCGGCTGTGGTTGTTGTTATCGGTGGTGTGGTCGCGGCATTCGCAGGCAGTGGCGGCGATGCCGCGCCCGCCGAACCGAGCGCGGCCCCAACGACAACGGTGTCCCGCAGGGACTCCGATGCGGAGACGCGCCTGCTCTCTATGATTCCGACGGGCTACGGGGTGTCGGCCTGCAAGGCCGTTGAACCCGCGAATGAGGCAGTGGCACAAGTCAAGTGCGGGCGCAGTGACGATCCAGACGGGCCAGTTGAGGCGAGCTACTCACTGGTGAAGGACAAGTCCGTGCTCGCGGCCGGGTTGAGTCGTCTAACGAAGCGGAACGCGGTGGTCGTATGTCCCGGCCGGATCCAGTCGCCGGGACCATGGCGTCGCAATGCCACGCCGGATCAAGTGAGCGGTACGGTGTTCTGCGGTAGCAATCAGGGACACCCGGTGGTCGGCTGGACCGATGAGGAACGGCTTTTGCTCAGCGAGACGCGTTCGGGTGTGGCCGGTCCGACTCTCGACCAGTTGTACGCCTGGTGGTCTTCGCACTCATAACAGAAACCGCCGGCCGCGCGAGGCGGCCGGCGGTCAATGCCGAAACGATTATCTAGCCCTCGGTGGAAACCGGAGTGCCCTGACTGCCTGCTGCGCGCTGGCCATGCGGGGTGCTCTCCGAGGCCGGAACAGCGGGAACCGCGGCCACCGGCGGGGTGACGGTCTGCGGAGCGCCTTCGGCACCGGGCGCCGCGGGAGCCGGTGAGGCAGGTGCGGGCGATGCGGGAGCCGGGGAAGCAGGCACCGCGGTGTTGTTCAACGGCGTGCCCTCGGCCGCGGGTACCGGGGTGGCAGGTGTCGGACCCGGGGTCGCGGTCACCGGTGCCACCGTCGGGGTCGGAGTCGCAGCGGGCTGCTGCTCGTCTACCGGCGTGCCCTGACTGCCGGCGGGCAGCGGGGTGCCCTGGCTTCCCGCGGGAACAGCGGCAGGCGCCGGGGAAGTAGTGGGCGCGGCGCTGGTGGCCGGTGCGGGGTTGGTGCCATGCGACTGGCTCGAACCGCCCGAACGCGGTGCCGCGGCCACGGGAGCGGCCTTCCAGGTGAGCAGATCCTCGTCACCGGAGGTGTACGTCACCGTCTCGGGGGCCGAGCCGGTCACGTCGAAGTAGATCTTGCCGCTGGTCTTTTCGCCCTGCGACAGGGTCCCCGGGTTCACGCCCTGCTCGGTGGGCACGCCGTACAGCACGCGGTAGGTCTCGCCGTCCTTGGCCTTCGCGTTGAAGTTGGCGACGATCGGGATGACGCTGCCCTGGATGGCCTCGTCGGTGGCAGTGGCTTCCCATAACGTGCCTTTGGCCTGGTAGGGCAGCTGGTCGGCACTAACCTTGAGATCGCTGACGGTCCAGGCCTGGACCACGTCGCCATTGGTGAGGCGACCCTGCTGGCCGAGAGTGGTATCGGCTCCGGCGGTTGGCATCAGGGCCAGGCCGGCCGCCGCTGCGGCGGCCGCCACGGCGGCGGTGATGGGCACATTGATCTTCACGATGAGTCTCCTTGACGTCCGGAATGCTCCCCCCAGCGGGGACGGTCTGTCGTAAAAATAACAGGTCTGGGTGCACCATCGTCGCCCGAAGTACACGATTGCCATACGGTTAAGAACATGACGGTTGATTTCACCGGTCACCAGGGGGCCGCGCCGGAGCCAGACGATTGGCCACCCGACGCACGCACGTTCACCATCCGCGCGGCGGCGGACGATGCCGCGCCGAGCCTGGCTGCTGAACTGCCGATTACCGCAACAGAACTCGGCATGTTGGACGGAGATGCCAACCACCCAGTGCAGTTCTGCAGCGTGCTGCTGGAACCGCCCGTCAAACACCGGTTCGATACCTCGGATGCCGCCCGGTACGAGCGTGAGTATTGCGACCGGGACGATGATGGCGAGTTCTTCATGGTGCATGTCGCGCTGCTGGGGCCACGCCGCCCCGGCGTTTCCCTGGCACCCGGCGCCCGCGACGTCCTCGTCGATATCGCCTATGTGGTCGATTTGTCGCTGGAAGAAGACGGAGTGCTCAACCCAGCCAAGGTGGACTGGGCGGGTGGGGCGATCGTCGATGTCGACGGAGAGGTGCCGGCCGAGCAGGCAACCCAGGGGACTGCGGATGAGCCGGCCAACGCCGAGGCCGCATCGCCGGCCGGTCCGGCGGTGGCAGTGCCCGAGCCGGGCAGCCCGGGGAGTTCGGAGTGGATCCGCGAGCAGCTCGACGTTCGTATCGCGGTGCTGAGCCGTCTGGCTGGGGAAGTTGCGATCTCCGAAGTACCGGTGCCCACCGAGCTGGCCAAGGGTGAACGGCACTCCAATATCGCTCCGCAATATGTGCTTGACGGACCGCAGTTCTGGTACCACACGCGTGACCCGAAAACGGGTTTCGTATGGAAGACCACGACCAACCCGAATGAGCTGATCTATTGGTGCATCGACGATGTGGCCAGAGGGTTGGCATGGCGGTGGACGCAGCAGGCGGCCACCTACAAGACGATGCCGCCCGCCACGGCACAGCGCACGCTGTGGGCGCCGTACTGGCAGCTGCTCATGAACGCCCTCGACACCAAATGGGGTGCCATCACGGGCCGTAACATTCGCGGCCTGCTGTGAGCGATCACCAGCGGTAGTCGAGAAACTTCCCGTCGAAGGTCAGCACCACGCGGTCGCCATCCGGGTCGGGGCGGCGGGCGACATCGACTTTGAAGTTGATGGCGCTCATGATGCCGTCGCCGAATTCCTCGTGGATGGCTTCCTTGATTGCCGGGCCGTAGACGCTCAGCGCCTCGTACAGCCGGTAGATCGTCGGGTCAGATGGCGCGCCGCCGTCCAGCGTGCCGCGATACGGCTGGCTGCGCAGCGCGGTGGTGACCTCTGGCTCCAGGTCGAGAAGCTCGGCCAGCTTCGCGGCCTTTGCTTCGGGCACGGGATGCTGGCCTTGCAGCGCGGCAATAGTCCAAATCAGCGGTGAGTCAATCGCTTCCGCGATCTCCTGCCACGTCAGGTTCTTCTCGATGCGGCGGGCGGTGATCAGTTCGGCGGCTTCGTCCTTGGTCATGACGTCAGACAAACAGACGCCTACCGCATGCGCAAACTAGCGCTGCCACATGCCTTTCTGGCTATCGCGTTGGTAGTAGTTCATCGAGTTCTCCCCGCTCGCCGTCCAGAGCATGGCTACGGTGACGAGCGTTATCGCGATGAGCATGGTTGTGTCCGTCCACATGATGACCTCCTGGTATATCGATCGGTCTACCTCTGATTGCAGCACGCAAACCGGTCGGTGTACAGGGATGTGTGGCAGACGCCACACGGCGCTCTTCCGGACTACCCGGTGTCCAAGGCGCCGGCGGCGAGTGCGGCGCTATTGATCCTGGTCAGCACCGCATGTAGGTGCTCAAGTTCGGCGAGATCGACCCCGAGACGTTCCACCACGGCCGCGGGGACCTTGAGTGCCTCATCGCGCAGCGCGGCGCCCTGTGTGGTGAGGGTGACGTGGGTGGTGCGCTCGTCGGCAACGCTGCGCGGACGAGTGATGAGCCCCAATGTCTCGAGCCGCTTGAGCATGGGGGAGATGGTCGCCGAATCTGTTTGCAAGAGGGCCGCTATCTGCTTGACGGACAAGGCCTCCCGCGCGCCCTCGCCCCCGCTCTTGGCGTGATCCCAGAGTGCCAACATCACCAGATACTGGGGGTGGGTGATCCCGAGCGGCGCGAGCAGCGGCCGGTAGACGGCGAGCACCGCGCGATTGGTGACGGCCAGCGCGAAGCACACCTGTCGCTCCAGGGCCAGCGGGTCTACGTCGGGTGAGACTGCGGTCATTCTCAACTATCCTAATCATTAGTTAGTGCACTAATTATTAGTCTACAATTTAGTTATGGCCGCCGATCGTCCGAATCTTCTTCAGTACATCGCCTACTGCTACGGGCGCCGTCTGCCTGACTCGATGAAGGACTGGGTCGCCCATGATCTGGCGGGCAAGGGTGCGGTGCGCCGGCACATTCTGCGCTGTGCGATTCCGCCTCTGTTCATCCTCGCGCCGTTCTGGCTGTTGCCCGCCTCGCTATACGTCCACATGGAAATGACGGTGCCCATCTACGTGTGGGTGCTGATCATGGCGCACGCCCTCAACAAGGTGTGGCGCCGTCACCGGCTTGTGCAGCATGATCTGGATCCGGGCCTGGTCGATGTGCTCAAGCGTCAGAAGGACGCGTGGATTCACGAGGACTATGCGCGGCGATTCGGACCGCGTTCGGGTGATGGCTACTCGAGCAGCGGGCCTATCTAGCGGTTCGCGCTGTGAAGTATCCGGGTGTTCGGTGGGTCTGTCAGCGGCGCTGAGTCAGTCCCAGTCGCCGTGCTTCCAGTGGCCCTTGCCCCAGCCGTTGCCGTGGCCGCCGCGCCAACCGCGATCCCAGTTGCCGTCCGCGCATACGGTCACTCGCGGGTAGGTGTCCACCGAGCCGCAAATGTCTGGATCGGCCTTTGCCGGGGCTGCGGAGGCGATACCGCCAACGAACAAACCACTAGCAACGACTCCAATTGCCAGCCCAAATCGACTGGCCGAAGGCAGGATTCGTTTCATAACCCACAGCCTACTCCCAGGCAAAACTAGTTTGCAAGGGTAAGGAAAACTAGCACCGCGTTCAGCAGTGTGATGAGTGCGGCGATGATCCAGCCCAGCATTGTCGTCACGCGGTGGTTGACATCGGTGCCCATCAGCCCTCGATCGCTGGTCAGCCGGATGAGGGGTATGAGGGCGAAGGGGATGCCGAACGACAGCACCACCTGCGATACGACAAGTGCCCGGGTGGGGTCGATGCCGACTGCGAGGATCGCCAGCGCAGGTAGCAGGGTGATGAGCCGCCGCGTCACGATGGGGATGGAGCGGCGCAAGAGTCCTTGCATGATCATCGCGCCGGCATAGGCACCGACCGAGGACGAGGCGAGCCCGGATGCCAGCAGGCCGATTGCGAACAACAGAGCCACGGTGGGGCCCAGGCTGTCGCGTACAGCGGCATGGGCACCTTCGATGGTGTCGACGCCGTCGCGACCCTGCAGATTCGTGGCTGCCACCAGCAGCATGGCCATGTTGACGGCGCCGGCGAACAGCATCGCCAGGCTCACGTCCCAGCGGGTAACGCGCAGCAGCCTGCGTCGCGGCTCGCCCTTTTCCGGATTCCCGTGCCGGTCCCGGGCCAGGCCGGAGTGCAGGTAGACCGCATGCGGCATGACCGTGGCACCTAGCATTGCCGTCGCCAGCATCAGGCTTTCGGCGCCCTGGAAGCGTGGGATCAGTCCCGCGGCCGTCGCGGCCAGTGGCGGCGGTTCCACCACGACACTGGCGAGGAATCCGATCGCGATGATGGCCAGTAGTGCGGAGATCACATATTCGAAAGAACGTTGTCCGCGGCGATCCTGTACGGCAAGTAGCACCATCGAGACGATTCCGGTGATGACACCGCCGATGAGCAGCGGCAGGTCGAACAGCAGATACAGTGCGATGGCCCCGCCCACAACCTCGGCCAAATCTGTTGCCATGGCAACCAATTCGGCCTGTAGCCAGAACGCGATTCGGGTGGGCCGTGACATGCGATCGCCGACGGCCTCCGGCAGTGACCGCCCAGTGACGAGGCCGAGTTTCGCCGAGAGGTACTGCACCAGCCCGGCCATCACGTTGGCGGTGACGATCACCCACACCAGCAGGAAGCCGTACTTGGCGCCGGCGCTGACATTCGAGGCGACGTTCCCAGGGTCGACATAGGCAATGGCTGCGACGAAGGCGGGCCCGAGTAGCGAGAACCCGCGCACCGGTCGCGCTTGCTTTTGCCGCTCGAGCACCCACGCCTCCTGATTTCAAGTACACCGAATAGAAAAGTTAGAGTACCCGAAACTTTGGGATGCGGCGAGGCCCCTTCCCGCGGGGCCTGCGGTGTCCGGTGGCTAGTTGGTGCTGGCCTTCGCCGCCTGACGTTTCTTGACGCTCGCCTCGAGCTTGGCCAGCAGGTCCGAGACATCGGTAGCGTCGAGTTCGGTGGGCGCCTCTTCCTTGGTGAACGCCTCGCCACCTTCAAGCTTCGCCTCGACCATCTCCAGCAGCTGCGACTGGTATGTGTCGTTATACCGGCTCGGATCAAAATCGTCGGCCATCGACTCCACCACCTGACCAGCCATCGACAGTTCGGCCGGTTTGATCTTCACGTCCTGGTCCAGCACCGGAAAGTCGGGTTCACGAATCTCGTCGGGCCAAAGCAGCGTGTGGATGATCATCACCTGACGCGTGCCGAAGTCCTTGACCCGCAAGGCCGCGAGCCGTGTCTTGTTACGCAGCGCGAAATGCACGATCGCTACCCGATCGGTCTTCGCGAGTGTCTGTGCCAGCAGCACATACGATTTCGACGACTTGCTATCCGGCTCCAGGTAGTAACTCTTGTCGTACATCAGCGGGTCGAGTTCGGCGGCGGGAATGAACTCCAGCACCTCGATCTCGCGGCTGGACTCGGCGGGCAGGCTCGCGAGATCCTCATCGGTGATGACGACGGTGCGGCCGTCCTCGGCCTCGTAGGCCTTGTTGATGTCCCGGAACTCGACGATCTCACCGCATTCTTCGCAGGTGCGTTTGTAGCGGATCCGCCCGTTGTCCTTGTTGTGGACCTGATGGAACTTGAGGTCGTGATCCTCGGTCGCGCTGTATACCTTGACAGGGACGTTCACCAGCCCGAAGGCGAGGGAGCCCTTCCAGATGGAACGCATATCCCAAGTATGGCCCACGCAGCCAACTTCGGGACCTTCTGTGCGCCTTACCAACGCGGAAAAGGTGCTGTACCCGGATACCGGGACCACCAAAGCCGATATTTTCGGCTACTACACCGCCATTGCGCCCTTCATGCTGCCGCATATCGTGGGGCGTCCGGTCACCCGTAAGCGCTGGCCGAATGGAGTTGGCCAGCCATCGTTCTTCGAGAAGGACCTGGCGTCGTCGGCTCCGGATTGGCTTCCGCGGCGGCGCATCGAGCACAAATCCCGCTACGTCACCTACCCGTTGATCGACACCTCGGTGGCGCTGGCCTGGATAGCCCAGCAGGCGGCGCTGGAAGTACATGTGCCGCAATGGCGATTCGTTGGCGAAAATCCCGGTCCGGCAACGCGATTGGTATTCGATCTGGATCCAGGCGAGGGGGTGGGCTTGTCGCAGCTGGCACAGGTCGCTCGAGCGGTGCGCGAGGTACTCGACGATATCGGTCTGACCACCTTCCCCGTGACCAGCGGTAGCAAGGGCCTTCACCTGTACGTGCCGCTGGTGCAACCGGTCAGCTCATCCGGTGCGGTGACCGTCGCCCGAAAGGTCGCGGTCCAGCTGGAGCAGTCGATGCCGGATCTGGTGACGGCGACGATGACCCGGGAGCTGCGTGCGGGCAAAGTATTCGTTGACTGGAGTCAGAACAGCGGTTCCAAAACGACGGTTGCCCCGTACTCATTGCGCGGTCGCGCCGCGCCGACCGTTGCCGCGCCGCGTACCTGGGAGGAACTGGACGATCCGGAGCTGCGTCAGCTGCGTTTCGACGAAGTGCTGGCGCGCGCCGAACGTGAGGGTGATCTGCTGGCCGGCCTTGACGATGTCGAGATCGTCGAGGACAGGCTGTCCACCTACCGCAGCATGCGCGATCCTGCGCGCACTCCCGAACCGGTGCCTGCCGTCGAACCGCAGGCAGGCCACGGCAGTTCGTTTGTCATCCAGGAGCATCACGCCACCGCACTGCACTACGACTTCCGGCTGGAGCGTGACGGTGTGCTGGTCTCGTGGGCCGTTCCCAAGAATCTGCCCATGGAACCCTCGGTCAACCATCTTGCGGTGCACACCGAGGATCACCCGCTGGAGTACGGGACCTTCGAGGGCACCATTCCGAAGGGGGAGTACGGCGCGGGGGAGGTGACCATCTGGGACTCGGGCACCTACGACACGGAGAAGTTCATCGATCCACGCGACGACTCCGGGCCCGACGGCGGGGCGAAAGGAGAGGTCGTTGTCACCCTGCATGGCACGCGAATCTCGGGGCGGTATGCGCTGATCCGAACCGGTGGCAAGCAGTGGCTGGCGCACCGAATGAAGGATCAGCGATCACCCGCCACCATGCCGGCCGGCCTCGCGCCGATGTTGCCCGCCACGGGATCTGTGGCGGGCCTGGCGGCCGATGAGTGGGCCTTCGAAGGCAAGTGGGACGGCTACCGCCTCATTCTCGAATGCGACCATGGCCGGCTGAGGGCCTTGGCGCGCAGCGGGCGCGACGTCACCGCGGAGTTCCCCGCCTTGCAGCGGCTCGCCCACGAATTGGCCGATCACCGTGTGATTCTGGACGGCGAGGTTGTCGTACTGGATTCGAAGGGGCTGCCCAGCTTCTCGCTGCTGCAAAATCGGACGGCCGGTACGGAGACGGAATTCTGGGCTTTCGATCTGCTCTATCTGGATGGAAAAGCATTGCTGCACAATCAGTATCGTGATCGGCGCCGACTGCTCGCCGTGCTCGGTTCCGGCACCGAGACGATGACCGTGCCAGAACCTTTGAACGGCGATGGTGCTACGGCGCTGGCGCATTCGTATGACCAGGGGTGGGAGGGCGTCGTCGCCAAGAGGCTCGATTCCAGTTACGCCCCGGGCCGCACTCAGTCCTGGATCAAGGCGAAGAACTGGAGCAGCCAAGAGGTCGTCATCGGTGGGTGGCGGAAGGGGCAGGGCGGGCGCAGCAGCGGGATCGGGGCGCTGCTGATGGGGATTCCGGACGAAGGCGGCCTTCGTTATGCGGGACGGGTCGGTACCGGGTTCACGGACAAGGAATTGGCGTCACTCAAGGAGCGGCTAGAACCGTTGCACCGCGATGAATCCCCTTTTAGTGCATCGCTTTCGGCGGTCGAGGCCAAGGATGTGCAGTTTGTCGAGCCGGTGCTGGTTGGCGAAGTCCGCTACGGCGATCGGACGCCCGGCGGCATTCTCAAGCATTCCAGCTGGCGTGGTCTGCGCACCGATAAGTCAGTTGGCGACGTCGAGCTCGATCTCGGGTAGCGGGTACGGCGGTGCGCCGACACCTGCCACCGAAAAGTGGCCCCATGGGGTCTGCTCGATGATCCGCCCCGGCGCGCTGGTCTCGCCCACGGCGATAGTGACCTGGGTGCCGCCCCTGAGCTCCCCGCCCTCCGGCTTGGCGTAGGTCGTTCCTTGCCAGTGGAACTTGCCGTCCAGCGGGTTGAAGAACCCGATCAGCCGCACCTGGGACTCGACGGTGAACTCCCCCGCGGTGATGACCGCGGGGCCGTCGTACAGGTCGTCATCCATCATGCGACGAACTTTGCTTTGCGCCACATCCAGCGTGACGTTCCGCCCATCAGGCCGATACCAGTCAGGAAGTTGTAGAGCGGTGCGAAACCGAGCTGTTGCGTCTCGCGGAAGTTCTTGTTGCGGTACGCGATCCGCTGGGTTTGATATCCGGGCAACCCGACATTGCGGTACATCGTCGGATTCGTGAACAGATACATGAAGATGGGGCCGCCGAAGCCGTTGACGTGCCGGACGATGAAGCGCGCGTGCCACGGCAGTTTATCGACACGCTGACGCAGGCCGTCACGGGCGAACTGGATGTGCCGAGCTTCCTCGGTGACGTGAATTCGCATGAGCCGAGCGACCATTGGTTGCAGCTCGGGATCGTCCATCATCTCGCGCGGTATCGCGTCGAAGATCTCCTCGCCGATCAGGGCGGCGACCCAGAGCATCGGGCCCTGAGGACCAGGTGGCTGCCGCTCTACCAGCCACCTGGTAGAGCGGCAGCCGGTAGGGCTCGACCCCGGCTTGCGATATCGCCTTACCGAACATCGTCATATGCCGGGTCTCGTCGCCGATCTCGGTGAGCGAATAGAAGGTTTCGCTGCTGTTCGGTCTGGCGTGCATGAGAGCGCGCAGCAGGCTCTGATTCAGGATGTTCGAGAACCAGATGCCGACCGACAGGACGTTGGCCATCTCGTGCTTGGACAGCTCAATCTGTTCGGCGCGTGACATGTTGTTCCAGACGTCGGTGCCGTACAGCGAGATTGCCTTCGAGGGAAGGAAGTACTTGTCGGGATCTAACGGCGCGTCCCAGTCCAGGTCGACCATCGGCTGGTGAGACCGGCGCACGGAACCTTTGAGCAGCCGGTCCGAGTACTCCTCGCGAGTGGGGCCGTTATTGAGGGTCGCGGTCACCGTTGGCCGCCCTTTCCGTTAGGATGTCAAACGTAAACGTTGCAGGTTGAGGCGTCAAATGAGACGCGAAGTGCCACGTAATTTTTGTGGCGAACGAAAGTAGGCACCGATGAAAGTGAGCCGGTCGAGCCATCGTGGCCGCACCCGCGATCACGGCGAGATTCGCCGTCGAATCCTCGATGCCGCCGAAGAATGCTTGCTGGAACATGGCTACGAGGCGCGCCTGCATGCGCTGATCGCCAAGAAGGCCGGCCTGTCGCGGCCCACCGTCTACAAGCACGTGGGCGACCAGGCCGCGATCATCGAGGCGCTGTTCCATCGCGAATTCTTGCGTTTCGGAGAGATTCTGGAACCGGTCTTCGCGACGGCCAAGACGCCGCGCACCGGATTCATCGATGCCATCGTGCGCATCGTCCAGCACGGTCGCCACCATCCGTTGCTGCAGAAGGGCCTCAAGGAGAACCCCGAGCAGGTGCTGCCGTACCTGACGGTCAAGGCCCGTCCGTTCATCGACCAGACGACCGTGTTGCTGGCCCCGTACTTCCGCAAGTTACTCACCGAGGAGCAGCTGGCCAGCATCAACGTCCGGGCCGCAGCCGAGTGGAGCTTCCGGATCGCCGCCTCGTTGTTGGTGACTCCCGGTGTTGTCGAGACTCAGAGCGACGAGCAGTTGGGCGATTTCATCGGCAACCTGCTCACCGTATCGGCGATCACCGAGGAGATCTCGGCGGTGTTGACTCCCAATTCGGCTGCTTCTTAAGGCGCTATGCGACGGATTCGCATCATCGGGATCGGCGCAGGCCACCCCGAATACCTGACCGTGCAGGCCATCGCGGCGCTTAACGAGGTCGATGTCTTCTTCGTTACCGACAAAGGCGACACGAAGGGCGATCTGGTCGAACTGCGTCGCCATATCTGCGAGCGCTACATCACCGACCCGGACTATCGCTTCGTTGAACTGTCCGACCCGGTGCGCGGCAAGGGTGAGTATCGTGGCGCGGTGTCGCAGTGGCATGCAGAACGGGCTGCCTTGTGGGGCAAAGCAATTGCTTCCGAGCTGCCAGAGAACGGGGTTGGCGCCTTTCTGGCCTGGGGGGATCCTTCGCTCTACGACAGCACGCTGCGGATTCTGGATGCGATCCTGGGAGACGATCCCCATGCATTCGAGTACGACGTGCTGCCGGGTATTACGGCGATTTCCGCGCTCACCGCACGGCACCGGATTGTGCTGAACGGTATCGGGGAACCTGTGCTCATCACGACCGGGCGCCGGTTGCTGGACGAGTGGCCCCGCACCGGAACCGTGGTGGTGATGCTCGACGGTGATTGTGCGTTTCGGCAGCTGGAGCCGTCGACACAGATCTGGTGGGGCGCCTACCTGGGCACCGAACACGAGCTGTTGGTGTCGGGGGCGGTCGGCGAGGTAGGTGCCCGAATCGCCGAGGTTCGTGCCTCGGCCCGGGCCGAACATGGATGGATTATGGACACTTACCTCCTGCGGAGTGTCGGCGAGTAGAGGCAGACTGAGCGCATGCCCGAACTACCGGAAGTCGAGGCGCTCGCCGATTACTTGCGTCGTCACGCGACCGGGACCACCATCACCCGCATCGACGTCTCGGCGTTCTCGGTGCTCAAGTCCTTTGATCCGCCGATCACCGCCCTGTACGGCCGGACGGTCACGGGCGCGACGCGCTGGGGTAAGTACCTTGGCCTGCAGGCTGGGGATCTGTATCTGATTACCCACCTGTCGCGCGCCGGGTGGCTGCGCTGGTCGGACAAGCTGGCGGCAGCGCCGCTCAAGCCGGGCAAGGGGCCCATCGCACTGCGGGTGCATCTTGGAACGCCTGGCGATGCACCGGGATTGAATGTCGCCGGCGCTGCGGCTCCGGGGGCCAATGTCGCCGGCGCTGCGGCTCCGGGGGCCAATGTCGCCGGCGCTGCGGCTCCGGGATTCGATCTCACCGAGGCCGGCACCCAAAAGCGTTTGGCCGTGTGGGTCGTGTCCGACCCGGCCTCGGTGCCGCAGATCGAATCCTTGGGGCCCGACGCGCTCACTCTGACCGCCGCCGGATTGGCCGATATCTTGTCCGGCACCACCGCACGTCTGAAGAACGTGATCACCGACCAGCGAGTGATCGCCGGGATTGGCAACGCCTACAGCGACGAGATCCTGCATGTGGCCAAGCTGTCGCCCTTCGCCAGCGGAAAGGCGCTCACTGAGGGCCAGCTGGCGGCGTTGTACGAGGCGATGCAGTCGGTCCTCAACGACGCGGTGGAGCGCAGCGTGGGGCAGCAAGCGGCGACTCTCAAGGGGGAGAAGCGATCCGGATTGCGGGTGCACGCGCGAACCGGTATGCCCTGCCCGGTGTGCGGCGATGTGGTGCGGGAGGTGTCGTTCGCCGACAAGTCGTTCCAGTACTGCCCGACATGCCAGACCGGCGGCAAGGTGCTGGCCGACCGTCGGCTCTCGCGGCTCCTCAAATAAAGTGGCGACGTGACGCGACAGAAGATCCTTATCACCGGGGCGAGCTCCGGCCTGGGCGCCGAGATGGCCCGTCAGTTCGCCGCGAAGGGACGCGACCTGGCGCTGTGTGCCCGGCGCACCGAGGCGCTGGAAGAACTCAAGGCTGAGCTGTTGGCCGCCAACCCGGGCATCTCGGTCGCCGTGCGGTCCCTGGACGTCACCGACCACGACTCGGTGCCGGTGGTCTTCGGTGAGCTGCGCGAGGAGCTCGGCAGTCTGGATCGCGTGGTCGTGAACGCCGGTATCGCCAAGGGCTGGCATCTGGGTGGCGGCAAGTCGTGGGCCAACATCCAGACCATCGAAACCAATCTCATTGGTGCCCTGGTGCAGATCGAGGCGGCGCTCGCGCTGTTCAAAGAGCAGGGCCACGGGCACCTGGTGCTCATCTCGTCGGTCACCGCGGCCAAGGGGCTGCCCGGCACCAAGGCCGCCTACGCGGCCAGCAAGGCCGGGCTGTCCTCGCTGGGTGAGTCGCTGCGTGCCGAATACGCGAGCGGTCCCATCAAAGTCAGCACCATCGAGCCCGGCTACATCCAGACCGACCTGAGCGCCAAATCGCCGACCACGCCGATGATGGTGGATACCAAGACTGGTGTGACGGCGATGGTGGATGCCATCGAGAGGGAGCCCGGACGTGCCGCTGTGCCGCGCTGGCCGTGGGCCCCGGTGACCTTGATCATGCGCCTGATTCCACCGAGGTTGGCCGGACGTCTGGCCTGATCTGGCCGGGGGTTTCCGGCGTGGGACTTTGCGCCCACGTGGGATGCTGCATCTATGGGCGAGGAAAAGAAACACAACGCTTCCGTCACGGTGGACTACGCAGCCGAACTCGATGAACTCGCGAGTCTGCGCGGTGGAATCAAACGCAACAAAGAGGCCAAGGATGCCTGGAAACAGGGCTATCCCTACGACGAGAAAATCACCCGCAAGGAATACGAGAAGGCCAAGCGCAAATTGCAGATCGAGCTTCTCAAGCTGCAGCTGTGGGTCAAGGAGAACGGCGAGAAGATCTGCATCGTCTTCGAAGGCCGCGACGCCGCCGGGAAGGGCGGGTCGATCAAGAGGTTCACCGAGCACCTCAATCCACGTGGTGCCCGCGTGGTGGCGCTGGAGAAGCCGACACCGGTGGAACAGAGTCAGTGGTATTTCCAGCGATACACGGCCCACCTGCCCAGCGGCGGGGAGATCGTGCTGATGGACCGCTCCTGGTACAACCGCGCGGGTGTCGAGCGGGTAATGGGTTATTGCACGCCCGCGCAATGTGCCGAATTCTTGCGCGAGGCACCGGAATACGAACGCATGCTGGTGAATTCAGGGACACACCTGATCAAGTTGTGGTTCTCGGTGAGCCGCAAGGAACAGATGGCCCGGTTCGCGGCCCGGCGCACCGACCCCGTCCGGCACTGGAAGCTCTCGCCGACCGACCTCGCGTCTCTTGACAAGTGGGACGCCTACACCGAGGCCAAAGAGGCCACGTTCTTCTACACCGACACCGACTTTGCGCCGTGGACGGTGGTCAAGAGCAATGACAAGAAACGTGCCCGGCTGGAGGCGATGCGCCACGTGCTCTCGCAATTCGACTATGACAACAAAGACGTGGAGGTCGTGGGCGCCCCGGACCCGCTGATCGTCGGACCCGCCTCAGCCATCTTCGAAGAGGGAGAGAAGGCCGGTTCGCCTTAGTCGAGTGAAGCACTCAAGCGCTGAATATTGCAGTTCTGCAAGGCATTTCGCGGAATATCTCATTCTGGATTTGGTCACATCTATCGCTCATGTCAGCGCACTCACATGGTGTGCAGAGCCTGAAGGGCCGCCCCTCGGCGACTCTTCAGAGGGCTGCCAAACCCTGCCACCTCCAGCACGTCGAAGAGCGACGGGTCCGAGGGATCGAGAGCTACCGGTTCATCCCGTAAGGACGCCCGCTTAAGGAGCGGTCCTCGGCTCCGTCGGCCACCGGTGGAGCCGAGGATGCGCTCTGCCCGCGATGAGCGGAAGGTCGAGGTATGACTTGAGTCCGGGCTGAGCCTGGCAGACATAGGGCACGGAGTTGACGCAGTGCGCCGCCGTCGCGACGACGCCCTCGTTGGCGACGAGCCCGGCCTCGACGCTGTGGGGATGAAAGCCGGTGATCGTGCACAACGACGAGGGGGTGCCGCGCACCTCGACCTCGTAGCGCGGACCACTTGGGCCGAAGGTCCAGGCGGGTTCCAAGTGTTCTTCGCCCATCAGCCAGTTCACGGCGATTCGCGCGACCGCCTCGTCCCCGACAAATGCCTCCCACGAGAATTGCTGACCGGCCACGCATCCGGGTCGGATGACGCCTATCGGAGAATCGATGTCCGAGGTGGCGACGGCGACCTTGAGATTCGGTCGGATCTCCACCTCTGTGAAACCCATACCGTCGAGGATCATTCGTAGGGACTGTTTGAACCCGCCGCCCAACAGTTTGGGCATCGGTCCGCTGATTGCTTCTTCGGGTGTGCCGCCAAACTTCATGATGTATCGGATGACATCCGGCGCGCCATAGGTGCGGATGTCCGAGTACTCCTCGGCGCGCACATAGGTGACAGCAGAGGTCATGGACGAGAAGATCAATGGATATAGATCAGTGATACCGCCGGGATCAATTCCTGTGCCGTGCAGTGTGACTCCGGCCTGGCGGGCAGTGGCATCCAGATCATGGCCGGAAGCGTCGGGGTAGAACCAGCCGACCGGGGTGACCACGTTTTTGCTTGAGGCGAGCAATGCCGTGACCTCCGACGGGTTGGGGAGCAGCGGGCTATAGATCACGCAATCGGCTTCCAGAGCGAGGATGTCGTCCAGACTGTTGGTCGTTGTGACGCCCATGGGTGCCTGGCCGATGAGCTCGCCGACATCGACGCCGGTCTTCTGCGGTGAGTGCACCCAGCACCCCACCAGCTGTAGTTCAGGGTGTGCGATCACCGCATTGATCGCGGCCCTGCCCACTTCACCGGTCGCCCACTGGACCACTCGATAGACCATGTCATTGCCTCCTCGCAACCGGTAGCCTCAGACCTGCATAACACCAAACAAGTGCTTGGTCCAGATCTTGAGAGGTGGGAATCTCGGTGATTAGACATGGATTTCGGTTTGGGGCGAATCTGATCTCTCATGGGGACATTGGTCAGATTCGCGATCAGGTGCGGCAGGCCGAGGATTGCGGTGTTGACGTCATTGTGGTTCCCGACCACCTCGGTGTCGGTGCACCCTTCCCGGTAATGCTCGCCGCTGCGAGCGTTTCGACGACGATCCGCGTTGGAAGTTTCGTGCTGACCACAGGTTTCTACTCTCCGCGTCTACTTGCGCGCGACATCGCGACGGCTGACCGTCTCACCGACGGTCGTGTCGAGATCGGATTGGGGGCCGGATATGTCCAGCAGGAATACGAGGCAGCGGGAGTGCCATTCCTGAGTCCGGGCCGCCGTGTGCAGCAGCTCGCCGATGCCGTCGGCGCGGTACGCGGGCTACTTTCCAGCCCGCATCATTGGCCACGGCCAGTTCAGTCTCCCGTACCGATCATGATCGCGGGCAAGGGCGACAAGATTCTGAAACTCGCGGCACAGCAAGCCGATATCATCGCCATCTCCGATGCGAAGACGCGTGCCGATCTCGCCGAACGTGCCGCATACGTACTGGAGGCGGCCGGTCACCGCGCCGACTCGCCGGAGCTGAACTTGGGGATCTTCGATGTCGCTATCGACCGCTCACCGGACTTGGGGCTCATGCGCGTATACCGGCCACATGATTCCGATGATCAGTTACTCGCGTCGCCCACTCTGCTGCACGGGTCCAAGGGGGAGCTCATCGAGCGGGTCCTCGCGCTTCGCGAAGAACTCGGCATCTCCTATCTGACGTATATGGGAGTAGATCCACGTGGAATCAAGGATTTTCATTCGCTGATCGCCGCCCTCACGTAGGGACCTTCGCATCTAGTTCGGGATGCTGCGATCGGCGATCATCGGCGTCATGACGCCCGATTCGCAACCCGTGACCCTGCTCGAACAGTGCGAAAGCTGGACCCTGCTGTCGAGCGCCAAGCTAGGCAGATTGGTGGTGGTGATCGATAGCAGACCCGAGATCTTCCCGATCAACTTCGTGACCCAGCGCGGCACCGTGCTGTTCCGGACGGCCGAGGGCACCAAGCTTTTCGGTGCGGTCGTGAGCGACGAGGTGCTGTTCGAGGCGGACGATCACAACGATATCGGTGGCTGGAGCGTCGTCGTGCGCGGTGCGGCACAGATACTGAACTCGTCGGCCGACATCGACGAGGCCGACCGGGGCGGCCTGTACCCATGGATACCCACCGTGAAACTGCATTACGTGCGGATCATCCCGGCGCAGATCACCGGTCGCCGCTTCGTTTTCGGGCACGAGCCGGACGTCGGCCACGTCCCGGGCTAGTGTCCGACGTGCGCCTCGGCGCGCATGCGTTCGGACATGTGCGGGACAGTGCAATTCGCCTGCGTACGTGAGGCATTTCCTGCGGACT
This sequence comes from Mycobacterium sp. D16Q14, assembly GCA_002013415.1. Lineage (GTDB taxonomy): Bacteria > Actinomycetota > Actinomycetes > Mycobacteriales > Mycobacteriaceae > Mycobacterium. The sequence continues at coordinate 34,748 of MAEX01000023.1, forward strand.
TCATGCCATAGTCACCCCGCGTCGCGCGCCCGCTGCAGATCGGCGATCGACGACCAGCCCAGGTCGGCCTGTCTGTTGGCCAGCGCCTCATCGAGAACCGCCCGCAGTACCTCGCCGAACGGCAGTCGCAGGCCAGTGTCCGCCGCAACATCGAGTGCCAGGCCAACATCTTTGCGGCCCAAGGTAGTTGTGAATCCTGCGGGTTGGTAGGTGGAAGTGGCGATGAGCTTGCCGTAGCTGCTGTACGCCGGGCCCTGGAACAAGGTGCTGGTCAGCAAAGTCCACCAGCAGTTCGGAGTCCACGCCGGATCGTTCAGCCATGCTGACGGCCTCACTCAACGACTGAATGGCCGACGCGATGAGGAAGTTCCCGATGATCTTGACGACGTTGGCCTGTCTCGGCACGTCGCCCAATCGCCACGTGCGCGCCCCGATGACCTCAAAGAATGGCTGTGCTCTGTCGATCTGGTCGGTGGCACCCGCGGCCAGCACCTGCAGTTGTCCGGCCTGTGCCACGCTGCGGGAACCGGGCGAAGAAGGCTGCGATGAGCCGCCGGGGCTAGTGGGCGTGCATGACACCCCAGGTCGGCAGGGGATCGGGATAACCGAGCCACGCCGCGGAACCCTCGGCGAGCTCGTCGTCGGTGAGCACCGCGGACTCCAGGAGATGCTGCACGCGCGGGCGGTCCAGCCGTACCCCGATGAAGACGATCTCCTGGCCCGGCGCGACCTCGGTGCCGTGCCAGAACTGGGCGGGTTCGATCGTCAGATTCGGCCCCGCCTGCGACCAGATCGCGGCGATATCGGGACGGCTGGCGATCCAGCAGAATCCCTTGCTGCGCAATAGTCCTTGCAGAGATTCCAGCGCCATGTTGAGGCGCTGCGGGTGAAACGGGCGGTCCGAGCGGAAGGTCATGCTGCTGATGCCGTATTCCTCGGTCTCGGGTGTGTGCCCGTCGGCGATCTCCTCGTCCCAGCCGGGTGTTTGGGCGGCCAGGTCCGGGTCGAACAATCCCGTCTGCAGCACGAGGTCGAGGTCGACGGCGCCGCCGGTGGAGCGCACGATCGTCGCCGACGGATTGAGGCGGCGCAGCAGCGTCTCCACCATCCCGAGGGTCCGTTCGTTGACCAGATCCACCTTGTTGAGGATCAGAACGTCGGCGAACTCCACCTGATCGGTGAGCAGATCAGCGATGGACCGGCCGTCGCCGTCGGCGGCGGCCATATCGCGGTCGGCCAGCGCCTCACCGCGCGCCAGTTCGGGCAGGAAGGTGCAGGCGTCGACGACCGTCACCATGGTGTCGAGTTTGGCGACCTGGCCGAGGCTGGTTCCGTCCTCGAACTCCCAGGTGAACGAGGCGGCTACCGGCATGGGCTCGGAGATGCCTGTCGACTCAATGACGAGCTGGTCAAATCGGTTCTGCCGGGCCAGGTCTCCGACGGCTTCGATCAGATCTTCGCGCAAGGTGCAGCAGATGCAGCCGTTGGTGAGCTCGACGAGCCGTTCCTCGGTGCGGTCCAGGTGTCCTGTGCCCGCAACGAGGGCGGCGTCGATGTTCACCTCGCTCATATCGTTGACGATCACCGCGACGCGACGTCCCTCGGTATTGGCAAGGATGTGGTTGAGAAGGGTGGTTTTTCCCGCTCCGAGGAATCCGGAGAGCACGGTTACGGGTAAGAGCTGGACTGTGGTCACATGATAATGATAACCATTATCATTAAGAAGTGGACGCGAGGATGCCCTTCAGCGTTTCGCGACCCTCGGAATCCAGCGGGAGCAATGGGCGCCTCGGATCGCCGACCGCACGCCCCTGCAGGTCCAATCCGGCCTTGACGGTGGTCGGCAACCCGCCCGCGACGATGAACTGAAGCAGCGGCTTGAGTCCCTGGTAGATCGACGCGGCGTCGTCGTGGCGTCCGGCCCGCACGGCCTCGTAGAGATCCAGGCACGGCTGTGGCACCAAACATGGTGCGGCGGTGCACCATCCGGATGCGCCCGCGTTGAGTGCGTCGAGCACCAGGGGATTGCTGCCGTTGTAGAAGGGTAGCTGTCCGTCGCTGAGGCGTTGGATGCCGAGCATCCGGTTGAGGTCGCCCGTCGATTCCTTGACCATGGTGAAGTTGTCGATATCGCGGAACATCGACACCAGGAGTTCAGGTTTCATGTCCACGCCGCTGGTGGCGGGGTTGTTGTAGGCCATCACCGGAATGTCGATGGCTGCGGCCACGGAGGCGAAGTGCTGCGCGATCTCGCGGTCGCTGAGCTTCCAGTACGAGACCGGCAGCACCATCACCGCGTCGGCTCCGGCCTGCTGGGCGTGACGTGCCCGTCGAATGGTGTTGGCGGTGGTGAGATCCGAGGCCCCAACGATGACGGGCACCCTCTTGTTCACGGCGGCCACGGTGGTGTCAACGACGGCGTCGAATTCGCGTTCCTCAAGATAGGCGGACTCGCCCGTGCTCCCCAGCGGCGCGATGGCGTGAGCGCCATCATCGACGAGCCGGGACACAAGTTCGGCGAGTCGATCGGTGTCCACGGTGTCGTCGGGAAGGAAGGGAGTCACCGGGTAGGCAATGATTCCGCGGAACTGGGGTGTGGAGGTCATGTGGTTTTCCTCAGGGTCTCAGGGTGATTGGCGAGCGCGGTACGGGCGTAGTACGCGAAGTTGGCGATGCTGCGCCTGGGGGTGAGCGTCCAGTCGTGGGCCTCGCGGGCCAGCCGGTCGGGAAGGGGGGCGATAATACCCGCCGCCATGGCGGCCAGCTGCAGCTTGGCTCCGCGCTCGATCAACACCGCCAGCGAACAGGATTCTTCGACGGAGGCGCCGGCGACGACATGGCCGTGGTGGGCGAGCAGTATCGCCTTCTTGTCACCCAATGCGGCCGAGATGATTTCACCCTCTTCGTTTCCGACGGGTACGCCCGGCCAATCGGGCAGGAAGGCGCAGTCGTCATACAGGGGTGCGATATCCATCTGCGACACCACGAGTGGTGTCTCCAGCATGGACAGCGCCGCGACATGGAACGGATGGGTATGCACGATGCACCGCACGTCGGGGCGGGCTCGGTAGATCCAGCTGTGGAAGCGGTTGGCGGGGTTGGCCATTCCGGACCCTTCGAGAACGTTCAGGTCCTCATCGACGAGTAGCAGATTCTCCTCGGTGATCTCGTCGAATCCGAGTCCGAGCCGTTGGGTGTAGAAGGTGCCTGGTTCCTCCGCGCGTGCGGTGATTTGTCCGGCGAGGCCGGAATCATGTCCGCGGTCGAAGAGTGCTCGGCACGTGAGCGCGACCTTTTGTCGTGTGGTCCACTCCGAGTCGGAGAAGTGCGTTTCCATGCTGCGCTCGGCGCGATCCATCAGGTCGGACTTGGTGTCGTGAAGTGTGCTGGCCATTTCCGTGCTCCTTTCTGGTCTCGGGATGTTCGACTACCACTCTAGGACACCGTGTGTCATATAGTCAACATTGTTGTATGCATGTCGGGATAAGTGGCCGATGGGAACCTTCGTGTCACACTGACCTGATGACATCGCTGGTGCGCGCGCTGCGCCGGGAACGTGGCCTGACCTTGGAAGAACTGGGCAGCCGCACCGGTCTGACCAAGAGCTATCTATCGAAGGTCGAGCGCGAGCACAGCACGCCGTCGGTGTCGGTGGCGATACGTATCGCGCAGGCCCTCGAAGTCGACGTCAGCCGACTGTTCACCAACGACGCCCAGGAGTCCCGGGTGGTGGTGGATCGCGGCGCGGATGCATGGGATGACAGTAAGTTTCACGCGCTGAGCACTGAGATGCTCGGCAAGATCATGACGCCCTTCCTGGCTAGCCCATCCACCGAATTCGCCGAGCATAGGTCCTCCCACGAAGGGCAGGAGTTCGTGTTCGTACATCGCGGGTCGATCGAGTTGCAGTGCGAGGACGTCAGTTATGTCCTCGACGAAGGGGACAGCGCGTACCTTGACGCCACCCGCACCCACCGGATACGCCGCACGTCAAAGACGTCGGCGCTGGTGGTCATCGTCGCCGCGACCTAACGCGCTCGGCCGCGTGCCTGCCGGTAGCAGCGCACCAGGGTGTCCGTGGAGCTGTCGGTCTGTTGTGCCGGTGATGCGTCGTCGGTGATGACGGGCAGCAGGGCGACGGCCTGCTTCTTGCCCAGCTCCACTCCCCACTGGTCAAAGGAGTCGATGCCCCAGACCGTACCCGCGGTGAACACCTCATGCTCGTAGAGCGCGATCAGTTGACCGACCGTCGAGGGTGTCAGTTTGGTAGCGAGAATGGTTGTGCTGGGCCGATTTCCCGGCATCACCTTGTGGGGGACGACACTTGGCGCGGTGCCCTCGGCGGCGATCTCCTCGGCGGTCTTGCCGAAGGCCAGCACCTGCGTCTGCGCGAAGAAGTTACTCATCAGCAGGTCGTGCATGCTGCCGGTGCCGTCGGCGGTGGGCAGATCATCGGTGGGCTCGCTGAAGCCGATGAAGTCCGCCGGAATCAATCGGGTGCCCTGGTGCAGCAGCTGGTAGAAGGCGTGCTGACCGTTGGTTCCGGGCTCACCCCAGTAGATGTCGCCGGTATCGACGGTCACGGGTGCACCATCTGCCTTCACCGACTTGCCATTGGATTCCATGGTCAGCTGCTGCAGATAGGCCGCGAACCTTGCCAGGTCGTTCGAGTAAGGAAGCACCCCACGCGACTGTGCGCCAAAGAAATTGGAGTACCACAAACCGATGAGGCCCAGGAGTGCCGGCGCGTTCTCTTCCAGGGGTGCGGTGCGGAAGTGCTCGTCCACAGTGTGGAACCCGGCCAGGAATTCGCCGAATGCCGCACGCCCGATCACCGCCATCACCGAGAGTCCGATCGCCGAGTCCACCGAGTAGCGACCGCCGACCCAATCCCAGAAGCCGAACATGTTGGCGGTGTCGATTCCGAACTCCGAGACCAGCTTCGCGTTGGTGGAGACGGCGACGAAGTGCTTGGAGACGGCGTCCTCGCCGAGTGCGTCCACGAGCCAGCGCCGTGCCGCGGTCGCGTTAGTGAGTGTCTCCAGCGTCGAGAACGTCTTGGAGGCGACGATGAAAAGTGTTGTCGCCGGGTCCAGGTCGGCGAGTGTGGCCACCAGGTCCGCGGGGTCCACATTGGAGACGAATCGCGCCGAGATCCCGGCGTCGGCGTAGTGACGCAGTGCCTGGTAGACCATCACCGGTCCCAGGTCCGAACCGCCGATCCCGATGTTGACGACGGCGGTGATGCGCTGCCCGGTGGCCCCGCTCCACTCGCCGCTGCGTAGCCGGTCGGTGAAGTCGCCCATGGCATCGAGCACCTGGTGCACGTCGGCGACCACGTCCTGCCCGTCGACCACCAGCTGCGCTTCGCGGGGCAGACGCAGCGCCGTGTGCAACACCGCGCGGTCCTCGGAGGTGTTGATGTGCGCCCCCGCGAACATGGCGTCGCGGCGCTGCTCGAGATTGGCCGCCTTGGCCAAATCGACCAGCAGCGACAGGGTTTCGCGGGTCAGGCGGTGCTTGCTGTAATCGATGTACAGGTCGCCGACCGTGACGGTCAGGTCACTTCCCCGAGTCGGGTCGTCGGCGAAGAATTCTCGAAGATGGGTGGAGGCGATCTGTTTGTGATGAGTTTCCAGTGCCTGCCACGCCGCTGCGAGTGTCATGCGACCGAGCCTAGTAGTGGCGCTCGGAGGCCGCAGGGCTGCCTATTGGTTGGCGCAGGTGACCCATCGGCTGCTGATCCGGGCGAACCCGGCGACACCGGTCTTGGTCTCGGTCTTTCCGCCGGCCGATGCGGTGATCGTCACCCGCGATGAGGCGGTATCGCCATTGACGACCGACTTTTCGACCTTGTCCACGTTGATCTTCAGATCGTCGGGCTGCCCCTCAAGGTCCGCGTCGGTGATCGTCACGCAGGACAGCGCGTTGAGCACGTCGAGGTTCTTGGCGCCGAGCGCGGCATAGAACGCCTTGAGCACGTTCGTGAGCTCGCGCTCCTCCTCCTTGGTCGACTCACGTGGTACCGACGAGGTGGTGGGGCCCGGCACCGAGATGCTGGTGGTTGCGGGTCCCGTGTTCGACGTTGTGGTTGTGGTCGAGGTCGAGCGTCCGGTGCTGGTGGGCGTGCTGGAAGAGCTGGTGGCGATAGGGGTGGTGCTGCTCGTCCTGGTCCGTGACTTTGTGGTCGTCGTCGTGCTGCTGGTCGGCGCCTCGGGGTTCACGAGAGGCACGCCGAGCTTCACGGTGGGGCGCGATAGGGGTGTGTCTTCGATCGTCCGGTTGTTCTCGACCCAGAGCCCGACGGCCACCGCCGTCACCGCGACCAGGCAGAGCGCCAGCACTCCGATGACGATCTTGGTGGCGTGCCTGGCGACGAACCTGCGTGTGGGCGTCGGTTCGGCGGCGACGGCGGCCTCCAGGTCGTAGTCCACCGACTCGTCGTCGCCGTCCTTCGGTGCGGGTTTGTCCGTTGCGACCTCGTCATGGGCGGGGACGTTCTTACCCTCGGCCTCCGGGGTGCCGGCACCGGTGGCGTCGGGCTTGTCCTCGGCTTTGTCTTGGTTGCTCAACGGATCCCTCCCTGTCGGTTCCAGCCGGGATTAGTGTCCCAATCTGCCGCGGCCCAGGCGCAGCAGCAGCATGGCGAGAGTGTGGCCTTCCTGGCCCAGTTCGCTGAAGCGCTCGAGGACCTTCATCTCGCGGCTGTGCACAAGGCGCGGGCCACCGGAGGCCATCCGGGCCTTACCGATTTCGCGGGAGACCTCGGTGCGCCGCTTGATCGCGGACAGGATCTCCGCGTCGAGCCGGTCGATCTCCTTGCGCAGCTCATCGATATCGGGCGCGGGCTCAGTAGCTTCGCCGACATCTTTGTGGCTGGCGTTCTCGGTCATTTGAGTAGTCATTCTGTCTCACACTTTCTCTTGGAGCGGTTCGATCCGCAATGCCGCCCCGGAATCGGGCCTCACAAGAGAGGAGCCCCGTAGTCCGGTAGCGGACTGCGGGGCTCGTGAATCGGCTAGACCACGGGCACCGGAGTCCGGTACCCGTAGAAAAATCGCTGGTGGTGGTCAAGCACATCGAAGAGTGTAGCCGAGATGCGAGGAACGCTTGCGGGAAGTGCGTCAGGCCGAGGTTGTCCCTCGTCAGCGGTAAGTTAGATCGGTCATGGCGAATCTTTCTGAACCAGCACTTTTTGATATGCCCAGCGCCTCGGGTTCCCACAGCGAGGCGTTGCTCGAGGGGCTGAATCCGCAGCAGCGGGCCGCCGTCGCGCACGAGGGGTCGGCGCTGCTCATCGTCGCCGGCGCCGGGTCCGGCAAGACCGCGGTGTTGACCCGTCGAATCGCCTATCTGCTGGCCGAGCGGGACGTGAGCCCGGGGCAGATCCTGGCCATCACCTTCACCAACAAGGCCGCCGCCGAGATGCGCGAGCGCGTCGCGAACCTCGTGGGCCGGCGTGCCAACTCGATGTGGGTGTCGACGTTCCACTCCAGCTGCGTGCGCATCCTGCGGAACCAGGCCTCACTGCTGCCCGGATTGAACTCCAACTTCTCGATTTACGACTCCGATGACTCACGGCGGCTGTTGCAGATGATCGGCCGCGATATGGGCCTGGACATCAAGCGCTACTCACCACGGCTGCTGGCGACCGCCGTCTCCAACCTGAAGAACGAGCTCATCTCGCCGGAGCAAGCGGTGGCCAACCTCAGCGTCGATGATGAGGCCGGTGAGCTACGCCGAATCGTCGCCGATGTGTACGGCGAGTACCAGCGGCGCCTGCGGGCGGCCAACGCTCTGGACTTCGACGATCTCATCGGTGAGACGGTCGCCGTGCTGCAGCAGTTCCCGCAGATCGCGCAGTTCTACCGCCGCAAGTTCCGGCACATCCTGGTTGACGAGTATCAGGACACCAACCATGCCCAATACATATTGGTCCGCGAACTGGTAGGTGCTCACGTGGACCGTACGGTCGATCCGGACAGCCCGGAACCGGCGGAGCTGTGCGTGGTGGGTGACGCCGACCAGTCCATCTATGCCTTCCGTGGCGCCACGATCCGCAACATCGAAGAATTCGAGCGCGACTATCCGAACGCGAAAACCATTCTGCTGGAACAGAATTATCGGTCCACACAGAACATATTGAGCGCGGCCAATGCCGTCATTGCCAAGAACACGAACCGCAGAGAAAAGCGGCTGTGGACCGATTCCGGCGAGGGCGAGCTGATCGTCGGTTATGTCGCGGACAACGAACACGATGAGGCGTCCTTCATTGCCCGCGAGATCGACGGACTCTTCGATCGCAGCGACGCCAACTATGGCGACGTCGCGGTGTTCTATCGCACCAACAATAACTCCCGGTCGCTCGAAGAGATCTTCATCCGAACCGGTATCCCCTACAAAGTTATTGGGGGAGTGCGGTTCTACGAGCGCAAGGAAATCCGCGACATTGTCGCCTATCTGCGGGTGCTGACCAACCCGGGCGATGCGGTGAGTCTGCGGCGGATCCTCAACACCCCTCGTCGGGGCATCGGGGAGCGGGCCGAGGCGTGTGTTGCCGTACACGCGGAGACAGCCGGTATCGGCTTCGGGGAAGCGCTCGCGGATGCCGCCGCGGGCAAGGTCGCGATGCTGAACTCTCGCTCGGAGAAGGCAATTGCCGCCTTCATGGACATGCTCGACGAGATCCGCGCCACCCTACGCACCGATCCGGGGGCGTTACCGGATATCGGCGATGTAGTCGACGCCGTGCTCAACCACACCGGGTATCGATATGAACTGGAGAACAGCAGCGACCCCCAGGAGCTGGCGCGTCTCGACAACCTCAACGAATTGGTCAGCGTCGCACATGAATTCAGTGCCGATGCGGCAAATGCTCAGGCGGCTGGGGAAGATCAGCCGGTCGACGACGAGGATGTCGGCGCGCCCCCGGGAAGTCTCGAGGCGTTCCTGGAGCGAGTGTCGCTGGTCGCCGATGCCGACGAGTTGCCCGAATCGACCGCCGGTGTGGTCACGATGATGACTTTGCACACTGCCAAGGGGCTGGAGTTCCCGGTGGTCTTCGTTACCGGCTGGGAAGACGGCATGTTCCCGCACATGCGTGCCCTCGGCGATCCGGTGGAGCTGGCCGAGGAACGTCGGCTTGCCTACGTCGGGATCACGCGGGCGCGTCAGCGGCTGTACCTGAGCCGGGCCAAGGTGCGCTCGTCGTGGGGGCAGCCGATGATGAATCCGGAATCGCGTTTCCTGCAAGAGATTCCGCAAGATCTGATCGAATGGCGGCGCACCGATCCGCTGCCGGGGCGTATCGCGACCGGTGCCGGAAGCTACGGCGGCGGGGGCTATGGATCCAGTGGATCACGCGGGGGTGGCGGCTCGCTGGGTGCTCCGTCCAAAAAGCGCACCAAGCCGCTGCTGGTGCTGGAGCCCGGTGATCGGGTGAGCCACGACAAGTACGGGCTGGGCAAGGTCATGGAGGTGACCGGTGTAGGCGAGAGCGCCACATCGCTCATCGACTTCGGCAGCGACGGACGCGTGAAGCTGATGCACAACTTCGCGCCCGTGCAGAAGCTCTAGAACAGTTTTGGGAACAGGCTAGCTGTGCGCCCTTGGGTTCCTGGTAATGCGAGCACAGGACGCCCAGATCCAGCGGGAAATGCCGCGTGGTTAATTTCGGCGACGGTTATCGCGCCTCCATGTTGAAGATGAGCGTCCGCGACAACCAAGATCATGCCGCAACTTGCAGTTGATTTGCGATCTGTGCATCTGGCGGGCCCGTGTTGCCCCGTCCTTTCGATGTGCCGTTGATTGATCCTGTTATCTGGTGCCTTGAGTCGTGGTCATCTACCGCTGGTGCTGATCGATTTAGAGAACTTATCGCCGTCTTCTACGAGGCTTTATATCCGTAGGAGCAACATGGCGAGTGAGGTTGCTTCGCGGATCGCGGCCCTCGGCGCTTCAGTGTCATCTCCCTTCTCTGCAGCTGACTGACGGTCGTTGACATCCTGTCTAGAGACGGCATATTGTTTGCCATGTTCCTATGAGCGCTCTCTTTATGAGCCCATAAGACTGGGGGGGCTATGTGGTTGGGTGAAGTGACGAGCTATCGCTGGATGGTTAGGTGCCGTCTCGGTTTGGCTACATGCTGTGTCGCGTTTGCGTCGGCAGCTAGCCTAATTGTGCTGGTTGCACCAGCTATGGGCATGACCGTGGCATTCGCGGATCCTGGCCCCACTCCAGCACCGCTGCCGCCGAACGTTCCTCAACCCCCTGACATGCCGCGTATCGAGAGTATTGGTGGGGCACAAGCGAAGACAAATACGCCTCTGGGGTTGGGGTCAGGTACTGGACCTCCCTTGGCGGCCGCGCGTGAGCGTGGTGACATTACGGTGCCGATGTTCGCTCACGATGGCATCTACCTGTCGACTTCGTGGCCGATGCACAATGTGGTCTGGCATCTCCCCGGTGAGATGACGCTGACCCCCGGCGGCGTGGACGGGAGATGGTGGAGCCATCTACTCCTCGCCGGACGTGGATTACCGCATTCGCCCATATTCCGGATCGGGCGCAGACATCGTGGTTACCCGTAAGACCGTTTTTTCGGGGTCGACGATCCCGTTTGGACTGCGTCTGCCCGATGGCACGCACATGCGGCAAGGTACCAACACGATCTTGATCGAGTCCGATCCGAAACCGGGGCATCCAGCCTCGACTGTCGCCACGGTCTCGATTCCGACTGCCGTCGATGCTAATGGTGTTCCGCTGCAGGTGACCCCGAAGCTCGGACCCGGATTTCCGCCTGGACAGCAGAATATTGCTGCCGACCTTGGGCCAGCCGACCCGTTGGCGTTCCCGGTTACTGTCACGATTGCTTACCGTCCCGGCGAACTTCCCACCACAGGAGCATTGAGCTCGGAGTGGCTAGGCATGCCCGAAGGTATGCCACCGCCCAAGATTGTTCCTAACCCTGCCGACTACGTAGCCGATCCAGAGGGCCATTACAGGCCCGGTGCAGTTGACCTGAGGTTGTACCGACAGCGACACGCGGGGGTCTGTCTGGGTGGGCCCAATACATTCGTCGGTGGGGACGGTCGTTCAGTTGACTTCTTAGCGGGCTGTCAGAAACACCAGATGTGTTATGACGTCACGCCGGCTCGTACTTCGGTGTCAGCGTGTGACGGGATTTTGTTGTCGGACATGAGTATCGGATGTACCGCCGCGTTTGGACAAACCGGTGATGATTACGCAGCTTGCCTGCAAGCGGCCAACGACCAAGTGGCGTGGGTGAAAGCGAACATGTTGCCCGGGCCTCTCTGTCAGCCCATCACTCCTACCGCCAATACCGCTGTACTTCCTGCGACCGGTAACCGTTACTGCGGATAGGCCAACTGTGACGAATCCAATCGAACACCGACTCATTAGTCGGCAGCGCGCCCGGTCGCATAAACGTATTGTCTACTGCTCACTTCTTGCAGTCGTGCTGGTTGTTATCCCTGGCATTTGGTTGATCGGCTGGGGTCGACCGAACGTAGGCTCGTTCGGAGTTCGTGGGTATGTCGCTAGTGCAGACCCGTGGCCGGGCCCTGGACCGGGGCCAAATGGGGCACCTCCTGGTGGAGGCGCCGAGTTCGTACCGCCGAACGTGCCGCAGGTCCCCAATTACAACAGCGGGAATAGTCTTCCGCCTCTGAATCAAAGCGGATCAGTCGATATCAACAATCCGGGGCCAGCTCAACAAGCTCCGGCTCAGGCTGGGCAGAACTCGCCAGCGCAATCTTCAGGACAACCCGCTCATGGGCAACAACCTCTCACGTATGACAACGCCCCTGGACAGATTCAGAAAGGCTCACCGCAAAAGCCCGGTGAGCCTCCACAGCGACCGCTGCCCCAGTGCAACGCGACTTGGACGGGTGAAGCGGTTGTGAACATACACCCCACCCCCCAAGGCGGAATTCTGTGGGCAGTCAAGTTACTGCCCCTGGATGCAAAGTACGGCGACATTGAATTTGAAACTGAGATCATCATCAACAATGTTATGAAAGTTAACGGGTACCAACCGCATATTGAGCCTTGGTACTACTTGTTCCACGGCTCGATGACCAAGACGGTGCAGACTATAGGGAACGCCACGCCCTACACTCTTCAGCCTGGAGATACGCTCCATTTTCTCTGGATATGGACGTCGGTCGAACATCCGCCGGACGGAGCAATGACCGAAGTCCAGTGCACTTACTGGCCATCGTGACGGACGTGAGATTGAGAGGGACTTATGGCCGATATCGCTGAACAGGTACTCAGTGCAGTTAGACCGGTGTTGGCGGATCTGACAAGGACAACACGATTTTCTCCCAGCGTGAGGCCCCGCGCCCGAACCATCCGTGACTCGCGAGACTTGGTTGTTCTATCTGTCGACGATCGTGCGATTGGAGTGATAGCGGTTGATATCGATTCGCCGCTGGCCATGAGAGTCGCGCATGTTGCGGACCAAGTGTCAACTCTGATCGCAGAGAATCTGAGAGACGATGGCAGTGCAATTGCGTGGCCGGCTTCCTCTGAAGGAAATCGCTCTCTTATGGCGGAGGTCCGGGATGGAATCGCAGTTTGGGTTTCGCCGTACAACGACAGAGGTCCTACAACCCCGATTGGGTTACTGGGCCTTGAGGTGAGAAAAACTAATCCCCAAATTTAGTGAAACTGAGGCCCTTATTCGCCAACCAGCCCTGCGGGTCGATGCGCTGTGAACCACCCAGCAGCACTTCGAAGTGCAGGTGCGGGCCGGTCGAGTTACCGCGGTTGCCGATGGTAGCGATGCGGTCACCCGCCATCACTCGCTGACCCACCGATACTTCCCAGGTGTTGATGTGGCCGTACAGAGTCACGGTGCCGTCCGAGTGGCGGATCTTGACCCAGGCGCCGTAGCCGGCGGTCGGGCCCGTCGCGATGACGACGCCGTCCGCGGCGGCCACGATCGGAGTGCCGATGCTGTTGGCGATATCGATGCCACCGTGCAGGGCACCCCAGCGGTAACCGAAGCCGGAGGTGAAGGTTCCGTTGGTCGGCATCACGAAGCGCGGGCCGGACAACCGCTTCTCGCGGTCCGCTCGCTCGGAAGCGAAGGCGGTGGCCTTCGCCAGCTGCTCGTCGGTAATCGAGGTGTCGGTGGCCAGCGGCCCGGAGATCAACTGCGGCCCGTGGGCGGCCATCACCGCTGCGGAGCTACCCAACGCAAGGCTGTGACGATCTGCGGCCGTTGCGGCATCGTGCTCGCTCAGCGCGGTGTACCCGGCGGCGGCAGCTGCACCGGCGGCCATGGCTGCCAGGGCGATGCGGGTCTTACCTACTTGACCGATCTCGCGGCGACGGTGTGCGCCTCCGCTGCTGATCCTGGGCAGCTTGTCGGTCGGGGTGTCTCGAGGATCTCTGGTGCGTGCGGCCGAAGCGGCGAACCAGTCTGCGGTGGCCTCAATGGAAGCGCGGATCCGATCGGCTTCGTCAGTGTCCTCTTCCCAGTCCTGCTCGATCTGGGCGAGAGCGGCCTGGTGCTCCATCTCGGCGCCCTCTTCCGGGGCGTTCTCGTAGACGTCGTAGTCCTCAAGCTCGGGGCGTTCCAGCGCATCACTCAGGCCGAACTCGTCGATCGGCACGATGTTGGTGATCTCGTTCTCACTCGGTGCCGCGCTTCGATCACCACGCGTGCGTGTCGTTCGATGCTGTGTCAAAACCTCGCCAGTCTTCCGTTCGGCGTCACGATCTAGCGTGACCAAAACGTGATCTAACCCAAGAGAAGGTAACGGTTGGGCAAGGGGAGCCGCAACTCAATGCGCGGAAACGCATATAAATGTGACTTGCGTCACGAAGTCGCTGATAGGGCTCCCGAGCCGCGGCATCGTTGCCGAATCTCGCCGGGGCTACCTCACCACAGATCACGGCCGTATGGCGACCCCCCGTGACCGAACTGAAACCGGTTACAGACGCGTTCGAGTCCTGCCAGCGGGTGGCCAAATAATGAATTCTATGAGTGACCAGGTGGTGAATTCGGCCACTTACTCAGAAGTAGTGAGGGGCGTCGCTGTGGCCTTGGCTACAGTCCCTAGTGCAATAGTGCCGACCCGACGTTCGATGAGGAAGATGGGCTAGCTAGATGGATCTTTTCGAGTACCAGGCCAAGGAGCTGTTCGCTAAGCACAACGTGCCGACGACGCCGGGCCGGGTTACCACCACCGCCGAGGATGCCAAGGCGATCGCCGAGGAAATCGGTAAGCCGGTGATGATCAAGGCGCAGGTCAAGGTTGGTGGACGTGGCAAGGCCGGTGGCGTGAAGTACGCCGCCACTCCCGATGACGCGTTTACGCACGCACAGAACATCCTGGGCCTGGACATCAAGGGCCACGTCGTCAAGAAGATCCTCGTCGCCGAGGCCAGCGATATCGCCGAGGAGTACTACATCTCCTTCCTGCTGGATCGCGCTAACCGCACCTACCTGGCCATGTGCTCGGTCGAGGGTGGCGTGGAGATCGAGGTCACGGCCGAGGAGAACCCCGACGCGCTGGCCAAGGTGCCAGTTGACGCGGTCAAGGGCGTCGATCTGGCTCTGGCCCGTGAGATCGCCGAGAAGGGCAAGCTGCCCGCCGCGGTGCTGGATGCCGCCGCGGTGACCATCCAGAAGCTGTGGGAGGTGTTCGTCGGTGAGGACGCCACCCTGGTTGAGGTCAACCCGCTGGTGCGTACCCCCGATGATCAGATCCTGGCCCTGGACGGCAAGGTCACCCTGGACGGCAATGCCGACTTCCGTCAGCCCGGCCACGCCGAGTTCGAGGACAAGGACTCCACCGATCCGCTGGAGCTCAAGGCCAAGGAGCACGACCTCAACTACGTCAAGCTTGACGGCCAGGTCGGCATCATCGGCAATGGCGCGGGTCTTGTCATGTCGACTCTCGACGTGGTCGCCTACGCCGGCGAGAACCACAACGGCGTGAAGCCTGCCAACTTCCTGGACATCGGCGGTGGCGCCTCGGCCGAGGTCATGGCCGCCGGTCTCGACGTCATCCTGGGTGATTCACAGGTCAAGAGCGTCTTCGTGAACGTGTTCGGTGGCATCACCGCGTGTGACGCGGTCGCCAACGGCATCGTCGGCGCCCTGAAGACTCTCGGTGACACGGCAAGCAAGCCGCTCGTGGTCCGTCTCGACGGCAACAAGGTCGACGAGGGCCGCGCAATCCTGGCCGAGTTCAACCATCCGCTGGTCATCCAGGCCGAGACCATGGACGCCGGTGCCGACAAGGCCGCCGAGCTGGCGAGCAAGTAGAGAAGGAATCACTGACTCATGTCCATTTTCCTGAACAAAGAATCCAAGGTCATCGTCCAGGGCATCACTGGCGGTGAGGGCACCAAGCACACCGCGCTGATGCTCAAGGCCGGGACCCAGGTCGTGGGTGGTGTCAACGCCCGCAAGGCCGGAACCACGGTGTCGCACAAGGATGCAGACGGCAACGACGTCGAGCTCCCGGTCTTCGGTTCAGTGGCTGAGGCCATCAAGGAGACCGGCGCCGACGTGTCGATCGCCTTCGTGCCGCCCGCGTTCTCCAAGGACGCGATCATCGAGGCCATCGACGCAGAGATCCCGCTGCTGGTCGTCATCACCGAGGGAATCCCGGTGCAGGACAGCGCATATGCGTGGGCCTACAACCTTGAGAAGGGCAACAAGACCCGGATCATCGGGCCCAACTGCCCCGGCATCATCACCCCCGGTGAGGCGCTGGTCGGCATCACGCCGAACAACATCACCGGCACCGGTCCGGTCGGTCTGGTGTCGAAGTCCGGCACTCTGACCTACCAGATGATGTACGAGCTACGCGATTTCGGTTTCTCGACTGCCATCGGCATCGGCGGAGACCCGGTCATCGGCACGACCCACATCGACGCCATCGAGGCGTTCGAGAAGGACCCGGAGACCAAGATCATCGTGATGATCGGTGAGATCGGTGGCGACGCCGAGGAGCGCGCGGCCGACTACATCAAGGCCAACGTGTCCAAGCCGGTCGTCGGCTACGTCGCGGGCTTCACGGCCCCCGAGGGCAAGACCATGGGTCACGCCGGTGCCATCGTGTCCGGCAGCTCGGGTACCGCTCAGGCCAAGAAGGAGGCCCTTGAGGCCGCCGGTGTGAAGGTCGGCAAGACGCCGTCCGAGACCGCCAAGCTGGCTCGCGAGATCTTGCAGAGCCTGTAACGGGTTACGTACGCAAGGGCCCCGACCGGTTTCCGGTCGGGGCCCTTGTCGTTTCGCCGTTGTCGTGTCGCGCGCTGATGCTCAGGCTCGGTGAGGTCGGCATTCTGGCCGAAATCGCGTCTCCGGTAGCACCTTTCGCCTGCCTGGAGTCGTCGAATCTACTGTCAGGCGATCTCGGGTTTCGTTCAGTGAGATTGTGTGACCTACGCATGAACAATCGGAGGACGGGGCATCGGCGCTCCTGGTGACCGGCTACCTTCTCGGTTCGTGGGCCTCTCGTTCGACACATCCGGTCTGGTGCCGAGCGTTGACGGCTGGTACGACCCGGCGACCGGTGATCAGTTCTGGGTCTCGGATTCGCGAGGCCCCTATCTGTCGGTGCCGCTGGAGGATCTGAGCGTGGTGCGCCGTGCGCTCGTCGAAGCGGTACTGGCGCGGCGCGCGGGCGTCATCGAGGCCTACATCGTCGGCGTCGACACGCTCCCGGGGCTGCTGTACGTGGTGAAGGTTCCGAAAGCTGATGCCCCGCAGGGCCTCACCTTCATGGCATCGATAGTCGTGCCGCGCGCGCATTCGTACGCGATGGTCTGCGGGGCATTCGCGGAGGGGCCGGTGACTGGGGTGCGCGAGGCAACTGTGCTGGAAGAGCTGCTGGCGGTTGGCGATCCGTCATCGCGTATGTGGCCCCCACACCCGTACGCGCCGGATCTCGAGCCGGGCATTCCGTACAACATCGCCGACGAAATACGTTGGGACGATAAGTTTCCTGATCATCCGCTGTCACGTCTACGTCGATGGGTGGCAAGGGTGACGCCCACCATCAGAGTGGGACAGAAATTCGCCGCCTTGCCGCCGTTCTCCGTGAATTAGGCGAATGCTGCGAGTTTTCCGGACAATCGTTCGATGTATGCCCGTACCTCGTCCTCGGAGCGATCAGGCATCCCGAAGATCGCCTCGGTAACCCCCAGCTCGCGCCATGCGGCGAGCTGCTCGGGATCCGGCTTGCCCGCCAGCACGTAGATCAGCGGGTCGTCCGCACGGCCTGCCGCTGCCCATTTCTCCTTGAGTGCCACGATCTTGCCGGTGATGTCCTCGTCGCGCGGGGTGGACATCCAGCCGTCGGCGTTCTTGGCGATCCATGTGAAGTTCTTCTCGGTGCCGCCCGCACCCACGATCACCGGCACATGCTTCTGCACCGTCTTGGGCCAGGCCCAGCTGGGGCCGAAGTTGACGAATTCGCCTGAATAACTGGCCTCTTCGTTCTCCCAGAGCTTGCGCATCGCCTCGATGTACTCGCGCAGCATGGTGCGGCGACGGCCAGCGGGAACGTTGTGATCGGCCAGCTCGTCGGTGTTCCAGCCGTATCCGACGCCGACGGTGACCCGGCCGCCACTCATGTGATCAAGGGTGGCAATCGATTTGGCGAGGGTAATGGGATCGTGCTCTACGGGGATCGCGACCGCGGTGGCCAGCCGGATCTTCGACGTCACCGCGCACGCAGCACCGAGGGATACCCACGGATCCAGGGTCCGCATGTAGCGGTCGTCGGGCAGTTCCGCGCCGCCGGTGCCGGGGTGTGCGGCCTCGCGCTTGATCGGGATATGCGTGTGTTCGGGAACGTAGAAGGTGGTAAACCCGCCGTCCTCGGCCGCCTTGGCGGCGATGTCCGGCGAGATGCCGCGGTCACTGGTGAACAGAACGAGCCCGTAGTCCATCCGCCAATTAGAACGTGTTCCAGTTTTGTTGTCGAGAGTGGGGGCTACATCGTGCCGGGAACGGATCACGGTGAGTAAGACGGATGACCGCCCAAAGGGTTCGCTGTTTGCATACCTCCATGACGACCGAACGGATATCTGACCACGTCACATTCGCGTACTGGGTCCCCAACGTCAGCGGCGGGCTGGTCACCAGCACCATTGAGCAGCGCACGGACTGGGGTTACGACTACAACGTGGCTCTTGCGCGCACGGCAGAGAACAACGGCTTCGAATATGCGCTCACGCAGGTGCGTTATGAGGCCAGCTACGGCGCCGAGTACCAGCACGAATCCACCAGCTTCTCCCTGGCGCTGCTGCTGGCCACCGAGCGGCTCAAGGTGATCGCCGCGGTTCACCCGGGGCTTTGGCAGCCCGGTGTGCTCGCCAAGCTGGGCGCGACGGCTGATCACTTGTCGGGCGGTCGCTTCGCCGTCAATGTGGTCTCCGGATGGTTCAAGGACGAGTTCACCCACTTGGGCGAACCCTGGTTGGAGCACGACGAGCGGTATCGGCGAAGCGGCGAATTTCTCCAGGTGTTGCGCAAGATCTGGACCGAGGATGACGTCGACTTCCGGGGCGACTTCTATCGGATCCACGACTTCACGCTGAAACCGAAGCCGCTACACACCCCGGAGCTGTTCCAGGGCGGCAACTCGACGGCCGCGCGCCGCAACGGCGGTTTGTACTCCGACTGGTACTTCTCCAACGGCAAGGACTTCGCCGGTATCACCGACCAGATCGTGGAGGTCCGGGATCACGCCCGAACCGTCGGCCGCGAGGTCAAACTCGGGCTCAACGGTTTCATCATCGCCAGAGACACCGAGGCCGAAGCGCGCGAGGTATTGCGGGAGATTGTCGCGAAGGCGAACCGCCCCGCCGTGGAGGGTTTCCGCGCGGCCGTTCAACAGGCCGGCGCGGCCACTGGAGACAAGAAGGGAATGTGGGCGGATTCCTCGTTCGAGGACCTCGTGCAATACAACGACGGATTCCGCACCCAGCTCATCGGCACCCCGGAACAGATCGCCGAGCGGATTGTCGCCTATCGGCGGCGGGGTGTGGATCTGATCCTGGGTGGTTTCCTGCACTTCCAGGAGGAGATTGAATACTTCGGCGCCAAGGTGCTGCCACTGGTCCGTGAGATCGAGGCGGCCGACGCTCAGGAAACCCACAGCGAATATCGCGTACCGGTTTTGAGCTAACCGATGTGCCTTGGCCGTGTCTGGCCTTGTCTGCGTCCGTACCGGCGCCGGGTGCAGTAGCGTGGAGGCGATCCACCCCGAGACCACGACCGAAACCGTGATGTAGGAGATGTAATGACGTATTCGACCGGTGGGCCCGGATACCAGCCCGCGCAGCCGTCCAACCCGTACGGCACCCCGTCCTTTGTGGCCGAGCCCAACACGGGCGCGCTGGGGGTTTACCTGCCCGGTGGTGTCTTGGTGCTGAGCCTGATCGGCTTCATTGCCGGCTTCGGGCCGTTCTACACCGGGAAGGCCAGCTCGGGGACGTCGGGAAGCTTCGGCGGGTTCGACCTCCTGGCCTTGTCGCCGGTCTTCGGCTTCGCGCAGTTCGCACTGCTGATCGCCGGTCTGACCGCGGGTGTCTCGCTCCTCTCCGGCAAGGACGACAAGCAAGCTCCCGTGGCTATCCTGTCGATCGTCGGATTCCTCTTCGTGCTCGGTGGACTGTTCGGTAACCCGTTCGCGGCCGCCTTCGGCGAGGTCGGCATCGGGTGGGGCCTGATCACGCTTGCCGTGGTGTCCGGCCTGCAGGCCGCGGTCGCCGTCTACGCCCTGCTCAGTGAGGTGGGCGTCGTCAAGGCCAAGACCGCCTCGCCGGCGACCAACCCGTTCGGCAGCCAGTACCAGACGCAGCAGAGCCAGTACTACACCCCGCCGCAGCAGCAGCCACAGCAGCAGCTTCCCAAGCAGGGGCAGGGCTACGGCCAGGCCGGTGCGCAGGGCTACGGCCAGCAGCAGGGCTTTGGCCAGCAGGCCGCCCAGGGCTACGGCCAAGCCGGTGCGCAGGGCTACGGCCAGCAGCAGCCCGCTCCCGCCGGGCCACCGTCGTACGGCGGCTACGGCCAGCAGCCGCCGCAGTCGGCGCCTCCGACTCCGCCGCAGGGCTTCAGTAGCACCGGGTTCACGCCGCCGCCAGCACAGCCGGCTCAGCAGACTGCGTCGTCGCAGCCGACCCAGCAGTACCCCACCTTTGGTGCGGCCAGCGGTCAGGCTCCCGGTGGTGAGCAGCAGGGTAGCGCCAGCGCCGGTTCGGCCGCTGCCAGCGGTGACGATCTGTTCGGCACCTCTCGTCCCTCCAACTAGACGGTGTTCACTGCCGTGATCGGCGCGTGAATCAAACCTCGCGCGCCAATCCTGCACAGGCTCGCGCACTGCTGACGGTTGCCTTTGGCCCGTCAGCAGTTGCGTTGGTCATCATTGCGGCAATCGTCTTGGTGCAGTTGGTGATTGCCAACAGCGACATGACCGGGACGTTCGGTGCGGTGGCCAGCATGTGGCTGGGCACCCACCTGGTACCGATCTCAATCGGTGGGCGAGTCATCGAGGTGCTGCCGCTCTTGCCAACAGCCGCAATGGTGTGGGGTGTCGCCCGAACCGTCGCTTCGACAATCGCCCCCACCGCTTCCTGGTACGTGATCCGGTGGGTGATCGTCTCGGCCCTGGCCGGCCCGCTCCTCATGACGGCGATATCGCTGGCGATCATCCATGACGCATCGACGGTGCTGACTCAGCTGCAATCACCGAACGCCTTGCGCGCATTCGGTTCTGTCCTCGGTGTTCACGCGGCCGGTGCAATTGCCGGCGTCCTACTGCGGGCAGGCAGGCGGCTCGCGGCGGTGCTACAGCTGCCGTCGTGGCCGATGGAGGCCGCCCGTGGCGCTGCCGCCGGGGTACTCGCGCTGTTCGGGCTGTCCGCGGCCGTGACGGCGGGGTCGCTGGTGGTCCACTGGGCGACGATGGATCAGCTGTACTCGGTGACCAACGATTTCGTAGGTCAGCTGAGCCTGACACTGTTGGCGCTCCTCTACGCGCCCAACGTCATTCTGGGTGCATGCGCGCTGGCGGTTGGATCCAGCGCACATGTGGGCACCGCGGCCTTCAGTGCGTTCGCTGTGTTCGGCGGCCAGCTGCCCGCGGTGCCGATTCTCGCGGCCGTTCCCACACCGCCACTCGGCCCCGCATGGGTGGCACTGATGATCATCGGTGCGGTATCCGGGGTGGCCGTCGGCCAGCAATGCGCACGCCGACCTGTTCCATGGCCCACCGCGATCCACAAAGTGGTCACGGCGGCACTTCTAGCGGCAACATTCCTGGCGATCGTCGGCAAGCTCGCCGGAGGACAGCTGGGGAACTTCGGACGCCTGGGGATCGACCAGGGCACGTTCGGCCCCGGGGTGTTCTTCTGGTTCCTGGTCATCGGCCTATTGACGGTGTTCATGCTGGGCGGAGCCACGCGCCTTCCGGCCAGGGCGCGGCCGGAACCGGTACTGGAGCCCGAACCCGTGCCTGAACCTGAACCCGAGTCGGCGCTGGAACCCGTGCCGGAACCTGAATCGGAACCGGAGCCCGGCCCCGAGAGCGGCTCCAGCGACCCTCCAGAATCGGCCACGTGACCAGCCCGGCTACGCTCAGCGGCGTGTCGGTGTCGGATTCTCTTCGCGCTAGCGGCTCATCGGAGCCCCAGCAGGCCGTTGAGATTGCCCCGTCTGCCCCCGCGCGCGTCGTGGTCCTGGCTTCCGGTACGGGAACCCTCCTGCGCTCCCTGTTAGACGCGGCCACGGGTGACTTCCCCGCTCGCATCGTCGCGGTGGGCACCGACCGGCAATGCGATGCCGTCGATATCGCCGCTGGCGCACAGCTTCCTAGCTACACCGTGCGGCTCGGTGAGTACGACACCCGCGAACACTGGGACGCCGCGATCACCGAGGCCACCGCCGCGCACCGGCCCGATCTGGTGGTATCGGCCGGATTCATGAAGATTCTTGGACCACTGTTTCTTTCACAGTTCTTGGGCCGGGTCATCAACACCCACCCCGCGCTGCTGCCGTCCTTTCCCGGCGCGCACGCCGTGCCCGAAGCCCTGGCGCATGGGGTGAAGGTCACCGGCTGCACGGTGCACCTGGTCGATGCAGGGATGGATACCGGCCCGATCCTTGCGCAGCAGGCCGTCCCCGTTCATGGGGACGACGACGAGGCGAGCCTGCATGAACGCATCAAGGTGGTGGAACGGACGCTGCTGGTAGATGTGCTGGCCGCGGTGGCCACCAGAGGTTTGACATGGAACGGAAGAAGGGCCTCCATCAAGTGAGTACGCAGCGACCCGTACGGCGGGCATTGATCAGCGTCTACGACAAGACCGGATTGGAAGAGCTCGCCGGCGGTTTGCACGCCGCCGGTGTGGAACTGGTGTCCACCGGATCTACCGCGAAAACCATTGCCGCCGCGTCAATTCCGGTGACACCGGTGGAAGAGGTGACCGGGTTTCCGGAGGTGCTGGATGGCCGGGTGAAGACCTTGCATCCGCACGTGCACGCCGGCGTTTTGGCCGATACCCGCCGCGAGGAACACCTCACCCAACTCGAGGAGCTGGGCGTCAAGGGTTTCGAACTGGTGGTGGTCAACCTGTACCCGTTTGCCGCCACGGTGGCCTCGGGTGCCTCCGAGGACGAATGCGTCGAACAAATCGACATTGGTGGCCCCTCGATGGTGCGCGCCGCTGCCAAAAACCACCCGAGCGTGGCGGTGGTCGTCGACCCCGCCGCATACGGTGACGTGCTGGCTGCCGTCGATGCCGGGGGGTTCACCCTGGAGGCGCGGAAGGTGCTGGCGGCCAAGGCGTTCCGTCACACTGCCGAGTACGACGTGGCTGTGGCCGGCTGGCTGTCGACTGTCGCGGAGCCTGAGGGCGCGGAATTGCCGGCGTGGATCGGTGGGACGTGGAACCGCTCGGCGGTGCTGCGCTATGGCGAGAACCCGCACCAGCAGGCAGCCCTGTACACGGGTGCCTCCGGGCACGGTTTGGCGCAGGCCGAGCAGCTGCACGGAAAAGAGATGTCGTACAACAACTACACGGATGCCGACGCCGCCTGGCGTGCCGCGTGGGACCAGGACAAGGCCTGTGCGGCCATCATCAAACATGCCAACCCGTGCGGTATCGCGGTGTCGGACATATCGATTGCCAACGCGCACCTCAAGGCTCACGAATGCGATCCGTTGAGCGCTTTCGGCGGGGTGATAGCCGTCAACCGTGAGGTGAGTGTGGAGATGGCCGAGCGGGTCGCCGACATCTTCACCGAGGTGATCGTCGCACCCGGTTACGCAGAGGGCGCGG
The DNA here is from genome assembly GCA_002013415.1 of Mycobacterium sp. D16Q14. Classification (GTDB taxonomy): domain Bacteria; phylum Actinomycetota; class Actinomycetes; order Mycobacteriales; family Mycobacteriaceae; genus Mycobacterium. The sequence goes on from MAEX01000023.1 coordinate 58,082, forward strand.
TGGAGGTGCTGAGTCGCAAGAAGAACGTGCGTCTGCTGCGCGTGGCCCCGTCGCAGTCCGGGCGCGCCGAGTGGCGACACATCAGTGGTGGTCTGCTCGTACAGGAGCGCGACGCGCTGGACGCCGAGGGTGACGATCCGGCCAACTGGACATTGGTGGCCGGCACCGCCGCGGACGAGGACACGCTGGCGGACTTGGTGTTCGCCTGGAAGGTCGGGCGGGCCGTCAAGTCCAACGCGATCGTCGTCGCCTCCGGTGGCGCCACTATCGGTGTCGGCATGGGACAGGTCAACCGCGTCGACGCCGCGCGATTGGCGGTCTCACGGGGTGGGGATCGAGTCTCCGGTGCCGTCGCGGCCTCGGACGCGTTCTTCCCCTTCCCCGACGGCCTGGAGGTGCTGACGGAGGCCGGAGTGCGCGCGATCGTGCATCCGGGTGGGTCCATGCGCGATGAGCTGGTGGCCGATGCCGCCAAGGCCGCCGGAATCACGTTGTACACCACCGGAGCACGCCACTTTGCCCACTAGGGTGCACTAAGAGGGAGAGCCAATGGTTCAGCCCAGTCTGGATTGGCCGGGCGAGCCATTGCGCTCGCTGGTGTGGACGCTGCAGGCGTGTGTGATCACCTTGGCGCTCTTCCTTGCGGTGGCCTTTCTGATCGCCCGTTTCACTCAATGGGGGCAACAGTTCTGGCGGGTAAACGCGCCCTTCTTCTGGGGGAGCGACACTTGGCGCACGTGGGCGCTGGTGGCGTTCATGATGTGGCACACCGTGTACATGGCGCGCGTGACGGTCATCTTCACGTACCAGTACAAGGACCTGATGAATGCGTTGCAGGTTGGTTCGGAGGCGCTCGTCACCCATGACTCTGGACTACTGGCGGACGCGCGTCAGGCGTTTTTCACGTCCTTCGCGATTAGCGGCGTGCTGGTAGTACTCACCGTGACATACACGGTGGTGGATCTCTTCCTGCGGAGAGTGCTCGCCATCCGGTGGCGGGTGTGGCTCAACGCGCGGCTCGTCGATGACTGGATGAGCAAGGATGCGTTCTACCGCAACCGTTTTCTGGACACTCCGGTAGAGAACCCGGATCAGCGAATCCAGATCGACATCGAGACGCACACCACCAAGTCGGTGGATTTGGTGCTCGGCGCGGTGAACAAAACCCTCCTGATCGTGATGTTCACCGGGGTGTTGTGGCAGCTCTCGGGTCCGTTGCTGCTGTGGGGAGTCGAGATCCCGCGCGCCATGGTGTTCATCGCATTCGTCTTCTCGATCACCGTGACGGTCCTTGCGTTCTGGATCGGCCGGCCGTTGGTACGGCTGAATTTCTTGAATGAACGATTCAGTGCGAGTTTCCGCTATGCGTTGGTGCGCCTGCGCGACAGTGCGGAGCGGGTAGCGTTCTATCGTGGCGGCGAGCGTGAACGCAAACTGCTGCATGCACGCTTCGCCGACATCATCGCCAACATGTGGCGGATCGTCTTCGCGCAGCTGCGACTGAACGGCTGGAATCGGGGCGTCGGCGATGTGACGACGGGGATGATCCCCTACATCGTGCAGGCGCCGCGGTTCTTCACCGGGCAGATCAAGGTGGGGGACCTGCTGCAGACCGTCGCGGCTTTTGGAAGTGTCTGTGGCGCAATGTCCTTTTTCCGGGACAGCTATGACGAATTCACCGTCTATCGGGCCGCGCTCATGCGCATCGACCAGATGCTCGACAGCGACCACCAGGCCCGCGAGCTGCCGCGGATCGATGTGACCGACGCGGACGACGCCCTGGTCCTCACCGATGTCGATGTCCGAGATCTGCAGGGGCTGGACATGATCGCGGGCCTGAACCTCGAGCTGTCCGCGGGTGGCAGTGTCGTCGTCAAGGGCCCATCGGGATGCGGGAAGACGACCCTGCTGCGCAGCCTGGCACAGCTGTGGCCACAGGCCACGGGTGTGGTCGCGCGTCCCGATGGCTGGGCGACGCTGTTCCTGCCTCAGCTGCCGTATCTGCCGTTGGGCAACCTACGCGAGACCGTGGTGTATCCGCTTCCGGTGGAGGAAGTTTCAGACGATAAGTTGACGCAGGCTTTGCGTGATGTCTCCCTGGGGCATTTGGCCGAGCGGTTGGACGAAGAAGCCGACTGGGCGGCCGTGCTCTCGCTGGGCGAGCAGCAGCGGGTGTCCTTCGTGCGGGTGCTGCTGGTGCGCCCGACAGTGGTGTTCCTCGACGAGTCGACCTCGGCCCTGGATGAGGGGCTGGAGGACGCGATGTATGCGCTGGTGCGGGAACGGCTGCCCGACAGCGTGGTGTTCAGCGTGGGGCACAGGTCGACGATCGACCGCCACCACCAGTCGCGGTTGCAGCTGACAGGCAGCGGTGCGTGGGAGCTCGTCGCGCTTGCCGAGTAGTGCCCGAGTCTGCGTCCCACGACGGTTCTGGGGCATAAACCGTCGTGAGACGCAGACTCGGCGGGTGCGGGGGCACGACGTGGGTGGGAACTTTTGGCTACGGCCGTACGACTGATCTAGTGACGGCGCCTGCGGGCTGGGCGTGGTCCACCGCAGTGGCTCCATGCGACGGATGCCACCACGGTGCTTCTGATGAGTTGGGCAGTTAACCGTTCAATGAAAGGAACCGCCATGCGCGATATCGCTGTTGAGATCGTTGTTGAGGACGACGAAATCGTCACCGCGACGGAAATGGTTGCCAGCCACTAAGAGCGGACGGCGGGCGTGCGTGGCCGTCCCACTGGCCGCGCACGCCCGGACGCAAGCACGGAGGCGAAAATAGTGTTCGTCCATGACCCCCGCTGGCGCCGGTTCGTCGCGGACTGGGCCCCCCGCTATGAAGAAACGGTCTTCATTCCCGGGCTGGTGCCGGACCAGAAGGCGATCATCGATCGAATAGCGGCGGCGGTGACCTCAGCGACCACCGCCGATGGAAAAGGATTGCGACTGCGCGCATTCCGGGGCAGCGAGTTCGACTTCAAGCTCACCGAGCGGCTCTCGCGGAGCGCGCCAAAAGGCGCGCAGTCCTTGACCGAGTGGCTCGCCGATAACGCCGACGATCGTCCGGCATGCGTCGCCATCAACGACGTCTCCTCATGGGATCTGGGTCTTGCCGCGTTGGCCCAGGCCGTGGTGCGCAGTCTTGTCCCGGATCGAGACCTGATGTCCGGCGCGGATATTTACACCTTCATCGCTGATGTGGAATGGACACCCTTCGGAATTCACAAGGATGACGAGCCATCGCTGATCTTCCACCTGGGTCCGGGTGTCAAGGAACTCTGGGTGTGGCCCGCGGGTGGAATTGACCAATATCAGTTGTTCGAGAACCCGTCATTGGGCAAGGTCTCATTTGACTTCGACCGACTGCTTCCCGGTGCGAGCTGCTACACCCTGTGCCCGGGTGACTTCGTGTGCATCCCCCGTGGGCGCTATCACCTTTTTCGCAACGCAGGTCCCTCGGTGTTTCTGGGGATCACACTCTTTCCGCTCAACGTCCGGAAATCCTTCTCGGACTTGATGGTCGATCACTTCGGTGCGCGGCTTGATGCGGCAGGCGAGCCGCGCAGCTTCGAGGATGTCCATCAGCTGGTGATGGAGACGCTCCGCGAACCCGGGGCGATGTCCGGATTGGCGACAACCATGGAACTGGCGGCGGCGAAACAGCGCACCGCCGGGTATCTGCGCGCACCGAAGGTGGCGGCCTTGCGCGCCGGCGATCCTCCCGTTGGTGCCACATTCGGCTGGGCTTATCCGGGAGTGGTGCAATCATTCACCGGCGCGGACCGAACCCATCTGGTGGCGCGTGGTCGTGATATCGCGTTCGGTGGCGCGGTGAACCTTGACGGACTCTTAGCACTCGCGGGGGAGTTCACCCTGAATGATCTTGACGCGGTACTCGCGGCAGAACTGGATATCGACCGGCGCCGTCAGGTTGCGAATGCGCTGTGGCGCTTCGGCGCTCTGGATCTTGTTAGCGCTCTCCCAGCGACTCGCGCCGCTTGCGCCGCTTCCGCTTGACGTTCACGCCACCCCACAGTGAGAACCCCTTGACCGTTATGTGCGGGGCACCCTCTACGCCTCTGCCGCTCGCCGAGTGATCGAAGCCACCCATCACCGCGACGCCCTTGACGTCTACGTTGACCTCCGGCGGTATGAGGATCGTCTGGCCGCCCATGATGGAGAAGGAGCGGATCTCCACCTCGTTGGAGGTGAAGTCGGCATAGCGCAGATCCAGCACGCCGCCACCCCACAGCGCGAATGAGGTGAGCTTGCCGGGTACGTTCCAGCGACCGCGTCGTTCAAATCCGCTCATGATTGCCATCAGCACCGTCGAGGGGGCTGGCTTGCTGTCTTGACCGCGAACTTGAGAAGTAGCAACTGCGGGCAGGTCCGCGCTGAGCTGATCAAGCTCACCGTATGTATTTGCCGAGTACACCTTCGTGAGGCGCTCCTCGAACTCAGAGAGCTCCAGCCGACCCTGCGCGGCAGCGTCGGACAACAGCTGTGCGACGCGCATGCGATCGGCGTCTGCGGCCCGCATCGATGCGGTAACCCGCTCAGGGAGGTTGCTCATCACCGCCGAGCCTACGACGAACGGCGCTTAAAGGCACGCGGTTCATTAGTGTTGCTCAGCGCACTACGCACGTAGTGCCGTCTGGTTCACACCTGCCATGCGGGAGGACGCTTCTGCAGGAAGGCCAACATGCCCTCCTGTGCCTCGGGCGACACGAACAAACGCGCGGAGGTTTCTGTCAACTCGGCTGCACGCGCATCGAAATCGGCGAGGATCGGCGCGGTGGTGAGCCTCTTCGACTCGGCCAGCCCCTGCGGCGAACCGAGCGCGATGTCATCCACTAACGAAGTGACCGCGGCCTCGACTGCCTCGGGACTGTCGACGGACGTGGTCACCAAACCGATCTCCGCGGCCACCCGCGCGTCGAACCTCTCGCCGGTGACGAAGTAGCGCGCGGCCGCCCGGCCGGTGAGCCTGGGCAGCAGCGTCAGCGAGATGATCGACGGCGCGACTCCGATGCGTGCCTCGGTCAGCGCGAAGGTGCTGTCGGGTCCCGCTACCGCGATATCGGCGGCGCCCACCAGACCGAAACCGCCGGCTCGCACATGGCCGTTGACGGCAACGATGACGGGCAGGGGCAGCTCGAGAATGTCGCGCAGTAGCGCGGTGAGTTGGCCGGCCCGATCCTTGGCGACATCTTGGGGATCGGACGACGCCGCTGAACTCTCCGACAGATCGGCGCCCGCGCAGAAGGTGTTGCCGGTGTGGGTCAGCACCACGGCACGCACCGTCTTGTCGACAGCGGCCCGCTGCAGTCCCTCCCGCAGTTGCAGCACCAACCTGCTGGACAACGCATTGCGGTTGTGCGGTGAGTCGAGGGTCAGGCGAGCGGCGCGGCCCTCCACCTCGTACTGGACCAGAGTCTCAGATTCTTTCGCCATTCGGCGGACCTTTCCTTTAGTACGAGCGGGGTAGGCCGAGGGACGTCTGCGCCACGAAGTTGAGGATCATCTCCCGGCTCACCGGGGCGATACGCCCGAAGCGCGACAGATTCAGCAGGGGCGCCACGGCGTACTCGGAGGTCAATCCGTTGCCGCCCAAGGATTGCACGGCACGGTCGGCCGCGCGGCAGGCCACGTCCGCCGCGGCGTACTTGGCCATGTTGGCCGCCTCCGCGGCGCCCCAGTCATCGCCACAGTCGTACAGGGTGGCGGCCTTCTGCATCATGAGCTTGGCCAGTTCCAGCTCGACCTTGATCTCGGCGAGCGGGTGCGCGATGGCCTGATGCGCGCCGATCGGTGTCTTCCAGACCTGGCGGGTCTTGACGTAGTCGGTGGCCTTGTTCAATGCGAGCCGGGTGAGGCCAACTCCACTGGCAGCGCCCATGATTCGCTCGGGGTTCAATCCGGCGAACAGCTGCATGAGTGCGGCGTCCTCGGAGCCGACGAGCGCATTACCGGGCACCCGTACATCGTCGAGGAACACCTGGAACTGTCGTTCCGGGAGCGTGAGCTCCATATCGATGGGCGTGTACTCGAACCCCTTGGTGTCGGTGGGTACCACGAACAGGGCAGGCTTGAGCTTGCCGGTCTTGGCCTCCTCGGTGCGCGCCACCACCAGCACGGCGTTGGCTTGGTCGACACCGGAGATGAAGACCTTGCGCCCATTGAGGATCCAGTCACCACCGTCGCGCTTGGCTGTGGTGATGATGTTGTGGGAGTTCGAGCCGGCGTCGGGTTCGGTGATGGCGAACGCCATGGTGAACGTGCCATCAGCCATCGAGGGCAGCCAGTTCTTCTTCTGCTCATCGGTGCCGTAGCGGGCGATGATGGTGGCATTGATGGCGGGGGACACCACCATCATCAGCAGCGGGCACCCCGCCGCCGAGAGCTCCTCGAATACGAGCCCAAGCTCGTACATGCCGGCACCGCCGCCGCCGTACTCCTCGGGGATGTTCACTCCCAAGAAGCCGAGCTTTCCTGCCTCATCCCACAACTCGGTCAGGGGAGCATGCGTCTTGGACTTTTCCAGGTAGTACTGGTGGCCGTAGTTGCCGGTGAGCGAGGCCACCGCTTGCCGCAGCGCCTTGCGCTCATCGGACTCGACATAAGGATTGATGACGGTCATGACTCTCCTTCGTTGGCGGCCAGCTGAGCCAGTACGGTACCCAGCTCGACCTGTTGTCCCGGTTCGACATTGAGGATCTCGATGACGCCGTCGGCGGGGGCAACGATGGTGTGCTCCATCTTCATGGCCTCCAACCAGACGATCGGCGTCCCTGCGGTGACGGTGTCTCCGACCGCGGCACCCACTCGCAGCACCACACCCGGCATCGGCGCGATGAGCGAGCCCGCCGCGAGCTCGGTGCTGGGGTCAGTAAACCGGGGCACCACAGTGAGGGCGACCGGACCGAGCGGTGAGTCGACGTTGACGGTCGCGTCATAGCGTGCGACGTCGAAGCCCCGCCGGACGCCGTCGATCACCAATGCCACGTGATCCGGTGTCGCCGAAACTAGTTTGATGACGGGCCAATCTCCATCGAGTTCCAGCCCGGCGCGGGTCAGGCGGTAGCGCACGCTATGGACAGCTTCGCTGCTTTCGCGATACTCCTTGGTCTGGTAGCCGGATGCCAGGTTGCGCCATCCGCTGGGCAGATCCGCGCAGACGATGGCATGTGCCCGGTTGGCCGCGGCATCGGCAAGTGCTGCCGCGAGCGCCGAGTACTGGTGCGCCGCTTCGTCGGCTAGGGGCTTCGAAAGGACATCGAGGCCATGCTTGTCCAGGAAGGATGTGTCGGTGTCGCCGGCGAGGAACGCCGGATGCCGCAACGCGTTGACCAGCAGGTCGCGATTGGTGGTCAGGCCATGCAGGCGAGTGCGTTCCAATGTCGACGCCAACAGCCGGGAAGCTTCGGTGCGCGTTGGTGCCACCGTGATGACCTTGGCGAGCATCGGGTCGTAGTGAACCGACACCACGCTGCCGTCGACGATGGTCGAGTCCAGGCGCACCCCGTTGCGCCCCGGGTGTCCGGGCACATGGAATTCCGCGGAGACTCCAGGGATCTCAAATGTGTGCACAGTGCCGCTTTGTGGCTGCCACCCGGCCGCGGGGTTCTCCGCGTATAAGCGTGCCTCAATCGAATGGCCATGAATGGCAGGCGGTTCGGCAGGAAGCTTGCCGCCCTCTGCCACCTGGATCTGCAATGCGACCAGGTCGAGTCCCGTGGTGCACTCGGTGACCGGATGCTCCACCTGCAGACGTGTGTTCATTTCCAGGAAGAAGAACTCGCCGCTCTCCGTGGCCAGGAACTCCATGGTCCCCGCGCCGACATAGCCGATGGTCGCCGCGGCGGTGCGTGACGCCTCGAAGAGCTGCTCCCGCATGCCGTCGATTCGGGTCACCAGAGGTGAGGGTGCCTCTTCGATGACCTTCTGGTGGCGGCGCTGGATGGAGCACTCGCGCTCACCCACGGCCCACACTGTGCCGTGGGTGTCGGCCATCACCTGTACTTCGATGTGTCGACCGGTGCCCAGGTAGCGCTCGCAGAAGACTGTCGGGTCCCCGAACGCCGATTGAGCTTCCCGTTGTGCGGCAGCGATTTCGTCCGGCAGGTCAGCGAGTTTGTCGACTACTCGCATGCCGCGGCCACCGCCACCGGCGGACGCCTTGACGAGCACCGGGAGCTGATCGGCGGTGACGGTATCCGGGTCGAGCTGTCCCAGCACCGGAACGCCGGCGGTGTCCATGAGTTTCTTGGACTCGATCTTCGAGCCCATCGACTCGATGGCGGTGACTGGCGGACCGATCCAGGTCAGGCCGGCATCGGCCACTGCGCGAGCGAAATCGGCATTCTCGGAAAGGAATCCGTAGCCGGGGTGAATGGCGTCGGCGCCGGTGGCCTTGGCCGCGGCGATGATCAGCTCACCGCGCAGGTAGGTCTCGGCGCTGGATGTGCCGGGCAGGTGGACCGCGGCATCGGCCTCGGAGACGTGTGGGCTGTCGGCGTCGGCGTCGGAATAGACGGCGACCGTGCCAAGCCCCAGCTTGCGGCAGGTGGCGAAGACGCGGCGGGCGATTTCGCCGCGGTTGGCCACCAGAACAGAGGTGATCATCTTGAAGCCCTTCTGTGCTTTCGGTTCTTCACGCAAGCGCTCATCACTACATCCGGAAGACGCCGAAGTTCGACGTCCCCTCGATTGGTCCATTAGCGATGGCGGACAGGCACATACCGAGCACGGCCCGGGTGTCGCGGGGATCGATGACCCCGTCGTCATAGAGACGCCCGGACATGAACATGGGCAGCGACTCGGCTTCGATCTGGGCCTCGATGGCGGCCCTCATCGCGGCATCCGCGTCCTCGTTGACGGCCTGGCCCCGTGCCACCGCGGCGGCACGGCTGACGATGGAGATGACACCCGCCAGCTGGGTACCGCCCATGACCGCCGACTTGGCGCTGGGCCACGCGAACAGGAAACGGGGGTCGTAAGCGCGCCCGCACATGCCGTAATGACCGGCTCCGTACGAGGCGCCGACGATCAGCGACAGATGCGGCACGGTGGAGTTGGACACGGCGTTGATCATCATCGACCCGTGCTTGATCATGCCGCCCTCTTCGTACTCCTTGCCCACCATGTATCCGGTGGTGTTGTGTACGAACAGAAGTGGTGTGTTGGTCTGGTTGGCCAGCTGGATGAACTGGGTGGCCTTCTGTGCTTCCTCGCTGAACAGCACGCCGCGCGCATTGGCGAGGATGCCGATGGGGTAGCCGTGGAGACGCGCCCACCCGGTCACCAGTGACGACCCGTACTGCTCTTTGAACTCGTCGAACTCCGAACCATCGACGATGCGTGCGATGACCTCACGCGGGTCGAACGGTATACGGAGGTCTCCAGGCACGATGCCGATGAGCTCTTCCTGATCCGCGATCGGTTCGACGACCGCCGCGGGCTTGGGGCCCTTCTTGACCCAGTTGAGGCGGGACACGATCTGACGACCGATCCTTACGGCGTCCTGTTCATCCACCGCCAGGTAGTCGCCCAAACCGGAAACCCGGGAGTGCATTTCCGCGCCACCCAGGGACTCGTCATCGGACTCCTCGCCGGTCGCCATCTTGACGAGCGGGGGACCGGCCAGGAATACCTTCGAGCGTTCCTTGATCATCACGACGTGATCAGACATGCCGGGGATGTAGGCGCCGCCGGCGGTCGAGTTCCCGAACACCAGGGCGATCGTCGGTATGCCTGCCGCCGAAAGCCGAGTGAGATCGCGGAACATCTGCCCGCCGGGAACAAACACTTCCTTCTGGGTGGGTAGGTCCGCGCCGCCGGACTCCACCAGCGAGATCACGGGTAGACGGTTCTTGAAGGCAATATCGTTGGCCCGCAGCACCTTGCGCAATGTCCACGGGTTACTGGTACCGCCCTTGACGGTGGGGTCGTTGGCCACGATCATGCACTCGACGCCCTCGACCACGCCGATGCCGGTGACCAGCGAGGCGCCGACGGTGAAGTCGCTGCCCCATGCCGCGAGCGGGCACAGCTCCAGGAACGGGGAGTCGGGGTCGATCAAGAGCTCGATGCGCTCACGTGCCAGCAGCTTGCCGCGTTCATGGTGGCGGGCAACGTATTTGTCGCCACCGCCGGCGAGCGCTTTTGCCGTTTCGGTGTTGACTTCGGCAAGTTTGGTCAGCATGGCCCCGGCGGCGTCGAGGTACTCGGGAGAGTTGGTGTTGACGGCGGTGCGAAGCTGAGTCATGACTGATACCCCAGGAGCTTGGCGGCCAGCGAGGTGAGGATCTCGGTGGTGCCGCCGCCGATCCCGATGATGCGCATATCGCGGTACTGCCGTTCGATTTCGCTCTCGGTCATGTAGCCCATGCCGCCGAACAACTGGACACCCTGGTTGGCCACCCACTCGCCGGCCTCGACGGCGGTGTTCTTGGCGAAGCAGACCTCGGCGATGAGATTGGTCTCGCCCGCGATCGCGCGGTCCACCAGGACGTGCGTGTAGACGCGTGCTACGTCGACCCTGCGCGCCATCTCGGTCAGAGTGTTTTGTACGGACTGGCGGGAGATGAGCGGACGCCCGAAGGTCTGCCGATTCCTGCACCATTCCACTGTCAGGTCAAGACAGCGTTGAGCGCTCGAATATGCTTGGGCAGCAAGGCCGATTCGCTCTGACACGAAGGCGCCGGCGATCTGCGCGAAGCCGGTGTTCTCTCCGCCCACCAGGTTCTCGGCGGGCACTCGTGCATCGGTGAAGGACAGCTCGGCGGTATCCGAGGAGCGCCATCCCATCTTGTCGAGCTTGCGTGTGACGTCAAACCCGGGGGTGTCCTTGTCGATCAACAGCAACGAGACCCCTGCCGCGCCCGGTCCACCGGTACGTACCGCGGTCACCACATAGTCGGCACGCACGCCGGAGGTGATGAAGGTCTTGGCGCCGTTGACGATGTAGTGATCGCCGTCCCGCTTGGCCGAGGTAGTCAGATGCCCGACGTCGGATCCGCCGCCGGGTTCGGTGATGGCCAGTGAGCCAATGAGATCGCCTGCCAGGGTGGGCTTTACATAGCTTTTGATGAGCCGCTGATCGCCCGAGGCGATGATGTGCGGCGTGGAGATGCCACAGGTGAACAGGGAGGCGAACACGCCGCCGGGCACACCGGCGTAATGCAGCTCTTCGCACACGATCACCGGGTCGATGGCATCGCCGCCGCCGCCGCCGACTTCCTCGGGTGCGCCGGGACCCAGGAGGCCCAGATCGCCCGCCTTGCGGTGTAATTCACGAGGAATTAGTCCCTCACGTTCCCATTCGTTGACATGCGGCAGGATCTCGCGCTCGGCGAAGTCACGCACCGTCTCCCGAAGTGCCTTGCGCTCCGGGGTGTTCCAGGAATTCACGACGGTCACTTTCCTTCCAATAGGGATTCGGGGATGTCGATCTCACGGGAACGCAGCCATTCGCCAATGCCCTTGGCCTGTGGGTCAAACCGGGCCTGATAGGCCACTCCCTTGCCGAGGATGCCTTGGATGACGAAGTTCACGGCCCGCAGTCTGGGCAGCAGGTAGCGTGCCACCTCCAATTGTTTGGTTTCGGGCAGCAGTTCCCGCAGCGTGTCGATTGTCAAAGCGTGTGCAAGCCAACGGTATTCCTCATCGGTGCGTACCCACACGCCGACGTTTGCACTGCCACCCTTGTCGCCGCTACGGGCGCCCGCAAGGATGCCCAAGGGGGCTCGGCGCAGCGGCCCGGCCGGTAGTGGCTCGGGCAGTGCCGCCACCGGGGCATCGGCGAGCGGCAGCGTCTGCGACGCCTGTGCGATATCGATCCGGGAACCGTCGGCGAGGACCGCGACATGCGGAACTTTTTCCGCGGGGACATATCCCGGAGTGAACACGCCGTACGGCTCGCCGTCCTTGGGGGGTGTGGTGACGTGAAAGCCTGGGTAGCTCGCCAGGGCCAGCTCCACCGCGGCGTTGGAGAACTGACGGCCGACCTTGTTCGGATCCGAATCACGCACCATCACGTGGAGCAGGGCGCTGGCAGCCTGCTCGGTGTCGGCGTTCGGGTGATCGGTGCGGCCCAGGGTCCACTGGATATCCTCGGGCGCGGTAGACATCGCGGACTCAAGCTGCTTGCGGGTCAGGTCAGCCTTGGCGTCGATGTCCAGTCCGGTCAGCACGAAGGTCATCTGATTGCGGAAGCCGCCCAAGGCGTTCAGCGACACCTTGAGGTCCGGTGGGGGTGCCTCGCCCGTCACGCCCGAGACGCGCACTCGGTCCGGACCTTCCTGGGTCAGCTCGATGCTGTCGATCCGGGTGGTGACATCGGGGTTGGCGTACCGGCCCCCGGTGATCTCATAGAGGAGCTGCGCGGTCACTGTCCCCACACTGACCGCGCCGCCAGTACCCACGTGCTTGGTGATGACCGACGATCCGTCCTCATATACCTCGGCCAGCGGGAACCCCGCGTGCGCGAGGTCGGGGATCTCGGTGAAGAAGGCGTAGTTGCCCCCGGTGGCCTGGGTGCCGCATTCGATGATGTGCCCGGCCGCGACCGCTCCGGCAAGTTTGTCGTAGTCGTCGCGTCGCCAGCCGAAGTGCGCGGCGGCGGGACCGACGATCACGGAGGCGTCGGTGACGCGACCGGTGACGACGATGTTGGCCCCGGAGTTCAGGCACTCCACGATGCCCCAGGCGCCGAGATAGGCGTTGGCGGTGAGCGGCGACCCCAATCCGAGCTCTGCGGCGCGGGGCAGCAGATCGTCACCCTCGACATGGGCGACCTTGGCCGGTACACCCAGTTTTCCTGCGAGTGCGCGGATGGCGTCTGCCAGGCCCGCGGGGTTGAGACCGCCGGCATTGGCGACGATCGTGACGCCCTTGTCTTGAGCCAGCCCGAGGCACTGCTCGAGCTGGCGCAGGAAGGTCTTGGCGTAGCCACGTTCGGGAGCTTTGGCGCGGTCGCGGCCGAGGATCAGCATCGTCAGTTCGGCCAGATAGTCGCCGGTCAGATAGTCGAGCTCACCGCCGGTGAGCATCTCGTGCATGGCCGATATTCGGTCACCGTAAAAGCCTGAACAGTTCCCAATTCTTACCGGCGCAATGGTCACGGTGGTCCTCTCGAGGTCGGCATCGACTGCTCGTGCGCTGACAAATTACCCCACCCACTAAAACGTCAATCTGTCGGTCCAACCAAGTGGTTGGCCGAGCCGGATTACGGCGTCGATACGACGCGTTCAGGTGGCACCATGCGAGACGAAACCGCCACTACGCGGCGTTCCGGCCTGGATCGATTGGGGCAAATTTGCAGCTCATGTCAGCCACCGGCTATCGTGTGTTGATTGTCGCTCGCTGCGCCCAACATGCTGGCGCGGCGCGGGCGAATGACACAGAAACCTGAGAAATAAGGAGAGGGCGCGACCATGGCCGTCCCCAAGCGGAGAATGTCCCGCTCCAACACCCGTAGCCGGCGCTCGCAGTGGAAGGCCACTGCCACTGAGCTGGTCAATGTCACTGTCGGCGGACAGAACCACAAGGTTCCCCGTCGCCTGCTCAAGGCTGCCCGCCTCGGGCTCATCGATTTCGACCGTCGCTGAATCTTCCGAGACCTGATTCTCAGGCTTCCTCAGTAATATCTCAGCCGCACGGTTAACACTGGTGCCTGTGCGAATTCTTGTAGTCGATGACGACCGTGCTGTGCGTGAGTCGTTGCGACGGTCTCTGTCCTTCAATGGGTACTCGGTGGATCTCGCCGAAGACGGCGTCGATGCGCTGAACGTCATCGCCAACGATCGCCCGGATGCGTTGGTGCTCGACGTGATGATGCCCAAGCTCGACGGCCTCGAGGTGTGCCGTCGCTTGCGCAGCACGGGAGACGATCTGCCAATCCTGGTGCTCACCGCCCGGGACTCGGTCTCGGAGCGAGTGGCCGGCCTTGACGCGGGTGCGGACGATTATCTGCCCAAGCCCTTCGCGCTCGAGGAACTCCTGGCCCGGATGCGAGCGCTGCTGCGCCGGACCACCGTTGATGAATCGGCAGACGCTGCCACGCTGAGCTTCGGCGACCTCACGCTCGACCCGATCACCCGCGAGGTGTACCGAGGCACTCGGTCCATCAGCCTGACCCGCACCGAATTCGCGCTGCTGGAAATGCTGATGGCCAACCCCCGCCGCGTGTTGACCCGCAGCCGCATCCTCGAAGAGGTGTGGGGATTCGACTTCCCGACATCCGGCAATGCGCTTGAGGTGTACGTCGGCTACCTGCGGCGCAAGACGGAAGCCGAGGGGGAGCTCAGGCTCATTCACACGGTCCGCGGTGTCGGCTATGTGCTGCGGGAGACCCCTCCGTAATCCCCATGGCGACACTACGAATGCCGAGGCGGATACGGGGCTCCAGCACGGCAATATTTTCCCCGCTGCGGGCAACCAGCTCATCGGTATCGCTGCGCTGGCGCGTGATGCTGCTCGCGATGTCGATGGTGGCGATGGTCGTGGTGCTGATGGCCGTCGCGTCATACCTGTTGGTATCCACCGCGTTGTATCGCGATGTCGACAAACAGCTCAATGATCGCGCCAACCTGCTCATCGGCAGCGGGCTGCTGTCGGTGGATCCGCGTCGCGCCATCGAGGGCACCGCGTACTCGGCCGACGTCAACGCCAAGCTGATCTTCCCGGGGCTGATCACGTTCTCGGCGACCCAGCAGGGACAGACCATTCCCTACGGCGCACCCGAGCAGGCGGTGACCCGCGGCGAGCTGGAACAGTCGCTGCGCACCGTCAATCACCAACGCGTGCTTGCTCTTAGGCTCGACAACGGCAGTACGCTGATCATGGCCAAATCGCTCGACCCCACCGATACCGTGCTGCGACGACTGGGCTGGGTGTTGCTGATCGTCGGCGGCGTGGGTGTGGCGGTGGCGGCCGCGGCTGGCGCCGTGGTGGCCGGTACCGGGTTGCGGCCAGTGGCCAGGCTTACCGACGCCGCCGAACGAGTGGCCCGAACCGACGACCTGCGGCCCATTGCCGTCACGGGTAGCGACGAATTGGCACGACTCACCATCAGTTTCAACACGATGCTGCGTGCCCTGGCAGAGTCGCGAGATCGTCAGGCGCGGCTGGTGACCGATGCGGGCCATGAGCTGCGCACCCCGCTGACCTCGCTGCGTACCAACACCGAGCTGCTGATGGCCGCCATGCAACCGGGTGCTCCGCGTCTCCCCGACGAGGAGATGGAGGCGCTGCAACTCGATGTGATCGCCCAAATCGAAGAATTGTCCACACTGGTAGGCGATTTGGTTGACTTGGCGCGAGGCGACGGTGCCGACATCGTGCACGAGCCGGTCGACATGGTCGAGGTGGTGGAGGGTGCGCTGGAACGAGTTCGACGCCGCCGCAACGACATCGATTTTGACGTCATCATGCAGCCGTGGCAGGTCTACGGGGATGCGGCGGGACTGTCCCGAGCGGTTCTCAATCTGCTCGACAACGCCGCGAAGTGGAGCCCATCGGGCACCACGGTGTCGGTGCGGCTGGCTCAGGTTGACGCTGCGCACGCCGAGCTGGTGATCTCCGATCGCGGTCCTGGGATCCCGCCCGCCGAACGGGATCTGGTCTTCGAGCGGTTCTATCGCGCCACCCCGGCCCGGGGAATGCCGGGCTCCGGTTTGGGGTTGGCCATCGTGAAACAGGTTGTGCTGAAACATGGTGGCGCCATCAAGGTCGAGGAGACGGAGTCCGGTGCGCTGGTCGACGGTAACCCGTCCCCGGGCACGTCCATGCACGTAGTGCTTCCGGGCCGGCCGGGACCAGGCAGGTCGCCAAGTATGGGGGATACGACTGGCCGCAGAAACTCTGTGCCAAACGAGAGGGAGATCTCAGTGGATTCTCAGTCCCCTCCGGCAGCGTGGCACCCGAGCTAGTTGATCGTGAACGCCTATGAAGGACGTGTGAGGAAGTTCCTATGACCAACGACCCCCACGGCAGCTGGTCCTACCGGCCGTCCGGCCCTTACTCCGGGCAACATGGGCATCAAGCCCCGACACACCATGCCCAGGCAGGTCACCAGTACCAGGGACAGGCATACGGCTACCCGTCTGCGCCGCCGAACCCACAGCGCCCCGCTCCGCAGCAGTCTCAGGCGCCGCGGGGCAGGCGCAGTGGCGGGCTCGTGGTGGGTGCTGTCGTTCTGGCGCTGGTCTCCGGTGGTCTGGGCGGGACGGTGGGCGCGGTCGTCGCCGACCGCCAGCACCGGGCACCCGTTGTCACCGGTGGCAGCACCGGTCTGACCCCCATCTCGCCGGGGCGTTCGTCTGCCGCCCAGCCGGTCGCCTCGTTGCCTGCGGGATCCGTAGAACAGGTTGCGGCCAAGGTGCTTCCGAGCGTCGTGAAGCTGGAAACGATCATGGGTCGTTCGAGCGAAGAGGGATCTGGGGTGATCCTCTCTGCCGATGGTCTGGTGCTCACCAACGCGCACGTCGTGCAGGCGGCGGGGGAGCCCGGGGCCAAGACCACCGCCACCATCGCGGGCGGCAAGAACTCACCCTTCACCGTGGTTGGCATCGATCCCGCCACCGACATCGCCGTGATCCGGATCACCGGCGCCTCGGGCCTTACGCCCGTCGCGCTCGGGTCGTCCGCGAATCTGGTTGTGGGCCAGTCGGTTGTCGCGATCGGTTCGCCGCTGGGCCTGGACGGCACGGTGACTACCGGCATCGTCAGCTCGCTGAATCGCCCGGTGTTCACGGCGGGACAGGCGGGCAATCAGGACACCGTGCTGGACGCGATCCAGACCGATGCCGCGATTAACCCGGGTAACTCCGGTGGCGCGCTGGTCAACTTGAACGGCGAGCTGGTCGGAATCAACTCCGCCATCGCGACCATGGGTGGCGACTCCAGCGGAGAGACGCAGGGCGGATCGATCGGCCTGGGTTTTGCGATTCCGGTCGATCAGGCCAAGCGGATCGCCGATCAGCTGATCGCCAACGGTCACGCCACGCACGCCTCCCTGGGGGTGCGGGTTGGCAACGATAAAGAGATCCAGGGAGCCAGGATCGTTGAGGTGGTTGCCGGTGGTGCTGCCGAGAAGGCCGGGATACCCAACGGTGCGGTCGTCACGAAGGTAGACAACCGCCCGGTGAACAGCGCCGACGGTCTCGTGGCAGCGGTGCGCTCCAAGGCGCCGGGGGACAAGGTGACGCTGACGTTTACCGATGGCAACGGTGGACCAGAGAAGACCGCCGACGTGATACTGGGTGAGGTCGCCCGATGACCCAGATGTCCGTGCGAGCCGTTACGGTTGCTTCCATGACTGAGCTTGAGGTGGGACCGGTGGGGCGATCTCTGGTCGTCATCGTCAACGACAGGACAGCCCACGGCGACCAGGACACCAGTGGTCCGCTGGTTACCGAGCTGCTCTCGGAGGCGGGAATCGTCGTCGACGGTGTGGTGGCAGTCGAGGGGGACCTGGCCGAGATTCAGAACGCCGTCAATATGGCGGTCATCGGCGGTGTGGACCTGGTGGTGACTGTGGGCGGCACGGGTGTCACCCCACGCGATGTGACTCCCGAGGCCACTGCGCCGCTTCTCGACCGTGAGCTGCTCGGCATCGCCGAGGCCATCCGGTCGTCGGGGCTGGCTGCGGGTGTGGCCGAGGCGGGTCTGTCACGCGGAGTGGCGGGTATTTCGGGCAGCACCCTGGTGGTCAACATTGCAGGCACACGCGCCGCGGTGCGCGATGGGATGGCCACGGTGACACCGATGGCGATTCAGATCATCGAGCAGCTATCCAGCCTGGAGATCTGATCGGGTGCCCGCTACGGAGGGGCGCGATTGTGACCTTCGCCACAAAAGTGGCGAGGCGGGAACAAGTGCCAGCAATGCGGATATCGAGCGGATCTTTGGTCAAGCCGAGCCGTCTCTGGGCCCAGATGAACGCGATGTGAACGATTCGCGCGGCCTGCATGAAAGTGATCAGTGGTTGCGCGACAACGTTCCGCCCCATCACGGCTAAGGAATTCCCGCATATCGAACGCGTAAATCCGGCAGGTCGCCAAGCCTGGGTACCCGTTCGGGGTGTCGGTTCCCTGGCGGTGCCCGAATGTTTCCCAGCAAATCGCTCGTTCACCCAATTGTTAACCCGGTGATGTCTTGGGTTTGGCTAACTTCCGGTTCACAGGCGTGCCCGAGGTCGGGTGAGCCGACTTCGACCAGAACGAGTGTTCAGATTGCCGCGCCGTCACCGTGCCGATATCGTCCTTCTGTCCGTCGCTTAGGAAATTCTCATGTTCGCCATGAGGGGACTGTTAGGAACAGAATGAATCTGTTGAGCAAGGTATCGGGCTGGGCCCGCCACGGTCTGTTGGCGGTTGGCGCCCTAGTCATGACTCTGGTTGCTCTCTTTGCGACGGCGGCGACGGCGCATGCCGGTTTGGATGATGAGCTGACCCTGGTTGATGGCAAGGGGCGGACGCTGCGGATCCAGCAGTGGGACACCTTTTTGAATGGTGTGTTCCCGTTGGACCGCAACCGACTGACCCGTGAGTGGTTCCATTCGGGCCGCGCTGCGTACGAGGTGACCGGTCCGGGCGCCGATGCGTTCGAGGGAACCCTGGAGTTGGGTTATCAGGTGGGTTACCCCTGGTCGCTGGGTGTGGGGCTGAACTTCAACTACACGACGCCGAATACCTCGATTCTTTACGGTATTCCGAATGCCTTTGGTGGCACCCCGGAAGCCTCGTATGTGCAGACCACCAACCTGCTGCCCTCTGCCGGTATCAATGTTGACCTGGGTAACGGCCCGGGCATCCAGGAAGTCGCGACGTTCTCGGTGGCGATCGCGGGCCCCAAGGGTGCGGTCGCGGTCAGTAACGCTCACGGCACCGTGACCGGCGCCGCCGGTGGTGTGCTGCTACGCCCGTACGCACGACTGATCAGCTCGGCCGGTGACAGCGTCACCACCTACGGCGAAACCTGGGACATGAAATAGCGGATCTTCGCTGACATCTGGGCAACAATCGTCTCCACATAAGGGTTTCTCCTGCTAGATTGATGGCCTCACGTAGATCGAGGCGTCATCGCGCGGCCAAGGGAAACTTTTATGCGACATAGCGTCACTGCTCGCTCGAGTGCTTAGCTACGGCACTCATTCTCTGTGCGATGGCATTCGCCATCATGGGGACGGCGCATGCGGGTTTGGATGATGAGCTGACGCTGGTTAATGGCAAGGGACGGACGCTGCGGGATTCGGCAGTGGGACACCTTCTTGAATGGTGTGTTCCCGTTGGACCGCAACCGCCTGACCCGTGAGTGGTTCCATTCGGCCCGTGCGGTTACGAGGTGACGCGTCGGGGGGGCTGACACATTTGAGGGAACCCTGGAGTTGGGTTATCAGGTGGGCTATCCGTGGTCCTTGGGAGCGGGGCTGAGCTTCAACTAGACGCCGCCGAGTTCCTCGGTGCTGTGCCGACATACCAATGCCTTCGGGGGAAGTCCCGAGGCCTCGTATGTGCCTGCTGCCGTCGGCCGGTATCAACGTTGACCTGGGCAATGGCCCCGGTGTCCACGAGATGGCGACGTTTTCGGTTGCGGTGGCCGGCGCTAAGGGTGCGGTCGAGGTGTCCCATGCGCACGGGGTGGCCGGTGGGGTGCCGTTGGGTCCTTTTGCATGCTTGACAACCAGTGCGGGAGACGGTGTCACCACGTTGGGATATGCGGTAGTCGCCATTACTGAATGGGCGAGCCGACGTCGGACACCGCACAGTATTGGACGCGATGCACAGTAAATGGCCTCGCGCAACAAAAGGAGCTGTGTATCTGCTGTGAGTTAGCCTCCCAGAAACATTCGGGAAACTCAGAGAGATGATTTGGCCGTTACGTTTGGCCCGCCTGAGCAACAATGTGGTCCTGGCGAAGTAGGCGTTTGCCGCGGCGTACATCCGCCCTGAGAATTGAGGGAACTAAATGAGAACAGTTGGCATCTGGCAGGTCATGCACAACACCCTCATGCGATTGATACTCGTCGTCGCCGGTGTGGTTGGCCTGGCGGTCATCGGGGCGGCGACGGCGCATGCCGGTTTGGATGATGAGCTGACCCTGGTTGATGGCAAGGGGCGGACGCTGCGGATTCAGCAGTGGGACACCTTTTTGAATGGTGTGTTCCCGTTGGACCGCAACCGACTGACCCGTGAGTGGTTCCATTCGGGCCGCGCTGCGTACGAGGTGACCGGTCCGGGCGCCGATGCGTTCGAGGGAACCCTGGAGTTGGGTTATCAGGTGGGTTACCCCTGGTCGCTGGGTGTGGGGCTGAACTTCAACTACACGACGCCGAATACCTCGATTCTTTACGGTATTCCGAATGCCTTTGGTGGCACCCCGGAAGCCTCGTATGTGCAGACCACCAACCTGCTGCCCTCTGCCGGTATCAATGTTGACCTGGGTAACGGCCCGGGCATCCAGGAAGTCGCGACGTTCTCGGTGGCGATCGCGGGCCCCAAGGGTGCGGTCGCGGTCAGTAACGCTCACGGCACCGTGACCGGCGCCGCCGGTGGTGTGCTGCTACGCCCGTACGCACGACTGATCAGCTCGGCCGGTGACAGCGTCACCACCTACGGCGAAACCTGGGACATGAAATAGCCGTCCCGGCGGGGCCGGGCAGAAGGGCTAGGACGCCTTCTTCTGCTCGGCCAGCAGGTCGCGAATCTCGACGAGCAGCTCCGCTTCGGTTGCCGCCGCCGGGTCCTCACCGGACTTGGCCAGGCGACTCTTGAGCGTGTTGTACGGCAGAACGACCAGGAAGTAGACGACCGCCGCGATTAGGATGAAGTTGATGGTGGCGGTGATCAAGACATTGAAGTCCAGATACTGTCCGCCGCCGATGCTGACTCTGAGCGCAGGGTGATCCGAATTGGGACCGGTGCCAATCCGATTGATCAACGGCTGAATGATGGCGTCGCTGAACTTGGTGACCACCGCGGTGAAGGCCGCACCGATGACCACTGCGACCGCGAGGTCAATGACGTTGCCGCGCAGCAAGAAATCTCTGAATCCTTTGAGCATGGTCTGACACTAACGCAAGGTCAGCGTTACCGCCTGCACTAACGCGATTGCGGCGACACGATTTGCCTGCTGTGGCGGCAATGCGACCATTACCACCCGCTGCGTCCCAACGCCTTTGGTGGCGGGTTTCGGCGACACCAAGACGACCACGGCGCCGGTAGCCAGCACCGCGGGCTCGGGTGGTGTGGCGTCTGGCGCACCCGGTCCGTGGTCGGCCACGGTGAGGATGTCGACGATATCTCCGGTGCGGATCATGTCGAGGGTCGCGGCGTCGCCTAGTGGTACCGGGACGATGCGCGCGTCCCTGCCGGCTGCTGACTCGGCTAACCGTGGGCCCAACACCCGTAGATCGGTCAGCATTTCTCCGCGACGAACCGGCCCGGCCACCGTCGCTCCCACGACAGTTTCCGTCATGGTGCTTGCGCCGTCGGGAAGAATTGTCGTGGAACGTTTTTCCAGTCGGACATCGTCGCCGGTCAGGATCGTGCCAGGCGGGAGGTCATGGACAGCTATCACCACGTCGGTGCGATCGTTGGCAGGGTCTGGGCGGAATGCCAAGACCGCCGCGAACAGAACCAAGGTCGCCGCGGTCAGCCGCCGGGCCAGTGCCGTTCGTGCCCAATCAGGGCGAAGCGCTGTCGATACGCGCTGCAGCACAGTGGGATCGAGGGGCGAACGAGCCATGCCTCACGCTAGGACGACACGTGTCCTCGCGTCAGCAGGCAATGCGCCGCTGTGGATAACTCGTCAGCTGGCGGCGGCGGACGCGGTGGCGGTGGACGTCGAGCCGGAGGAGCTCGATGTCGACGACGAGCTGCTTGCCGAGGTCTCGGACGACGAGGACTTGGATTCACTCTTGGCGCCGGAATCACTCTTCGCGGCGGCGTCCACGCTGCCCGAGCGGCTGTCGGTGCGGTAGAAGCCGCTGCCCTTGAACACGATGCCCACCGAGTTGAACAGCTTGCGCAGCCTGCCCGAGCACTTTTGGCACACGGTCAGCGCATCGTCAGTGAACGCCTGGACGATGTCGAACTTGTCGCCACAGTCGGCACATGCGTAGGAATAGGTGGGCATGAGGGGTCCTCCAGGAACTGACAAACCATGAAACGCCATTGGCACTCTACCGTTTGGAGTGCCAGGTCCGCCACTGAGCGACCTGGGGATTCAGCCGAGTGTGACGAATCCGTCGGCGGTCAGCGCGTGAGTCACCGGCACATCGTGCGGGCCTGCCGGAATGTCGTCGAGCACCTCGCCGGTGTACAGCGGCGAGACCAGGGCTATCGAGGGCGCGGCGAACCCCAAGGATCGGTCGTAGTACCCAGCACCGCGGCCCAGCCGGTTGCCCCGCTTGTCCACCGCAAGTGCCGGGATCAACACCAGCTCGGCGTCGGCAAGGGCGGCCGGACCGAACAGCGGCGGGGCCGGTTCTCGCAGACCGAAGGGGGCGTCCACGAGTTCTCCCGGTCGGTACTGGCCCCAGGTCAGCGCCATCGGCGTGCCGGTCCCGTCGTTGCGCGCGACCGGCAGCAAAACCTGTACACCGCGGGTTGTCAGGACATCGAGCATCTTCATCGACCCGGGCTCGGATCCCACCGGCACATAGGCGGCCACCACCGAAAGCCCCGAGGCCGCCGTCACGACATGCGCGGTGAGCGCGTCGTTCTGTATTTCGCGGTCGGCACGCGACATCGCCCGTCGTGCCTGCACAATCTGTTGCCGCAGGACGTTCTTGATGTTCTCTGGGGTGCTCTGGGGGTCGCCGATTCCGTGACCGTACCGCCTTACCCGCGCAATCCCGTGGTCAGTGGTTAGGGTGAGTGGCTATGACGGCCCCTGACGTGTCCATCCCGCGCACCGCCGTGGTGCCCGCTGCAGGTCTGGGCACCCGGTTCTTACCGGCCACCAAGACCGTGCCCAAGGAACTACTGCCGGTGGTCGACACCCCGGGAATCGAGCTGGTGGCCGAGGAGGCCGCCGAGGCCGGCGCCGAACGTCTGGTGATCGTCACGTCGGAGGGCAAGGACGGCGTCGTCGCGCATTTCGTTGAGGATTTGGTGCTTGAGGGCACGCTCGAGGACCGCGGGAAGCACGCGATGCTCGAGAAGGTGCGCCGAGCGCCCGGCCTGATCAAGGTGCAATCGGTGGTTCAGGCCGAGCCGCTTGGACTCGGCCACGCCGTGGGCTGTGTGGAGCCGGTTCTTGACGACGACGAGGACGCCATCGCGGTGCTGCTGCCCGATGACTTGGTGTGGCCGCGTGGAGTGTTGGTGACGATGGCCAAGGTCCGGGCCAAGCGTGGCGGCTCGGTGCTCTGCGCCATCGAGGTGCCGCCCGAGGAGATCAGTTCCTACGGCGCGTTTGACGTCGAGATTGTTCCCGATGCCGCCAATCCAAATGTGTTGCGCGTCAAGGGGATGGTGGAGAAGCCGAAGGTCGAGGATGCCCCGTCGAACTACGCGGCGGCCGGGCGCTACCTGCTGGATCGGGTGATTTTCGATGCGCTCAAACGGATCCCGCGGGGTGCGGGTGGCGAGCTACAGCTCACCGATGCCATCGCGCTGTTGATCGATGAGGGACATCCGGTGCATGTCGTTGTGCACCGCGGATCCCGACACGACCTGGGAAATCCCGGCGGCTATCTCAAGGCTGCTGTTGACTTTGCGTTGGACCGCGACGATTACGGTCCGGGCTTGCGGAAGTGGCTGGTCGAACGGCTGGGTCTGGGACCGACCACGCTGCCGGATTCGGAGTAAGAAAGGCGCCAGTGCGTTCGGTCGAGGAGCAGCAGGCCAAAGTGACGGCGGCTGCGGTCGCGCCGCGCCCGGTTCGGGTGGCGATCGCCGAGGCCCAGGGTTTGTTGTGCGCCGAGGAAGTGGTGACCGTTCGGCCATTGCCCGGATTCGACCAGGCGGCCATCGACGGATATGCCGTGCGCAGCGTCGATGTGCAGGCCGCCGGTGGCGTGGTGCGCGTGATCAGCCCGGGTGAGGGTGGCCCGGACGAGGAAGGCGACGTCGAGGAATCCAGCGGCGAGATCGGAACGGTCGAGCTACCCGTCGTCGGCACGGTGCGGGTGGGGGAGCGCACGCCCACCCGGCTGCAACCCCGTCAGGCGGTACGCGTGCAGACTGGTGCGCCGATGCCGACCTTGGCGGATGCGGTGCTGCCGTTGCGCTGGTCCGAGGGCGGCGAGTCGCGAGTCAAGGTGCTGCGCGCAGTGCGTTCGGGTGACTACGTGCGGCGCACCGGTGATGATGTGCAACCCGGTGATGTCGCCGTGCGTGCGGGCACGATCATCGGCGCGGCCCAGGTGGGGCTGCTGGCCGCGGTGGGACGTGATCGCGTGCTGGTGCATCCGAGACCTCGGCTGTCGGTGATCAGTGTGGGTGGCGAGTTAGTCGACGTGGACCGCACGCCGGGGAACGGTCAGGTGTACGACGTCAACTCCTATGCGTTGGCGGCTGCGGCCCGCGATGCGGGCGCCGATGTGAACCGGGTGGGCATTGTCAGCGCGGACCCCGCCGCGTTTCGTGAAGTGCTCGAGGGTCAGCTGAACCGGGCAGAGGTTGTCGTGGTCTCCGGGGCTGTCGGCGGTGCCGCTGCCGAGGGGATTCGCGAGGCGCTCTTGGCGCTGGGCGATATGGAGGTGGGGCGCGTCGCCATGCATCCGGGTTCGGTGCAGGGCTTCGGTCAGCTGGGCCGCGATGCGGTGCCCACCTTCCTGCTGCCTGCGAACCCGGTCGGTGCTCTGGTGGTCTTCGAGGTGATGGTGCGGCCGCTGATCCGGTTGGCGCTGGGGCGCCGGCACGCGCAGCGCCGAATTGTGCGGGCGCGCACCGTGTCTCCTATTACCTCTATCGCTGGCCGCAAGGGTTTTCTGCGTGGTCAGCTGATGCGTGACCAGGACACCGGCGAGTATCTGGTGCAGATTCTGGGAGCGCCGGGCGCGTCCTCGCACCTTCTCGCGACGCTCGCGGAGGCGAATTGCCTCGTGATCGTGCCCGCCGAAGTGGAACAGGTTCGTACCGGGGAGATCGTCGAGGTCGCGTTCCTGGCACAGCGCGGATGAGCGTCTGGAGCGAAGACCAGGAGCCCGCATGAGCGTCTGGCGTCAAGAGAGTGCGCACCCCGGCTGGCCGATGCCGCTCGGAAAACTGCGTGTGCCCGCGGGTGTCGTGTCGGTGCGGCCCATCCGGTTGCGCGATGGGATGGCGTGGAGCCGGGCTCGGCTGGCCGACCAGACCCATCTGCAACCGTGGGAGCCGTCCTCGGAGGTCGATTGGATGGCGCGCCACGGTGTGTCGTCGTGGCCCGCGCTGTGTTCGGGTCTGCGGGCCGAGGCCCGCAAGGGGCGGATGATTCCGTGCGCGATCGAGCTGAACGGGAATTTCGTCGGGCAGCTGACGATCGGCAACATCGCGCACGGCGCGCTGCGTTCGGCGTGGATCGGGTACTGGGTGGTCAGCACGGTGACCCGGCAAGGGGTGGCGACCGCGGCACTCGCGCTGGGGCTCGATCACTGTTTCGGGCCCGTCACCCTGCACCGGGTGGAGGCAACGGTGCGGCCGGAGAACGGGGCCAGCCGTGCGGTGTTGTCGAAGGTCGGCTTTCGTGAGGAGGGGCTTCTCAGGCGGTACCTCGACGTTGACGGCGCCTGGCGTGATCACCTCTTGGTGGCGATGACGGTCGAAGAGGTGCGAGGTTCGGTGGCCGCGATGCTGGTGCGTTCCGGAAACGCCGCCTGGGTCTGAGCGCGTTCTGTCTCTCTCGCTCCTCCCGTATCTCCCCGCGAGTCTGCGTCTCACGACGCTTTCGGGGGGAAAACCGTCGTGAGACGCAGACTCGCGATACGAAGTGCTTCGTCGACGCGGCTGACGATCGTGCCTGGACGGTGCCGAAGCAGCTCTGAGGTCACCCGGATGATCGTCCAGTCTTCATCCGTGAGTGCGGCGGCACGGTCGATGTCCCGGGATCGCTGGCGTGCATCCGTCCAATGCTGCGCGCCGTCGAACTCGATACCGACCTTCGCTTCTTCCCACCCCATGTCCACTCGTGCGACGAAGTCTCCGAATCTGTCGAACACTCGAATCTGTGTCTGGGGCTTGGGGAATCCGCTGCGGACTAGAAGTAGGCGAGCACGGGTCTCTTGTGGTGACTCGGCTCCCGCGTCGACGAGTTCAAGCACCTCGCGTAGGCGCACGACGCCGCGGACGCCCCGATGATCAGCGAGCACCGCGTGCACCTGAGAGGTCGTCAGGCTGGTCGCGTTCATCAAGGCATCGATCCGTTCTACGGCGTGGTTGATAGTCAGTCGTCGCCCCAGGTCGAACGCCGTACGTGCGGGCGTCGTGGCCTTCATGCCGTCGACCTCGGTGATTTCGTTCGCGAGTAACGAATCCTGGTGGACCGTTAGTCCGGACGGTGTCCGGTAGTTGCCACATACGAGTTCTGCGGGTCGATCGCCGTCGATCCATTTCGCACCGTGCAGTGCAGATGCCGATAGCCCAGCGACAATGCCCAGGCGTCGCGACCAGTGCCAGGCCGCGACGGCCCGCTCGGTTGCGGTGAGCTGTGCATCTCTTGGCACGAACACGCCTGGGTACAGCTGCCGATACAAGCGGCGCAGCCGGCGTTCGGAGATTGCACCGGACGCGAGAGCGTCGGCTGAGCGGAATGGCCAGGCTGGTAATGCTGGAATCTCCCCCATGGAGCGCAGCGTCTCACCGCGCTCCGACACCCTCGCGGTGAGTCTGCGTCTCGCGACGCTTTGGGGTGGAAAGCCGTCGTGAGGCGCAGGCCCGCCAGATATTTGTGAGACAGATGTGACTATTGGGGCCTGTGAGGCTTGCCCCTGTAGAATTACAGGTGTGTAATTGGTATCGGCGCGCCTCATAGCGTGCGCAGATCGCCAACCTAGCCTTGACCTGAGGCTTAGGCGCAGGCACACCTGACGCGCGCAGAAAGGAGCAGGCCGACATGCCGAGCATCCCCCAATCGGTGTTGTGGATCGGACTGGTCGTGCTGTGGCTGTTCGTCCTGGTGCCGATGCTGATCAACAAGCGTGACGTGGTGAAGCGCACGAGTGACGTCGCCCTGGCGACGCGGGTCCTCAACGGAAAGGCCGCCAAGCTGCTGCGCCGCACCGGCCCCGCCGCCGGTCACCGCAGCGACCCAGACTTCCGCCGTGAAGACGTCGACGAACTCGAGGACGAGGACGACGAAGACTCGACCGGAGTGATCGCGAGTGCGCCCACCGAGGAAGACAAGGACGCCGCGCAGGCCGTGAAGGCCATGGCCGTGCGCAAGGTTCGTTCCGAGAAGATCGACAGCGACGACCCCGTCGATGTCGTTGACGAAGACGCGTCCGCATTGCCGGCCGGTGAGGCCGCGCTGTCCGATGACCTCGAGGACTTGGAGGAGGCGCCCGTCACCGACGCCAATTCGGGCACCTACGAGTACGTCGACGACACCTCAGGTCTGACCATTCCCGCCGAATCGACGCGGGAACGGCACCAGGCGCCGCCGATGTACAGCTCGTCGCGTCGCCGCCGGTTTGACCCCGACACCATGGCCAAGGAGAACGCACGCAAGTTCGCGTTCCGCAAGCGTGTGCTGATCGGTCTGGTTGCGGCCATGACCATCGCCGGTGTGGTGGCCGCGACGGCAACCAGCACTGCGTGGTGGGTATGCGGCGCACTGGCCGTGATGGCGGTGCTCTACCTGGGCTATCTGCGCCGTCAGACCCGCATCGAGGAGCAGCTGCGCCGTCGTCGCGCGGCGCGATACCAGCGAGCGCGTGTGGTCGGCGTGGAGAACGTCGCGGACCGCGAGCTCGATGTGGTTCCGCAGCGCCTGCGCCGTCCGGGAGCGGCCGTCCTCGAAATCGACGACGAGGACCCGGTTTTCGAGCACCTGGATTACTACGACGAGCCGCGGCAGTACCGCATGCCGCACGCTGTCGGCCAGTAGGTATCTGATTCGGTCTGACGCGGGACGGCTGGTAAGGTCTTAGCGTCTTGGGGCTATAGCGCAGTTGGTAGCGCGTCTCGTTCGCATCGAGAAGGTCGGGAGTTCGATTCTCCCTAGCTCCACCAAGAAAAACCCCCGCTAGTCGGGGGTTTTTTCATTTGCGCGAGGCTCACTTTTGGTCTGGGAATGCCGCAGAGATGCCGCAGGAGTTTCTTCCTGGTTCTTCTGAGCTGCGGTTATTGCGTCGTCCAGCGCACCCGCCACTTCATCTAGGTCGGCGTCGAAAAGGTCGGCATAGGTGTCCAGCGTCATCGACGCACGGGCATGTCCGAGCATCCGCTGTACAGCCTTCACATTGGCACCAGCGCTTATGGCCAAAGATGCCGCCGTGTGCCGCAAATCGTGAGGAGTGATTGTGGGGAAGGTCTCGTCGGCTTCTTGGCAGACCGACGCTGCGTGAGCGAACACCCTGTCCCGCCAGTTCGACACTCGGAGAACACCTCCGCGCAGATCGGTGAATACCAGGTCAGCTCGCTTCTTACCTTTCATGAGAGCCGACAGCTCATCGGCTATGGCTGACGGGAACGGTACTGAACGACGTTCCCACGTCTTCGGGGTCTTCCAGTCGAGACCACCTGACTCCGTAACAGAACGGGAGATGTTCACGCGGCGGCGTCGCATATCAAAGTCTTGGACTCTGAGCGCTGCCATTTCACCCCACCGCAGGCCCGTGTAAGCGAGGAAGCGGACCACAAGTCCGTCGCGGGAGCAAGCTTCGGACAGCGCAAGAACCTGGTTGTGAGTCAAGTACCCGCGATCAGCATGCTGTCGCTTCGGCAACTTCACGCCCTCGCAAGGGTTGCGAGGTATGCGCCCGTCTTCAACCGCCGACGCCATCACCATGCGCAAAACGTGAAACGAATTCTCGATGGTCGGAACCCCTACCTCATCTTTGACCAGTTTCGCCACCCATGCCCGTACGACGGTCGTCTTGACCTCGGAGATAGCCACTTTCGCCCAGCGGGGTTGAACATGAACTGTCCACGCAGTCTTTCGCGTTGCGGCGGTCTTCTTGGCGATGTGTCCCTGTGCGGACTCCCAGCTTCTATAAACGTCGGCAACTGTGATTTTTCCTAGGCGAGGGTCTATATGTGTGCCCGTAGTAACTTCGGAGAGGCGGTCACGGAGCCATGCTTCGGCTTCCCGCTTGACCTCGAAAACCTTGTAGCGCTCGTTAGATTCGGCGTCTACGTACCGAGCCTTCCAACGCGACTTGATGCCGTGGGCCTTTGACGGCGCTTCGGCAGTGGAACCGTCAGGCTGTTTGACCTTTTTGAACCAACGGTCTTCGACTCCACCCCTGACGCCGCGATACACCATGACGGGAGCCTAGTCACTGCGGGGAGGCGAAAAATGCTACCGAGTCTTTCGAACACTCGGG
>MAEX01000024.1 GCA_002013415.1 Mycobacterium sp. D16Q14
CTCATGATTGGCCTGCTCAGATATGCTGCGCATGACAACTCTGTGTGATCGATAGGTGTGGAAGATCGTGGCGAACGCCGCCCTGTAATCGGATTGTTCAGCGGCACTGGGGAGCTCAAGCCATGAATTCGCTGCCCGTAGGAATTCTACTTGTACCGTCTCGGCCAAACTCGATAGCAGCCGGGTCTTGTCGCCGAAGTACTTATAGAACGTGGAGCGGGATACTCCGGCTTCGCGGATGAGGCGTTCGACGCTGAGTTCGGCGTATGTGGTTCCCTCTCCGGCCAAGCGCTCGATTGCTGTCGAGAGTCTCAGCCGGAATGACCGGGCGGCCGCTTCATCCCTTCCAGGGAAGCGATCAGCCGGCTGCTGTGGCGCGGGGAGCAGGGCTGACATGGGTTGATCCTATCCATGGTGGCGCGACTTCAGGGCTGCGCAACGGTCCACGCGCACAAGAGCGTTTCGATGATTCTCGAAGGGGTTGTGCGCTAAGTCACGTCCGCGTACAGTCTGTCTAGTCAGACTGTTTTAATTTACATTCAAATCAGTCTCCGGTCCGATCGGTTTGATTGCTAAGGAATGGTGAATGAGCGCAAATCTGCTCCCGCGTGAGGTTGATGTTGTCGTTGTCGGCTCCGGGCATAACGGGCTGGTGGCCGCGGCCTATTTGGCTAAGGCCGGGCTGGATGTCCTGGTGGTGGAGGCGGCGGCGACCGCTGGCGGGATGACGTCGACGAATCCATTTGCCCCAGAAGCGCCGGAGTACATGATCAATGAGGCGTCGATTCAGGCTTCGTTGTTCCGCACCACCACGATCGACCGGGATCTTGGGCTCTCGCGCAATTACGGGCTGCGCCAGACCGTCATTGACCCGGCGCACTTTCAGTTGGCAGCCGACGGTGCATCGCTTGGGCTGTGGCGCGATCCCCGGAAGACGGCCGCAGAGCTGGCATATTTTTCTAAGAAGGACGCGCGCGCACTGATCGAGCTCTACGAGGTGATTGATGCGGCGGTGGAGATCGGGCTGCCGATGATGCAGACCAGTGTCACTGAGCCCGAGGTCAAAAACATCCTCAAATCGGCGCGCGCCCTCGCGAAGAATCGCAAGCAGCTGATCGCGTTGGGCCGATGGATGTCCTCCTCGCAGGCGGAGGCGGTTGAGGAGAGCTTCGAGCACGACATGATCCGGGCGCCGTTGTTAACGTCCTTGCCCTTCATGCCATTTGACGCTGATATGTCAGGGTGGTCGCTGATCTACTTGGGCGTGCTCAGCAAGTATGGCGTGGCGATGTTCCACGGAGGCACCGGTTCGCTGCCTGAAGCGTTGATCGGGGTCATCAAGGATCACCGAGGTGATGTGATCACCAACTCGCCGGTGGAGGAGTTGATCATCACCAACAACCGGTGCACAGGTGTGCGAATCTCCGGAGGTGGTGAGATCCGGGCACGCCGGGGGGTGCTGACGGCCTGCAGCCCGAAGACGACGTTGACGAGGTTGTTGCCGCGGGGCGTTCTGGAGCCCAAGAAGCAGAATGCGGCCGACCACATCCCCACGCGCAAAAGAGGTATCGCCGACGCCAAGGTCAACGTCGCGCTGTCGGGCCGAGTGGATATGTCGAAGCATGAGAAGTGGCGTGGTGACGGGATCGACCTGCGCCAGGCGTGCAACTGCTACCACACCTATGAGCAAGCCCTGGAGGCTGCGCGGGCATGCGTGCGGGGGCAGGTGCCTGACGCGATTCCAGGTCTGGCGCAGGTGACCAACTCGTTCGATCCGTCGATGTCGCCTCCCGGAAAGGATCTCTGGTGGTTCTGGACCGGGCTCACTCCCTCCTATCCCGAGGAGGGCTGGGACGTCGCCCGCAAGAAGATCACGGACAGCATCATCAAGGACGCCGACGACTACTACAAGGGTGTCGAGGATCTGCAGGTTGCGGTGCGGCCGTTGGTCCTTCCCGATATCGAGGAGCGTTTTTGGGCCATTGACGGCTCGGTGTACCACGTTGACCCGACAATCACCCGGTTTGGGCCCAATAAGCCGGTCGCCGGATTCGCCGGGTACAAGACCCCGGTGGACGGTCTCTACCTGACGGGCTCGGGTACGCATCCGGTCGCTGGCATCAGCGGTATGCCGGGTCAGAATGCGGCGCGCATCATGCTCAAGCACCTTCGGCTGGAAGACAAGGGCGGCCGGTTGGGGGCTTTCAAAGACCTGGTGACCAACCGCAGGAACGCCCGCGATCCTTACGCGTCGGGGCAGAACGACCCTTTCCCGGCCTGATCAGACAATCCCGAGAGCACGTGTTCCCCTCATGAATGTTCAGAGAGGATGCAGCCGATGGCTGGTGAGGTCGATAACGACATGAGGGAGGGAGACGACCCCTTCGAGGTTGAGCCTGCTGGCGATCTTCTGTGCTCTGTGCCGCGACATAAACCGGCTGGAGCGAGACGATGTATTTCCATGTGTGGTCGCCCGAAGAAGGTGTTGGCGTGTTTGTGCACACCGGCAGGTGGCCGGGGGATCTCGACTTGTGGTGGGCGCAGACCATAGCGCTGCTCCCTGACGGAGAGCTCCTGGTGGATCGCTCGTGGGGTAGGGCCGCTGATGATCGAGGTCCGGCCACCGGTAACTTGCGGGTCACGTGCGTGGAGCCACTTCGTTTGTGGTGCTTGAACTTCGACGGTACTGGCGCGGTAGCCGGCAGGATCATCGGGCGTACTCCTCGATAGACCTGCCTCACGTGTGGCGCGGCGTTCCTCCGGCCGAGGTGCCTGGGCGCGACGGCGGTGAAAGTCTCCGGGATTGCCGGGAAATCGCGGGGATTGGTGTCAGCGCCGGAGTAGTTGAGGGTGTTGTTCACGTTGTGTTGGATCTTGATGAGGCTGATTGCTTCGATGGGAACGAGCCCATTGTCTTGGTGTGTAGGGCAACCGACCCTTCCTGGGCGTCTCTTTTCCCGCTCGCGGTGGCGGTGGTGACGGATGTGGGCAGCCAGATGAGTCACGCCGCAATCGTCTGCCGGGAGTTGGGGTTGCCGTGTATCGCCAATACTCGCAGCGGCACCTCGATGCTCCGCAACGGACTGAGAGTGCGGGTGGACGCCAACGCCGGGGTCGTCACCGTGCTTGATCGATGATGGACCGGATGGTCCGACGCGGACTGAGGTGAGGACCGCTCACCCGAGCGGACTCACGCTTACCACTCGGACCGTCCCGAGATCTCCGTCGACGGTGATGAGATCACCGTCGACGATCCGTCGACTGCCGCTTTCGGTGCCGCATACACAAGGGATTCCGAGTTCACGGGCCACGATGGGGCCGTGACTGAGGAGCCCGCCGTGGTCGGTGACTACGCCTCCGGCAACCAGGAACAGTGGAACCCAGGCGGGGTCCGTGGTCTCGCAGACGAGGATGTCGCCTTCGTCGAGGTCGATCTCGTCCGGGTCTAGAACCACGCGCGCGCGTCCGGTGACCACACCGCCGCTGGCGGCGACACCAGTGAGTGTGTCTCCTACGGCGAGGCGGGCCTGGTCCATTTCGGTGGATGAGATCGCTTGGGGCAGACCGCTCCAAGACTTCGGTAGACGAAGCTGCTGCTGTCGGCGGTAGCGCGCTTTACGTTCGACTATGGTGGCGCGTTGATCGGTCTGGATTCCGGTTGCCAGCGTTTCGTAGTCGAGGTGGAAGACGTCCTCGACGTCATCCATGACTCCGCGTTCAACCAGAACAGTGCCTATGCGGCGGGCGGCAGCCCGCGCGACATCGTAGGTCAGCAGGTATCCGGATTTACCTTGCTCGCGCAGTGCCAGGTAGCGGGCCGTCAGCCTGACAAGGGATCTGACTATGGCGCGCTTGGTCTTTGGCATGCTATCCAGCAGTTGTTGCAGTGCATCGTCGCGGATTCGGGCCTGCGCTGCGCTGCGCGCACGCGGAGTGCGTGGGCTGTCGGGACCGATTGCACGGTAGTCGGCTAGACGGGCGATCACCGGCGCTGGGTCTTCGCGCCAGGTGACGCCGGAGAGCTGGCCTTCGTTAGGGCCATGGTATCCATGGCGACTGGTGAACTCACGCAGGGTGATTCGTTCGTGAGCCAGTGCCCACAGATCGTGGGCAACCTCGTTCTCGTCGGAGCCGACACCGGACAACAGGGCGGCTTCCAGGCCGTCATGCCCCGCCTTTCGCGCAGTTTCGGCGACCTTCTCGGCCAGGGATGAGCTGATCATCGCAACACCCATATGCAAGCTCATAATGTCCTCGAACCGCGCTCGCGCATCGGCCAGTACCGCGAGACAACCTTGTTCGTCGAGCGTGTTGACGCGGGGGAGCTGCTGCAGCCGCCATCGGCGCAGCGTCGCAAACATCGCGTCATGACGGTGCGGCGTCAGCGTCAGCCAGCGTGATGCTTTGGAAAAGATGAACGGGTATCGCCTGTAGGTGTTTTCATTGACCGTTTCGGGGCGCGTAAAGCCGAACAACTGTTGTTCGACGGCGCTAGCAGTAGTGCCGGGCATGCGGTTGGCAATCTCGCGGAACTTGTCGATGTTGCCGGCGCCCCTTCCATTGAACACCGACCAAAAACAGTCTTCGGCTTGGTCGGGCACCGCCAGTTCGGCAGCGGAGTAGACGCCCAGGTCGTGGAACATTCGCCGGAATGCCATCTCCATGGGGGCGAAGCCGAAGCTCAGCCCCAGCGCGGTGAACACCCCCGGAAATGCCTCGGCAACATTGCCGGTCGTCCACATGACGCCGGGCCGGGCGTCAAGGGTGTCCAATGCGTCCAACATGGAATTTACGGTTGTCACTGAGTTCCTCCGCGTTGTTGACGTCCTTCGATCAACGCGATGATGTCGGAAGGCCCGTGGTCTGAAAGTTCCTCGCGCAGCCACCGTTCCACGGTCTGCAGATCCTCGTCCTGCGTCGATACCGGGGGGTCGACGGGCAGCGCGCCCATGTACACCGTGCCGTTGTCGGCGTCGACGGTGACGACCTCGCCAGCAAGGGATGTCACCGTGTCGAGGCCGCATCCGACGATGCATGGGACCGCCATCTCGCGGCACACAACGGCGGCGTGCGAGGTCGAGCCGCCCAACTCGGTGAGAACAGCCACCGACATGGACATCGCGGCAACGTCGTCTGGATCGGTGGTGGGCCGCGCCAGGATCACGTCCTGCCCCTCATCGGCGAGGTGCTCAGCCTCGTCGGCGTCGGTGACAACGGTTCCCACGGCGATGCCCGGCGAAGCAGGTTTCCCGGAAGCCGCGGGCACAGAGCCAGTGATGGCCGCGGGATCCAGGCGGGGGCGCTGTAGGGCCCGGACATGTTCGGGCGTCACGCGATTCAATGCTTCATCGGTGTTGATGAGGCCCTCGTGGCGCATTTGCACCGCACATCGGAGAGCTGCCTGAGGAGAACGCTTAGCTGCTCTGGATTGCAGCAGCCACAGGGCCCCCGACTGCACGGTGAATTCGATGTCCTGCATATCGCGACCGTGATGCTCAAGTACGGCTGTGGCGGCGAGTAGCTCGCGGTGCACTGCCGGCATGGTTGTTGCAAGAGCGTCAAGGTGCTGGGCGTCCTTACGTCCGGAGACCACATCCTCGCCCTGGCCGCGTGGCAGCCATTCACCGTACGGCTGGGAGGCCCCGGTCAGTGGATTTCGGGAGAAGAGCACACCGGTTCCAGAATGGTCGTCGAGATTCCCGAAGACCATCGCTTGTATGGTCACCGCGGTGCCGCCCTCGTCAGAGATGCCGCGGGAGCTGCGGTACTGGCGTGCACGCG
Organism: Mycobacterium sp. D16Q14; assembly: GCA_002013415.1. GTDB lineage: Bacteria > Actinomycetota > Actinomycetes > Mycobacteriales > Mycobacteriaceae > Mycobacterium. The sequence continues at coordinate 5,782 of MAEX01000024.1, forward strand.
TGCAATGCCAGGAGTCCAGGACCGCTCGTATTGCCAGATCAAGCTGTTGCCAAGGGTTTTCAGGCGGGACGATGCCGACGATCTTCTCGAACTGATCGATGAATCTACTGCGGGTGTCGGCGGCGTATGCGGGATCGGAGGTTTCGGCGCCCAGTGCGTTCTCGATATCAGTGTTCATTCCGAGGTTGAGAACGGTATCCATCATTCCGGGCATCGAGACGGATGCCCCGGAACGCACCGACACCAGCAGGGGGCGGTCGATCTGGCCGAAGTGCCGTCCGGTGCGCTGCTCCAAATGCTCCATCGCACTGGCCACTTCGGCGCTTAGGCCCGTGGGGATCTCCAGGCCGTTCTCGTGGTACTCGCGGCAGACGGCCGTGGTCAGGACGAATGCGGGCGGTACTGGGATGTTCAGAGACAGCATCTGCTGGATGCTCCAGGCCTTGCCGCCGATCTGGTCACGAGTCAGCTGACCGACACCGGACAGTGCCTGTACATATCCGATTCCAGGTGGGCAGGGGGCGCTCATTCGGCGCGTCCTGCGGCGGCCTCTTCGGTGCGGGACAGGCCGGCGAGGCCGATCAACTCTTCGTGCAGCTCGAACCAGACCGTGTGGTAGCTGTCAGCCAGAGGCTTGGCGAACCAGCTGTGATCGCCCGCCATGATGCGTTCGAGTGCGCCGCTCAACCGTTCCGGGTAATGCCCGAGGCGCGGCGCGGTCTCGATCATGCGTGTGAGCAAGGGCTGAAAGTCCGCGTCCACCGACGCCAGATCGTCGATGACAGCCTGGTCGTAGTCGGGGTCGTTGTGGTCGTTCGGCGTGTTGTCGGTCTTGAGCTGCCAGCGTGTCATCAACGACTTCAGCGCACTGTTGTGCGCGTCGAACTCCTCGTAGAGGCCGATCATGCGTGCCTCGTCAAGGGTCAGTCGCTCAAGGGCGAGCTGCTCGTCGAGATGTTCGCGACCACGGATCGAGAGTTTGAACCTGCCGCGCACTTCCTCGATGTGGCCGTCGATGGTCAGCTCTTGGACCAGTTCGGCGGCTTGGCTTTCGCTCATGCCGGCGGCCCCTGGCACTTCGTTGCCAGGAATCCTGCCCTTCAATCGCAGTGCCCGGAGTATGCGGAGCCGATTGATTTCCATTGTCATCTCCTGTGTCGTTGAGGATTTCGCGTGGGTGACCGTCAGTGCACTCGGTGAACGATGCCCTGCTCGACAAACCCTGCGCCCTCGTGCTCGCCGCAGCGCAGTGTCATGAAGTCGTCGTACGTTCCGAACGCCGGACCGTCGGTCTCGCGGCCCATCGGTACAAAGAATCCAGCTTGTCGCGCCATCATCGCGACAGTCTTGATCCGGCCATCGGCAAGGGTGAGGGTGCCGGCCAAGAACTGTGCGGCCGCGTTGCGTCGGAAGGCGATGTCGGTGATCAGCACTGCACCTGTGCCGTCGACCCAGTACCCATCCGATCGCAGGGTTCCGTCCGTCCCCAGGAACTTCATGGCGGAGACGAAGGCGCCGTCGACTACGCACACCAGGCCGGCATATTCGATCCACTGTGCGGCCTCATCACGGAAACCCCATGTGCGGTCGCGCATTCCGGTGGCCGCAAGGGACCAGGTGCGGCCGCCGTGCGCGATGGTTCCCTGTACATCGCACGCTTGTTGAAAGTGCTGCAGTGGCTTCCCGGGAACCAGCGGTGGGATGAGTTCGTTGAGGCTGAAGTCGGCCGGTACCCACAGCGCGGTGTTGCCGATGAGCACCTTCAGGTTTGGGTGATCGACGGCGATGGTTCCGTCCAGCCCGAAGGAAATCGAATCGCTTGTGAAGGAACCGGGAGGGAGCGTTTCGATGAGCTCGATGATCTGGCCGTCGAGGTACACCGAGAAACGGGCTCGGCGTGCCTGATCGTCATTGGGCGATGTCGAGACGTGGACTGTGCCATAGATATTCGATGTGACATCCCAGAATGACAGGTAGCCGTTGTCCTTCCATATCGGGTCGTTGGGTCCGGCTGAGTCGGTGTGTATGGGTGTGGCCAATGGCCCCCACACTTCGGCGCCGCCCGCATGCGGTGAGATGGTTCGGACGGAACTGGTCACAAGGAAGTCCTTTCGTTGGTGGGGGACGGTTGGAGATCTCGACTGATGATTTCGATGGTTCCGGCGGTGCCATCGACACGGATACGGTCGCCAGTGCGCAACGTCGTTGTGCCGGTGCCCGTGTTCATCACGCACGGGATGCCCAGTTCGCGAGCCACGACAGCGGCGTGGCTCATCATTCCCCCGATATCGACAACGAGGGCTGAGCTGAGGAACATCAAGGAGACCCACGACGGATCGGTGGTGTGAGCGACGAGAACATCGCCGTCGGTGATGTCTGTGTCGAGGGGATCTGTGACTACGACGGCACGCCCCTCGACGACGCCCGTACATGCACCGATGCCTGACAACGTGCCGCGCATCGCAGTAGGCTCACATATCGATTCGGGTTCGGGCTGTCCGGTCCATACCCTGGGAACTGCCAATGATTGGTATTGAGAACGTATTTCGCGCCTGCTAGCGACGACGCTGCGTAGGTCTACGGTGGAGTCGGTTGCTGCGGCACCCGTCAATTCATCGATGGTGAGGTAAAAGACATCTTCTGTCGCCGCCAGCCGCCCGGCGGAGAACAGCAGTGAACCGATGCGTCGCGCGGCTGCCCGCAGTACGTCAAGGCTTTGCAGATAGGCGACCTTGCCGGTCCCGCGTAATGGGATGCAGTGCCTAGCCAGACGCAGAATGATATGTGCCCGTAGCCTACTCGCCGGGCCCAGCGCGGACATCAGCCGACGCTCGGCCTGTTGTCTATGGTGTCGATGCTCGGCGGCATGCGCGCGCGGCGACGCGGTATCAGGTTTCGCTTGGTATCGACGGACTAAGCCGTGAACGGCGGCCAGGTCTTCCCGCCAGACGCGGGTCTCCAATTCGCCCTCGCCGGGTCCGTGATACCCGTGCCGTCGCACGAACTCCTCCACATCGAGGGATCCACGAGATGTGGCCCAGAGGTCGTCGAGCACGGAGCTTTCTTCGTGTGGCGATCCACGCAGCAGCACTGCCGGGTCCGCGCCGGTGGCTGCGCAGAGGTTGGAGAATTGCTCTTGGACAGGCTGTATCACGGTGGCACTGATGACAGCTTGCGCCGCCAGAGTGGTGAAAAACCGGTCGCGCGCTCCGGCGGCCATCTGCTGGGCGCTGGCGAGATCGAGGTTGGCGGCGCGCGAGGTTTCACGTCGCCACCAGAGGTCTGTGCTGATGCGCAGCTGTACGATTCGCCGACCTATCGTGGCGACGGTCCGTGGATAGCGGCTGATTATGGATGGTAACCGTCGGGCCGAAGGCTTGCTGTGAAAGTGCGGTGGGACGAATCCGAAGAAGTCGCGGGAGAGCGCCTCGCCGGACTGGCCGGGGATGAGGTCACCCATCTCGCAAAGAAAGTCCACGCGCACTGCCATGCGTCCGAAGAACGCATTGGTGATGCGTTCGAAGGGGTCGGACGGGATGATGCCTCGCTTGGCGGGCAAGGCGCCCATCGCGACGAACGGCTCGCGCAGGCCCAGCTCGCTGGCGGGCACCCAAACGCTCGCGCAGAGAGGGGTCATGACGCCGGGTACGGCCTCGGCGAGGTTGATCGAGCTCCATGTCGCTCCCGGTGGTGAGGCCGCGTGCAGCGCGTTGTCCTCGGAGAGTTGGTGTGCCGGGTGAGCGTGCACTGCGGCTCCCGTCCTTTTTGAATACTGAATAGAAACGGAAGTCTACGGTGTATATTTGCCCGGGTGCAAGGTTTCGGTGGAAGTTAGCCGCAACGAGGGGATGGTCAATGGCCCGCGCGGGTTTGAAGCTTGAGGTGGTGGTGCGGGCCGCATTGCGGATTGCCGACACCGAGGGCATTGAGAAGATCAGCATGCGCAACGTCTCACGAGCCCTTGGCGTCACGCCGATGGCCCTGTATCGGTATCTCCCGGACAAGGACTCGCTCATAGACGTGGTCGTGGACGAGTCGTTGCGTGATGTTCCGGTGCCTGATCCATCTGCACCGATGTCCGCCGAGCTGCTTCGCTGTTTCGGGAGTCTCTACGAGCTGCTGTTGGACCACCCGAGTTTGGCGCGTGCAGTCGGTGAACGCCCGATGGAAGGCCCGGTGGCGACCCGACTCGGCGACCAGGTGCTGACGCTGTTGGAGCGCAATGGAATTGGTGAGAGCGAGGCGGCGCACCTGCTGGTGTCGGCATTCAGCCTTGCGCTGGGATGCGCGCTCTACCGCGCTTCGCGCCGTGGACTGAGCGCGCCTTCTCGGTGGCCTCAGGCTGGGGTCCAAGCGCCGACCGTAGTGCGGCTGAGAGATCGCCTCTCGGCGGCGAGTGAGGATGACAGCGTGTTTCGCGAGGCGTTCGAGCGGCTTGTTACCGGCTATCTGCCGACGCAGTGAATCCCTGTCGGAACTCTTTGTGGTCGCGGCACCGATGCTCCTCGGAGCCTGTTGATCTCCTCTCTTGGCGCCCGCGTACTCCTTAATTTAACTGAGATTCTGATTGGTATACACAATGTATGGTCATAGTGTTAGTGTGAGCTGGTCCACATGTGGCTGTGGTTGTGGCGGCGGTTGCCGCAAGCCTGCGCTTGTGCAGTGCAACCTGCCTAGCCACCGACTCTTGAGGAGGTCAAACGCGATGAATCAAATGCTCGCCACCGGCTGGTGGCCCTTAGTGAGTGACGACCAGGGGTGGCCGCCGCAGATGCAGCCTGCGCCAGGCGAATTCGCTGCCAGCACCACCGCAGAGGTCATCTTCTTCTTCGTGGCCGGTGCTGCGGTTGTGGTCTTCGCCCTGCCCTGGGCGATCCGCGCCGCCGTCCGCAGCCGGAACTACGTCCCGCTGATCGTGCTGGGCAGTGGACTGCTCTGCAGCCTCCTTGAGCCGATGCTCGACCTCCTCGGACACCTGCATTGGGCTCACAACCTGGTCCCGGCCTTCACGAACTTCGGTATTACGGTGCCCGCGTTGATTCCGCTCTGTTACGTCGCGTTTCTGGGCCTCGAGTCATACTTCTGCTATTTCGTGATCCGTAACGGTGCGCACCAGAACGTCTTCTTCATGCTGCTGGGCTTGGGCATCGCCACCGATGCCTTGATGGAGACCATCGGGATCAACCTGGGTGTCTACCTGTACTACGGCGTGCAGCCGTTTGAGTTCTTTGGCTTCCCGTATTGGTGGGGCTTCATCAACGGCGGCTCGTTCGTCACGGTCGGCGCCGTCTTGGCATATGCGGTTCCGCGATTGAAGGGTGCCCAGAAGCTGCTGCTTCTCTTGGCCGCACCGTTCGGGATGATGGTTGCCTACTTCGGTGTCGGCTCGGTCCATATCCTTGCGCTCAACTCGACCATTCCGGTCTGGATGCGCTGGGTGGCGACCGCGGTCATGATGGCAATGATGATCGGGTGGATGGTGATCCTGCACCGGCTCGTTGGACGCCCCGCTTCGTTGGCAGCTCCTAAATGGACGGTCTGGCGTGTCTTCGTCTACGGCAAGTTCACACCGTCTCGTGCGGTGCGTGCGGCCATGTGGCAGAAGATGTGTGAGGAAGGCGGGGTCAAGGCCGGTGATGGGCTGGCGACGGACCCTGAGGACCCGTCGCAGGCTCTGATCGTTGGGCCCACGTTCGTCGGCAACAACGCCAATCAGACCCGGGCCTCGCAACCGGCGGCTGTCTAGTCTCGGCAGCACAGGGTCGGTGGCTCCTGCAGGGGTCATCGACCTTGTGCTGTTTGAGGAGACGGTGGAAGTGAGCCAAAATTGCAATGCTCTAACAGTATTCAGCAGCCTGGCCTAGACATCGTGGTGATCTCAGCTGCGGTGATGGGATACTCGGGCGATGAGTGCAGAATCAGCCCCCTTGGGCAGGCGTGAGCGCAGGAAAGCTGAAGCGCGAGAGCGACTGATGTCTGCTGCACGCGAGGTGATTGCGGACACCGGACTGCGCAGTTTGCGCATCAGTGACGTCACTGCCCGTGCTGATCTGGGATTCGGGACGTTCTATACATATTTCGACACCAAAGATGCGTTGGTGGAAGCGGTCGTGGGCGAAGTGCTGAAGACGCTTGCTGCGTCGATCGGCGTTGCAGCGCAGGAGGAATACGATCCGGCCGAGGGTGCGGCGACGTCGTACCGAAGGTTCCTGCGCTTCGGGCAGGATGAGCCGGAACTCGCCAGCGTTCTGGTCGCCGTCGACGGCGCGCAAGGTAGGTTCGACGCGGCGATACAGCCATGGGCTCGCGATACATTGTTGCGCGGCAATGAATCTGGTCGGTTCACCATTCCCGACATCGAACTCTGTCTGACGACCTTGGAGGCGTCGGCCATGTCGGCAATCAGGGCGATCTTGTCAGGCCGGATCGAGCCGGGGGCCCATACCGAGAGCGCTGGCGCGGAGATGATGCTGCGTTCGTTCGGGCTCGATGCCGAGGAAGCCCACCAGATTGCTCATCGTGAGATGTCTGCCGCGCTTGACCCGTAGACCTTAACGTTCCTCGCAGCGGGCGAGAGCCCGCATCGCCCGCTGCGAGTTCCTCCGGGCCCCCCACACACGATGAAAGGATCACTTATCATGGGGACGGGGAGATTTCACCGTTTCTGCGACTGCTGCACGCGCAATGCTGTCTGGGCTGCCAACTTTCCGGGCAGGGCACATACGCCGCCTACCGGGTGCGTGCCGGCTCCGCTGAGGTAGAGGCCGTCGATGGGGGTTTTGTACGCGCCGAGCCCCGGGGCGGGCTTCAGTGGGCCGAATCGGGTGATCAGGGGATCGACGTGGTATACGTTGCCGGCAGGTGCGTTGAAGCGCTCCTCAATGTCGGGTCCGCCGAGGATTGCGCGGTCAATCTCGAGGCTGTCGATGCCTTCGTAATACTCCGCGCAATTGCGCAGGACAGAGTCACCGACCTTGTCACGCACGTCTTCCCAGGGTTCGTTCGGAGTCACGGGAATGACTCCGGACCAAAGGTAGAACGTGCTGCCGCCCTCGGGTGCTTGAGAAGGATCGACCGCTGACGGGATCATCGAGCAGCTCACCGGAACTGGATCGGGCCACTCGCCTCGCACGACCGCGTTCCACGCCGCGTCCTGTTCTTTCAACGTGTGCCACGCGACCAGGTGGCGTCGCAGGTCAATGTCGTTGCCCCGCCATTTTTCATGGCGGGCCATCGAGACGTGACCCTTGAGTGCGACGTTGATCTTCAGCGAGGTGGCGTGAGTCTTGCGAATCGGAATGTCTTTGGCACGGATGGCCAGTTTCCGGTCGAGTGTGCCTTCGGGCAACAGTTCGTTGAGAGTGATGACCGGGTTGCACGTGCTGATCACCCCGAGGCGTGGACGGATGACTTTGTCGTTGTCGAGACGCAATGCGGTGACCCGATCGTTGGAGACGACGATCTCCGCGACGCGGCTGTTGGTGTGCACGGTGCCCCCTTGCGCGATGAGGCATCGGTGCATTGCAGCGGGTAGCGAACCGGTGCCGCCCACGGGCATGAGATTCGGTGTCTTCTGGACGATTCCGAGGTAGATCATCGCCCATGCGGTCATGTCCAGGCGCATCTGTGAGAACGCCGCCATCGCGGCCAGTGCGCCCTTGGGAAGCTCTGATTCGAATGTTTCTTCGAGGAATTCGGTGTGCGATGCGGTGGCGAAGTGCCGCAACGACCACAGTCGCTTGGGGTGGCGTACCGCTCTGGCTACGGCGGAAGCCATCTCCTTGGTCCACGGGCGCAGGGGATGCGCCTTCATGTATGCCACAACCAAATCCATTGCCGGATCTAACGCGTTGGCCAAGTCCAGCCACGCGCGTGCGTCGTTCGGTGAGAATCTGCGCAGTTCGTCTGCGGTCCTTCTCGCGTCCTTCCAAATCGCTAGTGAACTCCCGTCGGGAGCAAGCTGAACGTGCGCGGGATCGACGGGGATCATCTGCAGCCCGTATTTGTGCAGTTCGAGGTCCTCGGCCACGCCGGAGAGCCCGAAGATGCCCGTTGCTTGAATTGCGCCCTCATTGAACAGATGTTGAGGAGCCTTCGGCAGAATCGCATTGGTGGTGGTCATCCCGCCGATCGACGGCGAAGCCTCCAGGACCGCCACCCTGTGGCCGGCGCGTGCCAGATAACAAGCAGCGGTGAGCCCGTTATGACCGGCGCCGATGACCACGTAGTCGGGAGCGTCTGGGATGGGGCTCGGAAGTGTCGATGTGTTAGAAGTCATACCGTGATGGTTACCTAAACTGAATTAAAAATCAATATCGATTGACTAATCGAGTTTCTGGTATCTGTTGGGGCGAAAGTCTCTTCGGCGAGGCGGCTGCCGGGCAGGGCTCGCAGACCGTGGCGAGTCTTGCCGCGCAGTCGTTCTCCGGTGACTCCAGATGTAGGGCGCGTCCCCGCGTGCATGCGAGATGAATCCCCATTCACGGTTGCGGGCCCAATGTGGCCCTCGACGTGCCGTTGTTGCTTGGCTGGTGATCGGTGGGGCTGGATCGCGGTCAGCATGAGAGCTGTTCTGTCGCAGTCGGAATGCACGTACGCCGCAAGGCTGTCCGCCTTCGTCCGTGAGTGAATGATATTTCATACTTGAGCATCTTTTCATCGTGGAGTAGCGTGCAAGTGATCTGACTCACGCCATGCTCCCGCCTGGAGTGAGACCGCTTGCTCATGTCCGAGGGCGGAAACCACGATGATGAAGGGGAAGTATGACCACACTCGACCATGTGTTGGCGGCGCCGCACATACCGGCGCATCCGACGACACCCATGCCGTTCATGCCCGAGGTGCTGTTCACGATCTTCCTGGGGATCCCGGTCGTGATCGGTGTGTTCTTTGCGATCAAGCACCTGATCACAGGGCGCGGTCCGCTGCTGGCCTATTGCCTTATAGGCGGTGGTGTCGCGTGCCTGTTCGAGCCAATCGTTGACACGTTGGGCCTCTGCTATATCCGGGAAGGGGCGGTCACTACGACTTTCTCGTCCATGGGCCGCGACTTCCCGCTCTTCATCAACTTCGTCTACATCTGGTACGTCGGCGGCTTGGCCTACCTTGCATATCGGATCTACTCAACCGGCGTGACGCGCAAGGCGGTATTTCAGCTCTATGTGATCGACGTGTTCATCAACATCTGGCTCGAGAGTCCGGGTGTGCTGATGGGTGCCTACGAGTACTACGGGCCGCAGCCATTGAACTTCTGGGGGCTGCCGTTGTGGTGGGTGTGTGTCAACCCGGTGATGCCGATGACTGCGGGAGCCCTGATTTATCGTCTGAGCCCGCATCTTCCGGGTTGGAGGCTGGCAATGGTCATTGCATTCATCCCGATGGCGGACGGTATCGCCAATGGCGCGACGGCGTGGCCGGTGTGGACGGCCCTGAATCTCAACGCGTCGTTGTTCGTCACACACGTGGCATGGCTTGTCACGTTGGGCTTGGCGCTGACGTCCGTGTGGATCCTCTCGTTTGTTGTATCGCGGCCCGACGACGAGGTGTTCATCAAGTCCAAAGTTGGGGTGCTCAAGGCCGCTATCTTCGGTACGGGCGCACAGAGTCCGGTGGCGATGGCGGGTTCACGCAGTTAGGTCCGTGAAAAGCCTCAAAGCTGTTCGGAATCAACCAGTTTGGTGACAACGGCTTCAGCTTCCTGAGGATTTACTCCAAGAGAGGCGAGCGCGTGCCGGGTGAAGGACTGCTCGGCACGCGCGCCGTGTTTCCCGTCAAGGATCTGGCCGATCAAGGCGAATGCACCTCCAATCACGGTGGTCAACAGAACTTCGACATCGGCGACGATGAATCGGCCGCTGTCGATGCCGCGCTCAACGGCTACGCGTGCGTGGGGATGCAGGGCGCCGCCGAATACAGCTTCGGAGTGGCTGATGTTGACGATCAGCCGGGCGAAGTCGGGTTCGATATGGGCCAAACGGACCACTCGCAGGCAGGCTAATGCCACGACTTCTGCCGGATCTGTCTCGTTGTCGGCGTTGCCGATGATGGCTGACGCTAACTCGGAAAGGCTCTCGGTGATCACGGCCTCCAGGAAGGTTTCCTTGGAGTCGAAGTAGTTGTAGAACGAGCCCAGGGCTATGTCGGCTTCGTCGGTGATCTCCTGGATGCGAAGTCCTGGCACGCCTTTTGCGGCGATAAGGGTGCGGCCGGCGTCCAACAATTGGCGTCGGGTGCGCCGACGCTGGCGCTCGGTACGGGTCATCTGTTTCTCGTCTGGAGTCACTGAACCATTATCTCAAAATGAAAGTATTTTCAGACTTGATCTCGCATTCATGTCGCGTTACGTTGAAACCGCCGGCAGTGAGCTGGCTCACGATATGGAGGTACTAGTGACTTCGAATCCCGTCGCTGCCCATCTGGGTGTCCATGACGGTGACACCGACCTGCTGCTGCCGCTGCCGGAACCCGGGGAGCAGTGGGATCCACATTTGATCCACACCCACTACTTCGGATTTTCAGTCCCGGAAGCGGCTATTGGTGCGTTCTTATACATCCGATACCAGCCCGCGTTCCCGTTGTCGCAGGGCGGGGTGTGCCTGTTCCAGGGCAACGACAATGTCGAGTACACGGACATGGCGTATCTGGACTACGAGATCACGATGCCCTGGCCGCGTGTTGACGGCAACCTCATCACCACGGACAACGGTATGTCAGTGGAGTTCCTCGAACCTGGAAAAACGGCGAAGCTCTCGTACGCGGCATCTGACGGGCGGATGTCCTTCGACATTCTTGCCGAAGGCGTCACGCCCTTGTTGGCGCGTGGGCATGTCATGCCAGGGGAAGAGGACCACCATGGCAAGTCCCTGAAGCCGGGGGGCAGTGAGCAGTTCATGCACGTCACCGGGAAGCTGAAGCTGGATGGTGCAACGTACGACATCGACTGCTACGCACCGAGAGACCGATCATGGCGGCAGATTCGAGTGGAGCAGCGTGGGGTGGTGCAGAGTCCTCCAGTTGGCTGGTCGCCCATGTACTTTGGCCCTGATCTCATCTTCAACCAGATCAGTTTCGAATCTCTTGGCACCGGTCCGCGCTGGGCTGGCCTGTACGAGGTGGGGGACCGCCCTTCGCACCATTTCGCGTGGATCCAGCGAGGCGACGAGACCAGGTCGATAACCGCGGTCGAACGGAATGTGCTCGAGTACCACCCGCGCCTGCATATGGCGATACGCCAAGAGATCACCGCGCGTGACGACCAGGGCGAGACCTATCGATTCAGGGGAGATGCCATCGCAACCGCGTCCATTCCCTCGTGGCCCAATGCGTCTTTCCGCGACAGTGTTTACCGCTGGGAGGACGAGCAGGGGCGAGTGGCTCACAGTACTTACCAGGAGATCTGGTTCGACACCTATCAACGTGCGATGGCCGACCGATCAACTTCGGCACCGAGACAATAGAGAGAGAAACACATGGCGTTGCAGAATCAGATCGACACGGATGCCGCAGCTGTTCGGCTGGCCGCGTGGCTCGAATCGAAAATCGATGGCGCCCAGCAGGTTGAGGTGACAGACCTGCTGGCGCCCGCATCTGCCGGTCTTTCCAATGAGACGGTGCTGTTCAGTGCCGCGTGGCAACACGATGGGCAGCGGCAGACGCGGGCGATGGTCGCGCGCGTGCAGCCGGATGGTCCCGGTGTGTTCCCCTCATATGACCTCGGCAAGGAAGCGCGCGTGATCAGCGCACTGCATGAGCACTCCACCGTGCCCGTTCCTGAGATCTACTTCTATGAAACGGATTTGACTGTCTTTGGTTCACCCTTCCTGGTGATGTCTCGCGTCGACGGCCGTGTGCCTTCCGACGACCCTCCGTTCACGGCGGGCGGCTGGGTTCTGGATCTGACATCAGAACAGCGGAAGCTGATGTGGCAGAACAGTATCGACGTTCTAGCCAGGATTCACGCCGTGGACTGGAATTCGTTGGGTCTGGACTTCCTGGACACCGATGCCAACCACAGCGGGCTCGATGCGCAGATTGTCAACTGGCGAAAGACCTTTGATTGGGCGTCCGAGGGTGAGCCCAATCCAACCATTGAGCGTGCATTCGACTGGTTGTTGGCCAACCGGCCAGCCAGTGAGGGCAAGAAGGTGCTCAATTGGGGTGACGCTCGGGTCGGTAACATCCTCTTTGCCGAGGATCTCAGTGCGTCGGCTGTGCTTGACTGGGAGATGGTGACGTTAGCCAGTCCCGAGGTTGATTTGGGGTGGTGGCTGTTCCTGATGAGGCACCACACCGAGGGCATTGGGCTGCCGCTTCCCGAAGGTGTCCCCGACCGCGCTGCCACAGTCGCTTATTACGAGTCGGTGACCGGCCATGCACCCGAGAATCTTGACTACTACGAGGTTCTTGCCGCCACGAAGCTCTCGGCGATCATGGTGCGCGCCGCACACATGATGATCGCTGCGGGACTGCTGCCCGCGGATGCGCCGATGGCTCTGAGCAATCCGGCTAGTCAGTTGCTGGCCAAGCTGCTCGGCCTGGCTGCTCCGCAGGGGGCCACCACTTCGTTCATCGGAAATCGTTGACGTGAACGCAAAGTAGCCATGTACGTGGCTGTTTCACTGAGGCTTTGAGGAAGCGGTCAGGGAAGACTCCGAGGGCAGTCCCGTCATGGGCCTGCCCTCGGACTTTGGTGGGCGTCGTTAGAGGACGCAGAGATGAGTGCGCGGGTGGGCTGGCGGGCTCGGGATGTGGATCGCGCTCGGGCGTTCGTACGGAGTCACGGACGGCGTGTCTGGTGCGCGTGTCGGACCGCGATATCGATATTTCGAACGTCCGATAAATAGCCGCACGATACGAGGTTGTGGTGCACGGCGATACTCCAGATGTTTGTTGAATTGAGCTTAACAACGGGATATGTCGGCCAGTGGGTCGATTGTTCAGGGAGGTGACCGGCCGGATTTCGGGCGGTGATCGCGATTAACCAATTTTTTTGAATCAATTTTCATAAATCGGCCCGGGCGGGTGTCGGATGGTCCATGATGTCCAGGACGGACTGGCCGATCGGCGGGCGGTCGTGCGGTCTGGTGTCAAGAGGAGAAGGTTTTGACTATCAACATCTCAGCCATAGCGCAGAGCGTTGGTATGGGTCTGCCGCTATGACAATGTATGACGATTGTGTTCTCCCGCTCCAGGCCTCGGCCGCGTGTTGCCGCCAACGGATGGCGCTGGTGTGCCGTTCGGAGGTTGGATCTTGACGAGGCGCATCGAACAAGGGCTCGACGAATCAACTCGAGTCGGCGGGCGTGCCTGCGTCTCCGATGATGAGAATGTGTGGGATAGCTCCTCGCTTCCTGTGAATCCTGACGACGGAAGCGAAGACCGTCGTCGTGTTGTCGACAACAAGACGCAACGCGATGGGGTGCGGGCCATCCCGGCTAGGGCCGTCGCCGCAGGAACGAAGGCCGTCTCGAAGGTTGTGTCCATTCCAACACGCAGCGCAGGTACGGCGGGGCGCGCGGCGATTCTCGCGGCATCGGTGTTCAGATATGCGGTGATTGACACGCTGACGTTGCGGTTGGCGTTCGGCGAGCTCATTGTGCAGGCGTGGTCCCTGCTCAAGGTGACGGCGCTGCCGGCGGTGCTGATGGCGATTCCCTTCGGTGCGATGGTAGCCGTGCAGATTTCCGGCCTTGTCAACGAGGTCGGAGCCAACTCACTGGTGGGTTCGGTGACAGGTGTGGCTGTGCTCAGGCAGGGTGCGCCGGTGACCGCGGGTCTATTGATGGGTGGCGCGGCGGCGGCGGCGATCGCATCGGACTTTGGGGCTCGGGCGATTCGCGAGGAGCTGGATGCGCTGCGGGCGTTGGGGATTGATCCGGTGCGGCGGTTGGTGGTGCCGCGCTTCCTGGCGTTGTTGCTGATCACCCCGATCTTGGTGGTGATTGTCATCGCGATGGGGGTGGGCGCCGCATTCCTCATTGCCACCCTGGTGAACGACGTGACGCCGGGTAGTTTCTGGCTGTCGTTTGGGTCGTTTGCGAAGTTGATTGATCTCTGGTTCACCATGGGGAAGGGCTTTCTTTTCGCAGCGATCGTGGCGGTGATTTCTGCCCAGCGCGGTATGGAAGCCAAGGGTGGACCGCGGGGTGTGGCCGATGCGGTGAACGCATCGGTGGTGCTGAACGTCATTTTCATCATTGTTGTCAATCTTGCGGTGACCCAGCTGCAGACGATGTTCTTCCCGATGGCGGTGGCGTGATGACGACCAAGTCACATCGAAGCGCGGTTCCCTCAACATATTTCAGCACCGTGTCGAAGGCCGTGAGATTTCTGCGCGAGCCGTTTCGGGCGGCAGGGCAATGGGCGGCGTTCATTGGGCAGACCTTTTGGCTGCTGCCCATCACGGTGCGCCGCTACCGCCGGGAAACGCTGCAGGTGATGAACAACCTGGCTTGGGGTCGAGGATCGCTCATCGTCGACGGTGGTTCGATCAGTGTGCTGGCAATTCTGGGTGTCACGGTGGGGGCGATCGTCGCTATCGAGGCCTTCGCAACGCTGGACCTCATTGGGTTGGGAGCACTGTCCTCGATCATCAGCGGATGGGGCAATGTTCGAGAAATGGCGCCGCTAGTGGCTGGGGTTGCCTTCGCTTCACAGGCTGGGTGCCGCATGACTGCCGAGATTGGCTCGATGCGGATTGCCGACGAGATTGATGCCACCGAGGCGATGGGCTTGCGGTCGATACCGTTCGTGGTCGGTACCAGACTCGTTGGCGGGTTGATGTGCGTGATACCGGGATTCTTGCTGACCCTGGTAGTGAGCTTTCTGACATGCGACATCGTGATCCGAACCTTCTATCATCAGCCGGCGGGCACCTATAACCACTATTTTGTTCAGTTTCTGACCCCCGCCGATATCGGAGCATCGCTGCTGAAGGCGACGGTGTATTGCACCGCGGTGACGGTGATCCATTGCTATTACGGCTATTTCGCCTCCGGTGGGCCGGTGGGTGTCGGCGAGGCGTCGGGCCGCGCCATTCGATCCAGTCTGGTGACGATCATGGTTTTGGACTTGGCAACCACGATCATGCTGTGGGGCCTGCGGCCACAGTTCGTGTTCAGAGGGTAGGAGAGCAGTGCTGTTATTCCGAATGTCGGCCGAAGCCGAGGCACGCAGGCTGACCATCATTGGGCTGTCGGTGATGCTGTGCTTCGCCGTGGCAGCTCTGCTCATATTCTTCAATCCATTCGCTGATAAACAAGTTAACCGACTTTCGGTCGTCATGGACATGCCCTACGTCGGACAGGGAGTCTCCGTCGGTTCGCCGCTGGTGATGCACGGTGTGACAGTGGGAAAGGTGACGTCGGTGGCGAGCCTCGCCAACGGCACGGTTCGGCTCAATGCCGATCTCGAGTCCGCTCCCACCGCAGGGCTCACTGACACACTGGGAGTGGACTTCCGGCCAGCCAACTACTTTGGTGTCACCGGTATCAATCTGACTGCGGGGCAGGGCGGGCAACCGTTGCGCAATGGCACGCAGATCACCACGACACCGAGCGGAAACTTCACACTCCAGGCGTTGCTGTCCCGTATGGGGGAGATCACCGGTGGGGTTGTGACACCTCAGCTGGTTGATGTGATGAACCGGGCCACGCAGTACACCGATGGCCTCAACCCGTTGATCGAAACGATGGTCACCACTTCGGAGTCGGTGGCGGCGGTGCAGAGGGTCAGCACTGACCAACTGATGAGGAACGCCACCGGGATCAGCGTGGCGTTCCCTGGATTCGTCGATGCTGCGACAACTGCGGGATATGGCTTTAACCAAGGTTCTGGATTTGTGACGTTCAATGTGTCCGGAAAGGATGCCATGCCTGGACAAGATGTTGTCCCGGAGCCAGGACAACCACACACCGAGGATTTCTGGGAGAACCGGTCGCGGGCAACGTTGGATGTGCTTGCTAACTCATTCTTTGGCGCTCTGGGCAAGGTGTTGTCCTCCCACACTAGTGATCTGCTTCCGGCGGTGAACCTGGTTCAGACCATCAGCGACACGGTCCCCGGGCTGGTCACGCCGGTGGGCATCAACGACATGATGGGGGAATTGCGTTCTCGTTTTGAAAAACTGTACGGAGGGTCGCCGGAGCAGCGGGCACTGCAGGTGCACCTCGTACTCGATCAGATTCCGGGTGTGCAGGCGCCGGTGCTGGCGATGGGGGGCACACCGTGATCAAGCCTAGAGCTGCGTTGTGGCGCTTCACGGCGGCCAGCGTGTTTGGCGTGCTGGTTCTTGTATTGATAGTCAATGTGTTGCAGCAGCCGGTTGCTGCCGAAACACGTTCCTACACAGCAGAGTTTACTGACGTCTCAGGTCTGCATATCGACGCTGACGTCCGCGTCCGCGGGGTGCGGGTGGGCAAGGTCAAGGAGTTGCGGTTGGTGCGCCGAGGAGGTCAGAGCCTCGCGGAGGTCGATCTGAGCCTGGACAGGCGCTATACGGTGGTGCCGGCTACACGGTTGGCCATCAAGTATCAGGCATTGACTGGGTTGCGCTACCTCGATGTGTCCAATCCTACTGAACAGGCGTCCGGGACGGATCCGGTGGCTCATATTCCGTTGAGCATGACGCAGCCGTCCTTCGACATCACGACACTGTTCAATGGTCTTCAGCCCGTTCTTGCGACCTTGAGCCCCAACGATATCGACACGTTCACCGAGAACGCTGCGTCGTTCTTTCAGGGTGACGGCGGAGGCCTGGGGCCGATGCTCGAGAGCATTCACAAGCTGACAGAGTTCGTCGCTGATCGCCAACAGGTGATCGCGACATTGATGAACAACCTGTCGGCGATCGCCGATGTTTTCGGCGGTCATTCCAAAGATCTTGTGCAAGTGTTGGACTGGATGAACAGGCCGATCGATGCGGCAATCTCGGTGATGGACGAATTCCGGAAGTCGGAACTGTATGGGCCCGGATTCACCGCCGCTGCGGTGCGGCTGCTGCACAACGCCGGTTTTGTGCCGGGCAAGGCAGACATGGACAAAGGCATCGACCGCGCGATCACCGTGTTCGATGACAACAGTGATGCGTTCAAACGCGTGCCGGTGTTCTGGGATAACGTTGAACCTCCCGCTGAACCGGGGACGCCGCTGCCCTGTTCACGGGGGCGGGCGCAGCTGCCTCAATCCATGGACGTGTTACTCAATGGACAGCGGGTGATTCTGTGCAACCGATGAAGATGCTGAGAAGTGAAATGTTCTGGGGTGTGGCGGTGCTGGCGCTGGTAGGTGCACTGGCACTTACAGCTGCTGCCGTCTATGTACGGCCGCCCGGGCAGCGAGCAGTCGTCTTCCTCACGGACGACGCCGCGGCGGTGAAGCCCGGTGACGGCGTGCGCATCGCGGGCATCACGATAGGAAAGGTGGAAAGCCTTGCAATCGAGCAGAATCAGGTGAAAGTTCGTGCGACTGTGAACGACGATGCATTCGTTGGAGACCAGTCACAGATCCAGGTGCGGATGCTCACCGTGGTCGGGGGGTACTACGTGAACCTGGTGTCTCTTGGCGATAAACCCTTGGGATCGAAGGCCATACCGATAGAGCGGGTGACCATGCCCTACAACTTGATGAAAACGTTGGCTGACTCGACAAAGATCACTGAGCGCATCAACGCGAAGCCGATCCGCGAATCGCTGGATCAGATTCAAGCCGGTCTTAACGGGACCAACGTGGACACCCTGACCGCTGCCATCGATGCCGGCAACGCGCTCACATCCACCATTGACAGACAACGCGGCCAGATCTCCGAGATCCTCAATCTCTCTGACGAATACATCGAATCGTTGGCGAACTACCGAGGCAAACTCAGAGAGCTGGTCTCGAAGATTTCGGTGTTCGAGCAGACTCTTGTTCTCTACGGCAAGGGATTCGCGGGTGCGCTCGGCGGCATGGGCGATATCGGTGAGGCATTCCTGGAGCCGTTTGGCAAGTTCTGGGTGAACCACCGCGAGGAGTTCATCCAGCGGGTGCGTGAATGGCAGAACCGCGTCCGCCGGTGGGTGGACAACAACAGCCGGCTGGTGCCCCGCCTGCGCAGCGTACGCAACAAGATCGAACGGGTTCTGGATGCGCAGAACGCCCGTCCGGAACTGCTCGCCACCGACCTGTGCATCCCGATGCCGGGGAGCCCCTGCTGATGGCCACACGTATCGCTGACCATATTCTTCGTTCCGGCATCACTGTCGTCATGGCCGTAACGGTGATGGGTATCGGTTCGTCCTGCGCGCCCGCGAGTCGCCAGGACGCTTCCTATTGCGCATTCATGCCCGACACCGTCGGACTGTATATCGGTAACCCTGTCACCCAGATGGGTTATCCCATTGGCAAGATCACCGAGATCCGGTCGGCCCCGATGCATGTCCGAGTTGACTTCTCGGTCACCGAGCAGCGCGAACTGCCCGACAGCGTCAAAGCGGTCATCCGCTCGCCCACGATCCTGGCCGACCGGTCCCTCGAACTGGTGGGCAACTACTCCGATGGCCCACGGCTGGAACGGGGCGGGTGTATCCCGCTGGCTCGCTCGATGTCGCCGAAATCGCTGTCGGAGGTGATCGGGTCGGCGGACACCTTCCTCAATGCCATCAACTCCAGCGGATCGGCCAATGTCGCCGACACCGTTCGTGGGCTGGATCAGTTGGCGCACAATAACGGCCGGCGTGCAGGAGATCTGCTGTCGGTGTCGTCGGCCCTGCTTGACAGCCCTGATCAAGCAGTCAGCGATATTGGCTCCATCGTCCAGAACACCGCACAGCTCACCACTGCCTTGAAGGAAATGCGGGGGCCGATGAAAGAGATTCTTCAAGACATGCCGACCACCACCCCCGATCTGGTGGACGCCATCAATGGTGCTTCGCGACTTGCTGGCCCGTTCGGGTATGGAACGTTGGGCCCGCTGATTGAGACGGTTGCCGTATTGGAGACCAGACTGGGGGACGAAACACAGATCACGTTGGATTCCGTGAGTGCCGCGGTCAGGAAGGTGGCCCCGCACGCGAACGCTCTGGCCGGCCTGTTCGACGGAGTGCCCTGGTGGATCAACGGTATGGCGAATCGTGACAACAACAAGCACTTCGATATTTTCAACATCGCGTATCGGCCACCTCTGTTCCGGGTCCCGACACACAACGGACTTGCCTTGTGCGGCATGATGAATGCATCGATGCCGGGCAGCTGCGCCGATGTGAACGGCCAGCCCTACGCGGTCGATGTTGCGCTGCTGCAGTACGTGCTCCAGGAAGCGAGCCGCAGATGAACCGCAGCATATTCCTGGCAGTGAGCCTCGCAATGGTCACGCTGGTTTCGTCATGCGCCTCGATATCGGTGAACTCGCTGCCCCAACCTGGCCGCGGCTCCGCGGAGAGCTACGAGATTGTGCTGGAATTTGCGAATGTCCTGAACCTGCCCGACCGCGCGAAGGTGGTCATGGACGGCACCGCAGTTGGCACTGTGACACGCATAGATTTGAGAAACGATCATGTCGATGTCACGTCGCAGATCGATTCGTCGGTGTCAGTGCCGGCGAATGCGCGCGCCACGCTGCAGCAATCCACCGTGCTCGGAGACACCTATCTGTCCATGGAACGTCCGACTGCGGCCGATGTGGCGACGGTGGGTGCTGGGGGCAGAATTCCTTTGGCGCAGACGACATCTCCACCTCAACTGGAGGACACGCTTGCCAACCTTGCGAACTTCGCGGGCAGCGGTGCGGTCCAGCGTGCGCAGAACACCATCATCGGCATCAACAACGTCACGCCGGGAAAACGAGAAGACTTGCGAGCAATGGTCAGTCAGGTCACAACCGATCTGTCGGACTTGTCCAACGGTATAGACACCGTCGATACGTGGCTTGACGGAGTATCGGGCACCGTGGACGTCGTGCATCGCAACCTTGATGTGTATCGGTACTGGTTCTCGCCGGCAGGTATGACGGGTTTCGACCGGGCGACCATCACCGGGGGCTACATCGGCACGGTATTGCCCTCGATCGGAAGCATCTACAGTGGCGGGTTCTGGTTGGTTCCGTTGCTCAACTCGCTCGCCGACGCGGTGGGCGCGGTGCAGCAGACTAAATGGGATGTCGAAGCTGAGGCGCCCAAGTGGCGAAAACTGTTCCTGGAGGACTTCTTTCCAGTGGACAAGAACCCGGCGATCAACATCACGTCCATCACCGGACCCGATGGCCGAGAAATGGTCAACAACGTGCAGGACGTACTGCGGATCTTGGGAGCGACGCCATGAGGACGACGAAGAATGTCTTATCGTTCGGGGCATTCGCGGCGATCATTGCGGTCGCTGCGGTATACATCGGATCCTTCGGTCTGCACGCTGGCCCGCCCGAGCACCGCATCAATCTCTCGATGGCAGTTCCCGATGTCAAAGGTCTTGTGGTCGGCTCGAGTGTCCTCTTGCGAGGTGTACCGATCGGTAAGGTCACCGGTGTCTCGGCATCGTTGAGCGATGCGAACATCCGCTTCTACGTGGACGCCGATCAGCGTGTCCCTGTCGACAGTGATGTGCGGCTGGACAACCTGTCGGCCCTCGGGGAGACGTATGTCGGATTTCTGCCACGCACCGATCAGGGGCCGATGTTGACTGATGGCCAGCACATTGCAGCGGAATTGGTCATTGTGCCACCGTCGATTTCGCAGTTGGCCACCACGGTGGTGCGAGTGCTCAACCAGATGGACCCCGGACAACTCAAACGGATCCTCAACGAGGCTGATGCAGGTCTGCCCGACCCTGGGCAAGTGCTGCCGAACCTGTCGCGGGCAAGTCTGCTGTCGCGAAACATGGTGGCGGGCATGAATGGAAAGGGACGAGAAGTACTCGACAACTTCCAAGTTCTGCTGCAGAACGCGGGCTGGGTCGGACCTACACTTGCGGCGACGGATCAGCCACTCAGGGACGCTGGCCCCAACATATCCCACATCTTCATGGGAATGATGAACACCATTGCTTGGGATAATCCCAAAAATATCAAGCTCTTTGGAAATTTTCTGGTTCGTATACAGAATTTCTTGGATACTAGGGGGCCTGATATCAAGGTCATCACGCAGGCTCTGTTGCCGCAATTCCAAGGTATCGGTGGCGCGTTGATGAACTTTGACACCGCACAAATTCTGTCGAACGCACTGTCTGGCATACCGGAGGAGGGCGCGATCACACTGCATGTCCGCATCCCCGATCGTTAGGCCGGGGATGCGCCCTGACCACCTGTAGAGAGGAAGTTCGATGACTGCGATCGACACAGAAGACTTGGTTGAAGAAGTGGTGGGTGACGACGACGGGGCGGCGTCCGAGAACGCCGACTCAAAGTCGAAATCCGAAGATTCGGATCGAGATTCGTCTAAGGTACGCCGGCAGATGACATTTTCCCTGCGCACTGTGGTTGTGGCGGCGGTGATATGTCTGTTGGCTGTTGCAGCCGGGGTGCTGGGATGGCTGTACGCGGATGCGCAGGGCCAGTTGGATACTGCGACCAGGCAAGCGGGCTACAGTGAGCAGGCCGAGGGCATTGCAGCCGATTACGCGGTGCATGCCGCGGAGATGGACTACCAGGATTTCAACGCGTGGAAAGTCAAGCTGGTCAAGGGGACGTCGCCAGAACTGAAGGAGAAGCTGGGGAAGGCGGCCGACTCCATGGAACAGGTGCTGACCCCGATGCAGTGGAAATCGACAGCCAAACCACTGGCCACGAAGACACGATCGAACGCCGGTGGGGTCTATGTAGTCGACTCGTTCGTCAGCGTGTTGACGAAGACGATGCAAACCCCCGAGGGCCTGCAGTCGACCGCCACGTACAGCATCACGATCGACAGCAATAACAACTGGCAGATCACCGACGTGGGCGGTATCGACTCCGCGTTGGGCAAGTAGAGGTGCACAGCGGTGGAGATATCGATGTTGAAGAAGCTGCGGCATAGTTCGCTTCGCCTTCATAGTGTCTTGGCGATGGCTGGCGCAGTCGCGTTGTTCATGTGCGCGTTGGCCGTGAGCGGTTCTGCGGGTGCAGATCCCGATGGTAACCGTGAGCCGTACGATCCGGTTGCACACTACGATCGCCCGCAACGACTCCCGATGGTGGCACCCTCGCCCAGCAACTGGCAGCCGATATTTCCTTTCCCGTATGACCAGCTGCGCCGCGAGGTCACCGACGCCGATATCAACGCTGAGCGGGAGATGTGCCAGTGGTACAACGCGCAATACAAGGACCTTAAGCGGCAGATCGAGGGGCTCAACGACCTTGTGATACGCAACAACGGCAACTTCGGTGCTGACGAGGTCCAGCGGAATACCGATATTGTCACCGCCAATATCGACCAGTCACTGGACTTCTTGACCCCACGCGCGCAGGCGCTCACTCAAAGCAGTGACCGTGCCGGAGACGTCTATTTCCCTATATATCAGGGCGAAGCGTTCTTCGGTCTGTGGCAGCAGATGTCCAATGTCGGCAACGGCATCAAGGCCCGTCAGCCAACGTGGTTCACCGGGCCGTCGTATCAGCGGATGCTGCACTGGGGAAGCAAGATTCACCGTTCGCACGTGTGCGGCTGAGACCGCTGCCACCACAGAAAACGAGGAGATGAATGTGCTCATGGCGGGGCTACCTTCGGTGAGATGCCTGAGGGCGATGAATGCTGTAACAGGTGTTGCAGTGGCGTTGCCGCTGGTGAGTGTTCTGTTCGCGCCGGCGGCGGTGGCTGACCGTGCTCCCGTAGTCGAGCAGGCGGTGTCCTCGGCACGTAGCGCGGCACCGTGTGGCCCGCTGCAACACAACCCGACTGTGGAACGCGCGGCCGATATCGTCAACCGTTCCACCTACGCCTTCCTCAACCACACTGCCGAGAACGTGCCGGCCGACGAGCCGCATCCCATGGCGATCGCCAAGGACCTTGGCATTGCAGGCAGCAAGGTCACCTCGTTGCAGGGAGCAGGGCACAATGAGGCTGACGCGCTGAAAGGCGTACTTCTGGAGGGCCGTAACGATATCCCGGACTGCTCCTACACAGAGTTCGGCTCCAGCCTTTTGTATGAGGAGCAGTCAGGCTTCACCCTTATAGTTGTTGTCCTGGCGGGGGCATGATGAGATCCATTGTGACGGCAGTTGCTGCTGCGGGTATGACCTGCATGTTGACGCTGATTCATCCGAGTGTGGCGCGGGCAGAGGACCTGGTCACCTACGAAGTCGTCTCCGACGATATCCACAGTGCCAGTATCGAATACCAGGGCACTGCCAATCGGAGCCTGATTGAGGATGTGCCGCTCCCGTGGCGAATGGACGCGGTGGTGAGCAGCGCGCGGGGCGCACCACCGGAAGGCAGCCAGATCCGCGCCGACTGGCACACGCGCGCCGCCCCCAGTAAGTGGGTGACCGTACGGATCATCTACCAGGGAAAAGTCATCTGCCAAAACACCCTGGATTTGGGCAACGCAACGTGCTACGGCATCACTCGACGTATCACATAGCAGTACAACATCATTCAGAGTGAATGCTGGAGATGGAGAGATAGGCAATGAATCCTCTGCACTGCGCGATAGCGGCAGCGAGTTCTGTGGTGGTGGCCCTGGGCGGCGCCGCGACGGCGCACACAGACCCGCCGCCCGCGGATGCGGCCGTGAATCCGTATCCCGACATCCGCTATTACGACCAGCTGGATGCCGGCACCTTCGTGCAGCCCGGTGGCGTGTGGTTCACGGCTTCGACCGGTCAAAATTGCGGCATCTGGGGCCTGGGCAGTTTCGGTTGTGTGGGTGACATCCCAGGAGCTCCACCTGGAGTCAGTCACATCGGCTGGATTGACGGGGATCGCGCCGTGCACTACGACTGGTCGGTGGCGGCCAGATTCCCTGCGGCGCAAGGTCAGCAGCCGCTGCCGCCGCGCAGCAAGATCACCCACGAAGGAACGACTTGTGCGGTAACGCCGGATGGCCGTACCTACTGCGAACGCGGCCCCCTTCGATTCGTCATCGAGCCCACCAAGACGTGGCTGTCGGCATCCTGGACAGATCAGAGCTGGCGGGAGCTGGGCCCGGCATCCTGTAGCCCGCCGGGCGGCGGTCCGTGCTACCGCTGAGTGCGGCGTCCGCCGTGTCGTCCTGAAAAGCTGGAGCATTGATAAACCGCAACCACCGAACGCACACCGAACAGAACCTCATTGCCCCACCCATTCATCCAATGGCCACGCTAGGAACCGGCGAGAGGCTGAAACTGTGACGGCCCGCGGGTGGCGTTGGCGGGCACTGGCCTAGGAAGTGAGTCGGATTTCTTGATGCGCAGATCAATTGATCGTCGACGAGCTCGGATGGGTACGTTGCCGAGCATCACTTCCGCGGCGGGGTGACACGTCGTACGAGACCTCCGGCACCGCGCACTGTGCCGGTTTGTATCGCGCGGCCGGCGAATTCAAGGCTGTCGAAGTACTCACGCCAGTGGATGATCCGTCCGTCGACGAATTCGATGATCCCCACAACGGGCGCTGACACAATAGTGCTGCCGTCGGCGCGCCGCAGGTGGTCAATCCGCTCAACGAATATGGCGTGTTCGTTGACCGAGGTCCGCAGAATGTCGACATTAATAGTCGTCAGGCCCAGGATTCGATGTGCAAGCCGAAGGAAGCGGCGCGCTGCGTGCGGCCCGGTCAGCGTGGGGATGGGGCGTTGAATCCACTGGCACCGGTCGGTGAGCAGATCGAAGGAGCCGAGCAGCTCGTCGAAGGACACCCCCCAGCTTGTGAAGAAGTCCGAGAGCGGTTGCGGCAATTGAGTACCAGCGAGTGTCGAGGTTCTGTCAGGCGTCGAAATCATGTCTGTTTCCCATCGATTGGTGCCGGAATGGCTGGATTACGGCATGGTGTACCCGCCGCTGACCGAGATCAGTTGGCCGGTGACTTGGCGCGAGGCCAACGGGGAGGCGAACCAGAGCACGGCGCGCGCCACGTCCTCGGCGGTTGTGAGCCTGCGCATCGGGGTGTCTTTGAGCATGAAGTCGATCTGCTTGTCGTTGAAGACGTTGTCTTGTCCTACGGACCACAGGCTGCTCTGCCCGACGGCATCAGGGCCGTCCGGTATCACCAGGCCTGGACACACGATGTTCGAACGGATCCCGTGTCGGCCGTGCTCGCGAGCCGTGGTTCGGGCCAGTGCGACCATGGCTGCCTTCGACGCACCGTAGATGGCTTGGCGGATCTGCCCGAACGCGGCCTCACTGGCGATGAACACGATCGCGCCACCGCCGTTGTCCTTCATCGGTCCAATTGCTGCTTGCGTTGCCGCGATGGCGCTGAAGAGATTGATCTCGATGGTGCGCTGCCACTTGGCTCTGTCGGTATCGGTTGCGACAAAACCGGGCACACTCCACCCGGCGTTGTTGACCAGCACGTCGATACCGCCCCAACACTCGAGTGCGCGCTCAACGGCAGACTCGGCGGCGCCGGGCACGGTGAGGTCCGCGATCGACACCTCGACGGCCGCTGCCCCCCGTGCTAGGGCTTCCTCCTGGACTCGGTTGGCCTGAGGTTCGTCGATGTCATTCAACATGATTCGTGCACCTTCGGAGGCGAACTCGTGCACGATCGCGCGCCCGATGTTGGATGCACCGCCCGTCACGACCACGCGGGCGTCTGCCAGTCCTAGATCCATGACGACCTTTCCGACTAGGTGGTTGAGACCACAGGGTAAGTTGGTTTAACCTAGATTAGAAATTTATATTCAATTTGTCTATCACCTGACCGGACGGGAGTTGCCAGTCGATGACGCAGCCGCTATTGGCCGACAAGGTTGCAGTGGTGACCGGTGCCGCCCAGGGCATCGGCCGGGAGATCGCTCGCGTACTGCATGATCACGGCGCCAGGGTTGTACTGGCCGATCTCGATGGTGATGCGGCGCAGCGGGCGGCCGCCGACATCAACGGCCAGGATGGGAGCTGCTCGGGCGTCGCCTGCGATGTGACCTCGGAAGAGCAGATGCGCTCACTGGTCTCGGGTGCGGCCCTGAAGCACGGTCGTCTGGATGTGTTCGTCAACAATGCTGGTATCACCCGGGATATGTCATTGAGGAAGATGACCGTCGCGGATTTCGATGCCGTGATCACCGTGCATCTACGAGGAACTTGGTTGGGTGTCCGTGAGGCCACCACTGTGATGCGCGAACAGAAATTCGGCAGCATCGTGAATATCTCGTCGCTATCGGGAAAGTCTGGCAACCCCGGCCAGACCAACTACAGCGCTGCCAAAGCCGGCATCGTCGGCCTGACAAAGGCTGCCGCCAAAGAGGTGGCCCACTACAACGTGCGGATCAACGCCATCCAGCCGGGCTTGATCCGCACGCCGATGACCGCGGCCATGGCCCCAGAGGTCTTCGCCGAGAGAGAAGCCGCAGTTCCCATGAAGCGCGCGGGTGAACCCGCCGAAGTGGCAGGCGCGGCAGTGTTTCTGGCCTCTGAACTCTCGAGTTACATCACCGGCTCGGTGATCGAGGTCGGTGGCGGGAGGTACATGTGAGCGACATCGACCAAGAGATCGACGGCGCCATTGGGCGGATCACGCTGAACCGGCCCGACCGGATGAATGCCATCAGTGTTTCATTCGCTCGTCAACTTGGAGAAGCCGTTCGCGCCGCTGGCAATCACCCTGACGTACGGGTGGTGGTTATTCGCGGAGCGGGCGGAAACTTCTGTGCTGGAGGAGATTTCGATGAGGTGCAGCGATTGAAGGCTGAGGGTCCGACTGCTTTGCACTCTCTGTTCGCGGCCTTTCGCTGTGCGTGTCAGGCCGTCGAGAACGCCCGGGTGCCGGTGGTCGCCGCAGTTGAGGGAGTGGCCATGGCAGGGGGATTCGAACTGATGCAGTGCGCCGACATCGTGTTAGTCCATGACGACGCGAGAATCGCCGACAATCACATCAACTTCGGCATGATCCCTGGAGGAGGCAGTTCGGCTCGGCTCCCCCGGATCGTCGGCAGGCAGATGGCCATGGCGATGCTGCTGTCGGGAGAGCGACTCTCTGGCAAGGATGCCGTCGCACGTGGGTTGGCGTACAGATCCTTCCCGTCAACAAGTTTCGATGACGATGTCGAGGCATTTCTTGTCAAGCTCGCGGAGCGTAACTCTGCCGCCGTCATGACAATCAAGCATTTGGTCAGAGAAGGACTGACCTATTCGATGAGCCGGGCACTAACCGACGAAACAAACGCCGTCGTGGAACACATCTGCGGCCCGGTTGGCCGTGACAGTGTGGCGGCTTTCAAGCACAGAGAGGTTCGCGCATGACCGCAACAGTTGAGGCAGCCGTCGTCAGTGATGTCGACGCCGCGGGGATTGGCCGGATCCGGCTCAATCGTCCCGAAACATCGAACGGGCTCAACGTTGAAACGCTCAAGGCACTGCATGAGGCGGTGCTTGCCTGCCACGCGGATCCCGCCGTGCGGGTGGTGCTGCTCTCCGGAGCGGGCCGCAACTTCTGCGCCGGTGGCGACATCCACACGTTTGAATCAAAGGGCTCGGCGTTGCCTGACTATCTGCGGGAAGCCACCGCCTGGCTTCAGCTCGCGACGGCCGCGCTGATCCAACTGAGAGTTCCGGTGGTCACCGCCGTGCAAGGTTTTGCGGCTGGCGGCGGTGGCTTGGGGCTTGTCTGTGCCTCGGACATCGTCGTGGCGGCCCGGTCGGCGAAATTCTTCTCGGGCGCCGTTCGGGTGGGCATGGCGCCAGATGGCGGCTCATCAGTGACCCTGACGCAGCTGGTGGGGCTTCGGCAGGCGTTGCGCATTCTGCTCACCAACCCGACCTTGGGTGCGGATGAAGCAGCAGGTATCGGACTGATCACGGAGGTGGTCGATGACGACGCGTTGAATGCGCGCACCGAAGACATTGCCACACAGCTCAGGGCGCTGCCCGTGCAAGCGCTCTCAGCCACCAAGCGGCTGGTCTGGGCAGGCCTGGGCGCACCGGTGGAGGCGCGCCTGGCAGAAGAGGCGCGGATCGTCTCCGAACTATCCGGGACAGCCGATGCCCTCGAAGGGCTGCGCGCTGTGATCGAGCGTCGGTCGCCGAGGTTTGGCTAGTGAACGTCATCACGCGTGATGAAGGCGCCGTCCGCACCATCACTTTGAACAGGCCCACAAGGCGCAACGCCATCGACATCCCGCTGCGCGTGGAACTTGCGGAGGCATTGGAAGCTGCCGACGCCGAAGCGGCGATCCGCGTCATCGTACTTACCGGCGCCGGCAGTGTTTTTTGCTCCGGCGGTGACATTTCCACCATGGAAGTGATGGAAGTGCAGGAGGCCGCGCAGCGGGCACAGATGGCGCAGAGGGTAATTCGAGCCATCTGGAACACGCCGAAGCCCGTGATAGCGGCCGTCGAAGGGGCCGCATTCGGTGCGGGTACGGCACTGGCCGCAGCCTGTGACCGGGTGGTCGCGGCGCGTGATGCCCGCTTCGCGGCAACATTCACCAATGTTGGGCTCGCCGGTGACATGGGTGCATATGTCTCACTGCCGCGCAGGATTGGTTTGGCACGCGCCCGTCAGATGCTGATGATGCCTGAGCCGGTCATTGCGACGACGGCCTTTGAATGGGGGCTGGTGGATGCGCTGGCCGACTCCGGGGAGTCTCTCACGGTAGCGACAGAAGACGCCGATCGCTTCACCCAAAGGCCGGCGCAAGCGCTGGGCGTCATCAAGACTTTACTTGCCGTAGCGCCCTCGCTCAGTCCGTTCGACGTTCTCGATAGGGAAGCGGATTATCAGGCAAATCTTTTCGGCAGTGAGGATTTCGCCGAGGGGGTTGCCGCCTTCCGTGAAGGGCGTAGTCCCGGATTCGGTCAACGAGCAGGAGTTGAGTCATGACATCGATCGCGCCCCACACGCCGGGGACATCCAGCCGCTACGACCAGTTGATTCTGCCCGACAAGGTCCACGGGGCTCTCTATACAGACCCGACGATCTTCGCCGAAGAGTTGGAGAAGATCTGGTACCGAACATGGGTCTTCGTCGGGCACGAGAGCGAGGTTTCAGAACCCAACGACTATGTTCGGAAAAAGCTTGGGCCCCAGGACATCATCATGGCACGTGACCGTGATGGTGAGATTCGTCTCCTGCTGAACCGGTGCGCGCACCGCGGCAACCAGGTGTGTGACGACTATCAGGGCAACTCGAGCACATTCCGATGCCCGTATCACGGGTGGACATTCCGTAATACCGGTGATCTCGTTGGTTTTCCGTATTTCAAGGGGTACGGCGACCGCAAGCTCGATCTGGCTCTGGGAACGGTTCCACGCGTGGATTCGTATGGCGGCTTCGTCTTCGGCAGCTTTGCCGCCGAAGGCCCTAGTTTGATCGAGCATCTTGGCGCCGCTGCGGGAGAGATCGATCGCCTCACCCGTCTGTCACCCGAGGGGCGGGTCGAGCTCACCGCGGGTTGGCTGCAGCACCGCACGCACGCCAACTGGAAACTGTTGGCGGAGAACGAGACTGATGGATATCATCCGCAGTTTGTGCACGGATCGATATTCGGGGTCACCGGCAGCACCATTGCCCCGCTCTACAGTGATTCGTCAACTGCCGTCACCCGAGATCTCGGTGGGGGGCACAGCGAGAACGATCTGCGGCCAGAATTCCGCAAGTTCGCTCAGCCCATGCGTTGGTTCGGCACCACCGAATCGAGGGTGCCTGACTATGTGGCGGCGATACGAAAGCTGCATGGGGAGCGGGCTGAGCAGATACTCATCGAGGGCGCACCGCATGTGATGATCTTCCCTAATCTGTTCATTGCCGAGATTCAGGTGTTCAACATTCAACCGGTCGCCGTCGACGAATGCGTGCAGTATTCGACGGCGGTCCAGCTCGCCGGTGCTCCGGAATTGAACCGGCGGATGGTGTCTCAGTGCGTCGGCTCGGTGGGTCCAGCAGGCATGTTGCTCGCCGACGATACGGAAATGTATGAACGCAACCAGCACGGCATCGCCTCACTGTCGCCAGAATGGCTTGACGTGCGACGCGGGCTGAACCGAGAGTCTGTGGACGCCGAGGGGTTCACCATTGGATCGGCGACGGATGAGACCGGTATGCGCGGATTCTGGACTCACTACAAGTCTCTGATGAACAAGGACTAGGAGCTATGCCGACGTCGCAAACGACTTCTACGGAATTACTGCCTATTCCGGACAATGTGGATCTCTCTGAGGTTCGGCAGTTCCTCTACCGCGAGGCCCGCCACGCCGACGAGGCAGACTACGACGCGTGGGAGGCATTGTGGACCGCTGATGCGCTGTATTGGGTGCCTGCTGCCACCGGTGATCCGCTGCGACAGATGTCGATCATCTACGACAATCGCAGCCGCATCTCCACCAGGCTGAAGCAGGCCAGAACGGGTCGGCGATACGCGCAAGCGCCACCTTCGCGATTGCGCCGCCTGATCTCGAACATCGAATTCCTGGGTATGCGTGCCAACCCCCAGGAGGGTCTGGACTTGGAAGTTGAGGCCAATTTCCTTGTGATGGAGGCACGTCCGCGTGGCACGCATCTGTGGGGAGGGCGTACCACCTACCGGGTTCGGCGGGTGGGCGACGACCTGTGTTTGTCCTACAAGAAGGTGGTGCTGATCGACAACGATCAGCCGGTGCCGACCCTTGGCTTTCTGATCTGACGGAGCGGTGAATGGGAATTGAATTCGACAGTAAGGGACCGGTGTCCATTCCCGGCATCGGTCCGGTGATAGGCAGTGAATTCGCCGAAGTGGCGGTGAGCATTGACAGTCAAGGGAACTCGCCACGCCTTCGGCTGGAGGATCTCAGGACCGGACGTGTTCGGTTTCTTGACGCTCTCGAACTGGAGACGATTATCTGGCTTCCCGACTCGGGCTTGGACAGCCTGCTCGATCCGTCGGCACACAGATGGCGAGGAGAAGCATGAGACGAGCCGCAATCGTTTCACCTCTGCGTACCCCGGTGGGTGCTTTCGGGGGCAGTCTGCGCGCGCTGCGAGCAGAGGATCTTGCCGCACACATCATCAAAGCCGTTGTGACGTCGAGCGGTATCGACCCAGAATTGATTGAAGATGTCGCTTTCGCGCAGTCTTATGCGAACTCCGAAGCGCCATGCATCGGCCGGTGGGCTGCGCTGCACGCGGGTCTGCCAATCGGTGTGCCCGGACTGCAGACCGACCGCCGCTGTGGAGGGGGACTCCAGGCGGTCATCACCGCGGCGATGATGGTTCAGACCGGCGCTGCCGACGTGGTGCTGGCCGGCGGTGTCGAATCCATGAGCAATATCGAGTACTACACCACGTCCGCACGGTGGGGGTCACGTGCGGGCAATCAAAAGCTCTTCGACCGGTTGGAGCGAGGTCGCGAGCTGTCCCAGCCGATCTGGCGGTTCGGAGCGATCAGCGGAATGATAGAGACTGCGGAGAATCTGGCCGCTGACTACGGGATTGACCGGGGCGCCGCGGATGCGTTCGCCGCTCGCAGCCATCAGCGGGCCGTCGCTGCTCAGACCGCGGGTGTGTTCAACAGCGAGATAGTTGCGGTCGAAGTGCCGCAGCGCCGCGGTACGCCCATTCTGTTCGATGCCGACGAGGGTGTACGCCCGGACACGACAATCGAGAGCCTGGCGAAACTCCGCACGATCTCTCCGGACGGCACTGTCACTGCTGGCAATTCCAGCCAACAGAACGATGCGGCGGCAGCGTGCCTTGTCGTGGCAGAGGAGCGGCTCGAGGAGCTCGGGCTCGAGCCCATGGGCTACCTCGAAGGCTGGGCGGCGGTCGGCTGCGAGCCTTCGCGCATGGGCATCGGTCCGGTGGGGGCCGTCGAAAAACTGCTCAGGAAAGCAGAACTCACCTTTGATGACTTCGATCTGATCGAGATCAACGAGGCGTTCGCGGTTCAAGTGCTCGCAGTGTTGTCCGGTTGGGGCCTGAAGCTTCAAGACGTCGAGGACCGTCTCAACGTGAATGGATCCGGCATTTCGCTCGGGCATCCGATTGGGGCCACCGGCGTGCGGATTCTCACCACGATGCTGCACGAATTGCGGCGCAGCGGAGGAGGTCTGGCGCTGGAGACAATGTGCATCGGTGGAGGCCAGGGTTTGGCTGCGGTGTTCCGGGGGGCGTCATGAGCGTGGGCCTGCTCTCTTATGCCAGTTACCTGCCTCGATATCGGCTCAGTGGTGACGACATCGGGTTGCGTCGAGGTGACCGCGTAATCGCTTCCTATGATGAGGATTCCACCACCATGGCGGTCGCGGCCGCCATGGCGGTGGTGCCGCAGGGGGCAACACCCGCGGCGGTCTACTTCGTGACCAGCACACCAGCATACGCCGACAAGACCAACGCCACGGCCGTCCATGCGGCCCTGGGCCTGCCTGCGACCGTATTTGCCGTCGATATGTGTGGTACCGGCCGCAGCGCCTTTGCCGCGGTGACCACGGCGGCCCGGCACGGAGGATTGGCTGTTGCGGCCGACGTGCGCGTGGGGCGGCCCGGTTCCGCCGATGAGAAGCTTGGCGGTGACGGGGCGGCTGCCCTGCTGTTCGGCGAAGGCGATCCGATTGCGGAATATGTTGCTTCGCACTCGGTTACCGAGGAGTTCTTGGATCGGTGGCGCGATCCGCAGGCAGCTGTCGGCGCTCAGTGGGAGGAGCGTTTCGGGTTCGAGCGATACGCTCCATTGATTCGGGCGGCCGCCGAAGGTGCGTTGAGTGCCGCCGGTGTCGGCGACGCCGATCACGTGGTGCTCGCCTGCCCCAACACCGCAGTGTCGAAGCGTGCGGCAACCCTTGTCAAGGGGCAGAAGTCGGTCGCTACTTCGCCCATTGGCTTCAGCGGCTCGTCGGATGCGCTCATCGGGTTGTGTGGCGCGCTCGACGTCGCACAACCGGGGGACACGATTTTGGTGCTGTCGGCAACCGACGGATGTGACGCAGTGGTGCTGAAGGCGACCGATCGCCTGCCCGAGGCCCGCCAACGAGTGCCGTTGTCCGATCAGCGCGCCGGAGGCATGATTTTGCCGTATGTGACCTACCTATCCTCACGAAACCTCGTGGAGACGGAGCTACCACGACGCCCTGAGCCCGACCGCGCGGCAGCACCGCCGGCGGCGCGTGGTCGATCTTGGAAATTCGGACTCTCCGGATCATGCTGCCGAGCATGTGGTTTCGTGCATCTGCCACCAGTCCAGGTGTGCCGTGCATGCGGGTCCTCGGACGAGATGAGTGCGGCGCCGGCCGCATATCTGGGCGGCACGGTGGTGACGTACACGGTTGATCGATTGGCGTTCTCTCCGTCACCGCCGATGGTGCAGGTGGTCATCGATGTCGACGGTGGCGGGCGATGCACCCTGGAGCTCGCCGATGCGCAGAGCGCGGAGCTTGCAGTGGGCACTCGTGTGAGCTTTGCGTTCCGGCGTCTTTTCACGGTCGGTGGTATTCATGATTATTTCTGGAAGGCAGTGCAAACTCGTGGCCAGTAACGGAATCGGCGGCAAGGTGGCCATTGTTGCTATGGGGTGCAGTCGCTTTGGTGAGAGGTGGGATGCCTCCACTGACGACCTGATCTTGGAGGCATACCGTGAGTGCCTTGACTCCACGCAGGGGGTCACACAGGACGATGTGGATGCATATTGGCTGGGAACGCTGAGCTCGGGGCTGGGCGGGCTGACACTCAGTCGTGCCATTGGCAGTGACGACAAGCCCGTCACTCGCGTCGAGAATTTCTGCGCAACCGGGTCGGAGGCCTTCCGCAATGCCTGCTACGCGGTGGCCGCGGGCGCCTATGACGTTGTGATGGCTGTGGGCGTGGAGAAACTCAAGGATTCCGGCTATTCGGGGCTGCTCCGGCAAGACCCGCCCGGGGACGGCACGGCACCGGAGATCTCGATGACCGCTCCGGCGGCCTTCTCGCTTCTGGACCCGGCCTACTGTGCGCGGCACGGCGTGCACCCCGATGAGATGCGCGCGGCCATGACTCATGTCGCATGGAAGAACCATGACAATGGCACCAGAAATCCCAAGGCGCAGTTCCGATCATCCGTGGCACGCGAGACCATCGATGGCGCCGCGAAAGTGGCGGGCCGGTTGGGTGTCTTTGACTGTTCGGGGGTGTCCGACGGTGCCGCATGCGCATTGATCGTGCCCGCTGACCGCGCACACGAATACACGGCCACCCCGGTGTATGTCGACGCGCTTTCCCTGGTTGCCGGTTCCGCCCGCGGATCGATGGATCCGCAGTTCGATTTCACGACCTTCCCCGAAGTAGTGAAGGCGGCCAAGGATGCTTATGCGCAGGCTGGCATCGACCGGCCCGCCGAACAGCTGTCCCTGGCAGAGGTTCATGACTGCTTCACGCCCACTGAGATTGTCCTGATGGAGGACTTGGGTTTTGCAGAAAGCGGCCATGCCTGGAAGGACGTCTTGAGTGGTGAGTTTGATGCAGGAGGTCGGTTGCCCGTGAATCCCGACGGAGGGCTCAAGTCGTTCGGGCATCCTGTCGGAGCCAGCGGTCTGAGGATGCTGTACGAAGTATGGCTGCAGTTCCGTGGTGAAGCTGGAGCCCGGCAGCTGTCCGACCCGCATACCGCCCTCACACACAATCTCGGTGGTCGTCCGGGCAGTTGCGTGTCCTTTGTTTCGGTGCTCTCCCGTACACCGGGCGGCAATCGGTCCTAGGACGGGCTGCTGTCGGCGTGGTGCCGTCGATTTCATTCAAATATATTGCTCAGTTTGGCTATTCAGAGGAGTTCAGGTGTCCGGAGTGCAAGATAGAGTCGTCATCGTCACAGGGGCTGGCGGCGGCCTGGGTCGGGCCTACGCGCGTTTTCTGGCGGCTCATGGTGCTCTGGTGGTGGTGAATGACCTTGGTGGTGCCCGTGATGGGGTCGGGGCGGGCACCACCATGGCAGATGCAGTGGTCGAGGAGATTCGCAGCGAGGGCGGACGTGCTGTGGCCAACTATTCGTCAGTGGCCGACGCCGAAGGGGCTCAGGCGATCATCGATACGGCGTTGTCGGAGTTCGGTGCTCTGCACGCCGTGGTCAGTAACGCAGGAATCCTGCGCGATGGCGCATTCCACAAGATGACCGACGACAACTGGGATGCGGTCCTCAAGGTGCATCTCTACGGTGGCTACCAGGTCATCAGAGCCGCTTGGCCGCACCTGCGAGAGCAGAAATTCGGCCGCATTGTCGTGGCGACATCGACGAGCGGTCTGTATGGAAACTTCGGACAGGCGAACTACGGCGCGGCCAAGGCAGGCTTGGTTGGTCTCATCAACACGTTGGCCATCGAAGGCGCGAAGTACGGCATCACTGCCAATGCGGTGGCGCCGCTGGCCGCGACCCGTATGACCGAGGACATAGCGCCTCAAGAACTCTTGGACAAGCTTGATCCTGCGCTCGTGGCCCCCGCGGTGGGCTACCTGGTGTCTGACGAAAACCAGGACACAGCATCGGTTTTCGTCGTAGGCGGCGGTCTGGTTCAGCGAGTCGCGCAGTTCCAGAGCTCAGGAGTGACCTTCTCGTCACCGCCGGATCTCGCGGAAATCTCGGCGCAGTGGTCGACAATCAGCGATATGTCCGAAGCGAAGCTCGGCACCAATCCGGTGTGACGAGGGAGAGCGGTAAATGAGTCTCCTTCCGTCAGCCCATGAGTGTCGGCTCACCGAGTCATATTGGTCGGCTGACCGCAGCGTGCCCCTCATCGCCTGCACGGTGGGAGATCTGCTCACCCTCAGGGCAGTCGAGTGCCCCAACCGGGAGGCGGTAATCGGCATTCGCCATGGCGACGGTGCTCTGATACGTCTCACCTATGGTGAGCTGCTTGACGAGGCATTGAGAGTCGCAACTGCTTTGACATGGCTGGTCGAACCCGGGGATTTCGTGGCACTGTGGGCGCCCAATGTAGTCGAGTGGACGATCATTCAGTACGGAGCGGCATTGGCGGGCGTCGTCCTTGTCGCGTTGAACCCCGTCCTGCGCGAATCCGAGCTCGACTATGCCTTGCGACACTGCAAGGCCGCGCTGCTGCTGCACGCCGACACCTGTCGCGACTACAACATGGCCGAGGTTGCCACGCGTGTCTGCGCCCGCGTTCCCGGAGTGCTCTGTGTTTCACTCTCGGACACCGAGATGTGGCGATCCACGACCGCAGACTCTGAGGCGGCGCGGCGCGCGCCAGAGAACTCGCAGCTTCCGGTCATGCTCCAATACACGTCCGGTACATCGGGGCGTCCGAAGGCTGTCCTGCTCACCCATCAGGCGTTGGTCAATGTCGCAAAGTTCACGATGGAAGCCGTTGGCGTGCAAGAGAGCGCGGTATGCGTGAATCCGCTGCCCCTGTTTCATACCGCGGGGTGTGTGATTGCTACGCTCGGGCCGCTGTGGCTGGGTGGTACTGCGGTGATCTGCGAGCGTTTCGAGCCCGCGGCGTTGCTGATGACACTTCGCGTTGAGAGTGCCGAGGTGCTGTTCTATGTGCCCGCGGTACTTGATGCGCTGCTGATGCATCAGCGCGCCAGTGGGCATGAGCCACCCAGCCCGCGCATCATGTTAGGCGGTGCCTCGACGGTGTCCCCAGATCTCATAGACGGCGCAGCGTCGACATTCAACGCCAATGTGGTCAACGTGTATGGGCAGACGGAGCTGGCCTCGGTGGTGACCGTAACGCGACCGACCGACGCTCGCCACGATCAGCTGTTCTCCGTCGGTCGTCCACTGCCCCATGTGGATTGCAAGATAGTCGACCCAGTCACTGGTGAGGTGCTCGCGGTGGATCAGGTGGGGGAGATTTGCGTGCGCGGGTATCAACAGCTTGTCGAGTATCTGCACGACCCCGAGGCCAGCGCGCGAGCACTCGACCCTGAAGGGTTTGTGCGGACCGGCGACCTCGGGGCCATGGATGCTCGTGGATTCCTCACCGTTGTGGGCAGACTCAAAGAGCTTATCATTCGCGGTGGCGAGAATATAGCTCCGGCTGATATTGAAAGTGTTGTCAGCCAACATGATCGCATCGCTGAGGTGATTGCGGTGGGATTGCCGGACAAGCGCCTCGGTGAGATTGCCGTGGTGGTCTGTCGAGTGACCGGCGGCCCGTTGAGTGGTCTGAAGGACAGCCTTGTGGAGCATGCCCGTGCAAGCTTGTCTCCGTTCAAGGTCCCCCAACGGTGGTTTGTGGCAGAGAGTTTTCCGGTCACCCCGACGGGGAAAGTGCAGCGGTTTGCAATACGTGATGCCATCGTGAACGGAGAGCTGCCCGAATTATGACTATCGGCAACGATATTGATGTTCGACGGCAGGTCCTGCGCGATCGCTTCCCGATATGGCGTCCTTACACACTGTCGGACTGGCTTGATAAGTGTGTGACCGCTTTTGGGCAGAATCCATTCGTGATCACCGACGACGTGACCATGACCTACCGTGACGTCGCGGATCAGTCCTGTTGGCTCGCGGCAGGGCTGAGAGCCCTGGGAGTATGCCCGGGCGACCGCGTGGGCATACTCATGGCCAACTATCCCGAGTTTGTCACGGTCAAGTTCGCGATAGCCCGAACGGGCGCCGTTGCGGTGCCGTTCAATTACCTGTATCGCACTGAGGAACTAGCCCATGTCCTTGCTGATTCCGGGTGCAGCGTCCTAGTGGCGATGACGGAGTACGGCGGGCTCGACTACCAGTCGATGCTTGACAGCATTGCGCCGGGCTGGGATGAGCCGGGATTCGCTGATCGGACGCGCGGTGACGGCGCCGCACCGGCCTTGCGTCATGTGGTGCTGTTGCAGACCGGACGTCCGTTGCGGCCGGGCACGATGGCGGTCTCGGATCTGACGTACATCGAGTGCACCGATGACGATGTGCGGCCGTCGAGGCTCAATCCGCATGGGCCGGGGGACATGCTGTACACGTCAGGCACCACCGGTTCCCCGAAAGGTGTGCTGGTTTCCCATGACGGTGTGCTTCGCACCGCGTACGCGTCCGCACTGACCAGAGCCTACGAGGACGGCCGCCGGATTCTCTATTCGTTGCCGTGCTACCACATGTTCGGCTACGTCGAAGGCCTGCTGTCGGTGATGTACGTTGGAGGTGCGGTGGTGCTGCAGCCGACATTCAGTGCCGAAGGATACTTTCGCGGGATCGAGAAGCATTGCGCCACGGATATTCTCTGCGTTCCCACGATGGCGGTGGCGCTGCTGGAGAGCCCGAATCGGGCCAACTACGACCTCAGCACCTTGACTGCAATCCTGTGCGGCTCGGCTCCGGCGCCGATATGGCTGTGGCAACAGATAGAGCGAGAACTTGGCGTGAGTGAGATCGTCACCGGCTACGGAATGACCGAGTGCGGGGGCGCGATGACACTGACGCTGCCGGAGGATCCGCTTGAGTTGACTTCCGAGACGGTGGGGCGTCCAAAACTGGCCGGTGCCGCCGGTATTGCCGGCACGGATGCTTTGACGAACTACCGCGTCGTGAGTCGGGACGATGGCGGTGATGTTCCCTCCGGCGCCGAAGGTGAATTGGTCTCCACCGGGCCCACCACGATGCTGGGTTACTGGAATCAGGTGGGTGAAACTGAGCGCGCGGTCCGGGCGGGGTGGCTGCATTCGGGCGACTTGGGGCGAATCCGTACCGACGGCTATCTGCAGCTCGCAGGCCGCAGTAAGGAGCTCTACAAAAGTGGTGGCGAGTTGGTCATGCCCAAGGAGATCGAGGACATGCTGGCCGGTCACGAGGGCATCAGCCAGGTGTTCGCAGTTGGTCTGCGTGATGACCGTTGGGGCGAGATCGGTTGTGTGGTGGTCGTGCCCACGCCCGGGTCGGTGATCACCGAAGAGGACGTGTTTGCGATATGTCGTGCCAGGCTGGCGCGTTTCAAGGTGCCCAAAAGAGTAGTCTTCTGTCGCGCTGAGGATCTGCCGACGACGCCCACCGGGAAGGTCCAAAAGTACCGTCTCGTGGAAGTTCTCAGTGCGGCCAGCCCGAAACAAGTCACGCAGGCGTGAACACCTGGCCCTCATCGGTCTCGTGAGCGGTGAGGCTGTGTTGAGCTGCCAGCAGATCCAGATGCGCGAGCACTTCCAAGACTGCCGTCATGCGGTGGACCACGTCCAGCTCGTCGAGCCGTCTCCGCCGGCGGGTCCAGCGCAGTCGCTTCGCTACTCCGTACGCGGATGATGTCTCGGCGGAGACAATCGTGGCTATGGATTCGAGCCGCTCACGATGATGATCCAGCAATTCCTGCGCCCGACTTCGTGTCCTGCCGGTGGTGGGCCCGTGTGCCGGAAGCATCTGTGCATCCGGAAGGTCAAGAAACAGCCTCAGCGATGACATGTATGACTGCAGCGGCATGGCTTCGGGGGCACGTTCAAAGGCGATCGACGGTGTGATGCGCGGCAGCAGGTGGTCGCCGGTGAAGACGGCTGCTCGTGCACAATCCTGAAACACGGTGTGTCCGCGCGTATGCCCGGGCGTCGACCGCGCAAGGATGGTGGTGCTTCCACAATCGATCAGATCACCGTCGTCGATCCATCGATCCGGCGGCTCAAAGGGAACGCCCTCTTCGTAAGGTTCCCAATGCAGTGCCTCGATATCCGCGGCCAGTCGGCCTGCGCCGGCGCGAACGAGCAGCGCGACTTGGCTTGGGTGGACGCCCTCCAGAGCAGTGAACGCCTCGATGCTGTGGCGCTCCTCTCGGCCCAGCATGAGTTCTATGCCAAACGTGTTGCGCCATTGGATGGCCAGGGAATAGTGGTCCCAGTGTTGATGGGTGACCAGGATCCTGCGCACGTCCGAAGGCGTGGCGCCCAGCATGCGCAGCGCTGCCAGCAGCACCGTCTCCGAAGGTTCATACGCCCACCCCGGGTCGATGAGGGTGATTCCGTCCGGTGCGGTGATGACATAGGCGTTGACGGCCTTGAGGTCGGGCAGCGGCAACGGCAGCGGAACTCTGCGCACGTACTCGGAGACCTCGTGGGCAGCGTCGGTGTCTCCTGAGTGTGGCCGAGCCCCCATCGGCAGCCTCCTGCAGCCCTATGAAAAATTAAACTTAAAATAGAAAATCAGGTTAGCATGCCTAACTGGTGGTGCTTTAGGGCCCGTCTGAAGTATTGAAAGCATGTTCAAAATTGAGTTTCCTCTCGTCGCTACGGGTTGGCGGCGAGGTCCTTATGTCGAGTTGAGGAGTCGTGTGCATGGAGGTCTTTTCCAGCATCAGTGAGTTCGAGGGGGCCGCCGGTCGTGAGCTGGGGCCGACGGACTGGAAGCAGGTCACACAGGACAGGGTCAATGGTTTTGCCGATGCGACCGATGACCATCAATGGATACATGTCGACCCGGATCGCGCGGCACAGGGGCCATTTGGGGGAACCATCGCGCACGGATTGCTGACCCTGTCGCTGCTGCCCACATTCATGCATGAGCTGTACCGCGTGGAAGGGACATCCATGGCAATCAACTACGGGCTGAACAAGGTTCGCTTCATCACTCCGGTTCCGGTGGGTGGTCGGCTCCGCGCTCGCTCCCGTATCGAGCACGTGACCCGTCTAGACTCTGCGGTACAGGCAACCCTGGTCACCACCATCGAGATCGAAGATGCATCAAAGCCTGCCGCTGTAATCGAATCGATCGTGCGCTATGTCGGCTGACCTGTCGCGCGAGACGAAGGTTGCCGTGGCTCGGGACCTTTACCGGACGTTGGCGGCTGGCGACCGTGAAGGATTGCAGGGGCTGCTGCACCCCGGCTTCACTGGTCATGCTGCGGAAGGTCTTCCGTTGAACATGGGCGGTGACCATATCGGCATCGACGCTATGTGCGAGAACCTGTGGTGGCGCATTGGCAGGCACTTCAGAGCACGGGCGGTGCCGGGGGATTTTCAGCTGATGGACGACGGCCGACTCATGGTTGCGGGCGCCTACCGTGGTTCGGCCCGAGGCAGCGGAAACCCCCTGGACGCGGCGTTCATCCACGTGCTGAAGTTCGCTTCTGACGAACGAATCATCGCTCTTCATCAGCTGACGGACACCGCGGCTTGGCGTGCGGCGTTGGATGGGCCAGATCGGCTGCAGACCATTGATTTTCAGGTCGACTCTGGCCTGGCTACGATGTGCCTGAATCGGCCCGATGCGCGGAACGCCATTGATCTGCGAATGGCGGAAGAGACGCTGGAGGTGGCGCGTCGAGTTGCCGCGGACAACAGCATTCGTGCCGTCCTCATCTGTGGCAACGGACCGGCTCTCACCGTGGGCGGGGATATCGCATACTTTCTCGACAACAGTGCGCAAGGTCTTGGAAATCTCTCCGCGAAGATGACGGCGCCATTCCATCAGGCGTTTGACATCTTGAGCCGCATCAACGCGCCGATTGTCACCGCAGCGCAGGGGGCAGTTGCCGGTGGGGGATTGGGGTACGTGTATGCGGCCGACATCGTGGTGGCGTCCGATGACGCCAGATTTGTGACGGCCTTCTCTGGAATCGGGCTCTCCGGTGATGGCGGTGGGACCTGGCATCTTCCGCGGCTGATCGGGCCTCGACGTGCCGCAGCGGCGTATATGCGTAACACACCTATCAGCGCGATGCAGGCCTACGAGTGGGGGCTGGTCAGCGAGGTTGTCCCTGTGGGCGATCTTCGCTCCCGTGCAACAGAATTGGCAATCGAACTGGCCAACGGCCCCACAGTGGCCTACGGGGTCATGCGGTCTCTGTTGAGAGACAGCTGGCGTAATGACCTGCCCACTCAGCTGGCGGCAGAGACGCGTGGGGTCAGACTCACCGGAGACAGTAGGGACGCGGTGAGTGCCATGCAGGCGTTTGTCAACAAGACCGTTCCCACATACGGAGGGCAGTAGACCCATGACTAGCCTCATCCAAGACGGCGACGAGCACCGCGCCATACGGGAGAGCGTCGCTGGAATCGTCGATCGTTATGGCGCGCAGTACTTCATACAGCGCAGCCACAGTGGTGAAGGCATCGAGGAGCTGTGGAAGGATCTCGGTGCTGCGGGGCTGCTGGGCGTCCATCTGCCTGAAGAATATGGCGGCGGGGGCGGCGGGATGAGGGAGGCCGTCGTTGTTGTCGAGGAGCTGGCAGCTCATGGGTTCCCGCTCCTCATCTGGGTCATATCGCCTGCGATCTGCGGAAACATCCTGCTGCACCATGCATCTGAAGAAATGAAGCAGCGGTGGCTCCCGGACATAGCGGCAGGCAGCCGCAAGATGGCCTTCGGGCTGACCGAACCCGATGCCGGGTCTAACAGCCACAATGTCAAGACAGTGGCGCGCAAGACCAGCAGTGGCTGGGCACTGACCGGCTCGAAGTACT
Organism: Mycobacterium sp. D16Q14; assembly: GCA_002013415.1. GTDB lineage: Bacteria > Actinomycetota > Actinomycetes > Mycobacteriales > Mycobacteriaceae > Mycobacterium. Next base: position 48,132 of record MAEX01000024.1, read on the forward strand.
ACATATCCGCGGTCGATCAGTGCGACGCGATCTTGGTTGTTGCGCGCGATGGCGACCTTTCCACACCCGATGCACCTCGACTGTCGCTGTTTGTGGTGCCCACAGACTCTCGTGGGCTGACATACCAGAAGATCGAAACGTCCATCGTTTCACCCGACAAGCAGTTCACGGTGTTCTTGGACGAGGTCGAGCTGGGCGACGACGCCTTGATTGGACGGGCTGGCAACGGATTACGGCAGGTGTTCGATGGGCTGAACCCCGAACGTATCCTGGTGGGCGCAATCTGCGGTGGGATAGGCCGTTACGCGATAGACAAAGCATCCGATTACGCGCGTCAGCGCGTGGTGTGGTCCACACCCATCGGCGCGCACCAGGGCGTCGCACATCCCCTGGCCGAGTCACACATCGCCGTCGAGCTCGGCCGTCTGGCGACTGCACACAGTGCCGAGCTGTTCGACACGGGTCTGTCAGCCGGAGAGGCGGCCAACATTGCCAAGTTCGCCGCGTCGGAGGCGGCGCTCGTGGCACTCGACCAAGCCATCCAGACGCACGGCGGCAACGGGCTGTCCCACGAGTACGGCCTATCGGAATTGTGGTTCGTCACAAGGCTTATGCGCACCGCACCGGTGAGCCGGGAGATGGTCCTGAATTATGTGGCCCAGACGTCGCTGGGCTTGCCTCGTTCTTACTGAGTTCCCCACAAAACATCAGGAAGAGGATCGATATGGTGACTGAACAGGATTTCGATGCAGTCGTGATTGGCGCGGGAGCGGGCGGCTTGTTCACCGCGGCGCGCCTGACGCGGCAGGGGTATCGCACACTTGTCATCGAGCGACTCGACAAAGTGGGTGGCCGCGCATCCACGGACGAGGTTGACGGCTTCAAGGTCAACAACGGTGCAATCGTCATCGAGGTCGGCGGGATCACCGAACAGACCTGTCGTGAGGTTGGTGCGCGGTTCGACATCCGTGAGCCGAAGCCCCCAATTCTTTACCGGATCGGCGGTAAGGATGTCGACGTCACGGGAGGCGGGTGGGGCTTTCTGCTGAGCAGGCTGACCCGGCAAGGAGCCAAGTTGGTCAAGGGAATTGGTGCGGCCCGCAACGATTCAGGGTTGCCGGAGGACGAGATTTCCACGGCCGAATGGGTGTCGAAGTACACGAAGAACGAGGGTGTGCACGGAATATTCCGCAACATGTGCGCGTCGGTCTTCGCAGTGGGATCTGAGGACCTGCCCGCGCGTGTCTTCCTCACCTATTTCACTCGCAAGAGTGCTTTCAAACGGTTTGGGTTCCACCCCGAGGGCACGATCGGACTGTGGCGATCCCTCGCCGAGGTCGTGGAGGAGGGAGGTGGCCAAATATGGCTTTCTGCAGCGGTGGACAAGATCCTCGTGGAGGGCGATGCCGTGACCGGTGTCGAAGCCACGCGTGACGGTGGCACCGTTCGCATCAACAGTCCGTTGGTGATCAGTGATGTCGGGCCGGCCGCGACGGTGTCCCTGCTCGGCGAGGAGACCGTGCCTGCCGAGTATCAGGCTCTGGTCAAGAACGCCGATCGGCCGACCTCGATGATCTCGGTGAATTTCGCAAGTCGTGACCGTCTCGTCGATGTGCCCGGGATGCTCAGCTTCGCGCAGTCACGCCGGTTGGCCTACATCGCCAATTTCACCGATCTCTGTCCGGAGATGGCTCCCCAGGGGTGGCATCTGTACGTCGGCACGGCAGTCCCCAAACCCTCGATTGGAGGTTTCGACGAGGCGACGGAGACGGGCTACCTGTTAGACGATCTGCGCGACAACATCAGAGACTTCGACACGCGCGCACGTATTCTCAACATTGCGATCACCCGCGATGACTGGCCTCCGCAGCGTGCTGTCGCAGGGTTCGACCTCTCACACGAGACCCCATTTCGGGGACTGTGGAATGTGGGAGACGGTGTCAAGGAGTACGCCAACGGAGGCACGACCGCGTGTGCTGAGACGGCCAAGCTTGTGGTGGACAAGATCGTCTCGAGAACCGTGTCGTGATGAACGGCCTCAGGCGTCGACTGGGCTGGGCTCGCAGTCTGCTGTTCGTACCTGGAGATCGGCCTGAGCGCTACGCGAAGGCGGCCGGCAGTGGTGCCGACGCGATAGTGATCGATCTCGAGGATGCGGTGGCTCCACACGCGAAAGATGTTGCACGCGAGGCGGCCAAAGGCTGGCTTGCCGCCGGCGAATACGCGATTGTGCGCGTCAATGGCAGCGATACCCAATGGTATGCGGAGGATATTGCCTTGGTTGCTGCCTACGGATGTCCGGTGATGCTGCCCAAGGCGCGAGGCTCGTCACATATCTCCACAGTGTCAGCCCAGCTTCCGCCCGGGACCGAGTTGATCGCACTCATCGAGACGGCGGCGGGAGTGTTGGCCGCTCCGGAGATATGCGCGACAGCCGGCGTGGCGAGGGTGGCATTCGGCAGCATCGATCTCGCGGCCGAGCTCGGGATCAGTCCCGAAGCGCATGAATCATTGGCGTACGCGCGAAGCGCGCTCGTGATGTCTGCGGCAGCTGCTAGACAGGCGCCCCCGCTCGATGGCGTCACCACCGCCCTGAACGATGAGGCACTGCTGGTTTCCGATGCGGCCCGAGCGGCTCGGTGGGGGTTCGGCGGAAAGCTGTGCATCCATCCACGTCAGGTTTCCGCGGTGAACCTACAGTTCACTCCGTCTTCGGAAGACCTCGCCTGGGCTCGTCGTGTGACGGCCGCAACGGACAGCGGTGCATCCGTCATCGCCGGGCAGATGATTGACAGACCCGTGATCGAACGCGCAGTGCGAATGCTGGAAAGACATTCGGCCTGCGGCAGGTGATGGGTCATATTTAAGTCAAAGTTAGATTCTCCGGCGGCGGCGCCGAATGTGCCTAGTGAAGAACGGATGAGCAACGGCGACCTGTTGTGGCGTCCAATGCCCACGCATGTAGTTTCGACAAGATGCAGGAAGTTTGCCGTCACACCCGGCTGTCCATAAGTTGACTTATGGACGGCCGGGTGTGACGATGCTCATAGCAGTGCGGGGCTGCGGTAAAGGTCCAGGCGTTGGGCTGGCTATAGTTTTGAATAGAAAATAAATTAAGGAGCATGATGGGGTTCAGTGACTCGGCCGAAGTTGCCCGATACATCGGTGGGATCTTCGAGACCGCTTTTGATGATCCGGAGATTGGGCCCAAGCTGGTGGGAACGGGGCTGGTTGTGGCCTTCGATTTCACGGAGCCCGATGCGGTAGTGGTCATTGATATGGCTAACAAGTCTGTGCGAGAAGGGCTTGACGGCGGATCAGCGCCCAGCGCCACGATGTCTATGACCGCGGATCTCGGTAGTGCCTATTGGCAGGGCAAGGTCAATCTCCCGCTGGCGATGGCTAAGAAGAAGATCAAAGTCGAGGGTAATGTCGCTAGCCTTCTCAAACTGGCACCGCTCGGCAAGAAGCTTTATCCCTCTTATATCGCACGTCTCAAGGCAGACGGTCGCGACGACCTCTTGGTGTAGTTCATGTTCCCTGGTTTTCATGCGATCTCGGCGCCGGATCGGCCGGCTGTGATCATGGCAGACACGGATCGGACCCTCACCTATGGCGAGCTTGAGCACCGTTCCGCCTCCATCGCGACCGCACTGCACGGCATGGGGCTGCGTAGGGGCGACGTGGTGGCGTTGCTTTCGGACAACACTCTTGAAGCCTTCGAGATCTACTGGGCGGCAATCCGGTCAGGCCTATACATAACCGCTGTGAATTGGCACCTGGCGGCGGAGGAGGCTGCCTACATTGTCAATGACAGTGGCGCGCGTGTGCTGTTCGCCTCCGCAGGGGTTGGCGAGCTTGCACAGGAGATTGGACCGCTCACGTCCGCTGTCGGCAGCCGGTATTCGTTCGGTGGTCACATCGCTGGCCACGAGCCGTACGAAGTGTTGGCCGAGGGGGCCGGTGCCGCGCTGCCCGACCAGCCCCGGGGCGCCGAGATGCTCTACTCATCGGGAACTACGGGGCGTCCTAAGGGAATCAAGCCGCCGCTGCCAGACTGGCAGGTCGATCAGCCGGGCGATCCGTTGGTGAACATGCTGCAACACGCGTTTGGGATTTCCGCCGAGGACAGATACTTGTCTGCGGCTCCGATCTATCACACGGCCCCACTGAAGTGGTGTGGTGGCGTCCACTCGCTGGGTGGCACCGTGGTGCTTATGGAGAAGTTCGATCCCGTCAAAGCGCTCGCGGCGATCGAGAGCTACCAAATCACTGTCACGCAAATGGTTCCCACGATGTTCATCCGGATGCTGCAGCTGCCTGAGGGGTTGCGGAAGGCATTCGATACCTCGTCCTTGCGTCTTGCGGTGCACGCTGCCGCTCCGTGTCCTCCCGACGTCAAGGAGGCCATGATCACCTGGTGGGGACAGATCGTGGTTGAGTACTACGGAGCCACCGAGCAGCACGGCGTCACCATGATCAGCAGCGAGCAATGGACGGCGAAGCGGGGTTCAGTTGGCATGGCCGTGCTCGGCGTGCTCCATATCTGTGGAGACGACGGCGCAGAGCTTCCCCGCGGCGAAATCGGCACCGTCTACTTTGAACGCGATGTTCCGCCGTTCGAGTACCACAACGATCCTGAGAAGACCGACGAAGCAAGGCATCCGAGGCATAGAAACTGGTCGACCGTTGGAGATATCGGCTATGTCGACAGCGACGGATACTTGTTCCTCACGGATCGCAAGGCCTTCATGATCATCTCCGGTGGGGTGAACATCTACCCGCAGGAGATCGAGAATGTTCTTGCGTTGCATCCGAAGATCTCCGATGTTGCCGTTATTGGCGTGCCTGATCCCGAGATGGGTGAGCAAGTCAAAGCCATTGTTCAGCTTCGAGACGGTTTCACCGGATCGGACGAGCTTGCATCTGAGGTGATCGACTATGTGCGCGAACGCATTGCGCGCTACAAGGCGCCACGGTCGGTCGATTTCGTAGACGAACTTCCCCGGCTTGCCACCGGCAAGCTGGCCAAGGGAAAACTATTGCAACGCTACGCGGAGGCAGGAACATGACGGTTCAAGCACAAGCTCTTGGAAGAACATTCGACCCCGTGAGCATCTCACCACTGAGCTTTTGGGAGATGACCAACGAGGAGCGGGAGGTTTCTTTCAAAATTCTGCGCGATGAGCGGCCCGTCAGCTGGCATCCGCCGATCGAGGGTGCATTGATTGCCCCCGAGGTGGACGGTGTGTGGGCGGTCACCCGCCATGAGGACATCGCCTACGTGAGTAAGAATCCCGAGCTGTTCTGCTCCGGTGAAGGCGTCATGATAGAGGCGTTGCCCGAAGATGTCTTGGAGGCAGTCATGTCCTTCCTGGCGATGGATGGTGCGGAGCACTCCAGCACGCGTCGGCTGATCAGCTCGGTCTTCACTCCGCGGCAGATCGCCAAGATTAAAGATCAGATCGAGAATCAGGCGGTTACGATCGTCGACGACCTGCTCAAAACCAAGGAAGGCGACTTCGTCGAGCAGGTCTCCAAGCGACTGCCCATGTGGACCATCTACGAGATGATCGGGCTGGCACCAGAAAAGCGTGAGAGCGGTGCGCACCTGGCCGACGCCATCATGGGATGGAACGACGCCGACGTGGCGGCCGGCCGTGAGCCCGGCGAACTGTTGATCGACACTCTGGTCGGTCTGCTCGAGCTGAGCCTTGAGCTGACGGAGGAGCGCCGGGCGCGTCCTCAAGGTGATATCGCCAGTCTGCTGGTCGAAGCTGAGATCGATGGTCGTCGGCTTACCGACGAGGAGATAGCGGCCTTCTTCGTGCTGCTGTCCGTGGCCGGCAACGATACGACTCGCAACACTGTGTCGTTTACTACCATGGCATTTCAGCAGTTTCCGCAGCAGCGCGCCCTGCTAGAGCAAGACTTTGAAGGGCGAATCAAGGTCGCCATGGACGAGTTCGTCCGCTGGTCGAGTCCTATTTCAACCTTCCGGCGTACCGCCACTCAGGACACCGAGATCAAGGGAGTGGAGATCAAGAAGGGTGACTGGGTCGTGATGATGTACGGCTCAGGCAATCGCGACGAGCGCGTCTTTGGCAACCCCGGCGTTTTCGATATCACGCGTTCCCCCAACTCGCATGTCGCATTCGGCGGCGGTGGCCCGCACTACTGCATGGGGGCCTTCTTGGCCAGGATGCAACTCGAGGCGCTGTACCGGCAGTTGATCTTCCGGGCGCCGACGCTGCGCGTCGGTGAACCAACCTACATGACAAGCAACTTCGTTAGGGCTGTGAAATCGCTGCCCTACACCCTCACCTGATCGGAGTGTCCATGTTCGAATTCACAGGGAAACGCTATGTGGTCACCGGCGCGGCCTCAGGCATCGGGCAAGCCGTCGCGGAGCAACTACTTGCGGCTGGGGCCGACGTAACCAGCCTGGACCGGAATACCCCGAAAATATTGGTTGACAAGCATATTGAGGTTGACCTGGCAAGCCCGCACAGTATCGACGCTGCGCTTGAATCCTTGGTCGGTCTGTACGACGGACTGATCAACGTGGCAGGTATCCCGGGGACCGCGCCCGCCGACGTGGTGTTCTCCGTGAACAGCCTGGCGGTGCGCCACCTCACCGAGGCATTCTTCGAACGCCTCATCGCCGGTGGGTCGGTGACCATCGTGTCCTCGACAGCTGGATTCGGTTGGGCGGAAAGGCTTGAGGGCATCCGTGACCTGCTTGCCACCGACACCTTCGAAGAAGGCGCGCAATGGTTCAAAACGCATCCTCAGGATGGCAATGCCTACAACTTCTCCAAGGAGGTCACGACCGTCTACACCATGTCGATGGGCTTGGCTATGGCGCAGATGGGCCTGCGTATCAACGCAGTCCTTCCCGGCCCGGTAGAGACACCGATCTTGGCAGACTTCGAAGAGTCAATGGGTAAAGAAACACTGGACGGGCTTAAGGAACTGCTTGGCCGTCATGCCAATCCGGATGACGTCGCTGCAGCTGTCTTGTTCTTGGCCTCCGATGCCGCACGCTGGGTCAACGGCCAAGCGATTGCGGTGGATGGCGGTATCACCGGCGCAGTGGCAACAGGCGTCGTGCCTACCCCGGACTTCTGAGGAGAATCAGTGACTACCCCTTTCCCGATCCGGTCCGATGATGTGATGGCTGGCGGCGGAGTATTGGGCGATCTGCGGCGCGTCTTCGCTACCGGGCGCACGCGGTCGTTCGAATGGCGGATTCGACAGCTCGAAGGCATTGAAAACCTATGTCGGGAGGAGGAATCGGCAATCGCGCATGCCCTGGAACACGATCTTGGGCGTGGCTCATTCGAGGCATGGATGGGCGATATCGCCTCAACCATCGGTGAGGCGACCTACGCACGAAAGCATCTCAAACGGTGGATGCGTCGTCGGCGTCAATCCCTCCCGCTCGCGCAGCTCCCGGCGCGCGGCTGGGTGCAATACGACCCGTTGGGCGCGGTGTTGGTGATCGGGCCGTGGAACTATCCCGTTTACTTGAGTCTGGGCCCGTTGGTAGCGGCAGTCTCCGCAGGGAACTGCGCAGTGATCAAGCCTTCGGAATATGCTCCCGCTACGTCAGCCTTGCTGAGCAGACTCATTCCGCAGTACCTGGATCCAGCAGCGATCCGTGTCGTAGAGGGTGACGTGCGGGTGACTCAGAGCCTGATTTCCGAAGGGTTCGACCATATCTTGTTCACCGGCGGAACTGAGGTCGGAAGCAAGATCATGGCTGCCGCCGCGCCAACGCTGACACCCGTGACCCTTGAGCTCGGTGGCAAGAGTCCAGTCATTGTCACTGCGGATGCGGACCTCGATGTCGCGGCGCGACGGGTTGTCTGGGTCAAACTGCTCAATTCGGGCCAGACCTGCATTGCCCCAGATTATGTACTGGTCGACAGCAAGGCTGCCGACAGCTTCATTGAAAGGGTCGTATCGACTATCGCCGATTTCCGCTCGGGGGAACCTGCTTTGGCCCAGCGAATCGTGAACTGGAGACAGTTCGAGCGGCTACAGAAGCTGATCAGTACGACCTCCGGGACTGTGGTTTACGGCGGTGGTATGGATCAGGAGCGATTGAGTATCGAGCCCACCGTAATCGTGGACCCTGCGCCTACGGACGATGTGATGGCGCAGGAGATATTCGGCCCGGTATTGCCTATTATACGTGTTGAATCATCAATTGCTGCAGCAGAATTCGTGAATTCAAGACCAAAGCCACTGGCACTCTATGTATTCGCGGGAAGTCAGCGTGCCGGTCGCACACTTGTCGACACAATTCCGTCGGGCGGTGCAGTCATCAATCACGTCGCCATGCATTGTTTGGTCCCGCAGCTACCGTTTGGCGGTGTCGGAGCCAGCGGGATGGGGGCCTACCACGGCCGCTGGGGATTCGAGGCGCTGAGCCATCGCCGTGCTGTGCTGGCCAAATTAACCAAGCCGGATCCAGCAGTTATGTACCCACCCTATTCGAACCGAGCGATAGCGATCATGAGGCGGTTGCTCTGATGAGCGTGCATGTAGACCGGACTAAATGCTCGGGGATCGGCCTGTGCGAGATGACCGCACCCGCGGTGTTCGTGATCGGTGATGACGGCCAATCTCACGTACTGGTCGAAGACCCTGCGGATGGTGAGTACGCGGCTGCCATTGAAGCCGAGTCGAATTGCCCAGCTCGAGCGATTTCCATCGAAGAATGAGCTGTACGGCGCTTCACCGCCACGAGCCCCCTGTTCGTTCCACCTAGGAGTCAACGATGGCTTTCGTCATTACCCAGAATTGCTGCACGGACGCCAGCTGCGTTCCAGTCTGTCCGGTCGACTGCATTCGTCCCATCCCGAGCAAGGACGGCCAGCCCGCACAGATGCTCTATATCGACCCGGAGACCTGCGTCGATTGCGGTGCATGCGTCGAAGCATGCCCCGTCGATGCGATCTACCACGAGGATGAGTTGCCGGATAACCAAACGCTATACCGCGAGATCAATGCAGATTACTTTGTGGGGCAACCGCTGGTGATCAGGCCGATAACTCCGATTGACAGGCCGGACCCCATCGACCGCGGCGCGTTGCGTGTCGCCGTGGTCGGTGCCGGCCCTGCCGCATGCTATGCCGTATCTGAACTGGTGCGGGTCAAGGGCGCTGTGGTGAATGTCTTCGAGAAACTGCCCACCCCATACGGTTTAGTCCGTTTTGGCGTCGCACCTGACCACCAACGCACCAAGGGAGTGGTCGCAAGCTACGAAACAGCTCTCAAGAATCATGACGTGAGTTGCTTCTTCAACGTCGGGGTGGGCCACGACCTCAGCCACCGTGAACTTCTCGATCACCACCACGCGGTGATCTACGCGGTTGGGGCTTCGAAGAGCCGAGACTTGGGAATTCCCGGCGAGCAGTTGTCTGGCAACCATGCGGCAGCCGATGTAGTGGGTTGGTACAACGGGCACCCCGATTACGCCGATCTCGACATAGACCTGTCCGGCCGTCGCGCGGTGATCGTGGGCAACGGCAATGTGGCGCTGGACGCAGCACGGATATTTGTGATGAATCGTGACGATCTGGCCGCGACCGACATAGCAGAACATGCGTTGACTGCGTTGAAGGCGAGCTCGATTGAAGAAGTGGTGGTTCTGGGGCGCAGGGGTGCGGCCGATGCCGCCTTCTCGATAGGAGAATTGCTTGCGCTCGGGAACCTTCGTGATGTCGACGTGATTATTGAGGGCGATATCGGAGAGCGGCCCAAGGACGGATTCGACCGAATGCTGAAATACGACACTGTCCGTCGATACGCCGACCGGTTGACCACCGCTAAAAATCGCCGAATTGTATTGAAGTTCAACACAAGACCGGTAAGATGTGTCGGCGAGCAGGCCGTTCGCGGGCTGTTGACAGCCGATGGCAGCGGGGAAGGCAGCATCGAGACGTCACTGGTACTGCGGTCGATTGGCTATCGGGGTGCGGTTGTCGATGGACTGCCATTCGATCAAGAATCGGGAACTGTGCCCAACGAGACTGGCCGGGTGGTGAGTGACGACGGCGAAGTGGTGTCCGGCGTTTACGTGACAGGCTGGATCAAGCGTGGCCCTCGCGGCGTCATCGGCACCAACCGGACCTGCGCCCATGAGACGGTCGGCGGTCTTCTCGACGACTTCCGCAAAGGCTTGTTGGTCAGGGAGGTGGCGGACAACAAGTCTCTGGAAAGCCTTCTGGATTTGCGCGCCGTCAGTGTCGTCGATTGGGACGGCTGGCGCGCCATCGATGCCTTCGAGCGTGAGCAGGGAGCGGCTGCGGCCCGTCCGCGAGTCAAGGTAGTGGAGATTCCTGCGTTGTTGGCTGCCGCACGGGCGCAATAGAAGAGCGCTATGTCGGATACGGATCTGTCGATGTCGTTGCGTCGTCTCGCCGGAGCGTCGACGATCATCGCCTTAGGCGATGGGGTCGGGGCGGTAGGAACCTTGGCAGATGGCACATCTTTGTGTGAAAGATTGAGCTACTACGCCGATGACGTTGGCGAGGTGTCGTTGATCCTTGGGTGGACTCCTGTCGCGCCGTCGGGTCTACGACCGGATGCTTTCGCCCAGATATTCACCTTGATGCCGGGGTGGGGAGTGCGAAGCCTGCTGACCCACTCGGCAACGCGTTCCCTGCCGACCAGCATGTCGGCAATTCCTGCACTCTTATCGGGACATCTGCGGCCCGATGTTCTTATTGCCAGGATGACTGAACGTCATGATGGTCTGCATTTCTGTACCGAAGTATCTTGGCAGCAAGCATTATTCGAAGCAGGAGTCGAGATATGGGCGGTGCTCGACAGATCCGCGAATACGGCCAGCGCCGAGAACTCGATCAGTTCGGACGCGGTGACGGTGATCGGGTATGCGGGGGATCGGCCAGCCGAGGTGCCACCGCGACCACCGGATCCGATCCACGAGGAGTTGGCGGACAGAGTGCTGAGTCTTGTTCCAGAGGGGGCGCGGATGCAGTACGGCCCCGGCCAACTGGGAACCGCTCTGCTCGAACGTGTGGATCGACCCATCGGCATCGACACGGGGCTGCTCACCGATGCCGTGATTACCTTGGAGCGTAGGGGATTTCTGCTAGGCGAACCGTCTGCAACTTATCTGCTGGGCAGTGATGAGCTATATGACTGGTCCGACGGACGCCCTATTCTTCGCGGTATAGAACACAGTCATGATATGACTCGGCTGTCTCGGGGTACGCCGTTCGTTGCGGTCAACACCGCTATCGAGATCGATGCGGTAGGACAGGTCAACGTCGAAGGCGTTGGCGACAAGGTGGTGGGTGGTATTGGTGGGCACCCCGACTACTGCACGGCGGCGCGGCTGAGCCCAAAAGGTCTGTCCATCATTGCGGTGCCGTCACGATTCGGTGGCCGCTCGCCGTTGGTGTCGACGCTGAGCCGGCCAGCGTCAACACCTGCACACGATGTCGAAGTCGTTGTGACCGAGCATGGCCATGTCGATCTGCGCGGTGCCGATTGGTCTGAGCGGCGGAGGTTGATCGCCGACTTGTTCAATCTGACGCCCTGAACGGTTCGGTTGCACGAGCATAGGCCCGCTGCAGGATGCAGTATGCGGTCTCGGCGGCTCCGCGGGGTTCGGTCGTGCAGAGGATGGCGATATCGTCGATGGTGCGGAAGTAGTCGCTGACGGGTTGGCGGTCGTAGATCATGGCTGCATGCACGGTGCCTTGGTAGTCGGTGAGGTGTAGTCGTCCCAATGGCTGGTCGGTTTGGATCTGCGGGCGGATTGTGGACAAGTGGGCGGGGTTCGTAGCGAGCGCGGCAGTAAGGCAACAACGAACAATGCGACGGTGAACACCATTCTCTCGAGCCGGGCGCACCACCCATATCGACGGCGCCCCAAGAGCACCGATGAACTATTCCCCAGCCACGATGGCGGCTATCGGGGCTGGTGGTATGCCGATTTCTTGACGGTCGACTGCACGAGCGAGCGCCTCGAGCATCGCGCTGCCTTCGATTTCGTTGAGGAGACCACGGAAGGTGGCGATTCCAATCTGTTCGAATCGGTCGAGCACCGCACACCGGATGCCCAGGAGCTCCTCGCGCAAATGTCCGCTTCCGATAGCATCCGGCTTGTCTCATGCGTCGTTGTTGCGTGATCTCGGAGCGGATCAGGTGGTGCTGTCCAGGCCCGAAGAAGTGTCAGACTGCCCTGCTGCTGACTGTAGGTATCTATGAGATGCCGGGACGCGTCTCACAAATTGTCGGCATAACTCATGAACCGGCTGCGATACTGCGCCCAATGATTTCTTTCATGATCTCGGTGGTTCCGCCGTATATGGTTTGAACCCGAGTATCGAGATACGCACGGGCAACAGGATATTCGGTCATATAGCCATAGCCGCCGTGTAGTTGTAGGCATCGGTCCAGCACGCGTTTCTGGAGCTCACTCATGTACCACTTGCCCTTAGCCGCGTCGACAGGGGTGAGTTCACCTGCGTTATAAGCCAATACCGATCGATCGACGTAGGTCTGCGCGATATCAATTTCCGTGGACATCTCGGCGAGTTCGAATCTGATGTGTTGTTTGTCTGTCAGCGGACCACCGAATGCTTTGCGCTGCTTGCAGTATTCCACGGTTGTATCGAATATCGCACGCGTCGTTGCAATCGATTTGGCTGTCACCCCTAGGCGTTCGCGGGGGAGATGGCTCATTAGATACTGCAGTCCGCACCCTTCCTCGCCCAGTAGATTCGCATCGGGCACAGTGGCGTCACGGAAGTACAGTTCCGCGGTGTCTTGTGCAGGCAGCCCGATCTTGTCCAGCTTGCGGCCACGCTCGAAACCAGGGGTGTCACGTTCAACGACAAACAAGCTGAAGGCATGCGAACCGCCCTCCGGCTTGGTCCGCGCCGCGACCACGACGACGTCGGCCATGATCCCGCTGGAGATGAAGGTCTTCTGCCCATTGAGGATCCACGTATCTCCCGAGCGGCGCGCCGTTGTGCGGATACCGCGTAGGTCACTTCCGGCCTCTGGCTCAGTCATCGCGAGAGCTCCGATGAACTCGCCTGAGGCGAACCCCGGCAACCAGCGGTTCTTCTGCTCGTCGTTGGTCAGATCGAGCAAGTAATGCAGGACGAGGTCGTCTTGCAGGCTCAACGTCAGGCCGAACGACAGCGCATTGACGCGCGAGACCTCCTCGCATACCACCATGCGGTATCGATAGTCAGGCTCTCCTGCGCCGCCGTATTGCTCGCCAATCTGCAGGGCGTAGAGCCCCGCCTTGGCGGCGCGCGAGAAGACTGTTCGATCGATCCAGCGTTCCTGATCCCAACTGTGTTGATTCGGGACGACCTCACGCGTCAGGAATTCTCTCACCGTCTCGCGGTATGCCTCATGGTCCGGCGTATACAGGGAGCGTTGCATCGCTCAAAGCCTTTCGATGATGGTGACGTTGGCCTGCCCGCCACCTTCACACATGGTCTGCAAGCCGTATCGGCCTCCGGTGCGCTCCAATTCGTGCAGCAGGGAAGTCATCAGTCGGGCACCCGTGCATCCAATGGGGTGGCCGAGTGCGATAGCTCCGCCGTTCGGGTTGACCTTCGCCGGATCGGCCTTCAACTCGGCAAGCCAGGCAAGCACGACAGGAGCGAACGCCTCGTTGATCTCGACGACATCGATGTCGTCGATCGACATACCGGTGCGCTTGAGTGCGTGCTGTGTGGCGGGAATGGGGGCTGTCAGCAGCATGACGGGATCTGCCCCGAGTGCAGACAAGTGATGAATCCGCGCACGCGGAGTCAGCCCGAACCTGTTGACGGCGTCTTCAGAGGCGATCAGGAGCGCCGCGGCCCCGTCCGAGATCTGACTCGCGACGGCGGCGGTAAGTACGCCGCCTTCAACGAGTGTGCGCAGGCCGGCCATCTTCTCCAGGGACGTGTCTGCTCGAGGTCCCTCGTCAACGCTGATTCCCGCGTACGGGGTGATTTCCTTTGTGAACCGTCCGTCGGCAATGGCGGCAAGAGCCCTCTGATGGCTGTCGAACGCGAAACGTTCGTTTTGTTCACGGGTCAGATTCCACTGGCTGGCAATCAATTCCGCCCCGCGGAACTGAGAGATCTCCTGATCACCGTAGCGTTCGTGCCAGCCCTCGCACCCGGTCCAGGGGTCCGTCGAACCGTATGCTTCGCCAGCGCCGAAAGCGCACAGAATGGGGAATTGGCTCATCTTCTGCACACCACCCGCGACGATGAGATCGGCGGTACCGCTCATCACGGCCTGAGCGGCGAAGTGCACTGCTTGCTGGGCGGATCCGCATTGACGGTCAATGGTCACGCCGGGGACTGACTCGGGCAGGCCGGCCGCCAGGGCCGCAGTACGCGCGATATCGCCGGCCTGAGCCCCGATGTTGTCGAGGCAGCCAAGAATGACGTCATCGATGGCGGCCGGGTCAATGTCGTGGCGACCGACCACGGTCTTGATCACGTGCGCTGCCGTATCAGCCGGATGTCTGCCGGCGAGACCTCCGCCCCGTTTTCCGACCGGGGTACGGGTGGCGTCAACAATGTAAGCCTCAGTCATGTACTTAATTTAACATAGAATCAAAAATCTTCCCCGCGTATTGATGCCACACTGTGTGGAGCCTTGTTTGGTGCTCTACGTTGACTCGCGGCGCGACTTCGGGCGAGGCGAGCTCAGGCCGTGTCGGACGAAAACTTGTGCGTTAGAGACGATTGTGTCAATCGAACTGCGTCGGGGGTCCCACCACTCGGCGGTCCAGTTGAGCGCGCCCATGACGAGGGCTTGGGCCAGGGGCGCGTTGAGGTCGCTGCGGATCTGCCCCTCCGCTACAGCATCATTCATCAGCTGGCGCCAGATGCGAGTGTATGCGGCTTCTTCTTTCCGCTGCCGCGCTCGTAGGTGTTCCGGTATCTGGCCGGAGTTCCGGATTGAAGCTCTGGCGTAATCTGACAATTCCAGCTCATGGCGCAGATGTGACTGCACCGCGGCCATGATTCGGTCCATGGGTGACGTGCTTCGCGGGAGCGCTTTCAGCTCGTCTTGCAGGAATCGGCGTAGACCGCTGATGCCGCAGAACATGACTTCTTCGATGAGATCTTCGCGGGAGGGAAAGTAGTAATAGATCGCCGGCGCCTGCAACTCGGCGTATTCGGCAACGTCGGTCAGCCGTGTGCCCGCATATCCCTTGACGCTCAGGACGTGCGCTGCAGCATCGAGGATGCGCGACCTGGTGCGCTGCGCTTTGGTGTCGCTGAGTTCGGGTGGTGTGCGCTTCCTTGACATTGATTGATGATAGGAGTGGCAGAGCGTGCGGTGAGCAATGACACCAGATCTGGAGGCGCAGACCGTGCTGGCGCCAGCATCCGTTGCGCTTCGCGGGTTCAGATGCCGCCTCGGGCTACCAGTTGGTCGGCGATGACATTGCGCTGTATCTCATTGGTGCCCTCGCCGACGATCATGAGGGGTGCATCGCGGAAGTAGCGTTCGGCATCGAATTCTGTTGAATAGCCGTAGCCGCCATGGATGCGAACCGCGTTCAGCGCGATGTCCATAGCAGCCTCGGAAGCGAACAATTTCGCCATTCCCGCCTCCATGTCGGCGCGCTCGCCGCTGTCGTACCGGTCAGCGGCATACAGCGTGAGCTGGCGAGCGGCGGTCAGCTTGGTCGCCATATCCGCCAGATAGTGCCCGATAGCCTGGTGTCGCCAAATGGGCTTGCCAAAACTCTCGCGCTCCTGTGCATAGGCCAGCGCGTCATTGAGTGCTGCGGTCGCAACGCCCAGCGCGCGAGAAGCCACCTGGATACGACCGGTCTCCAGGCCCTTCATCATATGAGCGAAACCGCGACCCGGTTCGCCCCCAAGAATGGCGGAAACTGGGGCGCGGTAGTCGTCGAAAGACAGCTCGCACGACTCGACACCCTTGTATCCCAATTTTGGCAGATCGCGAGATATGTTCATGCCCGCGCCGGGCTCCACCAGCACCACCGAGATACCCGCATGCCGGGGATTCGCGGTGGGATCCGTCTTGCAGAGTAACGCGATCAGTCTGGAGCGGCGTGCGTTGGATATCCAGGTCTTCGAGCCGTTGACGATGAGCTGATCGCCCTCCCGCCGGGCCACTGTGCTCATGTTCTGCAAGTCCGAACCGCCGCCGGGCTCGGTGAGTGCCATCGTTGCACGCAACTCTCCCGAAGCCATTGCGGGCAGGTACTTCTGTTTCTGTTCGGCTGTGCCGAACAGGTCCAACAGTTTGGCCACGACGGTGTGGCCGCCCATGGCGCCAGCCAGACTCATCCACCCGCGGGCAAGCTCCTGGGTGACAAGGACGTAGCAGCGAGTCGATACGGGCGTGCCGCCGTACTCCTCGGGGACGGCCAGCCCGTAGATGCCGATGCGTTTCATCTGCTCTATCCACGCTTCGGGATATTCATTGGCGTGCTCAACTTCGCGGACCGAGGGCCGCACGTCGCGGTCGACGAACGCCCGGACAGTGTCGACCAGCATGGTCTCTTCATTGTTGAGGAGAGTTGTCATGCCGGTGACGATACCTGTTTTTATTTTATATTAAAATTCCGGGCCCGGAGGCGAATGTCTCCTAACTCTGCATGGGGTGCAAAACGTCTGGGCGCCCGTTGCTCGCGGCTACTTCTGAGAGCGAGCCGGGGCCCCCTCGGCGACGGCGGGGCCAGGTGTTCTGGGAGCGTCGAGCGTGCTGATCAACTCGGCCAGAATCGACTCCAAACCGGCCACATCGGGTTCGAGGGTTGCCTGCTCATAGCCCACCAGCAGGTAGACAGCGGTATCGGCGAACTGTTTGGCCTTCCGTGGATCGGCGGTTATCTCGAGGGCAGAGTCAAGGACGATTTGATGCCGAAGAGCGTCTACTT
Organism: Mycobacterium sp. D16Q14; assembly: GCA_002013415.1. Taxonomy (GTDB): domain Bacteria; phylum Actinomycetota; class Actinomycetes; order Mycobacteriales; family Mycobacteriaceae; genus Mycobacterium. The sequence goes on from MAEX01000024.1 coordinate 65,059, forward strand.
CAACTTGAGTCTCTCGGACTTCGGCATCTGTGCTGCTCCATGCGCGAAAGCCGGCCTCTGCGCGGTGGTTCAAACCCGCGGCGACACGGGCGAGCTGCGCAATGCGACGGCTCGGATCGGGTTCGGTTCTGGCCAGCGTCAGCTGGGAAGTCGTGGCCTCCATCTTCCAATGCTCTACGAGTTCGCGTCGATAGTGAGTCCAACTTGGGAAAAAGTGATAGAACGAGCCCGTCGTGACACCGAGTCGACGGCATACCTCAGCGAGCTTGAGGCCCAGATATCCAGCGTCCGCCAGAACCTCGTAGCCCACTGCGAAGTAGTCGCTCCGCGCTACCGCCATCGTGGACGAGCTTCCATACATGCCGTGGCATGCGCTCCGGTGTCAGCCGACGTGGCGAGTGACTGCACGATGGTGCATCTTCTCTTAGCGGCCCCGGCGGCGGGCACGTGGCTCAGGCGCGGGATCCGCGCCTGAAGACTGGTCACCGGATCCTCGTCTCGGAGGCCAGCCCATGGCGGATCATTGACTGGGCGGTGCTCACTACCGCCTCAACGGAGCCTCGGCGCGGATTCCACCATTCGACTGCCCAGTTCAGGGCGCCGAGGACCAGCATCTGTGCAATGTAAAGGTCCAACTCGGGCCGCAGAAGGCCTTCGCGCGCAACATCATTGATGATCTTGCGCCACACATCGCCGTACTGTTCCTCTTCACGGATCTGACGCTTGCGGATCTTGGGGGGTATCTGACCTGCGTTGCGGATCGAGGCGGTCGTATAGTCCGAGAGCTCCAGCTCGTGGATCAGATGTGCTTCGGCTGCCGCGAGCAGCCGTTCGAGCGCGGGCGTGCCGTCAGGAAGATCGTCCAAGACCTTTCCGACATATGTTCGCATGTCGGCGATTCCGGCCCACATGACCTCTTCGATCAGGTCGTCGCGCGATGGAAAGTAGTAGTAGATCGCCGGGGCTTGCAGTTCAGCCACCGATGCGACATCGACCAGTCGTAGACCCGCATAGCCGCGAGTGGAGAGGACTTGCGCTGCCGCGTCCAGGATGCGGGATCGCGTCAACGCTGATTTCGAATCAAGCGCCGCGGTGTCCTCATCGAGGCTGTCACCCGATGTCGTGTCTTGAACATTTCGCCTGGTCATTCCAAGAATTGTATGCGGTTTGACGAAGATCCGGCGCACGGGCCCGGCTCTGTAATATCAATTAGATCTGGGTAATCAGTCTGCCGTTGGGCTGGCGAGGCCGCAGGCGCAGTCTTCGCAATATTTAACATAGAATAAAAAACTGTGGCGCTGACCCAGCTCGCACAGGGCCGAGTGGAACAGCCGGAAGTTTGCTGGAGGTGTGAGGTGAAGCATCAGGCGGAGGGGCCGTACTTCGAGGAGTTGGAGGTGGGCCAGGTGTTCGATGATGCGCCGGGCTATACGCTCACGGCCGGTCGTCAGGCGGTTCACCAGGCGATCGTGGGGGATCGGCTGCAGCTTCCCCTTGACGACGAGTTGGCCACGGCTGTTGCGGGTGGCCCGGTCGCACATCCTGCACTCGTTTGGGACGTCGCCATAGGGCAGTCAACTGTCGCCACGCATCATGTCAAAGCGAACCTGTTCTACCGCAACCTGATGTTTCACAGAATCCCGTTGCTGGGCGACACCCTGCGCACGGTTACGCGTGTCGTCGGCCTGCGGGAGAACGGGCGCAGAGAGGGCCGCAAGCCGACAGGACTCGCGGCGCTGCGTATGACAACCGAGGATCAAGACAGGCGTGTCGTGCTCGACTTCTACCGGTGCGCAATGCTTCCACTCCGGAGCAGTGAACCAACAGGAAGATCTGATGACCTGAGTGCGATTGGATCGGCTTTGCCTCACGGACTGGGGACGAGCGTGTCTGATTACGATCTCGGCGCAGTGCGATCGAAGCCCATGGCACTGCAGGTCGGTGACTCGATAGAAATAGTTGGTGGTGATGTTGTCAGCAGTGCTCCGGAGTTGGCGCGCCTGACTCTGAACATCGCAAGCCTCCATCATGACTACCGTGCAACTGGTCGGCGATTGGTATACGGCGGGCACACAATTGGACTTGCTCTGTCGCAGGCGACGCGGGCATTCCCCGGCATGGTTTCTGTGCTTGGCTGGCATAGCTGCGACCATCTCGGCCCGGTTCGCGAGGGGGACACGCTGCGCAGTGTTGTCGAACTGGAACGCATCGAGATCAACAAGTCCGGGGGCAGCGTGGTCCACCTAAGATCGAGGGTGGCCGCGGACGGCGACGACATGGATTCGGCGAGACCGGTACTCGACTGGAGATTTGCAGTATTGCTCGGATAATCCAGGGTGTTGTTCGTCGCCGACCAGTGGACCACTGCCGAGGGGCGGCGTGTCGATCATCGAATACTGTGTATGGCGATGGCTAAAGAGACGCGACGACCGGCGGGCAGATTTCGATCAGTGGACACCGATGGTGCCGCTGCGTCGGGCATCTTTGCCGCCCTGGCACGGTTGCTGGAGCGGTTGGCCTTTAGTGACATCAGCGTCGCCCAGATCCTCGATGAGGCGAAGGTCTCGCGGGCAACGTTTTACTTCTATTTCTCATCGAAGTTTTCAGTGCTCGCCGGCCTACTTACGCAGGTAATGGACGACATTTTCGAGACTGTGCAACCGTTTCTCGCTCGTTCGGCAGAGGATTCGCCGGAAGCTGCCCTCGAGAGAAGTATCCGCGCTGTCACCGAGGCTTGGCACCGCCACCGTGCGGTCCTCAACGCGGTCAATCACCATTGGCAGAGTGACGCGGAATTGCGTGACTTATGGCTCGGCGTCGTGGAACGATTCGTTGCTGCCGGAGCGAATGAAATCGAGCGCGAGCGTGCCGCAGGCAAGATCACATCGGCGGAGTCCGGGCGAACACTCGCATCTCTTCTCTTCTGGGGCACCGAACGTGTGCTGCATGTTGCTGGTCAGGGCATAGAACCCTCCTGGCCGGACGAAGAGGCGGTCGTGGGCCCGTTAGTAACCATGTGGCACGGCACTCTCTACGGCTAGATCTATTACTCAAGCGCTGGCATTGTACGCTCGTTGGGCGTTCCGGAATCGACCTATCCGCGTTCCAGCGCCTCAAACTTTGGCTATGTGTGGCCAGTGCCGACACAGTTTTCAACACGGCCTCGATTTCAACACTTCAGATGAATTTCAGGGCCGGTATCTGATTGCTCAGGAAACTAACGAGCTGTGTCTGGATAATGCGAATGGTTGAACCATCACAGTGACAGAACTGAAACTAATGCCGTGCGTTGTGGGGCGAGACAGGTAGTTGAGGATCGGGGCTGGTCCTTCGAAGCATGGACACACGCCCTATAGGTCGAGTCGGCCAATGTGCGGTTCTTGGCGGGATACCGCAACAGTCGATGGCCGGGTGGGCCGTGGGCGGTCATGCGTCCGCTGTAGGGGCTTCCGACGTGGAATCGTTCTTCACGGGCGCAGTTCTGGCAATTGGCGGTGGATGTCTGATCTGACAGTCCTCAGGCGTTGAAGAGTTCCCGCGCCAAGGTTGCGTATCCGGGCATTGGACTCTCGCTGTTCGAGGTGAGCAATTGGATGCCGATGTGGTCAGCGCCGGAGCCGAGGTGCTCGCGCAGTCGAGCCGCAACGGATTGGGCCGCCCCATGTGGAACCAACGCATCGATGAGACGGTCGCTACCGTCCGCATCGAGATCGGAGTCGTCAAAACCGTGGCGCCGCCAGTTGTTGGTGTAGTTACTGAGCGATAGGTAGGGATCGGACACGAATGCCCTGGCGATCCCGCGGGCCGCCTGAGTGTCGTCGTCCAGAACGATCGTTTGTTCAGGCGCAATCACTACGCCGGATCCCAGTGCTGTACGCGCCGCGCGTGTGTGTTCTGGAACCGCCAGGTATGGATGGGTACCGAGGGTACGGTCGGCGGCCAGTCGGAGTGCGCGCGGCCCGAGCGCCGCCAGGATGCGCCGATCGGCCGGGACGCCGGCGGCTTCCAGCCGGTTCAGGTAGTCGACCATCTTGGTGTAGGGCTTCTGGAACGACGAGACCACTTCTGGGTGTCCGATCCCTATGCCCAGCAGGAACCGATCGCCGTAGCTGGAAATGATTCGATGGTAAGACGCGGCGATCTCGTCCGCGTCATTGGTCCACATGTTTACGATCGCTGTCGCCACGATAAGCGTTGAGGTGGCCTGAAGGGCCCGTTCGACGGGTTCCAGGTCTGTGACCGAAGCCTGCCCGAGGCCCAACCAAGCTACGGTATATCCCAGATCCTCTGCCTCGGAGGCGAATTCGGCGCGGGCCGCGTCGCCGTAGCGCGGGTGTAGCCAGGTTCCGAACGAACCCATCTGCGAGCGAAATGTCATGGTCATGAACTTGCGGGCAGGATGCGAAGGCTCACGATGTGCTCGTCTCGGACGGCGAAGGTGTGGTTCAGGTCGGCTTGGCCACCGGGGAAATTGCCCTCCAGATGCATGCACACGGCGTAGCGGTGAGTCCCCTTCTCCTCACGAAGCGCCGTTACGCTCGTCATGGTTGCCGTGTACTCGAAGGCCGCCGCGACGTCCTCACGCCATCGCCGGATCTGGTCTCGGCCCTCGATGAAGTTGCCTTCATCGAGCACCTCGGCGTCCTGGCTGAAGCATTTGACGATCGCCTCGATGTCGCGCGCCTCCGACGCGGCCAGATAGTTGGACACGACGGCCGAGAGTTCTGTCTTGTCGGCTGCTGCGGGGGTTATACGGTTCACGTCTTCTCCTGGAGGTAGCATGACTTCTGAAATAGAAGTTAGTTACTTCTAAAATGGAAGTCAAGCCGTTAGGATTGAAAGTGAGCGAACGAATTCGGTCTGAAGATCGAGAATGCCCGCTGTCGGCAACTATCGGCCTTGTGGGGGAATGGTGGACGCTGCTGATCCTGCACGACGCGTTCGACGGCTACACCCGCTATGACGAGTTTCAGAAGAACCTAGGTGTCTCAACGAGTCTGCTGACCGCTCGGCTGAAGCGGCTGGTCGAGGTGGGAATCTTCGAGAAACGGCCTTATCAGACAAATCCCGTGCGACACGAGTACCTTCTCACCGAACTTGGCCGTTCGTTGCGTCCGGTGATCGTGACCTTGGCCGCCTGGGGTAATGCGCGGTTGCAGCCGGAACGGCGCAGCATGGTCCTTGTCGACGCGGCCACCGGGGTGGAGGCCGAGCCGGTATTGGTTGATCGCGAGACCGGACGACGGGTCGATGGACCTGAATTCGTCTTCACGGCGGGTCCTGCTGCTAGCAAGCCGTTCCGGGATCGGTACGTGGGACGCTCCGTTCGGGTGCGCCGTCTCGACGGCGACGAGCCCACAGAGACCGGCTGAGTCTGTCGGAACTGCCGCTGCGAACCGCTGGGTTCCATGCGGTACGTCGGGATGGCATCACCGGAGTACGTCGCGGACTACCTTCCGGGTGGGCTGCTCGACTCGGGGATCTGGGCCGTCCGGCGGGCCCCGATGATGCGATGGACAGGCACGATGCCCTCCAGGACCAATTCTTGCGCAAGATCTTTCGCCGGGATGTCACGGTGCCGGAGCGCTATGTGCCGACGGCCGGCGGAAACACCGAGGCGCTGCGGGTGGGGCTGGGTTGGGGAATGATGCCCGAGCAGTTGGATCGCGACGGCCTTGTCGACCTGGCGCTGGGGCGGTATCTCGATGTGCCGTTGTATTGGCAGCATTGGAAGTTCGAGTCCTCGACACTGAACGCGACTACCTCGGCGGTGTGTGAGGCGGCCTCCGTTCTGCGGCGTGGGGGCTGACCGCGCGTGTTGACGCTTGAAGTAAAAGGCGTATACGCTCACTCAAAAGAACGGTTACGTTCTTTAAACGTACAGCGCTGTGCGGGAAGGGGTTCGCGTGACATCCGCCGTATTCTGGAGGCGTTCGGCTAGTGTCCCGAGTCGTTAATTCGGTCTCGTTTGTTATTGTGGGCCATGGCGACTCGGGGTCCTGCTGCAGCTCAGATCGTGTTGACCGATGATGAGCGTGCGGAGTTGGAAGGGTGGACTCGTCGACGCACCAGCGCTGCGGGGTTGGCGTTGCGGGCGCGGATCGTGCTGGCTGCCTCCGATGGCGGGACCAATGTTGAGGTGGCCGACCGATTGGAGCTTGATCGCAGCACGGTTCGCAAGTGGCGCAACAGATTTGCCGAGTACCGGTGCGACGGTTTGTTGGATGAGCCGCGGCCGGGCCGGCCCCGTGTCGTCGGTGATGAGCGGATCAAGGAATTGATCACCGCGACGTTGGAGACCACTCCACCCGATGCCACACACTGGTCGACCCGGTCGATGGCCGAGCACCTGGGCTTGAGTCAGTCGATGGTCTCGCGGGTCTGGCGGGCGTTCGGATTAGCTCCGCACAAACAAGATTCGTGGAAACTGTCCAAGGATCCGCTGTTCGTGGAGAAGGTGCGCGATGTCGTCGGACTGTATTTGGATCCGCCCGAACGTGCGGTGGTGCTGTGCGTCGACGAGAAAACCCAGATCCAGGCCCTCAACCGGACTCAGCCGGTGTTCCCGATGCTGCCCGGCACCCCTGCCCGGGCCAGTCACGACTACGTCCGGCACGGCACCTCAAGCCTGTACGCGGCGCTGGATCTGGCCACGGGCAAGGTCATCGGCTCATTGCATGCCCGGCACCGGTCCCAGGAGTTCTTGACGTTCCTGAAGAAGATCGATGCCGAGGTCCCCGAGGATCTGGACTGCCACGTCGTGCTCGACAACGCCTCCACGCACAAGACCCCGGCGGTGAAGCGGTGGCTGACAAACCATCCACGGTTCGTACTGCATTTCACACCGACCAGTTCCTCGTGGCTCAACCTGGTCGAGCGCTGGTTTTCTGAGCTGACCACCAAGAAGCTGCGCCGCGGCACCCACACCTCGGTGCGTCAACTCAACGCCGACATCCGGGCCTGGATCGATACCTGGAACGACAATCCCCGTCCCTACGTGTGGACCAAGACCGCCGACCAAATCCTGGCCAGCATCGCCAACTACTGCCTACGAATTAACGACTCAGGACACTAGACCGGGAAAGCGCCCGGCCCGAGCCGGGCATGTGCCGGGTGAACCGGGCTTCTGGGTGATCATCTTCGGTGATCTCTGCGCTTTCACCCTGTTTTTCGCTCTGTATCTGGGGCAACGCGCACACGATCACGATATTTTCGTGGCGGGCGAGCGCAAACTCGCGGTGGGGTACGGAGCGGTGATGACGCTCCTGCTACTGACCAGCTCATTACTGGTGGTCCGAGGAGTCCAACGGGTTCGTGAACAACGTTGGGGCGCAGGAATGTTCGGGGGAGCACTGGCGTGTGCAGCTGCATTCGTGTCGCTCAAGGTCATCGAGTGGTCATCGCATGTGAGCTCCGGCGATCTGTTGGGCAGCGACGGATTCTGGTCCTGGTACTTCGTCCTCACCGGATTGCATCTTCTGCACGTATTGTTGGGAATGGTGCTGTTGGGTTACCTGCAATGGGAATCGCGGCGTCCCAAAGAGGCGCTTTCTCGCATGCACTACATCGAGTGCTCCGCACTTTTCTGGCACATGGTGGACCTGCTGTGGGTCCTGATATTCCCGTTGCTCTATTTCATGAGGTGATGTGTGATGGTACTTGTTCGCGACCGAATTACGGTTGTCTGGTTGGTCCTGATGGTCGCCACTGCGGCCAACTGGTGGCTGGGTCGTGCGTCCGGACTGTCGATGATCGACGCGACCATCCCCAATATCTTGATTATTGCGGTGAGCCTTTTCAAGGCGTTCCTGGTTGGTCGCTACTTCATGGAAGTCGTAGATGCCCCGCGCTGGCTCCGGCGAACGATGGAAATATATGTGGTGTGGGCATTTATCATTCTTTCGGCGGTGGTTCTAGCGATGGCATGAGCAAGCGGGTAGTCGGTGCGGTCCGTTGGCATCGATATACTCCGGAGTTGTGGACTC
>MAEX01000025.1 GCA_002013415.1 Mycobacterium sp. D16Q14
CAGTTGGGTTCCATGTGCGGGCTGATCCCACCCCTGCTGAGGACCCTGCTGCCCACTGGACCCATTAGCGCCGTTATTGCTGATCGAAGGCGCCTGCGTGTTGTAGATCGAGATCGAGCCGTTTTGATCCATCGGCGGCTGATTAATCCCGCCCTGATAGTCCGGCATCTGCGGACCACCTTGACTGGGCGGCTGAAACATCTGCCCACCCCCAGGCGGACCGTCACTGCCGCCCGGGCCACCACAATCGGGCGGGCACGCCGCGTGGGCTTGCGGCACCGTGGCTGGGGTGAACCAACCCAGGCCGAGTCCGCTTGCCGAGAACAGCAGTACCGCGATAACACCGGCTGCCGCAGTAGCTTTCTGGGAGGCGGCGGTGGCCCACTTGTACAGGCCAGTCAGACCTTTCCACCAACCCAGATTCGAGCCGATTGCTACCAGCAGCACCACGGCGATTGCGCCCACGGCGGGCAGAATCTGCGGCCCGGTGATCCACACGTACAGCCGAGGCGTGATCCCCGCAGTGAGCAGCACCAAACCGAGCCCGCCGCCTACAAGGGCAGCGACCAGCCCCGGATGCCAGAGCGACTCGTCCTGGCTCTTCTGCGGCTGATTGCGGTGTGCTCCAGCATCATCGACACCAGTCACCACCTCACGCACCAGGCCGAACAAGTACTTACCACCCGTGAACAGTGCTGCACCCGCAAGAACCGCCACCAGCATCTGACCCACACCGAGAATCAGCGACCAGCCAGCCTCACCGGTGATCTGCTGCCACCACGCGCTATAACCGCCCCGAAAGCTCCACCGCATCCCCAGCACCCCGGCGATCACAGCCAGGGAGGCGAGGACTGCTTGCAGCGGCTCGGACAACCGCTCCTTAGCCGTATCGAACGCTGCCGAAATCACGGGCCGAAGGCCCCACATGATCAGCTTGATCCCGCCGCCAAGGGCAGTGAACAGTCCCAGCAGCAGGAGGCTCCAGGTGAGCAGCTCACCGAGTTGATCACCAGCCCGGTAGAGATGATGCAGACCAGCCACCGAAGCAACCAACAAGGCGGCGCCTCCCGCGGCTGCCGCCAACCTGCGTACACGGTCTTGGTTATCTAACCGATTGGTTGCTGCAACAGGCATTATATGCAGCTCAGATGTAGTCATCAGCATCCCCGACGAAGTAAGAAGCAATCTATTTCATCAGAGCCTACGCTCAGACTGAGACAACTTCGCATCAGAAGTGGCAAACAGTATCAGAAAGGAATGCTCGGCGCGGATCAGGCGGATCGAGACGCATGGCCGACCTGTCGATCGGGCGCCATAAAGTGCCGCCATGGTGCAACCTGACGAACCTGCCGCTCGGCGCAACATTGTCTTGATACCGCGCCAGCGGTTTGCCCGCGGCGGAACCTTCTACGAGCGGGTGGTCAACGCCTTTGCAACGATGGCCACGGGCGTGCTTATCGTCGGAGGGCTTGGACTCTCGTCCGGCGTGCTCCCGCGTGCGTGGCGCTATGCCGTCGACCATGCCAGCGGATTCTGGATACTGGCAGCGATTTTGTTTGTGCTGGAAGCGATTTGCTTGTTCTTCACGGTCGGTGTCTTCTGGTTCAGCCCCGAACATCAGCTGATTCCCAAGAACCAGTTGACCTTCCGCATCAACGTCCTCAACCAGCGCAGCCGCAAAGGCCAACGCGACCGCATCCACCAGCACTATTTGAAAGGACACCTGTTCTGCGCCCGGTGCGAACGGCAAGGCAGAACTAGCCGCCTGATCTACACCGAAGCCAAAAGCCGCAATGGCAGCTACTACGGCTACTTCATGTGCCGTGCCCGCCAAGACAAGCTCGGCTGCGACCTGTCACTTCTACCCGCCGAATTGGTCGAAGACACCATCACCGACCACTACCACACCCTGGCACTACCAGCCGATTTCATAGACAGCGTCCGCGAGCTGCCATCGCAAACTCTGGCCGACGAGCAGGGCAGTGTGCGCACCATGCATGCCCAACTCGCCAAACGCATCAAAGATCTCGACCAGAAAGAAGAACGGCTGATCGACCTCGCCGCCGATGACAGTCTGCCGCAGGACAAAATCCGCATCCGCCTGCGCCGCATCCAGAGCGACCGTGCAAGCGCCCAAGCGCCTGCTCAGCACCACTGCCGAACTCAACACCGGCGCTGACATCCTGAAATCAGCCCTAGCAGCGCTCAGCAACCCAGCCAGCTACTACCAACGCGCCGACGACACCACCCGTCGCTTCATGAACCAAACCTTCTACACCAAATTCCTACTGGACGACGAAGGCGTCGTCGATCACTGCCTGAACCCACCATTTGACGACTTTCATCAGGCCAAAGCCGCCTGGAACACCACCAAACCAGCCACCCTGACCGACTACCTCAACGCCTATCCCCCGCAAACACAAAAACGCCTCCCATCAAGGGAGACGCCTTCGCATAACCTCGAACCCACACTCGCTGGCATCTTAATGGCCAGCGGTTCGAGTCAAGCCATCATGGTGGAGCTAAGGGGACTCGAACCCCTGACCCCCACACTGCCAGTGTGGTGCGCTACCAGCTGCGCCATAGCCCCATGTTTAGTTGCGTGCTCGGACGAAGTTACACCACGGCGACGGGCTCTCAAAATCTCAGCGCTCCGGCCCACCAACATCGTCTGCTACTTCCTGCATACTCCTAACCTGCGGTGACGCAAGTCTCCCCAGCGTCTCGGGTGCGAAGATCCACACCACCGCCGCGATCAGCGGCATCGCGCCCCCCACCACGAACGCCCATCCATAGGACGCGTGCTCGACGATCACCCCAGCCACCACTGGCCCGATCACCAGCCCGATATCGGAGGTCATCTGGAAGGTCGCCAGCGCCGTCCCTGCCCTGCCCCTGTTGCCCACCACATCGGCCACGGCGGCCTGCTGTGGGGAGGCGTACAGCCCCGCACCGATCCCCCCGATGAGCGAGAGCACGATGAGCAGCGGCAGCGACGACACAAAGCCCATCGCCACCACGGTCGACCCGCACACCAGCAGCCCCGCGACCACCAGCGGCTTACGCCCGATGTCATCGGACCACGACCCCGCCAGGAAGGCCGTGGACACGTCGCCGGCCGCGAACGCCGCGAACACGAGTCCGGCAGCGCCCGGTCGCTGATGCAGCGCCTCGATCACAAACAGTGGCAGCAGCGCACCGCGGATCCCAAAGATCGCCCAGCCCGCACTGAAATTCGACATCAGGGCGGCCAGGAACGTCCGATGGTGCAGCGCAGACGTCAACGTCACCGGGGCGCCCAGATGTTCGTCGGCGACCTCCAACAGTGTGGAGTGCCGCAGTCCGAAATAGACCAGCACGACGACAACCACCAGCGCCGCCGCGTAAATGATGAAGGGTGCCGAAAGGCTTAGACCCACAACGGCACTACCCAAGGCCGGCCCGGCCACCATGCCGAGCAGAAAACTCGACCCGTACAGCCCCTGCGCACGTCCGCGAATCTCTTCGGGCGCTATGCGCACCAGCAGGGCGGCCGCCGACACGGTGAACATGGTGGAGCCGACGCCACCGAGTGATCGGAACACCAGGAGCTGCCAATAGCTATGCACGAAGGCGCAGATGCCGGTCGACACCGCGACGATCAGCAGCCCGGTCATGTAGACCCAGCGCTCCCCCAGCCGCTGCACCAGCGCCCCGGCGGCGGGTGCGAACACCAACCGGAATGCGGCGAACGAGCTCACCACCGCGGTCGCCGCGGTCACGCTCACCCCGAAGCTACGGGCATACTGCGGCAACGCGGGCGCCACCACACCGAACCCGAGCGCGATCACCAGGCTCGCGACAACCAGAACCCATATCTCCCACGGCAGGCGCGGTTTTACCGCTGCGACATCTGCGTTGTAGTCGGAACAGCCACTCAACCGATCACCGCGGAGACAACCTCCCGTGCGGCATCTTGTACCTGGCTCAAGTGCTCGACACCCTTGAACGATTCTGCATAGATCTTGTATACATCCTCGGTGCCCGATGGCCGCGCCGCGAACCAGGCGTTTTCGGTGACAACCTTGAGCCCGCCGATCGGTGCCCCATTGCCGGGCGCGTTGGTCAGCTTGGCGACGATGGGCTCACCGGCCAGCTCGGTGGCGCTCACCTGCTCGGGCGAGAGCTTGCCCAGTATCGACTTCTGCTCGCGACTCGCGGGCGCATCAACGCGGGCATACGTTGGGGCGCCGTACTTCTCGGTCAGCGCGGCGTACCGCTGCGATGGTGTGGCTCCGGTGACCGCCAGGATCTCCGAGGCCAGTAGTGCGGCGATGATGCCGTCCTTGTCGGTGGTCCACACCGACCCGTCGCGGCGCAAGAAGGACGCCCCGGCGCTCTCCTCACCGCCGAAACCGATTGTTCCGCCTATCAACCCGTCCACAAACCACTTGAATCCGACCGGAACCTCGAGCAACGTACGGCCCAATCCCGCCACCACCCGATCGATGATCGACGAGCTCACCAGGGTCTTGCCCACCGCGGTTCCGGCGGCCCAGCAATCACGGTGACTGAACAGGTAGTCGATGGCCACCGCCAGGTAATGGTTGGGGTTCATCAGTCCCGCATCGGGAGTCACGATGCCGTGGCGATCCGAATCGGCGTCGTTCCCCGTCGCGATCTGGTACTTGTCCCGCGAGGCCACCAGCGAGGCCATCGCGTCCGGCGAGGAGCAGTCCATCCGGATCTTGCCGTCGTGGTCCAGGGTCATGAACCTCCAGGTGGCGTCCACCAGCGGGTTCACCACGGTCAGCTCGAGCGACCAGCGGTCGGCGATCGCGGCCCAATAGTCGACGCTGGCCCCGCCCAGCGGGTCGGCACCGATCCGGATTCCGGCGTTCTTGATGACGTCGAGGTCGACGACATTGATCAGATCGTCCACATACGTCTGCTGAAAATCGTATCGCTGCACGGATTTCAGTGCCTGCGCCGACGAGACCCGCTTCACCGAGCGCCATCCCGAGCGCAGAATCTCGTTGGCGCGGGCGGCAATCGAGCCCGTGGCATCGGTATCGGCAGGCCCGCCGTGCGGTGGGTTGTACTTGAATCCGCCATCCCGGGGCGGGTTATGCGATGGGGTGACGACGATCCCGTCGGCCAACCCCGTCGTCTTGCCGTGGTTGTGCCGCAAGATGGCATGACTCACTGCCGGGGTCGGCGTGTATCGGTCTCGCAAATCCACAGCCACCACAACACCGTTCGCGTCCAGCACCTCTAGCGCGCTCGTCCATGCCGGCTCGGAGAGCGCATGGGTATCGCGGCCGATGAACAGCGGCCCGGTGATGCCCTGCGAGGCGCGGTACTCAATGATCGCCGCGGTGGTGGCGACGATATGCGCCTCGTTGAAGGCGCCGTCAAGACTGGACCCGCGGTGCCCCGAGGTCCCGAAGGCGACCTGCTGTGCGACGTTCGCCGGGTCGGGCTCTATCGCGTAGTACGCGGTCACCACGTGGGCGATGTCGATGAGGTCTTCCGGCTGGGCCGGCTGTCCGGCGCGCGCATTACTCACCCGCCCGATTCTGCCCGGATCAGGTGAACCGTGTCTTACCGAACGGCCGCTATTGGAGAGGCTGAATTCCGACAGCGGTCCCGTATGCACACACTTCGACACCCGTGTTGGCGTACTCGGTGGTCTCGAATCGGAACGCGACCACGGCGTTAGCGCCGCGTGACTCCGCCTCGGCGGCCAGCCGCGACAGCGCCTCACGACGGCTCTCGTGCAGCAGCTGAGTGATGCCCTTGAGCTCACCACCGGCGATGGATTTAAAGGAGGCGGCAAGGTTTGAACCGATATGCCGCGACCGCACCGTCAGGCCGAAGACCTCGCCAAATACCGCGGCGATCTTGTATCCGGGGATGTCGTTGCTCGTCACGATGATCATGAGCCCAACGTACCGCCGTACGCGCGCTAGGCGATGGAGGCGACGTCCTGCCAGAGCGGGCGCCGATCACCATCGGGGTCGCTCTCCACGCGCGACGGGCTGTCGATGATCAGCACCTGGCGGTCCGGCACGGTGTACGTCGGCCAGCCGTCACCAGGCACCCCGGTACGCGCGAAGGCGAGCCAATGCCTTTGCATCTCGTCGCTGACGGCGCGCGCCTGTGCTCGATCACGGCGGCCCGCCAGGAACGGCGCGGCCACGGTTCGATAGGTACCGAAGACTGCGAGCAGCTCGATGGCATGAGTGGGTCCCAGCCCGTAGCGACGCAGCGCGCGCGTGGCGTAGTCGTACCGATAGAAGTAAACCGGCGCATGCCGGCCGTGCGCCTCGGCGACGCGCCAGGCCGCCGACCCGAACGCCAGGTCACCGGCGAGCTGCAGCAGCGCCTTCTCCGACGGGTAGCCGTCGTAGCCGCTGACGATCCGCTGCACATACTCGGGACCGCCCTTGGACAGGGAATGCTCGAGCGCCTGCGCCGTGATCGGCAGAATCTTGAGCATCTTGGTGAAGAGGGTGGCCTCCTCGGCGTTGTACCCGATGATGAGCGGAACGCGATGTGCCTCACCGTGTTCCATCGCCTCGTTCGGGTCCAGTGGCAGCACATCGCCGTCGACGCTCGGCCCGAACCGCAGTGATAGTCCCGGCACATGCTTGGCCGTTCCGATCAACCGGAACAGCGCCTTGACCAGCTGACGCGGCTTGGCCGCTAATACGGTTTCGGCGGCATTGGAGTCGGTCGCGCCGAGGTACGTCGCGAACTGGCGCGCGTTGACGGCGGCGTCCTCGGGACGGACCACGAGACCGGTAGCGGTGCTCTGACAGATGGCACGGTGAAAAAGACCCGTCGCCGAGGGCACCGCAAGCAGGGTGTTCACCGCGTGCGACCCGGCACTCTCCCCGAAGATCGTCACATTGTTCGGGTCTCCCCCGAACGCCCCGATGTTGTCATGCACCCACCGCAGCGCCAGCACCAAGTCACGCAGATACAGATTGCTATCAATGGTGTGCTTCTCATCGGATAACGACGAAAGATCCAGCGCGCCAAGAGCACCCAGCCGATAGTTGACCGAGACGTAGACGCATCCCTGCCGCGCCAGGCTAGCCCCGTCGTAGAGCGGTGTGGCCGAGCTCCCCAGGAAGTATCCGCCGCCGTGGATGAAGAACATGACGGGCAGCGGCCCGCTGATCGGCCTCTCCGGGGCTACCACGTTGAGGGTCAGGCAATCCTCGCTGAGCTTCTGGGGCTTGCCCGGCAGGATAATGGCGTAGCGATGCTGCTGGATGGAGGCGGCGCCCCAGCTGCGGCACGTGCGCACCCCGGTCCATGGCTGGGCCGGGCGCGGCGCACGCAGGCGCAGCGGCCCCACCGGCGGTTCCGCATAGGGAATCCCGCGGAAGCGGTGCACGCCGCCCCGGGTGAATCCTTCGACAGCGCCGTTGACGGTGTTGATACGGATGGGCTTCTTTGCCATCGGCACATCCTAGGTAACCAACCGGTTGGCCCACAATGCCTGATTCAGAGAGTGAGACTGAAGCCTTCCCATGCCACGCGCCTGGTGACCTCCGGGTCCAGCTCTACCCGGGCGGCATGGTCGAACACCATTACTGCGCGATCCGGGGGCTCATACGTGGGCCAGCCGTCGCCAGGAATTCCACTGCGTGCGAACGCAAGCCAGCGTCGCTGCACATCGTTGCTGACCCGCACTGCATCACGACGGCCGATGGCCCCGGCCATCACGGTGCCCATCGCCCCGCGGTAACTATCGAACACGGCGAGCAGTTCTGTGGCATGTGTGGCGCCCATGCCTGCCATCCGTAGCGCCCCGGGGGCGTAGTCGTACCGGTAGAAGTACACCGGCGCGTACCGATGGTGGGCCTCGGCCATTTGCCAGGCCGCCGTGGAGAAGTTCATATCGCCGGCGAGCTTGACGCGCGCGGAACGTGCCGGGTACCCCGGATACGCCGCCACGATGCGATCACGATGGACCGGCCCGCCGCGCATCAGCATTCCCTCCAGCGCGGGCTCGGACAGCGGCATCATCTTGAGGACCCGGGTGAATAGTTTGGCCTCATCGGCATTGTGGCCAACGATCAGCGGAACACGATGTGCCTCACCGTGTTCCATTGCCTCGATGGGATGGCGGGGCAGGTAGTGGCCGTCAATGCACGGACCGATCGCGAACGATCCGCCGGGCATGTTCGCCACGATGTCGGCGATCAGGGTGTTGAGCGCCGCCCCGAGTTCAGCGGGCGTCGTCTGCAACACCGTCTGCGCGGCCGTTTCCGGTGTGGCACCGAGGATGCGTGCGAACTTCTGCGCATACAGTGCGGCCGACTCGGCGGGCACTGCCATGCCGCTGGCGGTGCTCTGGCAGATCGCACGGTGAAACAGGCCCCCGGCGGCGGGGGTCGCCATCAGCGTCTCCACGCAGTGTGCGCCCGCGCTTTCCCCGAAGATCGTCACGTTGTTCGGATCGCCGCCGAATGCGGTGATGTTGTCGCGCACCCACTGCAGCGCCAGCACGACATCGCGCAGGAACAAGTTGCCATCGATCGTGTGGGCGGTGTTCGACAACGAGGACAGATCGAGGGCACCCAGCGCACCCACCCGGTAGTTCACCGACACGTAGACACACCCGCGCCGGGTCAGCGAGCCGCCGTCGTACAGCGGGGTGGCCGAGCTGCCCAACAGATAGCCTCCGCCGTAGATGAAGAACATGACCGGCAGCGGGTCATTGGACGGGCGGTCCGGGGTGACGACGTTGACCGTCAAGCAGTCCTCGCTGGCCCGCTGGACGCGTCCGGGGCCCAGCACCCGGTAGCGGCGCTGTTGTGGGGCCGCCGCGCCGAATTCGGTGCAGTCGCGCACTCCGTCCCACGGCAGCGCCGGTTGCGGTGCGCGCAGGCGCAGCAATCCGATCGGGGGGCGGGCGTAGGGAATAGACCGGAAACGGCGCACACCTCCCCGCACGAAGCCTTCGACGATGCCGTTGGGAGTGCGCACTCGGACAGTGGGCGTCTTCGACCCTGAAGCCATGGCAGCCAAGATAGCTGTCCGGGGCCTCAATCGCGCTGCTAGTGGGGGAAATCCAGGTAATTCGTGAGCAGCAGCACCCCCGGCATCCGATAACTGATCATCGTCTTCAGAAATCGGTGAGCGCCGACTCGACGGATTTCGGACCGGTCACGGGAACATACCTATCGATGCACCAATAGCAACATTGGCCCCACCTGCCACTATCGTCACGGAAGTCGGTTACTGACGTCGAAACGACGTCCTGCCCTGGGAAGGTCTGACATGTCGAGGCGTCGCCGAATCTCCGTGGTCTTGTTGACCTCGGCCGTTATCGGATCAAGCGTCGCGATCGATGTCGCGCCCTTGGCCGTCGCCGACCCGTGCACCGGCCCCGCCGCGGGGCTCCAGCCGCCGACCCCGGTCCCCGACGACGGCATGCCCGGCCAGGCTCCCCCCATCGGGCGCCGGCCCGCTGGCGCCAACGACAAGGCGCCACTGCCGGAGCTGGGCAAGCTGCCCCTGGCCATCCTCAAGCAAGTGCTCCCCCAACAGAGCGCCAAGAAGAAGCCGGGGTGGGCCCAGGAGTTGGCGCGCCCCGCCCTGCCCAACCCGCCCGAGCCCTCACCGAACAATCTGCAGGACCAGCAGGCCGCTGCCGTCGCGCCGGCCCCTGCGCCCGCGGTCGGCCCTGCCCCCGAAGCCGCCGTCTCCCCCTCCACCTCTGTCGTCGGCTGGGTCACCGGTGTGGATACCGGCGCCAACACGCTTCAGAAATTCAGCATCTCCGGAACCGACCTCGGAATCATGTGGGACAACGGCGATTCCGCCGGCCGCCAGGTTCTGATGGCCTTTGGCGACACCTACGGATACTGCGGAATGAGAAGCCAGCAGTGGCGGTACAACACCCTGCTGCGCACTCAGGACAAGTCACTCTCGCGCGGTCTCGCGGTGGCCGAGGGATCGACCTCCAACCCGTATGCCGGTTCCCCGCAGTCACGCCCGGGCTACTCCAAGCAGATCATCCCGCCCATCAAGTGGGCCGCCCAGGAACGGGGCATCATTCCCACGGCCGCCATCTCCGTCGGACGCACCCAGTACATGAACTACATGTCCATCAAGAGCTGGGACAGCGCCGGCGAATGGACCACCAACTACTCCGCGACCGCGGTGTCCAACGACAACGGACAGAACTGGAAGACGTTCCCCCAGAGCGTCCGTCCCGCATCCCCCGACGCCATCAGCCAGGTCCCGTTCACCCCGGGAAATGAGAACTTTCAGCAGGCCGCCTACGTCAAGGGCAACGACGGATGCATCTACATCTTCGGAACCCCTTCCGGGCGAAGCGGATCCGGCTTCGTGTCGCGTGCGTTGCCCGGGAACCTGCCCGACGCCGCCAAGCATGAGTTCTGGAACACCGACCGGGGCTCCTGGGTACCGGGCGATCCCAACGCGGCGACTCCGATCATCTCCGGCCCGGTCGGTGAGATGTCCGCGCAATACAACACCTACCTCAAGAAATACCTGGTGATGTACGGCGACAAGTCCGGCGACGTGCTGCTCTCCACCTCCCCCGCCCCGCAGGGCCCGTGGAGCCCGCCACAGATTCTCGTCACCGAGTCACAGATGCCGGGCGGGCCCTATGCGCCGTACCTGCATCCGTGGACAACCGGCAAGGAGCTGTACTTCAACCTGTCGCTGTGGTCGGCGTACAACGTCATGTTGATGCGCACCACCCTTCCGTAACAGCGCTACAACCGCTCGATGATGGTCGCGTTGGCCAAACCGCCTGCCTCGCACATGGTTTGCAAGCCGTAGCGCCCACCGGTCTGCTCTAACACCGATACCAGGGTGGTCATCAACCGCCCACCGCTGGCACCAAGCGGGTGCCCGATGGCGGTCGCCCCGCCGTTGATGTTGACCTTCGACAAGTCGGCACCGGTCTCGGCTTGCCAGGCCAGAACCACCGACGCGAAGGCCTCGTTAACCTCGAAGGCGTCGATATCCGCCAACGACAAACCAGCGCGGTCAAGGACTTTCGCGGTTGCGGGGATGACTCCGGTAAGCATGTACAACGGATCATCACCCACCACCGCGACCGAATGCACACGGGCCCGTGGGGTCAGCCCGAGGCGCTTGGCGGTCTCACTGGAGGTGATGAGCACGGCCGACGCGCCATCGTTGATCGGCGAGGAGTTGCCCGCCGTGACCTTCCAGTCGATCCGCGGGAAGCGCTGCTCCCACAATTCATTACGGAAAGCGGGTTTGAGCCCGGCCAAGACGTCCACGGTGGTCGATGGCCGTACCGATTCGTCGGCGGCCACCTCGATCAACTCGCCGTCGGCATTGGGCGCCTTGATCGACACCACCTCGCGCGCGAATCTACCCTCGGACCAGGCCTGAGCGGCACGGCGATGACTCTCGGCGGCGAAGGCATCCAGTTGCTCACGCGACAGGTTCCAATTCGCCGCGATCAGCTCAGCACTGATGCCCTGCGGGACAAGCCCTTCCGGATAGCGGTTGGCGATCTCGGGACCGAAAAAGTCCTTACCCAAGCTTTGGCTGCCCATGGGGACCCGGCTCATCGACTCGATACCCGAGGCGATCACCACGTCGTAGGCCCCGGCGATGACCCCCTGCGCAGCAAAGTGAATGGCCTGCTGGCTGCTGCCACATTGGCGATCGACGGCCACCGCGGGAACGGTCTCGGGCAACCCGGCGGCCAGTGCCGCCCACCGTGCCGTGTTGGAGCTCTGCTCCCCCACCTGTCCGACCGCACCGCTGATGACGTCGTCGACGAGAGCCGGGTCTATCCCGGTGCGCTCGACGAGCGCCCGGATGGCATGCGCGTGCAGATCGACCGGATGCAGACCGGAGAGCGACCCACCCGGCTTTCCCTTGCCCACGGGTGTCCGTACCGCGTCGACGATCACTGCGTCTCTCATGGCAAGGCCTCCTGGATTCATCGTTGAAACTCCTCTTCTGCCGGTATACGCCCAGTCAGTTGGGATTCGCAACTAAGTGTGATCAAGTACATAACGTGCTAAGTTGGATTTCATTACTATGAGAGATTGTTCGATAGCCAATGCCCTCGACGTGATCGGGGAACGCTGGACCCTGGTGGCCCTGCGCGAGATCATGCTGGGCAATCGACGCTTCGACGCGATCGTCCGCAACACCGGCGCCAGCCGCGACATCCTGGCCACCCGCCTGCGCAAGCTCGTGGACGCGGGCGTCCTGGAAAAGTGCCAGTACGAAGAGCGCCCTCCCCGTTACGAATACCTGTTGACCGAATCGGGGCGCGCCCTTCGGCCGGTGCTGTTCGCCCTGATGGATTGGGGTGACACGTTCGTCACACAGGGCCCCCCACCGAGCGTCTGGGAACACCGATGCGGGTCGGTACTGCGTGTCCAGCCGACCTGCGAGAATTGCGGCGAGGCAGTGACGTTCGACGATCTCACACCGCGACGGCTTGGCAGGGTGCGATGAGCTCCGGGCCCCTCACCTACGGGCCCGCGGGGGTTACCCGCCCGGGCGAAAGCACCTGGGCCGCCACACCGTCCGGGCTACGGCGATTTGAACAGACCGTCCCCATCGGACACGGCGACGAGGCATGGCGGAAGGCTTCGCAGGCCGTACTGGCGTGGGGTGTCAAGCAGCGCAGCGGCTTCCGGGTGAATCCGGAGGTGACCGTGAGCGAAGGCGCCGAGTTCCAGATCAGCTTCGGGTGGGGCCGGTTCAGCGTTCACGAGCCGGTGCGCATCGTGGCCGTGGCCAACACCAACGACCGTTGCGGGTTTGCGTACGGCACGCTACCGGGCCATCCCGTATCGGGCGAAGAGGCATTCATCGTGCATCAGAACGGCGACGGCACGGTGTTTCTCACGCTGCGCTCGCTGACGCGGGCCGCCCCAGCAGGCTTCTGGCGACGAATCTTCCCGATACTCCTGGTGGCGCAGCGGGTCTTCCGTCGTCGTTACCTGCGGGCGCTGGCGTCCTAATCGACGGAGGACGCCAGGTCAACCAATGCCCGCGCCGGTCCCGTCGGCGGAGACCCCGGCATCCATACCGCCCGGAACTGACGCGTGAACACCATCTCCTGGGCAAGGGCGACCTCACAGAGAGTGCCCGCGGACAGTTCGGGGGCAGCGATGAGACGGCTGATCACCGCCGGCGCCAAACCCGTTGCCGCCGCGGCCTTGATTGCCGCTGCCGAGCCCAGTTCTGCCGCCGGCGTCGCGGGCTGGCACACCTGACTGAGCACCTCCCAGACGGTGTCGCGGGTACCGGAGCCCGGCTCGCGCATGAGAAGCGGGGTGGTGGCAAGTTCGCGCAGCGTCACGGGTTTACGCCGCCGAGCCCACTTGTGTCCCGGCCCCACCACGACGACCAGTTCGTCGGCGCCCAGCACTTCCCCACCCAATCCGGCCGGGGCGTGCGGCCCCTCGATGAAACCCAGGGTCGCGCCACCGGCCCGCACCAACTCACAGACCTGTTGGGTGTTACCCACTTCCAGCGATACCGCGACATCCGCATGCCGCGAGCGAAGGACGGTAAGCCACAATGGAATCCGATGATCGGCGATGGTGCGCGAGGCGGCGACCACCAGCCGCGGCGCCTGGCCGGAATGTAACGCGGCCACACCGGTGACAAACTCTCGTGCCGCCGCGAGCACTGGCGTCGCATACCCGATGACGGCCAGCCCGGCATCGGTGAGCCGCGATCCGGTGGGGCCACGCTCCAGGAGTACCAACCGAAGGCGCCGTTCCAGCGCCCGGACACGCATGCTGGCCGCGGGCTGTGAAATGCCGTGCTGGCGCGCCGCCGCTCCGAGGCTGCCCGTCTCAGCGACGGACACCAGCAGGTCCAGCACGTCGAGGTCGGGTGTGCCCGGAGGAAGAGGCATAAGTACAGTTTATGGGGTTCAGCCAGAATGCCTGGTAATTGCCCCCGGTTGCGATGGGAAGGCCTTGGACGACAACGACATCCGACACCTGCGCCGCCGAGGCGCTCGATGCCGGCGACTCGCCCTTTGGGCCACTACTCACCGGACCCGATGGCACCGTGCTGATCGAGGACCGACGGTCCGGCACCGGATCTCGTCGGGGATGTGCATGCATTGCACGTTCGGTTCCGCGCGGGCGGCGGGCGGGTGATCAGCTCACTTGACGCACGCGACGCCGTCCGCGCCCATTTGACTCAAGTCCGTTGGCGCCGGCGCCTGCACGCCCGTTCCCGTCGCGGCAACCGCGGTCAAGACGTCGGTCGAATTGGCATCCGCTGACGAGTCGCCCTTCTTGCCGACGCTGTGATGTGCGATGTAGTCGTCCGCGGGAAACTGCGAGCCCACCGTCAGCTGAACAGTTCCGGGGGCGACCGCACCGGATTCCGTCATGGGCAGATGCAGTTGATCGGCGAGCGCCTGCGCGCCCTCTTGGGCACCTGAGCCATAGACAATCGAGCTCTCGGTCGACATCGCCTCGGCCGTCGTCGCGCGACCACGCGTGAATCCCCGGGCCGTAAAGGCATCTTCGATGGCCGCACCCAGCCCGTCGCGCTCTGTCGCGTTGACGACGTTGAGCACCACAGGCGCCGGCAGCGGGGCCGCGGGGGCCACCGCAGCCGCGGTGGGCGGCGCGGGGGCGATATCGGCGAAGAAGCGATCGTGGACGATCTGCCGGATCGTCGGGAGGTCCACGATATTGACGTCCGAACCGTTCGAATCCTGGCCAAAGTCGGAGATGGGCAGCGTGTAGAGAGACATGGGCCGCTTGGTCAATGTCGAGGCGCGCGCGGCGAAGTCGACGATGTTGAGGCCAGAGTCAATCGCGACGTTCTCGTGCGCGACGTTCAGGACGTTGCGCACCGCGGCCGGATTCGACATCGCCCCACCCTTGCGCACCGCGGTCAACAACGACACCAGGAAGGCCTGCTGGCGACGGGTGCGGTCCATATCTGTGAACGATCCGTCGTTCTCGTCACGCCTCTGCCGGACGAAGGCCATCGCCTGGGCTGCGTCGATCTGCTGAACACCTTCGTGGAAGTTGGCGCCGGAGAACTCGTCGACCGTGTCGTGGTTCAGACACACGGTGATGGGCTGCACCGACTTGGCGATCTGGAAGAACGCGGCGAGGGTCACTTCCACGAAGTGATCGATCGGCACGCCGAGGAAGTCACGCACCGTGTCGATCTGAGCCTTGCGCCCAGCCTCACGGGCGGCCTGCTCACGGGCGGTCAGATCGTTGGCGCCCGCAGCGTCCGAACCACCGCCGGCCTGCCTGTCCAGCGCCTGCTGGTAGGCAAATCCATAGGCCTGCTTGATCTTGCCCTTGCACACCGCCCCGGGGCAGCCCGCCAGGTCCACATAGTCGTCGCGCGGGATCGACACCGCAGTGATGGGACCGTCGTTGCCCGGGATATGCACCACAATCAGCACATTCGCGTTGTACCCACCGGACGTCTCGTCACCGGCATGCAGCGCGTCGTACATGTCCTGCGGCAGCGGCTGCCCGTTCTGGTCGAGCCGGCTATCCAGGCCCATGAGCAGGATGTTCTGGTCTTCGCCGACAGGAGTCAGCACCCCGGGTAACACGTGTGAGGTGATGATCTGCCCTACCGCCGTGTTATATCCGGCCCAGCCAAAGCCCGTGATGGCCATGACAAATGCCGCAGCGATACCGACGGCCAGGCGCCCCTTCTCCAGCACCCAGCGCTGCGCCTCACCAGAATCCAGCTCGCCCATAACAGTTGACTATTGTTGTGGACGATCCGTTCAAAACGCGTCAAGCGCGCCTCGGACTCTCCGGCGAGTCCTCATCAGCCTTCACTGTGAGACAGGCGTGAATGCGCCAGGGCCGCTCGCTAATCCGCGCGCGTGAGCCCCAGCACCGGGATCACCCGGGTGGTCTTGCGTTCGTACTCAGCGAAGTTGTCGAAGCGCCCCGCCTGGCGCGCGTAGATCCGGTCGCGCTCCTCACCCACCACATCGCGCACCGTCACCGGGTAGTGGTCAGCACCGATTTCGACTGACACCTTCTCGGGATTGGCCAGCGCGTTGTAGTACCAGGCGGAGCTACTGTCCCGCCCGTTGTTGGAGGCGAACACATAGAACTCGCCGCCCCCTTCGCCCGGCTGGTAGGCCATCGGGTTTTGACGCGGCTCGCCCGACTTCGCGCCGACGGTATGCAAGATGAGCATGTCGAACTGCGCGAAGAAGCCATCAGCGCCACCGGTTTCGCGAATCTGGGCCATGACATTGGCATGGAAGTCTGCGGGATCATTCAATTCGGTCATGCCGTGAATAATGTCAGCCTAGTTGACATTATTCCAGCCGGCGCAGAAACTCGTCGACGAGCGAATCCAGGAACTCGCCGTCGACCTCCCCCCCGGTCACGATCACCCGGTAGTACAGGGGCGCGACCAACTGTTCGGCCAGACGAGCGACATCCACACCAGCGGGCAGTTCCCCCCGCCGCACCGCACGAGCGAACGGAATCTGGTCGCGCGCCTGCTGTTCGCCTAGATAGCGCGCCCGGAATGTGTCCGCGAGCTGTGGGTCATGCTGCGACTGGCCAATGAGAGCCCGAAACACCGCGCCGGCATCATCAGTCGTGAGGAACCGCGCGATGGCGGCCACATGGTGCCGCAGGTCCGCCTCGAGGCTGCCCAGATCGGACGGATCCAACTGGAAGGCGGCGTCTTCCAGGAAGACGTCCATCAGCACGTCCGCCTTCGAACTCCACCAGCGGTAGACGGTCTGCTTGGCCACCCCCGCGGCCTTGGCGATGCCTTCCATGGTCACTCCGGCATAGCCCTTGGCGACCAGCAGATCGTCGGCGGCGTGAATGACGGCCTCACGCGCGGCCTCACTGCGGCCATGCCGGTTTCCGAAATGACGGCGCGCATCGTCGGCCTCGCGGGGCTTCGCCGGCTCACTCACAACGTTCATCGAATCACCACCCTAGACTAGACGAGACGTTGCGTCTATTCTAAATGCCATGACAACGACACTTCATGAACCCGAATTCGCCACCATCGTGGGCCGACTCTTCGAGAACGCCTCGCGCGATGCACTCCCCGCAGACCGGACCACCTTCCACGAGAAGTCCGTCGAGGAGCGCGTCAAACTGTTCCAGAACATCTATGTGCCCGTCGCACCCGATGCAGGACGGCTCCTCTACAGCCTGGTCCGTGCCACCAAGCCCAAGACCATCGTCGAGTACGGCCTGTCGTACGGGATCTCGACCCTGCATTCGGCCGCCGCCGTTCGCGACAACGGCTTTGGCCGGATCATCACCACGGAAATGAACACCGCGAAGATCGCCGCCTCACGCGCGACCTTCACCGAGGCCGGGGTGTCCGACCTCATCACCATCCTGGAGGGTGATGCCCGCGAGACGCTGAAGACAATCCACGGACCGATCGAGTTTCTGCTGCTCGACGGCTGGCCCGACCTCGACTTGCCCATTCTCAAGATCCTCGAGGACAAGCTGGCGCCGGGCGCGCTCGTCATCGCCGACAACGTCGGATTCGAAAGCAGCAAGCCATATCTGGAGTACATCCGTACCCCAGAGAACGGCTACGTAAGCGTGGCGTCACCCATCGGGGAATGCATGGAGCTCAGCTGCCGTTGTGCGTAACGGTGCAATCTCACAGAAACGTTGGCGGCGGTCGTCTCGCCAAATTCTCCCGCCGCCAACGCCTTCAGAACCACTCCAGGAAGGTGTGGCATGTCCAAATCTACGCTCGGCCTGACGGCCGCGGCGTGCACTTCGCTCGCATTGCTGTACGCGCCGCCCGCATCTGCGGGACCCAAATCCCCTCAGACACCCAGCGAACTCGGCGCACAACTCCAATCACAGGGCTATAAAGTTCAGTACGAGCGAATCGGCAACTGCCCCTTGGACGCCGGATCGGTTGTCGGCACGCGGATCGGCCCGGCAGTGTGGGCGGATACCACCACGCAGTCCAAGGCAGGTGGCGGCGTCGGCGACGGCGCCGGTACCCGCGGAGGGGTTACGTGGAGCCATGACGTGGACCACCAGATCGCCTACATCACGGTGGCATGCAAACGCGCGGCAAAGTAGAGCGACCGCCGCGTCGCCAGTGCTGCTAACGGAGGAAGACTGTGTCAGTCAATACGTAGGCCGCTACGGCAAACACGAAGTATGCGAACCAGCGCTGAAGTCGACCGGTATCCAGCTTGGTGCCGACGTGGCCCGCGATAAGCGAGCCAAGGATCGCGGTGCCGACGAATGCCGTGGTGATCGACCAATCGATGCTGGCACCGCCCAGATGGACGACGACACCGGCGGCAGAGTTGGCGACGATGATCAGCAGCGAAGTACCGACGGCGATCGGCATCTCGACTCCGAGTAACAGCACCAACGCCGGGATGATTAGAAAGCCGCCGCCGACACCAAACAGCCCTGTCAACAGACCTACAAGTAACCCTGCCGAGATAGATCGCGGTGCACAGCGGCGCCAGTTGATGCCGGAGTCACCGACCGTGCAGGCGGTGCCGGTACTCCCATTGTCCTGGAGCATCCGAATTCCGGCCACGACCATCACCAATGCGAAGCCGATGAGGAGGATCGGTTGCGGCAGGTGCTTGCCGATGGCCGCGCCGAGGAAGGTGGCGGGTATACCAGCCGCGGCGAAGATCCCGGCCAGTGGCCACTGCACCTGGTTTGTGCGTACCTTCGGAAGCGCACCGACCGCCGAGCCGATACCGACTACGATTAGGGATATCGGAATCGCCTGTTCGATACCGAGCCCCAACACGTAGACCAACGCTGGCACTGCCAGAATTGACCCGCCGCCGCCGAGCAAGCCCAGCAGCACGCCGATGACGGCACCGAGTGCGAGGGCAATTCCGATGCTCACTTTGGTTCGATTCTCGCCCGCAAATCGCGGGACTTCGATTAGTTCGCCAGTGGGGTGTGAGATAACGCGGCGATTGCCGCCCTGAGCTTGATGGCGGCTGCGTCGGCGACCTCGCGCAAGCCTGGCCGATCAGCCACCTGAACCATGATCTGAGGGTCCATCGCCTCCACGATCACGACCCCGTCGTCGCTGGGGTCTGATCGCACTACCACGTTGCATGGCAACAACAACCCGATCTGTCGGTCCACGTTGATCGCGCGGTGCGCCAGTACCGGGTTGCACGCCCCGAGGATTAGATAGTTCTCCATGTCTTCGCCCAACTTCGCCTTCAGCGTAGCCTTAACGTCAGTCTCGGTAAGGACTCCGAAACCCTCCCCAGACAGCGCCTTTCGGGTCATTTCCACAGCCTCCTCAAAAGAGGCGCTTAGCGTGGCCGACAAAGCCAGTGCCATGTCCAACTCCCTTCACAGTCCCGCGGGTCGATCCTCCTCACGATGGAGTTCCTATGTCCTAGTTGGCCCCACGTATAGCGGACTCGACCTCTTGCGCCGAGATAGTTTTTGTGCAGAAGAACCAGTCCTCACACTCGATACCGTCGACGTGGCCGTCCATCCGCTCATTGGCGATGCCGCACGAGCCCGCAGGCGGGACGATGACAGGATCGCCCGGGCGCCAGTCCGCTGGCGTCGCTACTGAGAAGTGGTCGGCTGTCTGCAGGGCTTGGATGACGCGCAGCAGCTCGTCGAAGTTGCGGCCGAGACTAAGGGGGTAGTAGATGATCGCGCGAATCGTGCCTTCGGGATCTACGACGAACACCGCCCGGACAGCCTTTGTCGAATCCTCGCCCGGCATGATCATCCCGTACTTGCGGGCGATCTCCATCGAGACGTCTTCGATCAGCGGGAACGAAACCTCGACGTCCTTCATGCCGCGGTAGGTGATCTTCTCCTTGATGGTTCGTAGCCATGCGATGTGGCTGTAGAGCCCATCGACCGATAGCCCGACCAGCTCCGTGTGGTAGGCAGCGAACTGATCCCGCATACTCGCGAACGTGATGAACTCACTGGTACACACTGGGGTGAAGTCGGCGGGGTGGGAGAAGAAGATGACCCATTTTCCCGCATAGTCGGCTGGGAAGTTGATCCGGCCCTGGGTCGTTTGTGCAGTGAATTTCGGTGCCGGGTCACCGATTCGCGGCATGTTGGTCGCGGCGGCGGCGATTTCGGTAGTAGTCATGCGGGTTCCTCTTGTTGATGTTTGTTCATCTCGACCAGACTTCATCTCGCCGCCTCAGGAGTCAGGGGCAGCGCAAAGGCTTGCTGCTATGCGGAATCCCTTCCGCAGGTACGTCTTTGCGGCGGGGTATCGAGCGCATCACGTCATCGACGTGATGGCCGCACCCAACCCCAACCGACTTCGCCAAACGGCGACATTCCTCGGGATAGCACATTGTTGCGTCCTCAACGGATCGGGGCGAGCTGATTTATCTAGATGGAGCATCTTTGGCGACGACCTTGTCGCGGACCTCTGCCATATCGAGGGCCTTGATCCTGGCGATGAGGTCTTCCAGGGCAGCCGCCGGCATAGCACCGGGCCGACGGTAGACAAGGACGCCGTCTCGAAACGCCATGATCGTCGGGATCGCCTGGATTTCCACAGCAGCCGCTATATCGGGCTGGGCTTCGGTGTCCACTTTGGCGTGCACGACGTCGGGGTGTCGCTGCGACGAGCGATCGAAGACCGGAGCGAACGCGCGGCACGGCCCGCACCACGAGGCCCAGAAATCGATGATCACGATGGGGCTGGCGATAACTGTCGCCTCGAAATCGGCGGCGGTCAGATTTTTAATTGCCATTGAGAGTCCTTTCTTATGTAGCAATCGAATTACTAGACCAATCCCTTGAACATCACGTTCGGTCAGGCGTTCTGCGCGGCTTCCTCCCAGGCGCCGAAACCGCCCAGGATGTCGCTCACATCGACGAAACCGTTCTGCCGCAACAGGCTTGCCGCAACCGACGACCGATAACCACCTGCGCAATAGACGACCGTCGGCTTGGTAGCGTCAAGCTCCACTAGCCGAGTCGGCAGTTGGCCTACGGGGATCGAAATCGCATTCGGGATGGATCCGGCCTCCACCTCCCCCTGGTTACGAACGTCGATAATCTGCAGGTCTGCGATTCGCGAGGCGCGCTCGTCAAATGACTTGGCCGTCAACCTCGATGCCATCTGGACGTCGCCGCGGTGAGCGAACATCACCTGGTAGGGCTCTGCCACGTAGCCGATCACCCGGTCAAACCCAATGCGGGCCAAACGATTCTTCCCTTCGAGCTCCTGACCGGGCTCGGTGAACAGAACAATATCCACATCAGATGGCACCACGGAGCCCGCGAACTCGGCGTAGCGCCCTTCCAGTCCGATGTTGATCGCGTGGCGCAAATGACCCTGAGCGAACTCCTCGGGGGTGCGGCCGTCCACCAGGACAGCACCGCCCTCGATCGCCGCACGGACCTGGTCATAGGACATCGCCGTGGGCATCTTGCCCTCGTCTAACAGCCCGCGGTTCTTACGGTTGAGGATCGCGTCGTAGACGAAGTAGCCTGGCGCGGGAGGTTGCCCCTCGGTGACAAGGTTCATAAAGGTCGCTTTGTCAGGTGCCCGCAGCGCGTAGTTCGTCGCCTTCTGGTCCCCCATCGTCGACCACAGGTCCGTGGAAAGGTTCTTGCCGCACGCCGAGCCCGCGCCATGGGCGGGGTACACCCGGGTCTCATCAGGCAACGTCATCAGCTTGTCATGCAGCGAGTCGTAGAGCTTGTCGGCGAGCTCGTCGCGGGTGAAGCCAATAGACGCCAGCAGGTCGGGTCGACCCACGTCTCCTATGAATAGGGTGTCCCCAGTCATCACCCCGCAAGGCACGGTGTCGCCTGCGTGCTCGTAGAGGACCACGCTCATCGACTCCGGGGTATGCCCGGGTGTGTGGCGGAACTCCAGCGTAACGTCGCCGAGCGAATACTGTTCGCCATCGGCGACACCCATCGACTCAAACTCGGTCTCGGCGACCGAGGAATAGACGATCTTGGCACCGGCCGCCTTCGCAAGCTCGAGGTGGCCGGACAAGAAGTCCGCGTGAAAGTGAGTCTCGATGACTAGTTCAATGGTCAAACCGTGCTTTTTTGCGTCTGCGACATACTCGGCCACGTCACGCTGCGGGTCGATAACGACTGCGCGGCCGGTGGTTTCGTCACCAACCAGGTACGAAGCGTGGGAGAGGCAGGCTAGATAGTACTGCTTCAGGATCATCGCGGCCTTCTTTCTCTCGATACCGGAGCGCGCACCCTTACCTATACCCGTATGGGTATATGAACCGCCGCGGGGGCATTCTTATTTCCTCCTCGGCAATACCGGTGGTACTCCCGTTCTTTCAACCGAAACATACCCCCGCCGGTATTCTCGATCTCAGAGGCTTTCGTCACCGCCAGCCCCTGCCGAAAGGAACCTAAGCACCAGGCAGCGTCTCACCGGCTCTAGGCCGTTCTCGTAACGACGGCCATTCCCAAACACGAAGACCCCCCGAAATTCGGGGGGTCTTCACTTGTGGAGCTGCCGGGAATTGAACCCGGGTCCAACGGCCGTTCATTAAGGCTTCTCCGTGCGCAGTTCGCTATGCCTCTACTTGGATCTCTCGGTCCCGCGAACAAGCCGAGATGACGATCCCAGCCGCTGTTTGATGTCCCGGTGGCTTCCGCGGCCGAAACCACCGGTTGATCCCGCTAGCTGATGCCAGGGTCCGGGCCGCGGGAGGTCCCGGTCTGACAGACACGCAGTCGCTTAGGCAGCGAGTGCGTAGTCGCGCTGATGAGAATCGGCGCTTAATTGGTTGCAATGACGCTTACGGTGGTCTCTTGCCTGCACCGGCACGCTTCCCTTAAGTCGAGACTCGCTGTCGAAACCTTTCAGCCCCGTCATCCCGCCGACCCTCGGTGGGACACTCCATCCTACCGCCGCAGATCTACGAAGCCACCGAATTACCCGGCCATGCCACGGTAACGTGCGGGAAATCGCCGAATCTTGGGGAGTTACCACCATGCGCATGCTGCTGAGTACCTACGCCGCCGCTATGGCCAGCGCGACCGTATTCGCTGCTCAGGCGTCTGCGGATCCGTCGGTACCCAACCTTGACGGCTACGCACCGGTCGAGCCCACCGCCTATGAGACGTACTCCGCATACGCCACGACGGGTGTGCAGTTCCTCACCCCGGACGGCCTGCGCTGCCGCATCACCTCGAACTCCCGGGCCACCGGTCTCGAGGGCACGTGCTGGGGCAAGCTCCCCGGCGTCCCGGGCGACGAGAACATCGCCGCGGTGTCGCTCAATACCCCGGCCGGCAGCCTGACCCACATGCCCGACCTAGGCCAGCAGGAGATTGTCGCGCGGCCCGACGCCTCACCGGCAGGCCCGGCGCCCATCGACCCCAGCGCCTATCGCCCGCTGACCGCCGGCCAGAAGATCACCTACAGCCTCAAGTCCACCAACAAGATGATCACGTGCGGCGTGAGCGATCAGCGCGAGACGATCTGCATACTGCCCACCAACTTCACCGGCGACAGTCCGCACGGATTCGTGCTATCCCCAATCGGCAGCCGCGCCTTCTAGCGATCGCCGAGACCGAGGTTGTGGCGAAAAGATGCGAGACGAATCCGCCACAACCTCGGTCTCGGCGCGAAGGGCTCGGCGCCCATGGCTCTACTTCGTCTCGAGCCTCTTCACGAGTTTCGCGTGGGTCTTCTACCTGATCACCGTCGAACGCCAGCGCAGGCACCAACCGGCCACCGTCCTCGAATCCGTGTGAGCTACATGCCTTTTGCGCGACGCCCCAGTTCACGGGTGATCTCGCGGGTGGCGTCCCGCTTGGCCAGGTCCTGACGCTTGTCGTGCGACTGTTTACCGCGCGCCAAGGCCAATTCCACCTTGACCTTGCCGTCCAGGAAGTACAGCGACAACGGCACCAGCGTGAGGTTGCCATCGCGAATCTTGCCGACCAGCTGATCAATCTGCGCTCTGTGCAGCAACAGCTTCCGGTTCCGCAGCGGCGCATGGTTGGTCCAGGTGCCGTGGTCGTACTGCGGGATATGTAACGCGCGCAACCAGACCTCGCCGTCGTCGACGGTGGCGAACGCATCCACCAGGGAGGCCTTGCCCTCACGCAGGCTCTTGACCTCGGTGCCCACCAGCTGCACCCCGGCCTCGTACACATCGAGAATCGAATAGTTGTGCCGCGCCTTGCGATTGGACGCGATGATCTGGCGCCCGTCGGTTGGTTTTTTACTCATCGCCAGGACCTATCTACGCACATACAGACGCAAAGTCACATATGCGGTCACCCCGGCCAGCAGAATGCCTAGCGCGGCCATCTGAATCGACGCGAGGAACACATCCCCGTAGGTGATCGGGGCAATCAGGTTGGCCTGAATGAACTGTTCCAGCGCCCCGTTGAGGATGGTCACCCGCGCCACGATCAGACCGATCACCGCCAGCAATACACCGGCAAGGGCAGCGATCACCGCCTCCAACAGGAACGGCAATTGTGTGTACCAACGAGTGGCCCCCACCAACCGCATGATGCCCACTTCGGTGCGCCGCGTATATGCGGCGACCTGAACCATGTTGGCGATCAACAGAACCGCACCGACGGCCTGCACCAGCGCGATCATGAACGCCGCATCACGCAGGCTGTTCAGGACCGCGAACAAGCGATCGATCAGATCCTTCTGATTGAGCACGCCCTTCACACCGGGCTTGCCGACGAAAGACTCATCGAAATCCGCGTGCGTCTCCGGGTTCTTGAGCTTGACAATGAAGGAGGCGGGGAACGCGTCCTTACTCACGTCCTTCATCAAGTCCCGGAATTGTGGCAGCCGCTTCTCGGCGTCCGCGTACGCGTCCTCACGGTTCACGAAACGCACCGACTTGATGTCGGAACGCTTCTCGATCTCGTCGCGCAGGCTTTTGCAGATATCGCTACTGCAGTTGGTGTCGCTGGCCGACAGGTCCTCGGTGAGAAAGATCTGCGTCTCCACACGGTCCAAGTAGATGGCCTTCGAGTTCTTGGCAAGCGATATCACCAGCAGACCACCACCGAACAACCCGATCGCGATGGCGGTCGTGATGATCATCGCCACCGTCATCGTCACGTTGCGGCGCAGGCCGGTGAGGACCTCGTTGAACAGGAATCCAAAACGCATGTTCTATTCCACTTACCTATCTACCCCGTAGACACCGCGCTGCTCGTCGCGGATCAGCTTGCCCAGTTCCAACTCGATCACGCGCTGGCGCATCGAGTCGACGATGTGATGGTCGTGGGTCGCCATCAGCACGGTAGTACCGGTGCGGTTGATCCGCTCCAGCAGCGCCATGATGTCCTCGCTGGTCTCCGGGTCCAGGTTCCCGGTCGGCTCGTCGGCCAGCAGCACCAGCGGACGGTTGACGAACGCGCGCGCGATGCCGACGCGCTGCTGCTCGCCACCGGACAGCTCCGAGGGCAACCGGCTGGCCTTGCCGGTCAGGTTCACCATCTCCAGCACCTCGGGAACGATGCGGTTGATGATGTCCGTCTGCTTGCCAATCACCTCTAACGCGAAGGCCACGTTCTCGTACACCGTCTTCTGCTGGAGTAGCCGGAAGTCCTGGAACACACAGCCAATCGTCTGCCGAAGGTGCGGGATCTCGCGGCCGCGCAGCTTGTTCACATGGAACTTGGAAACCTGGATTTCGCCCTTGGTGGGCAGCTCCTCGCCCAGCAGCAGCCGCATGAATGTCGACTTACCCGAACCCGAAGGACCGATGAGGAACACAAACTCACCCTTGTCGATCTCGAGGCTCACGTTGTCCAACGCGGGCCGAGCCGACGATTTGTAGAGCTTGGTTACCTTGTCGAGGCTGATCACGGCACGCCAGTCTAGTCGGGAAACCCGTGACGACCGTGAGGGCGCACTACGGCGCGGGGGTCGCGGGCGCCGGAGGAGGCGCACCCGGCAGTGGCGGAAGCTGCGGCGGGACCACCCAGGGAGGCAACCATCCGGGCGGCTGAGGCGGGGTCGTCGTCGGGGGTGTCGGCGGTGTTCCGCTGGGCGTCAACGTCGGGAATGTCGTGACGATGGTGTTCGTCGGCTCCGTCGTCGTGGTCGTGGTGGGCGGCGTCGTGGTGACCGGACGCCTGGTGGTGCTCGGCACGGGCCGCGGCGCGGTCGTGGTGACGCTGGGCGCGGGCACCCAGGTGTATCCGGGAGGCGGCTGTGGCGGCGCGGGCTCCGGCTTGTTGATTTCGTAGAGCCAGCTTGCCGCGACGAACGCGAGAATCAGCACAGCCGTCGAGGTTCGGAACCTAGCCTTTGCTCTGATCTTGGTTCCCCAGGACAGGAGCTTCTCCCACAACGGTTCCTGGCGGGGTTCGCTCATGTGAGATCCTCGTCCTTCACGATCGGTTGCGGCTTGGTGTCAACACCCTCGCCGCGAGCCTCCTCGCGTCTGATGTCCCGTTTGAGCTCTCCGGAGCTCGACGACGACATGGTGCGCACCACCGGGCGACTGTCCCCCACCAGCGCCACGCCCGCCTTGGCCAGCGCCGCGATCACCTTGGCGCGTAGCCGCCGACCCACCTCGAACTGCTTACCGGGCAGCGACCGCGCCACCATGCGCACGTTGACCCGGTCCACCTCGATGCTCTCCACACCCATCAGCGACGGGGCATCGAGCAGCAGCTGAGACAGATCGCGATCCACCAGAGCCTGCTGGCAAACGTCGTACAACACATCATTGACCCGGGCCAGGTCCACGCTCGTCGGCACGGGGATATCGACGACCGCGCGCGCCCAATCCTTGGAAAGGTTGACCGCCTTGACGATCAACCCGTTCGGAATGGTGATGACCTCGCCCTCACTCGAACGCAACTTGGTAACCCGCAGGGTGACCTCCTCGACAGTCCCCCGGGACTCGGTGGTCTGCCCCTGCACGTACAGCTCCACCAGATCGCCGAAGCCGTACTGCTTTTCGGTGATGAGAAAGAATCCGCTCAGCAGGTCCTGGACGACGCGCTGGGCGCCGAAACCGAGCGCACCACCCAGCACGGCGGCCGGACCCGCGAGCCCGCCTATCGAAATGCCCAGTACCCCAACGACGTGCACGGTGGTGACGACAACGACCAGCACCACGACGATCCAGGAGACGACGGAGGCGAGCGCCTGCCGGTGCTTACTGGCTTCGGAGCGCACCAATGCGTCGCTCTGCGTGAACGAGCGGTCCAGCCGGCGGGTGATCTTGTGCGCGCCCCAGTTGATGAAGCGGACAAGGATCATCGCGCCCAAGACTGCGATGACGATCTGCAGGCCACTGTCGAGTAACCAGCGACCAACCTCGCTGGACCACAGGGTGTTCCAGCGCTCTTCGAGACGAAGCCCCGCCGCGTTGAACTCGGCGGCGCTAGTCATCTCGCCTATTGCGCCACCGAATGCCCGCCTCGAGGAATCCGTCGATGTCGCCGTCGAGCACCGCCGCTGGGTTGCCTACCTCGTACTCGGTACGCAGGTCTTTCACCATCTGGTAGGGCTGCAGGACATAGGAGCGCATCTGAGTGCCCCATGAGCTGCCGCCATCGCCCTTGAGCGCATCCATCTCGGCGCGCTCCTCGAGCCGCTTACGCTCCAGCAGCCTGGCCTGGAGCACGCGCATCGCCGCGACCTTGTTCTGCAGCTGCGACTTCTCGTTCTGGCAGGTGACGACGATCCCCGTCGGAATGTGCGTGAGCCGCACCGCCGAGTCGGTGGTGTTCACCGACTGGCCACCCGGTCCGCTCGATCGGTAAACGTCAACGCGCAGATCGCCTTCGGGGATGTCGATGTGATCAGTCGTCTCCACCACCGGGAGCACCTCGACATCGGCGAACGAGGTCTGGCGCCGACTCTGGTTGTCGAACGGGCTGATGCGCACCAGCCGGTGTGTGCCCTGCTCCACCGACAGCGTGCCGTAGGCGAAGGGAGCGTGCACGGCGAACGTCGCGCTCTTGATACCCGCCTCCTCCGCATAGGAGGTGTCGAACACCTCGACCGGATACTTGTGCGCCTCGGCCCAGCGGATGTACATGCGCATGAGCATCTCGGCCCAGTCCGCGGCGTCCACACCGCCGGCGCCGGATCGAATGGTGACCACGGCCTCGCGCTCGTCGTATTCACCCGACAGCAGCGTCCGGACCTCCATGGCTTCGATGTCCTCGCGCAGCTTGGCGCGGTCGGCATCGGCCTCCGCCACCACCGAGGCGTCTTCACCTTCCTCAGCGAGCTCGTAAAGCACCGGCAGATCATCGAGCCGCTGCCGGAGTGCTTCGACGCGCCGCAGCTCACCCTGCGCGTGCGAGAGCTGGCTCGTCACCTGCTGGGCACGCGCCTGGTCATCCCACAGGTTCGGGTCGGCGGCGGCTTCTTCGAGCGTCTTGATCCGGGCGCGCAGGCCGTCGACGTCGAGCACCCGCTCCACCGTGGTGAGAGTCGTGTCGAGGTCAGCGATGTCGGCTTGGCAGTCCAGATCCACAACAGTTCAGGCTACCGGGCTGCCGGAGCACAACATTCCGACCCGATAGATCACCCCTACCCGCGCGTCGCCGCGCGGATGTGATCGGCGGAATGACCCAGACGAATCGCGGCCTCCAATACCGCCGCGCGGTCCATCAATTCCGGTGGCCCCAGCGCGCCGAGAACCGCTACCACCTCGCCGTCATCGCCGAAGACGGGAACACCCAAGAACCCGATCCGGCACGGCTCGGCCAAGTCGGCTGGTTCGCTCATCATGTCCACCATGAGATCAAGAGTTCGCTGGTCAGCTTGGCGGCGCCCTCCCGCCAGCGCACTGGCGAGTGAGTAGTACTGATCCACATACATGCTCTGGCGCGCGACATAGAACCCGTCTGCACGCACCCGCGCCAACATGGCCGAGACGCGCACCCATCGCGAATCAGACACCCTCGCTCCGGCGTTTTCCAGCCATCGCCGAACCAGGGAATCCTCAGCCCATGCCATGAAGATGATCCCCGCCGGGGCCGCCAAACGGACACGGCTACCGACGGGATAGCCGACCCCCGTCGAGGAACGTCCCGACGACGAGATGACCGCCACATCGTCGCCGATGACCATCGCCATCGTGGCCAGCGCGGCAAAGTGGTCTGCAAGCTCTGCGACCTCGCGGTCCGCCGCCGCGGCGATGGCGAAGCGCGCACGCGCCGCATGACCGCCGATAAGTAGTGCCGGACCTATCGAGTACGTCTTATGCCGGGGATGGCGCTCCAGAAAGCCCGCGTCCGTCAGCGCCTGAAGTATCGCGAGAGTGGATGCCGCATTGACACCCACCGCTTCGGCGATCTCGGTCATCGATCTGGGTTGGGTGGGTCGTGCCGCCAAGTGATCCAAGATCTGCGTGGCCCGCACAACAGCGGGTGCGGGCTTCGTCATTCGCGTCCCAATCTGGTAGCAGAGTGCTACGATTTGCTATCGGATTTGATATATCAAATCCGATAAAGACATACAATAATCAACTACTAGCTACCCGGTGGATTGATCCATGCATTCCTTTGGAAAACAGCTAGCCGCACTACCAAGATCACGGTACGGCCCGTGGGCCGTTATTGCGGCCGGAGAGACAGAAACAGCGACCGCATTCGCGCGCCATATCGCGGCGAACGGCATCAACATCGTCCTGGCAGCGCATGGCGGCAGGGCCGACGCGTACACGCTGGCAGTGACCGCCGGGGTCAGCGTGCGCACCACTTCGCCCGACGTCTTCACCGGGGAGCTCGCCGGTGCCACCGACGACATCGACGTGGGCCTGTTGGTGTGCGTCACCGACGAGGACACCGGCAGCAGCCGTTTCGGCGAATCCGACCTGAATCGAATGCGGACGCTCTACCTGTGCCATCGATTCGGACACAGAATCGCCGACCGCGGTCAAGGCGGCGTCATCATGGTGAGATCGTTGGCAACGCGAGGGATGGCGCACCACACTCAGCCTCGCGGAGCCGATTCAACGTTCACGACGGGCATCCGCGACGACCTGCACAGGCAAGGCGTCGAGGTGGCCCTGTTCGACGATTACGTGCCGCACCGGCCCGCGATGGACGCCGACGACCTCGCACTGATGGCCCTGGCCCGGCTCGGACGGCGACGGCACCGTCAGTGTCTTCACGAACTTGATCAGCCGGATTGCCGCAGCGTCCGCGGCGTCAACTGACGATCCGACAGTTGTGCACCGAGCGTTCAGTTTCCCGTCCCTCCCTATCCAAACTGACGCACTGGTAAGTTCCTGACCGTGAGTCAGGAACTTAGAACTGCGCCCAAGACCGAACTGCTTCACCCCACCCAGGACGACTTCGCCGAATTCGACGGCGAGACACGTCGGCTCCTGAAGGCAACCGTCGATTGGTTCGAAGAACGCGGGAAAACCCGCCTACTCAAGGACTATGTCGACAAGGTCTTCTACCAGGACTTCCTGGACTTCGCGGCGCGCGAGAAACTGTTCGCCACCTTCCTCACCCCGGCCGCCGACGGCGCCGGGAACGCCGACAAGCGCTGGGACACCGCCCGCGTGGCCAAGCTCTCCGAGATCCTCGGCTTCTACGGCCTCAACTACTGGTACCCGTGGCAGGTGACAGTGCTCGGGCTCGGACCGGTGTGGCAGAGCACCAACACCGACCCCCGCAAGCGTGCCGCCGACCTGCTTGACGGCGGTGCCGTGGCGGCCTTCGGCCTGTCCGAGCAGGCCCACGGCGCCGACATCTACTCCACCGACCTAGTACTCACCCCCGTCGAAGGCGGGGGATACAAGGCCTCCGGTCGCAAGTACTACATCGGCAACGGCAACTGCGCCCGCATCGTCTCGGTGTTCGGCCGCGTTCAGGGCCGCGACGGCCTGGACCAATACGTCTTCTTCCTCGCCGACAGCGAGCACCCCAACTACACGGTGATCAAGAATGTCGTGCCGTCCCAGATGTATGTCGCCGAGTTCGAGCTCAACGACTACCCGGTGAGCGAAGACGACATCCTGCATGTCGGCGCGGACGCCTTCAGCGCGGCACTCAACACCGTCAACATCGGCAAGTTCAACCTATGCTTCGGCGGCATCGGCCTCTCGACACACGCTCTGTACGAGTCCGTCACCCACGCGCACAACCGCATTCTGTACGGCAACCCGGTCACCAAGTTCGACCATGTGCGCCGCGAGTTCGTGGATGCCTATGCCCGGTTGATGGGCATGAAGCTGTTCAGCGAGCGTGCCGTGGACTACTTCCGTACCGCCAGCCCCGAGGACCGGCGCTACCTGCTGTTCAACCCGGTCACCAAGATGAAGGCCACCACCGAGGCCGAGAAGGTACTGGCGTTACTGGGGGATGTCATGTCGGCCAAGGCATTCGAGGCCGAGACCTACACCACCGCGGCACGTATCGACGTGGCGGGGCTGCCCAAGCTTGAGGGCACGGTGGCCGTCAACCTGGCACTGATCCTCAAGTTCATGCCCGCCTACCTGCACCATTCGCAGGACCTCCCGGTCCCCGGAGTGCAGCTGGAAGCGCGCGACGACGAGTTCCTCTTCAACCAGGGTCCAGCCAGCGGTCTGGGCAAGGTCCAGTTCCACGATTGGCGCAAGCCGTTCGCGGAGAACGCAGGCATTCCCAATGTCGCGGCCTTCACCGAGCGCGCCGAGGCACTGGCCACCCTGGTGGCCGCGGAGAAGGACGCCATCAAGACCGCCGGACTGGATCTGCAGTTGAGCATCGGCGAGCTGTTCACCCTCGTGGTCTACGGCGGTCTGATCCTCGAGCAGGCCAAGCTGCGGGGTGCCGACGAGCAGCTCATCGACCAGATCTTCGAGATCCTCAACCGGGACTTCTCGCAGTACGCGGTCGATCTGATCGGCAAGCGCGAGGCCACCGCGACGCAACGGCAGTGGGCCAAGGACGTTATTTCAGAACCGGTATTCAATTCCGAACGCTTCGATGCGATGTGGAATCGAGTCGAGGCGCTGTCCGGCGTGTACGAAATGCGGGCCTAGTCCGCAGGTCTACCCGCGCACCCTCGGAACCGTCGCTAGCATCGGTGGGGTAACCCGTCCGCACAGGACCGCGGCCAGCCCCCTGTCGGCCAGCCCATAGCCGACGACAGCCGCTGCCCCCTGTCGGGCAGATAAGGACGTACGAGGGTGCGCGCCGTTCATGTCGCCATCGTCGGTGCGGGGCCCTCGGGCTTCTTTGCCGCCGGATCGCTGCTCAAACACTCTGATTTCGACGTGCATGTCGACATGCTCGAAATGCTCCCGACCCCTTGGGGTTTGGTTCGGTCCGGGGTGGCTCCGGACCACCCCAAGATCAAGTCGGTCAGTGCGGTGTTCGAGAAGACGGCGACGCATCCGCGTTTCCGATTCTTCGGCAACATCGAAGTGGGAGAGCAGATCACCGCCGAGGAGTTGGCGTCGCGCTACGACGCGGTGATCTACGCGGTCGGAGCCCAGTCCGACAAGCCCCTGGGCATCCCGGGCGACCAACTGCCGGGCTGCGTCGCCGCCGTCGACGTGGTGGGTTGGTACAACGCCAATCCCACGCATCAGAAGGTGTCGGTTGACCTCTCGGGCAAGCGCGCCGTGGTCGTCGGGAACGGCAACGTGGCACTGGACGTCGCACGCATCCTGGGCATGGATCCGGAGTCGCTGCACACCACCGACATCGCCGACCGCGCGCTGGACTCCTTGGACCACAACGCGATCCGTGAGGTTGTGATCATCGGACGACGCGGACCACTGCAGGCCACCTTCACCCCGCTGGAGCTGCGCGAGATGGGTGAACTGCCGGGCGTCGACGTCGTGGTGGATCCCGAAGACCTGGCTGGCATCACCGATGAACAATTGGCGGCCGCACCCAAGCCCACCCGCACCAACATCGGCACCCTGCGCAAGTTCTCGGAGCGACCGCACACCGAGGGCCATCGCCGGGTGGTGTTCCGGTTCCGCACCTCCCCCATCGAGCTACATGGCGACGGCGAGGTGGAATCAATCACGCTGGGCCGCAACGAACTCGTTGACGAAGACGGATACATCGTCGCCCGTGACACAGGTGAACGCGAGACGCTGCCCACCCACCTGGTGGTACGCGCCATTG
Source organism: Mycobacterium sp. D16Q14 (assembly GCA_002013415.1). Lineage (GTDB taxonomy): Bacteria > Actinomycetota > Actinomycetes > Mycobacteriales > Mycobacteriaceae > Mycobacterium. The sequence continues at coordinate 33,063 of MAEX01000025.1, forward strand.
GTTATCGCGGAGTTCAGGTGCCCGGGCTGCCCTTCGATTCCCGGCGCGGTGTCATCCTCAACAACGCAGGACGCATCGAGGGCCGCGACAACGAGTACGTGGTCGGCTGGATCAAACGCGGTCCGGTCGGCGTCATCGGAACCAACAAGAGCGACTCACAGGAGACGGTAGACACCTTGCTCGCCGACGTGGCCACCGCCGACTTGGGAGCCGCGCCCGATACCGCCGCCCTGGAAGAATGGCTGTTGGGCCACGAACCGCACATCGTGTCTCAGTCCGATTGGCTGACCATTGATTCGCAGGAGCGTGCCACCGGTGAACCGCAGGGCCGCCCCCGCGTGAAACTGGAGACGGTGCCCGATCTGCTGGCCGCAACCGGACGACACGGCGAACCGTGACAGTCCACATCGTGGTGTCGCAGGTAATACCCGCCAGCTGCGAGCGCACATTCGACCTGATCCACGATTACGGCCGACGGCTGGAATGGGACACCCTGCTACGCCGCGCTTCCGTGGAGGGCGGCAAGGCTGACGTCGGCAAGGTCGCTGTCTGCACCGCACGCTGGATCCTGGGCGGATACTCGTTTCGCACCCGATACGTCACGTTCAAACCTCCGCATCTGGCCGCGATCAAGCTCGAATCCAGACCGCCCTTCTTCACGAAGTGGGCGGCGTCGCTGCGCCATGAATCCATCGACAGCGACGACACCGACCTCGCGGCCGATCACCGCGAGGAGATGTCTCTGGCGACCTACACCATGACCTTCGCCTGCCGGCCGGCGTTCATCGAGCCCATCGCGGAGCGCATGTTCAAGCGCGAGACCGAGAATCGCCTCGTCGCATTGGCGAACTTTCTGCAGGCGACGTAGCTACAGCGGCGGGGGCTCATAGTACCGCGGCGGCGGCTCGTGTTTTTTGGCCGGATCCTCGGTTGATGACGGCCCCCCAATAGGTCCGGGAGGTGGCGGCGGCGTTGATGGCGGGGGCGGTGGCGGCACCGGATCGATGTTTTCGATCGATGGTGGCCCACTCGGATACTGCTGCGGCGTTGGCCCAACCGACGGAGCCAGCAGCACATCCCAACGTTCGGGATTCTTCGGCGAATACAACACCGGAATCAGATCGCCAATGCGCGGCCAGTTGTTGACGTCACGGACAATCTGCCGGTAGGTGATGTATTCGGCGACCGTCGGACCATTGATGGCACCGGTGATGGTGACCAGCTGCCCGCCCGTCACCCCCTCAGGACGGGGGCTGACCCCGGTCACCAACAGGGTTCCTTCCGCCGCGTTCATACCGGGTTGAGCCTGCCGACCGCGTCGCATCTGCATGATGACGAAAACGAGCGATCCGCCGATCAGCAGTAGCACCAGGAATTCCCACACACGTCCATGGTAGGACTGCAGGCATGACGCCCACCGTGTCCTTGCGCGAAGACCGTCGGCTGGCACTCGAATTGGCCGACGCCGCCGATGAAATCACCACGTCGCGGTTCGGCGCGCTCGATCTTCGGGTGGACACCAAACCCGACCTGACCCCGGTGACCGACGCGGACACCGGGGTGGAATCCGTCCTGCGCTCGCTGCTGCATCGATCGCGCCCGGCGGATTCGGTACTCGGCGAGGAGTACGGCGGCGAGGCCGTATTCACGGGTAGGCAATGGGTGGTCGATCCCATCGACGGCACCAAGAACTTTGCGCGCGGGGTCCCCATCTGGGCCACGCTCATCGCGTTACTTGAGGACGGCGTACCCGTCGTCGGTGTGATCAGCGCTCCGGCACTGTCCCGCCGGTGGTGGGCGGCCGCCGGGCTCGGCGCCCACAGCCGTGTCGGGTCGGGTGACGATCGACCGATCCACGTCTCCGGAGTCGACCAACTGGCGTCGGCAAGCCTGTCGTTCTCCAGCCTGTCGGGGTGGGCGGATCGCGGGAAACGCGATCGATTCCTCGACCTGACCGACGAGGTGTGGCGGGTCCGGGGATACGGCGACTTCTTCTCATATTGCCTGGTGGCCGAGGGAGCGGTCGATATCGCTGCCGAGCCCGAGGTCTCGTTGTGGGACCTGGCCCCGCTGGATATCTTGGTCCGCGAGGCTGGCGGCCGGTTCACGAGCCTGGCCGGCGAGCCCGGTCCGCATGGCGGCAGTGCGGTAGCGACCAACGGGTTGCTGCATGACGAGGTGCTGCGCGCCCTCGCCTAAGACCCCTGCTCGTGCACCGAAACACGATGTGATCTGGGCCTCGTTTTGTGCGGATCTTACCGCTAAGTAAGATACGGTTCTTACTTCGGAGTAAGGTACCGATCAGATACTCCGGCAGAACCCCACTTTGACCCCAGAAACGGCTGGTGACATGACCAACACGTTGACCCCGCGCGACGAGAAAAAGGCCGCCAAGAGCAAGAGCCTGGCGAAGCACGAGACAGGCGTAGGCCTCCAGAAGCACAAGCGCGGCGCGATCGACATCCTGATCGCGGTGCTGACCCCGATCGCGGGTTCGGAACTGCTGGACAAGTACAACCTGCGCGGAGCCTTCAACAAGGGCATCTTCGAGACCACGAAGGGCTTGTTCACCACCCTTGGCGTTGCCAACCGCACCTTCAAGAAGGTGACCGGCAGCAAGGGCGCGCCCAAGCGCCTCGACAAGGCGAACGCCGACTTCTTCGACCTCAACCCCGAGGACGAGCAGAAGATGATCGCCGACACGGTGAAGGAATTCGCCGTCGAGGTCATCCGCCCCGCCGCCTACGAATCGGACAAGAACAAGGCGTACCCCGCCGACCTGCTGAGCAAGGTCGCCGAGCTGGGTGTCACCGCCATCAACATCCCCGAGGACTTCGACGGCATCGCCTCGCAGCGCTCGACAGTCACCAACTCCCTTGTCGCCGAGGCCCTTTCGTACGGTGACCTTGGTTTGGCGCTGCCGATTCTGGCACCCTCGGGTGTCGCTTCCGCACTGACCAACTGGGGTAGCGCCGATCAGCAGGCCACCTACCTCAAGGAGTTCGCGGGCGAGAGCGTGCCGCAGGCCTCGGTTGTCATCGCCGAGCCGCACGCGCTGTTCGATCCCTTCAGCCTCAAGACCACGGCCACCCGCACCCCTAGCGGTTTCCGGCTCAACGGCGTCAAGTCGCTGGTGCCCGCCGCCGCCCAGGCCGAGCTGTTCATCGTGGCCGCCAACTACAACGGCCGCCCGTCACTGTTCATCGTCGAGTCCGGCACCGAGGGCATCACCGTCGAGGAAGACCCGAGCATGGGTATCCGCGGCGCGGCACTGGGTCGGCTGAACCTGAACAACGTCGCGGTTCCCGCCTCCGGGTTGCTCGGTGAGGACGGAGCCGGCGAGTCCGATTACTCCGAGGCCGTCGCACTGGCTCGCCTTGGTTGGGCATCGCTCGCGGTCGGCACCGGCCAGGCCGTACTCGACTACGTGATCCCCTACGTCAAGCAGCGCGAGGCATTCGGCGAGCCCATCGCCCGCCGCCAGGCCGTTGCCTTCATGTGCGCCAACATCGCCATCGAGCTCGACGGCCTGCGGCTGGTCACGCTGCGTGGCGCCTCCCGCGCCGAGCAGGGCCTGCCGTTCATCCGCGAGGCCGCTCTGGCCCGCAAGCTGGCCACCGACAAGGGCATGCAAATCGGCCTCGACGGCGTGCAGCTGCTCGGCGGCCACGGCTTCACCAAGGAGCACCCGGTGGAGCGCTGGTACCGCAACCTGCGAGCCATCGGTGTCGCCGAAGGCGTCGTAGTCCTCTAAGCCCAGAACCTCTACTAAACGAAAGTCTTTCCATGGCAATCAATTTGGAACTCCCCAAGAAGTTGCAGGCGGTTCAGGAGAAGGGGCACCAGGGCGCTGCCGAGCTGGTACGGCCGATCTCCCGCAAGTACGACCTGGCCGAGCACACCTACCCCGTCGAGCTGGACACCCTGGAGACGCTGTTCGCCGGCGTCACCGCTGCGGGCACGTTCGCCTTCGCCGGGGCCGAGGCCTTCCGCGCCGAGGAGAACACCGAGAAGCAGAACGTCAACGGCGCCAACATGTCCGCGCTGCTGAACGCCCTCGAAATGAGCTGGGGCGACTGCGGTCTGCTGCTGACCATCCCCTTCCAGGGGCTGGGCAACGCCGCGGTGTCGAGCGTGACGACCAAGGAAGACGCCGACAAGTTCGGCAAGGTGTGGGCCGCCATGGCCATCACCGAACCGGGCTTCGGGTCGGACTCGGCGGCGGTCACCACCACCGCCAAGCTCGACGGTGACGAGTACGTCATCAACGGCGAGAAGATCTTCGTCACCGCCGGTTCGCGCGCCACCCACATCGTGGTGTGGGCGACCCTGGACAAGACCAAGGGCCGCCCCGCCATCAAGTCCTTCCTGGTGCCACGTGAGCACCCCGGCGTCACCATCGAGCGTCTCGAAGAGAAGCTCGGCATCAAGGCCTCCGACACCGCGGTCATCCGCTTCGACAACGCGCGGATCCCGAAGGACTACATCCTGTCCGACCCGGAGATCAACACCGAAAAGGGTTTCGGCGGTGTGATGAGCACCTTCGACAACACCCGCCCGATCGTGGCGGCGATGGCCGTGGGTGTCTCGCGGGCCTCACTCGAGGAACTGCGCAAGATCCTCGAGGACGCCGGTATCGACATCTCCTACGACAAGCCGGCACACGCTCAGCACGCGGCCGCCGCCGAGTTCATCCGGATGGAGGCCGACTGGGAGGCGTCGTACCTGCTGACGCTGCGCAGCGCCTGGCAGGCTGACAACAACATCCCCAACTCGATGGAAGCCTCCATGGCCAAGGCCAAGGCCGGCCGCGTCGGCAGCGACATCACCCTCAAGGCCGTCGAAATGGCCGGCACCACCGGCTATTCCGAGCGCACCCTGTTGGAGAAGTGGGGCCGCGACTCGAAGATCCTGGATATCTTCGAGGGCACTCAGCAGATCCAGCAACTGGTGGTCGCCCGCCGTCTGCTGGGGCTGAGCTCCGCAGAGCTCAAGTGACGCACTGATCAAGATCCATTGCGGCCCTTCCGGGACTCACCCCGGAGGGGCCGTAATGCATTGTGCCTCAGGCGATGCGCACTCCGCGTGGCAACGTCTCGACCGGAACTCGCAAGCGGCGTATCGCGATCGCGAGGCCTACCGCACCCAAAGCGAGATTGACCACAAGACCCAGGTACCAGATGTTACCCACGAAACGGCTGCGGTACTCCTGCTCCTCGTCCCAACTACGGGAACGCTCGAAACAGCCGACGTTCCGGGCATCCGTCGGTCCTGACCGCAGCCTCGAGACATCCCGTGCCAACGAGAGCAGGATCGTGTCATTCGGGTTGTGCAGAATGACGTCACCGTGCGACTCCGACTTAGCGGTCAGTGCCGGGTCGCTCTGCGACACTGCATCGGCGGCCACTACGAACGGGTTGGGCACCGCAAGCCACCAAGTTCGCTCGGTATGGGTGACCGTGACCGTCTGAGGCTCTTCCCTGCAGCTGGTGGGCACGGAACGGTAGTAATCCCAATTCGGCCGCAGTACAACAGAGGTCTCCCGCACGAATGGAGTGAGCAGGCCCATGAACGCAGGCAGGCCGAGGATCAGGAAAAACACCGTCAGTTGAGTGAGCACCACCGAGCTCACCGGGCGCGCCGACAGCGCCGAGAACCCGAGTCCAATACCGCAGTAACACAGGAACAAAAACGCGGCGACGACGACGCCCAACAGCGAGGTGACGATCGAATAGGGCGCTACCAGCGCCGCCCAGACCAGGTAGGGCGCCGCCACCACGAGAAGGGCAAGCGAGGCAGCCCAGCCCCCGAGCAGCTTGCCGAGAGCCAGTTGCACCGCGGTGATCGGAGTTGCCTGTACCACCGCCAAGTTCGCATCCTTGCGGTCGCCGTTGATCGACGTCGCCGTCATGCTGGGTGCCACCACCAGCCCGAGCAGCAGTACGAAACCGCCGACTATCGCGTAGAAATCCTGGTCCCAGCCCTCGGTCGAACCATCGCCGGTTGCGGTTGCGGCATAGCGCGAGCCGAACACCAGCAGGGTGATGACCAGGAAAACTGCCCCCAGGGTTACCCACCATCGCGTGGTCCGGATGCGTTGGCGCAGTTCCAACGAGGCAATGGTCCCAATGGGCTGCCACCATGTCATCACGTGCGGTCTGCTTCCAGTGCAAAATACGCATCCTCCAAGGCGTTCGTCGCCCGCGCGAACTCCAGCACACGGGTCCCTGAGCCGACTGTGTGCGCAAGGTATTGAGCTGCCTCGTCGTCGTCGGCGAAGGTCAGGTGAGTCGACGCGCCAACAGACTGGCCCAGGAGGCGGATTCGCCACATGCTCCCTAGCGCGGTCGGCGGCGGCGTAGTGCGGCCCGCACTCATCATCACGACGTGATCGACCATCTCTCCCAACTCGCTCAGGATGTGTGAGGACACCAGCACCGCACAGCCCCCATCCGCCAGAGCTCTGAGCGAATCCCGCAGTTCGACGCGGGATCTGGGATCCATACCGGAGGCGGGCTCGTCGAGTAGCAGCACCCGGGGTTCGTGGACCAAAGCACGTGCAAAACCCAGTCGTTGCTTCTGTCCGCGCGAAAGCTCCTGCGCCGGCCGCGCGGCGTACTCGGTCAGGTGCACGTCGGCCAGGAGCGTCGCCGCACGTTGCCGCGCCTGCGCTGTCGACCGGCCATGCAGCCGCGCGAAAGCGATCAAGATCTCCTGGGCGGTCAGAGATTCCCACGTGCCGAACACATCAGGCATCCATCCCACACGTTCGCGGAGTCGAACGGGATCCACCACCTCGCCGTCCATCTGGATACTCCCACCGGACGGCCGCAGCAGACCAGCCAGCATGAGCAACAAGGTGGTCTTCCCCGCACCATTCGGCCCAACCAGCCCGATGATTTGGCCAGGCACGAGTGTGATGTCGGCGCCAGCGACCGCAACGTGACGCTTGAAAGTGCGCGTCAGCCCCTCCGCAACCAGAGTCATGTTCGCCGATGTTAGCTGACCATTGGCCACCGCTCAGGTATCTGGAATGGCTCACTTCGGATAGGCTGCCCTGGTCAATGCGGGACAAGTAGCTTTGCTTCACCTCTGGAGGACTTCATGGCGTGGGTTCGATCTGGTCTGCTCGCGGTTGCCGTCGGCACCCTCATTCCGTTCGGCGCTGCCCTTCCGGCGGCTAGCGCGGAGGAGTCGACCTGCGCTGCAATCGACCAGATGTCGAAGGCAGTCGACGACCCGACCAACAACGGTCCGATCGTCACCGAAGCCCTGATGTACATCCGCGGCGACAATCCCGCCTACTCCGGACTGGACCGTCAGGTCGAGGCCATCGGGCAGGCCCGCGACATGTGGGGGCGCGCCAACGATGGCGTGCGGGCCAATCTGGACGGTGTCACCGAGCCCGGCGCACGCCAGCAGCTGACGGCCTACGCCGACGGCCTGAGCGGTGCCTACGACCTCGCGGGGGCCTGGCTGGCCGCCACCCCGGAGGTGCGCTCCTCCCCCGAGATCATCGATCGCGGGGCCGCGGTCGGCGGCCTACTGTTCGACGGCGTCAACAACTTCCACGTGCTGGCCAACATCTGCAACGGTGGCCGTCACTAGGCGTGCGACTCAACCTGGCCGACGCACGCCACCGCTTCCAGACGGCGGCGGTGGCAAGGCTGGCAACGGTCAACAAATCCGGTGTGCCGCATGTGGTTCCGGTGACCTTCGCCATGGCTGACGACACCATCTGCTGGGCGATTGATCACAAGCCGAAGTCACGCAACGATTTACAGCGATTGCGCAACATCGCAACGAACCCTGCGGTCAGCTTCCTGGCAGATCACTATGACGAGGATTGGTCGGCGCTGTGGTGGGCACGCGCCGATGGCATCGCGCGGACGCTCGATACGCCCGATTCCTCCTGGATCGACTTGCTGGCCAACAAATATCGGCAGTACCGAGAGACGCCCCCGACCGGCCCCATGGTGCTGACCGATGTATCCCGGTGGAGCGGATGGGCCGCCTCCCCCGTTTCGGTCTGATTACTCCGGCCTGATCCCGTCACGTTCGCAGTCCGCGAGCAGTAGTCGCTTGATGACCTTGCCGGTCGAGGTACGCGGCAGTGCCGTGACGAAGTACACGTCACGGGGGACATGGAACTTGCTGAGCCGGTTCTTGATGAAGGCGCGCACCATGTCGCCGTCAAGGCCGGCGTCCTTGTGCAGCACGACGAATGCCGACAGCCGCTGGCCGAAGCTGTCATCGGACGTCCCGACGACGGCCACATCGGCAACCTGTGGCAGGAAGGCCAACGCGTCCTCCACCGGCCTGGGGAACACGTTTTCACCGCCGGAGATGATCATCTCGTCATCGCGACCGTCAATGTACAGACGGCCATCGGCGTCCAGGTGGCCCAGATCGCCGGTGTCCAGCAGACCGTTGACCGACGCCGGTGACGGGTCGGCCACGTACCCGTCGAACAACATCTCATTGCCGACGAAGATCCGGCCCGTCACACCGCGCGGCACCGGACGCCGGTCGGCGTCGAGAATCGCGACGGTGGTGCCCAGCGGCGGCCGGCCTACCGTGATGGGGGCGATCGCAAGATCCTCGGGGTCGGCGATGGTGGCCCAGGACACCTCTGTGGATCCGTAAAAGTTGTAGAGCACTTCACCGAATGCCTCGGTAAATCGTTGTACCAGTGAGGCATTCAGCGGTGACCCGCTGCAGGCGACCAGCCGCAGGCTCGATGTGTCGTACTTCTGGCGCACCTTGGCGGGCAGATCGACAATGCGCTGCAGCATGATCGGGACGGCGATCAGCGTGGTCACCTTGCGGGTCGCGATGGCGCGCAGGCACTCCTCCGGATCAAACTTCTCCTGCAGGATCACCGACGCCCTCAATGGTGTGCTGATCTGCAGACAACCCAGCCCCCAGGCATGGAAGACGGGGGCCGAAATGAGCATGGTCTCGTTCATCTTCATCGGCATCCGCGACAGCATCGCGGCGATGACGGCGAACCCGCGCGGGGTGGGCCGCAACGCTCCCTTGGGCGTTCCCGAGGTTCCGGAGGTTTGCACCACCTGGTGGCCGGGCCGGGTAGGGGGCAACACCCCCGGCTTGTCGGCTACCACGAAATCATCCAGCCCGCGGCGCCCGTTGATGGCGCTGCGGCGGCCGGTGCTAATGATCTCGACCTCCCAGGGCACATACCTGACGAGTTCGTCCAGATCATCGTCGACGAAAACCTTGGTCAGATTGTTACGTGCCACAGCAATCTGGATCTGAGTTGCTGCCAACGCGTTGTTGAGCAACATGACATCCACCCCGAGCATGCCGAAGGCAATGAGGCACTCCACCATGGCAATGTTGTTGCGGGCCAGCAGGCCAATCTTGGAGGTTTCGTTGATGCCATCGCGCATCAGACCGGTGGCCATTGCCTCGGCGCGCCAATCAAGTTGCTCAAAGGTCAGCTGCCCGGCGTCGTCGGCAATTGCGAGCTGCTTGGGGGCGCGCGCCGCGGCGGCCGCGTATCCGCCCTGGAGGGTGAATCCCCACCGCGCCAGTGAACCCAATTGACGAAGGCCGCGATCGGGGCGCGGGATACGCACCACACCCACCCCGATCATCAGCCGGGCGATGCTAACTTGAATATTTCCGTTTTCACCCATGTTGGACACGTTGGAAGTTGACGCGCCGGACAAATAGTCATCAATTCTGTCCAGCCCGGCCATCAACCATTGGTTGACGGCCACGCTTGGCTTCTTGATACCGGCGGGCAGGACCGAAGCCGCCCGCAACACCGTGATGCGAACCCGGGTCTGCGCGGACCGCTCCTCGAACAACCGCACGGAGATCAGCCCGTCGTTGTCGACCCCCTCGATCGCGAGGCTCTCCTTGGTGTTGCTGAGAATCAGGCGCACACGAGCCTTGGTCTTGGCGGACAGCACCAGGTATTCGGGGTCAGGTCCCGTCTCGGTGCTCTCGATCAAGGTCTCGCAGGAACCGACCCCGGTAAAGAACATGGGGTACATGTCGGGTGAGCTGATCAGCTCCCACACCAGCCCACGTGGGTGCTTGAGCAACTTGTCGCAACTAATTACATCAGCGACCATAATGGTGGCCCTACCTGGGGTTTTCGGTCATGCACCGCGCGAGCGTACCCGATGACGCGCATCACTGCCCAGGAACTGTTGTGGTTCATATCACTGATGTGACCAGATTGCCGAGCACCGGCCCGGGCGAACCACGGGCAACCTCGACGGGACATGCCTGACCGGCAAATCCACCGCCGCCTGACGGTGGGACACCACCGTGGGGTTCACTCCCCGATCGGGCGCCGAGCCACTGGCTACCGCGAGAGGGGGCCGCGCCTAGATGTGCGGGGCCTCGCGGATCTTGCTGCCGTCGTTCCCGAGCGTCTTGCAGTACATCGTGACCGAGGTACGGGTCGCGGAGATTTCCAGGTTCGACGCGTCACGCCCACGTTGGTCCTTGAGCATCTTGCTCACCGCATCGTTCTGCTTCTGTTCCTCGGCGGCGATGAAGTTCTTGCACGTTGTGTCGCCACCCTGATTGATGACACCCGAGCACCCCGTCATGAGGGCGACTGCCACGAAACCGGTTCCAGCCAACACCTTCACAGCGGTCATCCGGTGACAGTAACTCATCACCGACCCAGCTCCGGCAGGATGTACGTTGAGCCGGAGATAGGGAGGGTCATGTTCCATCTGTTCACCGAGCGCTCACGGCAGGTCATCGTGATCGCACAAGAGGAAGCACGCGAACGGCAGCACAACTACCTCGGAGCAGAACACCTCCTGCTGGGTCTGGTCGGTGAAGGAACCGGGCTGGGGGCTCGGCTACTCGCGACGGCCGGAGTTCGCTTTGAGAACGCGACTCGGGTGATTCAGCTGATCGTCCCATTGGGCCAGGAGCCACCCACGGAGAAGATGCCGTTCACCCCGGGAGCCCAGCGGACCCTCGAGCTGGCAATGACCGCGTCGACAAGCAGGCGGCAGACGGAGATCTGCACCGGACACCTGCTGTTGGGCCTCGTCGACGCCGCAGATCCCATCATCATCCAGATATGGGAGAAACTCAGCGTGGATGTTCTCGACCTCTGGGATAACGTCCGGGCGCACCTGGACGAGAACCTCGGCGATTAGGCGTGCACGGGCTGTGACTGCGCGGCGATGCCCTGCTCACCCGCGCGCGCGGTCCGCCGCAGAGCCCCGTACTCGCCGATGTATCCGGCCACACCGCCTATCGCGGGCAGCATTCCGAGATAACGGAAGATCGGTTTGGGTTGCGGCCGCTTCTCCAGCTCGCCGGCAATGGCGCGCAGGATGCCCGCAAGGTGCCACAGGGTGCGGGCCAGGGCAAACGGCGACCAGCTTCGGGGCGTCTCCGGTTCCTGATCATCAGCGCCGACCAGCGCCTCGTCGCCGAGGGTGCGATCGCACAGCACCTTCGCAAGCAGCCGGACCTGCTCCTGGTGATCATCGATCCCGAACTCACGGGCAATGGCGACCAGCACGATGGCCTGGTTGGAGAATCCGAGGAGGTCCTGCACGGGTAGCCGAGCCGCGAGTGCGCCGAAAATCCCTGGGAAGGCAACGAATACAGTGTTGACGGCGCCGACGCGCTGCACCCACCAGTGCGCCTTCCCGCGGGTGTCTAGCTGCTCCCATGCCTTCGTGCCGGGGGTGGTCGCAGTGTTCAAAGCACAGGCCAGCGCATCCAGCGCCTTGTCGACGACTCCCTCGCCGTCGCCCAGCTCATAGGTGCGCTCCTTGAGACCGAACGGATCGGACTGCGCCAGGACGGTGAGCACGGGGTTGATCACCCGGACCGCGCGGCTCAATGCGTCGGCGATATCGGCATCGGTGAGCACGGCATTAGGTAGCGCAATGAGACCCATACACCCATCATCTCGCGCCAGACACCGACGCGCGCGGCCGGGACCAACTCCCCCGAATTCAGATCGTCAATTCGCCACGGCGTAAACATGTTCGGGCGTAATGTGCCCTCAGCACGACAAGATCACAACAAGATAAGGATGGGCAATGAAGCTCATGGCCCCGATCCCTCAGAATCGCGAGGGATGACTCGTGGCACTCGCAGCAACTCTGATCACTGCCTGCACCACCGCGGTCGGCGCAACAGCATTCGGCGCCTCGCTCGCCATCACCCCGCAGCCGCCGGACACCATCCTCTACGTCATCAGTTCAGATCGCCCGATATCGGCGATCACGTGGAGAGACAGCCTTGGGCATACGCGCGAACAGCCCGTCGATGGCACTCAGCACACCTGGTCCTGGACCTTCACCAGCGATATCAGCGATCCGCCGTACTTCGTCAGCGCCCAGTCCGCAGGGGCCGAAGCGACATGCCGCTTGATCGTCAACGGCAAGGTCAAGGTCGAAAACACCGCCGCGGCGCAGGACTCAACCGCCACCTGCCACGGATAGCGCTCGCCACGGGGTCAGCGGTGCTTCGCGACTGTCAGCAGGACCGCCGAGTCCGCCAACGCCTGTAACGAATGCCGGGCATCGGGGATTTCGATCAGGTCACCGTCACGGCCGTCCCAATGTTCGTCGCCGACCACCAATCGGACCGAGCCCTGAATGACGTAGATCGTGACCTCACCCGGATTCTCATGCTCACCGAGTGCGGACCCCTCGCGCAGTGCGATGACGGTTTGACGCAACACACGCTCGTGGCCACCGACGACTGTGTCCGCGGCATTGTGGCCGTCCTCGGCACGCTCGAACAGCTGCCGTACCAGAGCTTCGATCGAGCGTTTCTGCATACCTGTCATTCCATGCCTCGACAGCTGGCCCGTCAACCCTCCTTAACCCTTCTTCAGCTCCTCGGCGAACATCACGAGGATGCCGCTAGGACCGCGAAGGTATGTGAGCTTATAGACGTCCTCGTAGGTGGCGACACCGCGAAGCGGATGGCAGCCGTGCCTGGCGTTCCTGGCAGACCTCGACGCCACAGGCGGCCAGGTGACACTCGCGACGCTCTCAAAGCTGAAGAGGCGGTGGGGTGTTGCCATCAAGGCAATGGTGGTCAAGTTGCAGCAACTGCACCGCATCGATGCCGATCACGCCCGCAGTATGTACAAACAGATCTCCGCCCGCGGGCGGAACAAGTATGAGCCCGAGGAGGTGGGCAACGAGCGGGCCATCTGGCTTCAAAAGGCAATAAGCCAACGCTTCTCGGACGGTGCCGACGGCGTTGCGCAGGTAGTTAGCCGGACGGGGTTGCACGAAACGTATTTCGATTCGTGGACGAGTTGGGAGTCCGCCCCCGATGCGACGATCATTCCGTTTAACTCCCAATTGAATCGTCGTAGTGGTGGCCCGCCGATAAACCGACATCGCGATGTCACCGAGTTGTGAGTGCAACTCACGCGAGATGGATACGAAGACGGCGGGCTCGCTCCTCAAATGCGTGCTGGCCACCTTCTAGAATTTCGCAGACCTGCTTTCGAATGTCCGGGTTCTCAAGACCGCCACTGGCATAGGACATCTCGGGGAGTTGCCGCGGCCGATGGGCACCCGAGCTGGCAACTATCACCTGGTCTGCATCGGTGTTGACGACCAGGTTCGCGTTGTGAGTCACGATGATGATTTGGCGTCGATGCCGAGTCTCCACGAACCGCCCGACGAGTTCATCGAAGATTGACTTCGGGTCAAGATTCTCCTCGGGTTGGTCGATGATGAGCGGGCGGTCATCTGACTGATCTACGGCCAGATAAAGGAGCAGCAGCACAATGCCGCGCGTACCCGGTGATAGCTGCTCAATTTCGACCCCGTCGTACTGGACCCCGTACTTCACCGAAATGTGCCCCGTGTCATTGAGCCACGCGGCGATGTCTGAGGCCCACCTGCGAAACGCTTGTTTGTCCGAGCGAGGGACCTTGGCCTGTTCGATGAAATGCTGATCGTGTTCGTCGCGGAACGCCGCCATCGCCTCAGCGACTTCAGCACTCGCACCAGATTCCCATGCAGGCAGCAGCTTTTCGCGTACCTGGTTAAGCAGTTCACCGTGGCCACGAAACTCGCCTGTACGCAAGTCCAGCAATGCCTCGCCTTGCTTGGCCCAGCCTTCGACGTCCACGACGCGACGCACACTGAAGGTTAGTTTCCCAAGTGTCCCCGCTTCGGCACCGAGCATGTCCTTGAGGGGGGCGTACATTGCATCGAGCTGTGCCTGCTCTGATGCAAAACCATCAAACAGGGACGCGTAGGCCTGTTTACGCCTGAGCATCAGAACCTTGATACGGCCGGAGGCGCCCTCCGCCTGCCTGATCTTCTCGTTGACCGAGACCAACGCCGATTCAGTCTTGGCGATCTTGTCGTTCAGCGTCTGCAACTGCTTTTGCCGGTTGGCGTCCAGCCCGATCAGCTCGCCGAGTCGCCATGCCTCAGCGCGCAACACATTGAGTGTCGCATTCGCCAATTCAGCATTGCCCGCCACGTAGGGGGGCAACTCCTGCGCCGGCCTTGTTGGCTTCGGAATCAGAGGACCCGTCAGATCGGCAATAGCTTTGCGTGCCACCGCCAGGCGTTCGTCGACGAGCTTTCCGGGATCGCCACTGAACTTCAGCCCGAAGGTATTCCATTCGGCGGTTGTCAGTTCCGCACCAGCATAGTCACGCTCAAGCTCCGCGCAGATCGCGGGCAAACGCCGCGTCTCGACATCCTTGACGGCGTCAGCGAGGTCGGAGAGTGACTTGTCGCGCCGCTTAAGGACATCCACTGCGGCTTGCTTGGCAACGAGTGCCCCGTTGAGAGCTTCGAGTCGCTGGGCGCGTTCTTCGCCACCGACAACGACTAAGCCAACTCGCGCCCGCTTGTCCTCATCGAGAAGACCAGAAAGCCGGACACGCTCCTTCGTGAGACCCGGAAGTTCGTCACTCGCAACTCGCTCGGCCTCGATCTGTTCAGCCAGGCTGCTCATATCGCTCTGAGCGAATCGACGAAGGTCACGTCCATGGCTGGCTCGAAGATCAAGCAACTCACGGAAGCCCGAAGCCCCAAGTCGATCTTCATAGAGATGCGCCTCGAAGATCACCCGTTCGATCTCAGTCAAGAGCTCATCGGTGATGCCTTCTGATGAGCACAACCGCTCGACAAACTGCTGCGAGAGGTACTGGACGCGAGGCGGGCCGTCGTCGAAGAAAAAGCTCGGCGGCAAATTGGTATCCGTCGTAGCACCATCACCCCAAGCAAGAGCGACGTTGCTCCCACCGAGGTGCTGTCGAGCTCTCTGCAAAAACGTCTGATCGGAAGCATCAGAACTGGCAGCTCCGGCACCGGCCGCAATCAGGTCAGCAAGTGCAGTCTTGCCAGACCCCCGAGCACCGATAATGGCGACTAGTCCAGGCGCTAGCGGGATCTGAGGGGTGGCCACCCAGTCGGCACCCCCGATTGTGACGCTGTCAATCACCCGGTATTCAAGCGCTCCCTTCCGCGACTGCTCAGCGACAAGCACGCGCTCTTTCGGCTCCAGGCAGGCCTGGCGCAGGGACTCGAAGGTAGCGTCACCCTTGACCCACGTGTAGCGGTTTTCATCCGGCTTACCGACGTCTTCAATCTTGTGAGCGTCGCTGCCGTGGAGACACGCTTTACGTCCGTCGTATCGCTTGGCGAGCTCCTCGGCATTGAGTGCGCCCTCTCCGATCCAGAAGGTTCGCTGTGCCGGTGAGCCCGAAAAGACCACGCGCGCGAGACGCTCGATCTCCACTCTGACGGCTTCCAGCGAACCACCGGCATCACGGACACCAGAGGTCCCGTCGGTACTCCCGGCAGCCACACCGATAAGGATGTTGCCCTGTGCCCAGGCGCTTTCCTCTAGCGACTGCTTGAGGTTTTCAAGGCTGACCTTGAACAAATTGGTACCTGCGGTCAGCGCTGCACCATCATCGGCGATCTTCGAGTCGTGCGCCCTCCCCAACCGAATCAGGTCGTCACGGTCGCAAACATACGACTCACGCCCCGACGAGAACTTTAAGGTACGCAAAAAGCGTCGGGTCTCGGCGACATGGTTCGGATCCTCGGGTGAAATCAGCAGGTGAATATTGACGGCGCGATCGCTCTTTGTTGCCGTCGGAAGGCGTAACTCGACGTTCGGGAAGACCAGACCGACATCCGGTAGCCGGCCCTCGGACTGGAACCCGAGCACCTTCTCGTACTCGTCGATGCTGCAGTAGTCGGTGATACCGAGGGCTTCAATCCGTGGCTCAGACTGCTCGATCCGCGTTAGATACTCGCCCCAGGAGTCCGAACCGAACTGGTTGTTCATCGCCGTACCCGGCGTGTGGATGTGCGGGTCCCAACGCCGCCAGACCGATCCACGTGGGTCCGCTTGCGACTTCATTACGTTGTCGTCCCCTCAGGGCATTGACAGCGCTTCTTATTGGCACTTGCTCTGTTCGGTTGGCCACGAAGGCGGACCCCCATCACACTCGATCGGAAAGCGCCAAACGTCAATACGCCTACATCACGGCGGCTAGTCATCCGATCCTCCAGAACTCAATCCGAAGAATCTCTCAAAGAACTCAGCGAGCCTTTCGAGTACCCGCTGCTTCTTCTCTCCGTGACCACCGCCAGCGGCGAAGCGTGAAACTGGCGGCAACACCTTGATGATGGCCGTACCGGTCGCCTGAATCGCACCGTCGCGAAAGGCCGTCTCGACGAACTCGCGAGTCGCGTCTGGTTTGAGGTTTTCCTCGGTAATGATCCGATCGAGCTCGGCTGTCTTCCGTGCTGCCACGTACTTCTGCCACTCTTCGTCGATCCCGCCAGTGGCCGAGATTGAGTCTACGAAGTCCTCGATGAGGTCTTTCTTGTTCCGCAAGCTCGGACTGGAATCGACGGCCCGGATGATCTCGGCGCGAATCTCCTTGTCGTCGCCGTCACCTTTTGCCTCACGGTACTTTTGGACGAGCATCAGGATGTAGTCGACGTTGACCTCGACTTGCTTGATGAGCTCGATTTCGAAGACGACGTCATCGATGATCGACTCTTTATCAGCATTAGCATCGCTGCGGAAGCCGGCGTATAGGTCGAGGTAGACGCTACGGTAGTCCTGAGCCTGCCGGTCGGTAAGAATCTGGTTGCCCGCGAAGTCATCGAATGACACCAGAATGTTCTGTAGGCGCAAGATCTGACCGAACAGCGCAATGAACGCTTTCTGTGCGGCTTCGCCGACGGCCTGCACTCCCAGCGGGAACTGTTGGAGCAGCTCGGAGACTTTATCGGCGTACTCGCCATAGTACTCGGAGTAGGGCTTGAGAAGCACGATGCCGCCAGCGTCCTTATTGCCGAACAACGCGATGGCATCGTTGGTCTCTTCCTCAAGATCCCGGAAGCTGACGATATTGCCGTATGTCTTGACCGAGTTCAGGATTCGGTTCGTACGTGAGTACGCCTGAATGAGCCCGTGGGATCGCAGGTTCTTGTCTACCCACAGGGTGTTTAGCGTCGTGGCGTCGAAACCGGTGAGGAACATGTTGACCACGATGACAAGGTCGATTTCGCGGTTCTTCAGCCGAAGCGACAGGTCCTTGTAGTAGTTCTGAAACTTGTCACTCGACGTGTCAAAGCTGGTGCCGTACAGATCGTTGTAGTCCTGGATCGCGTCTTCTAGGAATTCGCGAGCGGACGAATTGAGCTGCCCCGTCTCGAATTCTTCCTCATCGAGCGCACAATCCTCTACAGCCTCGTTTGCGGCATGCGAGTAAATCAACCCGACCTTGAGACGTCTGTCCGGCGGCAGGTCTTCTTGCTGGATAGCGAACTGGCTGTAGTAAATGCGCGCAGCGTCAATCGATGCGGTGGCGAACAGCGCATTGAAACCATGAACGCGACGCTCGCCGAGCGAATAGTGTTGAGCGCGTTTCGTTTTCTGGTCGAAGTGCTCCAGTGTGTATTTCACAACCTGACGCACTCGCTCAGGCGCCAGCAGCGCCTTCTCGGTGTCGATGGCAGACACCTGCTTGTCCTTGACCCCCGCTGGCATCTTGACGGTGTTGACGTAGTCGATGCGAAAGGGGAGGACGTTCTTGTCGTTGATCGCATCAACGATCGTGTAGGTGTGCGCCGCCGTCGAATGCTGCTCAGCCGGGCAGTTGCGCGGGTCGCCGTGCCAGTAGCAGCCGAACGCTTGGGGCGTCGTGCGAAGCTGGGGGTTGCCACCCGTACCGGAGTTAACGGCGAATATGGGCGTACCAGTGAAGCCAAACAGGTTGTAGCGCTTGAACGCTGTCGTGATGGCCTGATGCATGTCCCCGAACTGCGATCGGTGACACTCATCGAAGATGATGACGACGTGCCCGCTGAAGATGGCGTGGTTCTTGTTGGCAGGTGCGTTGATAAACGTGGCGAGCTTCTGGATTGTCGTGATGATGATGTTGGCACTCGGGTCTTCGAGCTGCTTCTTCAGCACCCTGGTCGAGGTGTTGGAGTTTGCCGCGCCCTTTTCGAACCGGTCGTACTCGCGCATCGTTTGGTAGTCGAGATCCTTGCGGTCTACCACGAAGAGCACTTTGTCGACGCTGGTGAGCTTGGATGCCAGTTGAGCAGTCTTAAACGACGTCAGGGTCTTGCCCGAGCCGGTGGTATGCCAGATGTAGCCACCGGCGGCAAGGGTGCCCAGTTGCTTGCAGTTGGTCGAGATATCGACCTTCTGCAGGATTCGCTCGGTTGCGACAATCTGGTACGGCCGCATGACCAGCAGTAGCCGGTCGGCCGTGAGGACGCAGTACTTCGTCAGGATGTTGAGCAATGTGTGCCGCGCGAAAAACGTTGTTGCAAAGGCGGTTAGGTCTTGAATCGGCTTGTTGGCCGCATCCGCCCACCACGATGTGAACTCAAACGAGTTGCTGGTCTTCTTGGTCTTCGAGGATCCCGCGGCTTCCTTGACGTGCTGGCGTCGCGTCGTATTGCTGTAGTACTTCGTATGCGTGCCGTTACTGATGACGAACAGCTGCACGTAGTCGAACAGGCCAGAGCCGGCCCAGAAACTGTCACGTTGATACCGGTTGATCTGATTGAACGCCTCGCGGATCGCGACACCGCGCCGCTTCAGCTCGATGTGCACCATCGGCAGACCGTTGACGAGCACCGTCACGTCGTATCGGTTGGCGTACTTGGCGCCGCCATCGCCCTGATCAACCTCGTACTGGTTGATGACCTGCAGCGTGTTGTTGTGGATGTTCGATTTGTCGACCAGCCTGATGTTCTTGGTCGAGCCGTCGTCGCGTGCCAGGATCTGGACGTAGTCTTCCTGGATACGGACGGTCTTGTCCTCGATGCCTTCGTTAGCGCCGGCAATCTTCTCAGTGAAGAACCGCTTCCATTCGGAGTCGGTGAACCTGATGCCGTTCAGCGCTTCAAGGTTCGCACGGAGGTTAGCGATAAGGTCGAACTCGCTTGTGATCGAAACGTACTCGTACTCCTGCGATTGCAGGATCTTGATCAACTCACGTTCAAGGTCGGCCTCGGACTGGTAGGAATCGGCCGCCTTCCCGTCAGGTACGAATTCCGCGACGACTGTGCTCTCGGTAGAGACTGCGATTGGATCGTAACGGACGGGTTTGCCATCAGTCATACCGTTATCCCCTCGAACGTCAGCAGGCGATCGCGGTAGTACTCGTATTGCTTGCGGCGAGCATTTAGTTCTGCAGGAATACCGATCTTGGGATCGTTCGCTAGCGTGTCAAGCTTGTCGAGAATTGCAACAATGCGCTCTTGTTCTTGCAGCGGCGGGAAGGGAAAGCGCTCGTTCTCGAACGTTGCAAGGTTGATGTTTGCCTGGGCGCTCCCTCGCCCTTTTTTCGCCAAATTTGCTTTAAGTGACTGCAACAGGTATTCCACATAGTGCTGGGACGTTTTTTTGGGGTTTACAACCATTCCAATAACACTGTCGGGAAAGCACGCGTCGAAGTCCAGAATCCCTGTTTCAGCAATGTTGGCAGCAATTGTGATGCATATAGTTCCCCGTGGCCAGAGCTTGCTCTGAGCTAGGCCCACTTCGTTGTAGGTTTGCGAATACTCGGTTATCAGATGGCCGCTATTTCTGACGTCCCCTGTCTGCACGAACGGATACTGTCCGCCATACAGTTTTGGGTCATTACGGGGTCGAAACTTAGACTTACCCCGTCCGAAGTCAATTGCCACATCTCTCAGGGTCAGCCATTCGCAATCGGCGTTACCGAAACTCAGAAGCGCGTCCCGGTAATGAGCAAGCTGGCGCTTTCGGGCATCCCATTCCGCCTCCAGTGCTGAGTTCAGCGCACTGAACGTACCTATGATACGGACAATCTCACGCTGGACCAGGAGAGGTGGGAGGTCGACGACGTAGGACTCGAACTGATTCTCCTTCCAACGGCGTCTGCTCTTCGTTCCCCCGGTAGCGTTGGCGGCAATAGACCTAACGGTCGAGGGGACTTGAAATTTTAAGAGCAGCCAATCGGGGATCACTCGTGCCGGGTCGAGATCGAAGACCGGAAATTCGTTGGATACGACGCCATCCTTGAGATCTTCCGTGACAAGCCCGAACGATCCTTCAGTCACGAACATACGGTTGTAGATGAATTGTCCGGGCTTGACGCGGTAAAGCGTTGCGGCCTTTATCTCGTTCCCCAGCTTTGATTCGCGCGCGAACGCTCCCTCGCCATACCACTTCACGCCGATATTGACGTACGTGTCGTTAGGTTCAACTCGAACAGGTTCGACATATTGCGTCGCCACCTCGCCGAGCTTGACCCGCTCGACCCCATTCGGGCAGTGCTGCCGAATCAGCTCTGCAATCCTATTCACGACGACTCGTCCTCTAACTCGGCGACGATGGCATCAACTTGTTCACGAAGTTTCTCCTGCAGTCCGACCATGCGAGCGATCTCGGCATTGAGTGCGGTGATATCGAACACTTCAAGAGTGTTATCGGCTTCGACGTGAGACTTGACCGACAGATTGTAGAGGTCGTCCGCTAGTTCTGCGGTTGTAACGAGCTTGGCGAAGTGGTCGACGTCATTGCGAGCGATGTACGCGTCGAGGATCCTTTGACGATTCAGCTCTGACAGTTTGTTCTTATTGCCCGGACGTATCGACTCCGCAGACGCGTCGATAAACAGGACTGAGTTGTCTCTTTTTGATTTCTTGAGCACGAGGATGCAGGTTGCGATTGTGGTGCCGAAGAATAGGTCCGGTGGTAGCTGAATGACCGTATCGACGTAATTGTTGTCAATCAGGTACTTGCGGATCTTCTGCTCTGCGCCTCCCCGGTAGAGCACGCCGGGGAACTCTACGATGGCGGCGGTACCGTTGACCGCCAGCCACGACAGCATGTGCATTGTGAAGGCAAGGTCGGCCTTCGACTTCGGCGCAAGCACACCGGCGGGTGCGTATCGCGGATCATTGATGAGCAAGGGGTTAGCGTCGCCGTCCCACTTGATGGAGTACGGCGGATTGGAAACGATCGCCTCGAACGGTTCGTCGTCCCAGTGCGCCGGATCGATGAGCGTGTCACCGTGTGCGATATCGAACTGTTCATAGTTGATGTCGTGCAGGAACATATTGATGCGTGCCAGGTTGTACGTGGTGAGGTTGGTCTCCTGACCAAAGAATCCTTGGCGGACTTTGTCTTTACCGAGCACCTTCGCGAACTTCAACAGCAGCGAACCTGATCCGCAGGCAGGGTCGTAGACTTTGTTGACCGACTTCTTCCCGACCACCGTGATACGCGCCAGCAGTTCCGAAACCTCTTGGGGCGTGAAGAACTCGCCACCAGACTTGCCCGCGCTAGAGGCATACATGGTCATCAGGTACTCGTAGGCGTCACCAAACGAGTCGATCGCGTGGTCATTGAAGTCGCCGAGGTTCAGGTCGCCAACGGCATCCAGCAGCTTCACGAGCTTCTCGTTGCGCTTGGCGACAGTGTTCCCGAGCTTCGCGCTGTTGACATCGAGGTCGTCGAACAGGCCCTTCAGGTCGTCTTCACTATCGGAACCGACGGCAGATCCTTCGATGTTCTTGAAGACTTTTTGGAGCGTCTCGTTCAGGTTCTCGTCCTTGACCGCCTTCTGGCGGACATTGACGAACAGCTCACTCGGAAGGATGTAGAAGCCCTTCTCCTTGACCGTCTCATCCCGACCAAACTCAGCATTTTTGTCACTCAGCGCGGTGTAGTCGAAGTCAGGTTGATCGGCTGCGCGTTCCTGCGCGTTCAGATATGCAGTGAGGTTCTCGGAGATGAATCGATAGAACAGCATGCCGAGGACATAGCTCTTGAAGTCCCAACCGTCGACAGCGCCACGCAGATCGTTGGCGATTCGCCAAATCGTCTTATGGAGTTCAGCGCGCTGAGCCTCCTTCGTTGCAGGAGCCACTACCACGTCACCACCCTGGCGTGAAGGTTGGCGGGGTAGATAGTCGTCAGCTCGCTCATGTTCAGATAGATCTCCTCGGGCGTTGCACCGATTATTGACAATCGTTTTCAATTATAGCATCAGAATCCCGAATTTCTGCAGGTCAAAGTCATTTTTAAGCACCTACAGAGCATGCGCATATAGCCTAGGTGACGGGTGCGACAACCTTGCGCAGTTTGCGGCCTACGGCGCGGCGAGAATCCCTATCGTCTTCGACGCGGCTCTCACCATCGGTGGTCGAAGCCGAGCCGCTGGCAAAACTCCCTGAGGGCGTTGTCCGCGCGATCGGAAGGTAACTGAGCTCAGTTACTCCTTCATCGACATCCGGGACAACGACTTGTCGGACGTCGATGCCATGCTGGGACTCACCTTCAACAGAAGAGGAGTTGCGAATGTCTGCATGGCATACCGACTGATCGCGCGCCCGGGCGCGCATGTCCTCCCGAAGCTCATCGACGCCGTACGGCGTGCGGCACTGCGGGCAGGCCAACACGCTCTCGCCCTTCTCCCCGTGGCGCTTGGCCCCGCAGACAAGGGACACACCCTCATCGTTCTCGCCGACGTCACCCGAGAGCGATTCGGTTCCAACAATTTTCAACTTTTTAAAACTGTCGTTCACTAGACCGACAGTGGCGGATGGCACCAAGAGTAAAGAGCGGCAGCCTGTTTGGCCGCATAGGCCATCGCCGGCCTGGAGCCGCTGGAAAGAACTGTGTGTGCCTCTTCGAGTAGATCCCGCACAGGACGCAGCAGCTGGTAGTCGATGCCGTTGGACCTCTTCGGTAGCGGTGGGTGATCAGGGCGGGTGATCGACGCCTCGAAAGCTGCTGGCGTGCTGGGCGCTACCACTTCCCCGGCGAAGTAGGCATCGACCATCTCGTCATCGGCACGCATCTTCACTGCATAGCGTCGGTATCCCTCGGACTGCCACAGCATCAAATCAACCAGAGCTTGCATGCTCGCGGCGTCCTGCGGCGAAATCCCATAGCCCGCAGCATCATCGAGGAACACATCGAGCTGCCAGGCCGCCACGTCGTACAGGCCCGCAGCCAGCTCCAGCCGCGCCGGATCGAGTTGCGGCTGCGGCCTGATCATGAGTCAGCCCCGGCTATTGCATTGTGGCCGCCCATGTGTTGGCAGGTTCTATACAAGTTTTTCATCCGTCGAGCACGGTATCGATGAGGTTGCGAACTCGGTGCGTGTATTCGTTCTGAGTTTCTTCGAATGCTCTGGCCATGATAGTGATTCGCTCTTGGTAGGCAGCGTTTCGCTCAGCGCGTGCGATCTTGTCGGCCTCGATCTGCACCTGTATCGCCGGGTTGGTGCTATCCACGACGATATAGTCTCGGGTGTCGGTGACCGTGAAGTCGTTCTGGACCTCGTAGCCCTCGGATTTCAGCCGCTCTATGAATCGCAGCACGGGGTCTCGTCGTGCCTGCACAGCATCGGCGCACTCTCGCATCAGGTCACTTAGCGCGGCCACGGTGTTCATCAATGCTTGCATCGCCCCGCTCACTGCCGGCATCTCTTGAAGATCGTGCAGGGTGATCTTTGAGCTGGCCGGGTACTCATCGGCGATAACTTGGGCACGTCGGATCAATTCGTCCAGAACTTCACACACCGCGACTCCGAACTCTCCAGAGCCGTCTAGCTTTTCTGCAGCGTCCTGTCTGTGGTCGCGCGGAAACCGCAGCATCGCCTGAGGACTCTTCATCGTCGCCCCAGCGGGTCACTCCGGAAGTTCTGATAAAAATCATCTTCTTCGAGAGCTGTGGGCGGAGGTTGCTTCTTTGTCCCACGCCGTGATTCGTCTCGGGAGGCTTGCGCAGGCCTGGCAACGGAGGTCGGCGCGTTGAGCTTGGCGGCCGCCTGTGCCGGGCCCACATCCCCGGTCCGAAGGGCGTGTACGACAGCGGGATGCAGGTCAGATGTATCAGCCAATGTCACGCCGCCCCTTCATAGATATCGACCATTGGTGCCCCAGGTTATGCGGTGCCTGCATCAGGCCAGCCTGGATCTGGCGGCAGGGTGGCCGGCGGATCGTTACGTACATACGGGTTCGGCAGGTTGTTCGGGGTGCCAGGTGCTGGCTTATTGCATCCTGTCAGGAACTCATGCCGGACAGCGTCAGCCATTCCTTGACGGGCGCCTGTTTGAGTCAGCACCCACGTACCGAAGACGTTGTCGGTAGGCCGGTTTGCGGGGCCTTTTTGGTGTGCAGGAGGCGCGTGCTGCTGCTCGGGCCGCAGGGTGGGGTCGGGTCCAAAGACGAAGGAACTTCCCCCGTGTAGGTAATTTCCTGACCCCCCACTGGTGTATTTCCCGTCGTCTGTCTGTGACGCAACTTGTGACCCGTATTCGCAGACGTCTGCGATGAAGTGGTCGCCTTCCCGCTGGAAATTCACGACTTCGAAATACTGGGTGCCGACTATGCGGTGTGTGATGTTCACCCCGCCGAACGCGCCTTCGCGAGAGTTGTTGAATGCGTGCTCGAATCCTGGATAGGCGCGGTCTCTGATGGCGTCGATATTCACTTTCCGCGAGGCCCAGATCTGATCCCATGACTCTGTGGCAGCTCTGATAAAGGTGCCTTCGGGGGACATGAGGTCAACTGATGGATTCGAAACCCAGCGGGTGGTTACTTGATAGAAGTCTTCTATTTTGGGTGACTCCTGCGGCTTGCCAGTCGTGCAACCCGCGAGGACGAGTACGGCAGCCATGAGCGTCCTGATTAGCTTCATGTCTACCGGGATACCGCCCAACTGTCGTTGTTACCCAACCCCACCTTTGTCGCGATGTCAGTATCGACGCCCTTCGCCCTGATGTCGAAGTAGTTACTAATGTCTGTCGCGGCCTGTGTCGCCCGCTCGGGGCTAAGTCCGCTCAAGTCGATTCGGTTGCCCTTGACGTAGTCCTTGATGAGGTCGTCGCGGGCGATAGATGGATTAGCGTCGATCATGCCGTTGAGGATGGAGGCGCGTAGCGCGGTGCTGCTGGTTCCAGCAGTCGCCAGTTGCTGGGCGAACTCGCTTGGCGGAGTCCCGCTATGAACTTTGTTGAAGATATCGATGGCGTCGAAGGCGTCTCCTGCACCGGGGATCTTTTTGAAAATTGCTTTGAAGAGCTCGGCATCGCTGCTAGTGCCGGGTTTGACCGAGTCCAGTGCACCGTCGGTCATGGCGTTGGTCAGTCGCCCCGCGACTTCGGCCTGCATACCGTGCAGGCCAGGATGAGCGGTATTTTCGATGAGGTGCTGGTACTGCTTGTAGGCCGCATCGTTGATGACACCAGCCGATTCGGCATTCTTGTCGAACACGGAAAACAGGTTCTGAAGCTGCCCGCCGTTCTTGAACGCCTCGATACCGGGGTGGGTGAGCCCGGAATCGGCGGGCGCCTGCGCAAGATCGGACAGGTACGGCGACACGCCTTCAGCCATGGCCTTGGCAAGACCAGGATTGATTTCGGCGAACGACTTCGGTCCCGACAGAAGAAGCTTTTCGGTGCCGGGCATCGCATTGAGGTCAGTCTTGTTGTCAGCCAAGTAGTGGGCGTG
>MAEX01000026.1 GCA_002013415.1 Mycobacterium sp. D16Q14
AGGTGGAAGCGAGCCGGCGAAGGCCAGGGCCCGTTTCACCCATGGCTCCAGCTGTCGCTTGGTGCGCACACCCTCGGCATCGATACTCAACCAGCCATCCATCTCACGCCCACCCATCACCATCCGGCTCACATGGTTCTTGGCGATCAGCGCATCGGTGTCGTGGGGATCGCAGCGGGCCAGCAGTCCGCCTTCGCGTTTCGCGGCGACCGTCATGTGCCCGTCCACCAGAAACGCGAGGCCGCCGAACATCCGCTTTTCGGTGACACCCTTCGTTGCCGAGATCACTTCACGGATGCGCTCCACGAGGTCCTCGTCATAGGCCACGGGTCAATTGTCGCGCGCTGTCGATTTCCGCGCCGCTGTATCAGCTTCTGCCGAAGGGGTTCTGATTGAAGCGTTCGTAGTGGACGTCCTCGTCGTCGAGAGAGGAGTAGCGCTGCGGAGATTGTTGCGTCGGGTGGACGATAGGCGGCTTAGCCGATGGGCCATGGCTTGGTGGAGCAGGAGGGTGCGAAGCCGGCGGCTGACGGCTGAACATCTGACGGGCCTCGGGATGGATTGCCTCCGCTAACTGCTGAAGCTCAGCGCGTGTCGCGAGAAGGCCCTCGAAGAATTGATGGGCAGCGTCAGAGGCTCGATACGCCGCGGCCTGGGCGGTCTCGGCTATGAGTGCACCGAGGCGTCCACGATCCATTCGAGCTGTCGCCTGGTGAAGGTGGATGCCCAGCACCATCCCGTTGGCATTCACCCTGACGCGGACCATGCGATCAATGGACTCGGCTTCGGCCTCGAGCGCTTCGACCTCCCCCATCT
Organism: Mycobacterium sp. D16Q14; assembly: GCA_002013415.1. Lineage (GTDB taxonomy): Bacteria > Actinomycetota > Actinomycetes > Mycobacteriales > Mycobacteriaceae > Mycobacterium. The sequence continues at coordinate 817 of MAEX01000026.1, forward strand.
GCGATTCGAGCTCCGCCATTTGGGTCCGAACGCGCTCGGCGATTTCCTTGAGGTGATCTGGTTCGTCAGTCATTCGGAAGTCGCTCCATGGCGCGTTGGGCGGCCTTTCGAACTAGCGCACTGGGGTCCTCGACAAGAGGTGCAATGAGGTGGCGGACATTTGGCGCTTTCGACTGCACAAGCGCCTTAACGGCGAATGCGCGAGCAGGGCCCTTTAGGTATCCGATGAGCAGCTGATGAGACTCCGGGGTTCGTCGCGGTCGAGCTTGCGCTTGCCGACGAATTCGCGCCGTTTATGATGGTCATCGGCCTGACAGGCGATGTATCGGTGCGACGGACGACGATAGCTACAACGTCGCGGGATGAGTCCGGGGTCATTCGCGGTCTTGAACTGCCCGGCGACATTGATCAGCTGCGGGCGCGGGCGGCGGTACTGGACGTGACTGCCTTGGTTCCTGTGGTGGGGGATGCCATCAAGATCAAACTGGAGCATTCCGAGGGGGTTGCCATCGACATGCTCGTGCCCTACCGAATCGATTCGGAGGGTGCAACGATCGACGTACAGGCAGCGAATGCGGTGCGCGCTGACCCCTTGTTTTGGAATCCCGAGGCCCCGAAGAGGGTTAGCGGGCGTGTCCGTCTACGAGCTGATCTGGAAACCTTGGAACATGACGTCGATGTCTGCGCTGAACAGCGGTACGTCCCCCAGGCTCATCTGATTGCGTAGCTGGATGGGGTAAAAGTTGTCATCAACCTGGTAAGCGAGGTTGAGGTAGTCATACTGCCGACCTCGTTCTCCTGTAGTGCCGATCAGTCGCGTCGCCGTGCTACCGCAGATCTCGACGGTCTCATGGTGAATGATCGTCACTGACGGATCGATCTCGTTCAGGCTGTCCAGCCGTGCGAGGGCCTGCTCGCGGCTGGGGGCTGGATCCAGGGGAATCAGCATGGTGAGGCTTCTGCTGATTCCAATCGATTTGACGACCGCAAGCTTGTTATCTGTGCGTGCTGTCGCGGCCGGTTCCCAACCAGGGAGCTTGGGGATGGAAACGGTGAACGGCTCTTTGGGATTGCGCGCCTGCGTATAGACCTCGCCCGTTGCCGCCTGTGCTTGACATGAATAGGTGGTCGGGTGTTCCGCAGTGGGGGTGCCGGACCCTGACTGCGAACACCCGGTGAGTATGAGTGCACCAGAAGTCATGGCGCGGAAGATGTTCCGACGGATGTCGTTGCGCATGCGCCGACTCTACGGTCCGATCTGCACGTTTCGGAACATCACATCGACATCGGCGCCGAACAGAGAGAGGTCGCCTGCTCCGATCTGATTGCGGAGTTGGACGGGATAGAAGACCCCTTCGGCCGGATAGGCGAGGTTGAGATAGTCGAATCTCAGACCGCGCTCCGTCGCGATGCCGACGAGCCGTGACGCTTCTAGACCACAGACCGTGGCCACCTCGTCGTGAGTAATCGATAGAGACGAGTCGAATCGGGTTAACTTGTCCAATTGCGCAAATGCTTTGTCGCGATTGAACTCCGGGTGCAGGACCGACAGCGCGACGTAGCTCCGGGTTGGCCCGATCGTTTTGGTGAGAGCGAGCTGGTTTTCCCTGAGTGCTGTCGGTACGGACTGCCAGTCGGGGAGCCGGGGTATCGAGATCGAGAAAGGCTCATTATGTGGGCGGAGCTGTCTGAACACTTGCCCCGATACCGCCTCCGCATGGCATGAGTACGTGGTTGTGGTTGCCGCAGTTGGAGTGCCCTCAACCTGATGCGTACACCCGGTGAGCCCGATGACACCGGAAAGAGCCGCGCTCAAGGCACATCGAAACGCGCTCCCCATGAATTGACTGTACGGCCGGCGCTTTGTCGATTTAGGTACGGGCCATTCGTAGTCCTCACGGGATACGACACCAGAGAGGCACCATTGACCGGTGGCGCACGACGAGATAGGCGGGATCTTCCGCGAGGAGTACGGCCGCACCGTGGCGACCTTGATCCGCTACTTCGGCAGCATCGACCTCGCCGAGGACGCCGTGCAGGAAGCGTTCGAGGTAGCCATCGCGAAATGGCCGCAGGACGGCATCCCGCCCAATCCCGGTGCGTGGATCACCACGACGGCCCGCAACCGCGGCATCGACAAATTGCGGCGCGACCGGCGGCGCGACGAACTGTCCCAGGATGCAACGGCTCTCAAAGAGGAGCAACCGGAACCCCAGGAGGTGGGTCCGGTGCGCGATGATCGCCTGCGGCTCATCTTCACCTGTTGCCACCCGGCGCTGGCTCCCGAGGCGCAGGTCGCGCTGACACTGCGGCTGCTCGGCGGACTCACCACGCCCGAGATCGCCCATGCATATCTGGTCTCCGAATCGACCATGGCCGCGCGCATCACACGCGCCAAGAAGAAGATCGCGTCGGCAGGCATTCCGTACCGAGTGCCCGGGGATCACGATCTGCCGGACCGGCTGTCGTCGGTGCTGGCCGCGCTCTACCTCGTCTACAACGAGGGCTATGCGGCATCCTCAGGCGCCACGCTCACGCGCACAGATCTGTCCGCCGAGGCGATCAGGCTGGCGAGGGTGCTCGCAGATCTCATGCCCGACGAACCCGAGGCTGTGGGATTACTGGCATTGGTGCTGCTCACCGAGGCCCGCAGGCCCGCCCGTACCGATGGCGCCGGAGCGCTCGTGCTGCTCGCCGACCAGGACCGCATGCGGTGGAACCACGCGATGATCGAGGAGGGGCATGAACTGGTACGACGCTGCCTGAGGCGCAATGCTCCCGGCCCGTATCAGATCCAGGCCGCCATCAATGCCGTCCATGACGACGCTCCCTCGGCAGCGCTTACCGACTGGGGTCAGATCGTCACGCTGTATGACCAGCTGACGGTGTTCACCCCCAACGCCGTCGTCGCCCTCAACCGTGCGGTGGCCATTGGTGAACGCGACGGCGCGCAGGCCGGGCTGGATGCCATCGAGCCGCTGCGGCAAGATCCCGATGCCTACTACCCGCTGCATGCCGCGCGCGCCGATCTGCTCACCAGACTCAGCCGCAATAGGGAAGCCGCGGACGCCTACCGAAAAGCGTTGGCACTCACGGACAACGAGGTGTTCCGCGGGTACCTCGGTGACCGCCTGACCCGGCTCGACACCGGCGCATGACACCATGGCCTCATGAGAATGCGTGCAGGGGTAGTACTGACCGGTCTCGTTGTGGTGGCGCTATCCGCCTGTGGCGGCAACGCGCCGGAGCCTGCGCAGGAATCCGCTACGCCCGCGCCGAAGGCGCCCGTCACTGCGGCGCCCGCAGGCGATCTGGCCTGTCTGAGCACGCGCGACAGGTTGGCACAGCTACTCATGGTGGGCGTCAAGGACGCCGACGACGCCCGTGCGCTGGTGCGTGACCACCACGTCGGTGGCATCTTCGTCGGCAGCTGGACCAAGAAGGAGATGCTGACCGACGGCTCCCTGCACGACGTCGTCACCGCCGGTCCGATCCCGGCCGCGGTAAGCGTCGACGAGGAGGGCGGCCGGGTGTCGCGTCTGAAGGACCTCATCGGTCCGGCTCCGTCCGCCCGGGAGCTGGCCGCCACCCAGACTCCCGAACAGGTGCAGGCGCTCAGCCAGGAACGCGCTCAGAAGATGAAGAATCTCGGCATCACGATCGACTTCGCCCCCGATGCCGATGTGACCGATGGCGACCCCGATGGCGCCATCGGCGACCGTTCGTACAGCGGCGATCCGCACAAGGTCGCCGAGTACGCCGAGGCCGCCGTGCGGGGATATCAGGCCGGCGGCCTGGGCGCCGTGGTCAAGCACTTCCCGGGTCATGGCCACGCCTCGGGCGATTCGCACACCAACGGTGTGGTGACCCCGCCGCTGGAGCAGCTGCAGGACAACGATTTGGTGCCGTACCGCTCGCTGGTGACCAGCGGTGCCGCCGTGATGATCGGCCACATGCAGGTGCCCGGACTCACCGGCGACGACCCGGCCAGCCTGAGCCCTGCCGCAGTCGACTTGCTGCGCAAGGGAACCGGCTACGGAGCGCCGGCCTATGACGGCGTCATCTTCACCGATGACTTGTCCTCGATGGCTGCCATCACCGACCGCTTCCCGATCGATGAGGCAGTTCTCAAGTCGATCAAAGCGGGTATCGACTGGGCGCTCTGGGTGAGCACCGAAAAGGTTGGCTCTGTTCTCGACCGCCTCGAATCGGCCTACAACGCAGGTGAATTGAACGGTGACGCGATCAATGCCTCGGTGCGCCGGGTACTGGCGTTCAAGGGCGTTCGCGCCTGCGGCTAATGACCCAGCGTCACGGGCAGGGTGCGCAGCCCGTGAATACCCATCCCGTCGAAGTACTCCGGTTCGCCGGCCAGCGCCAACCGCGGGAAGCGTTCGAAGAGCGATTGCAGGGCGATGTGCAGCTCGACGCGTGCGAGCACCTGGCCCAGGCACACGTGAATTCCGGTGCCCAGCGTCATGTTCTCGCGTGCATTGGGACGGGTGATGTCGAAGACGTCCGGGTTCTCGAACGCGGCGGGGTCGCGGTTCGCCCCGCCGAGTAGCAGCAGCGCCGACTGGCCCGCCTCGATGGTGTGTCCCTCGATCTCGACCGTCTCGGTGGCGACGCGGGCCGACCACTGATTCGAGGTGTCGTAGCGCATGAGTTCCTCGACGGCATTGGGCCACAGACTCGGATCTGTGTGTAGCGCCGTCAGCTGCTCCGGGTGGCGCAGCAGTGTGACGATCGCCTTACCCATCAGGTGCGTGGTGGTCACGAATCCCGCGCCCAGGAACACCGCGAAGAACATCTTGAGCTCGAAATGGCTCAGGTCACTCTCGAGAAGGCCTTTGGCCAGTTCGCTTGTGGTTCCCTCACTGCGAAGCCGGGCGACATGCTTCTCGAGGTACTCGTCTATTTCCCGTAAAGCCGTTGTGCCGTCCTGGTATTGGCGCCAAGACGGCGCAGTGGTGGCGATCAGCTGGATCGCGCGATTCATTGCCGTGTACAGGAGCGAGTAGTCCTGCGCAGGTACTGCGATCATCTCACCGATCACGGCGATGGGGATTTTCGCGGTGAAATCGGCGATCAAATCAGGGTGAGGACGCTGTCCCAGCTCATCCAGGTGGCCGTTGGTCACCTCCTGGATGCGTCCGCGGAGAGACTCGATGGCGCGCGGAGTGAACGGGGCGGCGACAAGGCGTCGCAGCCGCCCGTGATCCGGCGGATCAGTGATCAGGATGGATGGCGGCTCGGCGGGATTGAGCAGTTGCGGGTCGCTCCATGCGGTCAGGCGCTTGATGATGGGCGATGCGGACCGGTGCTCGGGCTTGAAGGTGACGAACCGGTTGTCGCGGAAGATTGTTCGGACGATCTGCGCGTCCGCGGTGATCCAACCACCTCCGGACTGCGACATCCTTCCGCGGCCACGGATTGTGTCGATGATGCCGTAGATGCCGGCGGCCTGGGCGGTGTCGATTCCCAGCTGCGCGACGGGTTCACCCCGGCGGGCAAGCACTTTCAAGTACGCACGGGCGATCCCGTGCGTCACGGCCCAATGGGTGCGCTGTTTGATCCGGTCGTGCATCCGTCCGATCCCCGTGTCGGCCCGCTCGATGCCAAGCGGACACCGAGCAGCCTCGAGATTAACTGCTGGCCTGCACCCGGGCACGGCCGAGGTTCACCGGCAGGCTTCCGAAGCCGTGCAGATTGACATGCTTGCCGGGGGTGGGATCGGCGGCCAGGGTGAGCTCGGGGAAGCGTTCGAAGAGCGATTGCAACGCCACCACACCTTCCATCCGGGCCAGGCTCGCGCCCAGGCAGACATGGACTCCGCTGCCGAACGCCACGTGCTCGCGTGCGTTGGCGCGGCTCACGTCGAAAACGTCGGGCTCATCGAAAACTGCCGGGTCGCGGTTGGCGCCACCGAGGAGCAGCACCGCCATGGAGCCGGCAGGCAGTGTGTGCCCTTCGAATTCGACGGTTTCGGTGGCCACCCGGCCGGTGACCTGCACCGGGGAGTCGTAACGCAGGACCTCCTCGACGGCGTTCGGCCAGCCATCTGGATTCTCCCGGAGATGGTCCAGCTGTTCTGAGTGACGCAGCAGTGCGACGATGCCGTTCCCGATGAGGTTGACCGTCGTCTCGAATCCGGCGCCGAGTAGTAGTGCCATGGTGGCCTTGAGCTCGCGGTCGTCTAGATCACCGTCGCGCACGATGCTGGCCAGAATGCCGTCGAGGGTGGGGTCCTGCGCGAGCTCGCTGCGCAACCGGATCAGGTGCGCGTCGAAGTAGCGGTCGATCTCCATGAGTGCCTGGGTAGCGTCTCGGTACGCCGACCAGGTCATGCCGATATCCAAGAGCGCCGCTCCGTGATTGCCCCATTGAAGAAGGAAGGGGGCGTCGGCGCGCGGCACGCCGAGCATCTCGGCGATGATCGCCACCGGTAGTTGGGACGCGTAGTCGTCGAGCAGATCGGCGCGCTCTTTGCGTTCCAGGTTCTCGAGCAGCTCGAGTGTCACCTCGCGGACGCGGTCTTCCAACTTGCTCACCGCGCGTGGTGTGAACGCCTTGGATACCAGCTTGCGGAACCGGGTGTGTTCGGGCGGATCGACGGCCAGCATGGCGGGGGGCTCCACCGGGTTAGGCAGACCGGGCTCGGTCTTCTCGAAGATCCACCGGCTGAGCGCCTGGGGGAGAACGGGGGAGGGAATGTTGTTGGGTGCCATGGTGATGAACCGGTGGTCCCGCAAGATTTCGCGTGTCTGTGCCAGGCCGGTGAAGACCAGGCCGGTGGCGCGCGCCGGAGCGATCGGGCCGACCGAGCGGATCTGTTCGATGTACCGGTAATGATTGTCGGCTCGATCCGGGCTGAGGAACAGTGCCGCCAAGGGCATCTTGCGGACCTGCGTGAGCAGTCCAACGCGGCTGATGCCGTGCATCGTCACCCACCGCGACCAGTACCTGACCCGATTTCTGGCCTGCATATCTGCCTCCGACGCTGGATGCTATTTGTCACGAGTCTAATAGCGGCCCGGCAGGAAGGGAATGCCGAGAACTTTCGGGATTCTCACGAGTTCGAGAGCGGGCGACAGGCCATGCCGACCTGCGTCGGTCGTACCCGTCACATCGCTAGACTGGGGTGTCAAAGCACACAGTAAACAATTAGCTCTCAGGTCTTTTTAGACACGGCGTCTTAGTGGGACTTCGAGTACCGTTTGCTACTGGTACGTCACGTACCATCTACGTTCGGTCGGGACCGTAGCAAAGCGTGATGGCTTATTCATCGCTACTCGTAGTCCGGCTGTCGTGGTTACGGCTACGCGGAGGTTGGGATGAGTGCGCTGGTGACAGGGTTACGTGTCGAGGAGTACCTGGACGAGACGGGCGCTATCTCCTTACCGGACGGCTACACCGTCAACCATTACCTTGAGAGCGCTGTCGACGGCGAGCACGACACATTTGCCTATCGCTATGTGGACTTCAGCAGCGACCCGGACGGCGAACCGTCCGATCTGAACTGGCCACAGCTTCGTGCGCGTTCCCGCGCCGTCGCGGCACGGCTTCAGCAGGTGACCACGCCGGGAGATCGGGTCGCGATCCTGGCACCCCAGGGCCTTGATTACGTCATCGGCTTCTTCGCCGCCATCGAGGCCGGAAACATCGCGGTGCCCCTCTTCGCCCCGGAACTTCCCGGACACGCCGAACGGCTCGACGCGGTGCTTGCCGACGCCCAACCGACTGTCGTACTGACCAACGAAGCGGCCGCCGAATCCGTCAGCAGCTTCGTCCGGAAACTGCCGCGCGAGCGTCGCCCTCGGGTACTTGCCGTGGACGGCGTGCCGAATTCAGTGGGCGCGACCTATGCCAGGGTGACTCCGAGTACCGATGACATCGCTTACTTGCAGTACACATCGGGTTCGACGCGAGTGCCTGCCGGTGTGGAGATCACCCATCGGGCGGTGATGACCAACGTGCTGCAGATGGTCATCTCGGTGGGCCTGGATGTCGATGTCCGGGGAGCGAGTTGGCTGCCGCTCTATCACGACATGGGTCTGCTCATGCTCATGTTCCCGCTCTGCGGAGGCCGGATGACGCTGATGTCCCCGATGTCGTTCGTGCGTCGGCCCGGCCGCTGGATCAAAGAACTCGCGGCCGCATCTCACGTGGGCCGTACCTTTGGCGCAGCCCCCAACTTCGCCTTCGAGCTCGCCGCCGAGCGCGGCCTGCCGAAGGACGGCGAAGCTCTGGACCTGAGCAAGGTGGCGGGGCTGATCAATGGTTCCGAGCCGGTCAGCATCGCCTCGATCCGGAAGTTCAACGCGGCCTTCGGTCCGTATGGTCTGCCGTCCAACGCAATCAAGCCCTCCTACGGCATGGCCGAGGCGACGCTGTTCGTCTCCTCCATCGCCCCGGAGGCAGAGCCTTCTGTCATCTACATGGATCGCGAGCAGCTGGGCGCCGGGCACGCGACCCGGGTGGATGCCACCCATGAGAACGCGGTGCCACAGGTGTCCTGCGGGCAGATCGCCCGCAGCCAGTGGGCGGTCGTCGTCAACCCCGGCGCCGAGGCGGAACTGCCCGACGGGCAGGTCGGTGAGATCTGGTTGCACGGCAACAACATCGGTCGTGGGTACTGGGGCCGGCCCGAGGAGACCAGCCACTCGTTCCGTAACACGTTGCAGGCACGCCTGGATGAGGGCAGCCACGCCGCCGGTACCGAACCGGACACCCTCTGGTTCCGCACCGGGGATCTTGGCGTCTATGTCGATGGTGAGCTGTACATCACCGGGCGGGTCAAAGATCTGGTGATCGTGGACGGCCGCAATCACTACCCGCACGACATCGAGGCCACCGTCGAAGAGTCTTCGTCGGGGGTGCGACGTGGCTTCGTGGCTGCGTTCTCGGTGCCCGCCAACGAACTGCCCGTGGGCATCGATGCGGGTGATGGCACCGGCGAGAGATTGGTCATCGTCGCTGAACGGGCCCCTGGAGCCGGACGGGCTGAACCTGGCCCCATCGTCGATGCGATCCGGGCCGCGGTCTCCCGCCGGCACACACTGCCGGTTACCGACGTGCAACTGGTTCAGGCCGGCGCGATCCCACGCACCAGCAGCGGAAAGATCGCGCGCCGGGCCTGCCGCCAGGAGTACCTCGACAACAAACTCGGAACGCGCACCTCCTAGGGCGGGGGCTCGAAGCACGATCTCTCGCGATTTCTTGCCGATTTTTCGATGAGGTGTCGATTCGGGGGAGGTCTATTCGTGGTGTGGTTGAAGGGAAGCCGGACGGGCGCCCGATCGCCACACACGGATAGGAAGAGACGGCCATGAAGCAGTACTTACTCTCGGTTCACAGTTACGCGGAGAACGCGGCCGATTGGAGTGACGAGGATGTGCAGCGGCTCTACGCGCAGACCGGCGTGCTCAACGAGAAGATGAAGGAGGCCGGTGTCTGGGTCTTCGCCAATGGGCTGACCGAACCATCGGATGCGACGGTGGTCCGCAGTGTGGACGGCAAGGTCACCACCACCGACGGCCCCTACCTGGAAACCAAGGAACACCTCGGCGGCTTCTGGATCATCAACGCGCCCGACCTCGACGCGGCGCTGAGGTGGGCGGCCGAGGGGTCGGCGGCGTGCGAGGAGCCCGTCGAGGTGCGCCCCTTCCAGGATGAGGAGGCGTGAGATGAGCCGCTATCTGCTCTCGATCGTCTACCCGCCTGAGGCGGTGCGGCCGGACGCCGCGCTGGAAACCATCGGCGCCGACGTGCAGGCAGTCACCCGGCGCATGCAGGAGGCGGGGGTGTGGCTGTTCGCGGCCGGACTGCAGCCCGCAGATACCGCGACCATGGTGACCGCCAACGCCTCCGGGCATACCGCCACCGACGGTCCCTACACCGAGACCAAGGAACAGCTCGGCGGCTTCAGCATCATCGACGTGCCAACTCTGGCCGAGGCCCAGCAGTGGGCCGCAGAGGTGTCCCGCGCGGTGTGGTGTCCCATCGAGGTACGTGGTCTGGACCGGGGCTGCGGCGAGGTCGACTGAGATCAGGCCGACGAGGCCGGGCGGGTACTCCTCAGCACCGCTTCGGCTTCGTCCGCCTGCTGCAAGAGAATGGGATCGACGGTGTCGTCCAGGGCGCGGGCCAGCAGCCGGGAGGCCAGCGTGACTGTCAACTGCTTTGCGCGCGAGGCATGATCGGCGATGGTTTCCCAGTCAGTGGAGGTGTATCCGGATTCGGTGAAGGGCTGCCACACATCGGCGACGTAGGCACCGAGGAGTAGTTGGGCGATCTGATGCTGCAGCCGATCGACTTCGCGGAGTGTCTCCGATATGCGAGACAAGGACATGCCGGCGGTCACCAGCAGCTGGATGGCATCAAGTGTTTCGGCATCCCGCACCGACACTGTCTGGGGGTCGACATCAGAGAGCAGCCCCGCCTCGGCAAGCACGGTATCGGCGCCCTCGCCGAGACGCTGGACCAGCTCGACGCGGGGGAGGATCATCGGCTCGCCGGTGGCGAAGGGACTGAGGGCCTCGGTGACCATCTTGCGCACGCTGTCCTCCGAGCCTCCGCCGGAGTCGATGACCCGGCGGATGACGTCCAGCGGAAAGCCTTGAGACTTAAGATTTTTGACGTGGTTGATGATCGACACGTGGTCGTCGGAGTAGATGCCGACGCGGCCGCGCTTTTCCGGCGGGGGCACCAGCCCGAGCGTCTGCCACTCGCGGATATTGCGCGCGGTCATCGCCACGCGCTGCGCCAGCTGATCGATCGTCAGTTCCATCAGGTCTAAAGATTACCCCATTGTCCGTTACGGAAATATCCGTTACGGTTATTGATGGAACTCAGCGACGAGTGATGAGAGGTTCAGCATGGTGGCGAACGCCCAGGGCACGTATCCGAAGACGCGACGAATCCAGTTCGGTTTCGAAAAGACGCCCGCGGGGCCGAAACATTTCGCGCAGGACGACATCGTCTTCAGTCACACCGTGGCCTTTCTTTCCGCGATCTTTCCTCCGGGCGAGGACATCTTCGTCCGATCGGTGCGCCGATACCGCGACAAGATCACCGATCCCGATCTCAAAAAGAGAGTGGCCGGGTTTATCGGTCAGGAAATGACGCACGGATTGCAGCACCGTGAGCTTAACGAGCAGCTTGCCGAGATCGGTTATCCCACAGCATGGTTCGAGTACTTCCTGCAGAGCACCGAGCGTATGGAGAAGTTTCTCGACAAGCAGTACCCCGACCCGGACCGACTGACCAGGTTGCGGCACCTGCTCCTAGCCTTCACCGTGGGCGCCGAGCACTTCACTGCGGTATTCGCCGAGAATGTCCTGGGGCGCCCTGATATCCAGAGATTGCTCTCGGACCCGGAGGTCCGGAACATGCTCAATTGGCATGCGCTCGAAGAGCTGGAGCACAAGTCGGTGGCCTTCGATGTCTACCGTGAGATTGGCGCATCGGAGGAACTGCGCATCCGCATGATGCGGTTTCTCTCGACCATCGCCGTGCCGACGATCACGCTGGCTTCCTGGATTTCGATCGTCACCACCGATCCGGTGGGCCGGCGCCAGCCGTTGCGGCTGCTGCGTGAAACCTTCAGCATGGTGCGTGGCCCGCTGTTCCGCGGCATCTACCGGGATATGAAGCCGTTCATGCGCAAAGGATTTCATCCGGACGACATCGATACCACGCTGCTGCTGAATCAGTGGCAGGACAGGTTGTTCGGTGCCGAGGGCGAGCTGGTTGGGCACTTGAAATGACCATACTGAGCGGTCTTCGCGCCAGCGGCTCATCGATGAGACACGACGCTCAGTTGGTCCGCACCACGACGAAGCCGGTGGTGCGGTCCTTGATGTCCAACGCGTCGGATGAGTTGCGGGCCAGGGTGCGTCGTCGCTCTTTCCCGGGTGTGCAGGAGACCGACTTCGATCCCATGGATCCGTCGACCGCGGCCGATCCGTACCCGGGATACCGTGAGCTGCTGGCCGGTAGCCGGGTGCACTACAACCGCAAGCGCAACATCTTCATCCTGTGCCAATACGAGGACGTGCGCTCGGCGGCGCGCAATGACGCGCTGCTGTCCAACCGGGATGGTGTGGTGCGGGCCCGATTCGACGTTCCTGTGCTGTTGAACATGGATCGTCCCCGACATACCGAACTGCGCCGCAAGGCGCTGCCCGGATTCACCCGAGGTGCGCTGGAGGGTTGGGCGCCGATGGTGGGTCAATTGACGTCCGAGCTACTGACGGGGATGTTGGCTAGCCAGGGCGCTGATGTCGTCGAGCACCTAGCGGTTCCGCTGCCCATGCGGATGATCGCGCACATCTTGGGCATTCCGCCGGAAGATGAGGCGTTCTTCCGGCACTGGTCCAACGAGTCAATACGCGTCGCGAACGTGGAGTTCAGTGCCAAGGGCCTGCGGCAGGTTCCGGGGACTCTCAATGGGGTGCGGCACCTGCACGACTACTTCTTGACCCAGCTGGGCGAGGGAAATCTGTTGGGATCGGACACCGTGCTGGGCAAGCTTGTCGCGGATGCCGGCGAGGGGGGGATCAGCAACGACGAGCTGTTCTACTTCGCCCTGCTGCTCTTGCTGGCAGGCAACGAGACCACCACCAACCTGCTGAGCACCATGTTTTTGACGATGTCGGAGAACCCGGATCAGTTCGAGCTCATCAGATCCGACCCGCAGCTTATCGCGGGAGCGGTGGAGGAACAGTTACGGTATTCGTCACCGATCCAGAACTTCTATCGCACGGCCGCACAGGATTACGTCGTTGGTGACGTGGTGATTCCGGCCGGAGCCAGGGTGGCGCTGTTGTGGGGCGCGGCCAACCGCGATCCGCGCGCATTCGATGATCCGGACCGGTTCCTCGCTGCCCGTCCGGTCAGTCAGCATGTGGCCTTCGGATCAGGGATACACCTGTGCCTCGGTGCGGGGTTGGCCCGCATGGAGGGGCAGGCGGTCTTGCGTGAGCTGGTTACCCGTGTCGATCGGATCGAAATCGACGGGGCGCCTCGCTGGACCACGAACAGCTCACTGCGTGGTCTGGAGGAGCTTCGGGTTCGGCTCACGCGGCGCTAGCCGAGGCCGGCGCGGGTATCGCCGCCCTTGCCGTCCACTGGCATTCGGGACAGGCCGACCGAGCCGGCGTCCGGGCTCGTCGACGTCGCCGCGGCGATTGCCACAGACTCGTCGACTCCGGGGTAGGTGGGCCGCAGGGCAACGGGCCGATGAGCCGTATCGTCCCGCCTGGCTTTCCGTGCCGCAGCCACAAGGTTGAGGGCCTCGACGAGGATGGCGAAGGCCATCGGACCATAGATCATCGCCTTGTCGATCTTGATGCCGAAGCCGTCGGCGATGAGGAACACCCCGATGAGCAGCAGGAAGGACAGCGCGAGCATCTTGACCGTTGGATGCCGGTTGACGAAGGCGAAGACGAAGCGGGATGCGAAGAGCATGATCGCGAAGGAAAGAACGACCACGGTGACGATGACGAGCATGTTGCTCGTCATGCCCACAGCGGTGATCACCGAGTCGAGCGAGAACACCAGATCCAGCAGCAGGATCTGCACCAGCACGGACCTAAATGTTGTTACGCCCGAGGATGATTCCCTTTCCTCTCCGTTGCCTTCGAGTTTGAGATGTATCTCGTGAACCGCCTTGTAGACCAGGAACAGTCCACCGGCGATCAGAATGAAGTCCTTGATCGAGAACCCATGGCCGAAAAGTTCGAGAACCTCCTCTTTGAGGGTGATGATCCAGCCGGCCAAGAACACCAATCCGACGCGCATGACCATCGCGAGGGTCAGCCCCAGATTGCGTGCTCTGGCCTGCTGGGTGCTGGGCAGCTTGCTGGCGAGGATCGAGATGAAGATGACGTTATCGATACCCAGCACCACTTCCAGCACGAACAGAGTGAGGAAGACGGCCACCAGATCGGGGGTCAGCGCAAGGGCGAAGTCCACGCCGCGCATGGTACGGGGCGGGGGTATCTGGAAGATGGCGTTTGCGCGCTAGGCTGGAGACGGAGACAAAAACACTCCATTTCAGCGGTCCCAGCGCGCGGTAGCGGGACGGTATGCAATAGTCGAACCAACCAGTAGCTTACTCTGGAGTAAGTTCGCGTTGACGTCCCAACCTCGGAGGCAGCCATGGCCGGTGGTACCAAGCGGCTGCCCCGTGCTGTTCGGGAGCAGCAGATGCTGGATGCCGCTGTGCTGGAGTTCGCGCTCAACGGCTTCCGGGACACCTCGATGGACGCCATCGCCGCGGCGGCCAAGATTTCTAAGCCGATGCTCTATCTGTACTACGGCTCCAAGGAAGACCTCTTCGTGGCGTGCCTTCGCCGCGAACTCGGTAGGTTCGTCGAGGCGGTGCGCGGCGATATCGACCTGACGAAATCGCCACGAGACGTGTTGAGCACCACCGTCGTATCGTTTCTCAACTATGTCGACACCCACCGGGCGTCCTGGATCGTGATTTACGGACAGGCCACTAGCACGCAGCTGTTCGCCAAGCAGGTGCGCGAGGGGCGTGACCGGATCATCGAACTGGTGGCGCGCCTGATCAAGGCTGCTTCACCGGAGATCGACCCCGACACCGACTACGACGCCATGGCCGTCGCTCTCGTCGGTGGTGGCGAGGCCGTGGCGTCCCGGGTGGCAACCGGCGATATCAAGGTCGAGAGCGCGAAAGACACGCTGCTCAACCTCGGTTGGCGTGGTCTGCGTGGCCGTCCGCGTGATGAGCCTGTGGCCAAACGCGCCTAATGGGCCCTGATAGAAGCGAAATGTATTCGTCAGGGCTCGGTCTGTCGCTCATAGCCGGGCACTTACCCGTGTCCTTCCGCCCGGACATGCGCAGGGCCCGCGACCGGATTTGCCGGTCGCGGGCCCTTGCGTGGTGCCTATCAGAGCGGGGTGATGGTCCCGGTCAAGTGCGGGTCACCCTTCTTCGGATTGCGGACGGCGATATCCCAGCCGTTGCCATCCTTCTCGATCCACACGCCCACCGAGGCGGGTAGCAGGATCGGCTTGCCGAACTTGACGTCGTAGCGCGCGGCGTCGGGGATCTCGCCCTGAATATTACCGAGAACTGCTGCGGCGGTGAACATTCCGTGGGCAATGGCCCTCGGGAAGCCCAGCGCCTTGGCGCCGATCGACGAGGTGTGGATCGGGTTGTGGTCTCCGCTCACCGATGCGTACCGACGGATCTGCCCGCCGCTGATGCGCAGCGTCGAGTTCGGCGGCGGCAGTTTGACGGCCTTCGGTGGTTCCGGCTTGACCCCGTCGGACAGGCTGGTGCGCTGCTGACGCAGGAACGTCATGGTGTGCTGCCAGACGGTGTCGGTGCCGATGGTGATGTCCGTCAGGACATCCACCAGCAGGCCCTTGCGGTGCTCGCGCAGGTTCTCCGCACGCACCTCGATGTCGACGGTGTCGGTCGCGGTGATGGCGCGGTGCTGGGTGATGTGGTTCTCCAGGTGCACGGTGCCGATGGCGGGGAAGGGGAAATCGAATCCCGTCACCAACTCCATCACCGAGGGGAACTGCAGCGCGAACGGATAGGTCACCGGCACCTTGTCGGTGAAACTCAAGCCGGTCACCTTGGCGTAGGCGGAGACGTGCGCCGGGTCGATCCGCACACCGTGGGTCCGGACGACCCTGCTGGGCAGGGTGGACGGGCGTGGGATGAACGGCAGCGCACCGACCGCAGCCATGGCCATATTGCGAAGGCCGGAGGGCTGTGTTGTGGCAGCGCCCATGATCAGGCCCCCAGCCAGGACTGGCCGCAGACCCGAACCACGTTGCCGGTCACCGCATTCGATGCGGGGCTGGCGAAGTAGGCGATGGTCTCGGCGACGTCCACGGGCTCGCCGCCCTGGTTCAGCGAGTTGATGCGGCGGCCCACCTCGCGGTTGGCCAGCGGGATGGCCGCGGTCATCTTGGTCTCGATGAAGCCCGGCGCGACGGCGTTGATGGTGATGCCCTTCTCGGCCAGTGACGGAGCCAGCGCCTGGGTGATACCGATCATGCCGGCCTTGGTGGCGCCGTAGTTGGTCTGACCGCGGTTACCGGCGATGCCAGCGATGGAGGCCAGTCCGACGATGCGTCCGCCGTCTCCGATGGTCCCGTTCTCGATCAGCCCCTCGGTAAGGCGCTGCGGTGCCAGCAGGTTCACGGCGATGACGGAGTCCCAGCGGCCATCGTCCATGTTGGCCAGCAGCTTGTCGCGGGTGATACCGGCGTTGTTGACCAGGATGTCGGCCTTGCCGCCGTGGTGCTCCTTGAGGTGCGCGGTGATCTGGTCGACGGCGTCGGCCGCGGTGACGTCCAGCGCCAATGACGTTCCGCCGACCTTCTGTGCGACAGCGGTCAGATCGTCGGAAGGCATGTCGATGGCGACAACGGCCGCGCCGTCACGGGCGAACACCTCGGCGATAGTCTCGCCGATACCGCGGGCGGCACCGGTGACGATGGCGACCTTGCCGGCCAGCGGCTTGTCCCAATCGGCGGGCGGTGCGGAGTCGTCGGCGCCCACGTAGAACACCTGGCCATCCACATAGGTGGACTTGGCCGACAGGATGAAGCGGACGGTCGACTCGAGTCCGGTGGCGCCGGTCTTGGCATCGGGGTGCAGGTATACCAGCTGCACGGTGGCACCGTTGCCGAATTCCTTGGCCAGCGAGCGGGTGAAGCCTTCCAGGGCGCGCTGGGCGATGCGCTCATCGGTGGTGGCTGCCTTGTCGGGGGTGGTGCCGATGACCAGCAGACGGCCCGACTTGCCCACATTGCGCAGGAGCGGCGTGAAGAACTCATGCAGTTGCTTCAGCTCGACCGGGGTGGTGATTCCGGTGGCGTCGAAGACCAGGGCGCCGAACTTGTCGGCCCAGCGACCACCGAGGTTGTTGGAGACCAGGTCATAGTCGTCGGCCAGGGCGGCACGCAGCGGCTCGGCGAGGCGGCCTTCACCACCGATCAGCACAGGCCCGGCCAGCGCGGGCTGCCCCTTCTTGTAGCGGCGCAGCTTCTCGGGCTGCGGGATACCCAGCCGGCCGGCGAGCAGGTTGCCGGGCCCGGAGTTGACCAGCAGCGCGTACAGGTCGTCAGTGAGCTTGGGGGACATGTGCCGTTCCTTAGTGGTTGTCCGTAATTGGTCTAGGGTGAACTCGACAAAGAACTTACTCCAGAGTAAGAATGCTCGGTAATCCTGCCCCCCTAACAGTGGAGAGACAAGTGGCAACCAGCTCGACACGCAAGTCAACCGCCTCGCAAGGCCGTCGCCGCGTCGCGGTTCTCGGCGGTAACCGCATCCCCTTCGCACGTTCGGACGGCGCCTATGCGAACGCCTCCAACCAGGACATGTTGACCGCCGCCATTACCGGCGCCTCCGATCGCTTCAACCTCAAGGGTGAGCGTCTGGGTGCTGTAATTGCCGGTGCGGTCCTGAAGCTCAGCCGTGATTTCAATCTCACCCGCGAGTCCGTGTTGGGCAGCCCGCTGTCGCCGTACTCCCAGGCCTTCGATCTGCAGCAGGCCTGTGGCACGGGTCTGCAGGCCGCGATCGTCGGTGCGGACGGCATCGCGCTCGGCCGCTACGAGTCGGTACTGGCCGGTGGCGTGGACACCACCTCCGATGCACCGATCAACTTCGGTGATGATCTTCGCCACACCCTGCTGGCGATCCGCCGGGCCAAGGACAACGTGACTCGGCTCAAGCTGCTCGGCAAGCTGCCGGCCGCCCTCGGCGTCGACATCCCCCAGAACGGTGAGCCGCGCACGGGGCTGTCCATGGGTGAGCACGCTGCCATCACCGCCAAACAGGCAGGCGTCAAGCGCACCGACCAGGATGCCCTGGCCGCGGCCAGCCACCAGAAGATGGCCGCCGCGTACGACCGTGGTTTCTTCGATGACCTGATCAGCCCGTTCCTGGGGCTGTACCGCGACGACAACCTGCGCCCGAACTCGAGTGTGGAGAAGCTGGCGACGTTGAAGCCGGTGTTCGGCGTGAAGCACGGCGACGCCACCATGACCGCCGGTAACTCCACTCCGTTGACCGACGGTGCTTCTGTGGCGCTGCTGTCCAGCGAGGAGTGGGCCGCCGAGCGCGGTATCCCCGTGCTGGCCTACTTCGTCGACGGTGAGACCGCCGCGGTGGATTACATCAACGGCCCCGACGGTCTGCTGATGGCTCCGACCTACGCGGTGCCGCGCCTGCTGGCCCGCAACGGCCTGACTCTGCAGGACTTTGACTTCTACGAAATCCACGAGGCCTTCGCCTCGGTGGTGTTCGCGACGTTGCAGGCGTGGGAGTCGGCGGATTACTGCAAGGAGCGCCTCGGCCTGGATAAGCCGCTGGGCGCCATCGATCGAAGCAAGCTCAACGTCAACGGCTCCTCGCTGGCGGCCGGGCACCCGTTCGCGGCCACCGGCGGCCGCATCGTGGCTCAGCTGGCCAAGCAGCTCGCCGAGAAGAAGGCCGAGACCGGTAAGCCGGTGCGCGGACTGATCTCGGTGTGCGCCGCGGGTGGACAGGGCGTGACGGCCATTCTCGAAGCCTGAGTCGCTTAAGCACTCTATCGAGACCCCCGGTCATGGGCACCGCCCGTGACCGGGGGTTTTGGCTTTCTTGGGGCATCGGCAAAAAAAGTTTCAAGTTTTTTCGGGAAGCGTGTAACGCTCTCGGAGTAGGTGTCGATACATGGGTAGCCTCGCGCCACCGTCCGACCCCCCGACCCGACGGCGGCGCGAGGCCACCTACTTTCTTGGGTCCCGCCATGTCGGGATCGGCTACGAAGTCAGCAGACCGTACGCCATGCGTTTCAGCCCCATCCGCAGTTGTTGGAGATCGATCGGGCTCCGGTCGGTTTGGAAGATCATCAGCGTGGTGGTGATTGCCGAGTTGATGAAGAGCCACGTGATGGTCTCCGGTTCGAGATCGGCGTGGTACTGATCGCGGTACTGCTGAACATGCAGGGTCATCATGGTTTGCATCAGGACCGGCATGTTCGAGCTGGCCTCGACCTCGCGGGCGAACTCCGGATTCTCGTTGAGATAGCGCAGGGTGGGGGCGTTGTCAGTAGTGAAGGCGATCAACATGTCGATCGCGGCGTCGATCATCTGGGGTGGCGGCGCGAGCGCGTTAGCCGCCAGCGCTGAGCGGACCCCCGGAAGTTGTCGCTCGGCGGCATCCCGGATCGCCGCCATGATGATGTCGTCCTTGGTGTGGAAGTACTGATAGATCGACCCCTTACTGATCCCGGTGATGGCAGCGATGCGGTTGGTGGTGATCGCCTCGGGGCCCTCGGTGACCAGCAGCTTGCCCGTCGCCGTCACGATTTTTGCGACCAGTTCCCGGGATCGGTGCTGCTGCGGTGTTTTACGCAGGCGTGAAATGCGGTTATCCGATGCCATGGCGTCCCCCAGATGAGACTTATATGCGACCGGGTGTTCACGTTAGCTTTTCGGGTAACGACACAAGGAGGTTTCGTTGTGACTGCACTGGTGGAATCCCCGGCAACGCAGGATTCGGTATCGAGTGATTGGGCTCAGCCGGTGCCCGAGCTGTTCGACCCGCTCGGCCTGACCGCCACCCTTGGGGGGCAGTGGCTGTACTTACCCGCAGTGGGCGCCGCATTCATCATGCAGGGCATGCATCCGGTGATTGGTGATGTGACCGATCGGTACTCGGTGGCAGACCGGGATCCGGCGGGCCGTGCGATCCGCTCCTTCGACGCGGTGCAGCAGTGGATATTCGGGGGTAAGGCCGCGATTGAGCAGGGTTATTGGCTGCGCACGATGCATCGGCCGTTGCAGATGCAGGGCGAGACCGGCAGTAGGCAGGGCAAGCACGTCAGCGCACTCGACCCGGAGGCATATGCATGGGTGATCGCGACGTCGTATGTGGCAGGCCGTCGCGTGACTCCGCGGTTTCTGGGACGGGACTTGACCGACGAGGAAGACGAGAGGCTCTTTCAGGACAACCGCCTGTTAGCCCGCATCACGCAGGTCCCCGAGCGTGGCTATCCCACATCGCGCGCGGAGTTTTGGGAGTTCTACGACCGCATGGTCGAGCAGGTACTCATCAATCATCCTGCGGTTGCGGAGAATTTGGGGAAGCTGGTCGATCCTTTGGTCGGTAACGAGGATTCGCCCCTGGCGCGGCGGATTCCGCGCTGGGTTCCCTCGGGTCTCATGGCCGCGGCGCTGAAGCCGGTGCTGGCGCCGATTTCCCGTGTCTTCTTCGTCCTGACCTTCGGCGCCATGGATCAGCGGGTGCGCGGCACTCTCGGAGTCGCGTGGTCCGAGCGCGACGAGCGTCTTCTGCGCAGATTCTTCGCGGTGTACCGCGCCGCCTATCGGGTGCTACCGGAGCGTGTCACCTATTCGCCCCTTGCCTACCACGCCCGCGAGCACCAGCGGGTGATCAACAGGATGCGCGGCCGTGAGCTGACCGACTTCGCGGCGCATGACAAGGGCGAGCCATCCGCCGTGCGTCGCAGTCGCAGGGGTAATTGACGGTGGCCTATCGACGTTCGCATGCTTCGGTGATCCGGAGTGTGCCAGGGGAATTCGAGCCCTGCGTGGTCGAGGTGGAAGACCCTCGACCCGGCGAGATCATGGTCCGGATGGCGGCCGTCGGTCTATGTCATTCCGATGATCACATCGCCACCGGAGATTTCCCGGTGGAGATGCTGCCCATGTGCGGAGGCCACGAGGGCGCCGGAGTGGTGGAGAAAGTCGGTGATGGCACAACACAATTCGCGGTCGGAGACCACGTGGTGCTGACGTTCCTGCCGGCCTGCGGACGCTGCCTGTGGTGTGCACGCGGCATGCAGCAGCTTTGCGATGCCGGCGCCTATGCGCTCACCGGATCCAGGTTCGACGACCCCACCAGTTATCGATTGCGCCTCGACGGGCAGCCCTGTGGGCAGCAGCTGGGGCTCTCGGCGTTCAGCGAGTACACCACCGTCTCGGTTCAATCCGCGTACAAGGTCCCCAAGGAGCTGCCGTTGAATCGGTTGTGCCTGTTGGGGTGTGCGATGGGCACGGGGTGGGGTACCGCCGTCAATGCGGCCGCGGTCAAGCCCGGGCAGACGGTGATCGTCATGGGTCTGGGCGGAGTCGGTGCCGCTGCGGTTCAAGGGGCCGCACATTCCGGAGCGGCGAACATCCTGCTGGTCGACCCGGTGGCGTACAAGCGCGAGGTCGCAAAGACATTCGGGGCCACCGAGGTGTTCGCGACGATCGACGAGGCAGCCGAACGGGCCCGCTCCTACACCAACGGGCAGGGCGCGGACGCCACCATGATCACGGTGGGCCGAATGGAGCCGGGCGATCTCACGGACGCTGTGGCCTCCATCCGCAAGGGCGGCACGGTGGCGATGACCAGCATGGGTGCGTTCCGTCCCGAGGAAGTGTCACTGGACCTGAGCATGGTGACGCTGATGCAGAAGACCATCAGGGGTGTCATCTACGGGAACTGGAGCCCGTTTGAGGCGGTACCCACCATGGTGGCGCTGTATGCCAGCGGGGAACTCAAGACGGACGAGATGGTGACGCGCACCTATGCACTTGACGACATCGCGCGAGGTTATCGAGACATGAAGCAGGGAAAGAATATTCGCAGTATTGTGGAGTTCGGTTAGTCAGGCCCCGACGGTCACGAGTCGTTTCGGATATCCCGTCGCCCCATCGGGCACCGGGGACGCGATCTGATCGGTCTGCACCGCTCCGGTGCCGTCGGTGGCCCGCGCCGTGATGATGTGCTCACCCGGTGTCGCTTGCCAGCCGAACCACCATTGCCGCCAGGTCTCGATCGAGTACTCGGGTGCGAGCGTTGCGGGCTGCCAAGGCCCGTCGTCGATCTGTACTTCTACCTTGGTGATGCCCCGGTGTTGGGCCCATGCCGTCCCGGCCACGATCTGAGTGCCCGTGCCCAGGCGACCGCCGGTTCGGGGCGTGTCGATGCGGCATCCCGTCTTGATGGGACCGCGCGCCGACCAGCCGCGGACGGTCCAGTAGGCACGGGCGGTATCGAATCGAGTGATCTCCCAGTCGACAACCCACTTGGTCGCGGACACGTAGCCGTACAACCCGGGCACCACCTGTCGCACCGGATATCCGTGCTCGACGGGTAGAGGTGTCCCGTTCATCGCGATGGCGAGAATCGAGTCGCGGCCGTCGGTGAGCACGTCCAGCGGTGTCCCGGCCGTCCAGCCGTCGGCGCTCTTCGACAACAGCATGTCCGCATCGCCATGGACTCCAACGGATTCCAGTATCGGTTTGATCGGAAAGCCAGTCCACATCGCGTTGCCGATCAAGTCCCCGCCGATCTCGTTGGAGACGCATGTCAGGGTCACCGCACGCTCGGTGGCCGCCATCGCGGTGAGCTCTGCCCACGTGATCGTGCGGGGTCGGTCGACCATGCCGTGAATGTTGAGTTGCCATTCGGCAGTGGTCAGCTGGGGCACGCGCAGGGCAGTGTCGATGCGGTAGAAGCCCGTATTGCTCGTGATGTAGGGCACCGCTCCCTTGACGTCGATTCCCGCGGGCAGCGGCGGCGCGGGTGCAACGGGTGCGGGCAGGGTGGCCTCTCGGCGTTCTTCGGCGACGACGGCACCCTTGCTCCAGCGGCTGCCGAGCCAGTAGGCGCCCGCCGATCCGGCCGCGAAAGCCGCTGCTGCTCCGAAGAATTTGCGCCGGTCCTGGGAATCCCGGCTGTCAGCGCGGCCGACCAGCACGTGCAGGACCAGCACTCCAGCCGCGGCGGCGATCACCGAGGGCCAGATCCAGCTGAACTCTCCGGTCGGCCGGGTTGCGGCGGCCAGTGCGCCGGCAACACCGAGCGCCGCGATCAGGACCGAGCCGTATCGCCGCTCGCGCTCGACGAGACCGGCTGTCACGGCGAGCAGGGCGATGACCGCGGACAGGCACGCGAACAACACTGCCTTGTCGGAGGTGCCGAAAACCCCGATGACCCATTCGCGCACGGCTGCCGGGGTGTGATCGACGACAGTGTTCCCGACTGCGTAGAACGGCGCGGAATCCGGGGCGACAGCGGCGGCAGTCAGTTGTCCGACCGCCAGCGCGGCCGCCGCGGCGATAAGACCCGCGATGATCCGTCGTGCTGCCTGCTCCATCGTCACCTCCGTTGGGGTTCACTCTTCTCCTGCTTTCAACGACGCGCCACCGCATATGGTTCAGATGTGGGACGGGTGTTGGTCACGGGCATGTCGGGAACAGGGAAGACCACGCTGCTCGAGGAGCTGGCGCGTCGTGGGTATCGCACCGTCGATACCAACTACGACGGCTGGACGCTGGCGGACGGCCGCTGGGATGTGGCCCGAATGACGGCGCTGTTGGACCAGCGTTCGGATGTCATCGTGTCCGGCACGGTGGACAACCAGGTGGACTTCTACGACAGGTTTGGCCACGTGGTGCTGCTCAGCGTGCCGCTGGAGGTGGCCATCGCCCGCGTGAGCTCTCGCACCAACAACCCGTACGGCCGGACCGACGCGGAGCGGGCCGAGATCGCGCGGTACACCGAAGACGTGGAGCCGCTGCTGCGCCGGAGCGCCACGGTGGAATTGGATGGCCGGCTTCCGGTGGCCGAGCTGGCCGAATGCGTCGGCGCGCTGGCGCGGTAGGTACGCTGCGGGGCGCTAGATGCCCTGAATTGCGTTGTCTTGAAGGTACTTAACGCCTGCTTGTGACGGCCTATCGTCGGGAGCGGATAGCGACCACACGGTCAGATACGCCAGCCCGAAGAACGCGGCGACGGCCACTGCCACACCGGTATGGGCCACAAAGGAGAACGGAGAGCTCACCCACTCCAGGGTGCTCGCGGCGACGGCGCCCGGCCGGTGAATCAGGTCCCAGGAGTTCCAGCGCTGGAAGCGTCCGATCACCACTCCCACGGCGCACAGGCCAACGGAGATGACCACGACGATCCACCCGGTGACCACGCCGAAGTCGCGCTGAATTCGCCGGTGTACCAACCGCAGCGACACCACGCCCAGGATGATTCCGGTCCAGGCGGCGACGCCGTATTGCAGCACATGACGCCAGAACGCGATGCCGTCGATCAGGTGCACCAGGTCGGTGACGAGATACGGTGCGTTGGGTAAGAAGGCAAGCCACACCAACCCGATCGGAATCAGCCAAATCTTGTGCCGGACAGTCGAAAACGCCAGTGCGGCGAAGACCGGCAGCCAGGCCAGGAACAGATTCCAGATCAGGAAGCGGGTGGGGTAGAACATGGGTGCCGCGGGATCCGTGACGCCGAGCAGGAAGGTCAACAGGCTGGTTGCGACCAATGAGAGAACCAGCACGGCACGTCGGGCTTCGGTCATGCGTCAAGTTTGCCCGAAGGTTGACCGAAGCGGTCAGCCTGCGACGGCGCGGATGAATCCGACCGCCGCATCTTCCAATTGCTTCAGTCCGGGATCTTCCAGCGGATAGTGCCCGGTTCGCTCCAGCGGTACCACCGTCACCGGCACCTTGGTGATGGGGTCGAGCACCGGCCGGCTGAACTCGTAGGGTGTCCATCGGTCCTCGTCAGGCTGGGTGAGGATGATGGGGCACACGTCGAAATCGGCGGGCTCGACGGCGGGGGCGTAGCTCATGTAGTCGGCCAGGAACTTCACGCTGACCCAGTTGGCCGCGGACGTGCGGTCCTTCATGAAGACCTTCATCGCCGCGCGGTTATTCGCGAGTGTGCTCATCTTCGATGCCAGCCACATGGGGTAACGGACTCGCCGGGCCGGCGTCTTGGCCGCGAGTCGCAGGAAGGGCACGCCGACGCGTGCGGTCAGCAGGTCGTGGGCGGTGCCGTCGGCCACCTCACGCACCCGCTGGTCCAGGAACGTCATGCCGATGATTCCGCGTACCGTGTCGCGCGGTGCCTTGGCCGCCACGTGGTAGGCGAGCATGCCGCCGGCACTGAGCCCGTACAGCACGATGGGTCGCACATCGCGGCGCCGCTCATACTCCAGATAGTCGACCACCAGGTCCACCCAGTCGCCGTATCCGGGTACTGCCCCCGGTGCCACATCGGTAAGCCCATAGCCGAGGTTGTCGATCGCGACAGTCTCGAAGCCCCTGCGCGCCAATGGTGCACCGAGGATGAGTGACATCTGACGGCCATTGGTGCCGACGCCGTGCAGCAGCACCACCTTCACCGCTGCCGCGGGGTTGGGGTACCGGTCGAGGTGCACCCGGTTACCGTGCCAGTCCCAGAATTCCTCCTGCGGCGCCGTCGACTCGTCGAGCCGCAGCCGCTCGGGAAGGAACATCTGGAGGTCTTTCCACGCTTGCTGGTCGCGGTAGTAACGAGGCATACGACAACCCTATGCGTGGTCTGACAACGGCGGTACCCCGGAATGCACGAAGCCCCCGTCTCCCAGCGGGAAACAGGGGCTTCGTGATTAATGAATCAGAAGGCGGCTTCGTCGAGTTCCATGATGTCGTTGTCGACGTTGTCCAGGATGGCACGGGTCGAGGTGAGCTGCGGCAGCATGTTCTTGGCGAAGAACGAGGCAACCGCAATCTTGCCCTCGTAGAAGGACTTGTCGGCACCGGTCGCGCCGGCATCGAGGGCCTCGATGGCCACGGCGGCCTGACGCTGGAGCAGCCAGCCGATCAGCAGGTCGCCCACGCTCATCAGGAAGCGCACGGAGGCCGTGCCAACCTTGTAAACCTGAGTGATCTCCTGCTGGGCGGCCATCAGGTTGGCGGTCATGGTCGCGGCCATGCCCTGCACGTCCTCCAGAGCCGTTGCGAGCAGCGCACGCTCGGCCTTGAGGCGGCCGTTGCCGGTCTCACTGTTGACGAACTGTTCGATCTGGCCGGAGATGAAGGCCAGCGACTTGCCCTGGTCCTTGACGATCTTGCGGAAGAAGAAGTCCTGGGCCTGGATCGCCGTGGTGCCTTCGTACAGCGAGTCGATCTTGGCGTCACGGATGTACTGCTCAATCGGGTAGTCCTGCAGGAAGCCGGATCCACCGAAGGTCTGCAGGCTCTCGGTGAGCTTCTCGTAGGCGCGCTCGGAACCCACACCCTTGATGATCGGCAGCAGCAGATCGTTGAGCCGCACCGCCTCCTCGGCCTCGACACCGTTGATGGCCTTGGCGGCTACGGTGTCCTGGAAGGTGGTGGCGTAGAGGTACAGCGCGCGCAGGCCCTCGGCGTATGCCTTCTGGGTCATCAGCGAGCGGCGCACGTCCGGGTGGTGCGTGATGGTGACGCGCGGGGCCGTCTTGTCGGTCAGCTGCGTCATGTCCGCACCCTGTACGCGGGTCTTGGCGTACTCGAGGGCGTTCAGGTAGCCAGTCGAGAGGGTGGCGATGGCCTTGGTGCCCACCATCATGCGGGCCTGCTCGATGACGTCGAACATCTGCGCGATGCCGTTGTGCACCTCGCCCACGAGCCAACCCTTGGCGGGAACGCCGTGCTGTCCCAGGCTCAGCTCACAGGTGGCCGAAACCTTCAGGCCCATCTTGTGCTCGACGTTGGTGACGAAGACGCCGTTGCGCTCGCCCGGCTCGCCGGTCTCGAAGTTGGGGACGAACTTGGGTACGAAGAACAGCGACAGACCCTTGGTGCCGGGGCCGGCACCCTCGGGGCGGGCCAGCACCAGGTGCATGATGTTCTCGAACATGTCATCGGAGTCGGCGGAGGTGATGAAGCGCTTCACACCGTCGATGTGCCAGGAGCCGTCCTCCTGCTTGACGGCCTTGGTACGTCCGGCCCCCACGTCCGAACCGGCGTCGGGCTCGGTGAGCACCATGGTGGCGCCCCAGCCGCGCTCGGCGGCGAACTCGGCCCACTTCTTCTGCTCATCGGTGGCCACGTTGTAGAAGATCTGTGCGAAACCGGCACCGCCGCTGTACATCCAGACCGCGGGGTTGGCGCCGAGGATCATCTCCTGGATGGCCCACATCAGCGAGCGCGGAACCGGGCTGCCGCCCAGTTCTTCGATCAGGCCGAGGCGATCCCAGCCGGCGTCGGTGATTGCCTTGACGGACTTCTTGAAGGCCTCGGGGATAGCCACCGAGTGGGTCTCCGGGTCGAAGACCGGCGGGTTGCGGTCGCCCTCGGCGAAAGAATCAGCCAGCGGTCCCTCGGCGAGGGTGCGCATCTCGGAAAGGAAAGTGCGAGCGGTCTCTTCGTCCAGCTCGGGGAATTCCTCGCCGCCGAATACCTGCTGAATGTTGAAGAGCTCGAAGAGGTTGAACTCCAGGTCGCGGACGTTCGACTTGTAGTGGCCCATGTGCGTCATTGCTTTCTCTTGGGTCTGACCGTGGTCTCGTGGGGCTGTTTTCTGATATTCGGTTGGGTTCTTACTGCTGATTAAGTTACCCACCGGTAACAACTGAACTATACCGCTGAGTAGCGTGTGACAAAAGTCCTGGCCTTGTGGTTGTCATCACAATTCGACATCGCAGGTCAGGGGGCATTTTTTCACGGTTCTGGAGAGTGATGTCGGTGGTGTGGTGTTGGCTTGTGCATGCCAGCTCACAGCCCTGAGAGGAACTTCGTATGCCTGCCATGCCCCCACCCGTTCCGACCGAGTTGCACGGGCTGATCGAGTACATCGCTGCGCAGCAAGACGCCTTTCGGATTGTGGCCTTTGGGCTGACCGACGATCAGGCACGTCTGACACCGACGGCGGGCACGCTGTCGATCGGTGGGCTTATCAAGCACGTCACCAACATGTTGGCGGGCTGGACGGACAAGATTGTCGCCGCGCCCAACCCCGGATCCGACCGTCAACGTGCCGATGACGAATTCACCTTGCGCGAGGACGAAACACTTGCTGAAGCCGTGGCCGCGTTCTCGGCGCAGAGCGAGGCGACACTGGCCGCGATCAAACAGAAGGGACTGGATACTCCGGTGCCCGTCCCTTCCGCGCCGTGGTTCCCCAAGGACGTCGATGCCTGGAATGTGCGGTGGGTGGCGTTGCACATCATCGAGGAACTGGCGCGGCACGCTGGTCACGCGGACATCATTCGCGAGTCCATCGATGGCGCAACGATGTACGAGCTGCTGGCGGCGGTCGAGGGTTGGGAGCCCACCGACTGGCTCACGCCCTGGTCTCCGAAGAACTAGCGGCCGTAGCGCAGGATCTTCATCGCGGTCGCGAAGTTCAACGCGGTCGCGCTGAGGGAACCCGCCGCGTCGTTGCGGTTGGACGCACCGCTGGCCAGGATGTACACGAGTAGGCCGCGTACGACGTTGAACGAGACGTGCTGTCGCATGCTGTTCGCTCCGGAGGGAAACGTGAAGCACGATTCCGTTGCGGTGAGCTCCTTTTGGCCATTCTGGACCGGCGCCGGCTCATCGAACTCGAACGAGCATCGCCACGTGGTGCTGGCACCGGGGATGGTGTACGCGACCGCATCGCACTTGATCAACGCATCGGACGTGTCGTCGGTGGAGAGGGCATCGGATGCCGGGACGATCCGGATCAGGATCTCCCGTTCAGGCTTCTTGCGATCGCGTAGATGTAACGTCGACGTCTCGCGGTCCTTGGCGCGCAGCGCCCAGATGGGGTCAATGGTGTTGCAGCCCGCGGGGGTTCCGCCGACGGTGGTGGCCGCGCCGGGTGGCATTGCAGGGTTGAACTCCCCGGACCTGAAGGTGGGCGACGGATTCTTCTCCCACCCGTCGGGATAGTCGAACTGGCCGGGTAGCAACGTGTCGAGGATGGTGTTCGGCTGTCCGGCCAGCGATTCGCCCGGCTTGACGGCGGCGGCGCTCGACCCGGGCGCGGGCTTGGGTCTTCTTTCGTTGTCATGGCGGGGCCAGATGCCGACGGCGACCACGGCCGATGCGACGAGCAGGACGACAGTGCCGGTAATCGCCGCAATGCGTTTGTGTTTAACCAACGTTCGCGCCGGGCCGGGCTGCTGCGTGGCGGTCGGCACCGGCTGGGTGACGGTCTGCCGGTGCTGATGCGGGTCTGCCAGGAGCTGTTGTGCGGCCAGCGCGAACTCCCCGGCGCTTTGATAACGATCAGCGGGGTTCTTGGCCATCGCCTTGGCGATCAATGTATCCATTGACTCAGGCACCGAGGCGAATTGGGAGATTCGGGGTGGAGGTGCCGAAAGGTGTGCGTTGATGATCGCGGGTAGCGACCCGCCGGATCCAAATGGCGGCTGGCCCGTCAGCATCCGAAAGAGCGTGCAGCCCAGCGCGTAGACGTCGGCGCGGCCATCGATTGCCGCGCCGGACAAAACCTCCGGTGCGGCATATCCGATCGTTGCGGTCACGTTCCCCGCCGAGGTGACGGTATTGGCGTCATCGAGTGCACGGGTGACACCGAAGTCGCCCAACATGATTCGGCGGTCTCCCGCGGACAACAGGATATTGGCCGGTTTCACATCGCGGTGCACCAGGCCCCGGGCATGCAGATAGTCGAGCGCCTTGGCGACCTCGCTGACGATATGAACGGCGCGGGTCAGCGACATGCGTCCGTTCGTGGACTCGGAGTGTGCATCGCTGCCCTGGACGTATTGCATGGCGATCCACAAGTCGCCGTCTGGCGTCTCGCCGCGGTTGTGCACCGTGACGATGTTCGGGTGATCCAGGGAGGCAGCGATCGAGGCCTCGCGCATGAACCGTGCCCGGAAGGCCGGGTCGCGTGAGGCTTGGGCGCTCAGAATCTTCAGGGCCTCGGGACGTTGCAGGTTCGGATTCGCGGCCAGGTACACGGTTCCCATGCCGCCACGGCCGAGGACGCGTTCTACCTCGTATCCGGATATGAGCGTCCCTGGCGGAAGGTCCCCAGGCTGCTGGCTACCCGGACCCGATGGGGGCCTCTCCGATGACGTCATTCCCCTGTGCGTCCCTCTCCCGACGGTTTGGCCATCGTACTCGGGATATTTCCTCATGGCGGTCAAGACCGTGGCCCGTGCACGGGTTGCCGAGGACCATGGGAGCATGGCTGATCTTCCCGTCGTCGACCTGTCTGGCGATCCGGACCAGCTACGCGCGACGCTGCGTGACGTCACCCATGAGGCGGGGTTCTTCTATCTCACCGGCCATGGCGTTTCATCCCGATTGGTCGATGAGGTGCTGGCCGCCGCTCATAGGCTTTTCGCGTTACCGGCGCCGGACAAGGACGTCATCGCCATGCCGCGGAGCCCCCATTTCCGTGGATTCACCCGGCTGGGCGGAGAGCTGACCGGCGGGTTGACCGATTGGCGTGAGCAGATCGATGTCGGGCCCGAACGTCGGGCGACTGCGCACGGTGAAGGCCCTGATTACCTGCGGTTGCAGGGGCCCAATCAGTGGACGCAGGCGGTTCCCGAGTTACGGGCGAGCCTCGCGAGCTGGGATGTCGCCCTGGCGGCAGTGGGGCGAAAGCTACTGCGGGAGTGGGCTATTTCCCTTGGATCGGCGGGCGGAGTATTCGACGAGGCATTCGGTGTCGAACCCGCGACCCTGATCAAGGTCATCCGATATCCCGCCAGCGGGACAACCGGGCAGGGTGTGGGTGCGCATCGCGACTCTGGCGTGCTGACCTTGTTGTTGGCCGAACCGGATGCCGGCGGCCTGCAGGTCGAAGTGGACGGGGTCTGGCTGGACGCGCCCGGGCGCCCGGGCGCGTTCATCGCGAACATTGGCGAACTGCTCGAACGGGCCAGTGGCGGGTATCTACGCGCCACCCGTCACCGGGTGACGCTCACAGGCAAGCCCCGCATTTCTGTCGCCTACTTCTTCGACCCCAGGCCGAGGCGCATATCCCCACGCTGGGGCTGCCGCCGGAACTCAGGGATCGCGCGCGAGGCGTCACGGCGGATCCGGACGACCCGATCCACGCGACTTACGGCGAGAACGCCTGGAAGAGCCGGCTGCGGGCCCACCCCGATGTGGCCGCCGCGCACGGATACCTCGGACACTAGCGATCCTCCGGTTCTGCTCCGCGAAGCCGCAGAGCGGGTGATACTCGGGCTGTGGCAAACTATTGTCAGATACCGAGGAGGAGGAGCTATGCGGGCGGTTTGTTCGATAGTCGCAGGGGTGGGTATGTCGGTGGCGGTGTTCGCTGCGCCGGTCGCGGCGGCGGTGCCGGGTGAGGGGCCAGTCGCGGTCCAGTGTCAGGTGTACGCCAACAATAACTTTGGCCCACCTGGCTTTGGCCCGGGAAGCATGCCGGGCATGGGTTTCGGGATGAAGCAATGGGCCGGCTCGGTGATCGGTCACGGAAGTAACGAGCCTGAGGCCCGCCAAGATGCGGAGCGTCAGATGTGGGGGCCGTACGGCATGGCGCCCGAGCTTCGCGATTGCGTCCCCGCGGCGGGCTGAGCGAAAAAACGCCCACGTTAGGTCGCTCCGCATAGGCAACGCTCTCTAGATGCTACGGGCCTTGAACTGAGGTTCGGACTTATCAATACCGGCCTTGCGTGCGATGGCGAAGTTGGGTCCACGCATGAGCCGCAGCTGCAGGCGCCGCTCCAGGCCGAAGGCACGTCGCGGCGCCATTGACCATGCCCTGTCGAACAGGGTCTTGGTGGCCGCCACCGAATCAGGGGAGCGGGAGAGGATCTGGTCGATGAGTTCCTGCGCGTCGGCCTCCGGGTCGGCGCTCACCTGGGTGACCAGGCCGATCTCCTTGGCGTAGAAGCCGTCGAACATCTCGCCGGTCATGGTGAGCTGTTTGGCGGTGTCAATTCCGATCAATTGACTCAGCGTGACGCTTCCGGACATGTCCGGGATAAGACCCCATTTGGCTTCGAGGATGGAGAACTCGGCATCGGGTGTGGTGAACCGGAAGTCGGCGGCCAGTGCCAGCTGCAGCCCGCCGCCGTAGCAACGACCCTGGATGACGGCGATCACGGGGATGCGCAACCGGCGCCACGCCCAGCAGGCCTCCTGAAAACCGTTGGTACCCAGCCAGGGGAGCGGAATGAAGTTCGCGACGACGCGCGCAGGGTCCTTCCCGGCGGCCGCGAAATCCAGTCCGGTAGAAAATGTGTCCCCCTCACCGGACAACACCACCACGCGGATCGAGGTGTCGGAGGCAATATGGCGCGCGGCGGCGGTCAGGCCGTTGAGCATGTCGATGGTGAGTCCGTTGAGCTTCTCGGGCCGGGACAAGGTGACGCGAGCTACCTCGCCGTCGACGCGTAGGGTCACATGTGACGTCATGTAGCAAGACTAGAGGTGACATCCAGTTATGACGAGCGATACCACTTTGGATGCGGCGACGCTGCGGGAGGCGTTCGGGCACTTCCCGACCGGCGTGGTGGCCATTGCCGCCGAGATCGGTGGAACGCGAACCGGATTGGCTGTCAGCACATTTGTGCCGGTGTCGCTGGATCCGCCGCTTGTGGCGTTCTGCGTCCAGAACTCTTCGACAACGTGGCCCAACTTGCGGGTGGCCCCACGCCTGGGTATCAGTGTGTTGGGGGAGGCGCACGACGACGCCGCCCGCACCCTGGCCGCCAAGACCGGTGACCGGTTCGCCGGGCTGGACACCTCGACCACGGAGAGCGGCGCCGTATTCGTCGGTGGCACCACCGCCTGGATCGAGACCTCCATCCAGTCGGAGGTGCCCGCCGGTGATCACGCGATTGTCATCCTCAACATTCACGGGTTGACCGTGCATTCCGCGGTCGCGCCGATCGTGTTCCACCGCAGCAAGTTCCGTAAGCTGATCGGTTAGACGGGTGCCGGGTAGGGGCTGCTGCGGTTTGTTCGTGCCCATTCGCGTTCGGCGTCCGAACTCATCGGGGGCGGCACCAGCCCGTTGATCATCCAGAGTTCCTCGCTGGTCTCGTCGATGTGGAACTCCCAGTGCAGGTCCGCCCTGTCCAGGTGCGGGGCCAGGACCCGGCCGAGGTACTGGGTGATGCGCTCGCGCCCTGCCTTATCGGGCAGGGTGCGAGCGATGTGTTCCACGACGATCCGGACGGCGGTCCCAGTTTGTTCGCCGCCGACGTAGAAGTCGGACGGTTCAATCTCCTTGAACACCGTGACCACGTAGAACCGTGGGAGCCCCACGG
Organism: Mycobacterium sp. D16Q14; assembly: GCA_002013415.1. Lineage (GTDB taxonomy): Bacteria > Actinomycetota > Actinomycetes > Mycobacteriales > Mycobacteriaceae > Mycobacterium. The sequence goes on from MAEX01000026.1 coordinate 33,840, forward strand.
TGACGTACACCTCGGTGATGCTCTTGGCCAGTTCGGATTTCTCGTTGTCGGAAAACACATGTGGTGTGTGGTAGATCGTCCAGAGGGGCATCTCGGTGGTCTCCTGGTAGGTGCGCGGACTAGTGACCGGGGCGGTAGGCGAGGTTCTCGACCGGCCCGGACAGCTGGGACTTGACCTGGGCGGTGAGATCGTCGGTCAGCACCTCGTTATCGCCCTTCTCCAGCGCATCGATGATGCGTGCCGCGATCACGCCGGGTGGTGTCTTCGGAACGTCAAGGGCGGACACCATGTCCGTGTCGATGAATCCGGCGTGCACGCCCAGCACGTGTGTGTGCTGAGGTTCCAGCTCCAGGCGCAGCGTGTTGGTCACCGACCAGATGGCTGCCTTCGACGCGCCGTAGGCGCCGGCGCCACCCAGCCACGAGAGCACCGAGTGGATGTTGACGATCGCTCCGCCGCCATTGGCCTTGAGGATCGGCGCGAATGCCCGGATGACCCGCAGCGGGCCGAACACGTTGGTCTGGAACGTCGCGTCGACTCGCTCGAGGTCGCCGGTGAGCAGGGAATCGGGATGCAGCACACCGGCGTTGTTGACCACGACGTCGACGTCGGTGAGCTCGCTGGCCAGGGCCTGCACCGAGGACTCGGAGGCTACCTCGAGCTGTTTGGTCGCCACCTGCTCGCGCGGATCCTCGAATGGTTGGCGGGCGGTGCTGTAGACCTTGCGGGCTCCGCGGCTCAGCACCTCGTCGACGATGGCGGCGCCCAACCCGCGGCGTCCTCCGGTGATCAGTACGACCTTGTTTTCCAGCATCCCTATCTCCTAACTAACGATTACGTTAGTTAGAACGCTAGCGACACTAGCTGAATAACGCAAGCATTAGTTATAATGGGCTGGTGACCATGGGGTTCGAGCGGCTGTTGCAGGACCGGTCCCGCTGGAACACCGATGCGTGTTCGATCGGGAAGGCCCTGGACTTACTGGGTACCAAGACCGCATTCCTGATCGTCCGCGAATGCTTCTACGGTTCAACCCGGTTCGACGAGTTTTCCGAGCGCGTCGGGGTATCGGCGCCGGCGGTGTCGCGTGCACTCAAGCAATTGGAGGCGGCGGGCGTCATCGAGAAGGTGCCCTATCGCGAGCCCGGCCAGCGGGAGCGAGACGGGTACGTGTTGACCCGGATGGGCGAGGATCTGCTTCCGGTGTTGCTGTCTTTGCTCAAGTGGGGGGACGAGTACCTGCAGGACGGGCGCAAGCCGCTAGAACTGATCGACAAGACGACCGGGCGGGAAGTCGAGGTACAGGTGACGTCCCGCCCGGGTCAGCAGGTGGGTGCGGAAGGTATTGAGGTTCGGTGGGCGGGCCGTTAGGTCACTGCCGCCAGTCGTCTCGCCACTAGGGCAAGTGGCGCTCCATCGCGTTCAGCCGGTCACTCCAGAAGTGTCGGTATGGGTCGATCCACTGGTCGATCTGGACCAGGCCGTCGGCGCGCAGCGCATAGATCCGGCGTTGCGCGTCCGGTTTGACCTCGACGAGACCCGCCTCGCGCAGCACGCGTAGATGTCGCGAGACGGTGGGCTGGGTCAGGCCAGGCAGTGTCGCGACGAGTTCCCCGGCGGTCCATTCGCCGCCGGCCAGGGCATCGAGCAGAATCCGGCGGCTTGGCTCTGCGACGGCCTCGAAAGCGTCCATGCATCGAGTATCGCATTTCATCTATATAGATACAATGCGATATAAGAAATCCGCTCCTGGTCCGTCCCTCGTGGCAGCGTTGCCTAGGGACGTTTGGCGAGTTCTTCTTGGTATCCGCGGATGCGATCGCGGAGTTCGCGTGCATCATCGGCGCGACCTTCGCGATCGGCAAGATCGGCGCGCAACGACAGCTCTTTGATGGCAGTGCGGATATCGGCCACGCTCACGGTGTCACCCATATTCCGATGCTGCCCGCATTGCGTGAAATGGGCATTGGCAACCAGCCACAAAGTCCGGGCCAACAACTTGGAGTTCAGCGGCGCCCGATGATGGCTCGGAGCTTGCCGATCTGCCATCGGGCGATGGGGCGAACGAAGGGGGCGGCCAGGCGCAGCGGCAGCCAACCGATCCACTTCGGGGTGCCACCCACGTGCCAGGTCAGCCGAGTGCCGCCCGTACCGTTGTCGGCTACCTCGAATATCTCTGCGGCCGAATCCAGAACCAGCGGAATGGAACACGCGGTGATGGTGACACCCAGAATGCGGCTGGGCTCATTGACGACGATCTGTTCGGCCAGTACGACGAAGGTGTTGACGAACGCGCGTTTGGTTCCCACCTCGCGCAGTGCTGTGCCGGCGTAGTCCACGCCGGTGGTGAACGGGGTCCAGCTCATGAACCGCTCGTCAAGCAGGGCCTTGAACACCTGATCGGGCGGATTGAAGAAGTCGCGCTGGACGGAGAGCGCGAAGGAGGCCTCGGAGTCCAGGTACTCGCGCAGCTGATCGGCGGCCACGGGGGTGAGGTTGAATCGCGCGGCGGAGATACCCCCCGCGGCAAGGATTGCCAGCAGGATCAAGCCCGCGACGGCACCTGCGGCTGCCAGGCAGACAGCGGCGATGACGATGACGAGCCAGGTTTCCATGCGTTTCTCCTATACCAAACCTGGCTAACGACGGAACAACTTGTTACCCAACCAGACAATCGGGTCGTACTTGCTGTCGGCAACGCGTTCCTTCATGGGGATCAGCGCGTTATCGGTGATGTGGATGCCCTCCGGGCACACCTCGGTGCAGCATTTGGTGATGTTGCAGTAGCCGAGGCCGAGTTCCTCCTGTGCCGCCTCGCGGCGGTCGGCGACGTCGAGCGGGTGCATCTCCAGCTCGGCTACGCGCATCAGATAGCGCGGGCCGGCGAAGGCCTTCTTGTTCTCCTCATGATCGCGCACCGCGTGGCAGGTGTTCTGGCAGAGGAAGCATTCGATGCACTTGCGGAACTCCTGTGACCGTTCCACGTCCTCCTGCTGCATCCGGTACTCGCCGGGCTTCAAGTCTTTAGGCGGGGTGAATGATTGGACTTCCCTGGCCTTTTGGTAGTTGAACGACACGTCTGTGACCAGGTCGCGAATCACCGGGAAGGCGCGTAAGGGGGTCACGGTGATGGTGTCGGACTCATCGAAAGTCGACATCCGGGTCATGCACATTAGCCGTGGACGGCCGTTGATCTCGGCCGAGCAGGACCCACACTTGCCGGCCTTGCAGTTCCAGCGCACCGCCAGATCTGAGGCCTGGGTGGCTTGGATGCGATGGATGATGTCGAGCACCACCTCGCCCTCGCTCACCGGAACGGTGTAATCGACGAGCTCACCGCCGTCATCATCGCCTCGCCAGACCCGGAGTTGTGCGTCGTAGTTCACGTCAGGATTTCCTTCCCGAATGTTCTGCCAGTTCTTCCGGCGTGAAGTACTTCTCCAGCTCGCCGATCTCGAACAGTTCCAAAAGATCTGGGCGCAATGGGATCTGGGGTTCCGGGGTGACAAGCACGTCGGGGACGGTCGGGTCGCCTCCGGTGGTGCTGCACACCAGGAGCGTCTTGCGCCAGGTGGCATCCATGTTCGGGTGATCGTCGCGGGTGTGTCCGCCGCGGCTCTCGGTGCGCAGCAGGGCCGCCTTGGCCACGCATTCACTGACCAGCAGCATGTTGCGCATGTCGATCGCCAGGTGCCATCCCGGGTTGAACTGCCGATGCCCCTCTACCGCAACGCGTTTGAAGCGCTCCTTGAGCTCGTTCAGCCTGACCAGGGCCTGCTCGACCTCTTCCTCCTTGCGGATGATGCCGACCAGGTCGTTCATCGCCTGCTGCAAGTCGGTGTGCAGGGTGTAGGGATTCTCGGCACCCTCGGCCGCGGGGTCGCCGAAGGGTGCCAAAGCAAGGACGGCGGCCTTGTCGACGTCGGACTCGGAGATCTGAGGACGAGACGTGAGCCCCTTGACGTATTCCGCGGCGCCCAGGCCGGCGCGGCGCCCGAACACGAGCAGGTCCGATAGGGAATTGCCGCCCAACCGATTTGAGCCGTGCATGCCGCCGGAGCATTCGCCTGCGGCGAAGAGCCCCGGCACCGTCGCGGCACCGGAATCGGGATCGACCTCGATACCGCCCATCACGTAGTGACAGGTCGGTCCGACTTCCATATCGTCTTTGGTGATGTCTACCTCGGCCAGTTCCTTGAACTGGTGGTACATCGACGGCAGCCGCCTCTTGATCTCCTCGGTGGGGATGCGCGAAGCGATGTCCAGGTAGACGCCTCCGTGCGGAGTGCCGCGGCCTGCCTTGACTTCGGAGTTGATGGCCCGGGCGACCTCATCGCGGGGCAGCAGATCAGGGGTGCGCCGCGCCGAGTCGTTGTCCTTGAGCCATTGATCGGCTTCTTCCTCGGTCTCGGCGTACTGACCCTTGAACACCGCGGGAATGTAGTCGAACATGAACCGCTTGCCCTCGGAGTTCTTGAGTACTCCACCATCACCGCGCACACCTTCGGTGACCAAGATGCCCTTGACCGAGGGCGGCCAGACCATGCCGGTCGGGTGAAACTGAATGAACTCCATGTTGATCAGCGTTCCTCCGGCGCGCAGCGCCAGGGCATGCCCGTCGCCGGTGTACTCCCAGGAGTTCGACGACACCTTGAATGACTTACCGATACCGCCCGTGGCCAAAACCACTGCGGGTGCTTCGAAGAGGATGAACCGTCCCGATTCGCGCCAATATGCGAAGGCGCCCGAGATTCTGGATCCGCCATCGCTGCTGTCCAAGAGCAAGTCGGTGACAGTGCACTCGGCGAAAATCTTGATACGGGCCTCGTAGTCACCGGTTTCGGCGAAGTCCTCCTGCTGCAGCGAGACGATCTTCTGTTGCATGGTGCGGATGATCTCCAGGCCGGTGCGGTCACCGACGTGTGCAAGCCGCGGATAGGTGTGGCCGCCGAAGTTGCGCTGGCTGATCCTGCCGTCCTTGGTGCGGTCGAACAACGCGCCATAGGTTTCCAGCTCCCAGACCCGGTCTGGAGCCTCCTTGGCGTGCAACTCGGCCATCCGCCAGTTGTTCAGGAACTTGCCGCCGCGCATGGTGTCGCCGAAGTGCACCTGCCAGCTGTCCTTGTCGTTGGCGTTACCCATCGAGGCCGCACAGCCGCCCTCGGCCATCACGGTATGTGCCTTGCCGAACAGAGACTTACAGATCACCGCGACCTTGAACCCCTGCTCACGGGCCTCGATGACGGCACGCAGGCCGGCGCCACCGGCACCGATCACGACGACGTCGTATTGGTGCCGTTCGAGTTCAGCCATTAATTAACCCCATTTGGTTGCGAATGGATGTGGTTGCTAACCAACAAATCTCAGGTCGGAGATGGTGCCGCTGGCTACCAGCATGACGTACAGGTCGGTGAGAATCAGCGTGCACAGCGTGATCCAGGCGAACAGCATGTGCCTGGTGTTGAGCTTGCTGACCTGTGTCCAGATCCAATATCGGACAGGGTGTTTGGAGAAGTGCTTGAGCCGCCCGCCGGTGACGTGCCGGCAGGAGTGGCAGGACACCGTGTACACCCATAACAGGACGACGTTGGTCACCAAGATCACGTTGCCTAAGCCGAATCCGAAGCCGCCGGTCTTCTCCGAATGGAAGGCGACGATGGCGTCGTAGGTGTTGACGATCGAGATGATCGCGGCGGCATAGAAGAAGTACCGGTGAAGGTTCTGCATGATCAGTGGCAGCTTGGTCTCGCCGGAGTACTTTGCGTGCGGCTCCGCGACGGCGCAGGCGGTGGGCGATTGCCAGACCGATCGGTAGTAGGCCTTGCGGTAGTAGTAGCAGGTCAGCCGGAAGGCCAAAAGGAATGGCAGTGAGACGAATGCCATGGGAATGAACCAGGGCAGATCGCCTACCCAATGCCCGAAGTGACTGGCCCCGGGGGCGCAGGCGGTGCTGACGCATGGCGAATAGAACGGCGTCAGGTAGTGATACTGCGGTACCCAGTACGCGCTACCCCAAAATGCCCGCACGGTGGCATAGATGACGAAGGTCGCCAGGCCGAGGTTGGTGAGTAATGGTGCTAGCCACCACTTATCGGTGCGTAGCGTGCGCTGCTGAATCTGGGCACGCGAAGGCGAGAAGACCCCGGTGGCTTGGCTCATCTGATTCCTTGCTCTTCGCGCAAGCGGGGGGTACCTCCCGCTAGCGGGGGCCTCATCGATAGCCCCCCACGCCTTCGTCGTCGATATCGCCCCAGAACTCCCGGTCGTATTCGGTGTCGGGGATCTGGATCTTCTCGTCGTTGCCATGGCGGTGTTCATGCGGTGAGAGGTCCAGGTCGGCGGCATCGATATCCAGCCGCTCCACGTCATTGACGATGCGGCGCACGGCCGGCAGGTCGCCGTACCGAGACTCCAGGGAATGGACACAGCGGCGCAGGCTGCCAAGTGCTTGGTTGAGCTCGGTGAGCTCCGTCTTCGTCGACATCGGACTCCTTGGGCTGAAGGTGTCGTGGATCACAGGCTACGACACCCATCTTGCCAGGACAGCCGAACGGGAGGTGACACAAGTCACTGATGTCTTTGGTTAATTCAGGATCACCGAGCGGATTCTGCGATTGCTGTGCCGAGCTGTTCGGTGGTGGCGGTGCCGCCGAGATCGGGGGTGCGGACGCGACCTTCTGCCAGTACTTGGTCGACGGCACGGCGGATCTTGTTCGCCGCGCCGGTCTCGCCGAGATGATCCAGGAGCATTGCCCCGGCGAGTATCTGCGCGACGGGATTCGCGATGCCCTGTCCGGCGATATCGGGCGCGGAGCCGTGTACCGACTCGAACATGGAGATGGCCGTGCGTTCCGGGTTGATGTTTCCCGACGCCGCGAGCCCGAGTCCGCCGGTGATGGCCGCCGCCAAGTCGGACAGGATGTCGCCAAAGAGGTTGGAAGCGACGATGACGTCCAGGCTTCCCGGGTCGCTGACCATGCGTGCGGCGAGGGCGTCGACATGCATCGACATGGACGGTATCTGTGGATACTCGGCCGCTACCTGATTGAAGATGCTGTCCCAGTACGGCATTGAATGAATGATGCCGTTGGACTTTGTCGCCGAACAGACCCGCAATCCTGTCGAGGTGGCCAGTTCAAATGCGTATCGGATGATCCGCTCACATCCAATGCGAGTGAAAACTGATTCCTGTAGTGCGAATTCGTGCTGGCTGCCGCGATTGTGCACGCCGCCAATGGTGGAGTATTCGCCCTCGGAGTTCTCGCGGACGATCACCATCGACAGGTCATCCGCGGACACTCCGGCAAGGGGCGAGGCGAGTCCGGGCAGCATGCGGACGGGTCGCAGGTTCACGTACTGGTTGAAGGCCCGCCGCAACGGGATCAGCAGGCCCCATAGCGACACGTCATCGGGAACGCCCGGATACCCCACGGCGCCAAGCAGAATCGCGTCGAACCCGGACAATATCGCGGGCGCGTTCTCGGGCATCATGGCGCCGGTCTTGGCGTATCTCTCGCAGGAGTAGTCGAATTCGGTCCATTCGATGCCTCCGCCGGTGGCGGCGTCCATCACCTTGGCCGCCTCCCGGGTCACGTCGACGCCGATCCCGTCACCCGGAATGGTCGCTACTCTCATCCGGGCGCTCATACGGCCGCACCGATGTACTTGGTCTCCAGGAACTCTTCGATGCCCGCGAAACCTCCTTCGCGCCCGATCCCGGATTGTTTGACGCCGCCGAATGGCGCGGCGGGAGTCGACCCGACGGGCCGATTCAGGCCCACCATGCCGGTCTCCAGTGCTTCCGACACACGCCATCCGCGACGGGTGTCGTTGGTGTATAGGTATGCCACCAAGCCGAATTCGGAGTCATTGGCGCGGGCGATCACTTCCTCCTCGGTGTCGAAGCTCGCTATCGCGGCAACCGGTGCGAAGATCTCGGTGCGCATCATGTCGCTGTCATCGGGCACGTCCGTCAGCACCGACGGGGGATAGAAGTAGCCGCTGCCGCCGGGCGCCTCGCCTCCCAATCGCACGGTGGCTCCCCGATTCTGGGCGTCCTTGACCAGCCGGTCGGCCTTGGCCACGGCGTCGGGGTCAATCAGTGGACCCACGTCCACCCCTGGTTCGGTACCGCGTCCCATGCGCAACGCGGAGAGTCGTTCGGTGAGTGCGTCGGTGAACGGTCCCGCGATAGCGCGCTGTACGTAGATCCTGTTGGCGGCGGTGCAGGCCTGCCCGATGTTGCGCATCTTTGCGATCAGCGCGCCTGCGGCAGCCTCTTCGGGGTCGGCATCGTCGAAAACGATGAAGGGTGCGTTTCCGCCCAGCTCCATGGAGGTGCGCTTGACGGTGGGGGCGCACTGCGCGAGGAGGTAGCGACCGACTTCGGTAGATCCGGTGAACGAGAGCTTGCGGACCCGGGGATCGGCCAGCAGGGGAGCCATGGCCGATCCGGGGTCGGCGGTGGTGATGACGGAGACCACCCCATCGGGAACTCCGGCCCGGCGCAGGATGCCGAGCAGGGCCAGCATCGACAGTGGTGTCTGCTCGGCGGGTTTGACCAGGCAGGTACAGCCCGCGGCCAGTGCGGGACCGATCTTTCGTGTCCCCATGGCCAACGGGAAGTTCCACGGAGTGATCAGCAGGCACGGTCCCACCGGTCGGTGCGTCACGATCAAGCGTGATCCGCCATCGGGTGCCAGCATCACGCCCCCGTCCTGGCGCACCGCCTCGCCGGCGAACCAGCGGAGAAACTCCGCCGCATAGGCGACCTCACCGCGCGACTCAGCCAGGGGCTTGCCCATTTCCAGGGTCATCAGCAGGGCCAGGTCTTCGGTGCTCTCGATCATCAGCGTGTACGCGCGCATCAGCACATCGGAACGCTGCTGCGGTGATGTCGAGGCCCAAGAGCGTTGTACCGCAACGGTATTGTCCAAGGCGGCGAGGGCTCTGGGGCCATCCATGTTGGCGACGTCGGCGAGCACTTCCTCGGTGGCAGGGTCGAGGACAGGGAAGGTGGGGCCGTGGCCGACCTGCTGGGCGAGTGCGGTGGCGATCACCGCGGTCTCGGTGGACAGGGGGGTAGACACTGTGCCGGGCTGCATGCCACCATGCTAGAGAGATTGTCAACAATCGACAATAATTCCGGATGTATCAAGGGAAGGGGCGCCGTGACTGTGGGTCTTCGCGCAAGCGGCTCATCCGCAACCGCGTTATCGCCCGTGCTCAAGCAGGCCACCTCGGTGGTGGCGGCGCGAGGCCAGGGTTGTTATCTATACGACGAAAGTGATCGTGAATACCTGGATTTCACCGCCGGTATCGGCGTAGTGAGCACCGGTCACTGCCACCCGCGCGTGGTAGAGGCTGCGCAACGGCAGGTGGCCACGCTGATCCACGGGCAATACACCACCGTGATGCACCGTCCGCTGCAGAACCTGGTGCGCCGCCTTGGCGACGTGCTGCCTGCGGATCTGGACTCGTTGTTCTTCGCCAATTCCGGCAGTGAGGCCATCGAGGCCTCTGTGAGGCTGGCGCGGCAGGCCACCGGTCGCCCGAATATTGTTGTCTTTCAGGGCGGATTTCACGGCCGCACGCTGGCCGCGGCAACCATGACGACATCGGGACCGCGATTCTCCTCGGGAATCGGGCCTTTGATGGCGGGTGTGTACACCGCACCGTTCCCGACGGCGTATCGATACGGCTGGAGCGAGACCGAGGCTACCCGGTTCGCGTTGCAAGAGCTCGACTACCTGTTCGCCACCGCGACGGCGCCGAATCAGGTGGCGGCGATGGTCATCGAACCGGTGCTCGGAGAGGGCGGGTACATCCCCGCCAACACCGAGTTCCTCGTCGGCGTTGCCGAGCGCGCCCGCGAGCACGGCATCCTGTTGGTGCTCGACGAGGTCCAGACCGGATTCGGCCGCACCGGAGAGTATTTCGGGCATCAGCATTTCGGCGTAACGCCGGATATCTTGGTGATGGCCAAGGGCATCGCCAGCGGTTTCCCCATCTCGGGTATCGCGGCATCTGCCGAGTTGATGGGGCGCGCCTGGCCCGGCTCACAAGGGGGTACCTACGGCGCCAACGCCGTCGCATGTGCGGCAGCGGTGGCCACCCTCGACGTGATCGACGAGGAACAGCTCGTCGCGAACTCGCGAGTGCGGGGCGGGGAGCTTCTCGATGGTGCGCGGAAGATCGCGGCCGAGAAGGGTATTGGCGGCGACGTGCGAGGAATGGGCTTGATGGTTGGCGCGGAGTTCAGTCAGGATGGCCGTCCCGCGCCGCAGCTGGCTGCCCGCGCGCAGGCCGCCGCCGCCGAGAACGGATTGCTCCTGCTCATGTGCGGACCGCACATGAATGTGGTGCGCATGATTCCGCCGTTGGTGGTGACGACCGACCAGATATCCGATGCGCTCGGCATCTGGAGCACCGTATTGGCAGGGCTGTGATGGACCGCTATATCTCGATCACGCTGACCAAGCGGGACATCACCTGTCGTGCGCGGCTCCTGGACGCCGAGGCACCGAGAACCTGCGACGCGGTGTGGAGTTCATTACCGGTCGTCGGTCAGGCCTATCACGCCAAGTACGCACGCAATGAGGTGTACACCCTGCTGCCCCCCTTGCTGCCCGCACCAGGCCGCGAGAACCCGACCGTCACCCCCATCCCCGGCGACGTGTGCTTCTTCGGTTTCGAACCGTGGGAGATCGGTAATCCCGCTTACGGATACGAGCCGGGATCGGAGGCGCATTCGGCGCAAGGCGCCACCGATCTGGCGATCTTCTACGGCCGGAACAATCTCCTGATCAACGGTGATGCCGGCTGGGTGCCCGGAAATGTCTTCGCGACCATCGAAGAGGGTCTGGCCGATATCGCGGCGGCCTGCCAGGACCTGTGGCTTACCGGGGTTCAGGGTGAGCAGCTGGCCTTCGCGCGGGCATAGCCTGTTCCTAGCCCGCGAGCACCCGCTCGGCGAAATGGCCCACCGCCAGCACTAGGTCGTCGCTGTGGCGCGGGCCGATGATCTGCATGCCCACCGGCAGCCCCTGTGCGGTTTTGCCCACCGGAATTGAGAGCGCCGGCTGCTGAGTCATGTTGAACGGGTATGTGAATGGCGTCCACTGGGCCCACCATCGCATCCCGGAGTCCGGGGGAACGTCAGCGCCCAGCGGGAAGGCGGGGATCGGCACGGTCGGGGTGATGAGGACGTTGTGCACCTCGTGGAAACCGCCCATGGCGATACCCAGTTGCACGCAGGTGTTGCGCGCCGCCAGATATTCGGTGGCAGAGGCCCCGGCACCGGTATCCCACATCTGCGCCAGCCCCGGATCGATGCCGTCGCGTACCTCGGTGCGGACCCCGTAGGTGTTCAGGCTGGCGGCTGCTCCTGCGGCCCATAATGTTTCGAAGGCATCGACAGGATCGGTGAATCCCGGATCGGCGTGGGTCACGGGCAGCCCGGCCTCGTCGAGGGCGTTCACCGCATTCTCCACCAGGGCGGCCACCTCGGGATCGACGTCGACATATCCCAGCGTGGGCGAGTACGCGATGTCCAGACCGGTCATATCCCGGTACACCTGTGAGCGGTAAGTGGTAAGCGTGGGCGACAGCGAGGTGGGGTCGCGGTGGTCCGGCAGACTGATGATGTCCATCAGCAGCGCGGCGTCCTCGACCGTTCGGGTGATCGGACCGCCATGTGCCAGTGGGCCAAAGGGGCTGATCGGATACATCGGTACCCGGCCATGAGTGGGTTTGAATCCGACGACCCCGCAGAAGCTGGCGGGTATCCGGATGCTGCCTCCGCCGTCGGTGCCAATCGACATCGGAGCCATGCCCGCGGCCACCGCGGCGGCGCTGCCGCCCGAGGACCCGCCGGCCGTGCGGCGCGGGTCGGCCGGGTTGTGGGTGATTCCCCGCTGTCGGCTGTCGGTGACCCCCTTCCAGGCGAGCTCGGGCGTGGTGGTCTTACCGACCATGACCATGCCATCGGCCCGGATGCGCTGGACGGCAGGGCAGTCCACCTCCCAGGGGCCGGCGGTGTCCACCAGTCCGGAGCCGCGCAGAGTGGGCCAGTTTCGGGTCAGGAAGACATCCTTGATCGAGATCGGCACACCGTCGAGCAGCCCGCGGGTGTAGTGGCCGCGCCAGCGTTCTTCGGATTTGGTGGCGGCCGCCAGTGCCGCTTCCTCGTCGACGAGACAGTACGCATTGATGGCACTGTCGGTTTGGGCTATCCGAGACAGCACCGCCGCCGTCGCCTCCACCGGCGAAAGCTCGCCCGAGGTGTAGGCGGCCACCAGCTCCAGCGCCGTCATCTCGGTGGGGTCGGTCGGTTCACGCATTGCCGTGCATCCTGTCCTTGTCGACGATGTTCAGAAGTTCCTCGTCCCGGAGGTAGCGCTCGACATTGGCGATGAATTGGTCCTGTAACCGATCGGACCAGCCGTGGACGTCACCGCTGTTGTGCGGAGTGATATGCGTATTCGGTGCGCGCCACAACGGATGTCCAATGGGCAGCGGCTCGGGATCGGTGACGTCCAGCGCGGCACCGGCGATGGATCCCTGATGCAGTGCGGACACCAGATCCCAGGTTCCCACCAGTTCACCACGACCCACATTGATCAGACGGGCGGTGGGGCGCATGGCAGACAGGACATGCGCGTTGACGAGGCCCGTCGTCTGTACCGTCAACGGCGCCGCGAGCACCAGATACTCGACATCGCCGACGTGCGAGGCCAATTCGGTGGACTCGGCCCGACCGATCACGGTGACCCGCATGCCGACGGCGCTCAACAGTGTGGCGATGGCCTGCCCTATCGGCCCGGTGCCGAGCACCGCGACGGCGACGCCCTCAATGGGCTCTGATTCGAAGTGCCGCCAGCTCAGCGCCGCTTGTGCGTGGGTGGATCGGCGAATGTCCTTGGCGAAGGCCAGGATCTGCGCAAGCACGTATTCAGCGATGGGGCGTTCGAAGATCCCGCGTGAATTCGTGAGCACGACGTCGCTCGTGACAAGCTCGCCGAAGAGCACAGGATCGACGCCCGTAGACGCGATCTGTACCCAGCGTAGCGAGTCTGCGGCATACCAGTTTTCGCGCAGTGCAGGGGAACGGAAGTCGTAGACGAAGAGGATCTCGGCTCCGGGCAGTGCCGTGGCGAGTTGGCCCGATTTCACCAGTCGTAGTTCGGCGATCTCAGCGATAGGACCGAGACGGTCCGGAACCGCGGCGGCGTGCTGCACCACTATTACTGGTCTTCGCGCAAGCGGCTCATCCGCGACAATCCGGCGGGCACTCACGTTGACACCGTAAGGAGATATCGTATGATTGTCAACAATCTGAGCGATGATCAGCTCTGGCTCAGGCGCGAAGCGATGCTGCGAGTGTTAGGCCCTGCCGGTGGATCTTTCGTCACTTCCCGACTTCGCGGAGTCGGCCGATCAGCGAGGTATCGGCATCATCGCCCCCTTTGATCTCGCGCTGGAGCGTGAGCTCTGGCGGTGGATTCCTGCTGAGGTGTCTCTACATCTCGCCCGCACGCCATACGAGCCGGTGCCGGTGAGCCGGGCCATGGCGGAGCTGGTGTCCAACACCGGTCACCTGCAGGCGGCCACCCGCGACGTGTTGCATGTAGAGCCGGAAGTCGTTGCATACCTGTGTACTTCGGGAAGCTTCATCCGTGGCGTCGAGCATGAGCGGGAACTGGTTGAGGCCATCATGGCGGCCGGCGCCAAGTCGGCCGTCACCACCTCGGGGGCGTTGGCCGAGGCGGTGACCGCGCTGAACATCAACCGGATCAGCGTCATCACCCCGTACGACGCCGAGCTGACCGAACTACTCGCGAAGTTCTTGGGGGAGTTGGGCGTCACGGTGGTGCGCACCGACCATTTGGGCCTGGGCGGGGGCATCTGGAAGGTCAACTACCGCACCGTCGCCGAGCGGATCCTGGCCGCCGATACCGACGATGCCGAGGCGATCTTCGTCAGTTGTACCAATCTGCGCACCTACGACGTGATCGACCCGTTGGAGCGCCTGCTCGGTAAGCCGGTGCTGACGGCCAACCAACTGACCATCTGGGCCTGTCTTGACCGGATGAGTCTTCCCATGATGGGGCCCGGCAGGTGGCTCCGCGGCGTGTTCGGAGGAGGTTCGAGTGAGTAATACGCGTCCAACGGTGGGGTTCATCTACCCAGACCACGCGGCCGAATCGGACTACCCGCTGGTGGCGCGTCAGCTGGATATGAACTTCCCCGTCGTGCATATCTACGGCACCGACCTGCACGCGGTTCCCGAGCTGCTGGATCTGGGCAGCCCGGACAAACTTGCGGAGGGCGTGCGGCTGCTGCGCCCGCACGAGCCGGGTGCTGTTGTATGGGCGTGCACCTCGGGCAGCTTCGTGTATGGCCCGCAGGGTGCCGCCGAGCAGGTGGCGGGCCTGTCGGAGCGCAGCGGCACCCCGGCATCCAGCACATCCTTCGCCTTCGTCAATGCGGCCGCTGCACTGGGAATTTCGAAGGTGGCGGTGGCGGCGAGCTATCCGCGCGATATCGCCGAGCTGTTTGTCACGTTCCTGGCTGCCCACGATGTTGAGGTAGTGGCGATGGGGGATGCGGGCATCGATACCGCCGCGGAGGTGGGCCGTCTCACGGCGGACCAGGTCGACGAGCTGGCGGCTGTCAATGACCACCCGGACGCCCAAGCACTGTTGATCCCCGATACCGCCATGCACACCATCGCACACGTCGAGCGGCTCGAATCGCGGCTGGACAAGGCGGTATTGACGGCGAACCAGGTGACGGTGTGGGAAGGTTTGCGATTAATCGACGAGGTGCCCGAGGCTGGCACAGCTCCGGGTTTGGGGCGGCTTTTCAGGAGACGACAATGACCACGCTGGTACCTGAGGAGTTCGCTCCGCTGGAGCGGCAATCGACCGCCGAGCTGATCGCGGAGCGGCTGCGGATCGCGATCATGCGCGGGGTCCTGCCACCGGGTGCTCAGTTGGGGGAGGCTTCGCTGGCGGCACAGTTCGCGGTGTCCCGCGGACCGCTGCGCGAAGCCATGCAGCGCTTGGTGTCGGAGGGCCTGCTGCGCAGCGAGCGTAATCGCGGCATCTTCGTCATCGAGCTGACCGATGAAGATGTCCTCGACGTCTACCGGTCGCGGGCCGCCATCGAGCGAGCGGCCTTGGAGTGCATCATGTCCGGCGATACTGTCACCGCCTACCGGCGGCTGCTCGTGCCGGTGGCGGTGATGACGGAGGCCGCCACTCGCGGCGATATCGTCGCCGTGACCGATGCCGATCAGGACTTCCACGAGGTGCTGGTCGACTGCTCGGGAAGTCCGCGATTGCGCCGGGCGATGCGTACGCTGCTGCTGGAGACGCGGATGCTGCTGGGCGAGTTGCAGGGCACCTACCCGGACCTGCGGGAGCAGGTTCGGGAACACGAGGTGCTCTGCGCGGCGATCGGGGCCGGTGACGCGCCCGCTGCCTATCGACTCATTGAGGAGCACATGCACGACGCGGTCGCGCGTCTCATGGCACGCCGTGGTTCCGCGGGCGCATCGGCGGAGTAAATCCGCACCGGGCAGGGTTGGATGTAGGCATGACCAACGACCTCGCTGCCAAGGCCACCCTGCTGAAGTCACTGCACGTGCCGGGCGACCCGGTATTTCTGCCGACGGTGTGGGATGCGTGGTCCGCGCGGCTCGCGGCGGATGCCGGTTTTGCCGCGCTGACAGTGGGTTCGCATCCGCTTGCCGATTCGGTGGGCAAGCCCGATGCGGAGGGGATGTCCTACGAGGACGTGCTGGACCGGGTCTCGCAGATCACCGCCGCAGTCGACCTGCCGGTGTCGGTGGACATCGAGTCAGGCTATGCGCAGACACCCCAGCGACTCATCGAGGGACTGATCGAAGCGGGCGCGGCCGGTCTGAACATCGAGGACTCGGTGCATAGCGAGGGCGGGCGGATCCGTGAGCCGCAGGAACACGCCGATCTTGTTGGTGCACTTCGTGTTGCGGCCGACGCGGCGGGTGTGCCGGTGGTGATCAATGCACGTACCGACATCCTCTTGCGGCAGATCGGGGACGAGTCGGATCGGGTCGAGCGGGCTATCGCGCGTCTCGCCCTGGCCGCCGAGGCGGGTGCCGACTCGCTGTATCCGGTGGGCCGTCACGCTCCTGAGGTGCAGCGGCGCTTGACATCCGAGCTTCCGCTTCCGGTGAACGCGATCGCGGTGCCCGATGTGGATGACCCGGCCTCGTTCGGGCCCCTCGGTGTGGGGCGGATCAGTTTCGGTCCCTTCCTGCAGCGGGCACTGTCGACACGGGCCGAGGAGATCCTCGCGCGCTGGCGTTAGGCGGCCTCCGCAGCGACCGGGTGTACCGCCGCGACGAGACGGGTCAACAGCTCGGCCAGCTGTCGGTAGGCATCCTCGCGGCCACTGATCGCGCGGTACACCAGGCCGATCCGCCGTCCCGGGACGGGTGCCGCGAAGGTGGCGGTGGCCAATCCGCCGCTGGCGGTCTCGACGGTGACGGCGGTGCCCGGGATGAGCGTGACCCCAAGACCGCCCTCGACGCACTGCACCGCGGTGGCCAGTGAGGCCGCGCGGGTGTGGCCGAGGTCGGGCCGTACCCCGGCGAGTTGGCATACCTCCAGGGCTTGATCGCGCAGGCAATGTCCCTCATCCAGCAACAGCAGCGGCATCTCGGCAAGCACCGCAGGATCGACCGCATGGCTACCGGCGAGCGGATGTCCTGCCGGTAGGGCCAACACGAAGTCCTCCCGGTACATGGGAATCTCCGCCATCCCGGGAGTTTGCGCGGGCAGTGCCATGACCGCGACGTCCAGTGACCCGTCGGCCAGGGATCGCAAGAGCCGCACGGTCTGGTCCTCGGTGACCCGCAGGGACATCTCCGGGAACTCGCGGGACAGGCCGCTGAGCACCATCGGCAGCACATAAGGAGCCACCGTGGGGATCAGGCCGAGCCGCAGCGTCTGCGCGAAGGGGTCGCGCACGCCGCTTGCGGCAGCGGTAAATTCGTCCACCGCGTCCAACGCCGCGGTGGCCCTTTCCAGCAATGTCTCGCCCTCGGGGGTGAGTAACACCTTGCGGGTGTTGCGTTCGACGAGCCGCACGCCCAGCCCCTCTTCGAGCATCGACAGGGCCTGCGAGAGGGAGGGCTGACTCACGCCGAGCTCGGCCGCAGCGTTGCCGAAGTGGCGTTTACGGGCGATAGCCACAAATGCGCGCAGGCCGACCACTGTCGGCTGATAACTACGATCGGACATACCTATTAATATAGTGCCAACAATCACGTTTTGTTTTTGAAAGATTTCCGGCACGATGGTGCCAGTAAGCATTCAGCGAATACGTGAAGGAGAATCGTGACTCTGCGGACCATCGGCGATGAATTCCCGGCCTACAACCTGACTGCGGTCATCGGCGGCGATCTGTCGAAGGTGAACGCCCAGCAGCCGGACGACTACTTCACCACCGTCACCAGCGAGGACCACCCCGGCAAGTGGCGTGTGATCTTCTTCTGGCCGAAGGACTTCACCTTCGTGTGTCCCACCGAGATCGCCGCCTTCGGCCGTCTGAACGACGAGTTCGCCGATCGCGACACCCAGGTGCTGGGCGCGTCGGTGGATAACGAGTTCGTGCACTTCCAGTGGCGGGCACAGCACGAGGACCTCAAGACCCTGCCGTTCCCGATCCTCAGCGACCTCAAGCGCGAGCTGGCCGAGGCGTCGGGCGTGCTGAACTCGGATGGTGTCGCCGACCGCGCGACCTTCATCGTCGACCCCGACAACATCATCCAGTTCGTCTCCGTCACAGCGGGTTCGGTGGGCCGTAACGTCGACGAGGTGCTCCGTGTGCTCGACGCACTGCAGTCCGATGAGCTGTGCGCCTGCAACTGGCGCAAGGGCGACCCGACGATCGACGCGGGCGAGCTGATGAGCGCGGGCGTCTGACATGGGTGTTGACAACCTGAAAGAGGCGCTGCCCGAGTACGCCAAGGATCTCAAGCTCAACCTGGGCACGGTCGCCCGTGGCACCGTACTCTCACCGGCTCAGCTCTGGGGCACTCTCGTCGCGACAGCGGCGGCCACCCGGAACGACCAGGTGTTCAAGGAGATTCGCGAAGAGGCCGCGACCGTCCTGTCGCCCGAGGCACTCGACGCCGCGCTCGGCGCCGCCTCGATCATGGCGATGACCAACGTGTTCTACCGCGGACGGGGCTTCCTCGACGGTGCCTATGACGATCTGCGCCCGGGTCTGCGGATGAACATCATCGGTAACCCCGGCGTCGACAAGGCGGAGTTCGAGCTGTGGTCCTTCGCGGTGTCGACCATCAACGGCTGTCATTTCTGCGTCGGCTCACATGAGAAGGTGCTGCGTGAGGCCGGACTGACCCGCGAGCAGATACTCGAAGCGCTCAAGATCGCGGCGATCGTCTCGGGCGTCGCCCAGGCGCTGGCCACGGTGCCCGCGCTGGTCTAAGCACAAGACATAAGGCCGCCCGCATGTGCTGCGGGCGGCCTTTGTCGTGCCGTCAACTGTTACGAATTATCCAGTGCCGCTAGCGCTGACCGGGTGTTCAGTATTCGCGCGGTGCGCTCCGCACACCAGGCAAGCGCCTGGTTGTGCCCTGTGGAGGCGTAGTCCGCGACGGCATCGGAGACGATGAATGTCTGGATGTCGTTCTGGACCGCATCGGTGGATGTCGCGGTGATCCCCGAGAAGGCGTAGACGCCGACGATGATCAGCTGATCCCGATTGGCATTGCGCAGAATCTCTAACAGTTCCGAGCGGAAGAACTCGCTGTACTTCCATTTCGTCAGAACGGTATCCGTCGCCACCGGCCCGACGGGATCGACGATCGCCCGCTCGGCGTCATCGTCTGGCATGCCGGGTCCGTAGAGCTGGCTGAAGAGTCCACGCTGTTCCGGTGTCATGCCCCCCGGCTGCGCAGAGTAGAGCACTGGCACACCGTGGGCATGTGCGGTGTCGAGCAGGCTCTTGATGTTCTTCAGCACGGTCGCGATGGGATCAGCTTGCGGCGTATAGGCCTTCACGAAGTAGTGCTGCATGTCGTGGACCAGCAGGACGGCGCGGCTCGTTTCCAGATTCCAGGGTGCGCTTTTCGCAGGTATGTCAATGGTGCTGAACGGGTAGGTAATCGAGCCGGTGGGGCGAACGTCGGCCGTGGCGCTCCCGGCGGCGGTTAGGCCCAGGGCTGCGGCCGGCAGGGCCACCGAGCCGGAACGAAGGAAGGTGCGTCTACGCATCGGGCTACTCTCCCACTTGACCGCGGGCAACGGAATGGAGGGCGGGCTTGGCCGTGGTAAGCCTCACTCCGTCCAGACATCCTCGACATAGCGATCGGCCTCGACGAGCTCGATAAGCCAGTCCCGGGCCTGGGACTCGTTGGCGCCGGTGTGTTCCCGGTAGATGTGCAAGAAGGCATCGCGAACGGCAGGGGCCATTTTGCCCCCATCGCCGCAGACATAGACGTGCGTCTGCTTGGTCGGGTCGCCCAGCAGATCCCAGATGTCGCGCGCGTCGGCGGCAATCCGGTCTTGCACGTACTTGACGCCGTTCTCGGCGGCGCGGGAGAACGCCGGGCGCATCTGGACCACACCTGATTGTTCGGCGGCCGCGAACTCGTCCCGGAAGAGGTAGTCCACTTCTGGGTGCCGGACGCCGAAGAAGCAGAGTGCCGGGGCAAAGGGCTCACCAGCGCGCTGAGCGGCTAGCCGGTCACCGACGAATCCCCGGAACGGTGCCACTCCGGTACCGGCGCTGACCAGGATGACATTCCGGGAGGGGTCGGCCCCGGCGCGGAATGCTTGCCGCGCCGGGTCGACGCGTGCCCGGATTTGTTGTCCCGGTGTGACGTTGGCGAGGTAGTTGGATGCCACTCCCTGAAAATCGCCGAATCCAGATCGGGCGGGGGCGTCGAGCACGCTGACCACCAACTCGACGATCCCCGGACTCTGCCGGGCCGAGGAGGCTATGGAGTAGTGTCGCGGCGTCATCGGCTCGAACAGTTCCAGCAGCTCGGCGCGGGACAGCGTGGTGGCGGGGAATTCCAGGAGACAGCCTGCGATACCGAGAGAGCGGGTCTCCGGATGCTCGGCGAGTGTCTCCAGCGCGGACCGTTCCGGTGGGCAGGGGTTGGCCGCCGCCAGCCGGAGCAGCTGGGTTTTGGTGGCCGTCTTGCGGAGTTCGAGGAAGTGGGTGAGTAGCTCGCGCACGCTTACTTCGCGGTCCAGGGCGATGGCCCGGCGGGTCTTGCGCCGGGTGTTGATCGAGATACGCCGGTCCAGGATGAGACCGAGCAGTTCTGCGGCCTTGTCCACGATCTCGGGCTGGTTATCGGCGAGGACCGTGAGATGGTCCCCGGTGCGGTAGTCGACACCGTCAGGCAATGCGACATG
>MAEX01000027.1 GCA_002013415.1 Mycobacterium sp. D16Q14
CCTTGCGGATCAACGAATAAGTAAGTGCCCCAGCGGCAATTGCGCTCAGTCCAACGGCGGCCGTCGTGGCGGCAGCGGCACCGGAGGGGACCGGTATCCGATCACCCAGCGACACGGGCCGTGAAAACGTCAGCACCGGCCAGCCGCGCGCCATGGATTCCTTGCGCAGTGCCCGATCTGGATTGACGGCTGTCGGGTGACCAACAGATTCCAGCATCGGTAGGTCGGTAATCGAATCCGAGTAGGCGTAGCAGTGTTCCAGGGGGTAGCCCTCGCGTTTGGCGAGTTCCTGGATCGCCGCCACCTTCCCTTCGCCGTAGCAGTAGAAGGCGACATCGCCTGTGTACTTACCGTTGTCCACCACCATGCGTGTTGCCATCGCGTGGGTCGCGCCGAGGGCGCGGGCGATGGGGGCGACGATCTCCTCGCCCGAGGCGGAGACCACCACGACATCGCGGCCGCAGAGCTTGTGGTCGGCGATCAGGTCGGCGGCCTCGGCGAACACCAACGGATCGACGATGTCATGCAGTGTCTCGGCAACGATCGCCTTCACCTGCTCGACGTCCCAGCCCGTGCACATATTGGTGATGTGGGTACGCATGCGATCCATCTGGTCGTGATCGGCGCCGGACAGCAAGAAGAAGAATTGTGCGTAACTCGATTTTAAGACGGCGCGTCTATTTATCAGGCCCTGGTCGAAGAACGGCTTGCTGAACGCGAGTGTGCTCGACTTCGCGATCACGGTCTTGTCCAGATCGAAGAAGGCTGCCGTCCTAGGGGCTGGCGCGGTGTCCGTGGGCTGGCTGATGGCTTCGGCATCCCGGTCCTCAACGGAAGGGAAGGGTCCGGGTTCCGTTGCGTGGTCGGTCACAGCTCGAGGATAGATCTCACCGGGTGTGTCGTCGTGTCCATCCGGAAAGTCGCAGTTCAACGGGGGTGGTCTGGTAACGCGGCGGTGCTAGAAGAAGGGTTGCCTTTCTTTCCCCTTTTTCAGCCGATTGGTCTTGCCACCCTCACCTGGTTCGTGTGTATAGTGGGGTTACTCGGCTATGCCGAGTGTGTCTCAGCCCGACCCCCCGGGGCTGAAGCACGACGACCCTCGCCTCCTCCCCCCCTGGCGAGGGTCGTCCTCTTTTCTGGGGACGTTAATCACCGGTTTTTGCGGTTCACCTCGGATCTATCCACAGATTCGCATCCATCCCCAATCTCGACGACGCCCCTGGTGCTCTCATCGCGCAACCTCGATGGTGGAGCGCGTGGAGGGAATGACGGGAGAGCCGATCGTCGTCGCTGTGGGCGATCGAGATCTCGGCAACGACATCGAACGGATCGTCGCCGCGACCGGTAGACCGTTGATCCTCGCTACCGAGGCCGGCGCGATCGGCAGGCAGGCGTGGACCCGTGCGGGCGCTGTGGTGCTCGACGGCGCTGACCCGTCGTTGGATGCGGTGAGTCGACTGCCGCGTCGAGCGCGGGTCCTGCTTGTCTCTCGGGACGAGCCGACGAGTGAGATGTGGCGCAGGGCGGTTGCGGTGGGTGCCGAGCAGGTGCTCGCCTTGCCCGAGGATGAGGTCCGGCTCGTCGAGGCTTGTTCAGCAATACCGCCCACCGCCCGGGCGGGCGAGGCGCCGGTGATTGCTGTGGTGGGCGGACGCGGTGGCGCCGGTGCGTCTGTTCTGTGTGCCGCGATTGGCCTGAGCGTGCCGGGAGGCGCGCTCATCGTGGATGCCGATCCGTATGGCGGCGGAATTGACTTGCTGCTCGGGTGGGAGGACATCGACGGCCTGCGGTGGCCGGACATCGATATGCGCAGCGGTCGAGTGAGTTTCGATGCTCTTCGCCGTGCACTGCCGCATCGTCGTGGGCTCGTAGTCGTGTCGGGCGACAGAACGGGAGGCGGCGGAAACGCGGATGCAGTCGGTGGGGTGATTGACAGTGGGCGGGGAGCCGGCGTGCCGGTGATCATTGATCTGCCGAGGCGGCTCGGTCCGACGAGTGTGGCCGCACTGGAGCGTACGGATTTGGTCGTCGTGGTGACGCCCGCCGAGGTACGGGCGTGCGCGGCTGCAGCGCTGGTGACCGCGGCGATACAAGCCACCAACCAGAACATCGGCACGGTGGTGCGCGGTCCAGCTCCGAGTGGGTTGCGCCCGGCGGAGGTGGCCGAAATCGTGGGGGCTCCAATGATCGCCGCCATGCGGCCGGAACCGAATCTCGGCAATCGTCTCGACAACGGTGGTCTACGGCTATCGGGGCGTTCACCGTTGGCAGGTGCCGCGCGGGCAGTGCTGGCGCTGGTCTCGCGGGGCGGCAAGGGTGCGGCGGCGTGACCGGATCGTTGATCGACCGTGTTCGGGAGCGGCTAGCCACCGAGAATGTCACGCTGCGCCCCTCGGCAGTGGCGGCCCTGATTCGCGCTGAATCTGGTGGCGTACTAGGTGATAGCGATGTGCTGCACAACATAAAGGAGCTCCAGAGTGAGCTGGCCGGTGCCGGCATTCTCGAACCGCTGTTGTGCGCCGAGGATACGACGGATGTCTTGGTCACCGCACCCGATCGGGTCTGGGTGGATGACAGTCAAGGGTTGCGGCTCACCACCGTGAGATTCGCCGACGAGGCTGCCGTGCGCAGACTCGCACAACGGTTGGCTCTGGCGGTTGGACGACGCCTGGATGACGCGCAGCCATTTGTTGACGGACAGCTGACGGGCATCGGTCCGCCCCGTTCGGTGGTGCGTGTCCACGCGGTACTGGCGCCCGTCGCAGTCGGCGGCACATGTGTATCGCTGCGCGTATTGCGCCCCACTGTTAAGGGTTTGGAGCAGCTGATCGCCGACGGCACCGTTGCGGAGGATGCCGGTGGATTGCTTCGCGGAATGCTTGCCGCCCGACTGGCCTTTCTTGTCACCGGGGGCACAGGCGCAGGTAAGACCACCTTGCTCTCGGCACTGCTCGGAGCCGTCCATCCGTCAGAACGCATCATCTGCGCCGAGGACGCCGCCGAGCTCGCGCCGCGTCATCCGCATGTGGTCACGCTGGCGGCACGCACCGTCAACGTCGAGGGCGCCGGGGAAGTGACTCTGCGCCAGTTGGTTCGTCAGGCATTGCGCATGCGTCCCGACCGAATCGTGGTGGGTGAGGTGCGCGGAGCCGAGGTGGTCGAACTGCTGACCGCCCTCAACACCGGCCACGATGGCGGTGCGGGAACCGTCCATGCGAACGCTCCGGCAGAAGTCCCCGCAAGGTTGGAGGCGCTCGGCGCCCTGGGCGGCCTCGACCGCGCCGCACTCCATTCTCAGTTCGCTGCGGCCATTTTATCTGTAGGGGCGTTGGGGGTGTGTCCGACTGTTCCCGGCGGGGCAGTGAGCCAATGTTTGGCGGTGGGTAACAGTGTTATCTGTAGGGTGTTCCCATCGCTGTGTGGTGAGCGGGCACACAGATCTTGTGTGCGGCAAGCGGTCTTGGCTGGCGCATGATCGTCCCGTTGAGGCTGGGTGACTGACCATTGCGCCGCGTGGAGTGGGCCTGTTCTATTTGGTTAGGTCGGCAGCGAGTTGTCTGACGCGGGCGGCGATGTCGTCGCGGACCAGGCGCATGCGTTCGATGCCGCCGATGCCGCGTTCGGAGGGTTCGTCGGTGTCCCAGTATTCGATCTGGAGGCCGTCGGTGGATGCGAGTTTGGCTTCTCGGCCCAGGATCACTACGCGAGCGACGCTGCGTAGCAAGTCTGGGTCGATGGGTTTGGGGTGCTCTCCAGTGATATCCGCCCCTACCTCTAGGAGGGTCTGCGCGGAGAGTTCGTTGATGGCGTCGCCACGATCGGTGCCCGCCGAGCACACATCGATCAGGTCACCGGCCGCTTTGTTCATGAGTCCTGCGGCCATCTGGGATTTTCCGCCGTTGCGGGCGCAAATGGCTTATCAGCACCCCTACCCCACATCATACCCCCATGGGGTATGATGTGGGGTAGTCGGCGGCGTCGCGGCCGGCTAGGCCGCCCCGGACATTGATGCGCCCTTACGTTGTGGGACAGGAGGACCGCAGATGGCACACACCTTGGGTGAAAGCGCGGTGGCCCGGCTCACCGATGGGCGCGCGCTGCACTACATGCGCGCCGGCGCCGGTAACCCGACGGTGGTGTTCGAATCAGGGTTGGGTGCCTCGCGTTCGGAGTGGGGGCTGGTCGCACCGCTGGTGGCACAGCAGTTCTCGACGGTGGTCTATGACCGCGCCAACCTGGGGCGCAGTGACCCCGACGGGGGCCCGCGCACCCTGGAGCGCCTCAGCGGCGACCTCACCGAGCTGCTGGCCGCCCTCGATAGCGCCCCGTACATCCTGGTGGGGCACAGCTACGGGGGGACGATCGCGCTGGCCGCCGCCGCGCACGACCCGTCCGCCATCGCGGGCCTGGTGCTGGTCGATCACTCCGATGAGCACGTGAACGTGTGCTGTGGATCCCCGCTCAAAGCGCTGCGCCGGATCGCGGTGGCGGGCCGCTGGTTCATCGGGGTGCTGCGCCGGCTGCACCTGCTGGCGCCGGCGGTGCGTCGCGCTGCCCCAGGGATGCCCGCCGACGTGGTGCACGATCTGGTCGCCGAAGACCTGACCACTGGCGCCGAACAGGCGGCCGACGCCGAGGAGCAGTTTTTCATCGAAGGGCTGCAGACCCTGCGCGCACACCCTCCCAATCTGGGCGATATGCCCGTGACCGTCATTTCGGGAACCAAGACGACACCGTTCGACCGGTCCATCCGCACGGCATTCCTGCACGCCCACCGCCGCACCGCCGCACGCCTTGGCGCCCGGCACGTGTACGCCACAAAGTCCGGCCACCTACCGGTTTTCACCGAACCTCAACTGATCGCCGACGAGATCGTCCGCATCACTGCCCGCACCGCAGCCGAGCCGGTGCCGCGCCGCGGCGGGCACTGACAACCACTGTCGGCGCCCACGCGCGGCCCCACATGCCGTTTCGGCGCGCAACTCTGCGCGGCTGCAAGGCAGTTTTCCGTACCGAAGCGGCTCGCGTCACTTGAGAGGGCTGCGCATAGCGTGGAGCAGAGCCGGCATCGAGCAGTACGCGCACCTGGGCCGCCGCCCCGACAGGCGGACCATGGATCGGATTGTCCGCCAACTTATTTGCCGACGGTGACACCCCGCGGTGTGCGCCCCGCCGGGCGCAGGGGCCGTCGCCGTGAATCGGACAAGGCTTGTCTGAGAGTTTGCCTGATGCGCTCTCAGGTAGGAACCGTGCCGGGCTCGTTTTCGTTGACGTAAGTGTATGGCGCACCATTTTCGGGCAAGCATCGAGGCTCCCCGAAATGCAGTTAGGAGGTTGTGGCACCATGAAAATAGTGATAGTCGCAGCGGCTGGCATGATCAGTGCCGCCGGTATTGCGGGTCTGTGGGCATCGGTGCCCGCGGCGGCCGACCCGGCGCCACCACCGGTTTGCTATGCGACCAAACCGAGTGTGACCGCGATCGAACACACGCCGTGCCTGGCACCGGGTTCGGTGCAGTACCCGCAAGGGGTGCACCAGCCGACCTACGACGGCGCCAACCCGCTAGTGCCGTACGGCACCAATCCGCTTGTGCCATACGGCACTAACCAAAACAACGCCGGATAGTCGCTAACCCTGTGCCCGCCGCTAATCCCTCGGCGCGGCGGGCACAGGGCTTAGCGGGTGCTGGCGGCCGCCAGCCCCTTGGTATTGACCTCGAAGGCCTGCGACGAGCCGGTGCTAAAGAATGCCCCAGCCACGTGCAGGCGGCCTGATGACGCCGCCGCGGCCAGGATCGGGTGGTGCACAAGGCGTTCGAGCTGAATCGCGACGTTGACCACGGCGAGCTGATCGACGGGGCTGAACCCGCTGGCCGCGGCGCTCACGCGGGCCAGGTGATAGTCGTGGTAGGCGATCAGGGCGTCGCGGGCGAAGTGCAGCCAGCGGCCCACCGGGCTGGTGGGGGTGTCAATCGATTCGGACAGCAGTGTTTTCATGGCGCCGCAGCCCGAGTGTCCGCACACGACGATCGAACGCACCAGATGTTGGTTGACCGCGAAGTCCAGGGCGGCATCGACTGATCCGTCGGCCGGATCGGTGGGCACCAGGTTGGCGATATTGCGCACGGTGAACAGATCTACCGAGGTCTTCCCGCCGGTGAGCTTAGGCAGCCCGGGCCCGTCTGAGCAGGCCAGATACAGCGCGTCGGGCCGCAATGTGTGCGAATCAAGAAACGAGGTCATGGCAGAGGTGCCCCAATCGGGAAGCGGCGCCGGCACACCCGCGCGGTGTGCTGGCTAGGTGGAAGTGTTCGTGTACCGGTCAGCGGTGCTGTACCCGGCGACCTGACCGGCACCGCCGGTATGCGGTGCGGGCCGGGCCGTTGCGGGTTCATCGGGTGATCAGGCGATGCGCCTGATGGCCCCTATTGGGTCAATCACGTTGGTGCAGCGTGTCCATTGCTGCACCACACCGTCGGTGGGGGTCTCGATGCGCTCCGGGCCCGCTGCCGGGGCGCGGCCCAGCAGGTTGTATTGGCGGCAGTAATCGTCATCGAAGATGGTGCCGTGATAGCGCAGTGGCCCGTCGGGGAAGATCGCCGCGACCTGGGTGCCCGGTGCGGCGCGGCGCGCTGCCCAGCCCGCGACCAGTGCTACCGCGCCCACGCTCCAGCCGCCGGTGCTGTGGTGGGTGGCTGCCAGGGTGCGGGCAGCCCACACCGCTTCGTGCGGGGCGACCCAGTGCACTTCGTCGAATGCGCGGTAGTCGACGTTGCCGGGGTAGATGCTCGACCCGAGGCCGCGCATGAGCCGGGTGGCGGCGGGCTGGCCGAAGATGGTCGAGCCGATGGTGTCTACCCCGATCAATGCCATGTGCGGGTTGTGTTGGCGCAGTACCCGGCTGATGCCGGCCGAGTGCCCGCCGGTGCCCACCGAGGCGATCAGCACATCGACGGTGCCCAGCTGCGTGATCAGCTCGGCGGCCAGCGGGGCGTAGGCGGCGATATTGTCGGGGTTCTGGTATTGATCCGGGCACCAGGCTTCGGGGTCTTGGGCTAGCAGCTGTGCGACCCGGTCTTTGCGGGCCTGCTGCCAGCCGCCCTCAGGGTGCGGTGCGGTGACCGTGTCGACGGTGGCCCCGTGGGCGGCCAGCATGTTGACGATGGCCGGTTCCAGGCCCGGGTCGGTGACCAGGGTGACCGGGTGGTGGTACACGATCGCGGCCAGGGCTAGCCCCAACCCGAGTGTGCCGCTGGTCGATTCGACGATCCGGGCGCCGGGTTTGAGGTCGCCGCGGGCGCGTGCCTGCTCGACCATGTACAGCGCGGGCCGGTCTTTGATGCCGTTGGGGTTGGCGCCTTCAAGCTTGGCCCAGAACCCTTGCCCGGGGCCCGATAACGGCTCCGATATCCGCACCACCGGGGTGTTGCCGACCATGTCGGCAGGGCCGAGGTGGCGGGCACCGGTGGGTCGGGTTGTGACCGGTTTGATGCGCCGGGGCAGCCGGTGAGGCAGCTGGTGCGGTGCTGTGATGGTGTCGTTCATGAAAGGTGATCCCTGCATCGGGGGCCGCGTACGGCGGCCGGGAATGGCTGATGAGGCGGCAGGGTCACCCACGAGTGTGAGGTGACCCGGGGGCGGGGATCAGCGGCGGATGATGCACAGATCGGTCAGCAGCACACGCCCTGACCGCGAGAAGGCAGCGGCGGCCCGCACTGGTGGGCCGCGGCCTATACGGGAAACCAGCGGAGCCGCGACGATCGCGGCCACGATGGCCGCCGCGAACGCGGCCAGCAGCCGCAGCGGATTATCGGCCCGCAGCGCCGCGGTGAGCCCGTCGACGCTTTGACACAGCGCGCCGTGCACGGCGCTGCCGGCGTGCGGATGATCGGCGATCACCCCGGCGGCGAGCGCTACGGCAGCACCCGCCACCGATTGGCTCGCCGTGGCCAGGTTCCCCTGGTGGTGGGCGACCGGGTTCCCCTGATGAGTGTCCCCGGGCAGGCAATGCAGCAGCAGAGGCAGCGCGGCGATCGCCCCGATGAGCAGCGCCACCAGCATCAGCTGGCCGCGGCGCTGCACTCGGATCGCCATGGCCGCGACGCTACCACGGCCCGTCGATACCCCAGGCGGGTATGTGACCGGATTGTGATGCGCTCCCGGCGGCCGCCCTGGCCCGCGCGGTGCAAGGCCCGCTGTCATGGCTTGACCTCGAACCGGTCGATCATGGCGCCGCTGCTGCGCGGCGCTGGCACCGGTTGGCTGGGTGCGCCCGATGATCGGTGCACGGTGACCCCGCCGGTGGGTGCTGGTGCGGGTTTGGCGTGTACCCGCTGCACATCGCATACCGTCAGCTGCAGCGGGATCTGCGCGGCCTGCTGTATGGCGTGGATACGTCTGATCACCGGCTCGGACTGCAGGTATTTGTGCAACCGCTGCGGCGTTTTCCAGGTTTGATGCACCAGGAAGTGCCCCGGGTCACCGGCGTCCCGCAAAATCTCGTAGCGCAGGTTGCCCCGGTCGCGGCGAGTGTGTTCCAGCAATATGTTCAGGTGCCCCCAGATCGCTTCCTCGGCACCGAGCTTGGCGGTGACCTCGCCGACCACATGCACCGGCGAGCTGCTGCTCGGGCGCGGTGTCAGCACTCGTGCTGCGGGCAGTATCCATGCCGGCGCCGCCTGCGCGGGTTCGCCGGGCACCTGCTGGCCGCTCATGCGGTACCGGGGGCCGCGGCGGCGGGGGTCAGCATTGGACATCGACGTGGTAGACGCTGTACAGCCTCACGACCTGGTTCCGTCGCGACGATCCATTGCAGTTTGGACAGTTTGTTGTCGCAGTCGGGCCGTAGACGTCGAGGTCCTTGCGGATCCGGGTGGCCACACATTGCGAGAGCGGCTTGTTGCCGGTCTTGGTGACGATGATCTTGTTGCCTTGGGCTTTGAGGTTGTTGATGACGTCGTCGGCGTTGCCGAGACCGCCCGGCCCGGCCTGGGCGGCCGGCGCCGTCAGCAATGTTGCGGCGATGGCGGCTGCGGCCAGTGTCAATCCGGGCAGACGGCCACGAAAAATGTTGTTCATGGCAAAAGCACCTTCTACGTGTGGGCTGCGCCAAGTGGCGCGGCGATGGCTGATTGGTCGGCTACAGACCAGAACCCGCGCCGGCCCGGTAAGGGGCATGCAGGTTCGGGCCAGCCGCGGTCAGCGCCGCAGTACGCAGAAACGGTGAAGGATGATGCGGCCGGTGGCGATGGCCACGGCCCCGGTATGGGGCGGCCCGCGGGTCCATGCCGGGGAACCGGCCGCGACTGCTGCATAGGCAAGCAGGGCCAGTGCACCGATCCACAGCACGCGCAGCACAGTCGGTGCGGCCAGCTGGGCAGCCACACCATCGGCGACCGAGCACACGAACGCCGCGGCCTGCCCGATGTGGTTGTGTGCGGTGGCCGCGACATCACCGCGCTGCAGCGTCGAACCGGCGGCTACCGCGTGATGCGGAAGCGCGGTCGCCGCGGCGCTGTGGTGGGGCAGCGCCGCGCACTGCAACAGCAGCACCAGGGCGGCCATCGCGGCCACGATCAGGGCTCCCAGCCACGACATACCCCGCAGTTCGCGGGCGCCGCCGGCGGTCACGGCCAGGCGCCCTGCCCGGGAGTTCCCGGGAGGTTGCAGCTCACCAGTGGACGGCAACACCTCTTCACCATAACATGATATGCGCATACCCTTACCCGGTATTTGACATGTGTTTTTGACGGTCGGCGCGGTGGTGTTGAAGGGAGCGGTTCATGACGGTATCGCGATCGCAATGGGGCCGGCGCGACTTCTTGCAGCTGGGTGCGGCGGCCGCCACAGCAGGTGTGCTGGCCGCCTGCGGCGCTCGTTCGCGCGGCGGCTCGACTGGGCAGCTGGTGGGGCCGGACTCCCCGCAAGTGGCGGCGCTGGAGGCGGTGCGCCGCGACGGGGGCGGGCGGCTGGTGCCGGTGCGCTTGCAGGCCCGCCCCCTGCAGTTGGATCTGGCGGGCCGGACGGTGTCGACGTGGGGGTACGGCGATCAGGTTCCGGGGCCGACGATCCGGGTCCGCAAGGGTGAGGTGTTGCGAGTGAGCACCGCCAACGGGCTGCCGGCCCCGACCACGGTGCACTGGCATGGGATTGCGTTGCGCAACGACATGGACGGGGTACCGGATCTGACGCAAAAGCAGATCACGGCGGCGGGGTCGTTCACCTACGAGTTCGCGGTGGCGCACGCGGGCACGTATTGGTTTCATCCTCATGTGGGCACCCAGCTCGACCGCGGCCTGTATGCGCCGCTGATCATCGAGGACCCCGATGAGCGCGCCGACTACGATACCGAACTGGTGGTGGTGCTCGATGACTGGATCGATGGCACCGGCACCGACCCCGACAAGGTCCTGGCCGGGCTGGCCGCCAAGGGCATGCCCGAGATGGGGCCCTCGATGGGCGGTATGTCTGGCGGTATGCCGATGGGTGGGATGGGGGTTAGTGCGGATGCGCCGCTGGGATCCGATGGCGGCGATGTCACCTACCCGTACTACCTGGTGAACGGGCGGGTGGCCGCTGACCCGCAGAGCGTCGATTATCGGCCCGGGACCCGGGTGCGGCTGCGCATCATCAACGCCGCAGGCGATAGCGCGTTTCGGGTCGCAGTTCCCGGGGTGCCGATGACGGTGACCCACACCGACGGCTTCCCCGTGGCGCCCCGGCAAGCCGACGCGCTGCTGATCGGGATGGGCGAGCGCATCGACGCCGTCATCACCATCGGTGATGCGTCGGTGCCGCTGCTGGCCGTCCCGTACGGCAAGGACGGCTACGCCCAGCTGGTGCTGCGCTCCGGCGGCAAACCGGTTCTCGGCGAAACCCAAAACGCGGCCGTGGCGTTGACGAAGATGGCCGTGCTGGACACCGCGACCTTGAGCGCCACCGCCGAGGTCGCGCTGGTACCGCGTGAACCCGACATCTCCTATGACCTGCGCCTGGCAGGTCCGGGCGAGAAGTACACCTGGACCATCAACGAAAAAACCTACAACCGGGCCGAAGGGCTGCCCGTGCGCGAAGGCCAACGGGTGCGGCTGCGCTACCTCAACAACTCGATGATGTTTCACCCGATGCACCTGCACGGGCATACCTTCGCGGTCCGAGGCCGGTCCGGGGCCTACACCGCCCGCAAGGACACCGTGCTGGTGGCGCCCATGGCCACCGTCGAAGTGGACTTCGATGCCGACAACCCTGGCCAGTGGCTCACCCACTGCCACAACATCTATCACGGCGAGGCCGGGATGATGACCGTCATCTCCTACCGCCAATAGCGTCCCCGGCGGCGAAGATTGCGCTGAACCGGCCACGCCGGGCCGAATGTCCCACTGACCTCACAGAAAGAGACCGCACATGCAAGGACTGCGATTCGTGTTGTTGGCCCTGGCCACCGCCGGGCTGTTCCTGACCGGGCTGCTTGCCCCGCCCCTGGGGCACGCTGCGGGGTCCTGTCCGCACCGCTTCGGGGCCGCTCAACAGCTGCCCGACGCTGGCGGCGGTACCCAGGAATGGACCGTGGCCGCCCTGAAGAAATCAGAGGCTGTATTACCCGGATACAGCCCGGCCGGCCAGCTCTGGGAAGCTGCGGCCACCGTGCGGGCCGCGCGCGGCACCATCACCGCGCTGATCCCCAACCTCGCCGCCCACGCCACCGGCGCGCACTACCCGGTACTCTGGCAGATCGGCACCGACCAAGGACTGCCCGCCGCCACTCTCGATGAAGGACAAACATCCTCGGGCACACTGTATTTCGATGTCACCGGCCCGGACCCGATGGCCGTCATCTACGGCACCGGCGGCGCCGCACCGGCGATGATGTGGTGCTGCAACGAGTCCATGAACATGCCTATGGACTCGAAGATGAAGGCCGACATGAAGGCCATGATGGCGGACTGCCCCTGCTGCCAGGACATGCCCGCACCCACCTCGGGCGGCGACTGCCCGTGCT
This sequence comes from Mycobacterium sp. D16Q14, assembly GCA_002013415.1. Taxonomy (GTDB): domain Bacteria; phylum Actinomycetota; class Actinomycetes; order Mycobacteriales; family Mycobacteriaceae; genus Mycobacterium. The sequence goes on from MAEX01000027.1 coordinate 11,999, forward strand.
GCGCCGGTGCGCCTGCCCCGGCCTGACCCCACCGGTGACCGGGCTAGCCTGAACGTCCCGGCCCGGTCACCGCGTAAGTACCGGCCAGCGGGCCGGGACCGACTGCGATATCAATGCGGCATGGTCAGCACTGCACGTCGACGTACATGGTGCGGTACAGCAATTGTGTGCCCACACCATTGGCGCGTTTAGCCCGGTTGGGGTCGACCACCTGAGGATGGGTCCACCAGTACTCGGATTTGCCTTCGCGTACCGATGTCACGGAGCACATCTGCAGCGGCTTGTCGCCGGTGCGATTGACGATGACCTTGTCGCCCTGGCGCTGCAAAGCCATGATGACCTGCAGCGCGTTGGGGGCGGCCGGGCCCGCCCAGGCCGGCGCGGCGCCGGACAGGCCCAGCGTTGCCCCGGCCAGGACTGCGACCATCGATGCGGCCGCGCGGTGAAGAAAACGGTTGTTGTGCATAAGAATTCCCTACGTTGGGGTGCCGCACACGGGGGCGGCGAAGCTGTCGAGGACACACCAGTGCGGGCTGCCTGTGGCTAGAGCGGCAGGCAGCCCGGGGTGTTCGTCAGCGCCGGATAACGCAGAGCTGATGCAGCAAGACGGCGCCGCTGGCTGCGGCGGCTGTGCGCGTCCATGGCGGCGGCCCGTGCGCACCCGCCCGCACGGCCATGGCCCCGGCGGTCAGCAGGACCGGCGCGGTCCACTTCAGCGCTGCGTTGTCGCCGCCGGCCACGTTCCCGGCTAGCGGGGGGTGTGGGCAGGGCGCATCCAGGTCAGCGCGCACATCGTGAACGTGTGCGGTGATCAGTCCTGGTACCGCGCCGAGGGCCGCGTTAGGTGCATGTTCGCCGCTGGCCGGGGCCGGTGCGCCCGCGCGGGGCAGCTCGGCCGTGCACCCGAGTATCGCCATCGCTGCCAGCGCGGCGGCTAGCAGCAGCAGCGCCCCCGCGCCCCTGTGGGACCGGCGGCGATACCCCCAGCCCGGGTGCATCCGCATGCGGTCCATTCTAGCCTTTACCCCTACCGGGTATAGCCATATAGCGGTGGTGTGCTGACGGTGTCCAGGTACGCGTGCAAGGATGCCCCCCGCGGGTATCACGATCGCGGCGGCGCGCAGGCCGCCGCAGTGCCGCCCGGTGCGTCAGGAGGTGGCCGGTGGGTGCGGTGCTGAGGTCGGTGCGGTTCCAGATCACTGTGGTGACGGTGGTGGTGTTGGCCGCGGCCGGCGTGGTCGCCCTCGGGGTGCGCCATCATCTCCTGCTCGGCCCGGACACCGTGGACTGTGCTCGCTACAAGTGTGTGGCGCTGACCTTCGATGACGGCCCCACCCCGTTCACCGATCGTCTGCTGCAGGTGCTCACCGACCGCGGCGCCAAAGCCACGTTCTTCCTGATCGGCAACAAGGTGGCCGCCGACCCCGACGCGGCCCGCCGCATCGACGCCGCCGGGATGGAGGTGGCCAACCACACCTGGGAACACCCCAACATGGCCACCATCGCGGTCGCCGACATCGCAGGCCAGCTCAACAGGGGCGCCGCGGCGATCACCGCCGCGATCGGGCACACCCCGCACCTGTACCGCCCCGCCGGCGGAGTCTCCGATGACGCGGTGCGCGCCGAAGCCGGGCGACAGGGATTGGCCGAAATCCTGTGGGACGTCATCGCATTCGACTGGATCAACGACGCCAACACCGCCGCCACCGTGTACATGCTCAAAACCCAGATCAAACCCGGCTCGGTGGTGCTGCTGCACGACACCTACTCCAGCACCGTCGACGTCGTCTACCAATTCCTGCCGGTCCTGATCGCCAACGGCTACCACATGGTCACCGTCAGCCACCTGCTCGGGGATCGCGCCCCCGGCAGCAGCTACGGCAGCCGCGAAAACGGCCCACCGGCCAACGATATTCACGACATCCCGGCCGACAAGATTCCCGCGCTGCCGGCCACACCCTCACCCAAACCCGCACCGAACCTGCCGATCACCGACATCGGCGGCCAAAATCCCGGCGGCCCACAATGATCCGGGCCGCCGCAGTGAAGCTCTAGCACCGCACGGTGACATACATGACGTGCGAGGCCAACGAGCGGGTCGCCGGCCCTTTGCGTTGCTGCACCTGGTTATAGATGTGCCGCCCGACGCGCACCGAGACGGCGATGCACGCCGACAGCGGTTTTCCGGCGGTATCGCCGTTGACGATCACCTGGTCCCCACGGGCTCGAAGGGCGGCGATCACAGTCTGGGCGTTACCCGGCGCCGGGCCGGCGGCGGCGGGAGCTACCAACGCAAGCCCGGTGAACGCGGTGATACCGGCCGCTACCGCCACGGCGGCGGCGCGCCGGCAGGCGGACACGGACGGTGTTGTCAGTGTTATCAATGATGTGGTCACGGTCATGGATGTCCTTGTATTTCAGGGGTACACGGGGTGGCCAAGGGCCTGTGGGGCTGTCGGCCAGGGGCAGGCAGCGGCGGCTCAGCGGGGCCGGGCCGCACAGGGTGTGGTCCGAACCGGAGCAGCGACGCGGTGAAGGGGTGCCGCCCCGCCTGGACGCAGTGTTGGCGGGGCGGCACCGGTCAATGGGGCCGGTGTTAGCGGTGCCCGCCCCAGCCGCCGCCATGGCCGCCGCCCCAGCCGTGGCCCCCACCACCGCCCCAGCCGCCGCCATGCGGCGGGCGCGGCCAGCAGTTGTGGTGGCGGCAGCCGGGCCCTGCGGGGGCCTGGGCACTGATGGAATCTGCGCTCGGGATTGGTCCGCTGGCCTGCGCCAGGGCCGGTGCAGCCAGGGCCAGGGTCAGCGCGGCTAGCGGGGCCGCCGCGGCGGCGGCCAGCCTGCGGTAGCGGCGGGTGTGGTTAATTACGGTGCGGTTCATGGTGATTCCTTGCGTGAAAGGGGCCGCCATCGCGGCGGCCAGGATGGGATGCGATGACCGGTATCAGCGCCCCCGATGGGGGCTCTGGGGGAACCGGCCGTCAGCGCCGCATCACGCAGAAATGTTGCAGCCGGTCACGGCCGCGGCGCAGAAACCAGATCGCGGCGCGACGCGGTGGGCCGCGGGTACTGTGCGACCACAGCATCGCGGCGGTCGCCACCAGAAACATCGCCGCCGCGGGCACCGTGCCCCACCCGTGCACCGCGTCGGCTGCCGCGGCGACCACCGTGGTGGCGGCGGTCAGTAGGGCGCACCGATGGTGGTCACCATCGCCGGCCACGGCGATCAGCGCACCCAGTTGTGCGGCCGCGCCATGTACCCCGGCGGTAGCGGGGACGTGCCGCACGGGTGCGGTGATGGCGGTGTCGGGTGCGGCCGGTGGGCACTGCAGCGCGGGCACCAACACCACCGCCGCGGCCAGCAACACCCGCACCACGCCGATGGCCACCCAGTGCGGGTGGCGCGGCGTGCGGTCACCGGTGAGCGCCATCACCCCACCGTACACCCTAACCATATACCCGTATAGGGTATGCAGAAAATGTATTCATGCTGGTTGGGGTACAACGGGGCACCGATACCTGGTGGTGCCGGTTGCCGGGGCGGCATGCAAGTGCAGCGGGTTAGGGCGATTCCTCGGCCGGTGGCACAGGCGGCTGACCGTGGGGGTCTTCCAGGACGGGGGCAGCCGGAGCGCCGGGAACCACCGTCGGGGGTGCGGCGGCCTCGGCGCCGCCGATGTTCTGGGGCGCCCGACCGTAGGGGTCTTCCAGTGCGGGAGTCTCATTGCCTGCGCCGTAGTTGACGCCCGTGGTGCTGGACACTGCTGGCGGCCGCACGCCGCCGGTCACCGAGTAGCGGGTACTGGAGGAGGACTGGATGTTCGGCGGGTGGGCGCTGTTGCCGAGCTTGCTGCCGGGCATCCCGGTCGCGGTGGCTCCGGGGTCGGCGTTGGTGGCGATCTTCACCCCGCGCGCATCCACCGCGGCCGGGGCAACCGCCGGGAAGTTGTAGTAGCTGTAGGTATAGCTGCCCGGGACCGAAGGCAGCGGCGCCGGGACTGCAGGAATGAACGGTATCGGCGGCGGGTCGGCCGATGCCGCCGGGGCTGCGGCGGCGAGCGCGGCGAGCACGCCGGCCGCGATGCTCGCCGCACTCCAGAGGGGGTGTCGTGTGGCCATGAGCGGTGTCCTTTCGAAGGAATGTCTTGTCAAAGCCGATGTCTTGGATCTGGCCGAGTCGTGTGACCGACCCTGCAGGCGGGCCGGGCCCGGCGACTCATCCGGCCAGTGCGTAGCCGGCTTGGCGTATGGCCGCATCGATCGCCTCGACCGGCAGGGTCGCGGCCGAGGAGATGGTGACGGTGCCCTCGGCGATATCGACATCCACACCGCTGACCCCCGGAAGCGCAGCCACCTCCTGGCGCACCGAGGCCGCGCAGTGCCCGCAGCTCATACCCGACACCTTCACGGTCACTGTGCTCACCGAAACCTCCTTGCCCGCACCAGCAGATTTCGAAAGGATACCCCCGTAGGGTTATTTGTGCAGAGTATTGCTGCGCACCGCTACAGGCTCGTGTACTCGGAACCGGCCAGTACCGGGACGGGGTATCACAATCCACCCCTTACCTGGGCAGTTGCGCGGGCGATCGAGGCTCGATACCCCCGTTCGGGCGGCCTCGTTTCGGTGGGATCCGGGTTGCCCGGTTCATACTTGTACGGGGTACGCCAGGTGTGGGAGGAAGGACTTGGTGGTCTCGGTATCGTGCGAGGGCTCCGGCGGCATACCTGCCCTACGGGCTGCACAGCAGTGCGCCGGAGGCGGCCAGCACGGCGGTGATGATCGGGCCCGCGGCGATCACCGTGAGGCTTATCGCCAACGCGGTCCATGCGCGGGCCCGCACCGCAAGTGCCGGGGGTGATGCCACGAGTCGTTCGGCGCGGCTCAGGACAGCCACATTCGCCGCGCCGAGGGCCGCCGCCGGTGCGCTGGCGGCGCCGGCCAGGCCCATCAACCCTGACAGCAAGGCGCTGCGGCCGTGTAGACGGACTGCGGCATCGTCGGCACACATCTCCAGCAGCCGGGACACCTCGGCCGCCCCTACGGTCATGAGCCGCACTCGCGGTAAGACGGTGGACACGGCGCGCAGCGCCGAGACGAGCTGGGGGTGGTGCCCCGCCAGATGAGCGCATTCGTGCGCCAGCACCGCCGCGATCTGTTCGTCATCAAGAGCAGCCAGCGCGGCCGTCGTCAGGACGATCGCCGGCGGGCGGCCGGCGACGCAGTAGGCGGCAGGTTCGTGGGCTTCCAGAACCATCACGTGCTCGTCGGCGGTGCGCCGGCCCACGATACGCACCGCGCGAGCATGTTCGTGCGCGGTGTCGCGTAGCCGGACCACGGCGCGGGCCAGGCGTACCCCCAGGGTTGCGGTCGCTGCGCTTGCCGCCGCGGCCAGGGCCAGCAGCCCGGACTGCGGCGCGATGCCGACATCACCGGCGGCCACCGCGTGCAGGCGGGTGATGCACGCCGCGAGCACTGCCGCGGGGGAATCCCAGTGCCGGGCAACGTCAATGACAATGAGCACCGCAGCTACCAGCCAGGTGGACAGCACGCTGGCGATCGCGGCCAGCCACGCGGCGATCGCCAGATGTGGGGCGTGCGCCGAGCGGGTCAGGCGGGTTAAGACCGGTGGCCCGAATACCAGGACCGCCGCGCTGTAGAGCAGCAGGCAGACCGCGATGCTCACTTGGCGCGGGCCCGTTTCACCGGTCGCCGCAGCACCGCGGCCAGCCGCGCCGATTCTTCTGGGCCGATCTGCTCGAGGAAGTGGGTGAGCACCAAATCAGGGCTGCCGCCGCCGTGAAGCGCCTCACGCATAAGCCGGGCGCTGTGCTGTTCGCGGGTCAGGGTGGCCCAGTACCGGTAGGCCTTGCCCTCGCGCTCACGCGCCAGCCAGCCCTTGGTGTGCAGGTTGTCCATCGTCGACATCACCGTGGTGTAGGCGATGTCGCGTTCGGTGGCCAGCTCGTCGAACACCTCGCGCACCGTCATCGAGGTGTCCTCGTCGCGGCTCCACACACGATCCATCACCACCGATTCCAGCTCACCGAAACCTCGACTGCGCACTTGATGTATCTCCTGGCCTTCAACATTCTTACTGTCTACGTACGTAAATAGTAATACCGGCGTTCGGCCTGTGCCGCCGGTCGGTTATTGGCCGTCCGCAAACTGGTACCTCGAGGCGATGACCTCCCCGGGGTGCGGGGCGCCGTAGATGATGGCGATCTGGTCATGGGCAGCCAGTGTGATCGCGGCGGGGTTATCTGTTTGCGGCACACCGTTGACGATCACGCGCAGCTGTTTTCCCGCACCGGCGCGTAGCCCTCCGATGTGATCAGCAGCCAAGCTGACCTGCCATTCGGTGAACAATTCACCGAGGCTGAACTGCCGGCGCACCGGCGACTCGATGTGGATGATGCCGCTGGCATCGTGGGTGTGCAGGGCACTCATGGCGCCCCGTCGCCCATCGACACCGATATTGGCCGGTACGGGCACCGGCCGGCCGTCGACCTGCACGTCAAGATGGGCGTGAATGTGTAGCACGGTGCCCTCCATGCGCGCCATCGGCAGCCCGGCCGCGCCCGCTGCCGCGGACGCATCCGCCGGTGCCGGCCACGGCGGCGCGCTATCGGCACCGACCGCGACAGTGGCCGCCGGATGATCCAAACCAGTCGCCTCGCCAGGTGAGGTGTGTTGCCCACCGCGTGTGGCCATGGCAGTACCGACGACCGCTACCGCGAACACCGCCACCACAGCGGTACCCACCACCGGCACCCACCATCCGCCTGCGCCCTCACGTAGATCCGGCATAGCAATGCGCGCACCGCGCTGGCCTGCGGTACGTGCTTTGCGCCAAGGCGCCATTGATAACACTCCGTTCCCCGGCCCGGTTGCGCACGCAATCTCATCGCCGACAGATTCATCGACCGGCAACGCGGCAGCCTTGCGCGGCCGGGCCCGACTGCTGATTACAGGGCGCGCCCTGGCCTGGATTTGAGGAGGTCGATTTCCGTACGCAACGCCCGCAGTTCCTGTAACTCAGCAGAATTCGCCTCGCCGGGACTGCGCATCATCATCCACATCATTGCGCCCATCACCAGCGGGCACGCCAGTACCGCGGCCACCGTGAAAAAGTAAGTCATCGCGCTCCCTTCCCAACGGCCGATGCCCTGATTCCAGGACCTACGATCTCCGTACATAGATAGTAGATCGAGCTCGGCGGTGACGCCAGTATTCGCATGGCCCACCCCTGCCCCGCACGTAGAGGTGAGTCGCCGGGCGGGCGATACAGCACGCCGGCGTGGCACATCACCTGCCCGGCAGGCCATTTCACCCCAGAGCCGCTCAGGGCTTGTCCGCGCAGCAGTCGCCGCCGGGTGTGGGCATGTCGGCGCAGCAGTCGCAGTCCGCGTCCGGCGCAGACTTCATCGTGGCCATCATCGCTTTCATCGCCCCCTGCTCACACCACATGGCCGTCGGCATTGCCCCGCCGCCCTGGTAGGTCACCATCGCCGCAGCGGCACCGGTGACATCGAAGTACACCTTGCCCGTGGAGGTATGCCCTTGAGCCAGGGTGGCCCCCGGGATGCCGTAGGGGCTGGCCACCTGCCAGAGCACCGGGTAATGCTCCTCGGAGCCGGAGACGGCGGCAAGATTCGGAATGATCGGGGTCACCGTCCCGGCCAGTGCCCGCACCGTTGCGGTTGCCTCCCAAAGCTGCCCTGACACCGGGTAACCCGGAGTCGGGTCAGCGCTCTTGCGCAGCCCACTGACGGTCCATTCCTGTACCACCGCGCCACCGGCATCACCGATCCGCTGATGCGACCCCATTGTGTGGGGACAGCCACTTTTGGCGGCATTGGCCAGCGGGACACCGGCTGCCAGTATCGCCATCACCGCCGCGGCGGCCACCATGATCACTCGTAGTACACGCACGTGCCGTACCCCTTTCCATCGAAATCCAGTTACCTCGCACTGACCACGCCTGCCGATAGCGGAAGGTCCCAGCCGGAACCATCTACTATCTACGTACATAGATAGTAGATCAATGGTGGCGGTTGTGGCATCTGACGGACCCTGGCCTGCAGTGCCCATCTTGGATGAGCACGATGACGCACCCCTTGCTCATTGAATCTGGGGCGACTTCTCTTCGCGTCGCCCTTCTCAGGGACTGGTTCTACGTGGCGAGATCTACAACGAGTCGGCTCACCCGGGTGGCGATGTCGTCGCGGATTAGACGCATGCGTTCGATGCCGTCGATGCCGCGTTCGGAGGGTTCGTCGGTGTCCCAGTATTCGATCTGGACGCCGTCGACGTCGTCGATTTTGGCTTCCCGGCCCAGGACCACTACTCGATCGACGCCGCGGAGCAGCTCTGGGTCGATGGGTTTGGGGTGCTCACCAGTGATGTCGATGCCCACTTCGGCGAGGCTTTGAGCGGAGAGTTCGTTGATGGCGTCGCCGGGTTCGGTACCGGCCGAGCACACATCGATCAGGTCGCCGGCTTCCTTGCGCATGAGCCCGGCCGCCATCTGAGATTTGCCGCCATTGCGGCGGCACACGAACAACACCGAGAGCTTATCGGCGGCCATGGGATCAATAGCTCCTTGCGGTCGGAAGTCTGAAATTGTTTGTATAACAGGTAGATATGGCGGGTCTTGGCTGGCTACTTGGTGACCGGGACGGCGAGTTCGGCGAGTAAGTTGCGGACGCGGAGTTCGATGTCGTCGCGGATGGGACGGGTGGCATCGGTCGATTGTCCGGCGGGGTCGGGCAGATTCCAGTTCTCGTAACGCTTTCCGGGGAAGACTGGGCAGGCGTCTCCGCAGCCCATGGTGATGACGACGTCGGCGGCCTGCACGATTTCGTCGGTCCAGGGTTTGGGGTATTCGCCGGTGATATCGATGCCGACTTCGGACATGACTTCGATGGCAGCGGGGTTGATTTCGCGGCCGGGTTCTGAGCCGCCGGACCACGCGACGGCTTGCCCCGCGGCCAGGTGGTTGAAGTACCCGAGCGCCATTTGGGAGCGCCCGGCGTTGTGGGTGCACAGGAACAGCACGGTGGGTTTGCCGTCGCTGACCTTGCCTTCCACCCGCGCCAGGGCGTGTAGGCGTTGGCGGGCGAACCGTTCGGCCAGTAGCGGCAGAAAGTTGGGAACGGTTGCCCGGCCAGCGAACTGCTCATAGGACGAATGCAGGAACCGTTCGATCGTTTCGGTGCCGAAGGCGGAGCCGAACTCGGTCTCCAGGCGGGTGGCCGCGGTGCGCAGGGCATGGCGCTGATCAATCGACAGATCGGGGTGCGCGCGGTGAGTTACGGGGCTATCGGTCATCGGGTTACTCCGTCACATTCGTTGTCGAGGCAGAAGCGGTCGAGACATCGGACGAAATAGCTTGCGGGACTGCGGTGAATCGTCGCCGCAACGCCAGCGACACGTAGACCAGGGCGACCAGGACGGGGACTTCGATCAGGGGGCCGACGACTCCGGCCAGGGCTTGGCCGGAGGTGGCGCCGTAGGTGGCGATGGCTACGGCGATGGCCAGCTCGAAGTTGTTTCCGGCGGCGGTGAACGCCAACGTGGTGGTGCGCGCATAACCCAGTCCGAGGGTGGCGCCAAGTAGGTAGCCGCCGCCCCACATGATCGCGAAGTAGGCCAGCAGCGGTAGCGCGATGCGGGCGACCTCCCAGGGCTTGGAAGTGATCTGATCGCCTTGCAGGGCAAAGAGAATCACGATGGTGAACAGCAGCCCGTACAGCGCCCACGGACCGATCACCGGCAGGAACTTCGACTCGTACCACTGGCGGCCCTTGGTGCGTTCCCCGATGCGCCGCGACAGATACCCGGCCAACAGCGGAATGCCCAGAAAGATCAGTACCGATTGGGCGATCTGCCACGGCGAGGTGCTGATCTCGGTTTGGGGCAGGTGCAGCCAACCGGGCAGCACCGACAGGTAGAACCAGCCCAGCACCGCGAACATCACGACCTGGAACACCGAATTCAGCGCCACCAGCACGGCGGCGGCTTCCCGGTCACCGCAGGCCAGGTCGTTCCAGATGATCACCATGGCAATACATCTGGCCAGTCCGACGATGATCAGGCCGGTGCGGTATTCGGGCAGATCGGGTAGCAGCAGCCACGCCAACGCGAACATCAGCGCCGGGCCCAGCACCCAGTTCAGCACTAGGGAGCCGATCAGCAGCTTCCGATCGCCGGTGACGGTGTCGAGGCGGTCGTAGCGGACCTTGGCCAGCACCGGGTACATCATGATCAGCAGCCCTAAGGCGATGGGTAGCGAGATCCCGTCGACCTGAACCTTTTCCAGCGCGGTGTTCAGGCCCGGTATCGAGCGGCCTAGGAGCAGGCCGGCGGCCATCGCCACCCCGATCCACACCGGCAAGAACCGATCCAGGGTGGACAGCTTCCCGGCGACCGCCACATGCCCGGCCGATGTCATGGTTTGGTTCATCGCGGGGTGCAGCATGCCGTCGTAGCCGCCGCCGCGGCCTCGGGATGTTCGGCCGTGTCCGCGGGCTGGCTCTCTTGGGCCGTGTGTTCGCAGGCGCAGACACCGTCAGGGTCTTGGGCCAGCAGCTCGGGGCTGGCCCCGAAGGTCTCCGAATCGGCTAAAACGGTGTAGATTTCCCACTTTTCGCGATCGGGCGCGGTGACCCACACCTTGTCCTGGGTGGCGAAACAGCACGTGGTGCCGATCTCTTCTTCGGTGAACATGCCCGCCGCGCTCAAGCGCGCGATCTCGGCGTGCACCTGCTCGCTGGAGTCCACCTGCACCCCGAGATGGTTGATGGTGCCGCCATGGCCGGGGTTCTCCAGCAGCACCAGCTTCAGCGGCGGTTCCTCGATCGCGAAGTTCGCATACCCCGGCTTGCGTTTGGCCGGTTCGGCGCCAAAGAGCCTGGAATAGAACGTGATCGCCTCGTCAAGGTCATCGACATTGAGGGCGAGTTGAATACGGGACACGGGTGCCACCTCCACAACTAATGAGATATTCATCGAACTAGTCGGACAGTCGCCAGTATGCCACCTCTTTGACATATGTCAATGCGACGGGGAGAATCGGCTGTATGCCCAAAGCGCTGCCTGTGGTGGACACGACTGGTCCGGTGTGTTGTGCGCCGGTGGCCGCTGGTCCCATGTCCGATATGCAGGCGTTGGAGGTGGCGCTGCGGCTTAAGGCCCTGGCTGATCCGGTGCGGGTGAAGATCATGTCGCAGCTGTTCAGCGCCCCTGACGGCGAGATCATCAGCGGCGATCTCGCCATTGAGATGGGGCTGACCGAATCGACGGTCAGCCACCATATGAATCAGCTGCGCAAGGCGGGGTTGGTGGAGTCAGATCGCCGCGGCATGAACGTCTTTCACCGTCCGGTACCCGATGCGCTGACGGCGCTGTGTGCCGTACTGGACCCCACCTGCTGCCGGTAGTCGCGGCCGCGATGGCGGGTTAGCGATTCAGGTGTCCATTCTCATCGGATTTCGGGCATCGGATTTCGGGTAACGTCGCTGCCTGCTCCGCCCGCCGGTGTCAGTGGTTCTGGGGTGAATGTTGTGGGGTGCCGGTCAGAGCCGGGGTTCTCTGGGGTGGCTGTGGGTGTGGCGAGTGGTTTGGTGCGGGCGGCGCGGACGCCGTTGGCGATGACCACGATTTCGGCGAGTTCGTGGATGGCGACGACGGCGGCTAGACCGAGGAGCCCGGTGAGGGCCAGTGGGATGAGCACGCTGATCAGGGCCAGGGACAGGCCGATGTTTTGCAGCATGATGGATCGGGCGCGGCGGGCGTGGCGGAATGCTTGGGTGAGGTGGCGCAGGTCTTCTCCCATGAGGGCAACGTCGGCGGTTTCGATGGCTACGTCGGTGCCCATGGCGCCCATCGCGATACCGAGGTCGGCGGTGGCCAGAGCGGGTGCGTCGTTGACGCCGTCGCCGACCATTGCGGTCGGGTTGTGTTGGCGCAGTTGACTGATCAGGTGGGCTTTGTCTTCGGGGCGCAGGTCAGCGTGCACGGTGTCGATACCGGCCTGGCGGGCCAACGCGGCCGCGGTGGCGGCGTTGTCGCCGGTGAGCATGAGGACCTGGTAGCCGTCGCGGCGCAGCCTCTGGACCACTTCGCGGGCTTCGGGGCGCAGTTCGTCGCGTACGGCGATCGCCCCGATAAGTGCGCGGTCCTCTTCGATGAGGACCGCTGTTGCGCCGCCGGCTTGCATGGCGGCGACCTGGGCGGCCAGCGGGCCGGGGTCGAGCCAGCCGGGGCGCCCCAACCGCAGGCTGTGGCCGTCCAGGTCGCCGGTGAGCCCGGCGCCGGTGACGGCTTGAACGTTGTCGGCCGGTACCACGGTGTCGGCGGCGGCCAGGATCGCGGCAGCCAGCGGGTGTTCACTGCGGGCTTCCAAAGCTGCTGCAGCGGAAAGGACTTGGGCGGCGGTGGCGGCGCCGACGGTGGCGACCTCGATGACGGCGGGCCGGCCCGCGGTCAGGGTGCCGGTCTTGTCCAGGGCCACGGTGCGGACCGCGCCGAGGGCTTCTAGGGCGGCGCCGCCCTTGACTAGGACCCCGAGTTTGGAGGCGGCACCGATCGCGGCGACCACGGTGACCGGCACGGAGATCGCCAGCGCGCATGGGGATGCGGCCACCAGCACCACCAGGGCCCGTTCGATCCACACCAGCGGATCCCCCAAGATGCTGCCCACGACGGCGATCGCGGCGCCGGCGATCATGATGGCCGGTACCAGGGGTTGGGCGATCCGGTCGGCCAGTCGCTGGCTGGCGCCCTTGCGGGATTGTTCGGCCTCCACGATCGCCACGATGCGGGCCAGCGAGTTGTCCGCGGCGGTACTGGTGACCTCGATATGCAGTACTCCGGTGCCGTTGATCGACCCGGCGAACACCTCAGCGCCCGGGCCCGCCTCCACGGGCACCGATTCGCCGGTGATCGCCGAGGTGTCCAGGGCAGTGCGCCCCTGCCGGATCACACCATCGGTGGCCAGGCGTTCCCCGGGACGCACCACCATCATGTCGCCGACCTGCAGATCGGCTGGGGCGATGACGGTTTCGGTGCCGCCCCGGATGACGGTGGCCTCATCGGGCACCAACGACAACAAGGCCCGCAGGCCACGGCGGGTCCGCGCCAGCGAGTACTCCTCCAGGCCCTCACTGATGGAGAACAAAAACGCCAGCATTGCGGCCTCGCCGACCTCACCGAGAAGCACCGCACCGACCGCTGCGATCGTCATCAAGGTGCCCACACCAATCTTGCCGCGGGCTAGCCGACGCAGTGTGGACGGCACGAACGTGTAGGCACCGATCGCCAAAGCCAGCCCGTACAACCCTATTTCGACCGGGCGCGGCCCCCCGGACCAGCCGGTGATATAGCCAGCCGCCAGCACCACGCCCGCGACCGCGGCCGCACGCAGCTCCGCGATCTCCCAAAGCCGTTCGGGTTCGCGCTCGGCCTGGCCGCCGGGGCGGTCCTCATCAGAGCCGCAGCCACACGCATCGCTCACCGGGCCACCTTCTTCTTCACGTCACCGGGGTGGCCGTAGTTCGGGCACAACGCCACCGCGCTGCCCGTGGCGGCCAGCAGCGCTTCGGCGGCAGTGAACACCGCCAGCACCTCGGGGCGCGCCAGCCGGTACACCGAGGAGCGGCCCTGCGGCCGGTAATCGACCAGACCGCAATCACGCAGGCAGCCCAGATGCGCCGACACCGTCGACTGCGCCAAACCCAACTCGGCGGTCAGATCCACCACCCGGGCCTCACCGGCAGCCAATCGCTGCAAGATCACCAGCCGCGTCCCATCCGAAAGGCTATGGAACAACGCCGTCGCCGCCTCCACATCGACCACCTGCCGGGGGCTGCCCGAAGACCTGTTCATCGCCATCAGACGATGATAGCGTTTAATACTGTTGATTGGTCAAGCCGGGGCGGCAGCGCCAAAGATCGATGTGGCCCGAGCGGCGGGGCCGAACGATCCGGAAAGGGCGGGCGAGGATGCTGGAAGACCCGTTAGTGCTGCCCGCCTCAGGTATTGACTTCGACACGGTGGCGGCGACATTCGCGTTCGTGGACCTGGTCGGTTACAGCGCGCTCACCGAGATATGCGGAGATCAGGAAGCTGCCCAGCTTGCCGCGCGGCTGGCTGAGCTGGCCCACGATGCACTGCGTCCCGGCGTGGCGCTGGTCAAAACAATCGGCGACGCAGTGATGCTGGTCGCGGGCACACCTGCACAGATGGTGGCCACCATCTGCGAGTTGGCCGACTCGGTGGCCGTCGAAAACGGGTTCTTGGCTGTGCGGGCCGGTATTCATCACGGCAACGCGGTCAGGCATGGCGATGACTTCTTCGGGCACGCAGTGAACATCGCCGCCCGTATCGCCGCACTCGCCGGAGCTGGGCAGGCCGTCATCACCGTCGAGATTCTTGACTCCACCGCCGAATACGGTCTGCCTACACGGTCGTTGGGTCCAACGCTGTTGCGCAACATCACCACATCCATGACGCTGCACATGGTGGCGCTCACCGCGGCCCACCGCCCCCGCGACCTTGTCTGCGGCATCCGCATCGACCCGGCCACCGCGCCGGCCCGGCTCCAGCACGAGCAGCGCACCTGGTGGTTCTGCTCGGCTGCATGCGCCGACCGATTCGCCGCCAACCCGACCCGTTACACGCCGCCGGTATCGATCACCACTAGCGAAGGGCCACGAGCATGGCACGTGACTGGACACGCAACCGACTGAAATTCTTTGTTGCCGGGCCGCTGTTCGAGGCGGGCGACCGGGTCATTCCCGGCCATCCGCACAACCGTCTGGCGCAGCTGGTCGCCGACCATCACCCGGCGCGGGTACTCGAACTATGTGGCGGGACCGGTTACACGGCCCGCCTGCTGGCGGCCCGTGCCCCGGATACGGCGATCGACTCGGTGGACATTTCCCCGGAGATGCTTGCGGTAGGACGGCACCAGCTGGCCCGTAGCGGGCTGCGTAACGTGAGGATGCACGAAGCAGATGCCGCCGAATTACCTTTTGCCGATGACACTTTCGATGTCGCGATGAGCATCTTCGGACTACACGAACTCCCCACCGATACCCGGCGCCGGGCGTTGGACGAGGTGGTGCGGGTGCTGCGCCCGGGCGGATCGATCGCGGCCATCGACCTGGACCGGCCGCCCTCGGCCCAGCGGGTGTTCAACGCCTACCTGCGCCTCACCGAGCGGCCCCACGCCCGCCAGGTCCTGGGCAACGGCCTGGCCGACGAACTCACGCTCCACGGCCTCACGGTCACCGAACACCGGCCAGCGCCCGGCTGGGCGAGGCCGTTTCAAATCATCCAGGCCCACACCTAAAACCCCAGTACAGCAACACAAATACCGCCAGCGGTTCATGCGTTCACGGGGTTGGCCGGTGATCGGGCGCTGGGGTCAGGCCGGAGGCGGCGGTGGTGGCGGCGGGCAACACGGATCGGCCCCATTCATCGCCGCGGCCATCGCCTCACAACAGTCACGTAGCTCTTGATCCATTTTCTAGATCCACCTTCCTGATCCGTAGCGCCAACCGGATATCGATCGGGCACCGCCCATCCTGAACGTTCCTCTACGGTGGAAGGTCAAGGGCAGCCGTCGGAAAAGGGAGATCGGGATGCAAATCAGTGAGCTGGCCCGCCGCACCGACGTCCCGGTCAAGACATTGCGGTTCTACGAAACCGAAGGCCTGCTGCCAGCGCCCACGCGGCGGGGCAACGGATACCGGGACTACAGCCCCGAATTCGAGGGCCGACTGCGATTCATCCGCCAGGCCCAGACCGCCGGACTCACCCTGGCTCAGATCCGTGAAATCCTGCACTGCACGATCAGGGCCTGGCGCCCTGCGCCACGGTCACCGCGCTACTGACCGAACGACTAGCCGCCGTGCGTGCCCAAATCGCCGAATTGCTTGCGCTGCAAACCACCCTGCAGAACCTGATCGATCGCGCCCAGCGCAGCGCACCCGGCACCGCCGCCAACGTCTGCTGGATCCTGGAAACCAACAGCACCGAACATTGACCGCCGGCCGCGCAGACACCTCGACAAAGCGCTGCCTACCGGTAACCGTCTCGCCGGCTGCGTCGAGTTGTTCGCCCTCATGGTCGCCGGCGCTACCAACGGTTGATATCAGTGCCGAGGGCTCTGCCGTGGAATTGGCGTTGCGGCTCAAAGCATTTAGCAGACCCGGACAAGGCTGCGGTTGGTGTCGATCCTGCTGACCGCCAGCGAGGGGCAAGTACCAGTCCAATACTCATCCGATCGAGGCCGTGCGTGATGGCGCTAAAGAAGATTGCCCAGAGGTGCTGATGACCTGCTGCTGACCAAACTGTGCACCGCCCGGCCGAGTGTGTGGAAGCTGCGTGCGTTCTCGATATAGCCATCCACGTGCGGTTTGCCTACGTAAGATCGCAGGATTCCGGCCAGCGGTCGTAGGTTTTGTCGTCTTGGAGGCTGCCGAGAATCGTGTGGGTCCACCTGCGCACCTGCGCACCTGGTGATGGACGATGCAGACGCTCTGCCCGGTGCTTAGTTTGTGCACGTGCAAGGTCGCCATGTGCGCACGGTACGGACAGAGATCGACAAGCCGAAGCGCTAACTGCCGAGGCGCAGTTGCGCTGTGAGCCGTGCGATCTCGCCGTGCGCTGCCGCGAGGGCGGCGTCCTTCTCCTTGAGTTGTGCATGTAGATCGGTGATTTGGGCCCGGTGTTGGTTGCGCTGGGTGCTCAGTTCGCGGCGCAGCCCGGCCACAATGCTCGTGGGCATCGCCCCGGCGGCAGCGCCGGAGGCCGGTGTAGTGGATGCGCGAAGGGAGTCGTGGGCGCGGATACGGGCCAGCTGCTCAGGGTTGCGGTAGATGGTTTTGCGGGTGACCCCGGCGGCGCGGGCCACGGCGTTGATGTTGATCGGTGCATGCTGACGGCGCAGGTCACGGATCGCTTTGTCGATGCGGGCACGGGCATCGGCGGAGCGTGCCTTGGCGTGCCGGAGCAGCCCGTCCAGGCCCGGTTGGGGTTCAGTCATGGGTGCTCCTGCGGCGCTGAGCGTGATCGAGTGCTGATTCGTGAGCGCCACGGGTTGCGATGGGCAGCAACGGAATCCGTGTGGCAGTCGCCGGTCCGCTGACTGCCACAGATGTCGGGATCGAGTGGTCGGTCAGGCGGGTGATGATGGCGTCCAGGGAGGTGATTTCGCGCAGCCGCTCGGCGACCCACACGTTGGAGTCGGCCAGCTCGCGGCCGGTGCGGGCGGCCACTTGGGCACGGCGGGCATCGAGTAGTGCCGCGGTGGCCGCGCGCTGCTCGCGCAGCTCGTCCAGATGGGTGGCATCGGTCGCGAAATGGCCGCACGACAGGCAGGCGTTGCCTTTGTCGCAGGACTTCAGCGGCGGCAGCAGGCATACCCCGTTGGGCAAGATGCGGTCGGTGCGTTTGGCCAGCTGGGTCATTTCATAGATGTCGGCGGGGCTGATCGCGATGTCGGCGCCGTGAGCGCCGATCTTCTTGTGTTTGAGGAATTCTGCTTCGGCAGTGGCTGCCAGGGTGGCGGCGTAGCGGGCCGTCATCTCCGGGCTCTTGTGGCCCAGGTAGCGCTGCACCACGTGAAACGGGACACCATCGTTGAGCAGTTCGGTGGCGCGGGTGTGCCGCAGCCGGTGAGTTTGGGAGAACCGCAACGGGTTTCCTGCTGGATCGGTCAACCGGTGGACCTTGTCGAGTTTTTGTAGCGAGTTCAGGTAGGAGCTGTAGGGCCGTGCCCGCTGTCCCTGATGTTGATGCAGCATCCCCACAAACAGGTATTTGGAGCTCACGCCGGGGTACTGCTGGGCGAGCCAGCGCTGCTGCTCGGCGATGACCTCCACGACAGCTTGTTCGACCAAGATAGTGGGGTCGACGCCCTCGACTTTGGTCTGCTGATAACGCAGCCGCGCCACGAACGTATCGGTGTCGCCGGTGGCGGGCCGTTCACGGCCCGGAATCGCGGTGAGCGGCTCATGATCGAGCATCAGGATTTCCGAGGCCCGCCGCCCGGTCATCGCCTGCAGCAGCCAGGCGCGCGCCGCTTGCGGATCGCCTAGACCGGGCACAACCGAGATGGCCCCGTCAGGGTGGGTGAGCACCACTCGCCGGGATCTGTCGGCGCCCAGGACGTCCAGGTAGGCCAGCATCCTTTGTAGATCGGCGGTGCTGTACCAGGTCAATTCGCGGTGGCGCTTAGTCTTGCGCGGCGCGTATGTCGGCGACCATAGCCGGGTGTGGGCGGTGGTGAGGTCTTTCCAGCGCTGATTGCCGGTGCCGGCGGCGGCGTCGGCGGCGTGGTCGTACATGAACGTGTAGAAGGACTGCACCTCGTATTGGATCTCGGCGACCATGTAGTCGGTGAGCCCGCCGGGTTTGGCGGAGGCTTGCGGGCTGCGCAGATAGTTCAGGAAGTCCAGGAACATCTGGCGCAGGGTGTCGGGGTCGTCGGCGATCAGCGGGTCGTCGGCCAGCGCCTTGGTGACGCAGAAGGTGCCCAGTTGTCGACCCAGGTTACCGCTGCGAGAGATGGCTGTTGTCCAGGTGAACAGTTGATGAGTCAGCGCGGTGCGCATCCAGAATCGCAGCCCCTCGCGCAGCCAGTTAGGTTGAATGCCAGCGAGTTTGAGTGCTTGATCGTGGCGGGGTTCGTGTTCGCGCTGGGGGATGCGCGGATCGATGCGCAGATCCCATAGATCATGGGACCACCAGGGCGCACCGCCGCAGCGCACCGAGAGCAGCACATATAGCTTGTCGACGGTGTACTGAAAATTGCGGCGATACCCCGGGGTGGGCAGACGCCCGTTGCGGCGTTCGAACAGCAGCACCCCGTGCCGGATGATCTCGGCGGCGTCAAGATCGAGCAGGCTTTCCGGGGGGCGCCCGTGGCCGTGCTGATAGTCGGCGATTGCTGACGGTAGGGTCCGCAGTAGCCATTTGAGGTCGCCAGGATCGATGCGGCACAGCCCTTCTCGCCAGCAGGTGTACACCCACCAGGCCAACTCGTGGGCGAAGCGGGGCGGCCCCGTCGGGGTGAAGTCGTAGGGTTCTCCGTCAGCGCGGGGCCGGTAGTACTTGTTTGGCGTGAATACCTCGCAGGCCGGTGCCGCATCGATCCGGTATGCCGGTGTGCGCCACTGCTCGGGCACTTGGGCCCATTGCTGCTCCCAGGCCGCTGGTGCGGACGCTCCGGTGCCCCGACGGGGCCCGGATCGGTTAAGTGGGGTCATCATGTAGCCCTTTCCACCCGGCCGCGAAGCTTTTCCACTGCGCCAGCGTGCGCATCTCGGCGTCCTCGGTCACCCAGCCGTACGTTGAGAGCGTGGTTTGCATGTCTTGATGACCTAGGCGCCGCATCACCACATGTGGCGGTACCCCCGACAACAGCAACGCGGTGGCGTGGGTGTGACGCAGCCAATGCGGCGACCACTGCTGCGGTAGGACACCGCGGGCACCCTTGGTGATTGAGCGGACCTTGGTGTACACCGATTCTGGTCGCAGCGGCGCGAACAGTGGACCGCCGGCGAGGTTGACGAACACGAAATGGGTGTTCAGGTTCTCAACGAGTTCGTCGGCGCCGACATCGACGAGCTGCCACACGTACGCCGAGTACAGCGCTTCCAGATCGTCGCCGATGTAGATGCGGCGGGCGCCGCCTTTGACCCGCACTCCGTGGGGATGGTCTTGGCGGGGCACCACCTCGATCCATGGGGTACCGCCGGCGCCGATATGAATATCGTTGTGCCGAAGCGATAATGCTTCACCAAGGCGCATTCCCGTCTCGGCCAGCGTGGCGAACAGCAGCCGGTCCCGCAGCGCTGACGGGGACCCCGACCAGGTGCCGTCGGTGTTCTGGGTAGCGCACGCGTCGATGATGGTGCCCACTTGGGTGGGTAGCAGAACCGGTGTGCGGCAGATGTTCCCGGTTTTGGTGCGGTAGATCGGCCGCGGCTGGGGTGCGCGGCGTCCGACTCCGGCCAGCAGGGGAATGTAGCGGGACCGTCCACGCTTGCCGAGGGTGCCGTAAAGCCGCTGATATGGGCCATCGAGGTGGTGTGCGTGGGCGTGATAGCGGTAGAACGCCAGCACTGCGGCGGCCCGCTGCTGCACCGAAGAAGGGGCCAACCACACCCCGGGCGCGCCGATGCGGGCGGTGCCCGGCAGATCCCCGGTCCGCAGGTAGGTCAGGAACTGTCCGAACATCGCCGTCGAGATGTCGGTCCAGGCGGTGTCTGTGGCCTCCAAAACATCCCACCAGGTGGCCAGTCCTGCCGCATAGCCGCGCACGGTGTTTGGGGAGGCCTGATCATCACGCAGGAACTGCAGATACTCCGCGACCGGCGCGATGGGCAGATAGTCGGCGCCCACGACCGTGTAGGAGCAGCTGCCATCGGCGGGCGACACCATCCGCTGTACTCGCGCCACCGATGATCACCCGCCCACGGTGTCAGGCTCGACGCTGCCGGTACGCGGCGAAATCTGCGACACCACTGCGCATCACGCGGGCGGGCGGCGGCTTGACCGGTGCGGCGGCGTAGCGCTGTCCGACCAGGAATTCATGGAGCACATCCAGCGGCCAAATGACCTGGTGGGCGGCCAGGGCCTCGGGAGAGCTGACCCCGTAGGCGAACTCAATCCACTTACTCATCAAGCGGGGGCGCTCTGGGAGTCGCTCATCCCATCCGGGCTCTGTTCTGCCCCAAGTGAACCCGGTGTCGGCGTTGATCCGCGTGTACAGCTGGGTCCGCAGCATTTCGTAACGGTCCTCATCCAAGGCTCCGCGATCATAGAAATGACGTAGCAGCGCCCCGATGGAGATACCCCATTTCTGTTTCACCGGAATCAAGTTCAGCAACGACGGCACGTTCTTCACCGCTTTCGATGCCACCGCAAACGGCGCCAAGAATTCCGAGGCGAACCGAGACGCTTGGTCTTCGTGCTCGTCGGTCAGCTCCGCGGCATCGGTGTGCAGCACCAAATGCCCCAACTCGTGCGCCAGCGTCCACCGCGTGCGCTCCCAAGAGTCCAGCTCCCGCAACACAATCAGCGGTCGTTCCTGGAACTCGCCCACCCACGTGGAGCATCCCAGGTGTTTTTCTAGCCGTCCCCGAGAATTATCTTCGGGTGTCTTGGCGCCGAAACGCTCGTGTCTCATCACCACCGGGATCCCGCCGCGCTCCAACAGATGGGTCAGATCGCTGATCGGTGCATCAGGTTCGACCCCCAAGCATTGGCGAGCGTGCCGCGCCGCGGCGATCGGGTCACGATCAGGAGCCGCCGAGATCCGCACCGGCGGCAACTTGTGCCGAGTATCGAGCTCCAACAGAAAATCGCCCGATAACGCGATAAACTGCGCCATCCGATTCTTCTCGGTCTCGGTAGTGGACTTGGGTGTGCGGAACAACAGATGGTCAGGCTCCACCAGACACACCGGGGTCGCTGTGAAAAACCTTGCCGGAAAACGCAAAACCTCGGTCAGCGACTGCAGTTCGTCCTCGGATAGGCACGTCGTGTCGGCGCGCTCCAGCCGTGACAAACGAGCACCGGACCAGCCCACCGCGTCCATCACCGACTTTGCTGTCAACCGCCGCATCAAGCGGGCCTGGCGGGCCCGTAACCCATAAATTTCAATCGTCTTCGTCATCGCGATCCCGATTCAACACCACTACCGACAACGCTAACTGGCGGGTGTGACAAACGCGTCACGCTGGATCGGGACCAGAACCCTCTTGGCTGTCCTGGCCGAAATCCTCGAAATCGCGGTCGTGCTCGTCTTGCTGATCCTGGCGGGGTACCGCCGACTTCGGTAGCGGTGCTGAGGCCACAATCACGATCTTGGCGCCATCGTCGATACCGATCACCGCCGCTAAGAACACTTCCGGCACGTGGTAGGCGTCCGGACTGAGCGTCCACAGCACGTACCAGTCGTAGCCAAGTGCATCCTCCTGCGGCTCCTCGGAATCCTCGTCGGTGGCCGGCGGCTCCTCCTGGTCGGCTGCCGCCACCTGCCATTGGTTGGCGATCTGTTCGGCAGCCTCCGACTCCTGCGGCTCCTCGTCGACCGCCGTCTCCTCCTCGACCGGCACCCCCTCTTCCCACTCCAACGGCTGCCGCGGCTGATCGAATTGGCCACTGATGGTCAACTGCCCGTCGCGGATCTCCTGCTCCGGATCGGCCGGCGTCGGCTGCTCGGCGTCCGCCTCGGTGCTCTCCTGGTCGAGGGCCTGTTGACCCTCGATGGCCTCCAGCGCCGCCGTCCGCTGCCTTTTCGGGGGAAGGATTATCAGCCGCTCCCGATCGGCGATCACCTTCGAGGGTGCCTTGCGGACCCGAAACTGGCCGCCGCGTCCATCGAGTAGCACCACCGACATACCCTGCCCACACATCGTGGACAAGGCCCCCGCCTGCGGGGTGAAGATGGACTGCTGCGGCCCGTCTCCCTCGATCAACGCCCCGTCGCCGTCCCGGGCGATCCGCAACTGCAGCAGCAGCCCACGCACCGACGTGCAGTGCAACTGGCCGTGCATCTCCGCCGGGTCGGGGAACTCGGTCTCCCATATTTGCGCAGCCCGCAGCACCATTGCCGCAATATCCTTGCGCAGCTGCGCAAACGCGCCATGATGCTGGCGAACCAAGTCGTCGCACTGCATCTGGACCTTTAGGTTCATGGCTGAAGGATTCCATATGCGAACCTACTCCGCAATAGGTATAGGCATGTTTTTCTTCATGCCATGTGGCAACGCTCGCCCGCCCGCTACCGGGCTGGCGCCACGTGGCATGAATATCGCGCCTGGCCCCGCGTTCCATATCAACGGTCATGATCGACTCCGCTGCGGTCATCGCCGCTGTCCTTTCGTGGTCATCACCTTGTCCACCAACTGGTTCAGCGGTGTATTGAGCACCTGGGCCACTTGCGCGACCAAGAAGAATCCAGGTGTGGCCGTGCCGCCCTGCTCCAACTTGCGCAGCGTGTCCAGCGGCACCCCGGCCTCATTGGCCACCTCTGCGGCCGTGCGCGTTCCCCGCAGCCTGCGCAACTCCTTGCCCAGCTTTTCACCCTGTACGCGTTGGGTATTGGACAGCGCTGGCCGCGGCATGCAGATAACTATACGCGGATAGTTATCACAGTATAGTTATATTCCTGGGGTGAGTTTTACTTCGGCAAGATGATGTCGATCTACTTGATTCGTTGTTGGCGAGCCTGGCGGGCCTGCTCTTTGAACGACTCTTCGACATCACCGAAGCGCTCGACGTATCGGTCGCCGATCTCGTCTCCGACGATGACCGCTGGCTGTCGTTGGTAACAGCGAGACAGCACCCCGTCCAACGCACAGCGCAACTCGCGTGTGGGACACATGTAGCCGACCGAACGGCCCACATCGCCGACCCGATATACATGTGTCCCACCGCTGGAACAGGAATGAAGCTCAGATCTAGCTGTGCCGGTACAGATAAATCGGCCAATGTGTTTGTCATATCAGAAGATTTGGAAACATCCGGAGACTGACCGAGATCGCAGTGGTCTGCAAGGGTGAGGATGGGATTGCGCGGGTGATACCAGCATGGAACGTTGACGGCAGGACTTGTTCCGGTGCGGCGCAGCTCGACGCGTTGATCGCACGGTGTGTGACATGATGCAGGCTCTGCTGCTACTAGCCGCCGCATTTCTCCTTGTGCCGCAGAGGCACTCGCGGATAGGGCGGGGTGGGGTATCTCCTCGGCGGTGGAACGGAAAACTGGTGGCGGCACCATGGGGTGGTCTGATGCTGATAGCCGTGTGGTTGTTGCCGTTGTCGGTGGTGCTGGCGGTGGGCATTGCTGGCGGCACGCTGTGTGTGCGGTGGCGCCGTCGTCGACGGTTGAGAGTCCAATCGGAGGAACTGATCGTCTTGGAGTCTTGTCTCGAGGTGATTGTCGGTGAGCTGAGGGCGGGCGCGCATCCTGTGCACGCGTTCGAGGTCACTGCAGCAGAGCTTGGCGGAACAACCGGGGAGGTGTTCGCCGCCATCGCCTCCCGCGCGCGCCTGGGGGTGACGCTCGATCCGGCCGTGCCGAGGTCGGGTCCATTGGCAGCGCAGTGGGGCCGGATCAGCCGTGGCTGGATGCTGGCTCAGCGTCACGGCCTCGCCGTCGCGGACCTGCTCGATGTGTGTAGAACGGATCTACAAGAACAGCAACGATTTACGGCACGGGTGAATGCTGGCCTCGCGGGGCCGCGTGCGACGGCAGCGGTACTTACCGGACTACCGGCAGCAGGAATCGGGCTCGGGCAGATGATCGGAGCCAAGCCGCTGAGCGTGCTCTGTGCGGGCGGACTGGGTGGCGTGCTACTCGTTGTCGGGGTGGCGTTGGCATCTGTCGGTCTGCTGTGGTCCGACGTAATCACCGCGAAGGCATTGCGGTGATTACGGCTCTGCTGCTGCTTGCCTCGGCAACCTTGAGCCTGCCGGGGGCGTTGCGGGCCCGTACGAGGCTGTCGTGTGGTGATGCACCTGTCACGGCGGATCGCGACACCACCGAAAAGGGTTTGTTAGGAATGGCGTTCAGCCTTGACATGCTGAGTGTGTGCCTTCGATCGGGGATGCCAGTGGCGACTGCGGCGTTGGTGGTGTCCTTCTGCGCGCCATCAGAATTGGCCCGTGTCCTGAACCGTGCGGGAGAGATGCTCGCCTTGGGTGCGTCACCGTCGGCGGCCTGGGCTGACGCAGGATCTGCGGATGATCTGGGATACGAGCAGCGGCAGGCGCTGGCCAGATTGGCACGGCGATCGGCCGACTCCGGTGCGGTGATGGCTGCGGGGTTTGCGTCGCTGGCCGTTCAGTGTCGTCGGGATGCGGTCGACTCGGCCGTGGCTACCGCCGAGCGCGCCGGTGTGCTCATCGGTGCGCCACTGGGGTTGTGCTTTCTGCCGTCATTCGTCTGCCTGGGCATCGTGCCTGTCGTCATGGGTTTGGCGAGGGATGTGTTCAGCAGCGGTGTGCTGTGATCCGCGGAAGGGCCGCGGGGTCGAGAGGGAGGGAAACCATTGATACACAACATATTGACGAAGCTACGTCGACGGCTGGTGGTGGTCGTCAAGTCCGAGGATGGCATGTCCACCGTGGAGTATGCGATCGGCACAATCGCGGCAGCGGCCTTCGGGGCGATCCTCTACACGGTGGTCACCGGGGACTCGATCGTCAGTGCGCTCACCAACATCATCGCTCGCGCACTCAACACCAGCGTCTAGGCGACGACACCGGAGCCGTCACCGTCGAGGCCGCCTTCGGCATAGCGGCCTTGGTGGCGGTACTCGTGTTGTGTTCCGCGGGAATCCAGGCGGTATCGATGCAGGTGCGCTGTGTGGACGCCGCGCGGGAGGCTGCGCGATTGGTGGCACGCGGAGATGACGCCGATGCGAGAACGGTCGTGCAGCGGCTCGCCCCGCGCGGTGCGGTGCTCGAGGTGCGGCGCGACGGCGACTATGCGGTGGCGCGGGTCGCCGCGACGAGCCGATTGCTGCCTGCCATCACGATTGCCGCCGAGTCGGTTTCGGCGATGGAACCCGAGGGCTGACAACGGCTCGGCGACCATTGTCGCGGTGGCAATGATGGCGGTGCTGTTGGCGTTGACGGCTGGGTGTGCCGCGGTGGGCGAGGCAGTGGTGGCGCGGCATCGGGCTCAGGCCGCCGCCGATCTGTCCGCGCTGGCCGGGGCGCAGCGGGCGCTCTACGGCACCGCTCCCGCCTGTGCGGAGGCGACCGTTGCCGCCCGGAGGATGGGCGCCGCAGTCACCAACTGCACGGTGGAAGACCTCGATGTTGTTGTTGCTGTGGCTGTTCCGGTGATGCTCGGCCGATTCGGTGTTGGCCAGGCCAGAGTGGCGGCTCGTGCGGGGCCGGTTGCCGAGGGAGGGTGACGCAATGACGACTTTCGTGGCTCCGTTCGCGTCGCACCGGGCCAACTGCGACCTCACGTACCGTACAAATCAAGCAGCTTTAGCGTGACGCCATTGGTCCAGCCGAAGCCATCTTGCAGCGGGTACTCCCCGCCTACTCCACCACCGGTATTACCGGTTGAGACCACCGCCGCATCGTGTATGTGTGCGAACCGAAGCGTTCGAAAGCCTATGTGTCGTCGGTGATGTTGCGTGGCGACGGCATGCGGCGTGCATTCGATGAGGCGGGCGGCGTCGCCAACGACGTCACACTGGCAAAGGAAGCCGCCACCAGCCTCCTTACTGGTGAGTAACGCCCTTCTGTCATCGTGGCTCATCATGATGCACTCGCGGCCGGTGTTCTGGCCGGCGCCAGGGCGACGGGAGTCGCAGTGCCCCAGCAACTGGCGGTCATGGGGTTCGACGACGGAATGCTGGCAGAAAGCCTCGGCATGACAACAATCCGGCTGTCCTTCGAAGAAGCCGGACGGCTCGGCGCTAGACTTCTGCAGTCCTTGATTAGCAACGCTGAGCAATCCCCCACCAGGACAGTGCTCATCCCGCAGCTGGTGATCCGCTCCACATCCTGAACGACACATTGCTGAGTATGTGGGTACGCACGCTCGTACGCATCAGAGCGCCGCAACCAGGACCAGTCCACCGCTCATCGCCACGAATGACGTGAACGTGGCGGCCTTGAAGCTGGCGGAGGATGTGATGTTCTCCTTGAACGCCATGGGGAGAAACAGGGTTGGATTCAGTAGCGCGCCAAAGACCACGACTGCGGCCAGCCAGCCGGGCATGCCCGGTACGGCCAGGCCCACCGCGATCAGGAGTATCCCCATCATGATGTAGTCCAGGTGGGCCTGCAGAAACCTGCGCCCGTTCGTCACGCCGATGCGCTTGAGTAGTTGCGGGGCAAGGAAGTTCGCGGCCACCGTCCACCCCATCATCGCGCCGAATGCCAGTTCGGCCAGTCCTATGCGCACCACGAGGTTCATGCGCCCACCATGTTTCTGCGGTACCACCGTCGGCCATGCCACCGTTGGTAGTGCCATGCCGCGGTGGGCAGTACGCCACGGGGATGCAGCCAGAAGCGATCAGGAATCTCGGCCGTGGGTACCTGACGCCCCGGGTCGATATCGCCGAGAAGGATGCCTTGACCCTGCTCGGGGCGTCGTTCGGCGATGATGTGCCCGGCGCTATCGGTGATAAGGGTGGATCCCTCGAAGTGGCCCCGGTACTCGAGGGGCAGCCAGGGCATGGCGCAGCGGAATTCTCCGACGTGCGCGGCGTGAACAACGGGTGCTCCAACATATTTGGCGAAGGTGCCCGCTGCGGTGCGGGCTGTCTCGTGGTTACGGCGTTCCATCGCCTCGAAGGTCGCGCGTGGGTGCCACGGCGGTACCGACCACCAGCCGGAGCCGGTCATGACCAGATCGACGCGTGAACGCATCCGTTGTGCCGTGCGGGTGCGCATCAATTCCCAACACACAGCCGCCCCGACCTCATAGGTCCCCGCGCGGAACACTCCGTCATCCTGACCGCCGATATAGAAGGAGTTCTCCCACATGGTCGGGAGGTCCTTGTCGTGACGTCCGACTACTCCGGTCGCATCCGCCGCGACGTAGGCATTGCGGACGTGCCCGTCCTTGTCTCGGCACAGGAACGAGCCGCCCACGAGCGCGTCGTAGCGACGGGCCAGTGAACACAGCAGTTCGGTGGCCTCACCCGAGAAGGGCAGCGCCGCATCCTTCAAGGACGGGTCGAAGGCGATCCCGCTGGTGAAGAACTCGGGCAACGCGATGATGCGCGCCCCGGACCGGCCTGCCTCGTCGGCGAGCGCAGCGCACCTGTCCAGGTTCGCGGCCACATCGCCGATGACTGCCTCGAGTTGGATCGCCGCTGCCAGCACCATAACCGAACGCTACTACAAAACCGAACGTTCCTACAAGAGTTTGTCGCGGATGAGGCCCCGCTCGATGATCTCGCGACCCAGTGCCAGCACGCGTTGCATTTCGGCGGGCTCGAGTCGCAGCCGGTCGGGACGTAAATTGAGCGACAGCACGCCGTTCCACGCACCCCACAGGAAGATGGATGTCCGGACGGGGTCGGGGCAGTGCAGCTCGCCTGCGGCATCGGCACGGCGGAGCACATCGGCGATGTCGCCGACGAGCGACTCGACCTTGTCGGCGATCCGGCGTTCGACCTCGTCGGCCATATCGCCGGGGGGAACATCCAAGGTGCGGAGGGCGATCATGCGGAAGTATCCCGGGTTCTGCAGATGGAAATCGCAGTAGGCATCACTGGCGGCGCGCAGCTCCTCCATGGGGGTGCGCCCATCGCCGAACGCCGCGGCCATTGCTTGCTCGTTGACCAACAGGGCCCGCTCGACGAGCGCAAGATATAGGCGTTCCTTGTTCTTGAAGTGGTGGTAGATCGAGCCGACCGCGAGGTCGGCGGTCTCGGCGATGGCATCCATCGTGACCGCATGGAACCCGCGCTCCACGAAGAGCCCTTCGGCCGCATCGAGGATGGCCGCGGTTGTTACAGCAGTGCGACGGTCTTGACGTCGAGCCTTGGTCTCAGACACCCACCGAGGTTACGGGCGCGCGATCACATGGCGGTAGCGTGACCGGATGGTCGTCACCCTGCACCCCAAGTCGGGTCTCAAGGCTCGGTTGCCGTTTCTGTTCGTCCTGCTCTTTGTTAAGCCGCTGCTGATCTTGTTCCCGATCTTCGACGCGGGTCTTCGGCAGCTGAAATGGCTGGACCGGGGCGCTCAGCGGGGGCCCGACGCACCCGGCATCGAGCGGACGCGGATCGTGCTGGCCGACAGACCGACGGATCTGATGGTGCCGGCCGGGACGCAGGCCGGCGACTCCGATACCGCCATCCTCTATCTGCACGGCGGTGCGTTCATCGCGTGCGGCCCGGCTACTCACCGCAAGATCACCGGTCTGTTGGCGCGCCAGCTTCAGATCCCCGTCTACGTGCTCGACTATCGGCAGCTGCCGGAGGTCGGCGTGGGCTCGTCGGTGGCGGATGCGGTGCAGGCCTACCGCGAGCTACTCCAGGACTACGCACGGGTGATTGTCGTCGGAGACTCGGCAGGCGGTTACCTGGGCGGCAAAGTCATCGAATATGCACACACCCACAGGCTGTCGAAACCCGTTGCTTATGTAGGGTATTCACCGCTGCTTGATCTGGATCTGGCCTCCAATCCGTCCAGTACCAGCCGCCACGACGCATACCTGCCCAAGGGTAAGCTGTCGAAGTTGGCACCCAAATTCGACAGGGGCCCAGTGGAATTCACTGGAGAACGGCGGGTGATATCGGTACCGGTCGAGGCATTCCCGCCAACGCTGCTCATCACCGCACAGGACGAGTTCCTGGAGCCTGACGCTCTGGAGCTCGCGGAGAAGCTTACTGGTGCAG
Organism: Mycobacterium sp. D16Q14; assembly: GCA_002013415.1. GTDB lineage: Bacteria > Actinomycetota > Actinomycetes > Mycobacteriales > Mycobacteriaceae > Mycobacterium. The sequence continues at coordinate 41,398 of MAEX01000027.1, forward strand.
GTGTGGTGGCCACGGTGCACAGCTACTCGTGGCAGCTGCACGCCTTCCCGGCCATCGCCGTCTCGCGCGATACGGCCGAGGCCGTCGTTCTCTCCGCCGACTTCATCCGCGAGGCGCTTTCGGTGTCCGAGCAGGAGCAGGCGACCGAACAGACTGGGTAAATACGGCCCGGGAAATATTCGGCACGCGTCTGCGTTGGATTGTGCCGGGCCAGCGGTGCTGGCCGCCGACCCGACGCGAGGAGCCTTCGGACCATGAGCCTGCTGTTCGAGCCGTACCGGCTGCGTGACATTACGATCCCCAACCGGATATGGATGTCGCCTATGTGCCAGTACTCGGCGGACCCTACCGGCCCGTTGACCGGTGTGCCGAACGACTGGCACCGCACTCATCTGATCAGCCGCGCGGTCGGCGGAGCCGGATTGGTGTTCACCGAGGCCACCGCCGTCAACGCGCAAGGGCGGCTCTCCCCGTATGACACCGGGCTGTGGAACGACACTCAGGAACAGGCCTGGGCGGCCATCGTGGAACGCGTCAAGGATTTTGGCGCCGTCCCGGCGGTGCAACTCGGACATGCCGGTCGCAAGGCGTCGACCGTCGCGCCGTGGGATGGGCACCGCTCATTGGACCCCTCGGACCCGTTGAGCTGGCAGGCAATTGGTCCCACCGACGCACCGTACGGCGACTTCGTGCCACCTGCGGCGGCCACCCCCGCCGATCTCACCGCGATCATCGAGGATTATGTGGAGGCCGCGCGGCGCGCGTTGCGGGCAGGTTTCCAGGCGCTTGAGGTGCACGCCGCGCATGGCTACATCCAGCATCAGTTCCTTTCTCCGGCAAGCAATTCCCGCACCGACGAGTACGGCGGCTCCTTTGCCGGCCGCGCCAAGCTCACCCTGGACACCGTCGCGGCGGTACGCACTGTCTGGCCCGAGCGCCTGCCACTGTTCGTCAGGGTGTCGGCGACCGACTGGGTGACCGAGGAGCCCGGGCTGGAGGTGGACAGCTGGACGCCCGATCAGACCGTCGAGCTCGCCAGACAGCTGCAGGAACGCGGCGTAGACCTCATCGATGTATCGACGGGTGGCAATGTGCCGCATGTCCGGATTCCGGCAGGACCCGGATATCAGGTGCGGTTCGCTCGGCGTATCCAGACCGAAACAAGGCTTCCCGCGGCGGCGGTCGGCATGATCACCGAGCCGCATCAGGCCGAATCGATCCTTGCCGCCGGTGATGCTTCCGCGGTGCTGTTGGGCCGCGAGCTGCTACGCGACCCGTACTGGCCACGGCGGGCGGCGCGTGAGCTGGGTGCCGAGCTGAGCCCCGCAGTGCCCAAGCAGTACGCGCGTGCCTTCTAGCCCGGCAGCCGGGACAGCACCAATCGCAGCACCTTGACGGCCGCGGCCTTGTCCAGCGGGGAATTCCCGTTGCCGCACTTGGGTGATTGCACACACGACGGACACCCCGCCTCGCACTCGCACGCCTGGATGGCGTCGGCGGTGGCACCCAGCCAGATCGCCAGCTGCTCGTATCCACGGGCAGCGAAACCCGCGCCGCCGGGGTGGCCGTCGTAGACGAACACCGTCGGTAGGCCGGTCTCGGGTTGCAGCGCGGTCGATACCCCACCGATATCGCCGCGATCGCAGCTGGCGACCAACGGGAGCAGACCGATCGCGGCGTGCTCAGCGGCATGGAAGGCACCGGGTGTGGCGAGTGTGTCGATATCGATGCCTGCCAAAGCCTCCGGGGTGACCGTGTACATCACCGCCTTGGTGCTCAATGTCGAGGACGGCATGTCGAGCTCGACGAAGTCGAGGATCTCGCCGGTTGCCAGCTTACGCAGATAGCCGATCACCTGGTGGGTGACATCCACCGGTACCAGCCCAATCTGTATATCGCCCAGGTGTACCCGTTCGCCCTCGCCCGTGATCGCGATATCAATGGTGGACCGGGCGAATGTCGTGTAATTGGGAGTAGCGTTGTGCACCAGGGCAATTCCGTCACTGAAATCGAGAGAATCGACCAGATACGTCTCGCCGGAATGCAGATAGACGGCTCCGGGATGCACCGAAGCCGGCGCTCGGCCAGTATCGACGGTTCCCAGTACTCGGCCGGTGTCGGCCTCCAGGATCGTGATCTGGCCGCCGATCGATCCACGGATATCCACGGCTGCATAGGGATTGAGTCCCGGGGCCGCGAAGTATCCGCCGGGCCGCTTGCGTAGAAGGCCGTCGTCGACGAGCTCGGAAACCACATCTGCTGCGTCCAAGGATCGTACGTCGTCCTCGGTCAACGGCAGTTCTGTTGCCGCGCACAGCAGATGAGGTCGCAGCACATGCGGATTGGTTGGATCGATCACCACCGCCTCGATCGGTTTGTCCAGCAGCGCGCCCGGATGGTGAACCAGGTAGGTGTCTAGTGGATCGTCACGAGCGACCAGCACCACCAACGAGCCCTGTCCCCGGCGGCCCGAGCGGCCGGCCTGCTGCCAGAATGAGGCCACGGTGCCCGGGAAACCCGCCACCACAACGGCATCCAATCCGGCGATGTCGACGCCCAGCTCCAGAGCGTTCGTCGTTGCCGCGCCGGTCAGCGCGCCCGTCGACAACGCTTGCTCCAATGCCCGGCGGTCCTCCGGCAGATATCCCGCCCGATATGCCGCCACCTGGGATACCAGGGCAGGATCGACCTCGGCAAGCTGATGGGCGGCCCCGAGCGCCGTCATCTCCGCTCCGCGCCGCGATCGGACGAATGTCAGCGTTCGCGCGCCTTCCTGGACCAGATCGGCCAGCAGTCGGGAGGCCTCGGTGCTGACCGGGCGCCGCACGGGTGCCCCGTTCTCGCCGGTGATCGGCAGCAAGGGTGGTTCCCACAGCGCGACCGTGCGCATCCCGTGCGGCGACCCATCGGTGATCACTTCTTCGACCGGCTGTCCGATGAGTGCTTGGGCTGCCGAACCGGGGTTCGAGGTCGTGGCGCTGGCGAATATCACCGTCGGATGCGAACCGTACCGTGCGCACAAGCGCAACAGCCGCTGCAGGACGAGAGCCACATTCGACCCGAAAACTCCTCGGTAGTAATGGCACTCATCCACGATGAGGTAGCGCAATCCGCGCAGGAACACCGACCACCGGGTGTGGTTATGCAGCAAGGACACATGCATCATGTCGGGATTGGTGAAGATCCACCGCGAGCTCTCGCGGGCGAACCGCCGTAACTCGTTGGAGCTGTCCCCGTCGTACGCGCAGGGCAGCACTCGCCCGAAACTTTCTATCTCCGTGATCAATTCGCGTACCGAGCGCAGCTGGTCATGGCCGAGCGCCTTGGTGGGCGCCAGATAGAGCGCGCGTGCCCGCGGCTCCTCGGCCAGGGCGGTCAGGACCGGCAGCTGGTAGGCGACGGACTTCCCGGATGCGGTTCCGGTGGCTACCACCACATGGCGTCCCGCGAACGCCAGGGAGGCGGCGGCGACCTGGTGCGACCACGGAACGGTCACCCCTTGGGCCGCAAACGCAGCGACTGCGTCGGGATGCGCCCACTCGGGCCAGGCCGCCACCTCGGCATTTCGCGCGGGGATATCACAAATATGCCGCACCGGGGTCTCGCCGCTGGGCGTACCGGCCACGATGAGATCCAGCAGTTCGCGACCGTACCCAACCGTCACCGCAAAACACCTCGTGACCTGCACACTTGTGCCAAAATGGCGCCGTGCTCGCTACCGCAGATGGCCATAACGCCAGGGTAAGGCAGGCCGAAAGAGGGTCGAAGTTTCGCCACTGTTCACCGAACTTCCCGGCAATTATCTGGCACACCGCTATCGCCAACGCCCCAAACATGCTCTACTTAAGGGGGTCGCAGCTTCTGTGTTCGTGTTTTGCACTCGCAGGATCGACGTTGTGATCGCGGTTACTGCGAGGATCATTCCACGGGGTATGGCGGTCGGAACGGGGCCCGACGTGCCGAACGGGTATGTCGAACCCAAGTAAAGAAAGATCAAAGAAATGCCACAGGGAACTGTGAAGTGGTTCAACGCGGAAAAAGGCTTCGGATTCATTGCGCCCGAGGACGGCTCCGCTGACGTCTTCGTCCATTACACCGAAATCTCGGGCAACGGATTCCGTACCCTTGAAGAGAACCAGAAGGTCGAGTTCGAGGTAGGCCAGAGCCCCAAGGGCCCGCAGGCTACCGGCGTCCGCGCCGTCTGACCCACATCCGTCGAAGGAACGCCCCCGGCCATGTGCCGGGGGCGTTTCTCGTTCCAAGAAACTCTCCGCGCGCGGGGAGAGCCCCCTAGCTTGCGGAGAAAGTACTGTCTGTGACTGTGAGCCAGCTGTCCTTCTTTTCCGCCGAGTCGGTGCCTCCGGAGGTCACCGATTTGGCGGGGCTGCTGGCCGGACCAGGCCAGGTCGTGGTCGGCGCGGGGGGAGCCCGGATTTCGGTGGTCGTGGATCAGCCGTGGCGTGCGCTGGCGCTGGCCGAGATGATCACCGAAACTGGTCTGCAGGCGGAACTGGGCCACACCGAGACGGGCGCGGAGAACCATCCGCTGGTGCGTACCGCCATGGATCCCGCAGTGTTGCCGGTTGCGCGCGAGTGGACCCGCGGCGCGGTGAAAACTGTGCCCGCGCAATGGTTACCGGGTGCACGTGAGCTGCGGGCATGGGTGCTCGCCGCAGGCTCGCCGGAGGCCGACAGGTACCTCCTGGGACTGGACCCACATGCCCCCGATACGCATTCGTCGCTGGCGGCAGCGCTGATGCGGGTGGGCATCGCTCCGACCTTGATCGGAACACGCGGTGCCAATCCCGCGTTGCGGATAAGTGGAAGACGCAGACTGGGGCGGCTACTGGAAAACATCGGAGAACCACCCGGCGACACCGACGCATTCCGCGTCTGGCCGAGGGTCTAACCGGGTTCTAGCAGCGGTTTAGTGAGGACTCGGACACGCTTTTGGCCACCCTGACATCGGGAATACCGACGCCTATATGGAAGGCTAGGTTTGCGCAATTGGCGCGGGGGTGTCATCTTGTGACCACGGTGGACCGCCCTCTACACCGTACATATGCGGCTTGATGCGCAGGTAAGGAGACGAAGCAGGTGCGACGGCTCGTCATCGTCGAATCACCGACGAAGGCCCGCAAGATCGCTGGCTACCTCGGCGACGGATACGTCGTCGAGTCGTCGCGTGGCCACATTCGGGACTTGCCCCGTGCCGCTGCCGATGTTCCGGCCAAGTACAAGTCCGAACCCTGGGCACGTCTTGGAGTGAACGTCGATCAAGACTTCGAGCCGCTCTACATCGTCAGCCCCGATAAGAAGGGCACCGTCACCGAACTCAAGGGCCTTTTGAAGGACGTTGACGAGCTCTATCTCGCGACGGACGGTGACCGCGAGGGTGAGGCCATCGCCTGGCACCTGCTGGAGACTCTCAAGCCCAAGGTGCCCGTGCGGCGCATGGTCTTCCACGAGATCACCGAGCAGGCCATCCTTGCGGCCGCCCAGGACCCTCGTGACCTCGACAACAACCTCGTCGATGCGCAGGAGACCCGCCGCATCCTGGACCGGCTCTACGGCTACGAGGTCAGCCCCGTGCTGTGGAAGAAGGTCGGCCGGAATCTGTCTGCCGGTCGTGTGCAGTCGGTGGCTACCAGGATCATTGTCCAGCGTGAACGCGATCGCATGGCGTTCCGCAGCGCCGGGTATTGGGACCTGGGCGCCGAGCTGGACGCCGGTAGTGAGGCCAAGCCCCCACGTTTCAATGCCCGTCTGCTGAGCGTTGACGCGCTGCGGGTGGCCTCCGGCCGCGACTTCGACTCCCTGGGCCAGGTCAAGAAGGCCGACGATGTGTTGGTCCTCGACGAAGTGCGGGCCAACGCCCTCGTCGCCGGGCTGTCTCACGCCACCCTGACGGTCGCCTCCGCCGAGGAGAAGCCGTACACCCGCAAGCCCTACCCGCCGTTCATGACCTCGACGCTGCAGCAGGAAGCCGGGCGCAAGCTGAGGTTCTCCTCCGAGCGCACCATGAGCATCGCGCAGCGGCTGTACGAAAACGGCTACATCACCTATATGCGTACCGACTCCACGACGCTGTCGGAATCGGCATTGACTGCCGCACGCAGCCAGGCCGCGGAGTTGTACGGAAGCGAATACGTGCATCCCTCGCCACGGCAGTACACCCGCAAGGTGAAAAATGCGCAGGAAGCGCATGAGGCTATTCGTCCGGCAGGTGAGACATTCAAAACTCCGGGCCAATTGCATTCATTGGTCGACAATGACGAATTCCGTCTCTACGAGCTGATCTGGCAGCGCACGGTGGCTTCGCAGATGGCCGACGCCCGTGGCACCACGCTGAGCCTGCGCCTGGCGGGTACCGCCACCTCCGGCGAGCAGGTGGTGTTCACCGCCAGCGGTCGCACCATCACGTTCCCCGGCTTCTTGTCCGCGTACGTCGAGACCGTGGATGAACTGGCCGGTGGCGAGGCCGATGATGAGGAACGTCGCCTGCCGCAGCTCAAACAGGGCCAGACCGTCACGGTCACCGAACTGTCCGCGGATGGCCATACCACCAATCCGCCCGCCCGCTACACCGAGGCCTCGCTCATCAAGGCATTGGAAGAGTTGGGAATTGGGCGTCCGTCGACCTACTCGTCGATCATCCGGACCATCCAGGACCGCGGCTACGTGCACAAGCGCGGCAGCGCGCTGGTGCCCTCGTGGACCGCCTTTGCGGTGATCGGGTTGCTCGAGCAGCACTTCGGCCGGCTCGTCGACTACGACTTCACCGCCGCCATGGAGGACGACCTCGACGAGATAGCGTCCGGTAACGAACGGCGCACAAACTGGTTGAACGCCTTCTACTTTGGTGGCGAGCACGGCGCCGAGGGCTCGGTGGCCCGCGCCGGTGGTCTCAAGCGCCTGGTGGGTGTGAACCTGGAGGAGATCGACGCCCGCGAGGTCAACTCGATCAAACTGTTCGACGACGACCAGGGCCGCCCCATCTATGTGCGGGTCGGAAAGAACGGGCCGTACCTGGAGCGGATGATCACCGATCCGGAGGGCGAAGCCGGGGCTCTCATCCCTCAGCGTGCCAACGTCAAGGACGGCGTCACTCCCGATGAGCTGACGGTCGAGATGGCCGAACAGCTGTTCGCGATCCCGCAGGAGGGCCGGACGCTGGGTGTTGACCCGGAGACCGGACACGAAATCGTCGCTAAGGATGGACGTTTCGGCCCCTACGTGACCGAGGTGCTGCCGGCACCACCGGAGCAGCTCGACGCCGTCGAAGCGGATGCGAAGCCCAAGCGGGGAGCCAAGAAGGTGGAAGGCCCGAAGCCGCGCACCGGCTCGCTGCTGAAGTCCATGACGTTGGAGACCGTGACCCTGGAGGATGCACTTAAGCTGCTGTCCTTGCCGCGTGTAGTCGGCGTCGATCCCGCCAACAGCGAGGAGATCACCGCGCAGAACGGGCGCTACGGCCCGTACCTCAAGCGCGGCACGGACTCTCGATCGCTTGCCTCCGAGGATCAGATGTTCACCATCACCCTCGACGAGGCATTGAAGATCTACTCCGAACCCAAACGCCGTGGTGGACAGGCGGCCTCGGCGGCCCCGTTGCGTGAGCTCGGTGCGGATTCGACGACCGGCAGTCCGATGGTGATCAAGGACGGGCGCTTCGGTCCCTACGTCACCGACGGTGAGACCAACGCCAGCTTGCGTAAGGGCGATGACGTGCTGTCGATCACCGACGAGCGGGCTTCGGAGTTGCTTGCCGATCGTCGCGCGCGTGGTCCGGTGAAGCGGGCCAAGAAGGCACCGGCGAAGGCAGCCAAGAAGGCCCCCGCGAAGAAGGCTGCCAAGAAGGCGACTTAGCCGCGACGCGGCCGCGCGACCTGCGTTGACACATTGCGTCCGCGCAGTTCGACGGTCTCGCCGACGTTCCAGCGCAGTGCTTCCTCGTCGCGAGCCTCCATCACCGCGGAGGCTGATGCCAACACGTTTCCGGGTTCGTTCTTGGCCAGCTCGGTAAGCCGGGCCGCCTCGTTTACGGGGTCGCCGATGACGGTGTACTCAAAGCGCGCCTGCGCCCCGATATGGCCGGCGATGGCGCGTCCGGCAGAGACGCCGATGCCGAAATCGTTGGAGCCCAATACATTGGTGAGCTCGTCGGCCAGCTCACGGGCGGCCGCCAACGCGGCCGCAGCGCCGTCGGGATGATCGATGGGCGCACCGAAGATGGCCAGCGCCGCGTCGCCCTGGAACTTGTTGACGAATCCGCCGTGCTTATTGACGGTGTCGACGATCACCCGGAAGAACTCGTTGAGGACCCGTACGACCACTGCGGGGCCGCGCGTGGAAGCCAACTGAGTGGAGCCCACCAGGTCCACGAAAAGCACTGCCACACTGCGTTCCTGACCGCCAAGCTCGGTGCCGTATTCGAGCGCCCGGCGTGCGACGTCCTCGCCGACGTAGCGGCCGAAGAGGTCACGGAGGCGTTGCCGTTCGCCGAGATCGCGCACCATGTCGTTGAACCCGGCCTGCAGCAGTCCCAGCTCGCTGGCGTCGTAGATCGGTACGTGGGCGTTGTAGTTGCCGCGCTGCACTTCGCTGAGTGCCCAACGTAATTGGCGCAGCGGGTCGGCGATCGAGGTGGCCACCAGCAGGGTGCCCATCAGTCCGATCGCCAGCGCGATGATCGCCAGGATCAGGATGGAGCCGGTGAGGTTGTCGGCATTGGACTTCAGGTAGCCCGCGCGCTGCCCCACGACGGTGAGCACGATTGCCAGGATCGGCACGCCGGTACTCAGTGCCCAGGTGAGGACCTGGCGGACGATAACGCCTGGGGCAGTGACATTTTCCGGCACACCACGGCGCAACGCCTGAATCGCCACGGGGCGCAGTACACGCTCGGACTGCAAGTATCCGATGATGCTGGTCGTGGTGGCCCCGAGCACTGTCGCGAATGCGGCGACCAGCACCGAGCTATGGGTAGATGACCAGGTGACGGCGACAAATATTGCGCCACCCACAAGCCACGTCGCCACGCTGATGACGGTGCGGTAGAAGGGCATCTGCAGGGCGCGGACGCGGACATCCTCGGACCCCTCGGACTCGAAGTCCGGGGAACTGTACTGCCAGCGCAGCACGGGCAGGAGGAGGTAGGTGCTCACGATGGCGCCGGCAACAAAGAGGATGAACAGTGAGACACCGAGGATGATGAGCCGCTGCGTGCCGAGCTCGGTCAGTTCCACCCGGTCACTCGGTGGGAGACCGAACCGCAGGAAGCCCAACACGAACAGTGCGCCGACCAGGTTGGACTGGGCGATACCCATGATGAAGAGGGGCCAAGGCGTGCGCATGACCCATCGCGAATACCGGGCTGCGCGTGCAAGGGGGCGCTGGTCTACCCCTCCCTCCGCGCCAGTCACCCGTTAACCGTAGCTGTCGGCGGTGACGGCAGCGTTTCACACGCCTATGCGGCTTGTTCTTCGCGTCGGTTGCGGCGGCTAGGGTTGGAGGCGATGAGCGGGGTTTTCGGGCGCCTGGTGGATCAGGGAGCGGTGGTTTCCACGCTCTCATCTGCGGCATTGGCCGCACGCGGTGATGACGCGGGCCGGATGACCCATGCCTGGTTGTTTACCGGACCGCCGGGGTCGGGCAGGTCGGTGGCGGCTTTGTGTTTTGCCGCCGCCCTTCAGTGCGAATCGGAAGGTGCCGCGGGCTGCGGGGAATGCCGTGCCTGCACGACCACGATGGCCGGCACCCATGCTGACGTGCGCAGAGTCGTTCCCGAGGGATTGTCGATCGGCGTGGATGAGATGCGCGCCATTGTGCAGGCGGCCTGGCGCCGGCCGAGCACCGGGCGCTGGCTGGTGGTGCTCATCGAGGATGCCGACCGGTTGACCGAGGGTGCCGGCAATGTCCTGCTGAAGGTTGTCGAGGAGCCGCCGCCGCGGACGGTGTTCTTGCTGTGTGCACCGTCGGTGGACCCCGAGGACATTTCGATCACCCTCCGCTCGCGCTGTCGGCATGTGGCGCTCGTCACTCCGTCGGTGGCGGCCATCGCGCAGGTGCTGATGGAACGCGACGGGATCGATGCCGAGCAGGCGCAGTGGGCGGCCTCGGTGAGCGGCGGCCATGTGGGCCGGGCACGCAGACTTGCCACCGATGAGCAGGCCCGTGCACGGCGTCTACGGGCGCTGGGGCTGGCCAGGGAGGCCGCCACCCCGACGCGGGCGTATGCCGCGGCCGAGGAACTCGTGACCAGCGCCGATGTCGAGGCCAAGGAGCTGACGGCAGCGCGTAACGAGGCCGAAGAGGAAGAAGTGAAGACGGCGTTGGGGGCCGGGGGTACCGGCAAGGGTGCGGCGACCGCACTGCGCGGGTCCGCGGGTGTCTTGAAGGACCTTGAGCGTAAGCAAAAGTCGCGTCAGACCCGGGCATCACGAGATGCCCTGGACCGCACACTCATCGATCTGGCCACCTACTTCCGCGACGCGTTGGTGCTATCGTTCGGCGCTGCCGAGGAGGGCCGGGTGACACTGCATCACCCCGATATGGCCGACCGGCTTGGGCCGATGGTCGACAGGGTGCCGCCCGAACAGCTCCTGCAATGCATCGAGGCCGTCCTGGAGTGCCGCGAGGCACTCGCGGTGAACGTGAAGCCCAAGTTCGCAATCGATGCCCTGGTCGCGACGGCGGGGCAGGCGCTGCGCCCGTCGGAATGAGATTGGGAGTCGCGGCGGGGGTGCCGTAGACTTTCGGGCGCTGGGTTCGCCCGGCACGCTGCCCTAGCTCAGTCGGTAGAGCAATTCACTCGTAATGAATAGGTCGGGGGTTCGATTCCCCCGGGCAGCTCCCATCACCATCGGGGCCACCACCTTGGTTGGGGTCGGTCCCGTTCTTGATCCAGTCGTACGACAACCCTGTCCGGAGCGCCCAAGCTATGAGTTGAGGCCGCTTCGGCTCGCTCCGGCCGTTCAGCCATGCACTGACCGTGTTCCTGTGAACCTCTAGGTACTCGGCCATCTCCATGCTGGACAAGTGCGCGACCCGCAGCGACTTGGCTAGCCGGTCGGCCATGTCCCATTCAGGGATCTGCACAGAATCCATGCTGATAGTCATGCAACAACTTTCGCACAATAACGTAGCGGGTGCAACACAAACCGGCGGAGTGCAATGGTTTATGCAAACACGCCGCACCGTGCGGTTGACTAATTACATGCATGTACTTATGTTTGTGCAATGCACAACACAAGGGCAGACGAGGAGATCGTTGCAGCCGAAGCATGCCAGATCTTGGAGCGCGACCGCGCAACTCTCCTGCGCTGGGTAGCACTCGACCGGGTTAAGGCAACGCGCAAGCTCCCAGGTCGCACGGGTGCGTTCCTGTTCCGTCGCGGTGATATCGAGGCGCTGCGTGATGAGCTGGTCAAGGCGTCTGCCTCGTGAGCGACGTACAGGCGTTCCGCTTCGACGACACCACCACCCTGACCATCCGACCTGATGAGGTCGACGGGTTCCACGTACCCGCGCCACAGATTGCACGCGCCCTCGGGTTCCGCGAGGCGTTCGACCTAATGCGCAACATCCCCGACTCCGAGAAGGGGTCCGAGCTAGTCCGGACCCCCGGCGGCGAGCAACTCGTCGGCTACCTCACGGAGGCGGGGTTTTATCGTGCCCTCAGTCAGCGTCAGGCCGCTCGCGTCACCCACCCCGAGATGCGTGCACGCGTCGCGCGGTTCCAGACATGGGTGTTCGGGTCGGTGCTGCCCGCCATCCGCCAGACCGGCACCTACAGCCAGTACCCTGCCCACCCGCGCGAGCTTCCCTCCAAGAAGCAGCTCGCACAGTGGGTCGTCGAGGCCGAGGAGCGCGCCGACGCCGAGGCACGCGCCCGCGTACATGCCGAGATGCGAGCCAAGGAGCTGGAGGTGCCCGCCTCGGCGTGGTCCCACATGGCCGACTCGTCCGGCGACTACTCGGTGGCCGACGCCGCCAAGGTACTTAGCCGCGACCCCGCGATCTCGATCGGTCGTAACCGGCTGTTCGACTTCCTTGCTGACCAGCGGTGGATCTTCCGTCACAGCGGCACCGGTGAATGGAAGGCGTACCAGACGCAGATCGAATCCGGGCGCTTGGCCGAAAAGCTCAGTACTCCGTACCTCTATGAGCCGACCGGGGAAATGCGCACATCCGGCCCACTGATTCGGGTCACACCCAAGGGACTCCAAGAACTTCATAAACGACTAGGCGGCGCGGACAAACTCGCGACCGCCGCCTCGGCGTGAGCCAAAAACCTCACTGCCACAACTGAATAGGAAAACCCCGACGGCGGGCACCTCTGCCAAGAACCACCCGGCCGTCGGGGCCACTGCAAGCAGCCTACAAGGAGGCC
>MAEX01000028.1 GCA_002013415.1 Mycobacterium sp. D16Q14
CAACGTCGCGGATGTTGACCTCTGGTTGCTCCACACACAAGAGCCGCCGAAGGGGAGCGACAACCGCAACGACGCCGCCCTTGAGTTGCGAAACTTCCTGGAATCTACGAAGGGGAGCGCCAACCCGGTTTCGTACCACTACACGGGCAGCACAGCCAACGACGGCGGTACCACGGTCGTTGACTGTGTGGACACCGACGAGGCGTGCTGGGCGGTCGGCAACTCCAATAGCCGATCAATCAACTTCTGCATTGCAGGCAGCCGCTCCGATTGGACTCGCCAAGAATGGCTGGACAACGAACGCGGAACCATCGAAGCCGCGGCTTACCTGTTCGTCCAGGATTGCGCCAAGTACCCCAAGCTCAAGGCGCGGGTGATCGCTCCGAACTACAGCGCTCCCCCAGGTGCGGCTGATCATAACTACTGCACCAAGTTCCTCAGGGACGGCAACGACCACACCGACGTTGGCCCCAACTTCCCGTGGGACGTATTCAGCGCTGCCGTCGCCAAGTACAGCGGCACGGTCACCACGCCGCCCGTCGTGACACCCCCGGCCCCAAAGCCGGTCGGCCCCGCCGATGACCAGCTCACCATGCGCTGGAACCAGCTTGGCGGCCAGACGCTCGTCGAGGCCGTCGCCGAGATCCGAGACAAGGTCACTGGTTCCAACGACCAAGGAAAGACGGGAGTGCTGTGATGGCCTGGCAACAGCCGCAATTGGCCGATCCGTTGATGGGTCCGACCGATGAGATCCGCAAGCTGCAACACCGGCTGTTGTTCGCGTACGCCGGCCGATCGGACGCGCATAACCTGGGCGTGATCGAGTCGGGTGTCTTCGACGTGGCCACCGACCGGGCGCTGCGCAACATGCAGGAGTATCTCGCCGCCACCGAGGATGCGAAGTTCAACGACAAGCCCGGGGTGCTCACCTACGACTGCAAAACCCGGCTCGGTGTCGTGCTCATCGCACCCAAGGCGAAAGAGAAGCGGTTCGTGCAGCAGGGCGTCGGGTTCTCCACTGATGCGTTCCTGATGGGCGACCCCACCCACTCCTATGTGGATGCGCGCGCCGAGGGCAGCACCGAGTTGCTACGCCTAGCGCTGCCCATGGTCGGGGTTCCGAAGGTGTGGATGGGCTACAGCATGGGCGATGACGTGGTGAACACCGCGCTTCTGCAATGGCCCGAGGACCGACGCGACGAAATCAAGCTGATCATCGGGTTCGGTGGCCCCTCGCGCCGCGGCGGTCCGACGCTACTCGGCAACGATCCGGGCGGCCAGGGCATCTCGGGTGTGTTCGGGCCGGACTGGGCGGTCCCGATCACCTACCAGTTCACCCACGAAGGCGACATGTACCCCAACGCCGTGGGACTGCTGCCGTGGCTGTACCAGATCCTCACCCGCATGGAAATCTCGCTCGACTTCGCGGCCTACCTGTTCAACCTGTTCATGTCGACGGTGGGCCGACAGTTGCTCGGACTGTTGGCCTCATCGCTGCCGGGAGCCGGGGCACTGTCCGCAGTGGCCAACCTGGTCACCACGGGGCCGACCAACCAGGTCGGCGGCCAGATCCTCGACGTGATGAAACTGTTCACGTTGCTGCCGCAGATCATCCAAACCATCGCCGCCGCACTCAAATTTGTCTCGACCAACGCGCACTTTCACTACCACGACCAGCCCGAAACGTTCTGGCGTGGCCTGACAGCGGTGGACTGCGCCGCGCAGATCATCACCGAGAAAGTCTCCGACGCAACGGTATTCACCGTTCCCGGCACCGTCTCGTGGTGGAACGACGGACCCCCGGCCTGGACCGCCTGGAAGCTCCCGTAGCCACAACCCCCTCGAAAGGATCCGCCATGCCCAATCCGATACCGCAGAACGACACCACCCGCCTGATCGTCTACGCGGTCATGTTCCTATCCGTGCTCGGCGGGACCGTCACCCTCGTCGCGCTCGGCAAGATGACGGCTGACGACGCGCTGCAATGGATCATCTCTGGTGCTGGCCTAATCGGCACCGGCCTCGGTGGTCTCAAGCTTGCGCAAGACATCCGCGGCGGCGGGACAGGTGGGTCGTCCGAGTGATCGTGCCCTTTCTCGCTGACTGGCCATCGTTACCGCCCCTGGCACGTGACGGATGGGAGCTGGCCACCTGGGTGGTCATCGGCCTGGTGGCGCTCGTGCTCGGGCTGTACCGGAAAGACCTTCGGGCCGTGCTCCACCAGGTCAAGAACAGTCACAAGACGAACCTCCGCGACGACGTGGACGGGGTAGGAGGCCAGCTCGACGACGTTCTCACTCGCCTCGAAGAGTTCGGACGTGATCTGCGTGGCATGCGAGGCGACATCGGCGGCCTACGTGGCGAACTACGCGACGAGCGCAAGGACCGCTTGGCCTTCGAGCATGAGATCACCGACCGGTTGCGCGACTTCAAGTAGCCCGGGAACGTCAACGACAGCGCGCCCTCACCCCCCACCCGGTGAGGGCGCGTTTTGGCGTTAACGGGACAGAAGGCTCAGCCCGACTGAGCTGCGACGTTTCCGGTTTCGCTCCGAAATATGAGGTAGCTCAGCGACCGCGGGTCGCCAGCTCGGGACACTCGCTCATGACCTCTTTGTCCACGACAGCCCTGGCGGCATCGTAGCTGCGGTAGAGGTGTTGATCCTCGACAAACGTCAGGGCCACATCGACCGGACCCATGCCGGGGTACTTGCGCAGCATGTCGCACACAATCCCGGCTGGTTGAGGACTGGAGTGCGCGATGGGTGCGCACCCGAGGGCGATCATCGCGGCCAACACGAGCGACCTCATTCGATGTGCCCGGGCTCGCCAGGGGGGATGGCGTCAGGGGCGACGGTGTAGACGCTCGTCGCAACGGCGAAGCGCTGACCAGGCATGTAGGTCTGACGTGTCCGCTGCCACGAACCGTCCGGGGCTATCGGATCGTCACAGATGGTTCGGAACTGCGTGCCGAACACTCCCACGCGGTCGGTCTGACAGCCCGGCGGTACGGGGTCGTCTGCATTCGCTGCCGGAGCGAGTACTAGGGCCGAGGCGACCGCTCCGGCCACGGTGATGAGAGCTAAAGAGCCGACCATAGTCCAGACCTTCCGTCGGCGCGCCCTAGTTGGACTTGGGCACACAATTCTTGCTGATCGACGACCACACCACCTCGGCCTGGCCGCTAGTCATCCCCTGCTTGGTTAATACTCCGGTGACCTTTTCCTCATCCAGTTGGCCGGCGTAAAACGCATTGGTCTTGAGCGTGCAGAACGCACCGATAGATGCGATGACTTTGAAGCTGGTCGGCACGTTCGCGGCCTTCAGGTCGGCCTCGATGCTGTCGTACTCATCGGCGCGTGCGGCGGGCGCGAGCAAAACGGCCAACGCGGTGATGACCGCAGCCGTTGCGGTGCTCTGCATGAGGCTCATGCGCGGATCGTACTGCGGTCGGCCTAGTTTCCGGCGAGGAACGACACCAGCCGATCCACCTTGTCGATCCCGGCGAAGTGCCAGGGTGCGCGACGGCTGTCCTGTCCGTCGGCCCACAGGATCACGCCGGTGTGCGCGTACATGATGCTCACCCACGACGGGGTGCCGGGCCGCCGATAGATCAGCTCGCCGTTGTCCCCGCCGTTGGCGATCCATCCGTGCACTCGCGCGGCCTGATCAACAGTCTGCTGGCCGGTCCCCGGGGTGATCATGTGACGGACCTCTCTGATGTGTCGGTCGCAGGAGTGGAACGGTTCGACGGGCATAGCCGAGATGCAAGCGCATCGATCGAAGCCGCGCCGCGCCGTGTCGAGTACGCCAGGTATCGCATTGTCGTAGCGAGGCTTTCGTGGCCAAGCGCTTCCTGGATATCCCGGATGTCGGCGCCCATGTCGGCCAATGACGTTGCGAACCGATGCCGGAGGGTGTGAAGCGTGTAGGGCAGGTCCAATCCAGCGAGGTAGTCCGATCCGGTCACCGACACGTAGTTCGGGGTCACAACACCGCCCCGCGGGCGATAGAACAGCGGCCCCGGTTGGCGCATGTGAATGGCCAACCGTTGTAACACCTCAGGCGCAACCCTGACGATGCGTTGCTTGCCGCCCTTGCCGTGGACAGTCTGGAATGCACCGCCAACCCCATCGGGTCGGAAGTCGTTGCGTGAGGTCTGCGCGATCTCCCCAGCGCGCAACCCGCAGTATCCGGCCATCAGCAGCCAGGCGTGGATGTCAGAGCCGATCGACGCTCCATTGAGGGCGATCTGTAGGTGCTCTTCTGGAATGGGGCGTGCCATACGGCGCTGAATCTTGGGTTGCACCAAGTCTTTTGCCACATACTCGCTAGTGAGACCGCACCGATACGCCCACTGGTAGAAGGCGCAGACATGCGAACTGTACGTCTGAATGCTCGACGGGCAGACCCTCAAAGCGCGTTGCCATACTTCGAGCTGTTCCGGGGTCGCTTCCAGCAGGGGCGTGTCGCCGAGCCAGCGAGCGAGCCTGTCTATTTGGCCAAGCCGGTGCTCGATCGTTTTGGGTGTGAGGTTGCGAAGCCGGAGATAGGCTGCGAATGAGCTGAGAGTGGTTTCCATGGGGGAACTAAATAGCTACTTGCTCGCGGGGATGGGATTGTTGCAGGTCAGATACCCTTTTGAGCGGAAACCGTGACCCGCGCTGGCGTTACGAAGCGTGCGCTTATACGGTTCATACTCGTGAGTAAGAACTCGGTGAGCAAGCGGCTCAACACCGCCTTTGCGCGTGCCCTGATGCAGCCTTTCCCCAGCCCATCGCTCCTTCGGGCGAAGCTCGACGCAAACTACGGTGTCTCGGTCAAGGACAAGCGCGTCCTCATCACCGGCGCGTCCTCGGGTATCGGCGAGGAGGCCGCGTACCAATTCGGCAAGCTCGGCGCCAAGGTCATCGTGGTGGCACGGCGTGAAGACCTGCTGAACGAGGTCGCCGCGCGTATCACCGCCGCCGGCGGCACCGCGGATGCCATCGCATGCGACCTATCCGACCTGGACGCGATCGACAAGCTGGTGGAGACCGTGAACCAACGCCATGGCGGCGTCGACATCCTGGTCAACAACGCCGGTCGCTCCATCCGGCGCAAGACCTACGAGTCTCTGGATCGCTGGCATGACGCCGAGCGGACCATGCAGCTCAACTACTTCTCGCCGTTGCGGCTAATCCGCGGGTTCGCCCCCGGCATGGTCGAACGTCGCAGCGGTCACATCATCAACGTGGCCACCTGGGGCGTGCTCACGGACGTCGTGCCGCAGTTCGCCGTGTACAACGCCTCCAAGGCCGCGCTGTCGACGGTCAGCCGAATCGTGGACGCCGAATACGGCAAGTACAACGTGCACACCACCACCCTGTACTTCCCGTTGGTGCGCACCCCGATGATCGCGCCCACCGAGGCATACACCAACGCGGCGGCGCTGACCTCCGCGGAGGCCGCCGAGTGGATGGTGCTGGCGGCCCGCACTCGCGTGGTGCGCATCGCGCCGAGGATCTCGGTGATGTCAGCCGCCACCAATGCCGTGGCACCCAGCCTGGTGACAAAGGTGGCTATGTCGGGGCGCGAAACCCTCTGATAGGGCTCCATACCCGTGGTAGACACAGGTATGGAGATATTGTCCAGCCGAATACTGTTGCGGCCTAATAACTATGACGCGACGCTGGAGTTCTATCGGGACACGCTGGGCCTTGCTGTCGCGCGCGACTACGGCGCGGGCATGGTGTTCTTCGCCGGACAATCCCTCATCGAGATCGCCGGACACGGCCAAGCGGACGGACCCCCCACGGCATTTCCCGGTGCGCTCTGGCTCCAGGTGCGCGACGTCTACGCGGCCCAGGCCGACCTCGAAGGCCACGGCGCATCGATAAGCCGCGCCGCACAACAGGAGCCGTGGGGCCTGCATGAGATGCATGTCGCGGCCCCCGACGGCGTCACGCTGATCTTCGTGCAGATCCCCCCGGACCACCCACTACGCAAAGACACCCGGCGGTAGCTTCCGCCGGGTGTCTTTGGAGTAGGTCGCGTTACTACTTAACGAACGGGAAGAAGTCGATGCCCGTGTGGTGGATGATCGTCGTCCGGGTAATCCACAACAGCGCGAGGACGACAACCGCTCCGACCAGAGTGAAGAGCGCCAGTCCCAGGAACTTCACGGCCGGATTGGGTGCGGCGACGGTGCCGTCCTCATTGGTGCCGCCAACACCCGACGAGTAGGCGACCAGGCCCGCCGCGAACACCGCCGGCAGACCCGCACCGAGGACCAACCCAACAACGAGCACCTTGCCGATGGCTTCCAAGTAGTTCATTGAGGCTTCCTTACTATTTCTTTGGGTCTACTGCGCTGGACTGGGTTAGACCGAGGCCGTGTCGTTGGCGGAGTCCTGCTTCGAGGCATCCTTGCTCTCGGCGGGCACTTCGGTCTTGGACTCGCGGACATCGGCGGGCACCACCGAGTTGGTGGCGTCGTCCCAGTCGGCGTTGACGTTGCTGGAGTCGACCTTCTCCTGCTGAGCACGCCACCACATGTAACCGGAGAGCACGACGAGCAGGCCGAAGATGATGAGGTCGCCGACCATCGGAGTGGTGAGATCTCCGATGCCCTTGGACACCCAGTAGGACAGCGCGCCGACGATACCGGCGGCAGGCAAGGTGACCAGCCAGGCCAGCACCATGCGCCCGGCCACGGCCCAGCGCACCTCGGCACCGGGCTTGCCGACGCCACTGCCCAGGATGGAGCCGGTGGCCACGTGCGTGGTGGACAGGGCCATACCGGCGGCGCTGGAGCTCAGGATGATCGCGGCCGAGGACGCTTCGGCGGCCAGACCCTGCGGCGACTCGATCTCGACGAGGCCCTTGCCCAGGGTGCGGATGACTCGCCATCCCCCGAGGTAGGTGCCGAGGCCGATCGCGAGAGCGCAGCTGGCGATGATCCAGAACGGCAGACCGGTCTCCTTGACGTTTCCGGACAGATGGCCGGTGGTGATGAGCGCCAGGGCGATGACGCCCATGGTCTTCTGCGCGTCATTGGTTCCGTGGGACAGCGCAACCAGGGACGCGGTGGCGATCTGGCCCCAGCGGAAACCCTCCTCGCGACGCTTCTTCACCACGTTGCGGGTGAGGCGGTAGACCAGCCAGGTGCCGGCGGCGGCGACCAGGCCCGCGATAAGGGGCGCGGCGAACGCGGGGATGATGACCTTCTGCAGGATGCCGTCCCACTTCACGCCCGACAAACCGATGGCGGCGAGGGCAGCACCGATAAGGCCACCGAAGAGCGCGTGCGACGAGCTGGACGGAATACCGAAGAGCCACGTCAGCAGGTTCCACAGGATGCCGCCGATGAGGCCCGCGAAGATGATCGTCAGACCCATGGACGGGGTGATGTTGGGCAGCAGATGACCGGTCTTACTGTCCTGCACCTTGATAACCGAGGTGGTCACGGTGACGGCGACCTCTACGGAGAGGAAGGCACCGACCAGGTTGAGGACGCCGGCGAGCAGAACCGCGGTCTTGGGCTTGAGCGCACCCGTTGCGATGGACGTCGCCATGGCGTTACCGGTGTCATGAAACCCGTTGGTGAAGTCGAAGGCCAATGCCGTTGCGATCAACAGCACCAGAATGATCATGGTTGCGTCCATGGCGCTAATTCTGGGGTAAAGGCCTTGACTTTGACCAGCTGATGGAAGAGCAAGTTTGGGCGCTGACCGGCCAGTTTGATATTTCCCGCAAGGAGTTCACATTCCGTTAACCTTCCGGGTGCTGACTGTTCGGATTGGACGCGGGCTTCCTGGCTGATTGCGGCTAGTTTTGCCTGGCGACAACGCCCGCCAACAGCACTACGATCCCTAGCAGTCGATACGAACAGGACGGCCGCCCGTCCGTACAGGAGTTTGAGGCCGTGAACGCATTTCTAAGCAAGATCGTCACCTGGCTTCGGGCGGGGTACCCCGAAGGCGTCCCGCCACCTGACTATGTTCCGCTGCTGGCGCTACTGGGACGCAGATTGAGCAATGACGAAGTCAAAACCGTGGCGCGTGAACTGATGGCCCGGGGCGACTTCGACAACATCGACATCGCCGTGCTCATCACCCAGGTAACCGATGAGCTGCCGACCGGAGAAGATATCGAGCGCGTCCGCGAGCGACTGGCGAAAAAGGGTTGGCCCCTTGATGATCCGCGTGAGCCCGCGGATCATCGTGACGAGCCGGGCTCCGGTCAGGCCTCCGACCACCCGGCGTGACCCGGCTACTGCGCGCCCTGCCCGTACCGAGCGGGCAGACCATGCTTGGCCTCCTGCCCCGCCTGGCGGAGCTGCTGGACGGCCGCGGCGACGCGATCTTGCCCGTACCCGCCGACGACGCCGATCAGGCCCATTTCCTCGCCTCTGAGCTCGCCGCCGATAAACCGATCGCCGAGGACGTCGCGGTGGTGGTCTCAACGTCAGGCACAACGGGAAAACCCAAGGGCGCCATGCTCACCGGCGATGCCCTCGCGGCCAGCGGCTCGGCCACGCACGCCCGCCTGGGCGGTATCGGCCAATGGCTGCTGGCACTTCCACCCCATCACATCGCCGGAATGCAGGTGCTGCTGCGCAGCATCCAGGCCGGAACCGAACCCGTCGTCATTGACGTGTCGGCCGGCTTCTCCCTATCCGACTTCGTACGGGGGTCCGCCGAAATGACCGGGAATCGCCGGTACATCTCCTTGGTGGCAACACAGTTGGTGAAGGTGCTGGACGATCCCGTGGCATCGGAGGCGCTCGCCTCCTTTGACGCCGTACTCCTGGGTGGCGGTCCGCTACCCGCCTCCGTCGCCATTAGGGCAGAGCAGGCCCGTGTCCCGGTGGTCCGGACCTACGGAATGAGCGAGACCTGCGGCGGGTGCGTGTACGACGGCCTGGCCCTCGCGGGCGTCCAGGTGCGCATCGGCCCGGAAGGCCGGATCAGCCTCGGTGGCGCCACCGTGGCATCGGGGTATCGAAATATGCCGGACCACAAGGCATTTGCAGATCCCACATGGTTCCATACCGAGGACTTCGGCGAGCTCTACGAGGGCCGATTACGGGTGCTGGGAAGATTGGACGAGGCCATCGGCACCGGTGGGCTTACCGTGGTTCCGCAGGTGGTGGAGGCGGTTCTGGCCACTCACCCGATGGTCGCCGAATGCGCTGTGTTCGGCGTGCCCGACGACCGGCTCGGCCAGCGCGTCGCTGTCGCGGTGGTGCCCTCCCCGGAAGGCACCCCGACGTTGGAGGATCTGCGGGCGCATATCACTGCGGCACTCGAAGACACCGCCGCCCCGCGCGAACTGCACCTTCTCGACGAACTACCCCGGCGCGGGATCGGAAAACTGGACCGCCGCGCCCTCGTCAAACGCTTCTCTTGACCTCAAGCTGACTTGAGTTCATAGCGTTGATGCCATGACACGTGAAGAGTTTGAGCCGGATCCGGCGCCTCTGGTTCGGGACGGCGACCGCGAGATCGTCAGCACCGCGGCCGGGAACGAGACCGGATTGGTGATGGACTCCGACGTCACGGGTGGGGCGGTCAGCGTCCTGAGTATCTACCTGCCCAAGGGCGCGAATGGCGCTGCCCCGCATTTTCACACTCGATCCACCGAGTTGTTCTACCTGGTGTCGGGGCGGCTGGAAATCCTGGCGGGAGATCGCATCGAGGTGCTGGAACAGGGCGACACACTGTTGGTTCCCCGGCTGATGCCGCACGCGTTCGGCGCCACCGGCGACAGCGATGCCAATATTTTCACGGTGCTCTCCCCCGGCGTACAGCGCTTCGACTACTTTCGGCTGCTGGACCGAATCGTACACGGCCAGGCCGATATCAGCGAGCTGCGGGCCGCGCAGGAAAGCTATGACAACCACTTTATCGAGAGCCCGGTGTGGTCCGAGGGGCGTGGCCTGTCAGCACTCGACGCCGCCCCTTGATCAGCGAGCCTCGGCGACCGCTTTGATCCTGTTGAGGGTCTCACGCATGCCGTTACGGTTGGTGCGTCCGCGTGCCCAGCCGAGTAGCGCCCAGTAGATGCGCAGCGGCAACGTCGGTGTCAGCTCAAAGGATTCGGTGACATCCGTACCGTCGCCCGTGGGCTCGAACCGATAGCGCCAAGTGTTCACCGTCTTACCGTTGGGCCAGAGCACCGCGAAACCGAAGGACCGACCGCGGTCGCAGTCGACGATTCGGCACACCGTCCAGTAGACGGGCCCCTTCTGATTGCGCTTCACATGACCGCGGAAGCGCACACCCACCGCAGGGCCGGTGGCGCCGTCGAGCCATTCGGCCTCGAACGTCTCCGGACTGAACTTCCCGGTGTTGGTGATATCGCTGACCAGTTCCCAGATCTTGTCGGCAGGAGCGGCGATGTGCACGGTGACCGAATCACGCATGGCGTTACGGTACCCGCGATGAATCTCGGTGACGGGCGGGGTCTCTATCACCATGACCCTTACCTCCCATTTCGATCAGCGGTTCAGCGAGCCCGATGCCACCGCGCCCGCATGGCGCGACGTATCGGCGCTACTGGCCGCCGCCGAGCTGTACTGGATGACCACCGTCCGCGCCGACGGCAGCCCACACACGACTCCTCTGGTCGGGCTGTGGCAGGGGGACTTCTTCGTGTTCTGTACCGGGTCTACCGAGCAGAAGGCACGCAATCTCGACGCGAACTGCACGGTGGCCGTCACGACCGGCGTCAATACCTGGAATGACGGACATGATGTCGTCGTCGAAGGAACAGCCGAACGGGTGCTCGATGCCGCGGCCCTACAAAAACTGGCGAACGCCTACTTCGAAAAGTACGGCGAGGACTGGAAATTCACGCCGAGTGAGGGCGGATTCGGCGAGGGCGATCAGTTCGCCGCCGTATACAAGGTTGTTCCGTCGAAGGTGCTGTCCTTTACCAAGAATCCGCACGGACAGACGCGCTACGCTCCCTAGGGAAGTTCGATCGGCAGTGTGACGCCGTCATGTGCACGGCAGTGCCCACAGGTGTCGACGGATTCGGTCGCGGTCACCGCGGAGCGCACCAGCTCCTTGAATCCGCCGATGTTCCGCTCGAACTCGGCGAACACGTCAACCGCCCGGACGCCCTGGCCGTGTTCGATTCCGGCATCCAAATCGGTGACCAAAGCGATTGCGGCATAGCAGATTTCAAGCTCGCGAGCCAGTACCGCCTCGGGATATCCGGTCATGTTGACCAGAGTGAAACCCTGCGATGCGTACCACCGGCTTTCGGCCCGTGTCGAGAACCGCGGCCCCTGCACCACCACCATCGTGCCGCCGTCGACGGTCTCTGGTTGCAGCGATACGGCGCGCAGCCCGGGGCAGTAGGGGTCAGCGAATTCCACGTGGATACCGGCACTGTCGAAGAATGTCTGCTCACGCCCACTGGTGCGGTCCACCAGCTGATCGGGCACCACGATGGTGCCGGGACCCAGATCGGGGGTGAGGCTGCCCACGGCGCACGGCGCAAAGACCCGGCGCACCCCAAGGGCACGTAGCGCCCACATGTTGGCGCGATAGGGCACGGTGTGCGGCGAGAACTCGTGGCGACTGCCATGCCGGGGCAGAAACGCCACTTCGCGCTCCCCCACCAGCCCAATCGTGATGGGCGCACTGGCCTGCCCGTACGGCGTCGCCGGGGTGACGGTCCGCACCGGTTTGTCGAAGAACGAGTAGAAACCGCTACCACCGATCACCGCGAGCATGCCGATATTGTCGTTCAACGCTTTGGCTTGCCGCCAGTTGGGGTGTGTAGCCGCAATACAACAAATAATTAGTCGCACAAATACATACAATAGTTCCCAACAAATTTTGCCTGCAATTTTCTTAATTCCACGAAGCAATACAGACATCGTTGCCGCAGCCGAATAGCGGAGCGCACACTACCGCTCCGCGCGATTGTGCGGCAGGCGCATCAATTGCTGACGGAAATTCACACTCGCCCGCCGATAACGCCTTCTGCTCTCCGGCCTTGACGAGCCTGCGGCCAAGGCTACGGTGGAGAAATGAATTCGATTAGTCCTCAACTACATCGAAGACAGTTCCTGACAGCCACCGCGGCGTCGGCCGGAGTCCTGGCACTCGCGTCATGTGCCGATAGACCCGGGGAAGGAACGGCCCCCACGAGGGAGTCAACCGGCGTGTATGAATTGCCGAATCTCGACTGGGATTACTCAGCCCTGGGGCCGCATATTTCCGCCGAAATCAACCAACTGCACCACGACAAGCACCATGCCGCATACGTCAAAGACGCCAATGATGCCGTGGAACAGCTCGCCGAAGCTCGGGTGAAGGGTGACAACGCCACGATCCTGCTCCTGGAAAAGAACCTCGCGTTCAATCTCGGCGGCCACGTGAACCACTCGATCTGGTGGGCTTGGGCTGGACATGGCTCGGGTACGACACCCTAGGCAAGAAGCTGCTGACTTTCCAGATGTTCGACCAACAGTCCAACGTGCCGTTCGGAACCGTCCCGCTCCTCGGCGTGGACGTCGTTGACCATGCGTGCTACCTGCAGTACAAGAACCTGAAGGCCGACTACGTCAAGGCTTTCTGGAACGTGGTGAATTGGCGCGACGTACAGGCACGTTTTTCCGCGGCACTGTCGAAAACACCTGGCTTGATCTTCCCGTAGCGAATATTCGGACGTGGCCATGGCAGGATCGGCCATATGGCCAGCATCGCGCAATGGATCGAAGGTTCCCGCCCCCGCACCTGGCCCAACGCCCTCGCCCCGGTCATCGCCGGCACAGGCGCCGCAGCAACAGCCGGCAGCCCCGTCTGGTGGAAAGCGCTTCTAGCGCTGGCCGTATCGGTGAGCATGATCATCGGCGTCAATTTCGCCAACGACTATTCGGACGGAATCCGCGGGACCGATGACGACCGGGTGGGACCGCTGCGGCTGGTTGGCTCCCGTCTGGCATCACCGTCGGCGGTCAAAGCCGTCGCCATCGCGTTCCTGACCCTGGCCGCGGCAGCGGGATTGGCGCTGGCCATCACCACCGCCTGGTGGCTGGTGGCTGTCGGCGCGGTATGCGTCGCCGGTGCGTGGTTCTATACCGGCGGGTCGAAACCGTACGGATACAGCGGTTTTGGCGAAATTGCCGTCTTCATATTCTTCGGCCTGGTGGCGGTACTGGGCACCGAGTATGTGCAGACATCGGCGGTCAGCCCGATCGGCCTGGCGCTGGCGGTGACGATCGGCAGCTTCTCCAGTGCGGTACTAGTCGCCAACAATCTGCGCGATATCCCCACCGACCGAGAATCCGGCAAGATCACGCTGGCCGTGCGGTTGGGCGACGCGCGCACCCGCATCCTGTTCCCGGCACTGTTGACGGTTCCGGCCCTGGTGAGCGTCGGACTGGGTTTCGGGCACCCATGGCGCCTGCTCGGGCTTGTAATGTTGCCGTTAATGGTTAAGGCTGCCCGACCGGTTGTCACCAAAGCGCAAGGGCCAGCATTGATCCCGACGCTGCGCGATACCGGACTCGCCATGCTCGGCTGGGCGATTCTCACCGCCTCAGCCCTCGCCTGGCTGAGCTAAATCCCTTGGGGCCGCGACGGCCTTAGGAGAAGTTCTTACAGACAACACCTGTGTTTTGGCACGTAACACCGGTGTGGTCCGGCGCACTCACCCATCCGCCCCCCTGGTTGAAGCCCGGAGGCAGATCTGTGCGATTCGGGTTACCGGTGGCATCGCAAAATATCCAGCTGTTCTGACACGCATGCCCCTGGCCCTGGGGAAGCGTTCCCCAGCCGCTGTTGCCATCCCTGCCGGGCTGCTGATTGGTGAACGACTGACGCGAACCATCTCCCACACCCGGTCCGGGTATCGGAGGCTCGATCGGGCCCGCCAATACCGACTCCCCGACCGCCGGCTCGCGCAGAACATCAACGCCCTTCATCCCCAATCCAAACAGGGGAAGAGCTAACAACGCCGTACAACAAAGAACGTTTCTTGCCGTCGTGAGTGCATACATAGTGACTCCGTTAAGTCCGCGTATTAAGGTGCGGCCCCCGGGAAACCACTGACAACAAAAACGTTAGGCGCCGCTTGTATGTCACCCACAGTACACCTATTGTTCACTTTCACTCAATCTGAAGTTAAGGAATCAATAAACCCTTACCCCGGAAGGGGTATGCGGGCCACGATGTGGTTACAACCGTCCACGACCTGGGCAAAAGATGCAGCAAAGCGGCGGCAGCGCGGTAGGTTCGTCGTCACTGGCAGATTCCGGCGCAGGCTGCGGCCGACGACCTATTGACCATGAGGCGCCCTAATGATAATGCGCCAGCCGAGCATCCCCCGGCTCTACGCCGGCCGACGGCGAAAGCCGCTAGGCGGCCCGATCGAGCAAACCGACCACAGCCTGGCGCAGTTCCTCGGCGGGCACACGCTCGGTGATCACGGCCAGCGCCACGGGATCGCCGCCGCGCAGAATACCCAGCACCATGTGCTCGCACGCGATCCAGTTGTCTTTATGCGCAATGGCTTCCCGCAGCGCCAGCTCCAGGCACTTCTTGGCCGAGGAATTGAACGGGATCATCCCAAACGGACGCCAACCGCGCACGCGGCCCTGACGACGCCCCGATTTTTCGAACGCTTTGTCAAAGGTCTGCGGCCCAAAGACTTTCGACACACTGTCGCGCACCTGGGACAGATCGATACCGATGGCCTTGAGTGCCTGCGCGTCCTCATCATCGAGTGGCGGCTCGTGGGCCCCGGTGCGCAGCCGGTCGCGCACGGTATCGGCAATCAGCCCGTACCCGCCCAGCAGCTCCGAAAGTGGTCCGCTCGCACTGTCCAGGACACCCACCAGAACGTGCTCAGCCCCGATACGCGATTCGTCCATCTCGCGGGCTTCTTCCTGAGACAGCACCACGGCGACCTTGGCCGACTTCTGGAACTTCTCAAACATGGCTGCTCACTTCCTCGCGCGGTTGTATTTCTGATGCACTGCCTGACGGCTGACTTCGAGCGCCTCGGCAATGGCCTGCCAGCTCCAGCCCTGTCCACGGGCGTTGGCGACATGAATCGCTTCCAGCCGGTCACACAGACGCCGCAGCGCCTGCACGGCCCGCAACCCCACTGCCGGATCGGTACTGCTGACGGCGTCGTCCAGATCGGCCGTCGGGAGATCGCTCATGAATGTCAACATAGATTGACAATCACAAACTGTCAAGCAAAGTTGACAGTCGAGGGCGCGTCGACACGCCCGCTTATGGCGAAAAGATGCGATACGAGCCCGCCACCAGATGGCGTGGCGGCGGGAAGTGGGTTAGGAGTCTTGTGGCTTTTCGCCGCGCAGCCGCGCCTGCAGATCCGCACGCTCCGCCCGGCGCCGCTCGTCGACGACGGCAATGCTGGCGGTCACCCGGTGACGCAGCGGTGCGAACACCGCCATGCCCAACGGCAGCGCGATGATCAAGGCGAACAGAATCGCGATCGCCAAGGGGAAGTCCTCGTACCCGATGAGCCGGGCCACCCAGAAGATGACGAGCGTCAGGACGACCGCGAGACCCAACCGCGCCAGCGTGTACAACGCGATGTCGATAGCGAGCCGGCTCCCCGGCGACCGTTCAGCCACGTCACCACCCTATCGCTGCGCCGAACACCAGCCTTGGCCGCGCGTATATTTGCAGTTAGTTGTTCAGGAGGCTCTTGTGTACTACGTGCTCATCGCGGTCGTGCTCGGCGCGCTGGTCTACGCCGGATGGCGTATCAGTCAGTCGGTCCCGACCCGTCCACAGACCCGCGTGACCGGCCCCGACGACGACCCCGAATTCCTGTGGCGCATCAGTAGAGACGATCCGTCCGAACACTGAGGGTTGCGCGGCCTGCGGCCGCGCAACCAACGGCTAGCCCTGGAACGTCTGCTGCTGCTGGCGCTGTGTGCCGGTGAACCCCTGCGCGACGACGGCGGCCAGCTCGATGAGCGAGCGCCGCGTCGCGGGCCGGAGCCGGTCCAGGCTGATCTCGGCGCCCTCCTCCAGGTGCGGATCGAACGGCACCAAACGCACCGCACGGCACCGGCGCGAAAAGTGATCGACGACCTTTTGCATGTCAACCTTGCCCGAACGCGGACGCACCGCGTTGATGACCGCGACCGAGCGGCGCACCAGCTCGCGATGTCCGTGCGCATCGAGCCAGTCCAGGGTGGCGGAGGCACTGCGCGCGCCGTCCACCGAGCCGGAGCTGATCACCACGAGGGTGTCGGCCTGCTCCAGCACCGAGGACATCGCCGAGTGCATGAGTCCGGTACCGCAGTCCGTGAGCACCACGCTGTAGAAGCGCTCGAGAATCTCCAGCGTGCGCGAGTAGTCCTCGGCGCTGAACGCCTCGGACACCGCGGGATCGCTTTCCGACGCGAGCACCTCCAGACGGCTCGGCCCCTGTGAGGTGTAGCTACGGACATCGCTATAACGCTGAATCGAGTTGGCGTCCCGCAGCAGGTGACGCACCGTTGCCGGCGTCTCCAGCGGGACCTTCTGGCTCAGTGTGCCGCGGTCCGGGTTGGCGTCAACGGCGATGACCCGGTCACCGCGGATGGATGCGAACGTCGCGCCGAGGGTTGCGGTGACAGTGGTCTTGCCGACGCCTCCCTTGAGGCTCAGCAGAGCGATCTTGTAGCAACCCTGCAACGGCTGATTCACCTGGGCGACGAGGTCGTTTTCCTCTGTCTTCTTCGTGCCCTCGCCGAGGTTGATCGTCCCGAACGACGCACGGTAGACGGTCTTGCGCCAACCCGCCGACGGTGCCGGCTTGTGCGGGCGCAACAACGCCGACGTGGACAAATCACGCGAGGAGGGCGGCAGCTCGGGCCGAATCTGGGATCCGATACCGGTTTGCTGACCGCCGACCGGGGTGTAGTACCGGGAGGCGCCGACGGGCGGCTGGGCCTGTTGGGCCTGTTGGGGAATGCCCGACGCGGGCGTGTCGCTGCCCCAGCGATCCGCCGTGAAGGGCGTCAACTGTGCGGGCCGCTCGGCCGAGTCACTGAATCGGTTGTCGGCCCTAAAGCCTCCGGGACCGCCCTGGCCGCCGGATGACCCGGCCGCACCGATCGCGGTGGGATCGGTGCTCTCCTGCCCACCGGACGGCGTGAAATCGAGCGGCGCGAACGAGCCGCCGAGCGTATTGAGCGACGGCACCGAGGGATCGTGCCCACCCAGGCCCGCGATGTCCTGCTGTGGCGCGAACGGATCCTGGAACGGGATCGCTTGGAACTGTTGGGTCATTTCATGGGGCTGCTGCGGCGCGCTCTGGCCGTACATCACCGGCTGCGCTGGCTCCTGTGCTGCCCACGGCGGGGCCGTCGGTCCACCCTGCGCCTCGTCGGCGTACGGCGACGGTCCATCCGGCGCGCGGTGCGCGGGATAGTCAGACATCGATCCCCCAATGCATTGGTTGGATGTGCAGTTCGGACACGGAGAGCCCGGAACGACTGTTCAGAAGGACTCAGCATCGCACCCTATCGCAGGTGTGATGAACCGATCTGGCGGAACAGTTCCCCCAGACCTCCCGCCTAGCTCACCCCAGCGTACGAGTGAAGACCGACCGTCACCAGATTGACGAAGAACAGGTTGAACACCATGGCCACGAATCCCGCCACGTTGATCCACGCCGCCTTCTTGTCCCGCCACCCCGCAGTGGATCGTGCGTGCAGGTAGGCGGCATAGATAACCCAGGCAACGAAGGAAACGGTCTCCTTGGGATCCCATGCCCAGAACCGCCCCCATGCCTCCTCGGCCCAGATGGCACCGAAGATCACGCCGAACCCGAAGATGGGGAAACCGAAAATGGTGGTCCGGTACGCCAACCGGTCCAAAGACTGGGCATCGGGCAGGCGCTGCACCAGGGTGTTGTCCGGGAAGTACATCTTGACCAGGAACAGGATGCTGGCCACTCCGGCCACCAGGAACACGCCCGACCCGAGACTCACCACCGACACGTGAATGGGCAACCAGTAGGACTGCAGGGCCGGCATCACCGGGGCCGCATAGGTGTAGAGGTACCGGCCGGACACCGTCAGCAGGATCAGCACGGGAATCAGCACGAAGACCCAGAGCGCCCGGCGGCCCTCCGCGCTGTTGGCACGCGGGCGCAGCACCACGGCCGCAGTGACCAGACCACAGGCACACGTCAGATTGATGAACTCGTACATGTTGCCCCAGGGCACCCGGGTGGTGGCCACACCGCGCAGCACGATGCACGCCAACAGCAGTCCGATGCCCAGGTACACAAGCGCCAACCCGGCGCCACCGACCCGCTCGCCGAGGGGGCGCTTGCCCTGCGGCACCACCAGCCCCGGCTGATTCTCGTCGGCGGACACCACCTCACCACCGGAGCTGACGAGCTCTCGCTGGGCGGTCTTGTTGCTCTGCCGGTAGGCCAGCTCGATGGCCAACAGCACCAACGCACCGACCATCACCACAATCGCCGAGGTGAAGGCGTAGTCGGAGAACCTGGCCAGATTCACATCGATATTGGTCGAATTCATTCGGCATCCTCATCTTTGTGGCCGTTCCCGGCCCTTGCGACGGGCAGATCCTCAAGGCATCGGTCGCATAACCGCTCGAACTCATCGCCCCAGCCGGAGCTGTCGGTGCGTGCCAGCCCTCCCAACTCGACGTTTACCGTACCTGCGGCCGCCCCCGGGGTCAGCCGCGCCCAGACTCGACGGCGCTTGATGATGAGCGATACCACCAGGCCCGCCATCATGGTCAGCGCGAAGACGAGCACCCACAGTTGGGCGGGGTCGCGTGACACCTGCAGATTGACGAAGTTGACGGCGCTGTCGAACCTGACGATGGTGCCGTCATTGAGCTTGACCGACTGTCCAGGTAGCAGGTTGGCGCGTGCCACCTGATTGAGCCGTTTCTGCTCGATCATGCGGGGGTCGAGCTCGAAGATCGACTGGGCGCGACCCGAGTCCAGCCCCGTATCTCCGCGATAGATGTTGATGGCCACCGCGGGCTTGCGCATCTCCGGGAAGCTCGACGAGAGCAGGGTGCCGTGCAGTTGTTCGGTGGGCGCGAACAGACCCTGAATGGCGATCTGATTCTTACGACGCACATTGGGATCCGGATAGCTGCCGGCCGGAGGATCGATACGCACGGCCCCCGAAGACAGCAGGGTGGTCGGGTCGTCCGGTCGCCACTGAATGGTCTCGCTACGCTGACGCCCGTCCGGGAAGGTCACCGTGAAGGTGGGGGCATATCCATAGCCGAGCAGATACACGCGGTTGCCGTTGACACGCAGCGGATGGTTCATGGCCAGCCGCTCCGGTCTCCAGACGTTGTTCTGGAGATCGTCGCCCGCCTGGTACTCAATGTTCGATTCGAACGAATGCGCCTGTCCCGAGGCAAGATAGGTGGCCTTGAAATCCTTGACCTTGACGCAGATCGGGTCCAGGTTGGTGCCATCGACGGTGTTGCCGGCCCGGAACGAGTCGAAGGCGGCGGGCGACGACGAGCAGAATCCCGGGCCATTGTTGGCGATGACGATCACATTGCCCTCGTACCCGAAGAGCTTGCCCACAGCGAATGCGACCAACAGACCAACAAGCGAAAGGTGGAAGACCAGGTTTCCGAACTCTCGCAGATAGCCTTTCTCCGCGGAAATCTCAGTGATCTCGGCCCTTTGGCGGGTGGTTCTGCGCCAGCCCTTCAGCTGACTCTCGATGGTCGACGCGATGTCGGAATGGTCGCCCCGCACCACTCTTGCCTGGTGTTTGGGCAACCGCGCCAGATTCCGGGGCACCGGAACCGGCTGCGCACGAAGGGCCTTGGCATGCTCGACGGTCCGGGGAATGATGCACCCCACCAGTGAGACGAAGAGCAGAACGTAGATCGCAGTGAACCAGAAGCTGGAGAACACGTCGAAAGCCTGCACCCGGTCCAGCCAGGGACCGATGGTGGAATGTTCGGCCAAGTACTCGTCGACCTTGGCCTGGTTGAGTGCGCGCTGCGGCAGCATCGCACCCGGTATCGCGCCGAGCGCGAGCAGCACCAGCAGCGCCAGTGCGGTGCCCATCGACGTCAGGCCGCGCCAGGTGTTGCGCGAGTAAGCAAGGAGACGCTTGGCGATCATCACTAGATGGGTAACCTCGCGTCCGAAACGAATGAATCGCGAACCCAGGCAACAAAATCGGCCCACACGCCGGTGACCAGCGCGACCCCCACCGCCAGCAGCGCGATACCACCGATGATCTGGATGGTCCGGCCGTGCCGTCGCAACCATTCCATACCCCGCACCGCGCGTGCCGAACCGAAGGCCAGCAGCAGGAACGGGATTCCCAGCCCAAGGCAGTAGGCAATCACCAGCGTGATCCCGCGAGCCACATCGGCGCCCTCGGTGGCCGATGCCACCGCGACCACACCGGTGAGGGTCGGCCCCAGACAAGGCGTCCACCCGAGCGCGAACACCGCGCCGAGCAGTGGCGCTCCGGCCACCGTGGAAATGCGGCGCGGCGTAAACCGGAAATCCCGCTGCAGAGCCGGCATTAGCCCGATGAACACCAGCCCCATCGCGATCGTGATCACTCCGCCGATGCGTTGCAGCAGCACCTGATTGGTGATCAGCGTGGTCGTCATGCCCATCACGGCCACGGTACCCAGCAGGAACACCGCGGTGAACCCGGCGACGAACAGCAATGCCGATCCGGTGACCCGCAGCCGCGCCGCGCGGGCACCGGCGCCGACATCGTCGCGGCCGTCGGCCCCCACGACGGCAGCGAGATAGGACAGATAGCCGGGCACGAGCGGGATCACACACGGCGAGGCGAACGACACCAGCCCGGCCAGCGCACAGGCACCCAGGGCCAGCAGCAGCGGCCCGCTGGTCGCGGCGTCCTGGAACGCGGAGCCTGCATCGGCGAGGATCACTTCTTGACTCCCGCTGGCTCTTTCGCCGATTCTTGCGCGACGCGCTCAACCACTGGCTGCAAATCTTGGGTCAGCAGCTCGCGCAGGAACACCGCCGCCACCCGATGTTGCCGGTCCAGCACCAAGGTCGCGGGAATGGCCCCCGTCGGGAATTTCCTGCCGAACGCGATGAGCGTGCGCATCGACGGGTCATAGATGGATGGGTACGGCACCTTGCGGTCGGTCACAAAGTCCTGCGCCTTGGTGATCTCGTTGTCCCGGACGTTGATGCCGAGAAATTCGACGCCTTGAGCGTGGGTGGTCTTGTAGACATCTTCCAGTGCCGAGAACTCCGAGCGGCAGGGCCCGCACCATTGTCCCCACACGTTGATGACGACGACCTTCTCGGTGAAATCGTTGAGCGACAGTGTTTTTGTGGGGTCCAGCAGGTTTGGCCCCTCGATCGGACCGGGCGTCTGACGGGCCTCGGGCGGATCGTAGAAGATGTCGGTCTTGCCACCGGGTGAGACGAACTGGAACTGCCCGCCGCGCGCCACCGCGTCATCACCAGTCGAGCACCCGGTGATGAGCAGAACCAGCGCGGCCATCGCCGCGACCACACGTCGCACTAGCTACCCTGCCGGTTCCGAGTACACGACGTCGACAAACTCGTCCCCGTCGAATACCAGCGAGGTGAGCGAGGCGACGTTGCACTGGCGTTTGCGTGGGTCGTGCCACAGTCGCTTGCCGAGCAGGTACTGGCGCGCCGTCCACACCGGCAGCTGATGACTCACGCACACCACCTCGGAGCCCTCGGCACGACCGCGCGCCCGGTCGATCGCCGACGTCATCCGGGATGCGATGTCGCGGTAAGACTCTCCCCAGGACGGGGTGAACGGGTCGCGCAGCTTCCACCAGTTACGGGGGTCGCGCAACGCCCCGTCACCCACCGACACCTTCATGCCCTCGAAGGAGTTGCCGGCCTCGATGAGGTCATCGTCGGAGATTATGGTGAGGCCATGAGCATCGGCGATGGGGGTGGCCGTCTGCTGGGCGCGCAACAGCGGTGAGGCCACTACCGCGGTAATCTCATTGCCCCGCAGCAACTCTGCCACCTTCGCCGCCTGTGTCTGCCCCTTATCCGACAACCGGAAATCCGGCAGCCGGCCGTACAGAATGCCCTCGGGGTTGTGCACTTCGCCATGGCGCATCAAATGAACGATGGTCCGGGTCATTGAAATTCCTTACCTCTCCTCGGCAGAGGCCGCGGCATGAGCAGCGGCGGGCAAAGCGTCGGCAATACGGTCGAACGCCTCGTCGTCGAGGGCGGTGGAAACAAACCAGGTCTCGAACGCACTCGGCGGCGCATACACGCCGCGGCTCAACAGTGCGTGGAAGAACGCGGGGTAACGCCATGTTTCGGTCGCCTTGGCGCCCTGGAAGTCCTGTACCGGCTCGGCACCGAAGAAGAGGCTGAACATGTTGCCGGCCCGGCCGATCTGATGCGCCACCCCCTCCGCGTCCAGGGATGCGACGATAAGAGCGATGATCGCGTCGGCGTTACGATCAAGCGTTTCATAGGTTTTCGCATCTGCGGCGCGCAGCGAAGCCAGCCCCGCCGCAACCGCGATCGGGTTACCGGACAGCGTTCCCGCCTGGTACACCGGGCCAAGTGGCGCGAGGCGCTCCATGATGTCGGCACGACCGCCGAATGCCGCGGCGGGCATGCCACCGCTCATCACCTTGCCGAAGGTAACCAGATCACCGGCCACCTGATCGATCCCGAACCAGCCCGAACGGCTGACCCGGAAACCCGTCATGACTTCGTCCATGATGAGCAGCGCGCCATGGTTTTCGGTGATGCGCCGCAGCCCGGCGTTGAAATCCGGGGCGGGTGCGACGGTGCCCATGTTGCCGGCGGCCGCCTCGGTGATGACAGCGGCAATCTGATCGCCTTGCTCGGCGAACGTTCGGGCCACTGCGCCGATGTCGTTGTACGGCAACACGATGGTGTCTGCGGCGGAGGCGCCGGTGACACCGGGTGAGGACGGCAGGCCGAATGTGGCCACGCCCGATCCGGCGTCGGCCAGCAGCGCGTCCACATGCCCGTGGTAACAACCGGCGAACTTCACGATCTTGGGTCGACTGGTGAATCCGCGAGCCAGTCGCACCGCACTCATGGTGGCCTCGGTGCCGGAGTTGACCAGACGCACCTTTTCTACCGGCCGTACGCGATCGACGAGCTCGCGCGCGAGCTCGATCTCACCCTCGACGGGCGCGCCGTAAGACAGCCCGTCCTTGGCGGTCCGCTGCACGGCCTCCACCACGGTGGGGTGCGCGTGGCCGAGGATCAGCGGCCCCCAGGAGCAGACCAGGTCCACGTATCGGTTGTCGTCCACATCGGTGAGCCAGCATCCGGCGCCAGACTTGATGAACCGCGGGACGCCGCCGACCGCGGCGAAGGCACGCACCGGCGAGTTGACTCCACCTGGGATGACGGCCGAGGCGTCGGCGAACAGACGTGCGGAATTGGGCGTCTCGTCAGGCACGGCATCCAGTGTCTCAGCTGGCGCCAAATCGTCCACTACAGGGTGTAGTGGATCAGTCGGGTGTCAGCGCAAAGGTGGGGTGATCGGCGTCGTCGGGAAGCTGGGCGAAGTAGCCGTCGACCACCTTGCCGGCCTTGGGCTTGTAGGCCGCGATGATGGGCGCACGGTCGGCTACGGGTACCTCACTGGCCGTGTACGCCGCGCTGGCGCCCTTGAACATCAGCGTCACCTGCGGGTTCGCCCTGATGTTCTTGACCCATTGGCTCTCACCGCGAGTGGACACCAGGTACTTGATGCCGTCGACATCCACGGTGGCCACCGGGATCTGCTGCGGCTCGCCGCTGACCCGCTTGGTGATGGTGAGCGTCTCGCCAATATTGGCGGCCATGGCCACCCGATTGAACACCTTGCGCACAAACCATGGGGGCTTGAGGTATGCCATGGATCACAGTTTGATGGTGGTATGCAGATACCGCAATCGGTCGCGCGCTTCAACAAGTACGTCACCAACCCCGTCCAGCGGCTGTGGGCGGGCTGGGCCCCGAGCTTCGCCATCATCGAGCACAAGGGCCGCAAGTCGGGCAAGGAGTTCCGGACGCCCGTCACCGCGTTTAAGACACCCGACGGCCTGGCCATCCTGTTGACCTACGGCCCGGACCGGGACTGGCTGAAAAACCTGCAGGCGGCCGGTGGCGGGAGGATCGTGCGCAGGGGGAAGACCCACGATGTTGTCAATCCGCGCGTGGTCAGCCGGGACGAGGCGGCGGCGCTGGTCAAGGGCCGCACGTTCGGGAAGCTCCCGTTCGATCAGGCCGTGCTGCTGACCTACGCCTGAGCGGCCGGCACCGGCGCCCGTTGCGACACCTCACAGCGGACCGTGCTGACGGTCTTCGAACCTGGTGCGCAGGCGTGTGCTCACCGTACGTGCCACACGCGAGGTCAGATTGCAGACGGTGATAACGGGCGTGATCAACAGCAGCGGGCGGGGCGCGGGCAGGCCTTTACCTACCAGATCTTCACAAACTTGTCCGGCGAGTTCACCATGGGATCGCCTGCCAGACAACCAAATTCGGCGGCAAACGGCGCAACATTGGGCACCACGCCGTTGACGCGCAACGACGGCGGCGAATGCGGATCGCTGGCCAGCTGGGTAATCGCGGCCTCGGGACGCTGCTTGTCTCGCCAGATCCGCGCGTAGTTCAGGAAAAACCGCTGCGTGTCGTTGAATCCGACGATGCCGCTGATCTTGTCGCCATCCTTCTTCTTGGCCAACTCCGCGACCAGCGCGTCATAGGCGGTGTTGACACCGCCGAGATCCGCGATGTTCTCGCCCAACGTGAGCTTGCCGTCGACATGTAGCTCGGGGTGGCCCGGAATCGGCGTGTAGGCATTGAACTGCTCCACCAGCCGGTTGGCGCGCTTCTCGAACTCCTCGCGATCGTTCGGCGTCCACCAATTGACCCGGTTGCCCTCACCGTCGAACTGGCTGCCCTCGTCGTCGAACGCATGGGTGAATTCGTGACCGATCACCGCACCGATACCGCCGTAGTTAAACGCCGGATCACCCTTGGGGTCATAGAACGGCGCCTGCAGGATCGCGGCGGGAATGGTAATGCTGTTCTCGGTGGGGTCGTACTGAGCGTTGACCGTCTGCGGCGTCATCCCCCACAGCGACCGGTCGGTGGGGTGCCCGATCTTGGCCATGTCGAAGTCGTGATTGAACTTCAACGCGGCGGCCCTGTCGGCGTAGAAGTTGTCGCCGGTCAGCTTCAGCTTGGAGAAATCCCGATTCTTGTCAGGGAAGCCCACCTTGAGGATCAGCTTGTCCCACTTGCCCTTTGCGGCGAGTTTGGTCTGTGGGCTCATCCAGTCGACGGCCTCGATGCGTTTACGGAGGGCCTCCTTGACATTGCCCACCACCTCGGTTGCCGAGCGCTTGGCGCGATCGCTGAACATGCGGTCGACGTACAACTGTCCCAGCGCCGGGCCCACCAGCGTGTTGACGATCTTAAGGCCCTGCTCCCAGCGCTGTTTCTGCGCCGTGGTTCCGGTAAGCGCCGAATCGTATTTGAAGGCATTGTCGCGGAACGCCTTCGACAACGCACCGGCAGACCTGTGCACCGCATGGAAGGTCAGATACGACTTCCAGGTGTCCAGGTCGGCGCTAGCGAGCTGCCGATCGAATGTCGTGAAGAACTCGGTCTCGGCAAGCGAGAACGACCTGGCGGCCGGGGCCCCGTGCGCCTTCAAGTAGGCACCCCATTCGAAATGCGGTGTCACCGCATCTGCCTGCGCGACGGTCACGAGCTTGTACTGGTTAGCCGGATCACGTTGCTGCACAGGACTCAACGTCGAGGCGGCCAGCGCTGATTCGAGCGCGGCGACCTGTTCGGTGCGGGCCTCGGCAACCTCCTGGTTCGCTCCAATTAATCCGAATGTCGACGCGATGTAGGTGCGATACGCGTTGAAGACCGACGCGTACTTGGGATCGGTGTAGTAGTCCTTGGCAGGCATGCCCAGCGCATCGGCCCTGGCGTAGCCGATCTGCTCGGTGGCGTTGGCGTAGTCGGCGCCGGCCTCGAAACCGAACACCAGGTGCTGCCCCGTGGCGGCATCGGCAGCCAGAAAGGCCGTGAGCTCCTCGGGCGAGTTGATCTGATCGATCGCGGCGAGCGTTGGACGAATGGGGTCATACCCGGCCGCGTCGAGCTTCGCATCGTCGATGGCGGCGCGGTAGAGGAGACCGACCTGATAGTTGACCGACTCATGATCGGCGGTTCCGAGTCCGGAGACCGCACCGTCGACGATCTCGTGCTGGACGTCACGGGACTGGTCGGCCAGCATGTCGAAGCTGCCATAGCTGGACTTGTCCGCAGGGATGGTGGCCTGCTCGATCCATTTGGCGTTCACAAACCCATTGAGATCGGTGCACGCGGCGAAACGCAGGCTCAGCTGCGCGTTATCGAACGTTGGAATGGGCACGTTCGACGCCACCGGGGCGGTGGGCTGGTCCCGGGTACACCCGGAAATGGACATGGCCAGCACTAGCGCCGCCATACCGGCGGATCGACTCAGACGCATGCCCACCATTTTGCCCATCTGAACCGTTACGTCGAGCCTCACGCTGTGGCGGGTTTCACTGAGAGGAGGAATTGGTTCGGCTGGCTAACGGTCGTAGGCTGGCATGGGTGCCGGTGCAGGAGATGATCTTCGTCGCGCTCGCGGCGTTCGGAGCCGGCGCGATCAACGTGGTTGCCGGGTCCGGTACCCTCATCACCTTCCCCACCCTCGTCGCCTTCGGCTACCCGCCCGTGGTGGCGACAATGTCGAACGCCGTCGGACTGACCGTCGGCAGCATGACGGGCGTATGGGGATATCGCCGCGAGCTGTCCGGACAGTGGCCGCGGCTCAAGTGGCAGATACCCGCGGTGCTGGTCGGCGCGCTCATCGGGTCGTTCCTGCTGCTGCATCTGCCTGAGAAGACGTTCGTCACCATCGTGCCGGTGCTGCTAATCCTCGCGCTGGTTCTCGTGGTCGTCGGGCCGAAGATCCAGGCCTGGGCGCGTCGGCGTTCCGAAGCGCAGGGCCTGGATGCCGGTCATGTCCCTCCGGGCCGGATGGCGGCGCTCACCGGAGGCAACTTCCTCGTCGGGATTTATGGCGGGTATTTCACTGCCGCCCAAGGGATCATGCAGATCGCGGTGATGGGCGCACTGCTCCCCGAGTCCATGCAGCGGATGAACGCGGCCAAGAACGTGCTGGCCATGATCACCAATATCGTTGCCGCTCTTGCGTACACGATCGTCGCCTTCGACCGGGTGAGCTGGACAGCAGCCGGGATCATCGCGGCGGGCTCATTCGTGGGCGGGCTGGCCGGCGCGCGCTGGGGGCGCAGGCTCTCACCCGGCGCATTGCGTGTTGTCATCGTGGCGGTGGGCCTGATCGGCCTGTGGCGCCTGCTCTTCTGAGTGTCGGCGCCAGAAGGAATCTAGCGGAAGGTTCGCAGCCGCAGACTGTTCAGTACCACGAAGACCGATGACATCGCCATCGCCGCGCCCGCGATCATCGGGTTGAGCAGGCCCAGAGCCGCCAGCGGAATGGCAGCGGTGTTGTAAGCGAAAGCCCAGAAGAGGTTGGCCTTGATGGTGCCGAGTGTCTTGCGCGACAACCGCAGTGCCGTTGGCACGGTGGTCAGGTCACCGCGCACCAGGGTCAGGTCGCTCGCCTCGATCGCGGCGTCGGTACCGGTGCCCATGGCCATCCCGATATCGGCCGTGGCCAGCGCGGCGGAGTCGTTGACGCCGTCGCCCACCATGGCCACCTTCTTACCTTCGGCCTGCAGACGCTTGACGACATCCGCCTTCTCGGTGGGTTTGACTCCCGCGATGACATCGCTCGCGGCGATGCCGACTTCCCCGGCGACACGTGCGGCCACCTCGGCGTTGTCGCCCGTCAGCAGCACCGGAGTGATGCCCATGGCCTTGAGCTCGTCGATGGCCTGTCGGCTCGACTGCTTCACCGTGTCCGCCACCTCGATCTCGCCGCGGCGCAAGCCACCCCAGGTGACCGCCGCGGTGGTGTTCTGACCCGCGATGGCTTCGATCGAAACCTCGTGGCCGTCAACAACACCGGTAACACCGATACCGGGCTCGTTACGGAAGCCTGTTACCGGCGACAGCGTCAGCCCACGCGTCCGCGCCGATTCCACGATGGCTTTGGCGACCGGATGCTCGGAGGCCGATTCCACCGATGCGGCGATGCGCAGGATCTCGTCGCCGTCTGCAACACCGGACCCGATACTGCGCCGCACGGCTACGACGCTCATCACCCCGGTGGTCACGGTGCCCGTCTTGTCGAGCACGACGGTGTCGATGTTCTTGACGTTCTCCAGCACCTCGGGGCCCTTGATCAGCACGCCCAGCTGCGCACCTCGCCCGGTGCCCACGAGAATCGCTGTGGGCGTGGCCAATCCCAGTGCGCACGGGCACGCGATGATCAGCACGGCGACGGCCGCGGTGAACGCCGACGAGAGCGGGTACCCCTGCGCCACCCAGCCCACGAACGTCAGGGCCGCGATACCGAGCACGACGGGCACGAACACCGACGACACCCGGTCGGCGAGCCGCTGCACCTGCGCCTTGCCGGTCTGTGCATCCGAGACCAGCCGCGCCATCCGGGCCAGCTGCGTATCGGCACCCACCTTGTTGGCGCGTACGACGATCCGTCCGTGCGTGTTGACGTAACCGCCCACCACAGCGTCTCCCACGCCCACCTCGATGGGCACAGACTCGCCGGTCATGGTGGAGGTATCCAACGCCGAGTGACCATCGATCACCACGCCGTCGGTGGCGACGCGCTCCCCCGGCCGTACGACGAATTGGTCGCCCACCGCCAATTGTTCAACCGGGATGCGTGCCTCATCCCCGCCGCGTAACACCGCGACGTCCTTGGCGCCCAGGGACAGCAGCGCCCGTAGCGCCGAGCCCGCCGAGCGCTTGGCGCGCGACTCCGCGAACCTGCCCGCGAGCAGGAACACGGTGACCGCCGCGACGACCTCGAAGTAGACATGGACACCGCCGTGGGTGTGCCCGGCACCGGCGAACAGCACCCACAGCGACCACACGTACGCGGCGATGGTGCCCAGTGACACCAGGGTGTCCATCGTCGAGGCGCCATGGCGCGCGTTGACGACCGCGGCGCGGTGGAACGGGTAACCGCCCCACACCAGAATCGGGGTGGTCAGTGCCGCGACCACAATCTCCCAGCCAGTGAAATGCCAGGGCATAACCATCGAGATAGCCACCACCGGGATGGCCAGGATGAGCGAGCCGACGAGCCGCGCTTTGAGCTGACCGTCGGGCACATCGTGGTTCATGTGATCCTGCGGATCGAGATGCTCGCGGCCGACCTGCTGAGCACCGGCCTGAGAGCCACCGATCACCTGAGCCTTGTAGCCGACCGACTCGACGGCCTTGACCAAGTCATCATCGGAGACCGAACCGTCATGCTCGACGCGGGCGCTTTCCAGCGCCAGGTTTACGCGCGCCGTCACACCCTCGAGTTTGTTGAGCCCTTTTTCTACGCGGGACGCGCACGAGGCACATGTCATTCCCTGAAGGCGCAGATCAGTGGTCTCCATGCCCGTGTCAACAAACTCCATGTCTAAATGGTACCCCTAGGGGGTACCAATCGATAGGGTGATCTGCGCTACTGGCGCCGGCGAGCCGCCACGATCTGCAGCGGCATGGGCAGCTGAACCCTGGCCCGAAGCTCGACAACGATCGACGGGTCCGCATGCGCAGCCAGGGTACGCAACGCCTTCGGGCCGTAGGCGCGCAACTGGCTGATCGCACCATCATGAGCGACCGGAAGCACCCACCCCGCAGCCGCCGCGACGAGGAATGCCGGGGCCAAGAGCGGAGCCGGCAAGCGCAGCAGGTCGATGATCAAGAGCGTGTGCCCCACCCGGGTGCCCTCGGAGAACACCTTTGCGGCACGTGACGGCGCGAGATGATGGAACGACAGCGCGAACACCACCAGATCGAATGATCCGTCGCCCGCGTCGATAGCCGTGGCATCCATGGCCCGGACAGTGACCCGGGAATCCGAACCCAGATCGGACGCGGCGATACCCGCGACAGAGGTGGGCTCGATATCCGTCACCGTGATCGAAGCATCAGGACGTAGCTTCAGCAGTTCACGAGACAGACCGCCGTGGGCGGCACCGAGCTCCAGCACCCGAGGGTTGTCAATGCCGGCAAGAAACCCGGCCGCCTGCTCCGCATTCCACCTGTGCAGGCCCTTCTTCTCACCCATGAGGTCGAGGGACGCGACGACGGCCCGTTTCTTCGCGGGAACATCGTCGCGGTCCAAATACTCGAGTCGGCCTGTCTGCAATGTGCGGTCAAGCACGCAGGCACCGAATCCAGCGCGCGGCATCACGTCGATATCAGCGGTGTTCGTCATAAGCCCAGGGTATATTTATGTCAGCTATCTTGACATAAATATTAGCTGTGAATTGACTGCTCGGCATCGCGATGGTCACGAATACCGCGCGATACCGCCATGACCAGGAATATCCCCGCCAGAGCGGTGAGCGCGAGCGCCCGGGCCACACATGCGCCATCCAACGCGGTGAAGTGCAACGTTGGCTCGCCCTTGGCAATGGGCGCGACCTCCGTGGGTATACGCGCGGCCACTGCCGCCCAGCCGGCGAGCGCGATCGCCACCACTGCGATGGCCAGATCCACCGCTACTCGCGTACCAAACTTCACCACTGCTCACTCTCGGTATCGATCTCCGGGTCGTCACCCAGATCCATGCCTGCCGGCGGCGCGGGCACCAACGTGGTGAGCGCCGTCCGCAGCTCCTCGTGTCTCCTGGCCCACGCCTGCGCGCGACGCCCCCCGGTCAGGCGCAGACCGACGGATTTACGTCCCTTAGGCACCCCGGTCAGCTCTCCGAGCGGACGGGACTCCTCCCAGATGTGACGGTCGGCGTCGGAATACAGCCACTTGATCTGGTTGATCTCCAGCGTCTCGCCGCCCTGGCGGAGCTCGGTGGGCGTCAGCTCCACGGTGGCGTGCACCCGCGCGGCGTAGATCTGCAGCGCGATGAAGAAGGCGACGATGGCTGCTGTGATCAACGGCATAACGGGACTGAAGCCCCCCTGGCCCCATATCTGCAGGCCGAACATGATCAGCCCGGCGAGCGGACCAAGCAGGAGCCACCGCCACCGGCCACCGGGCTCATAGAACAGACGCGGTTCGGTATCCGAGACGTCAGCCATGCTCACCCCCGTCGAACCAGTTCTGCGCGGTCGGCCTGATGATCAGCACATTGGCCACGATCAACGACAGCGCGGCGATGAGCAGCAGCGGACCCACTGAACCGGTGCTGGCCATCGCGATCGCCCCGAGCACCGAGACCAACGAGAGGGCGATCAAGGCCCGGCGGTAGCGCTTATCCCCCTGCCGTGTCCGCCCGGCGAGAAATGCGATACCGGCCGCCAGCACGATGCACAACACGCCCCAGGCCCGAAAGTAGGTGACGAGATGTCCTATCTCCGCGTCGGTCAGCTCGGTTCTCGCGGCGGCCCGCACCGCGTCGAAGCGCTGGGTCACCCCGGCCAGACCGTTGAGGAACAGGGCGGCCGATGAGACCACCCAGAACCAGAACGCCACATCGACGATGCGCGGGCGCGGTTGTTCGGGTGTCATGCGGGCCCCTATCGTGATTTCGGGCATCATTCCAGCAGCGTATCGAGGTACTAGCGCTGCCTCGTCAGGTATGCGGTGGAGTTCTCGCGGTGCAACAGGAATAGCCCGCCGCAGATCAAGACGGATGCGGTGATCCCCGAGAGCGCCTGCACAATCGCCGGCACACCCTCCAGGTCGACCAACCGCGTCGCGGTGAACACCACCGAACCCACCGCACCACCGGTTAGGAAGGTGCGAGCCAGTCGGTATCCCGCACGCATCAGGAAGATCCCGGTGACGACAAGGGCCCCCACCACGACGACGATGAACCCGTTGAAGGCGTACACCGTCCACAGCGGGGCGGCCTTGCGCACCTCCGGGTCCTGCTGCCATTGACCGACGTTCGCGGCCAGGTAGCTCACGATCATCAGCGGGAGAGCGGCCAGCCACAGCCAACAACCGGTGTCGATATCGTCGGGTCGCGGCTTGGCCGGACCTGCCGAGGGTTGTCCAGCCAATCCACT
Source organism: Mycobacterium sp. D16Q14 (assembly GCA_002013415.1). Lineage (GTDB taxonomy): Bacteria > Actinomycetota > Actinomycetes > Mycobacteriales > Mycobacteriaceae > Mycobacterium. The sequence continues at coordinate 32,159 of MAEX01000028.1, forward strand.
CTGATTGTGCGGATCGGGATACATCACGCGACCACGGTAGTGGAAGGGGACAAACCGCCTACTCCAGCCAGCCCGCGACGTCCGCGGCCCAATAGGTCAGCACGATATCGGCTCCCGCGCGGCGAATGGAGGTCAGCGTCTCCAGCACCATGGCCTGCAAATCGATCCAATTGTTCTGCGCCGCAGCACAGATCATCGAATACTCACCCGACACCTGATATGCCGCGACCGGCACCGGAGAGACATCGGCGACCTGCCGGAGCACATCGAGGTAGGCCATCGCCGGTTTCACCATCAGGATGTCGGCGCCCTCCTCGACGTCAAGCTCGGCCTCGCGTAACGCTTCCCGGCCGTTCGCCACGTCCTGCTGGTAGGTGCGCCGATCTCCGCGCAGCGATGATCCCACCGCCTCGCGGAACGGCCCATAGAACGCCGAGGCGTACTTGGCGGCATACGCCAGGATGATCACGTCGGTGTGCCCGGCAGCATCCAGGCCCTCGCGAATGGCCGCCACCTGGCCGTCCATCATGCCGCTGGGTCCCACCACACGAGCACCCGAATTCGCCTGCGCCACCGCCATGTCCACGTACTGCGTCAGCGTCGCATCGTTATCCACCCGGCCTGAGGCGTCCAACACCCCGCAGTGGCCGTGATCGGTGAATTCGTCGAGGCAGGTGTCGGCCATCAGCACCGTGGAGTCACCCAGGTCCGCCGACAGGATCGACAGCGCACGGTTCAGAATGCCTTCCTGGGCCAGACCGGCACTCCCGGAGGCGTCCTTGTCCTTCTCCTCGGGAACACCGAATAGCATGAGCCCGCCGACACCGGCCTTCACCGCGTCCTCGGCGGCCCCACGCAGGGATTCAACGCTGTGTTGCACCACGCCCGGCATCGACGCAATGGGGCGCGATTCGGCCACACCGTCGGCCACGAACATCGGCAACACCAACTGCCGCGGCGCCAACGTGGTTTCGGCCACCAGTCGGCGGATCGCCGGGGTGGCTCTCAGCCGACGCGGACGCTGGTATGGAAATGGCACGGCAATGGCCTTCCGCTAAATCTCCGCTTAACGCCGTCGGCTCTTCTTACGTGGCGGCGGCAATGCGCCCTCGGTGCGCAACCGGGCGGCGTGCTCGGCAAGGGCCTCCACCAGTGGACCGACAGCGGCAGTCTCCGGCTGCACGTCCACGCGCAGTCCAAATTCGATTGCGGTCTCAGCGGTTTTCGGTCCGATGCAGGCCACGATGGTGCGTGCGTGGGGCTTCCCGGCGATACCCACCAGGTTGCGGACCGTCGAGCTCGAGGTGAAGCACACGGCGTCAAATCCGCCGGTCTTGATCATCTCGCGCGTCTGCGCCGCCGGCGGCGCCGCCCGCACGGTCCGGTAAGCGGTCACGTCGTCGATTTCCCAGCCACGCTCCCGCAGGCCCTCGGCGAGGGTCTCGGTGGCGATGTCGGCGCGGGGCAGCAGCACCCGATTCACCGGATCGAAAACGTCGTCATAGGGCGGGAACTCATCGAGCAGACCAAGCGAGGACTGCTCACCCGCAGGCACCAGCTCCGGGTTGATACCGAAGGCACGCACCTTCTCCGCGGTGGCCTGACCCACGCATGCGATCTTCACACCCGAGAAGGCGCGAGCGTCCAGGCCGAATTCAGCGAACTTCTCCCACACCGCGCGGACCGCGTTGGTGGAGGTGAAGACCACCCACTGGTAGCGGCCGTCGACCAAACCCTTCACGGCCCTTTCCATCTGGGCGGGGCTACGCGGCGGCTCGACGGCGATGGTGGGCACCTCGACCGGCAGGGCTCCGTATCCGACAAGCTTCTCGCTCATCTCGCCGGCCTGATCCTTGGTGCGCGGCACCAACACGGTCCAGCCGTACAGCGCGCGGCTCTCCCACCAGTTCAGCTTGGAGCGACCAGTAACCACACGGCCGATCGTCAACACCAGGGCGCCGGTCATCGGCCCGTGCGGATCATTGGCGTCTACCGGGACACCGTCGATCAGCGAGGCCAGCGTGGTCTCCACGGTCCGCTGCGCGCAGGTGGTGCCCTGCGCGGTCACCGCGACCAGAGTCTGATCGGACAAACCGTGCTCGATGAGCGCCTTAGCAGCGTCCGGTACATGCGTCGGGGTGGCGTGCAGGATCAGCGGGCCGGGAGCGGCGGCCAGCGCCGCCCAGTCCACATCGCCGCGCACATCGGCGACGGTGTGTGCGGATCCCGGCGGCAGGCCGGCGTACGCGGGCACCGCAGTGCTCGACGACAGACCGGGCAGAATCTCAAAGGCCACCTGGGTGCGCGTGACCGCGATGACCTCGGCGAGCACCGAATCGATCGAGAGCGGATCGCCGGCGACCAGCCGCACCACGTCCACGCCGTTCTTGGCCTCGGCGACCAGAGTCTTGGCGACATCGGCAGGATCGCCCAGTGCCGGGCGAATGTCGATGGTGAGTGGCGGTTCGGCAGCGGCCTCAGCGTCAACAGACGCGGGCGCCGCCTCACCACCGGTCGCGGGTTTGACGGGCGCCGGTTCAGGAAGTTCGACCGCGGACCCGACGAGATCGAGTACCGCTTGCGGCACATCGGGGTCGGTGAACGCGACCGTGGCGCTGGTGAGCACCGCGCGCGCCCGGACGGTCAACAGGCCAGGGTCTCCCGGCCCGGAACCAACGAACAGGATGCGCCCTGGCTTCTTGCGCCCTCGGGTCACTACTGCCTCCCATATCGGCGGTTTGCGCCGCCTATTCAGCTGTCATCAGTGCTCGCGCACCGAGATCGAGCAGTTCCCTCGCGACCGCGAGCCCAAGCTCTGCGGCCCGATCGGGGGTGCCAATCCCGGAGGCCCGAATCACGTCAGATCCGTCCAGCGCCGCCGCACATCCGCGCAACGACAGTTCGTCGAAGACACGGCCATCCTCATCAATCGACTCGACCACCTCGGCGATCGCGCCAACTGGTGCGGTACAGCCCGCCTCCAGCTCGGCAAGCAGGGCCCTTTCGGCAGTCACCGCGGCGCGCGTGTCGGCGTGATCGAGTTCCGCCAGCACCGCCACCAAATCAGTGACCTCACTGCGGCACTCCACCGCCAGCGCTCCCTGAGCCGGCGCGGGCAATACCTGCACCGGTTCCAGTGTCTCGGTGATGCGGTCCAAACGTCCGATACGGGCCAAACCCGCCCGGGCGACTACCACAGCATCAAGATCACCATTGGAGACCCTGCTCAACCTGGTATCCAGGTTGCCTCTTAGGGGGCGAATTTCCAAACCGAGACCCAGTGCTCTAAGCTGCGCGGCCCGTCGCGGGGACGAGGTACCAATCACCGAGCCCGTGGGCAACTCCCCCAGCACCAATCCGTCCCGAGCCACGAGGGCGTCCCGATAGTCTTCACGAGGCGGAATGGCGGCTATGACGAATCTCGGATCGGCTGCCGTTGGCAAATCCTTGTAGGAGTGCACGGCAACATCGACAACGTTATCGGCGATGGCCTCGCGCAGAGCGGCCGTGAAGACCCCCACACCGATTTGCTCGACCGGGGCAGACGACTGGTCCCCAGCCGTGGTCACGATTACTAGCTCTGCCTCGTGCCCTTTGGCGCGCAGGGCATCCCTGATTCCCCCGGCTTGCGTCGTCGCCAACAGACTGCCGCGGGTACCAATTCGGATCATGGTTGAGCCTCTCGGGCGAAGACGGTCAGGATCGATGAGCCGCTTACGCGAAGACCATGAGGAATCGGTGAGCCACTCGGGTGAGGACCATCAACCACGGCTCTCTTCGTGCAATTCCGTTGCGGCAAGCGGTAATTCGCCTGCCGTCGCCACCGCTTCGACGGTGTGCGGATCGAGCTCGAACAACTCACGCAACGCCTCGGCGTAGCTGTCACCGCCGGGTGCGGACGCCAGCTGCTTCACCCGCACCGTGGGGGCGTGCAGCAGCTTGTCGACGACTCGGCGAACAGTCTTGGCGACCTCGTCCCGCTCGGCCCCCACCAGGCTCGGTAGACGGCCGTCCAGGCGCAGCAGCTCGGCCTCTACCACCTCGGCGGCCCGTTGGCGCAGGGCGGTAACCGTCGGGGTGACCTCCGCCATCCGCTCGCCGGTCAGGTACCGGGCGACCTCGTCGTTGACGATCTGGCGGGCCGCGCCCGCGTCGTTGGCTGCCGCACGCGCGGTGGGCTCACGCTGGATACGCTCCATGTCCACCACGATGACGCCGGGCAGACCGGCCACCGTGGGGTCCACGTCGCGCGGCATGCCCAGGTCACAGAAGACGAGTTGTCGGCCACCACCCAGAGCGCGGTGCACGTCGGCCAGCGAGATCACCGGCCGGACCGCCCCGGTACAGGACACCACCACATCGGACTGAGCCAGCGCCTGGTCCAGATTGTCGAGGGTGAGCGCCTGCGCGTTGACACCCGACTCGCGCGCCGTCGCCGCGAGCCGTTGCGCACGCTCCGCGCTGCGGTTGACCACCCAGAGGTTGTCGATACCCGCGCGGATCAATTGCGCGGTCGCCAAGGAACCCATCGAGCCGGCACCGACAACGGCAGCGGTGCGTCCGGGCAGACCGTTGAGCTTGCCGTCGGCCAGATCGAGGGCCACCGACACCACCGAGGCCCCGGCCGCGTCGATACCGGTCTCCGAATGCACTCGTTTACCCACGCGCAGGGCGCTCTGGGACAGCTCGTGCAGCACTCGGCCCACCGCTTGATGCGTTTCCGCGGTGGCATAGGCGTTGCGCACCTGGCCCAATACCTGCTGCTCGCCAACCACCATGGAATCCAGGCCGCTGGCCACCGCGAACAGGTGCTCGACGGCGGCCTCGCTGTATCGGACGTAGGCGTATTTGGTGAGCTCGTTCATGCCCATACCGGCATGCCGGGCAATGGCCTCACCGATGACGGTCAGGCCGCCGTGGAACGCTTCGACCACGGCATATACCTCGACCCGGTTGCAGGTCGAGAGCACCATGACCTCGCTGACCAGGGGGGATTGCAGAATGTGTTCGATGATCTTGGGCTGATCGGCCTCGCCAATCGCCAGCTTCTCCAGCACCGGCACAGGCGCGCTACGGTGCGAGGCTCCGAACAGCAGGACGCTCACCGCAGGTCACTCCGCTGACATCTCACTGTCCAGCTCCCTTGCTTTTGGTGAGGCTCGAACTTCATGCACGGTAGCCCGAAAATGGCCACTGGGCAAAATCCAAACAGCCTGTTATCGGTCACGTTTCAGGTCCGCCCGGAGCCGAGGCTCATCCACTTCCCAATAGCTGTGCTCCTGACCGTCTAACAGCACCACCGGAAGCCGGTCACCAAACTCCGCGCGCAACGACGAATCTGTGATCGCAGCCTCATCCACATCGGTGACGGTGAGCGGGATCCCGAACTCGTCGGCCAGGGCCGCCAGTTCGCGCTGCGCTCGTTCGCAGGCAGAGCACCCCGGGCGCGTCAGCAGCGTTAGAGACGTCATATACCAATTCTGCCACCGGGTCCCCCGAGCTCCCGCCACCCTCAGTAGGGTTAAACGGCATTTGGAAACGGCGGACAGGAAGGGCGGCTAAGCCGGCTATGACCAGCCCCCAGATCAACGGCGAGCCCCCTGCCGAAGGCTCCGCGGAGGAGCAGTTGCACGCCGAGGCGTTCGCCGAAGACGTCGCGCGCGCCGCATCCTTCGCCGAGGCGGACGCTGCTGCGCCCGAGGTGCCCCCGGGCCCTCCGCCCGCTGATCTGACCGCCGCCGCATTTTTCGATGTCGACAACACGCTGGTGCATGGCTCCTCGTTGGTTCATTTCGGCCGGGGCCTGGCGCAGCGCGACTACTTCCAGTACTCGGACATGCTTCAGTTCGTCTGGGCGCAGGCGAAGTTCCGGCTGACCGGCCGCGAGAACTCCGATGACGTCGCCGCGGGCCGACAGAAGGCGCTCTCGTTCATCGAGGGGCGCAGCGTCGATGAACTCGTCAACCTCAGCGAGGACATCTACGACGAGACGATCGCCGACAAGATCTGGCCCGGCACCCAGGCGCTGACCCAGATGCACCTCGACGCCGGCCAGCAGGTGTGGCTGGTCACGGCCACACCCAAGGAACTGGCGGAGACCATCGCCCGACGGCTGGGCCTCACCGGAGCGCTGGGCACCGTCGCGGAATCGGTGGATGGGGTGTTCACCGGACGCCTGGTAGGCGACATTCTGCACGGACCGGGCAAGGCGCGCGCCGTGCGCAACCTTGCCATCCGAAACGGGCTGAATCTCAAGCGCTGCACCGCCTACAGCGACAGCGTCAACGATGTGCCGATGCTGTCACTGGTGGGCACCGCCGTAGCCATCAATCCCGACGCAGAGCTGCGCGACGTGGCACGACGCCGAGGCTGGGAGGTCCGCGACTTCCGCACGGCGCGCAAGGCCGCCCGCATCGGCGTGCCGTCTGCGGTGCTGCTCGGCGCCGCGGGCGGAGCGTTGGCGGCCGCACTGGCCCGACGCGAGAAGTGACAATCACCATTACCGCTGCTGATAGGCTCAGCGCCGCTCGAACTGTCTAGATTCGTACCTGACCTGCAGCGAAATGGGTTAATGCATGGCCATCCGCCAAGACATCATCGGAACGCACTACCGCTACCCCGATTACTTCGAGGTCGGTCGCGAGAAGATGCGTGAATTCGCGGCGGCCATCAAGGACGGCTGCGAGGAGAACTCCGGTGTCGTCGCGCCCATCACGTTCCTCGCCGTCGCGGGCCGGCGCGTGCAGCACAAGATCTTCACGGAGATGGATCTGCCCATCAACGTGGCACGAGTACTGCACCGCGACCAGAAGCTGAAGTTCCACCGCCCCGTCAAGGCGGGCGACCGGCTCTACTTCGACAGCTACCTGGACCACGTGCTGGAGTCGCACGGCATGGTTACCGCCGAGGTGCGCGCCGAGGTCACCGATGCCGACGGGCAACCCGTGGCCACGAGCATCGTCACCATGATCGGCGAGGCCGAGGGACACGAGACCGACGCGAACTCCATGGCCGCCAACATCGCCTCACATCGCAAGGGCTAGCGGCCTCTGCGGCTCGTTCGGTAAGCACTCGGGGTGGTACCGAACCAGCGCTTGCAACTTCGGGTGAACACACTCTGTTCGGCGTAGCCGAGTTGCCTGCTGACATGGTCCAGGTTCAGCTCGGTGTCGGAAAGCAATCGCTCGGCAGCTTCCCGACGAGTTTGGTCGACGAGCTCGGCGAAGGTCGCACCCTCGGCGCCGAGGCGCCGTTGCAGCGCTTTGGGGTGCACGCCGAGGTGTAATGCGATGTCCCCCAGGCCGATCTCCCCCGTGGGAAGCAGCTGACGGATGAGGATCCGGACCAACCGGCTGGAATCTGGCGTGCGGTTCACGAGAGTTCCCGTCAAATAGTCAACGGCGGTCTGATGCGTCAGATGATCTTTGGGCAGTGACTTCCGCATGTCCGTGGTGCGCAGGACAAACCCCCCAACAGGCTCATGGAAGTACGGGCGGCAACCGAAGTAGCGCTGATATGTGGATGCGGCCGTAAGGGCCTGATGCGGCAGATGAACGGAGACGGGCCGATAGCTGCCGCCCAGAAAATGATGCAACACCCGGAGCGTGACCCCCAAGGACAGTTCGACCGCCTGCGCCTGTGGGGGTGCCGGCGTGAGCAGGAACTCAAACTCGAAGCGGCACAGCATCGGGTCAACGGGATGGTCGATGATCCGGGCGCTGATGACCGGACAATACGCACCCATGAATTTCTCCAGGATGGTGAAGGCGTCGGCGACGGTTGCCGCCGTGCGTGCGGCCAAACCGACCGGCCCAAGGATTTCGATGCCCTGCCGCCGGGCCAGTCGCCGCCCGAAGTCGGCTGCGTTGAGGGCCACCGCGGTGTCCTCGAGCGCACACAGACTATTGGGCAGCGAGACGAACCGCTCGTACGAGCCGGCATCGGCGGGCGAAACCCCGGCTGCGGCAAGTAGTTTGCTGCCGTCACCACCGAGCTCCGCCACCAATTGACGGTAGTTGGTCAGTGCCGAGCCCCGGATCACCGACATGTCCCCAACTGTCAAATATTTGTCTCTCATTGTCAAGACAAGCAGGTAGGGCATGCTGCACGATCAACGTTCGCCATCAAGATCATCGAATACCCCGAGAGGATGGGCCCGTGAGGCAGTGGATCAGGTGGTTGGTTGTGACGGGCGTGGCCCTATTAGCGGCTACAACTGCTGGCTGCACGAAAGCGGCTGATTCCCAAAAGCTTTCCGCCGACGAGGCAAAGGCGATCGCTATCGATGCCTATACCTACGGGTATCCGCTCGTCACGGTGGAGATGACGCGGCGAGTGATGACCAACGTGGCGAAGCCCGAGGCCATGCGCGCACCCATGGGACAGCTCGCGCGGCTGCGCGATTATCCCGACGCAGCCTTCCGCGATGTCACCACCCCGAACGCAGATACCCTGTACACCACCGCTTTTGCCGATGTCAGCAAGGAACCGTATGTCCTGACCCTGCCCGAGGCCAACGGTCGCTACTACCTGTTCCCGATGCTCGACGGATGGACCGATGTGTTCGAGGTTCCCGGCAAGCGCACGACTGGCACCGGGCCGCAGACCTACGTCATCACCGGCCCCGGCTGGAAAGGCACACTGCCCCAAGGGGTAAAGGAGTACAAGTCTCCGACGTCCATCGTCTGGCTGATCGGCCGCACCTACTGCACAGGTACCCCGGAAGACTATGCCGCCGTTCATACATTGCAGGACGAGACCTCGCTGATCCCGCTCAGCTCATACGGCAAGCCGTATACGCCGCCCGCGAGCAGGGTCGACCCGAGCATCGATATGAAAACGCCTGTCCGCGATCAGGTCAACAACCTCAGCACCAAGGCGTACTTCGATCTACTCGCCACCCTGATGAAGGACAATCCGCCCGCCGAGGCCGATAAGGCGATGGTGGAGAAGATGGCCAAGATCGGTATAGAGGCCGGGAAGCCCTTCGATATCGACAAGCTCGGCGCCGATACCGCCAGCGCGCTGCAGTCCGTGCCCAAGGAAGCGGTCGAGAAGATCCTGGCCCACTTCAATGCGGCCAGTCAGGACATCAACGGCTGGCAATTCACGACGAAGTTGGGTCTCTACGGCACGGATTACCTTCAGCGCGCCGCCGTTACGGCGTTCGGGCTGGGAGCCAACCGCCCGCAGGATGCCGTCTATCCGACATCTGGGGCCGACGGCACTGGCCAGCCTTACAGCGGTGCCAACCATTACGTGCTGCGTTTCCCCAAGGATCAGTTGCCACCCGCGGAAGGATTCTGGTCGCTGACCATGTACGACGAGGAGTTCTACTTCGTGGCCAACCCACTCAATCGCTACACGCTCAGCGAGCGCAATAATCTCACCCTCAATCCCGACGGCTCGGTGGATCTCTATCTGCAACACGAGAATCCGGGCCCCGGAAAGGCGTCCAACTGGCTGCCCGCCCCTGCCGACAGGTTCAATCTGGTGCTTCGCATGTACTGGCCCAGGGAAACACCGCCATCCATCATCGACGGCACCTGGAAACCGCCCGCTGTTCAGCGCGTCCCGTAATAAGCAAGGAGTCGACCATGAAACTCATCACCACAAGCCTGTTTACCGCTCTCGGTGCGGCGGCGCTCGTCACCGCCGCGGCCGCGAACGCTGAGCCTGAGCGCCCGCCCAACTGCACGGCGGGTGACCTGGCTGGAGTCTCGGCGGGCGTCGCCGCATCAACATCGAGCTACCTGTTCACCCATCCGGACGTCAACGAGTTCTTCACGGGTCTACAGGGGCGTCCACACCCCGAGGTGCAGAGCGCGGTGAAGAGCTACATGGACGCCAACCCGGACACGGCAGCAGATCTACGGGGAATCCGGCAGCCGCTCGTCGAACTGCGAGACCGCTGCCAGCTGCCCGCCGCACCGCAGGTACAGCCATGAGGCGCATGGTCGCCGCGGCCGCCGCGACCGTGGCACTGGCGGGCCTGCTGACGATTGCGCCACCGTCAGGTGTCGCCAACGCCGACGTGTGCGCAAGTGCCGGACGGCGGGTTTCGGTGGGCGGCTGCGCCAACATCGCGGACGCGGTGGCGCCGTATGTGCCTCCTCCCGCGTACTACGCCCCGATGCCGGAAGATCCCCCTCCGCCACCTCCGGGATCGAATGTCAGTGCATGCGTGCACTACAACGGCCGCTGGGTGAGCGCCGGAGGCTGCAACCCCTAGCGGGTGATGTACTCGACGAGGGCCGGGTGTAGTCGGTGCCTGCCGAAACCTGCGGCCGGGTCGGGCCGCCAGAAGATCGGTAGGTCGTGCTCTTCGGCTGCGCGATGGCACTTGATCAGCAGCTCATCATTCAGGGGTTCGGTGGCCCGTTGGCGCAATGCCGACTTGAGCTCGGCGGGCAGTGCCCTCCAGATTGCTTCCGGGTTCAGATCCGTGGTCACACAGCGCCTCTCACTCTTGCCCCGGGCACTGACCCGCACCCGGGAGTCGCCTATCCCGACCAGAAACTGGGTTGATCACTACGCCACGCCGCTATCCCCCGCCTCAGCCAAACTCACCTGAGTGCCGGGGGCCGTCACTGAGTCGCGCAGGATGATCGCCGAAGGCTCAGCCCCGGCGGGGATATCGAACGCTAGGGACGCAACAACGCTGTCGCCGGGACCGAGGTCTGCGCCGAGTACGGGCTGCGAGGCCGTCTGGTCCGCGCCGAAGGTTTGATCACCCGCAACGAGTTGCTGAATCGCAGGCTCGAACCTTTGAGGGACGTCGCCATCATTGATCACGCGCACACCGACCAGAACACGGCCACCCGTGTCGTTCTGGGCCAGTCCGGGATCGCCGGCCGCCGCGGATGCCGTGACGTCTGTCACGGCCAGGGCTAACTGACCGGCTCGCGCCTCGCGGCCTGGGCCGCCACCATCGGGTGTCACGGAAGCAACTTGATGAACCAGTGACGATCCAGAGGCGTTAAAGTCCCTGCCGTCTTCGATCCCCACCAATGTGGCAACCACAATGAAGGTCGCGATAACGCCTCCGAACAGCATCGGCGCCACCGGAAAATTGCCGCTACCCAGGTACAAGGCAGCGGCGCGGTTCTCACCTTCCAGCGAAGGCCGAGTCACAATAACGATCCTCAATTCAGGTTAGCGGTGCAACAGATGAGAGCCCCCCTCAATGACTAAGAGGCTAACATCAATAGGTCCTATCGGCACGACAGCGCATTCGTTACAGGTGGCCACCAGCTGTTTGCGAGGAACTACCGATAACCCTTGATGTCATGCCCGTCCGCCTTTGCTGATTCGGAAGTCCAGCCGACCCCTACCGCCGAGACCAGCGACGATGACAACAGCTGATCGGCACGGACCCCCGGCGGGCGACCTGTTTGCCTCTGGACATCCCTAGGCACTCGGGACAGCACCCGGCCACGATGAGATCGATGCGGCCCGGGTGCCTGGCCGTACCCGCCCATCCACAACGCAGACAGGCCTTCCGGCCATCCGCGGCGGTTCTACGCAGACATCGCGGTCAGCCGTACAGGGCGGCGAGCTTGCCGATCACGGCGGTGAACTCGTCCATGGTGGTGTCGAGGATGTCTTTCACCGACTCGACCGCACCGATGCGCCCGGCGACCTGACCGCCGAGCGGCACGAAGGTGTCCATGTTGCCTCCGAAGTAGAGGTCCGCCGGGTTCCCGGTTTCCAGCAGTGACACCAGATCTCGCCGTTCCATCTCTTCGGTGCGCGCGCTGCGTAACGCACGCAGGCCCGGCTTGGTCAGCCGGTTAAGCAGCACGGTGTCGGTTTCGCGGGCAGCGACGAGGGCAGCCTTCCAATTTCCATGGATGGGCGATTCCGCGGCCGACATCATCCGGGTGCCCATCTGCACCCCCTCGGTTCTCTAGCCGGTCAATGACTGTTGCTTGCCCACGCCCGCCTTAGAATCCGTTGCCTCGCCGCCATGCGGGTGTGGATCAACATCCTGGCGAACCGCTCACACAGCCAGTGGCGATGGTTCTTCGACCCCCAAAACTAATTCTTGACCGTCCCTGTCGGCGCAAGCGCAGCGCCGCGGCGAATCCGATCAGCAGCAGCGCGCAGTCCCGACGTGCGTACACCGCATCAGAACAGCCTTGCACCTGATCGCGCGCCGCGCCGACCAAGATGAGGATGTCGTCGGTGAGAAGTGGTGCGCGGACGATCCGCGGACAGTCGCCAGCAACCGCGTACTCGGGGACTGTGGATCTAACGGTGTTTCCGGCCTGACACGCTGAGCGATGCTCGGCGAGAAAGGTCGCCGTGATGACGTCACTGGCTGCAAGCTATGGCGGCCCTGATCCTGTGGGTCGGGTGGTGGCAGCAGGTGTACTTCGCGCTATACCGCGACCGGTTTTCACAAGGATGGCGGATTTTGAAAGCTTGGCCGTATTACTTGCTCATACCGTGAGCGTCGTTCGTTCGATTTCTGGCTGCCAAGCTGGAAATCCGGTCGCGCAGTCAACTTGGCAACGCGCTGTCCAACGACATTGCGTAGCCAAATTGCCGCCCTGTCCGACAGGTGGATGTAGCTACTGACCAGTGGACGCACGCATCTAAAGACATAACTGCAATGGCCATCGGCGTATATGAGCGCCCACTTAAGCTTCGATAATAGTTGCTATTGTCTAGAATCGTACTATCATCGATAGTTGCTGCTATCGTCTAATCACGCCGAATCGCCAGGAGGACATGACATGAAGATGCGCGCGGCCCGGATGTACGGGTACAAGCAACCACTGCGCCTGGAGGAGATCGACGTACCCCAGATCGGTCCCGAGGAGGTGCTCGTGAAAGTCGGTGGGGCCGGTATGTGCCGGACCGACTTCCAACTCATCGACGGCCACTTCGCCGGGATGGAGCTGGAGTTCCCGGTCACTCTGGGACACGAAGTTTCCGGGTGGGTCGACGGCGTTGGTTCACAGGTGCCGAAGTCCGCGGGTCTGTCGGAGGGCGACCAGGTCGTGGTGTTCGGCAGCTGGGGTGACGGCTCCTGTCGCCAGTGCCACGAAGGCAACGAGCAAATGTGCGGCCACGTCGTCTGGTCGGGGTTCGCCGAGCATGGCGGCTACCAGGAGTACATGCCCGTCCACTACCGATACCTGATCAAAATGCCCGGCGGCGGCGAACTGTCGCCAGGGAACCTGGCGCCGCTGACCGATGCCGGCCTCACCCCATACCGCGGCATCAAGAAGCTGCGCAACTCCGGTCACCTCACGGCTGGCCGTACACTCGCGGTCAGCGGCATCGGCGGCCTGGGCAGCTACGCCACCCAGTACGCAAAACTGCTCGGCGGGGGTGCCGACGTGGTGGCATTTGGCCGCAGCGACGAGAAGCTAAAGGTTGCCATCGCCAACGGCGCCGATCACGTCATCAACGTCCGCGATAAGGACACCGACGCCATCCGCGCCGAACTCGAAAACCTCACGGGGCGCAGCGAGCTCGACGCGGTGATTGAGTGCTCAGGCGCCGAGGAAGCTATCCAACTGGCGTTCTCCCTGCTGGCCACCGAGGGTGCCGTAGCATCAGTCGGCCTCATGGGCCAGCAGGCCAAGGTCCGCCTGGTCGATATGGTCATGCGGGAGTTCACGTACTTCGGGTCCTGCTGGGGCAATTACAACGACCTCACCGAAGTCTTGGCCCTGGCCGAGGCTGGCCATGTCAAGCACACCGTGACACCGGTGCGCTTCGATGACGTCAATGACACCCTTGACGCGATCGGTCGCGGCGACGTGATCGGTCGCGCCGTGATCGTCTACGACTAGAGCGAACCGATCCCGAAGGAAGGTGCCCAGGCGGCGGACAGTGCTCCCTGACGCAGGATTCGGTACTCGATGCCGTAGAGGTGGAAGCGGTTTCGTCATCGATGCGGCAGGCATACGCATCTACTGACGGTGATCGCCCAGCCGGTGATACAACGCGCGATGCACCCGCTCCTGTATTCAGGGTGCTGAGGTGACCTTGCCTGCGACCAGATGTGCGATCGCCGCGGCGCCAACTTTCACCCTATTGCCACCCTGGAAACGCCCGAGCACTTCGACGTCGACGCCGTAATGGAGCGCGGCGGTGACAGCTCTGCTGGGCGGCGTAGGTGTTAACAACCCGTCTTTGGGCGACAACAGCAGTTCAGCGCTAACAGGCCGTCGGATTCTCTACAGTTGGGTGTTCCAGGCGAGTGTCAGCACGCTCGGCACTTTAGGTACTCGTGTGCCGGTCGTTGAGGCTGCGGTGGAGTTGGGCGTTGATGGTGTGGGCTTCGGCGAGTTGGTCTTCAAGGATAATGATGCGGCATGCCGCATCCAGTGCGGTACCGCGCTCAACCAGTTCACGGACTCTTGCCGCGATCCGCAGTTGATAACGCGAGTAGCGGCGGTGACCACCCTCGGAGCGTTGCGGGGTCAGTAGTTTGGCTTCATCGAGGCTGCGCAGGAAGGCTGGGGTAGTTCCCAGAATCTGCGTTGCGCTACCCATGCTGTAAGCGGGGTAGTCCTCGTCTTCGAATTTATCGTTCGGGTTGCTGTCGGCAGAACCGTTCTTTGCTTGTATTACAAAACCTTTCGGACCAGCGAGAAGGCCCGCAGGCCCATCACTGACTTGCCATTAAGAGAGCCGGTAGCCCCGGGTACACCATCACGCCGGGGCCACCGGCCCTGAGGAGATAACTACCATCTCTCGATACTGCTGTGGAACTGCGGCATCGGCCCGATAGTGAACAATCACGGGCGATCCGACGGTAACTGCTCCTTCCTCTTTTCTGGGGGTACTGCACCTAACCGATACTGCTTGACTTGCGGTACTGCTGGACGACCCCAAAACCGCTGTACTGCTCACGGCCCTGGCGTATCTGACCGCCTCTGGTCCTGACATCACGGGCAGTTCGTCATCTCCCGTGCCATCACCCTCTGCTCTTTGTACAAAAGATACTCTAACCACGTTGATGGCGAATGTCTACCCCAGCCGCTACAGATTTTGGTCAGCGCAGGTTGAAGGAATGTTCTACGCTCCCGGGTATGGCCTTACGTGACCCCGCTGCCGGTGTAGATGCGATCCTGCGCCACATCGACACCGAAACCGACTCTGTCAGCATCGAAGCGACGCTCTACTACCCTGCCGGTTCTCGGTCCGCCAATCCGCTAACCGACAATCTCGCCGGTGAACGCTCGGAACATCGGCACCCGTCCACGCCCCCGACCCGGGACATGCAAGCACGCAACCACTTTGGCTTTCCCGATATCGATGCCCTCACAACGGGGACACCGCCACATCCATCACCAAACCTTCATCCGCTCAACATAATTAAAGCGGTTGCACCGGGTAGGGTCATCAGGTAACGATGCTGTCAGACCTACTCAAAGCAAACAATTCGCGGTGCCGAATGCGACCCGAACTCGGTCTTTACTCCGGACCCTCAGTACCAAGAAAATCTGAGCTCAACTGAGCCCACCATTCTCACCCCATCGCAGCGGCCCCCGACAATCCCCTTCTTTAAAGAGATCAAAGCGGGGGCCAGGGAGTCGGAATCAACCCGAGCAGTTACTTGGATCAGGTAGCAGTCCGTGACCCTAAGTAAGGCCCAGTTGATGGGCAAGAGCTGTGAGTACGGATAGGGAGCCGCGGCCGCCGTCGTCCGGCAGAACCCGTAGAACAACCTGGTTCGCGCCCGTATCGAGTTGTGCCTGAACGCCGGTGGTGATCGCGGCGATTGACCCATATGAGGTGATTGCATCAACAAGCTCGTTGCTGGGCTCCTCGCCCACCTGCGCATCTGGGAACCCGAACTCGCGCCACGCGTTCACGTAGTTGACCAGATTTGTGTAGTAACGGACTGATTCGCGCGCGATGCCCCGCGCCTTCTCCTGGTCTTCTTCGAAAACCACATTGAGCCCAACAGTCAGGAAAGGGCCCTCACCGAGAGTTGCACGCGCGAAACGAGTATGTGCCAGAGGCATATTGATCGGGTACCCCCCTGCGGTTCGGTCGCGGGACAGTCCCAGTACCCGCTTCCGCAGGGCCGCAAGCACAATCCGTTCACGTGGCACCCTTGCCCTCGCCAGCCCGTCCAAATACCACACTGTCGCCTCGTAAGGCGTGCCGAACGCCTGACCGTCGCGCTCCCGATGCCCTAAACCAATACCTAAAAAGAACCGGCCCGGATACAGATCTTCGGCACGGTGGAAAAACTCTGCCGCCACCTCAACTGGTGTCGTCCAGATGTTCGCGATCCCGGACCCAACCTGAATAGACGAAGTGGCCGCAAGCACTGCCTCGATGTCCTGCAGCCGATCCCGGGAAATATCAGGAACCCAGATCGTGTCGAAACCCAGGAGCTCTATCTCCTCCACTACCCCAGGTTCCGTCTCCGGGTGATACACAAAAACCCCATACCTACCAAGCTGGGCAGCGGCAGATGAACTAGCTGAAGAGATCGTCACATTATGACGCAAGCCGGATGCGACCGCGCGTATTCCCGAACCCAGCTCTCCAGCAACACCGGCGACGACTGTAGGCATCGGTTGAAACGGAATTGACTCTGCCCCAGGTTCTTTACCACAACCTGTCGCCGCGCACGGTGCGAAGATTCAGAAAGTGACCTAAACTTGGCCGAAACAAATTGGCTAAAAAGTGGATTCCTAGATCTGGCAGCCGCACCATCAAAGAGTCCATTGTTTCGCAGCCTGGGGTTGCGGTGTATTACGTCTATTCCGCCCAGTTAGCCGATTGTCAAGGCCGACTGCGGCGTGAGCTGCGATACCTGGGGAAGCGACGCGAGCCTAACGGCGCACGCCGGGATGTCCGACTAGGGCCGCGGTGCGTCCTGTGGGTTGCTACCAGGGGTGCTCGGCGGCGGGAACCGCGCCAGAGCTGATTGCCTGTTGTAGATCGGCGTGGTCGTCGTGGGTTTGCTTGGCGTAGGCAACTGCGAAGCCGTCGATCCCTGTGGCGAATGCGTCGCCGTTACCGATGTAGGCGGCGATCGCTGCGGGGTCGCCGCTGCGGGCGTGCGCCTTTGCGAGCGCACGCCCGCACACGGCCGCGAACTGGGGGAGGTAACCGGAAATCTGTTGGCCACTGGGAATGATCTTCATATCGCGGAATTGGCGGGCGTAGTAGTCCTCGTTACCGATGCGCATGTGGCCCAAGAAGATATCGCTGGCGGACTGCATGAGGCGCTGGCCGGCGACGACCCGTTGACCGGCGTTGTCGAACTCGCTGGGACCGAGAAAATCTTCGTATACTGAAGCGGTGGCCTGTTTGGCCTGGAAGAACACCGGCTGGCGGCCGCTGTCGCCTTCCATGAGATGCAGCCATACCCGCATGCCCACGCTCCCGACCCCGACGATCTGCTGCACCGTATCGATGCGTTCGAATCGGTGGACTAGTCGGCGCAGGTGCGGGGGGACCGAAGCGAGGTAGGTCTCGAAGAGCTGGTGGTAACTGCGGGCCCGCTCGTGTTCGGGGAGATCCTCGGCGATGCGTTTGAGGGGCTCCAAGGAGATTCGGCGGCGTCCGTTCTCGGTGACCAACAGCTGCCGCGCAACACCTTCGTGGGTGCGCTTCTGCGACCCCTTCGCGATTGTCTGTGCGG
Source organism: Mycobacterium sp. D16Q14 (assembly GCA_002013415.1). Lineage (GTDB taxonomy): Bacteria > Actinomycetota > Actinomycetes > Mycobacteriales > Mycobacteriaceae > Mycobacterium. The sequence continues at coordinate 49,788 of MAEX01000028.1, forward strand.
CGTCTTTGGCGAACGTCGAGGACAGACCGGCAAGCGGGACATCCGATCTGATGTGGTCGTACCACACCTCGAGTTCGCCCATGTTCGCGTACTGAGCCATTGAGGTCCGGTAGGACGCGATAGCGGCGCGGACGGCTTCGGATGCGCCCTGATCTGCCACTCCCTCCGCGGAAGCGAGGACGTAGATGCTGGTCGCCAACCGCTTGACATCCCATTCGAACGGGCCGGGAAGTGTCTCGTCGAAGTCGCGTGCGTCGAAAAGCAATTGGCGCTCGGGCGATGCCCACAGTCCGAAGTTGAGAATGTGTGCGTCGCCGCACATTTGGACTTGCAAGCCCGAGTGTGGTGCGGCGGCAAGGTCTGCGGCCATGACGGCGGCCGCGCCGCGCAGGTACGCCCAGGGGGAAGATGCCATCCGCGCGTAACGCAGCGGCAGCAGCTGGGGGTCGCGCACGGCCTCCTGCGCGCGCAGCCTCTGAAGGGCCGGGACCTCCCGAACAGACGGATCCCAGTACGCGGCCGCTCGGCGCGGAGCGCGCTTTCGAGCGCGACGCCCCTCTGCGGCGTCAGCGCTCACGGTGTCCGAGGATCGCGTCCGAACGCCGCTGCGGTCAGATGCAGTCACGTGACAGCTCCTAAGTTGATCCGAACGGCGGTAAGCGATTTCACCTAGGAGGGCGCGCCGCGCTAGCTGAGGCCGAAACGTTGTTTGAAGTTTGTGTAGAAGGTCTGGTCGTCCATTGAAGCTCGGTCTCCGAGCATTTGCTCAGCGTCCGACCCGGCGATGAAGCGGAGACGACCGCTGGTGTCGGTCGTCGCCTCGTACACGATCTGCGCTATCGCGGTCGGGTCAGTGCCAGCTTCGAGTCCCTCGACGACGCCGGTAACGCTCGCCGACAATGCCTGATACTCGACAATGCGCGCATCGTCGGTGAAATCAAATGAACGGCGCCCGAAGTCGGTCTTGATACCGCCGGGCTCGACAATCTTCACCCGCGCACCGATGGCAGACAACTCATACTGTAAGGCCTCCGAGATGCCCTCCACAGCGAACTTGCTGCCGTGGTAAAGCGTGCCCAAAGGCATGGCCAGTCGTCCTCCGACTGAGGAGATGTTCACGACCACCCCGTCGTGGTTCCGGCGAAAATGCGGCAGCAGCGCCCGTGTGGTGGCGAGTAATCCGAGCACATTGACGCTGAACTGACGCTGGGCTGTGTCCCTCGTTATCAATTCCAGCGGGCCGTACGCGCCGTAGCCGGCATTGTTGATCAGTGCGTCGATGCGCCCGAATCGTCTGATTCCCGCTTCAACTGCCGAATCGATACTGTCCTGGTCTTCCACATCGAGGCGAGCCAACAGAACGTTATCCAGGGAGTCCAGTTCAGGGCGGTCAGCTGGAGACCGCATTGTCGCGATGACATTCCATCCGCGAGCCTGAAATAGCAGCGCGGTTGCGTGTCCCAGACCGCTTGAGGCGCCTGTGATCATGACGGTGTTCATTGGTGCATCCTTCGCATATGAGGTTCAGGCGGGTCAACGCGCCCGATATCGCTGTGGTAGTTGAAGGGGTTCGTTAGCTTCGGGCGCGCCAGCCCAGCACCACCACAGCAGGAAGTAGCCCCTCGCCATGCGGGCGGTACACGTCGCCGACGACGTCCACGCCGTGGGAGGGGAAGCTGACCCTCTCCGTTGTGTAATTGCCATGTGCGGACATACGTCATTACTCCTGGTTCTGGTTGAACATCGCCGCACACCGTGTGGGTGCGGCGATTCGGCGAGTGCTCTGGCTACATACCCAGTTCCTGCCCGGTTGCGGCCGGATATGTAGAACTGGATTGCTCGCCCCCCTGCTGAGGCCAGCACTGGCCACACATCGAACGACGACGCCCACGGTATGAGCAAGTCATGCAGCTGAGCTTTCAAAATCGGGCATCCTTATGAAATCGGGTAGCGGGGTCACCTGAAGTAACCGGATGCAACGCCGCTGAGGCGCAGGCTGTGTATGGGAGCTAACCTCTCAACAAACCAGGCGTGAGAATGATTTTGCGGCCACCCCATAGTCCGCAGCTAGTGACGCATTTCGATAGCTGAAATTGACGGCTAACAGGCTTGTGGGACGATAGGTCCTGTGGGATGGCGCCTGGGCCTCGGCAAGGTGTGCGCAGGGCAAGCATTTCGCTGCGGCGCACACCCGGGGTCGTCATGACATCCCCCGCGGAAGTCGACTTTTCGTTCATCAGCCAAGACATCAACGGATCCTTCGATTGCACTTTCCGCCAGCCACATCAGGG
>MAEX01000029.1 GCA_002013415.1 Mycobacterium sp. D16Q14
CAATTCACCAAACGGTCAACCATGCGACCTGTCGTGGACGGCTGCACTCCCAATAACTGGGCCAAGGTGGCCAAGTTGATCTGCCCCTCGTTGGACAAGATCACCAACGTGCGGAATTGGGGGAAAGTGATCGTCTCATCTACCTCCGCAATCGATCGAGCGGAGATGGCCAACAGCAGCCGCGAGGCAACCAACAGCGAATCCGTAAGGGCATCAAGTGATTCCTCTAGATCTGCATCGTCAACAGTCACACCGTTTCCCTTTCAGGACAGCCCTCCAGTACTCAGCCGAGTGATACAATACCGTACAGCAACTATTGCATAGTGCTATTGTATACGGCGGGCCGCACACCGACACGACTACGGACGCGGCCGGTGGAGGGCGCTGGCGGGTATGACCTGATGCGACGGAGAGGCCCGCCAGCGCCCCCGCCCGTTCCACAGTGCGCGGCCGCAAAAGTTTCGGCGCTAGGGTCAGCGCCCGATGATGCTGGGAAATGGCCGATCCCGCGGGACCGCAACGATAACCCACAAAAAGTATTGCATACTGCTACCGTGTTTGGCGGCTGCGTTCACGTCGCACGGCGCAGCGGCCGGAGCCGGGTGCTGGTGGTGGCGCGAAGATGCGGTGGATACATCGCCAGCGCTCCTCTGATTCAAGGTGACGGATGCCGTGCGAGGAATGCGGTGGTGTGCCGGGAAGCCTGGTCGGCGTTACTGAGTTGACCGATCAAAGAGCTGAGGGTGCCTATGAGTTCAGCGGTGGAATACGGCGCTTACGCTCCTGCCTTTATCCTCGCCATCGAGCAGCACGAGACCTCAACGCTGATCCTCGACCCACACGCGATTCGTCTGCTGCCTCCGGCATCGCATCTGAGAGCTCGGGCCACACGTTGGCCACCGGTGAGGCGGGCGATGATCGCCGCAACCGGGAAAAAGAGCAGCGACAGCGGGAAGGCATGTCATGCCGGTACATCGACGAGCAGCTCATCGAAACCCTTGGCCTGGGAAGCGATGTCGATGTATCTGACTGAAGCTACGGCGCGACGCACGCTCCGGCACATGCCCGAGCTGGCACCGGGGAGCCACTTGGCGTTCACATTCCCGCGCAAAGCTCTCGTGGACGGGTTCGCCATGTACCACGCCCGCGCTGGCTACGACGAGTTTGTGACACAACAGTTGTGGCACTTCGGTCCACACCCCGAACAAGTCGCAGAGTTCCTCGCCGGGTACGGCTGGGATCTGCATCTACATGCGGGCGCGGCCGAATATTTGCAACGCTAGCTCATCGCACGATAAGTCCTAGAACTAGCCAGGAAAGCTGAATCACCTTGAAAAACAGCGCAATACTTCTCACCACCGCCGCCGTTCTCGTAACCGGATGCTCACCAGCCCGCACGCTGTTTACAGCGCAGCAGATGTCTGCGGCCAACCCGCACGCATCAACACTGGCATCAGAGCCGCTGTTGCCCTGGCAGCTGCAGTTCATCGCCCAGTCACTGGACGGGGACGGGTTTTCTGGAGAAGACTTATGGGGCAAACCGACCGTGTTGTGGTTCTGGGAACCGTCCTGCGGCGTATGTGGGCAACAAGCCACGATCGTACGAACCGCCGCCGCCAAGCATCCAGAGATCACCTTCGTCGGGGTCGGAATCAAAGCCAGTGCTACAGATCTACGGGCATTTACTCGCAACCACCCCATGGAGTTCACGCAGGTCATCGACACCAGCACTAATATATCGAGCCGCTTCGGTATCACCCGGACGCCCTCATACGCGTTTATTACCGAAGATGGCGCCATTAATACCGCCAAAAAGCCTTTGTCACAACATGATTTAACGAAACAGATCAGCAAGCTCAACGACGCATGACCCACTACCGGCATTCATCCGTTCACCCGTACGAAAGGCAATCCATGCCCTCCAAACAAGGCGCATCCAAGTCGGCCACCGCCCCGAACTCCACTGCGGGCCGGGCCCTTGCCGGGATACTCGAAGGCTGCGCCGTCGGCCTGGAAGGGCGGCGCGCCCACCTCAATCCACCGCAGATGAGCCCAGAAGATATCGCCGCGGTCCGGCACGGTATCGCAGCCCTGGATGCCGAACTGTGGGCACTCAAACGAATCTTCCGTTAGCAGGCCCCATACATCCACGACGACATGAGAACGGATCTCGTACCGTCAGAAGATATCGCTAGCGGTTATCACAAAGCGCTGCAGGATCTTTGTGAGGCGCACCTACTACAACACCTGCCCAAAGAGGGCCGGTTACAACCGTATCCGCGCGCTGAGTCCGATCTATGGGCTTGGACGGGCGACTATGTTGGCCAGTTCGGTATCTCGGACAGTCCGCGGTGACTAGCGTCCGCGCCGTCTGACATCGCCAAATCACACTGGAGTCCCCAAACATACCCGGGGGGTCTGCACTCTATAACTAAGGCACCTACGAGTTCAGGCAACGATCACCGCACGCTGGGCCACCCGAAACACCGACATCGCCGGTTCTCCACGTCTAAAAACGCGAACGATCGCCCATCGCGTTTCGCCGAAGCGGCAAGCCCACGGCGTACAGCCAGAGGCGATGGGGACTATCGTTTGGCCTATGCGGCAAACACAAACGCTCCGAAGCCCCCGGCCGAGCGCACTAGTAGCACTGGCAGTGCTCGGCGCTCTTGGCATGAGTGCAAGTGCCTGGGGTGGAGCGGACACACCAACAGCGAGCGCTGCCGGTAGCCCGGACCAACTGGCACTAGCAACGCTGGATCAGATCGCGCAAGGCGACAATGCAGCTGCTACAGCCTATTTTGACCAGACCATGGCGGACATGCTGTCGGCTCCTGCCCTAGGGCAAGCATGGATCACCTACCAACAACTGCTGGGCACATACCAATCGCACGGCGATCCCCAAGATGTCCAACGCGGAGAGCTGACCGTGGTCAACGTGCCTCTCCAGATGGAACATGCGCCCGGCCAATTCAGGCTAACCGTGCACCCCGACGGCACCATCGCGGGCCTGTACTTCCTCAAAGAGGGCGTCCCCGTACCCTGAACTCGCGGCACGCTCCAACAGCTTCGCCACTGACACCCACCTCATCCAGCGCTTCCGGGCAATCACGCTGACCGACGTCCCCTAGGCATGCATCGCCCCGCACCCACCCGTCACCGACCGCTCATCCACGGCCCCGCACCTGAAACAGACCACATACCAAGCAATCTCGCCCCGCTCAGCCCCCAAGGTCTCCAGCCATCGACTCCAGGTACCCTCTGCTTCGGCAATACGACCGGCAATTTCAGTCCATAAAGCAGGCCGGTCCCCCGCCCTCGGGGACGTGTTGAAATTCCGATGCAGCTGATCAGTGGTAGTGCCGTGCGCGGTTCCGGAACGCGATGGGGCCGATTCCGGAACGCGCTGCGCTATCAAACGAGCATGACGCCTTCGTCGGCCCCCGCGACAACGACCTTCGCAGCGTGAAGGCTTGTCAGGCCCATGGCCTCATCTCAGCCACGATGAATCGGGCGCCAATTTTGGGCTCCATAGCGGTGCATTGGGCCGCTAATAGTGCTTCGATGGAGCACTAGACGTAGGTCATGCCCTACAAGGCCCCGGACTGTTTGATCTGCCCGTCGATGCCGGCGAGACGGCCCGCCGCGATCTCGCCGAACGGTTGGCGCCCGACATGAAGTCGGTCCGGGATGCCCACCCCCAACCTGGCATCCTCGCGCGTCGACGCACCACGTGGAAAAAGGTTCACGGACAGGGTGATCGACCGGCTATGGCTGATTTGCACAACCCGGCGCAGCTGGATGTGCTGAAACGGGACGGTGAGATCGTGTGCCGGTCAGCCGAGGGAGGGTAGCAGCAACGGCTGTAGGCGGTAACCGGGCGGCTCGGTGCCGTGTAGATGCCGCACAAAGTAGTCCCAGGTGCGACGTAGCGAATAGTGCAGCCAACCGATCAGCGAGTGCTCGGCACCAGGAATCATGATCAGATCGAAGTCCTTGTCCGCCTTGATGAGTGCATCGGCCAGCCGCATCGTCATATACGGGTGTGCGTTGTCATCGAGTTCACCGTGGATGAGCAGCAGCTTGCCTTTCAGGTTGGCGGCCAGCGTGGTGTTCGAGATCGCCGCTTTGCCTTCGGTACTGAGATCGCCGTGGTAGTGCTCGGCCCACATCGCCAGGTTGAGGGCGTTGTCATGATTGCCCGAGACCGCGACGGCCACCGAGTAGAAGTCCGGATAGCGCAGCGCGGCACGCGCCGCGGCGAACGCACCGGCGGACTGTCCCGTAATCCCGACCCGGGCAGTGTCCAGCCACGGATACCGCTGTCCGAGTTCGCGGATTGCGGCGATATGGTCGTCCAGGGCGCCGGCGTTGCCGAGATCCCCATAGGAGTGGTCGTGAAATGCCTTGCTGCGCCCCGCGCTTCCACGACCGTCGATGGCCACCACCGCGAACCCGAGCGCGGCGAAAGCCTCCGGCTCGCCATAGTGCGGCGGGTTGAACATCGGTCCGGCGCGGTAGAGCTGCGGCCCCGGATAGATGTGTTCGATGATCGGGTACCTGCGGTCCGGGTCCAGATCGTGCGGTCGCCAGAGCAGACCGTAGATGGAAGTCTTACCGTCCGCTGCGGTCGCCCGGAACCGCTCCGGCGGTTGCCAGCCCAGAATCTCGAGGTCTTCGGTGTCGGGCGTCTCCAACTCCACCACCACTCGACCATCCCCGTCGAGTACCACCGAGCGTGGCGGCCGGCTCGGGCTTGAGGCTCGATCCACAAGGTAGCCGCCCTGCGGCGGGCTGACCGCGTCATGGTCCAGATCGTCATCTGTGAGGCGGGTGAACCCGTTGCCGTCCAGTCTGATTCGGCAGAGCTGCCGCAGATACGGGTCGGCCTCGACCAGACCGTTGGCCGCAAAGTACACCTGTCGAGCCTCCTCGTCGACCCACAACAGGCTGCTCACCAGCCACGGCCCGGCGGTAATCTGGGTGACCTGGGCGCCGTCGGCCGAATAGAGGTACAGGTGGCCCCAACCGTCGCGCTGCGACCACCACAGGATCTCGCCGGTTTCCAGCACCCGCACCATGTGCGGGTCGCCGAGCAGCACGGTCGGGTCGACCCGGGTCTCGCCCGTGTCGGTGATTAGCGTGCTGACCGCGCCGGTCGACGGGTCGAGGCCACACAGTTGCAACGTCCGCGCGTCACGCGAATGGTGCAGGTAGTGAACGGCGTCCGCACTCGACCACCAGGCGTAGAGGAGTCCGACATTGTGCATGATCGGTGTCGGCTCGGTCTGCTGCCGTACGATCGTGCGTTGGTCGACGTCGAGCACGTTCCAGGTCATCGTTGCAACGGTGTCCTCGCCGGGCATGGTGTAGCGGGTGCGGTGTTCCACCGGCCGGCCGCCGTCGGCAGGGCTGGATTCGACGAGCACCAGTTCGGGCACCTCGCGTTGATCGATGCGCGCAACCAGGATTCGGGTGGAGTCGGGCGACCAGTGCAGGATCATCGGCGGCGGTATGCCGAGTGCACGTGTCAGTGCTCGCGCGCCGGTAGTCTCCGGCATACCGCCGTAATCGAAGTAGGGTTCGGCGTCATCGGTGAGGGCATGTTCGGTGCCATCGGCCCGGTTGCGGACCCAGATATTGCCCTCGCGGCGGAACGCATCCCACCGTTCGTCGGGCGAGGGGATCCCGCCCGGAATGGGTGCGGCGGTGTCGGATTCGGTGCAGGCGTTGTCCGCCCATTGCCAATTCCGGCCGAATGCGCTGAACAGTACGGTGTCGTCTGCCCGGATGTCCACGGCGTGTATCGGTAGATCGGCACCGGACACCGCCTGCCCCGCCGCCACCGACAGTGCGGCGGCCAGCGCGTCGTGGTTGAAGGCGGCACGACGCGTCTTCGCGCCGGGATCGACCGCGACGTAGCGGGTTCCGATGCGGTACCAGAATCGGGCACCGTCGGCCAACCACTGTGGTGTCAGCACGGTGCCCGGCACGTGCCGGGCCCGGTGCGGGAAAAGCATCTGTTCGGCACGCGCGTAATCGGAATCGCTCAGCAATGTCGTCACACCAGTCATCCAACACTCGGACGTAGCGGCACAGTCAAGAGCGACTTGACCGTGCCGCAGCGGCACAGCGTCTGGTGGACGAATGTCGTTCATCGCCGTTGCCTACCTGGGTTCACATTTCCTGAGTTTCCTCGGCAACGGGATCCTGGCGGTGGCGTTGCCGTTGATCGTGCTGCAGGCTACCGCGAGTCCGCTCAGTGTCGGCGCGGTCTCGACGGCGACCGCGGTGCCTGCGCTATTAGTCGGACTGTGCGCCGGGGTGCTGATCGACCGGGTGAACCGGCGTACCTGTTCGATCATTTCGGACCTGGTGTCGGCCGCCGCTGTGGCAGCGATCCCACTGGTGGATTTGGCGACCGGACTGACCATCGGCTGGCTGGTGGCGCTGGCGATCCTTGGGTCGTTCGGCGACGTCCCGGGTATGACGGCCCGGCAGGTGATGGTGCCGGCGGTGGCCCGGCACTCCGGGGTGCCTTTGGAGCGGCTGATCGGTCTACGTCAGTCGATGACCTCGGCGGCGCTGGTGATCGGGCCGGCCGCGGCGGGCACACTACTGACGTTGTTCGGGGGCAGCACAGCGCTTTTCGTGACGGCGGCGACATCATCAGCAGCAGCATTGGTCACCGCGACCCTGCCACCAAGGCTCGGAGAGGTGGAAAGTGCTGCCGCCAATCAGGATTCGCTGCTGGGTCGACTGACCGCCGGCGCGGCTGCTCTGCGCGGCAGCCGGTTCCTGATCAGCACCGTCGCCCTCACCGTGGGTTTGGGGGTGGCGCTGGGGGGCCTGCAGGGACTGGTGTTACCGCTGTACTTCAGCGAGTTGTCCCGACCCGATCTACTGGGTTTCGTGCTGACCGCGCTGGCAGTCGGCATGCTGGTCGGCACCACGGTGTTTGCCATAGTCAGCGCGCGGATGTCGCGGCGACGGTGGCTGATCGGCGCGCTGAGCGGGACGACTGTGGGATTCCTGCTGCTCGCGACACTGGCCGGTCCGGGCTGGGTGTTCGCCGGCGCCGCGCTGTTCGGTATCAGCAACTCGGTACTGGGAGCGGTGCTGGGAGTGCTACAGGCTCAACGCATCCCGGACAGAATCCGGGGCCGGGTGCTGAGCCTGCAGAACTCCTGCCTGCAGGTGGCCGTCCCGGCCGGAGTCGGACTCGCAGGTCTGGTGGCCGAATGGGGCTCGCCGGTCGCGGCCGGGCTCGCCCTGTTGGGCCTCTGGTTTTCGGTGCTAGTCCTAGCGGGGACGGTGTCGCGTCAGTCGACCGGTGTGTAGCTGAGGCGTCGTTCTGGCCGGCACCGCGGTGCTGATGCTGCGCCATCGTCGGTTGCGTCTGGGGACCAACGAGGCCGCCGAGTTTCCGACCTTGCTGCCGCACGCGATCGGGGCCGAGGGTGGACCGTGCGAGATCGGACGTGACGGCATGGTCAGAGTCGTGCTGACGGATGCGGTCGACTGTGCCCCCACGGAAGCACCTTTGGTGACGGTCGATCTGCTGTGGGGCTTGACCATGTCGTGGATTGCGGTTGCCGTGGTTGACCCTCCCGACGTCGCCGAGGCGATCAGAGCGATCGGGATGGGGATCATGCCGGTACTCCGGGAGAGTTCCCGAAGATCCTCACCGCGTCATACCTGGTGGCCATCCCTCTAATCTCCGCGGTCAGTATCCGAGCCCGTGATACAAGATGCCCGCACTGTTATAGGCGATGTGCACCATGACAGCAGGCCAGATCGAACCCGAGCGCCACAGCAGGACACCGTTGGCCAGACCGATCATGAGGGCCAAAGGCATCACGCTGTTGATCCCATGTGCCACAGCGAAAACTGCCGCGCTGAAGACCACGCTGATGCAGCTCCCCCAGCGGAACAGGAAAGTGGCAAGCACACCACGAAATAAAGCTTCCTCACCGAGCGGCGTCAAGATACCGCCCAGCCCCACTGCCACGATAAGAGGCACTGCTCCCGACCGAGCAGCATCACGGTAGGGCTGCTGAACACCCTCCGACCCCGGAAACAGCGGATCAAAAATCGCCGAAACCGGCCAACTAAGCCCGAAGCAGGTCAGGCCGATGACGACGCCGGTTAGCAGCCACAGGAAACTCGTATGCCGCAACCCGAACGGACGGACATCACGAATCCGAACGAGGACTGCAGCAGCAAACCCTCCCAACGGCGCAAGCCCTGAAATCAGGAAGTTCACATGTCCGAGGGCAATGGGGAAATCTTCCGGCACGAGGTATGCGGTCACGCCGCCTACTAGATACAGAAAGACAGCGGTGGCCGCAGCTACACCAAGTTCCAGCCAGCCGAGCCGAGCAGGTCCGCTCGCCACGCCAAAGTCCTCTACAACACTCACGTGGCGAAGTATCAGCTATGCCCCAAGGGCACACTCAAGCCTCGTCGCGCCGCGGCACTGCCTCAACAACACCCTCGACCGCACCCTCTACGGCGGACGCATGCCCGCCCACACCGCCAGCCGCCAGCCGCCAGCCGCCGTCATGATCGGATTCGCGTTGGGCCGCAACGCCATCACTCACTACCTGTATCAGTGCAATCAAAAGACTGCCGCGGCCTGACGGGGCACCCGCCTACCCACCGCTCAGTCACACAGGTCCCAACAACTCATCGGGTCACGCTGGCATCATCGGCACCACCTCTCGACTCTCTACCGGCCGACGTCGGAGGCGCCCCCGCCGACCCGCTAGAGTTTTAGACACCTATTCACACAGGCCCCCCGCCCTCGTAGCTCAGGGGATAGAGCACGGCTCTCCTAAAGCCGGTGTCGCAGGTTCGAATCCTGCCGAGGGCACTCCCGTCATTGCGGGCACTCCGATCGCCGCATTTCAGGTACCATTTTCTGGCGGCAGGTCACGAAGCCTCAGCCGAGCCGGAATCTCATACAGGCACCTAGTCGTGCTCGGCACCGTTGCCCATATCTGCCTACTGGCGGACCGATCTGCGACAGTCAGGCGCCACCGCAGTCCCACTGTTACCGTGTCCGCAATACTCAGATCCGTATCCGGAACACTCAGCGGAAACGTCTGCCACATAATTAGCCCGTGCCCAGCAACCGAAGACCCAGGCCGCGACGCAGGCGGACCCCCGAACAGGAGTACCGGTTCGTCACAGGCGCGCTCGGCCCCCGAAACCTGACGCATTTGAAGGTCACCATTGGGTTGCTGTGCATGTCCATTCTCCCGTTGGGGACCATCGCCAACATGCATCCGTTGGGTCCGCAGGGCGCCGGCCGAACAATCCACCAATCGCTCATCGCTATCTCCTTCCTCGTAGGTGTGTGCTGGATCGTCCGGCCGTGGCCAAACAGACGCTGGGCAATCTCCTTTGTGACGTGGGCGGACTTCTCATTCGCGGTCTCCGCCTGGATGTACGCCGGGCCGATGATGCGACTTGCGCCGGTTCTGTACATGAGCACAGTCGGTGTGTTCGCCGCATTTCTGCTGGGCTGGCGGGTACTGGCAGTGCATTGCATTTTCGCTTCGGCCTTGCTCGGCTCGATCACGCTGTGGAACATCCACACCGGCGCGGCGACCTTCCTGGACCAGTTCCTTTACAACGCGCCGGCATTCACCACAGTGGTCCTCCTGCCGATCCTCATCCAGGCGGTAATCGAAGGCGGTAGACGCTCGATTCGGGCCGCCGTTGCTGCCGCCAACCGAGACCCGCTGACCGGCCTGCTGAACCGTCGGGGCATGCAATCCATGTTTGAATTCGAGATACGCAAGCGGCCGGACCCAACGACAGTTGTCGTGATGGTGGCCGATGTCGACAGATTCAAGGAGCTCAACGACACCTACGGCCACGAGGCCGGCGACAGGACGTTGCGGGCCATCGCGGACACACTGTTCGCCAACACCCGAGACGGCGATATCGCCTCCCGTATCGGCGGTGACGAGTTCATGGTCGTCGCGTTCGTGGACAACCCCGACGACATCGCCACGGTCAACGCGCGAATCTGCAACGCACCGATAAGCTCCGACACTCCCGAGACGTCGATGAGCATAGGCATCGCGTGGTCATCCACCGGCGCAGAGGATTTCAGCTTCGAATCCCTCACCCGGGAGGCAGATTTCAGGCTCTACGAAGCCAAACGTGACCGCGCGCCGCGTGGATCCGCGGCCTGATGCAGCAGCAGCCGAGCATCAGTAAGCACCCTCGCTGCGCACCACCGCGCCGACGGTCCGGGAAATGATGCGGATGTCGAGGCCCATGGACCAGTTATCGACATACGAAATGTCGTGGCGGATGGACTCGTCGACCGACAGGTCGTTACGGCCGCTGACCTGCCATTGTCCAGTGACACCCGGCTTGACGAGTAGTCGCCGCCGCATGGTCTCGTCGTAGGCGTCGACCTCCCGCTGCACCTGAGGCCGCGGCCCAACAACGCTCATGTCACCGAACAGCACGTTGAAGAACTGGGGAAGCTCATCGAGGCTGTACTTCCGGATGAACGCCCCCAACGGGGTGACGCGCGGGTCTTCCTTCGCCTTGAAGAAGACGGGTGTGCTCCCCGCCGAGTCGATCATCGCCGCGGTATCACGGTCAGCACCCGTGTACATGCTGCGGAACTTGATCATCCGAAACGGCATACCGTCCAAACCAATTCGCTCGGACACGTAGAACACCGGTCCGGTGCTGGTGAACTTGATGGCCGTCGCAATCGCGATCATCACCGGCGCGGTGGCCATGATGGCGGCGGCGGCGAACGCCATGTCGAATGCTTCCTTGGACATCGAACGCGCACGGCGATAACCCGGGGCCAGCATCTCCAACATGTGGACACGCTCCAGGCCCCGATCGGCTGTCGTCACGGCGGTCTCGTCCACGTCCCCCGGTGAGACCGCGAGCTCAACTCCCAGATCCCCGAGTTCAGAGGCCAGGCGGGAAAGCTCCTTTCGCCCAAGGCTATCCGTCATCGCAACTGCGACGATCTGCGCAGATGTCCGCTGCGCCGCCTCGACCACGTGACGGTCATCGCCGACCACGGGCACGCGATGATCGCCCACTTCGATCGCCGGTTCACCGAGCCATCGGTCAGCTCCCGGGGTACACACGCCGACAACCTCGAAACCACTGCCCCGGTGTCGGCTGAACACGGCGACCATCTCGCGTACGGCGTCGTCGTCGCCCGCCAACAGCACGGAAGTCTTACTCTCCGAGCCCCAAAAACGCCGCAGCACATATCGGGCAAGGAGTATGCCGAGCAATCCCAGTGGTATCTCGATGGCGAGATGCCGCATGTCGAGTAGCTCGATGCGTGAGATGAGATAGGTCAGAAGGACGATCGTGAACAGCTGGAACGTGACACTGACGACCGTCTGCCACTGCTGGAGCACAGCCCGCAGCGCTTTACCGGGCCCCACCGTATGCAGCGATAGCGCAGCAAACCAAATGACCGCGATGCCGATATCCGTCGCCACGTACCAGCCACCCAGGTCCTGCCTCCCAGACAAGAGATGATGCGCCAGCTGGTACGACACCAGCGAGGTGAGCGCGATGGCCACCAAGTCAGCCGCCGGCGCCCATCGTCGGTGCAGGTAGAACAGCCCCCCAGGGCGTGTTTCTACCCTCCGTTGAATTCCGCCACTAACGATGCTCTTCAAAACCATAAGTGCACTTGACCCGTTCGTTCATATCGGCTGATTCATATGGACGATTTCGGCAATTGAGCCCGACCTATTTCCGTGTTGAGATTTCCATAACGAGCAGAAACACACCACGTGATGACAGTCACGCTACTTCACACACCGCAAGGCCACAAATGAAGGTTTTATTGCCGGGAAATAAGAATCATCTAACAAATATCTCCGATCGCGGCTCTTTGCTAATTTTTACGCCAATCACGCAACGCTCACCGGCAAGTAACATTTTCATAACATGGCCAGGTCAAGCTGAGACGAGCAACGTGGAACTCGCCAGCTTCCGCTCACTACAGCGCTATCTCACCCGTTACTCTCTCCGCAGTTGCGGGCAAAACCAGGACATGCTCGGATCCAGCCGCGAATGGGCGCGGCCTCTGCCCTCAGGTTGCGGACCATGCACCACGTGTTGCAGGCTAGAGATGGGTTGGCCGTCTGGCGATGGAAGCTGGGCACATCTAACGTCGGGTGCGCCATGGAATTTCAGATCCGAATGGCATCGCGCTACTCGCGAATGCTATTTGGCCTACTCAGGCATTATGAGTATCCATGGATAATGAACCTACCGCTGATCACGTACATGTGTGCGGTGTGGGTTGAATATTGAACAAACACGAGACGCAGGGCCCGGCCCCCGAGCGAGAACGCGCACGGCGGCGTGGGTGGCGGTGGTTGACGTGTGACGTCACCCTGGTGTCGCACCGACCGTCGAGAACAAAGACTGTCAACAGCGGAGGCGAGGTCTGACATGCCGCCCATCAGAGTGCACATGACCGGATCTGAGTGGTTCTCGTCGCTGCCCGGCGGGCTGAATCGCTACTTCACAGACCTTTTCACGGCGCTACGACACCGCGACAACTTCGAACTGTCGGCCGCCGCATTCGGGGTGCCGTCCGACGGCGGACGGTCCTGGGGCCCCACGGGTGGCCCCACGCGCTCCCGGGTTCTCACTGCATTCAACGACCGATCCGGGCTGCGGCCACCCGGCATTCTGGATCGCCACTTCTGTCTCTATGGACCGTCTGCCGCCGGATGGCGCACCCGCAGCAGACTGGTTGTGCATTTTCACGGACCATGGGCGGCCGAGAGCAGGTTCGCGGGGGCGGGGGCTCTCCGCTCACACGCCAAGTACGTCGTCGAGCGTCTCCGGTACGCCGGAGCCGAGCGGTTGATCGTGCTGTCGGATCGATTCCGGGACGTTCTCATCGAGGACTATCGGATACCCGCGCACCGCATCGAGGTCATCCCACCCGGTGTCGACCTCGACAGATTCGGCCTGCTGCCACGACTAGATGCACCCACCGGCCGGCGGACCGTGCTGTGCGTGCGCAGGCTCGAACACCGCATGGGAATACACCGTCTGATCGAATCGTGGCAGTCGGTCGTATCGGCGCGTCCGGATGCCTGCCTCATGATCGTGGGCACGGGCACTGCCGAGAGCGACCTGAGGACACAAGTCGCGGCCGCGCGTCTGAACGACAGCATCCAGTTCACCGGACGCGTCGACGACCTGACCCTGACGCAGCTCTATACGCTCGCCGATTTCACCGTCGTGCCATCGGTGGCTCTCGAGGGTTTCGGACTGATCGCACTCGAGTCTCTGGCCACCGGCCGGCCAGCCGTGGTCACCGACTGCGGTGGGCTCCCCGATGCGGTGCGCGGCCTGGACCCCTCGTTGATCGTGCCCTCCGACAATGCCGAAGCACTTGCGGCACGCCTTATCTCGGCGCTCGACGGCGTGCTCCCCACCCCGCAGCAATGCCGCGGGCATGCCGAGACCTTCTCCTGGTCCACCGCCGCACAGCGTCACCACGCCGTGTACTCGGAGCTGATCGCATGATCCGAGCGATGTTCGTCGCTCACACCGCGGCCCCATCCGGCGCGGAGCTGGCGACCTCGCGATTGCTGTCAGCGCTACGTAACGTACCCGCCGAGCACACGATCGAGCCGTCGGTGATCTACACCGAAGAAGGTCCCATGGTGGGTGCGATGAGGTCGCAGGGCATACCAACTTCAGTGTTGGCCAACACTTTCGATAGCCGGAGCGTCACAATCCGTGATTCCGGATGGTTGCGCCGGCTCATCGGCGCCGTGGCACTGATTCGCCTCGGGTGGGATCTGGGTGCCGCCGTGCGCGAGAGCGGAGCCGACGTACTGGTCGCGGGGAGCACGAAGGCGCTCATCATGTCCGCCGTGGCCGCCACACGAGCACGAATCCCCTTGATATGGCACGTGCACGACCGGATATCCGCCGAATACTTCGGTGCCACACTGGCATTCCTTGTCCGCACACTCGGCATGATCGTCGCCGACGGGTACATCGCCAACAGCCGGTCCACCGAAGATTCCCTGCGGCCACGGCGCCGTCCGGGTGTCGTGGCATATCCCGGACTGGACTTTCTGCGGACCCCCGACGCCGAACACGCGCCGCAGCGACCTTCCTCCGAAACTGTTATCGCCGTCGTCGGCAGGCTGACTCAGTGGAAGGGACAAGACGTCTTCCTACGTGCCCTGGCCAACACCAAGGTCCGACCCCACCATGCATATCTCGTCGGTGGCACGTTCTTCGGCGAGGAGCCATTTCGCACCGAATTGGAAGACCTGGCAAGCGAACTACAGCTGCCTGTGACATTCACCGGCCATGTCGACGACCCCACCGACATCCTGTCCATCGCCGACATTCTGGTGCACTGTTCGGTCATCGCCGAACCGTTCGGGCAGGTCGTCGTCGAAGGCTTGCGTGCGGGCTGCGCAGTCATCGCCACCCGGCCCGGTGGCCCCGCGGAGACGATCGAATCGGAAGTTCACGGGCTACTGGTCGACGCCGGCGATACCCGTCAACTAACCGAGGCCCTCGATCGTCTTATCGAGGACCGTGAACTTCGAATGCGGTTGGCGCATGCCGGACGGTCCCGGGCCAGAAGGTTCGATATCGCCGATTCGGCGCAGACCGTCGCGTCCTTCTTCTCAGACGTCCTCAACCGCCGCGCGGCAACACCGAGGGAAGAGCGCCGTGTCTAGGGAGCCTCGACGTAGCGCAACGCTGCCACGGATACGGAGATTGGCCAGGGATTTCGGGGCCGTCATCTTCGGCAAGTATGGCCAGTACATCGTCACATTCGCGACGGTGCCACTGCTCGCCCGAATTCTGGGCCCAGCGGGAATGGGTCTGTTGGCGGTGGGGATGGCCGCGTACTTCTTCGGCTCCATTCTCGTCGACTTGGGCATGACACCATTTCTCGCCGCACGGCTGCCCGCACTGCGCGACACTCCTGCCGAACTGCGACAGGTCCGTACCGACTATCTGGCCCTGAGGCTTATGACCCTGGCCGCACTCGGCACCGCGTTCGGAGCCGGGTCGATTGCCGGAGTGCCCCCGTACGTCCACACGATTCTGTTGGGGCTCTTCGCCGGTGGGCTCTGGGCCACCTCCGACGACTGGCTGCTCATCGGGCAGGGCCGGTTTGTCGCATCGGCGATCTATCAGGGGTCGGGGCGCATCGCCTACCTTGTGCTCCTCATCGTGCTACTACCGCACTCCCCCTATGCCTCCACCGCAATCCTGTGCCTGCTGGGCTCGTCGATCTTGACGGTCGTGGGCACCTGGTGGGACAGCTTGCGGACCTTCGGCGCTCTCTGCCGTCCGTACACACCTGGCCAGATCCTGCGCACCAGCTGGCCGATCGTGACCTCACGACTTCTCACCACCGGGTACGGGCAAGGGGCGCCGGCGATCTACTCCGCCATGCTGGACGCCGTGTCGCTGGGCCTGTTCTCGGCAAGCGACCGTCTTGTCAGGGCGATGCAATCGCTTCTGGACATGATCGGATTGGTCCTGTTGCCCCGGATGGCCAAGCGCAGTGGGCACGAGCACTTCTGGCGCAGCGGTTTTCAGGGATTGCGCGGCGCCGTCGCGGTGGCCGTGCTGGCCTCGGCCCTGCTCTGGGTACTGGCCGCACCGATCGTTCACCTCATCTTCGGAAGTGAATTCCTCGGGGCCGTCCGCCTGTTACGCGCCGAGCTTCTCATTCTTCCGGCGAGCACGATCAGTTCATACATCAGCACCGCGCTGCTACCCGTGCGTCAGGACACGCATGGAGTTCTCATCGCGTCGGTGGTGGGGACGGCCGCCTCGGTGGCAGGGCTGATCACTGCGTCGTGGAGCCACTCCGTGTGGGCATTGATCGGCGGCGTCATTGGCGCCGAATTCTGCGTCGCCATCTGGTATCTAGTCCGCGTTAGACATCTGTCGGCACAGGAGCGGACCGTGGACGTCGTGGCCGACATGACACAAGAAGGTATTCCGCGATGAAGATCCTCTTTGTCGGAGATGACTGGGTGGGCAGTAATGCCCGGTCGATGGCAGACGGATTCCGCCAAGCCGGCCATGACGTAGTCGTCGTCGACACCACGCGGGTCACCTTGCCCACCCGGTTGTCACCGGCGTGGGTGTACTCGAAGGGAATGCGCCGGCGTGCACCCTGGCTGCAGAACTCCGTACACGACCTTATCGACAGTATCGCACGAGATTTCGTCCCCGACCTGCTCTTCGGGTTCAAGACCATCCATCTGGATCAGGCTCGCCTGCTTCAGGTTCCGGCAGCCATCCGCGTGCACTACAGCCCGGATGACGTTGGGAACCCCTACAACACGACGACCGATTACCTGACGCACGAAAGCGCGTGGGATCTGGTGGTCACCACTAAACAACACAACATGCCCGAGTTGCAGGGCCGGGGAGCGCGTCGAGTGAAGTTCGTACGCAGCGCCTATGACCCCGCATGGCATCGCCCCTGCGCCAAAAGATTTGCACAGCAATATCTTGTGGGATTCATCGGAGCCAGACGCCCAGACCGATCCGGCCTGATCGCTCGACTCGGCAGCGAGCACGGAAAGGATCTGCTGGTTCGTGGTCCGGGCTGGCGACGGATGCCCTCGCTGCAGACCACCGGAGCCACGATTGGCGGAGCCGTCTACGGCGATCACTTCGCGACCACCGTGGCATCGGTGACCGCGAACCTGGTCTTGCTGAACTCCGACAACCGTGACACTCACACCTGCCGAACCTTCGAGATACCGGCGTGCGGTGGGCTGTTCGCCGGGCAACGCACCGACGAACACAGCGAACTGCTCAATGACGGAACCGAATGTCTGCTGTTCTCCGACGAGGCTGAACTTCGCGAGATTCTGCACTGGTGTGCGCGCCACCCCGCGCAAGCCGCCAAGATCGCCGAGGCGGGCCACCTGCGCGTGACCCAGGAACCGCACCGATACGTCGACCGTGCCAGGGAGATCATCGATGAGCTTCAGTGACACGAAGGAAGCACCCCACAGACCACGGTGGCGCAGTCGGATCCTCGTGGCCTGCATCACGATCATGGTGCTCATCGCGGGGTTCGTGACAGCTGGTTGGCGGGTGTACATGCATCCGCAGACCGATCCGCTACGGCCGGCCGATGCCATCGTGGTACTGGGCGGCACCCCGTACGAGCGCTTCGATGTCGGGCTGGACCTCGCGCAGCGTGGATACGCACCGTACCTGCTCATCGCGCAGTCGACCGGAGCGGATGACCGCAATATGGACAAATACTGCAAGGGGCATTTCACCTTCACGGTCAGCTGCTTCATCCCCGATCCCTGGACAACCGAGGGCGAAGCCCAGGAAATACGCTCCAAGGCACAGGAACTCGGCTGGCATCACATCATCGTCATCACCTTCACGCCGCATGTTTCGCGTGCCCGCTACATCGTCGGAAAGTGCTTCGATGGCGAGCTCACCATGGTCGCCAGTCCCACACCTTCCGGAGTTGCCTTCTGGTCGTGGATGTTCGTCCGCCAGTCGGGCAGTTACGTGAAGGCCTTTTTGACACCCGGATGTTGAGGAGCCACCACAGATGAACTCATCGCGTATCGCAATCGTCCACGAACGCTTCACCGAGTTCGGCGGCTCGGAACTGGTCGTCGCCGAGTTCATGAAGACCTGGCCGCAGGCCAAAGTCTTCGCACCCATCACCGAACCCCAGTGCCGCCGACAGGTGATGGAGGCCGCGGGCCGACTGGACGGCACAGCGCACAAGCCGATCTACGGGACCTGGCTCGATGATGCATACGCCCTCACCGGACGCAGGTCGCACGCACCACTGCTTCCCCTGGTCCCCAGTGCCCTGGGGAGACTGCCGCTCGGCAATGACCTTGATGCGGTGCTGATCAGTCATCACTCCTTCGCCACCCAGGCGGCATTCGCCACCGAGGCGCCCGTCGTCGCGTATGTGCACAGCCCGGCCCGCTGGGCGTGGGATCGCACATTTCGTGATCACGAGATGGCAAGCCGTGCAGGTCGAATTGCCCTGTCCGCGTTAGGACGGCTCGCCCGCCGTGGAGAACTACGCGCAGCACCTCGCCTGTCGCACGTCATCGCCAACTCACACGCCGTGGCCGAGCGGATTCGCGAGTGGTGGGGGCTGCCGTCTACCGTGATCAGCCCGCCTGTGCGCATCGACCGGTTCTCTCCCGCTCCTTCGATACCCCGGGAGGACTTCTACCTGTGCGCAGGAAGGCTGGTCCCGTACAAGCGCGCAGACCTGGCCATCAGAGCCGCCCAACGGGCCAACTGCCGCCTGGTCGTGTTGGGCGAGGGGCGATTCCGCGAGCATCTCGAAGCCATCGCCGGACCCGAGACCACCTTCCTCGGCGCCGCATCTGACGAGGTCCTCCTCGACATGTACCGACGATGCCGCGCCCTACTCATGCCCGGCGTCGAGGACTTCGGGATCGTCCCCGTCGAAGCAATGGCTTGCGGGACACCGGTCTTGGCCTTGGGTGCGGGAGGCGCCCTGGACACGGTGGATCCGGGTGTCACCGGTGAGCACGTGCAGGCCGGCCCGGATGACGCCGTGGTGGCGCAGCTGGCCGCGCTGATGCGGAACTTCAACCCGACCGACTACAACACCGACGCCATCCGGGCACAAGCATGCGGGTTCTCACCCGAGGCGTTCCGTTCCCGGATTGCCGACACCGTGCTGGGGGCCGTGCACGCCTAGTCGCCCGCGGCGTGCTTTCCTCCGCTCGAACCGGATCCGCTGTGGGAACCCGAACCGTCTGAGCCGCCACCCGCGTTCGATCCATGGGAGCCGCCGTCGGATGCGCGGTGCTTACCGCCCGAGTCACTGGGCGCCGCGACCTTGACCTTGGTCGAGGTACCCGAGGAGTCTTCGTGGTGCTTTCCACTGTCGGAGTCGTTCTTGGCCACGGACGAGTTGCCTGAATCCTTGTTCGCCTCGGCGGCCTTGGATTCGGCCTGCGCGGATGTCACGGATTCGACGGTGTTGGTGACCGTGGAGGTGATCGCACCCCTGGTCTGCTTGATGGTGCCCTTCGCCGAATCCTTGAGCGCACTATTGGCCTTGTCGACCTTGTCCTGCAGTTTCTCCTTCATCACCGGCTTGGCGGGCTTGTTCTTATCTTTGGGGTCATCCTTCGCCTCTGCCTTGGGGGCATCCTTCGCGATGTCCTTCGCGGGATCAGCAGCGGGTTGAGCCGCGGGTTCACCGACCGGGGAAGCACTGGACTCCGAAGCGCTGGGTGCGGGCACGGAAAGTTGTGCAGGCGTGGCCTTCTCTACGACCTTCTCCTTGGCGGCAACGAGGTTCGAGGTGAGATCCAATGTCGGAGCCTCGAGCTGCTTGATGGCGGGGATCCTCGGAGTGCCCAGTTCCTTGGCCGCCGGCGCGGGAGCCTCAATGTGCTTGGCTGCCGACGCGGGTGCGTCCGCGGCCGCGAGGGCGTTCGGCACCGAAGACGAGAGCGGCGCCGGGGCCGCGCCGATCAGGCTGCCGAGTTGCGTCATCACGTCCTTGTAGAACTTGGAGGCCTGCAAGGTGTTCGATGCCGCCCCGTTGAACAGGTTCCCGTACTGCTGAGTCAGCAGGTCCGAAATCGGTGTCATGGCGGGCGTGACCAACCCCTTGTACAACGGGGTGAGCGCCTTCGCGAGTTCGACCGTCGGATCAGGGATTCCGAGCGCCGTGCTGATCACGCCCGAGACAGTGATGAGCTGGGTGGGCACAATGCTACCCGTCGGAATCAGGTTGGGCGGGATGATTCCGAGTGGGGTATTGGCTCCGGGTGCCGTGCCAAGCTGGAATGTCGGCATGAGACCAACGCCGAAGAGCGATGGCAGAGTAAAGCCCATCCCCTCGGTCCCCATGTTGAACCCACCCAACGAGTAGACGATCGGTATCGGCAACGGCCCGGAGAACGGCGTCTGCAACACCATGACGTTCTGCCCGTTGTTGATGTTGAATCCGTTGGTGCCGATGTAGTTTCCGGTCGTCACGTTGAGATTCGTCATGCCGAGCCCGAGCATCGGAATGGAGAAGTTCGACAGCGTCGTACCAATCGGCGAGTAGATGCCGTTCTGCGTCGGGATGAGAACGTGTGCGTTGAACTGACCGGCTTGCCCCAGCCCAAGCGGTGCCTTGATGCCGTTGGCCCACATCGGGATCGACAGCACGGTCTGCGGAACGTTCACCGCCCCGCCGTCGACGACCAGGGTGGGTGCTGTCGCCCACCACCCCGTCTCCATTCCCAGGGGGAATGTGTAGTTGCCGGCGCCCATCGGGACCCAGGCCGTCACGTTGGGCAAGGTGCCGTCGGGCAGGATGCGGACCGAATCAGGCAAGATTCCCAAGGGGTCCAGCGAGGCCGGAATCTTGATGTTGAGCCCACTCGGCGTCTGCACAAAGGTGTTCGTGATGGTCGTCAGACCACTGGCTTGCAACAGCGGCCAGTTGTAACCCGCCGTGAACTTGTCCTGCTCGGCAATCAGCCCGTCGACGATGTCGCTCAGGGGCGGCAGCTGGCTGACGATCGGCCCGATGATTGGGTTGTTGAACACGGTGTCCAGCGCGTTGGCCAGACCATTGACCAGGTTCGCACCCGGAATGGTCGTCGGCAGCGGGAGGTCTACGAAACCCTGCCCGGGGATCTTGATGGCCGGAATGACCCCGGGAACAGCCGTCGGGAGCGGGGTGCTCGCGAGATTCCGCAACACATCGGGCAGATCGGCGATCTTGGTCAGATTCGAGTGCGTGAGGGTCGTGCCGAACGTCGGGAGCAATCCGCCGGATCCCTGTGCGAGGGGATTCCACGCTCCCCCGGCCGCCGACCCCATCGCATTAGTCCCGGATAAGTAGCTATTGAGCGCGTTCTTATAGTTGGTGACCGCACCCTTGTAGTCCGGCGCCGCCGCAGCGGCCTGCGCCGTAGGCGCGACGAAAGCCAAGCTGGCCGTCGCGGCGACGGCCCCCGCCGCGGTCACGGTGCGTTGAACAACGACCTTTGTGGATGACTTCCGATGTCGCTTAGACAAGACCGCAACCCTCTCCTTTGAGGAAACCTGAAACGTGAACAGCACTGTAAACGTGTGACCCACCTCATAGCCGGGATTTGAAAATCGTGTCTACCTGCGATTTGTCTGGTAACACTCCATGCCCAGAATCGCCTCGGTCGCTGCGCTCGCCGCGAGCAGGGGCCGTACTCACGCAAAGTGGTTGACGAAAGTTTGCTAGATCCGTCAACAAGCGTTTACGTCGAGCAACTAGACACCCGAAGCAAACACTCCAATCACCTGGCCGCCGGGGTACTACAAGCCCAGTAGACGACCGTCAATTTACGTTCCCGCGTGAATCCATTTTCACGATTCGTGTGCATCCAGGAACCGAATAGCCCATGATGGCCGAAACGTACTCGTAGATTGCTGGGATTCGTGTTCCAGGTCACACAGGGAGCTGTATTGATCGCCGTAGCCGCAACCACTCTGAGCTGCGTCTGTGTGGGCCGCCTGCGATGACCACACAGGACGAGCGCCACGCCACCACCGATGGCATCGCGGCCATCCAGGATTGGACCACCGGATACGTCAAGCGTCACCCTCTTGAATCACTCAAGACCGTCGGTGAGCAGTTCATGCTCGGCGTCCGCACTATTCAATGGTTCTTCATCGACCTGTTCACCGGCCAGTTCCAGTGGCAGGAGTTCGTCCGGCAGGGCGCATTCCAAGCCGGCACCGCCGTCGTCCCCGTCATCCTGGTGACCCTGCCCATCGGTGTCACACTCTCGATCCAGTTCGCGCTGCTTGCCGGACAGGTCGGTGCGACCTCACTGGCCGGCGCCGCCAGTGGTATCGCGATCATCCGTCAGGCTGCCTCCTTGGTGGCCGCCCTCTTGATGTCCGCCGCCGTGGGCTCGGCCATCACCGCCGACCTCGGCTCGCGCACTATGCGTGAGGAGACCGACGCCATGGAGGTCATGGGCGTTTCGGTGATCCGGAGGCTCGTCGTCCCCCGCTTCGCCGCCGCCATCATGATCGGTATCGCGCTTACCGGCGTCGTCTGCTTCGTCGGCTTCCTCGGCGCTTACCTATTCAATGTCTATTGGCAGAACGGCGCCCCAGGCAGCTTCGTCACGACCTTCTCCGCCTTCGCGACCCCCGGCGACATGATCCTGGCTCTCATCAAGGCCGTCATCTACGGCGCCATCGTGGCGGTGGTGGCCTGCCAGAAGGGGCTGTCCACCAAGGGCGGCCCGATCGGCGTCGCCAACTCAGTCAACGCGGCGGTCGTGGAATCGATCCTGCTGCTGATGACGGTAAACCTCGCCATCAGCCAGCTGTACATCATGATGTTCCCGCGGACGGGGCTGTGACATGACCGCGTCAACTTATGTACCCCCGATTGCGCGACCCTTCGTCGGGATCTACAACAAGGCACAGAAGCCGATCACCCGGCTTGGCCACATGGTCGCGTTCTTCTTCCGTGCGATCGCAGGCATCCCCGTCGTGTTCCGGCATTACTGGAAAGAGTTCCTGCGGCACCTGTCCGATATCGCCTGGGGCAACGGCTCTCTGGTGGTCGGTGGCGGTACCGCCGGCGTCATGATCGTCCTCGGCATCATCGCCGGCGGACTGGTGGCCATTGAGGGTTACAACTTCCTGGATCTGTTGGGCCTCGGACCGGCCACCGGCATCATCTCGTTCATTGGTCAACACCCGCGAACTCGCCCCGATCATGGCCGCGATCGCCTTCGCCACCCAGGCCGGATGCCGCTTCACCGCACAGCTCGGCGCCATGCGCATCTCCGAAGAGATCGACGCCATGGATTCCATCGCGATCCGCCCGATCCCCTACCTGGTGACCACCCGGCTGATGGCGGCCACCGTCGTCACCATTCCCCTGTACGTCGCGTGCCTTGCCGTCAGCTACCTGTCCTGCCAGATCATGGTGGGCATCATGAGCGGCGGATCCATCGGCTCGTACCTGCACTACTTCGGCATCGGCGTCAGCGGTATCGACATCTTCTATTCGGTCATCAAGGCCATCATCTTCGTGTGGCTCGCTTCGACCATCCAGTGCTACTACGGCTTCTACGCCAGCGGCGGCCCCGAGGGCGTGGGCGTAGCCGCCGGGCACGCCATGCGCGCCGCCATCACCATCGTGATTATCGTCAACATGTTGCTCACCATGGCGCTCTGGAGCGTCGATGCCGGTGCGAGGTTGGGTGGCTAAATGGCGGCGAATTCCTTTGAGACAGACGGCCGCGGACCATCCGAGAAACTTCTTCTGGGCACCGGCGTTGTCATGATCGTGGTGGCCTCCCTGATCACCGGACTCATGTTGTTGAAGTCCACGGGACGTCTCAACGACTTCATCCGGGTGGTTGCCGACCTCAACAACGTCGGCGACGGATTACCGCAGAAATCCGATGTGAAGTATCACGGCGTTCTCGTCGGTGAGGTGGACGGCGTTACGCCCGCCTCCAACGGCCAGCCCAACTTCGTACACATCAACCTCAAGCCGCAGTACGCCAAATCCATTCCCAGCACCGCCACCGCCCGTGTGGTCCCCAGCAACGTGTTCGCGGTCTCGTCCGTGCAGCTGGTCGATCGCGGCCCAGGCGCTCCCATTCGCCCGGGCGCGCATATCGCCGAGGACACCCAGCTCCCGACCGTGCTGTTCCAGACGACGGTGAGCAAGCTGCGTGATGTGCTCACCGCGACCGGCCGTGGCCGCGACGACCACTCCACCGGCATCCTGGCGGCCCTCGGCGCCGCGACCGACAACCGGCGCGTCAAGCTACTCACCGGCGGCGCGCAGTTGAACCGTCTGATCGCCCAACTCAACGACATCGTGGTGACCGATACCGGTCCCTCCACGGTCAAGGCGCTGCTCGACGCCACCGAGGGCCTCAAGCAGACCGCCCCCGAGCTGATCGACTCACTGCATCAGGCCGTCATACCGATGCAGACCTTCGTCGAGAAGCGCGAGCAGCTGACCAGCCTGATCAACGGCGGTCTCACCACGGTGGGCACCACCCGGCAGGCCTTCGACAACCACACCGATCAGCTGATCGGCATCACCACTGACATCACGCCCGTCATCGGCACCTTCGCGAACAACGCATCCAAGTTCCAGATGATCTTCCAGAAGGCAACCCAGTTGGGCATCAAGTGGTTCGAAGAGCCCTGGAAGTCGGACGTAGACACCCCCAACATGCGGGTGAATCTGTCGATGACCCCCGGCTCCACGTACACCCGTGCGGATTGCCCCCGGTACGGCGACCTCAAGGGACCCAGCTGCTTCACCGCACCCGAACTCGTGGTGCGGCCCGATCTGCCGGAAACACTGCTACCCCAGAACTACAAGGTGCCCGCGGATCTGCAGCCACCCCGCGGAACCGTGGTCGGCC
The DNA here is from genome assembly GCA_002013415.1 of Mycobacterium sp. D16Q14. Classification (GTDB taxonomy): domain Bacteria; phylum Actinomycetota; class Actinomycetes; order Mycobacteriales; family Mycobacteriaceae; genus Mycobacterium. The sequence goes on from MAEX01000029.1 coordinate 24,468, forward strand.
CCGACGGGAACCTGATGGCGGTCGGTCCGCCGTATGTCGTACCGCCGGGCGGGCCGAACCTGACGGATCCGAATCCCCCCCTGCCACCGTGGCAGCCGAATCCATCACCGCGTATCCCCGGCACCGCCGACCCCGATCTGATGGAGCCGCCACCGCCCCCGCCCCCACCGCTCCCCGCCGCACCCGTTGCGCCGGGTGCACGTGACGGCGGCGGTGCACCGATCGCGCCGGCATCCTTCGGCGGGACGGTAGGCCCGGTCGGCAGCGTGGCCGAACGCGCCCAGCTCAGTGTCATCACCGATAAGCCGGCCAGCTCCTCCACTCAGCTGCTGCTCGGTCCGGTCGTGCGAGGCACCACGGTCTCGCTCGCGAAGGAAGGATCCCAATGAAGTTCCGTGGTCCGTTGATCGCGCTCGTCGTCTTCATGGCGATCGCGATGGTGTTGACGTGGCTGGTGTACGCCACGCTGCGCCGTGATGTGGCGGGCGGTACCACGTCCTACTCGGCGATTTTCACCGACGTCTACGGCTTGCGCGACGGCGACGACGTGCGCATGGCCGGTGTGCGCGTCGGTCGCGTCGAGAAGATCGAGCTGGTCAACAACAACCAGGCCAAGGTGAACTTCGCCGTCCAGGATGACCAGAAGCTGTTTGGCAACACCCTCGCGTCGGTGACGTACCAAAACATCGTGGGCCAGCGGTATCTGGGCCTGTCGCTCGGTAAGACGGGTGACACCAATGTGCTTCCCGCCGGATCGACGATTCCGCTGGAGCGCACCGATCCTTCCTTCGACGTGACCACGCTGCTCAACGGCTACGAGCCGCTGTTCAGCACGCTCTCTCCCGAGCAGGCCGACAACCTCACCAAGGGTGTTATTCAGTCTCTGCAGGGCGATCAAGCCTCGATCACCGCACTGGTCGACCAAACGTCCACGCTGACAAAGACTTTCGCTGGCCGCGACCAGGTACTGGGCAACGTGATCACCAGCCTCAGCACCGTGACAGGCAACTTGGCCCAGCAGAACGACAGCCTCGACAAGGCCATCACCAATACCCGGAAAGCGGTGTCGGACTTCGACTCTCGGAGACCGGAACTAGTCAGCTCGGTAGGCTCGCTGGCGCAAACCATGCGGCGCCTGTCGAAGATCACCGACGAGGTATACCCGTCCCTTGACGAGCTCATCACTCGCCAACCGGGCTTCGCCAAGCACATGGTTGAGATCGAGCCGAAACTAGCCTTCCTCGGCGGCAACCTGCCGCTGCTACTGAAAGGGCTGGCCCGCATCACCGGTGACGGGGCCTACGGCAATGCCTACATCTGCGACCTGAACATCACCGGTTTCTTCCCGGGCCTCAACGATGTGGTGCCGATCATCGTCAACGCCGCGTCGCCGGGCAATGTGGCCCAGCACTCCCCACGATGCAGGAACCTGGCCGATGGCTGAACAATCAAGATGGCAGCGGATCAAGAGCCGGCCGGTCGAGACCTATAACAAGACCTGGTTGGGGTTCATCGCCATTGCGGTGATCGGCGCCCTGGTGGGCGGCATGCTGTTGGTGAAGGCCATCGGTTTCGGCTACACCACATACACCGCCGAGTTCGCGCAAGCGGCGTCGCTGCGGGCGGGCCAACCCATCACAGTGGCGGGCATCCCGATGGGCACCGTCACCAGTATGAAGCTGGTCGGAGATCACGTCGAGGCCAAGCTGTCGGTCAGCGATGACGTGAAGCTGGGCAAGGACACTAAGGCCGCAATCCGGGTGACCACCATTCTGGGCTCCCGCTACCTGGACCTAAGCCCCGAAGGCCCGGGATCGTTGCCCAACAAGACCATTGACCTGGCCCACACGGAGGTCCCCTACGACCTGCAGGCGACCCTCAAGGATGCGACGAACACCTTCGATCAGGTCGACTTCGACAAGGTGGCGCAGTCATTGAGCATTCTGGGCAAGCAGCTCGACGGGCTGCCCGAGGTGGTCCCACAGGCCATGCAGAACATCCAGACACTGTCCTCGATCATCGCCGAACGACGCGATCAGCTCGGCACGCTACTGAAGAGCAGCGAGAAGGTGACCAACACGCTGCACCACCAGCAGCAGGGCATCGGAACGCTGATCAACCAGGGGCAGAACCTGATCGGTGAGTTCGTGGTGCGTCGTGGCACATTCCACGCGATGATGCAGTCGCTGACCAACCTGATCCAGCAGCTCAGCAAGATCGCCATCAAGGACCGGCCACAGCTTGACGACATGCTCAAGACGCTGCATCAGCTCACCGACATGCTCGGCCAACACGATGACTTGCTGCGCAACATCTTACAGATCACACCGGTCACGTTGCGTGGTGTTGCCAACGCCACCGGAACCGGCAATGCCATCGAGTTCAACGCGCCCAACGGCCTGGCCGTCGATTCCTGGATGTGCGCAATCAGCGGGCGTGCCAAGCAATTCGGGCTGATCCAGTACTTCAAGGACTGCAAGTGATGAACAGCAAGGGCGCCGGAAAAGGCAAGGCGGTCGCCGTCATCGCAGCCATCGCGGTCGTGGTCGCGGGGATTGTGGGTGCGGGAGCGTACTACGTGAAGTCGCAGTTGGACCACATCACGCTGACCGCCCAGTTCGACAACGCCTCCGGGCTTTACGAGTCGAATGTTGTCGCGGTACTGGGCATGCCGGTTGGCAAGATCACGAAGATCACACCGCAATCGGGATACGTCGATGTCCAGTTCACCGTCGACAAGGACGTCAAGGTGCCGGTCGATGTACAGGCCGTCACGCTGTCCACCTCGATCCTGACTGACCGCCAAGTCGAGCTATCCCCTCCCTACCGGGGCGGGCCGACCCTGCAGGACGGCGACACCATCGGCCTGGATAAGACGAAGACACCGGTCGAGTTCGACCGGGTGCTGGGCATGCTCGACAAGCTATCGGTATCGCTCAAGGGCGACGGCCACGGCCAGGGGCCCGTCGGCGACATCATCAACGCGGCCGCCGGAGTCACGGACGGCAATGGCGACAAGATCAAGTCGGGGCTTGATGAATTGTCAAAGGCGTTGCGGCTCAGCTCGGAAGGCGGCGTGACCACCCGCGAACAGATGACCACCATCATCAAGAACGTCAGCTCGCTTTTCGACGCGGCGGCCGCCAACGACGGGAAGCTGCGCGAATTCTCCACGACCATCCACCAACTCAGCAACATCATCGACGATGAGGCCCTTGGGACGGGTACCACCGGACGCCAGCTCAACGCTCTGATCACGCAGGCCGGCGATATCCTGGAAGCCAACCGCGACCACATCAAGGCCGCGGTCCTCAATGGCAACACCGCCCTCAAGACGGTTGTCGACAACCAACGCGAACTCGCCGAAACCCTCGACGTAGCGCCCCTGGCCGTGGAAAACCTGTACAACACCGTCGACCAGGACAACGGATCGTTTCGCGCACGATTCCTCACGGACAAGCTGCTGTTCGAGAGCCAGACCGGCAAGGAGATCTGCAACCTGATGGGCCTGCGCCAACTGGGTTGCAGCACAGGCACATTGCAGGACTACGGACCCGACTTCGGCCTAACCTATGTGCTCGACGGGCTCGCGGCGATGGGGCAAAAGTGATGACTACACGTAAACGACTGGCCGCTATGGGCACAGCAACGATGCTGGCTGCCACCGTCCTCTCGGGCTGCGCGACCAATGGCCTAGGCGACCTGCCCTTGCCCGCGCCCGGAGTCGGTGCCGGCGGCTACCACCTCACCGCATTGTTCTCGAACATCCTGAACCTCCCGAATAACGCGAAGGTGAAGTTGGCCGGTGCCGATGTCGGCCAGGTCGACGACATGCGGGTGAGTAACTACACCGCAATCACCACACTGCGCATTCAGGACGGGGTACGGCTTCCCAAGGACAGCACTGCCGAACTGCGTTCCGCCACGCCGCTGGGCGATGTCTTCGTCTCGATTCGTCCCCCGGCGGACGCGACGTCGGATTCGCCCATCCTCAGGGAGGGCGACACCATCGGCCTAGATTCGACGACGGCCGCGGCGACCGTGGAATCCGTGCTGAGCTCGGCCGCGCTCGTCTCCAACGGCGGAGCGGTACGCAACCTGACCAACGTCATCAACGGCTTCGGTAAGGCAACCGGCGACCAGGGCCAGGCGTTCGGTGACCTGATCAAGGACTCCAATCGGCTACTGGGAACGTTGAATACGCGATCGGCGCAGATCTCGGAGGCTCTCACGCAGACTTCCCGGCTGGCCGACCAGCTCGACACCAAGAACCAGGAACTGACGGACATCGTGAAAGAGGCCGACCCGGCCACCGAGGCGCTTGCCGCCAACACTGCGCAGCTATCCCAGCTGGTTCTGCAGATTGGCGCCACCACCAAGCAATTGCAGAAGTTCCCGTCGATCGCGGGCACCGATACGAGCGGACACAGCCTCATCAAGGACGCGAACACAATCGCCAAGGCGTGGAACGACGTAGCGCAAGATCCAACCGTTGATATCAATGCGCTCAACCGGCAATTCACATCTCTTATAAAGGTCACACCAAGCGACACAATCTCCGTGAGGGTAAGCATCGACCGACTGATTCTCGGGTCGATGCCGGATGCGGGATTCAAGGGCGACGTCGGCACGCACGGCCCCAAGCGCTACAACTGGGCTCAGCTGGTCGGTTCCTTCAAGTACACGCTGTGGCGCCTACAAGAACGTGTCGTGGGCAAGGGCGTGTACGGCGACGACATCCCGATGCGGCCGAGCCCAACCGAACCCGGTGTGATCGAGCGTGTTCCACCGGGCAACCTGCCTGCCCCGGGGCAAGCAGAACCCGCGTCGGCTCCTGCCCCCCCTCCCGCACCTGAAGCCACCCCCGGCCCGGAGGCGATGGGCCGGTGATCGACACTCTCGCCAATGGCCTCGTCGGCTCGATTCGTGCCGCACACCGCAAGAAAATGGTGCTCTCCGGCATCGCGCTGGCCACCGTGCTGCTGGTCTCGATCGGTTATCTGACGGTGGGCGCCTTACGCGTCAGCCCGTTCTCCGGCACCTACCGCGTCAAGGTGCAGCTTCCCGAATCGGGCGGCCTGCTGCCCAACCAGGATGTCGCGCTGCATGGCGTGAAGGTTGGCACCGTGCAGTCGCTGGCTATCACCCAACAGGGAGTCGACGCGATCGCCGAGATCCAGTCGAAATACAAGATCCCCGTCTCGGCGAAGGTCCGGGTCACCGGCCTCTCACCTGCCGGTGAGCAGTACATCAACTTCGAGGGCGCCTCGAACCAGGGCCCGTTCCTCAAAGACGGCAGCGTCATCTCCGAAGGTGCTCAGGTTCCTGTCACATTGGCCAAGCTGTTGGCCGATGCGGATGGTCTGCTGGCGCAGGTGGACCCCAAGAAGCTTGAGCTCATCAAGAAGGAACTGAGCCTGAGCAAGGAGGGGCCGCGCAAGCTCACCGAGATCATCGATGGCGGCACCTTCCTGCTGAGCACCCTGGACTCGGTGCTGCCGGAGACCACCAGCCTGCTCAAGACCAGCCGCGTGGTGCTGACCCTGGCCGCCGACAAGAACGCCGGCATCAAGGCCACCGCCAATGAGCTGGGCCGCACGCTGCGCGGCGTGGAGAAGATGCAGAACGGCTACCGCACGCTTGTCGACCAGACACCCAAGACACTTCACGCGGTGGACAATCTGTTCGCGGACAACTCGGACACCATGGTGACGCTGCTGGCGAGCCTTGCCACCGCCTCCAAGCTGCTCTACCTGCGCGTCCCGGCCCTCAATGCACTGTTCCCGAACTACCGGGGTTCGGTATTCGACGCGTTGATGAGCATCATGCATGAGGGTGGCATCTGGGCGACCGCCGACCTCTACCCCCGCTATGTGTGCGACTATCCGACGCCGAGACTCCCGGGCTCGGCTGCCGACTACCCCGAGCCGTTCCTGTACGCCAACTACTGTGCGGACGAGGACCCGGCAGTCCTGATCCGTGGCGCCAAGAACGCGCCGCGACCAGCAGGGGACGACACCGCCGGACCGCCCATGGGCGCCGACATGGGGAAGAAGGCCGATCCGACACCGAAGGGACGGTTCCAGGTACCGACCACCTATGGTGGACCGACACTGCCGATCGAACCCCCGCGTTGACGCCTGACCTGCGAATCAGATTCAAGGAGCTACTACCGTGGTCGCTATGACCAAAGAAGACGTCGACTCCACAAGCGACGCCGACACGGACAAGGTCGACGAGAAGGAAGCCGCGGACACTGCCGCGGAGACCAACTCGACCGACACCGACGATGCCGAATCGACCGCTGTGTCTGATTCGGATGCGCCCAGCCTTGACGACGAAGAGGGCTCGCCATCAGCAGTGACGTGGGTGCGCTACGCCGTGATCGGGGCCGTCGCGGCAATCCTGGTGGGCGCTCTCGTCTTCTCGGGTGTCGTGGGCTGGAAGGTCTGGCAGCAACACCAGATCGACGCGGCCGGAGAACAAGCTCAGGCGATCGCTGTCCCCTTTACGGAGATCTTGACCAGCATCGACACCAACAGCGTGGACGAGAACTTCCGGCAGATCCTCAACGGATCCACCGGTGATCTCAAGAACGAGTTCACCAAGGCCAGCGTGCAGCTGCGTCAGCTGCTGATCGACAATAAGGCCGCCGCGCACGGCAAGGTCGTCAACTCGGCGATCCAATACAAGTCTCCGGACAAGGTTGTGTTGCTGATGATGGTGGATCAGAGCATCACCAACACCCAGCGGCCCGATCCGCGGATCGACCGTAGCCGGATGAAGATCACCATGGAAAAGATCGATGGCCGTTGGCTAGCGAGCAAGCTGGAGTACCTGTAAACCGCCGGAAAGGTCATCATGCGGATTTCTAAGCTCTTCACCGGGCGGGTAGCCCGAGGGGTTACGGGAGGGGCAGCCGCTGCCCTGGTAATCAGCGCGGCGATCAGTAGCGCGCCGTTGGCGTCAGCATCGGCGCAGTCCTTCTGCGGCGAACTCGGTGGCAACTTCGACGGGCTCTACTGCCACACAGTGGTGACCTCGCCGCGTAAGGCAGATCGCGATATCAAGGTCGCCATCCCCGAGTTGGTGGACAGCAACCCCGCCATCCGTGAGTACCTGCGCAATCTGTACAACAACTGGAAAGCCAAGGGCGCTGACATGATTCAGGACAGCTATGGCGAGGAGAACTTCCAGATCTTCAACCACGGCAGCACCACGTCGATCGTGTTTCACGAGGACTATCACGCCAATGGTCCGCAGGTGAACAACGCGTACCGGACCTTCAACTACGACGGTGGCAAGCGCCTGATGCTCGCCGACATTCTCAAGGGCGGCGATTTGAACGCCATCCCGCCGATCGCCGAACCCTTCATCATCGAGGCACTGGACCGGGCGGCGCCGGGGCATACCCCACAGACCTATCCGTTCACGCCCGACCGGTGGACTCCGGACAAGGTGTATTCAGGCGCCTACAAGGCCTGGGCGCTGACACCGGACGAGTTGATCATCTACATGCCGGATTACCCAGTCGCCCATGACTATCCGATCGATTACTCCCCGGGCCAGCGGGTGTACTCGATGGACGGCGGTACCGTGGAGGCGCATATCCCGATCGGCGCCATCGCACCGATCCTGAAGCCCGGGTACGGGGGCTAGAACGCAGTCAAAAATGCCCGCCTACGAGCGACAACGCTTGTAGGCGGGCATTTTCCGTTTCTGAAGGATTACTCCACGCGTTCGAGCACGGCGCTGGCGCCGTGACCACCGGCCGCACAGATGCCCAGCAGCGCGGTGCTTTTCCCGCTGAGCGCCAGCTCGTTGGCCATGGTGGTGACCATGCGGGCGCCGGTGGCACCGAACGGGTGACCAATCGACACCGAGCCGCCGTGCACATTGACCTTGTCGATATCTGGTGTGCCGACGGCCTCCGAGCGTCCGAGCCGATCGGCCGCCCACTTCTTGGAGCCGAGCGCTTCCAGCACCGAAAGGGTCTGCGCGGCAAAGGCTTCGTGGATATCGATGTAGTCCACGTCGGCGAGGGTCAGTCCCGCCTTCTCCAGCGCCCGCGGCATGGAGATGGCCGGCCCGATGAGCACCTCGTCGGCGGGATCGACGCTGACGTAGCTCCAGGACCGGAACGCGGCCAACGGCCGCAGACCAAGCGCACGCGCCTTCTCCTCGCTCATCAGCAGCACGGCGGCAGCACCATCGGTCAGCGGACTGGCGTTACCGGCGGTCACCGTGCCGTCGCGGTTGAAGACCGGCTTCAGTGTCGCGAGCTTCTCCACACTCGTGTTCTCACGGACCAGTCCGTCGCGGGTAACGCCGTTGACGGGCACCACCTCACGATCGAAGCGTCCCGACCTGATGGCGGCGGCCGCGCGATGGTGCGAGCGCACCGCGAACTCGTCCTGCGCCTCGCGGGTGATGCCGTGGATCTTGGCCATCTTGTCGGCCGACTCCCCCATCACCTCACCGGTGGTCCGCTCTTCGATCTTGGGCCGGCGCGGCAGCAGTCCGGTGAACGGCGCCAGGCTCAGCGCGGCGTCGAGATAGTCCTTCGGCTTGGGCTTACCCAGGGCAAGCGGGGCTGCGGCGTGAATGAGCTTCTGCGGCAGGTTGACTCCGGCATTGGAGGTGGAATCGGAACCACCGGCGATCATGACGTCATACTCACCACGCTCGATCGCCGCGGCCGCGGTGGTGATGGCCTGCAGACCGGACGCACATGCACGGGTGACGGTGTGCCCCTCGACTCCGTGGCCAAGCTTGAGATCGAGCGCGATCTCACGAGCGATGTTTGGCGCACCCGCCGGCAAGATGACACCACCCCACACAATGGCCTCGATCTCATGGGAGGAGATCTTGGTGTTGTCGAGCAGACCACGCACGGCCTCATCGGCCAGTGCGATGGTGTCGATGCGGGTGAAGTCGCCGAAGGCCCGAACGAACGGAGTGCGCGCGCCCGCGACGATGACGGCGCGGCGCTTGGCAGGAGCGGTCATGGCGGCGAGCTTACTCGCGGGTCAGTTGCCTGTTTACGCCGGTACATCAAACGTAAAGATTTGCATCGATCCCCCCGGTCAAGACACTAGATCACTGGCAAGCTTGGACGCACCCAAGGCCATAAAGCCGCCGGTGAATGTCGCCCAGAAGACCGCCGCCGGTCGCGGCAGATCCCCACGCACCACGTGGGCGACACCGTGAGTGGTGTCGATGGTGTCGACCATCAGCGCCAATCGCTGCCAGCGCGGCCGCTCCGACTCGGGACACGTCAGGTAACCCACGCCCAGCGCTAGCGCGCGTGCACCAAATATCCTTGTCACATAAGACAATTCAGGGGTGACTGGCACACGACTCAACCGCGCCATCAATTGCGGTGCCGCCAGACCGACGATTCCCGAAGCGACACGTCCGACCGCGATTCCTCGCAATGCTCCATTAAGGCTCATATCGTCAGGTGTCCGATCGCTCCGTGAGCGCCGCACCCGCGGCCACCTCCAACGCTGCGAAAAATCCGGTGGGCCACGGCCTTACCCGACGTTCAAACCCGCCCGACGCCAATCGCGTCAGCCCCATGCCATAGCTGGCATAACGAACTGCGGCACGTAGACCGGTGGATCGGGGGCTGTCGTCACCAGCCTGTGCCAGGGCCAGCGCGAAGGCCAACGGGATGCCTCCGTACACGGCGCGAATCTCGGTGCGTGACTCGCTGGTCGGTGCGTTGCCGCCGAACATCTGCGGCACCAGTGCGGGTTTCACCAGGGCAAAAATGCCGATTCCCGCGTAAAACCCGGCCGCCGCTTTACGCAGTGTTGTGTTGTGGCTCATGAAGGCGATGGTGCCAGGACGAGGAGGCCCAGGCACTGCCAATCGATGCCAGATCCGGCCGGATCCATGCCAACTGTTGTTGAGGTGCGCCGCCAACCCGGCCGCTGTCCGGAAATCCGTCCCCGACAGCGGCCCGTGTGTGGGCTAGGTGCCCGCGCCGGGGCTAGCCGAGCCATCCGCGGTGTAGGACTTGGCTCCGGTACCGGCCAGCTGGCCGCCCTCGACGATCAGGTATTCGTCACGGATGGGCCGCCGCTCAAAGAAGTCTTCGAGGATCTCCCGGGTCCCGGCCGCATACCTGGCCTGCGCCGACAACGTGGTGCCGGAGACGTGCGGCGTCATCGCCTCGTGCGGCATGGTGCGCCACGGGTGATCGGGGGCCGGCGGCTGCGGGTACCAGACGTCGCCGGCGTAACCGGCAAGCTGTCCACTGCGCAGGGCGTCGACCACCGCATCGCGCACCACGATCTCGGCACGGGCGGTGTTCACGATGTACGAGCCGCGACGCATGGAGTTGATCAGGTTCGTGTCGAATAGGTGATAGGTCTGCGGGTGCAGCGGGGCGTGGATGTCAACGACGTCCACGGAGCCGACCAGAGACTGCACATCCGGGTGGTACGTGAGCCCCAGTTCCTGCTCCACCTCGGCGGGCAGCCGACGAGTGTCAAAGTAATGTAGCCGCACACCAAATGGCTGGAGCCGACGCATGACCGCCTGCCCGATGCGCCCGGCCGCGATGATGCCGACATCGAACCCCTCGAGGTCGTAGGCCCGCTCAACGCTGTCGGCGATGTTCCAGCCGCCGTCGACTACCCGCTGGTGTGAAGGCAAGTAATTACGCACCAGTGCCAAGATCTGCATGACGGCATGCTCGGCGACACTGATGCTGTTGCAGTACGTCACCTCGGCGACGGTGATACCCGCCTTGATCGCCGCATCCAGGTCTACGTGGTCCGAGCCGATGCCCGCCGTCAATGCCAGCTTCAGCTTGGGCGCCTTGGCAATCCGCTCCGCACTGAGATACGCGGGCCAGAAGGGCTGGGAGATCACCACATCAGCGTCGGGCAGCTCCTTCTCGAACACCGAGTCGGGCCCATCCTTATCGGAGGTAACCACCAGCTCGTGCCCCTGCGCCTCCAGATAACGGCGCAGGCCAAGCTCCCCGGATACACATCCGAGCAGTTCACCCGGGGTGAAATCGATGGCCGACGGGGTAGGCAGGCTCTGCCCATCGGGATAATCGCCGATGATCGGGATCGAATCCCGGGCGTATACGGGCGGATAGCCCGTTACCGGGTCGGGGTAGAGCACACACAAGATCTTCGCCATGACCACTCCTCCACGGCGGTCGCAGGGCCGCCAGTTCTATTGATGCAGACGGCTTTCCAGCTATCCGATGCGTTCATTTCGACGCATCTTCAGTGTCCGGTGCGCAGTGACGGGGTGTCCAAGACCAAGTTCCGACCGCCCAATAGGTAGAGCCGATCAGGGCTGGTCGAGCGGTGCCGCGGTCTGCGCCAGTGCACGCGCCAAGAGCGACGCGGGCTCACCCGCGGTGCGCACCAGGGCCACCGGCGAGCCAAGTGTTGGCGCCTGCAGCTCCACGACTCGCGAACCTGCCGGTGCCGGCACGGTGGCGAACCAGGTCCGCGCGACGATCGCCGCCCAGCGGCCCGTCCCGACGAGGGCCAGCAGTGTCGCGACGGAGTCGGCCTCCAGGCGAGGCGACACCGTCAGTCCATGCTCGGCAGCAGCCTCATCGATCCGATCACGGTCACGCATACCCTTGTGCAACAAACATATTGGCAGGCTTAGGGCCTGCGACCAGTCGATCGGGTCGGGGGCGTCACGCAACAACCCCTCGCCCGCCACCAGCACGTACCGCTCCTCATAGAGCCGGGTCAGCTCGAGCCCTTCGGTCTGCAGCCCATCGTCGTAGACCACACCGGCATCGAGTTCGAACCGGCGGATCCGGTCCAGGATCTCCGCGGAGCGCAGGCTCGATTCGATCCGTACCCGCACCAGCGGGTGTTCGGCGCAGAACGCATCGGCCATCAGGGCGACCCGGGTGGCCGCGCCGGGCACCACACCCAGACGCAGTTCACCGGTGAGTCCGCTGCGCAGTGCAGTCACCTCATGCTCCAGCGCGTCACGGTCCGCGAGAATCCTTCGCGCCCAGAGGACCAGGCGCTCCCCCTCCGGAGTCAAGCCCTCAAAGTTCGATCCGCGCAGTACCAACGGAACGCCCAGCTCGTGTTCGAGCTTGCGGATTGCCTCCGAAAGCGCCGGCTGGGACACGTAGCACGCCGACGCCGCCCGAGCGAAGTGTCGTTCCCGCGCCAAGGCCACGAAATACTCAAGCTGACGGAACTGCATAACTCGTTCTACCACTAGCGATCGGTGCTGCCTATCGCCTCAGCTGCAATGTCTCTTGGACAGGCGCACCGGTGCGCTCACACACTGGTCCCCATTGTCACCACCCGAGGTTGGGAGAACATCCGTGGACGCATCCGCGAGGACGCGCCCCCGGATAGGCGCCCGGCCAGGCCGGCAAGACCACTGGCACGCACTCCGGGTGGCGGCCGGTCTGGCCCTGCCCGGCGTGCTGCTGCTGGCCATGGGCCGGCCCGAGCTACTGGTGTACATCGTCTTCGGCTCTTTCGCCGGGATCTATGGCCGCGCCGAATCTGGCTGGTACCGCGCACGCCAGCGGATACAGGCGGGTGGTCTCCTCTGCGTGGGAGTCACTCTCGGAGTGACGCTTTCGTCGCTGCGTGCGAGTACCCGGATGCTGGTAGCGGTGGAGGTGGCGTTCGCGACGGCAGGGTCAGCGGTGACCGACGCGCTACGTCTGCGGCCAACGGGACCCTTCTTCTTCCTTTTCGCGATCGGCGCCACCGCCACCGTTCCGGCCGACCTCGTGGCTCCGCTCAGTGCCATCGGACTGTGCGTGGCGACCGCATTGCTGTCGGTCCTGATCGGCTGCGTCGGGTCGCCCAGCGGGATCTCGACTCCGTGCGTGCAGCACCGTCGCCTGCCCCCAGGTACCGGCACCCATGCACTGCGATATGCGCTAGCCGTCTCGATGGCCGGAGGGGCGGGATTAGTACTGGGCTTCGATCACGCCAATTGGGCGATGGCAGCCGCAGCCGTGCCACTGGCCGCCATCGACCCCGGACGGCCGTCGAATCGAGAGGTATCGGGAGCACTGGCACGGTCCGCACACCGCATCGTGGGAACCCTAGCGGGCCTGATGTTCACCGGAGCGCTGCTAGCCCTGGGGCTTCCACCTGTCGCCGTAGGCGCACTGGTGGAAGCGCTGCTGTTCCCCACCGAGCTGTTCATGGCACGTCACTACGCGCTGGCGATCGGCTTCTTCACCCCGCTGGTGATGCTGATGACCGAATTGGCCGACCCCACAGAACCGTTCACCCTCATGCTGTATCGCGGCCTAGACACCGCAATGGGCGTCGCCGCCGGAGTGCCTGCCGCCGCGCTGGTGGGCAGACGGGGCGCGGTCCGTTAGACCTGCGCCAGATCTCTGGCCAGCCGGGTGGCGCCGACGCTCATGTAGCCGCCGGTCAGAGCCACGAGTGCGGCAGCGCTGGCGCGGGGAGTGTCTCCTCACGGCTCACCTTGGCGAGGAGGTTAGGTGCGGCCAATGAAGTGACGCCGTCCGATCGCCAGTCCCCGCAACGCACCCCCAAGGTTGTTGCTGGCAGATTCTGGATTCATATGACCTATCGTGCCGACAGCTACTTGCCCGAGCCCACAGCTACGTGCCAAATCTGCCCGAAATCAGGACATCTGCAGAATCAGAGGATTTCGTCGACGGCCTCAGTGGGGCGTGCCATCCGGGTTCCCTTCGACGTCACCACGAAGGGACGCTGGATCAAGCGAGGGTGCGCAACCATGGCCTCAAGCAAGGCGTCATCGGACGCATCCGCCAGGCGGAGGTCTTTGTACTCGGCCTCACCGGTACGCACTGCCTCACGCACGGTAAGGCCCGCGTCCAGAATCAGCTTCTTCAGCTGCGCCTTGGTGGGCACATCATCGAGGTACTTCACGACGGTGACGGTGGCACCCGCCTCCTCCAGCCGGGTCAGCGCCTGACGGGACTTCGTGCACCTGGGGTTGTGGTAAATCGTCGCGTCCACGCAGTCAACCTACAGGCGGCCGCGCCCATCAATCGAATGAAAAGGAATAAAACGGAGATCGATCTACCTCCGGTGAGCGAACAGCCTGCCGGAGGTAGACCGAGATATCTGACCTAGCGCACCTTTTCAGGAATTGAGTTCAATGCGCGTAAAACCTCGACGGCGAGCTCGCCGGCGACATCGCTGTCAAGCGAAGACGCATTCAGCAGCGCCTGCTTAACCAATTCAACACGTTTCTCGTAAGGAGAGATGAACGTCGTCCGAGAATCCATGATCTCTGTCCTATTCAGTCAGGCTTGTTTCGAGCACCGCAAGGGCTGCTCCGCCTGACAGTGCCAACGCTACTCTTCGCACGGAACTGCAAAGACGTTCGCATGATTGCGGGCGGCTGGCGTTGGGCCACTCTCGCCGTGATCGCCTCGCCGAGCAGCGGCCACGGAGAATCCGACGGCTGGTCAATCTCCGTGCCCGTTTGTGGTTGATGGGGGCGAACATCATCTGTAATCGGCGGATCACATTCGGAGACAAGCACACTCAAACCAGGAGTAAACTGGCGCATACGACGGTGTTCAGATACTCGCTCACCGATAGGGTGCTGTGTCGTCGGAAAAATGGTCCCGGTTACGGGGCCCAGGGTAGGAGCGTCTGATGACGCATCATGTGTTTTCTAAACCCCGAAGCGGACCGGCCGTTCGTCTGCGATTGAAGCCAAAGGCACCACCAACCGGGCACGTCGATGGCGCATGGTGGCCTTACTCCAGGGATCTGATGGGCGAGCTGCCACAGCTGCTCAGGATTCTCAGTGTCCGTTTGGGTTCGATCGACCGGATCACGTATCGGGTCTCGGAGTGGTCGATAGACTCGCGGCGGATACTGTTTCTCAATCGCCTAACCCATCTGAATTGGTCACTTAGCCAGCCGAGTAACACCATCAGTGTCGAGGGAGCGGACGGGGCGCATCTCACCTTGTTGATCGTCCCACCGGACACGGAGGCCGTACCCGCCCACACCACCATGATGACAGCGGCCGCTCCCGGCAACACGGCGACCGTCGCCCAACTGCTACCGGCCAACCCAACGGAACTCGGCACGTGGATCGATACATTCGCGGCGCAGAACCGATGGGATTCTGAAGGCGGCGCACAGATGGTCGAACACCGCGATCAACGCCGCGCCGCAGGTGCCAGAGCGTAAACCCCACCAGAGCTAGAAATCGGCGCGTCAGAGCTTTCGGGTCAAACTCGGCACAATGACATCGTTCACCAGCGTGCGGACCGTGCTGGCCGTTGGCGATCTCACTGGCATCAATGAACGGAACACCAAGTACCCCGGTAGCAGATCCCAGAGCTCCTCGTTGATGGCGGCCGCATCGATCTCACCGCGTTCGACGGCCGCGGCAAGTACGTCGTCGAGCAGCAACTTGCGCTGATCGACAAACTTCGTCCGAAATGCCTTGGTCAATTCGGGGTTTCGCTCGATCTCGATCAGCAGACCACGCATGACGGGCGTATTGCGCCGCACGTCCGCGAGTGCGTTCATCCCGATCTGCAACAGGTCCTCGCGTAGCGAGCCGGTATTCGGCCGAACCAGCTGCGCACGCATTCCCTCGATGAAGGCCGCCAGCACCAGCTCCGCCTTCGACGGCCAACGCCGATAGATCGTGGCCTTGCTCGCCTTGGCCCCCGCGGCGACTTCGTCGACCGACAGTCGGTCGTATCCGTGCTGCTGCAGCAATCGCAGGGTGACCGCGAGCAGCTCCACCTCCCGTGGGGTCCACTGGGAGTCCTGTCGCTTCTTGGCCGCCTTAGTCAACCCCGTTGACACACCACTCACCATGGGAGTACGGTACCGTACCGTTCCGCATAGATCGGTCAGCGACTATCGAGAGGGCGTGGGCGCTGGTGCAAGGCTGGTTCTGGAATCTGCTCAAACGATGGTGGACGGTACTGGTCGCGGCCGCAGTAGTGGCGGTGGTGGCCTTCGGCGTTACCCGGCTACACGGCGTCTTCGGCTCGAACATCGAGCTAACCCGCCCCGGCACCGAGGCCATGGAGAACACCAACTACAACCCCAAGCGCGTCTTGCTCGAGGTCTTCGGCACGGCCGGGAGCACCGCGACCATCAACTTTCTTGATGAAATGGCGCAGCCGCACCGCGTCGACAATGCGCCGCTGCCGTGGTCGCACGAGCTTGTCACCAACGACCCCACCCTGTTCGCCGACCTGCGCGCACAGGGCACTGGTGACGCAACCGGCTGCCGCATCACTGTGGACGGCGTCGTCAAGGACGAAAGGACCGTCACCATCGTGAACGGCTACACCACCTGTCTGGACAAGTCCGCATGAGTGCCGGCCACGCACAGGAGTCGCGGGCAGCGAGGATCATCCGCCGGCTGGCGGTGCCCATTGTTTTGTTCTGGGTGGCGATCGCGGCAGTGACCAATGCCTCCGTGCCGCAGCTGGAAGTGGTCGGCGAAGAACGTTCTGCCCCATTGAATGCCGCCGACGCACCGTCCACCATGGCGATGCGGCATATCGGCAAGGTCTTCAACGAGTTCGACTCAGACAGCTCGGCCATGGTCGTGCTCGAGAGTGACAAACCCCTTGGTGCGCAAGCGCATCAGTTCTACGACACGCTGGTGCAGCGACTGAAGGACGACCGTGAACACGTGCAACACGTCGCCGACTATTGGGGCGATCCAATCACCGCGGGCGGTTCGCAGAGCAAGGACGGTAAGGCCGCATACGTGCAGGTCTACGTCGCCGGCAATCAGGGTGAGGCGCTCTCCAATCAATCCGTCGACGCCGTACGCCGCATCGTCGCGGACACGCCCGCCCCGGACGGGGTCAAGGCCTACATAACCGGCGAGGCCCCGACGATCACCGATCAGTTCGAGGTAGGCAACGCGGGCTCTGCCCAGGTCACTATCATCACCTTCGCGGTCATCGCCATCATGCTGTTAATCGTCTACCGCTCGCTCACCACCACGGCACTGGTGCTGGTGACGGTGCTGGTGGAACTATCGGCAGCGCGCGGAATTGTTGCGGCACTGGGCCATACGGGCGTCATCGACTTGTCGACCTACGCCACGAACCTTCTGACTATGCTCGCCATCGCCGCCGGTACCGACTACGCGATATTTTTCGTCGGCCGCTATCAGGAAGCACGCTCCGCCGGTGAGGATCGCCTGACCTCTTACCAGACGATGTTCAAGTCCACCGCGCACGTCATCATCGGATCGGGTCTGACTGTTGCGGGCGCGTTGCTCTGCCTATCGTTTACGCGACTGCCCTACTTCCAGACCCTCGGTGTGCCTGCGGCGCTCGGCGTGCTGGTGACCCTGGCCGCGGCGCTCACCATGGCGCCGGCCGTACTGGTGATCGCCACCCGCTTCGGACTGATGGAACCCAAACGCGCAATGCGCACGCGCGGTTGGCGCCGGATCGGCACGGCCATCGTGCGCTGGCCCGGACCCATTCTTGTCGTCTCGTGCGTGGTGACACTCATTGGACTGCTCGCATTGCCCGGATACAAGACCACCTACGACGGCCGGATCTATATGCCCGCGTCAACCCCCTCCAACGTGGGGTACGCCGCCGCCGAACGACACTTCTCCGTCGCACGGCTCAACCCCGAGCTTCTCATGATCGAAACCGATTTCGATATGCGCAACTCCGCAGGCATGGTCCTGCTGGAACGGGTCGCCAAGTCCGTTCTCCATGCCCGCGGCGTGGCCCTGGTCCAATCCATCACCCGGCCCCTCGGTACTCCCATCACCCACTCCTCCATTCCCTTTCAGATCAGTGCATCAAGCGCCAGCCAGCTGATGAACCTGTCTCAACAGGAGAACCAGGCCCTGTACCTGTCTCAACAGGCCGACCAGATGACGCAAACCATCGCGGTGCTGAATAGCCAACTGGCGCTTCAGAAACAGAGCGCCGCGATCACGCACGAACAAACCCAGGGATTCCAGCAGACCGTCGCGGTCGCCCAGGACTTGCGGGACAAGATCGCCAACTTCGATGACCAGTTCCGGCCCATACGCAACTACTTCTACTGGGAACCGCACTGCTTTGACATCCCCTTCTGCGCCGCACTGCGATCCATCTTCGATGCCCTCGACGGCATCGATGAACTGGTCGACGCGCTGCAATCGGTGACCGGGAGTCTCACCAAGCTCGACGCGCTACAGCCCAAACTCGTCGATCTCATACCGCCGCAGATCGCGATTCAGGAGAAGAACCGCGACCTGACCCAGTCCAATTACGCCATTAACAACGGCACCAACACACAGAATGAGGAATCGACCCGCACCGCAACAGAATTGGGCAAGGCCTTCGACGACGCGAAGAACGACGACTCCTTCTACCTGCCACCGGAGGCATTCGACAACCCTGCGTTCAAACGCGGCATGAAGCTGTTCATGTCCCCGGATGGCAAGGCCGCGCGCATGATCATCACCCATCAGGGAGATCCGCAGACCTCCGAGGGCATAGAGCACATCAACGCGATCAAGGAAGCAGCGTTCGATGCCGTCAAGGCAACTCCGCTGGCCGACGCCAAGATCTATGTGGCCGGAACCGCCTCTGCGTACAAGGATATCGCCGACGGTCAGAAATACGATCTGATGATGGCCGCGCTGGCCTCGCTTGGCCTCATCCTGCTGATCATGATGTTCCTGACGCGCAGTCTCGTGGCGGCCATGGTCATCGTGGGAACGGTGGCGTTATCGCTGGCGGCCTCCTTCGGGATGTCAGTAGTGGTGTGGCAGTACATCTTCGGGATTCCGCTGTACTGGGTCATCTTCCCGCTGGCGGTCATCATCTTGCTGGCGGTCGGGGCAGACTACAACCTGCTGTTGATCTCCCGATTCAAGGAAGAAACCGGAGCAGGCTTGAAGACGGGCATCATCCGTGCGATTGCCGGCACCGGAGGGGTCGTCACCGCCGCTGGCCTGGTCTTCGCGGTGACGATGTCGTCCTTCATCTTCAGCGATCTGCGGGTTCTCGGCCAGATCGGTACCACCATCGGCCTCGGGCTGCTCTTCGACACCCTGGTGGTGCGGTCGTTCTTGACGCCCGCGATAGCCACCATGCTGGGCCGCTGGTTCTGGTGGCCTCTCAATGTGCGATGCCGCCCATTACCGCAACCATTTGGGCCGAAACCTGTTGGCGCCGATGACGCTACCGGACCCATCCCGGCGGGCGGATAACGCTCAACCGGGCTGCGCCAAGAGCTGGGCGCCGCCGTTACCGTCCCGCAGGGAATGAATCATGCTCTGCAGGATCCGGAACGCGCTAGACTGCTCGGTGTCGGTGAGACCGGCCAGCATTCTGACCTCGACGGACCGGACAGCGACGGTCGCCTTCTCCAGGCTCCGTCGGCCGCGAGGCGTGAGCCGCGTGGGAAGAACCTTCCCGACAGGGGCCTCCGCAGGCCTGGTCACGTGACCCTCTCGTTCCAGGGCCTGGAGCAGTACGTTCATCGACTGCCGTGTCACGAACGCGCCCCGCGCGAGTTCGGAGTTCGACAAACCCGGGCGCTGAGCCAGCAGCTCGAGACAGGAGTAATGCGTCACGCTCATCCCGAGCGGCCGCAGCACCTCCTCCATGGCCACGCGCAGGACGCTTGATGCCTCTTTCAGCAGGTAACCCAGTGACGTTTCCAGGTCGACGCCGACACCGTCTTGACTCATGTCAGAATTCTGACATAGATTGATGCTTGTCAGAAAACTGACACGTACTAAAGGAGCATCATCATGCCCGTTACCGGCCCCGACTTCATCTCACTTCAAGCAAGCGACCTCGACGCTTCGCAGGCGTTCTACGAGCAGTACCTCGGCCTCGTCCGCTCACAAGCCGGACCTCCACACGCCGTGGTCTTCGAGACGAAGCCAATCGCGTTCGCGCTCCGCGACCTCGTCCCGGGCACCAATCTCGCGTCCATTACTCAGCCCGGCATCGGCGCCGCGATCTGGCTGCACGCCACCGACGTCCAGGACATTCACGACGCTCTCGCGGCCGACGGTCACACCATCGTCACCGCGCCGATTGACGGCCCGTTCGGCCGGACCTTCACCTTCGCCGATCCCGACGGCTACCAGATAACTCTCCACGACCGCGCCTGATCGGCACACGCCACCGGACGATCGCAGTGGGTAGAATTTACTCGGGCTGCGCCCAGGGTTCGGTCGGCAGCGGGGCTCCGGTCTCCAAGAAGGACTTAAGGTTTGACAACACGGCCGCCCATCCACCGCCGACCTGTGCGCACTCCTTGGGGTCCGTCAGATCTGCATGCTGCACGGTTAACCGGACGATCCCCTGGTACGGCTGGATAAGGAAGGTGACAGTCGATTCCGAGTCCGCACCCGGCTCCGACCAGGTAATCACCAACTTACGCGGGGGTCGCTTTCCTCGACGCTACCGACCACCTCTGCGATTCCCGAATCGTTGCGCTGGTGCCCCCAACGCGAACCCTGTTGCCAGTCAGACACATTCGCATGTCCCCAGTACTGGGCGCTGAGCTCGGGGTCGGTGATGGCCTGCCACACCTTCTCGGGCGTGCTGTTGATGTAGGTGGTGTACACAAAGGTCGGTTGAGACATGCTTGACTCCTCAGCTCGCTGCTTGATCGCGCTCAGCGCTCGCAACCGCGGGCGCTCGAACTTGTCGATCCACCGTTCCTCAATCTCATACAGCGGAACCGGATTGAGATAGTGCAGCTTCTCCCGGCCGTATTTCACCGCGCTGATCAGGTTGGCGGATTCGAGCACGCCCAGATG
>MAEX01000030.1 GCA_002013415.1 Mycobacterium sp. D16Q14
GTTGCCGTTCCTGACGGCCGCCGGTCATCAGACCGTCGGCATACTCAGTTGCGCGAGAAGCAATTTAAGCTTCCCACGCTCCTCGTCCGTCAGGGCGACCGTTACTCGATGCTCCGCGCACGTGACTTCTTGGCGGGCCATGTCAAGACGCTGCAACCCTTGCCGGGTAAGGGAAGCGGGCAGTGTCCGGCCCTGTTCCGCGGATAGTGGCCGCGTGACAAGCCCCTCGTCCTGAAGCTGCTTCAGCACATCGCACATCGCCTGCCTGCTCACGCGCGCCGTACGGGCGAGCTGAGAGTTGGACGATCCGGGGGCCGCGTGCAGAATCTGCATACAGATGAAGGCCGACAGGGATAAGCCAAGAGGTTCCAACCCGGCGGCCGCCTGTCGCTGCAATAGCGCTGCGGTGCGGGTGAGTAGATAACCGAGGGGCGCCTCCGGTTCACCGTTATCCACCGACGCCATCGGAGGATCTACTCATCACGACGCCAGGCGAGGCCCGATGGATCCAGACACGTTCTCCCGCTGGGTAAGAGCTTCCCGAACCAACGCGATGCTTTCCGGCGCCGATACTTGAATTGCTTGTGGCACTGGGTTTTCCCGGCGAGTCAGCCCGCTGAGCGCCCCCTTGCCCAATTCGATGCGAACATCCGCGCGGTACTGGCGAAGCGACTGAGCGCAAAGATCCCACCGCACCTGGCGAGTCAGCTGCTGGACCAGCCGGTGTTTGAGATCCAACGGTCCGGTGACGAGTGCCCCGTCAGCGTTCGACAGCAACGGGTGCGGGGCTGTCACCACAGCGGCGCTGTCCAATGCCGCACCGAATTCCGCCTCGGCAGCCGCCATGTATGGAGAGTGGAAGGCTCCAGCCACCTGCAGCAATTTGACCTGGGTGTCGGCCGGCGGGTTGGCCCGCAAGTGATCCAGCTCCTCGAGCCGACCGGCGGCCACCACTTGTCCTGGACCGTTCACATTCGCCACGAACAGGCCCAGCTCCTCCACCGCGCGGGTTACGTCGCATAAGCCGCCACCGACCACTGCCGCCATACCCGTGGGTTCGTGGTCACAGGCACGGCGCATTGCCAGACCACGAAGCCTGGCTAGCCGGACGGCATCGCGCGGGGCGATGGCACCGGCGGCCGCTGCGGCAGCCAACTCCCCCACTGAATGACCGGCGAAAATCATCCGGTCCGGCAGCCTCAGTTCGTCGCGAAGGCGCCCGAAAACCAGCAGCGAAGTAGCAACGATGAGCGGCTGAGCTATCGCGGTGTCGGTGATCTCGTCGTTCTCGGCGGCCGAACCATAGTGGCGCAGGTCAAGATCGGCGGCTTCCGAGAATTCGTCGACCCGGGCCGACCCGGCAGCATCCAGCCAGGGCGTCATCATGCCTTTGCGTTGAGCACCTTGTCCCGGCATCACCATTGCAAACATGTTCATCCTCCTATATCCGCTAGACCGAAGTGACGACATCGTCATAGGTGAGGCGAGGGAGCCTCGGGTGCCAGGCATCGGGCCCGGGCTTGCCGATATTCACCACGACCAGGGATCGGTGGACCCCGTCGGGAAAAAACTCTTGGTCAACGGAATCCGCATCGAATCCCGTCATCGGTCCCGCTGCCAGACCGGCTGCCCGGATACCCACAATGATGTAGCCGACCTGGAGCAACGCATTGGTTCGCGCCGACGCGGCACGCGCATCGGCATCCGCGAAGTAGTCCTTGGCTTCGGGAAAATGCGGAAACTGGGTGGGCAGCTCATCGTGAAAATTCAAGTCGGCAGCCAGAATCGCCACGAGCGGGGCCGCAAGGGTCTTGGCCTGGTTAGCGCCAATCAAGTGCTTGGCCAGCCGTGATCGTGCTTCGCCGGAACGCACCAGGACTATGCGAAGCGGCTGCTGATTCATCGATGTCGGACCAAATTTGATCAGCTCGTAGATGGCCTGCATCTGCTCGTCGGAGACCGGCTCGTCGGTGAAGGTATTGGCGGTGCGGGCCTCAAGGAACAGCAGGTCCTGCGCGGCGGCAGGCAATGCCAGACTTTCCTGAGCCGCCAGCTCCGCTTCAGGTGCTGTTTTCCCTTGCAGCAGTGGGGAATCACTGTCATATCTCACGTGCCGCGACCTTGTCTGTAGCTCGCCTTCGACGCGCACAAGCACATCGTGAACGACACAGCTCGGGTTGGCCTCGGCGGGCTTACCTGGCCTGGTCTTAATCACCAGGCAGTAAACGGTTGAGCGAATCTCGTCGGTATCGATGTATTCGAGATCGATCATGGAGAAGTAGTGCCGCTTCTGTACCGGATCGTGCTTACCCATCTCACGAAAGTCGTACAGATCGTTGATGATTCCGGCTCTCGTGACGCTGGCGGGCAGCGCGGTGGTGTGGTCGAAAATCGCATCCTCGGTAAAGGTGGCCGCATAGCCTTCGATGTCCTGCCCGTCGAGTCGCTGCATCTGTCTGGAGTAGAACTGCTGCACCTCGATGTAGAGGCTTGTGCTGATGTCAACGGTCGTCACGGTCGGCTCCTTATGTCTTATCCGCCTGGCCTGGCACCTTCGGTGTCGCCAGTTTCCCTAGCGAGGCTCGAATATTGGTCAAGGGCACTACACTCGGGCTTGACCGGAGCTATAGCGGTGCCGTGCATAGTCACCTTCATGACTTCGACAACGACTCGTAAAGTTGCTCTCATCACCGGCGCGACCAGCGGCATGGGTTTGACGATCGCGCAGCATTTGGCGAAACAGGATTTCGCGGTGTTCCTCTGTGCCCGTAGCGAGGAGTCACTCAGCCAAACCATCAAACAACTACAGGCCGACGGCTATGAGGCCGACGGCGTGACCTGCGATGTCACCTCGCCCGAGCAGATACGCGCTTATGTCACCGCTGCTGTGGATCGCTATGGGCCAGTGGACATATTGGTCAACAATGCCGGCCGCAACGGCGGCGGAATCACCAAAGACATCACCGACGAACTGTGGTTCGACGTCATCAACACCAATCTCAACAGCGTTTTCCTAATGACCAAGGCGGCACTCACCACCGGCGGGATGCTCGATCAGGGCTGGGGCCGAATCATCAACATCGCCTCAACCGGCGGCAAGCAGGGTGTGCTGCACGGCGCACCGTACTCGGCGTCCAAGCACGGGATGGTCGGATTCACCAAGGCATTGGGCCTCGAATTGGCGAAGACCGGTGTGACGGTCAACGCCGTGTGCCCAGGATTCGTGGAGACGCCGATGGCCGAACGGGTTCGTGAGACCTACGCGACCTTGTGGGGTGTTGATGCCGAGGAAGCCGGCAAGCGGGTCGCCGCTCGCGTACCCATCGGCCGATACGTGGATACCGAAGAGGTAGCGGCCATGGTCGACTACTTGATCAGCCCCGGCGCCAATGCGGTGACCGCTCAGGCCCTCAATGTCTGCGGCGGCCTGGGTAACTACTAAACCCGCCGCCAGGCAAGGATGCGCCGCTGCTGCTTGCCGCCCTGCTGGAGTGCACCGATCAGCGTCAGCGTATCGCCATCGAAGTCGTACTGGCGTGTCTGCACAGTACCGGCCCAGGCGGGGTTGGAGCACACCACAATCTGATGCGACACTAGCGGCCCGTCAACGTGCCAGTGCCCGGCGTATCCCATGAACGGGACTGCGCCGGGCACTTGTTCGCCGCGCATCATGCTGACCGACAACGCACCTTCGGCCCCGTAATAGAGCAGACCGATCGGCGATTCACCGAGCGGTCCCTCGCTAGTGCCGCCGCCCTCGTCGAGATCGTAATAGGACTCCAGCCGCCACTGCCCCACGAAGTGATCGGGCCGGACGGGCTTCCCCTCACTGCAGTGCATGAGTGGATCCGCTGCGAGCGTGCGCCGTGACCAAGTCGTCAAGCACCGCAGCCAGTTCGTCAGGCTTGGTGATCATGGCGTCATGGCCTGTGTCCAGTTCGCGCACTGGTTCCCCGGCTGGCGGATATGAGCGTGGCATCAGCTGCTTACGCAGGGACGTCCACGCCTCACCGCCGCCGGAGCAGTGGATGTGCGCCCGCGGGACACTCTGCAACTGTGCCGGATTGCCCAGCCGCAGCACATCGGTGAAAGTACGTAAGGACTGCGGGCTCTGCATCGACCGCAGCCAGCTCAGATCGGGCTCGGCGGTCACCCCGTAGCAGCCTTCCACCCCGGGAGGCATGCCGGCCACCGGCACCCGCCAGCCGTCACCTTCGGCCTGCGCCGCATCCGCGAAGGCCTGCACGTTGACCGGAAGAATATCGGCAACAGCCTCTCCGTCATGCGCGACGAACGTATCCAGGTACACCAGTAGGCCTATCCGGGCGGGAATCTGGTCCGCTACGGCCGTGACGACAATGCCCGCGTAGCTGTGCCCCACCAACACCACATCGGTCAGGTCCTCGTCCACGATCAGCCCGGCGACATCACTCACGTGAGCGTCCAGACCCACATCCGGCCCCAGCTCGGCGGCCCTGTCGCCCAGTCCGGTCAGCGAGGGCGCATAGACCTGGTGCCCGCAGGCCTCCAGAACCGGGGTCAGTCGTTCCCAGCACCACCCTCCATGAAACGCGCCGTGTACCAATACATATGTCGTCATATCTATGCCTCCATGGATTCTGACTGCGCCCCTACCAGTGGTGGGGGTACGGGCTCGGGCCGCAGGCCTTGGCCTATGACCCGCGCGATAAGCCTGGGAAGCATGGGAAATGTGCGGATTAGCCGTATCAGGAGCGGGCGCTCGGCGGGCGCACGGCCAGCCATCGGATAGAGGTCCGCCAGCAGATGCAACTGGGCCCACTGCACTATCCGCACCGGATACTCACGCCGGCGTTGCACGCGCGCCAGCTGCGCCACCGACGGCTTGGCGCCGGAAGCCAATACCGGGCCCAGCAGGCGAGCCGCGGCGATGGCATCCTGCACTGCCAGATTGATACCAACGCCGCCGGCCGGCGACATCGCATGTGCCGCATCACCGATCGCCAGCAGCCCCGGCCGATACCACCTCCGCAATCGGTCCACGCGCACATCGAGCAGATGAAAGCTGCTCCAATCGCGCAGCTCCTCAGCTAGCCTCTCGGCAAATACCGGATAGATCCGTGCGATCGCGGCCCGCAGCGCTTCGATGCCCTCACGCCGCGTCTGGTCATAGCCCCCTTTGGGGATCATGTACGCGACTTGCCAATAGTGCTCACGATTGAGGCAGACAATGAAGTAGCCCTTGCCACTGCGCACCGCCGGAATCACGTCGCCGACTTCGCGACTCACACGGAACCACAACACATCCATGGGTGCAGTGGAGGTGGCAAGGTCAAGTGATCCGGTGGTCCGCACGAGTGAACGCCGCCCGTCTGCTGCGATGACCAGTGTGGCCCGGATCTGCAGTGCGCCGTCCGGGCCGCTGGCTCGCACACCCACCACGTCCTCACCGTCGTGGATCAGTTCGATGGCCTCAACTCGTTGTAAAAGTTGAAATCCCGGGTATCGGCGAGCGGCGGAGGCGATGAAGTTCAGCACGTCCCATTGCGGCATGAACGCGAGATAGCGGTACTTGCCGGGCAGCGCCCGAAAGTCGGCGAAGAGCAGTTGACCGGAATCGGTTGCTATTGGGAGTGTTTCAGCCTTGGCGTGGGGCAGGTCGAGGAACTGGTTGATCAGCCCCAGCTCATCCATCGCCTGCAGAGTCGACGGGTGAACGGTATCGCCGCGGAAGTCGCGGAGAAAGTCCGCATGCTTCTCCAGAACAGTGACATCCAGACCGAACCGGGCCAGCACTAGACCAGCCATCAGCCCCGCCGGACCTCCGCCGATCACGCAGACATCGACGGCTACGCCAGGCATTCGGGCACCTGCCCATCGTTGTAGCTGACCATGTCATCGAACGCCGCGATCACGTCAAGGGGTGCCCCGAGCTCACTATCCCGTAGTGCCGCGCCCTGTTCGACATAGGCCCGGTACAGGTTGCCCACCAGCCGTTCTGAGTCGATCAGCCCCGCGAACTCGCCCAGCTCGGCACGGCGTGCGACCTCGAGCGGTCCAACACCGTCGGCAGACCCCTCGGCGGCCAGATGCTGGATCCAGGTCAGATAAGCAATGGTCTGCGCGAACACCTCGGGCCCCGTCAGCGGGCCATGACCGCACACCACGGTTTCGGCACCCAGTTGAGCCAGCTCACCGATGACGCGCAACGCACCCTCGACCGAGCCCATCAGATTAAAAGGGGTCGCACCCGAGAGCACGATATCCCCGGCGAACAGGATCTTGTCCTGCGGAAGCCACACCACCGCGTCGTTCGTGGTGTGCGCCGGACCGAGATGAATCAACTCGGCTGCTCGGTCGCCGATGTGTAGGTGGAGCCGATCGCTGAAGGTGACCGACGGCAAAGTGACTCTGACATCACCCCATTCGACCTCGGGCCACAGTTGGGTGAGCGCCAGGCCTGCCTCGTCCATCTCTATCCGGGCACGCTGGTGGGCGATAATTGTCGCCTGCGGGCCAAACAGGTGGTTACCGAAGTGATGGTCGCCGTGAAAGTGGGTGTTGACCACGGTGCGGCGCGAGCCCGGAGCCAATCCGTCGACCGCCGCCACCAGCCGCCGGTTACGGCTCTCCGTGGCCAGGGTGTCGATGACGACCGCGCCGTCCGGGCTCACCACGATTCCCGAGTTACTGAGGCACCAGCCCCCGGGTAGCTGCAGATACGCGTAGACGCCGTCCGCGATCTCGGTGATCCGGTCGGTGCCCCGTGCCGCCAGCCCGGAGGTCAACTGAGGTTTTCCGCGAGAGACTCTGCCCAGTAGCCGGCGTGGGCGAGGGTCGCTTTACTATTGGCACCCAGCGCATTTCGCAAGTACTGCTGTGCGTCGCCGATGCCCTGGCCAGCACCCAGCACCGGCGCTATTGCCGCCGGGTTGATGGCGACCATATGCCGCGAGGTGGCAACGGCGCCGTCTGGACCATCGGTGAACTCCCACACCCCGCTGTGCCCCAGCAGCAGCGCAGGCGGCAGTTGTTGCTTGTACACAATCTTGTTCGGGCTGAAGCACAGCCGCACCGACCGGGTGGTGTGGCTACTGCCGTCGCTGGTGACGGTATCCATCTCCATCTCCTGCACACCGTCTACGGTCTCCACCAGGTCGACCCGACCAACGTGTGGCAACCGCTTCGGCCACAGGTCACTGCGTTCCACGAATGTGTAGATATCGGCGGCGTGTCCGGGCAGCTGCACGATGTCTTCGAATAACTGGATGATTTCCCCAGGCAGGTAACCACATTCGGCCACCAACCCCAAGGCAGCCAGTTCCTTTTCGCTGTTGTTGTTGACAGCTGTGATGATGGATGCCTGCGCAGCATCGTCCCCGGCGACCGTGAAGTGATGGTCCAGCACCACTGTGGTGCGCCCGCCGGGCAGGCCGGTGAACTTCCAACTGCCGCCCATCGAGGTAATGGGCGCGGCGCTGCGCTCCTGGGCGAACTCGACGAGCATGGCCTGCGGGTCAAAGTTCCTCCGCGAGACCCAATCCCGCACTGCACCATTGACTGTCGCCCAAATGTGGAACCGCTCACTGGTGTCACTGTGCTCGAGCAGGTCCACGTATACAGTCGGGCCGAAAATGACCGGCCACCGGGTCACGTCCGCCACCAGCGAGTAAACCACCTCCGCGGGGGCCGCGATTTCTCGCGAGTGCGTCAAGGTATGTGTCACCTGATGTGTCATGCCACACCGGCCAGCTGAGAATTGATGACATCCAGCATCTGCTGCGGCGTGGTCAGGTCAGCCAGGTCCTCTTCGGCGATATGCACCCCGTACTCCCGCTGTAACCGGGCCGCGGTTTCCATCAGGGCCAACGAGTCGTAACCGAGCTCTTCGAACTCAATCGTCGCGCTCTCGGGACTGATCTCGGTGTCGTCATCGCCACCGGCGCAAGCCACCAGGATCTTATGCAGCTGAGCAAGCGTAACTTCGGCCATTTCTCTTCTCCTTCTGTAATTTTCGTGTTCAACGACGCACGACGACGGCGGAGTTGAATCCCCACCGGCCCCGCGCGAGAATCAAGGCGGCCGACAGTGACGCCTCACGTGGTTGACCTTGCACAAGATCGAGCTGATAGCGCTCGGGAACGTCGGTGGTACCGACAGTCGGCGGGACGACGCCGTCCCGCAGGGACAGCAGGGCCGTCGCCACATCCAGCGGGCCACCGGCCGCATAGAGCCTGCCGGTCATCGACTTTGGCGCCGTCACGGGCACGCCCCGAGGCGAGAAGACCGCCGCGATGGCCTCGGCTTCCGCGGCGTCGGCGCCGGTCACACCGGCCGCGTCGGCGAAGACCACATCGATATCGGCCGGTGTCAACCCAGCGTCGGCAATCGCCATCTGTGCAGCACGGGCCAGACCGCCGGGTAGGCCCGACCCCGGGGCCGGGTCGAATGTCGAGGCATATCCGGCGATTTCCCCGTGGATGTTGGGGGCATTGCGAGCCGCTGCGGAATCTGCGTCTTCGCAGATGAGAATGCAGCCCCCTTCGCCGGGCACATATCCGTTCGCCCGCTGGTCGAACGGCAGGTAGCCCTGTGCAGGATCGGTTGCCCTCGTGACATCGCCGGTCGAGATGTGCGAGGTCCAGCCCCACGGGTCAAGAGCAGAATCCGCTCCTCCGGAGACGACCAGCGTGGTGCCACGCCGCACCGTACGGCGCGCATGCCCCAGCGCATCGAGCCCGCCCGCCTGTTCGGCAACCAAAGCACTACTGGGACCGCGCATTCCGTGTCGAATCGAGATTTGGCCGGTATTGACGGCATAGAACCAGGCAAACGATTCATACACACTGACGTGCTCGGAGCCCTGGGACCATAATTTCTGGAACTCCCGGTGGGTGAACTCGAAGCCGCCCGAAGCGGTCGAGGTGACCACACCCATCTCATAGTCGGTGAATTCCTCCGGGTCTACTTTGGCATCGCCCAGTGCCCACTCCGCGGCCACGAGGGCCAGCCGGGTAGAGATGTCGGTCTGCGGCAGCAGCCGTCCCGGCAGCAACTCCTTGGCGTTGAAATTGGTGAGCTGCCCCGCCAATGTGCTCGTGTACCCGGAGACGTCGAATCTGTCGAGCGTCGAGATACCGGTGTGTCCTGATACTGTTGCTTCCCAATAATTTTCGGTGCCCAGGCCATTTGGGGCCAGGATTCCGATGCCGGTGACCAGTACGCGTGTCATGCCGATGCCCCCAACATCTCGGTCGGGCGACTCAGCACCATCGCGGTCTGGAATCCGCCGAAGCCACTGCCCACGGTGAGCACGTGTTCGGTGTGGTGATCGCGTGCCGTGATCGGGACGTAGTCGAGGTCGCACTCCGGGTCGGCCTCGTGCAGATTCGCAGTCGGTGGGACTACCTGGTTCTTGATCGCCAACAGAGACGCCGCGATCTCGACGGACCCAATGGCGCCCAGCGAATGTCCGACCATGGATTTGATCGAACTCACCGGCGTGCGATAGGCGTGCTCACCCAAACTGCGCTTGAACGCCGCTGTTTCGTGGCGGTCGTTCTGGCGGGTACCCGATCCGTGGGCATTGATGTAGTCGATCTTGGTCGGGTCGAGCCGTGCTTCGTCCAGGGCGATCGTGATGGCTTCGGCCATCTCCCGCCCGTCGATCTTCAGGCCGGTCATGTGGTAGGCGTTGCAACGGGTGGCGTATCCCGATACCTCCGCGTATATCTGGGCACCGCGGGCGCGCGCATGTTCAAACTCCTCCAGCACGAACATCGCTGCGCCCTCAGCGAGCACAAATCCATTGCGAGAGCCGTCGAAGGGGCGAGAGCCCGTCTCCGGGGTGTCATTACGCGTGCTCGTTGCCTTGATCGCATCAAAGCAGGCCACGACAATCGGCGTGATCGGGGTATCTGCGGCACCGCTGAGCATCACGTCGGCGCTGCCCTCACGAATCAACGCCACGGCATGCCCGACCGAGTCCAGCCCCGAAGTGCATCCGTTGGACACCATCGTCACCGGGCCCTGTGCCCCCACTGTCCAGGCCACCTCGGCCGGCATCACGCTGGGAATCATGTAATCGAACATGTGCGGCGACAAGGCCTTCTGGTCGGAAAGCCAGTTTCGCCCCGAATCCGACAGCACTAGATACTCCTGCTCCAAGCTGGTGGCCGCGGCCACTGCGCTGCCCAGGCTTACCCCTAGTCGATAGGGGTCGAGGGTGTTCACATCCAGGCCGCTATCGGCTACCGCCTCGCGGGTGCAAACCACCGCGAACTGAGTGGCCCGGTCCATGCGGCGAATCTCCTTGTGTGACAGGCCCTCCTGTTCGGCGTCGAAGTCGGCCTCACCGGCGATCCGGGACCGGTAGGGCGAAGCATCGAAGTAGGAGATGCCCCGGGTTGCGGTCCGTCCGGCGGCCAACAGTTTCCAGAACTCGTCGGCGCCGCGACCGCCCGGTGCGCGGACACCGATGCCGGTGATGACTACTCTTCGCTCCATCTCCCACCTCTCATGTGTATCGGTATTGCTGTCCGATACATTGTGAGCAACGGCTACTCAAAGACCGCTCAAGCAGTTGCATTCGCGATGAAACAGCCGACTCAGCGTAAAAAAATCCACCAGCATTGCTGGTGGATTTGGCCGTGCTAATTACTTATCAGGAAACCTGCGATGTCAGCCCGGTGACAGTGTGCGGAATTAGGCCCGTAAGGAACCTGCCGTGCTCGGTTCTCATTCTTTCAGCCACCGTATCATCGGACGAGGCCAAGATATCGCCATGCAATCTCTGCAATTTCACACAGGGCTCCAACCCGAGCCCTGCCGCAAGTGTTTTTCTCGCCAGCTGGAATACCCCGAGCGCCTTGTCACGCCACCCCGCGAGACAAAGCGCGTACATATAGTATGCGTACAGCCGCTCGTGATACGGAAAGCGGGACACCCATAGGGCAAGGTCGATCGCGGCTTCGCGATATCGTTCTAGACGCAATTGAGCCTCAATACGCAATTCCAGATTGGCCAGGAATATGCATTCGACCTGATCCTTCTCGGATGCGAGAAGGCGCCCCACCTCGATATCCACAAACGCGGGACCTGTCCATGTTTTCTCGGCATTGACAAACAACAGAACTGCCTGATGATCGTTTCCGGACTCTTTAGCGCACCGTGCGGATTCGATGAGACTTTGGTATCTACGCAGGTCAAGATTGATATCCTGTGGACTGAACAGGTAGCCCATGTTCTTGGTCTGCAACATAGACGACGCAACCTGAGCGACGCTCATATCAAACTCTTTAGCAATTGTCTTACGAATGCTGAGGATGTATGTCTGCACAACAGTTGTTGCACTCTTTGGTGGCTCGTCATCCCATAGTTCGTCGATGAGCACGGCGGCCGGCACAAAACGCCCAGTCCTTGCCAGAAGCATGGCAAGAACTTGACGTTGTTTCTTCGCCGATGGTGTTGCATCCCGCTCACCAGATGGCGAAGAAGTGGTCAGTGACAACGGACCGAGGATATTAGCCTCTGCGCGTACAACCATTCTGCATTACCTCCGCGTGGTACCATTCAGGGGCACGCCAATGTGCTGCTTGTCTATATTTATTGATGGTCTCTCAGTATCTTCCCAGCTTAACTGGTCGCATACACATCCGCTTAGTACGAGAGTTACTGTACGATTAACATCACATGATCTCGGTGATAATATGTGACAGACTTCGTTACATATGACATATTATCGCCCTACCTGTTGCTAAGTTCCGACCCGCCGTCCGCCGTAATGATCTGGCCTGTCATATAACTGACTTTCTCGCTAGCCAGAAATACCAGCATCTCCGCTATTTCCAATGGTGTACCTATTCGGCCAAGCAACGATGATTCGGCCTCCGTGCGACTCAACGGACTCAGGCCGGCGATCAAGTCGGTTTCGATGAGTCCCGGTGCCAGGCCATTGACCAAGATTTCCGGAGCCAGCTCCTTCGCGAGCGCCACGGTAAAGCTATTCAGTGCGGCCTTCGACGCCGAGTACGCCATGCCCCGTGCGGTGGCCATGGGCAAGTTGCCCCGCATGGAGGAGACATTCACGATCCTCCCACTGCCATCGCGGGGCATGTGCGGCGCCACTGTTTGACAAAAGTTAAACACGCCAATCAGATTCGCAGTCAAGTGCCGATCCCAGTCCTGCCTCGTCAACTCGGCGAACGCCCGCGGCGCCGCGACCCCGGCACAGTTCACCAGGGAATCGATACGGCCATGAGCACGAACGACTTCCTGAACCGCGCTGCGGACATCGTCATGATCGCCGACATCAGCGACGACGTGCAGGGCATCCATCTCTGCTGCCCTCTCACCGAGTGCGGCAGAAGCGGTACGTCCGTGCAGAACTACCTCGGCGCCGGCAGCCTTGGCAAGGCGCGCCGTCGCCAACCCGATCCCTCGCGAGGAGCCGGTGATGAGAACAACCCGACCCCGCATAACACCCCGTCCTTGAGCTTCCCTATTTCCTCCGCAGTTCGTCGCATCCAATGTCCCTTCGATAACTCAAGAACCGCTCAAGCACGTCCATCCGCCGACGGAGGTGTGTGAGGACCATTGACATACGGTTAGCGTGTCTGCCGGGACAATGCCCCCGCGAACTCGATAAGCCTGTTCATCTGTGCCACACCCTGGTTCGAATACTTTGAGAAACGGAAGTCCTCGACGCTGTGGCGATGCTCTTCCAACGATGTCTTCACACTCCGGTACGTCGTAGACGTGTAGATCGTCACGTGGACCGCGGTGAGGACCCGCGATCCATCCGCCTCCACGTCATATTCGGTAACCAGCGACTGATCGCTGATTTCCGAGAGCGGAAAGGTGCGCATCGTCACCGACAGTGTCGGGTGCGGAGCGCGCCCCCCATGCCCCGCACAGTGGCCGTCCTTACCGAACCAGAGAATCATGCGGCCACCTTCGATCAATGCGACTTCGCACCAATGCATCTCGCCCCAGTTGTGCGTCTCGGTACCTCGGCTCAGCACGAACGCAGACACCCGCTCGAAGTCGACGACACCACGCAGCTGGTCGATCACCAGGTCTGCGTTCGGGGTAAACACCTCAACGGCGCTCTCCAGCCGCGGCACGGTCGCCCAATCTGCACCGGGATCAAACATGCTGAGCCACCGCCCGTCCGAATTGCAGGAGCCGTTCCATCTGTGCGAGCCCACCGTCGACAATCGACTTGGCGAAGTAGAAATCGTCGACCACCCATTCCGTCTCCGAGATTGAGACGGCACGTGTCTTGTCCGGTATCGCCGTGGATAACCAGAGTTCGACGGCCAACAACGAGCGCACGCCGTCAATATCCTGGTACGTGGTGCGCAACTCTTGCCCCGTGATGGCGGACAACGGCACCGTGCGAACCGTCGAGGTGAATTCCACGGTGTCGTACCGTCGGGACTTGTCCTCGCCGTGCCACATGATGAGACGACGACCGTCGACAAGCGCCACCTCCTGCCACAGCCCTCGGGAATCTTCGGTGGGTTCACGATCCAGGGTGAAGACCCGAACATCCGACAGGTTGACGACGGCAGTCAACTCATCAACGGCCACATCGGGATCGCGAAGCGCGATGGCGGCTGCCTCGACCAGCCCCGGGTAGGGGGCCCAATCGTGATAGTCCGGTGTGCCGATTCCACGCAGAGTGGCATCGACAGCACCGACGATGGCACGCCACTGGCTCGCATCGCCGTCCTCCCAAAGGTCCGCTAGTTCACTGCCGGTGCCGGTCACTCGCGCGATCGCCGCACTCGCCAGCAGTCCGAGGGCATGCGCTTGGGTTTGCTTGACGCGGATGTTGGCAACCTCTTCCGACCAGGGCACCACTGCCGGATCCACCGCGTCTGAACATAAAAGAGCAACTACCGCAGCGGCAGCCACGGCGGATGCGCCCTCGGGCGCCTCGACATACTCTCCGGTCGCCAGTCGTAGATATCGAGCCAGTTCCAGCTCGATATCACCGCTCTCTCTTAGGTCACTCAAAAAGTCTGCGGCATCGTCGTTATCAAACGGCCCTTCACCCCACGTACCCATGCAGCTAATCGTGGCAGAACACCTCGCATCATGCATTCCGGGGCGGGATCCCTACCCTGATCGGGCAATCTTTCGGTTGCTCACCTCGTGATCCACAACAGGCCGTTAGGCTCGACCCGTCACCGAGAGAATCGAGACCGCGATGACCGAAGCATCGGGCACCGAGCAGTCATTCAACGAGGCCAACATCGCCGAGTTCCGCGCCAACGGGGGCAAGGTCGGCGGCCAGTTTGAGGGGTTTCCGCTCCTGCTGCTGACCAGCACGGGCGCAAAATCGGGCGCACAACGCGTGAATCCGTTGGCCTACTTCGATATCGACGGTACGGCCTACATCGTGGGTTCCTCGGCGGGCAGGCCGAAGAATCCCGCCTGGGTGGCGAATCTGCGCGCCAACCCCAGCGTCGAGGTGGAGATCGGCGCGAACCCGAAGTCCAACGCCACGGCCGTCGAACTCCCCCGCGCCCAGCGAGATCGGGTATTCGAGATCGTGAAGCAGCGCGCTCCCGGATTCGCCGAGTACGAGACGTTGACCGACCGGGTAATTCCGGTGTTCGAGATCCAGCTCGGCTGAACTACTGCGCCGCTCTCGTGTACTGATACACGAGAGTTTCCACATACAGACCGAAAGCCTCTGTCGCCAGCGCACAATGTCGACGTGAGGGAGATCGCGCGGGGGTCCGTACGCCGTGGTGCAAAGCTGGCCAGCTTGCCGTTGGGGGCAGCGGGGCGAGCTGTCGTCGGATGGGGCCGCCGCGTCACCGGAGGTGATCCGGAAGCAATCGCTGCACAGTGGTCGGCGCACAATGCCGAGCAGCTCTTCGCGGTGCTCGGCGGGCTCAAGGGTGGCGCGATGAAGTTCGGCCAGATGATGAGCATCTTCGAGGCCGCAATACCCGACCAGTACGCCGAGCCATACCGGGCGGCACTGACGGGTCTGCAGGCCTCGGCGCCCCCGATCCCGGCTAAACAGGTGCACCGCGTGCTAGCTGAGCAGCTCGGCCAACGCTGGGGCGACCGATTCGCCGAGTTCGACAACGAGCCGATCGCCGCGGCCAGCATCGGCCAGGTATATCGCGCAACATGGCACGACGGCCGGGCCGTAGCGGTGAAGGTTCAGTACCCGGGAGTCGATACCGCCTTGCGGTCGGACCTGCGGCGAGTCGGCCAGATGAGTCGCCTCATAGATCCTCTGTTCCCGGGGATAGCCGTGCAGCCGATGCTCGCCGAGGTGCGTAAACGGATGGCCGAAGAGCTCGATTACCGTCGTGAGGCAGACAATCAGCGTGCTTTCGCCTCCGCGTTCACTGGCGGCCCGGCGTTTTTGATACCCAAAGTGGTGGCCTCCGCACCCAAGGTCCTCGTCAGCGAATGGGTAACCGGCCGCTCAATGGCCGACATCATCCGGCAAGGCGATCAAGAATCCAGAAACACCGCGGCCCGGCTACTCTTCGAATTCTGTGGCGCGTCGATGGCGAACCTTGGGCTGCTGCACGCAGATCCGCATCCAGGGAACTACCAGCTCACCGCCGATGGTCGACTCGCGGTGCTCGACTTCGGCGCCGTCACCGCAGTACATCGCAGTGCAGTGGGGTACCTCGACGCCCTTCGACAGGCCGAGCTCGCCGGGCAGATACAGCTGGACGAGCTGTCCGACGACCTGAGAACACTGGTTCTCGACGAAGTGAATACCGCAATGGGTGAAGCAGGCTTCAGCCAGGCAGGTGCACAGGTGCAGCCCGAGGACCTACTGGCCTACTTCGGGCCGTTCGCCGAGCCGCTACGCATGCCTCGTTTTCGGTTCGACCGCCAGTGGCTGCAGCAAAACGCAGCGCGGATACCCGGGCTCGCGCGTGGCCAGGACTTCCTTGGCGGCGCAGTGCTCGAAATCCCTACCGAGCACGTGATGATGTTTCGCACCATCGCCGGCTTCGTCGGAGTGGCCTGCCAGTTGGAGGCCGAGATTGCCTTGCGGGACATCGTGATCCGCTGGTATCCAGAATTCGCGGAGCCTAAAATTCCACCCCGGCTCGCAAGCGCTCTGGGTATCGACAGTTAGTTACGCCCTACTCCGCAGAACCGGAGGCCGAACCGCCCCGAATATGCGGGGTCACCAGCATGAGCTGCCCCAAAACGCCGTTCACGAAGGCCGGCGAGTCATCGGTGGAGAGCTGTTTGGCAAGCTCGACCGCCTCGTCGACGGCGACCACCTCGGGTACGTCCTCGGCATGCAGCAGCTCCCACACCGCGACCCGCATGATCGCGCGATCCACTGCGGGCAGTCGGGCCAATGTCCAACCCTGCAGGTGCGAAGCGATCAGCTCGTCGATATGGACGGCATGCTCGGTGACTCCATGCGCGACAGTCACCGTGTAGGGATTCAGTGGTTCCACGTCCGACTTCGACTCCGCCAAGGCACGACGCTCGTCGGCCACCGCTGCGGCCGTCATATCCCGCGCCTCGGCCTCGAACAGCAGATCCACTGCCCTCTTGCGCGCCTTGCGACGGCCTCCCTTGGCAGCGGGCCGGCCGGTCGAGCCGGTTTCAGCCATTCACACGGCCGAGGTAGCTGGCGTCACGCGAATCGACCTTGAGGCGGTCACCGGTGTTGATGAACAGCGGAACCTGAATCTCGGCGCCGGTTTCCATGGTGGCCGGCTTGGTGCCCGCGCTGGAGCGGTCGCCCTGCAGGCCCGGCTCGGTGTGGGTGACCACGAGCTCGACGGTCACCGGAAGCTCGATGTACAGCGCGGCGCCCTCGTTGAAGGCGACCTGCACGGTCATGCCCTCCAGCAGGAAGCGCGAGGCGCCGCCGACCAGCTCTGGGGAAAGGTGGTGCTGCTCGAAATCCTGGCTGTCCATGAACACGAACGAGTCGCCGTCGCGGTACAGGTAAGTGGTGTCGCGGCGGTCCACGGTCGCGGTCTCGACCTTGACGCCCGCGTTGAAGGTCTTGTCGACGACCTTGCCCGACAGCACGTTCTTGAGCTTGGTGCGCACGAACGCCGGTCCCTTACCGGGCTTCACATGCTGGAACTCGGTGATCTGCCACAGCTGACCATCGATGTTGAGCACCAGGCCGTTCTTGAAATCGGCGGTTGAAGCCACAGTCGTCTGTCTCCTTGCGTAACTGTTCAGTACTACTCAATTAATGACGGTGAGTTCCTTGGGGAACCGGGTCAACAGCTCCGGCCCGTCGGGCCGCACCACGAGCGTGTCCTCGATCCGGACTCCGCCCCGGTCGGGCAGGTAGACCCCTGGCTCGACTGTCACCGCCGAGCCAGCAAGCAGTGTACCGGTGGCGCCGGCACCGATACCCGGTGCTTCGTGGATCTGCAACCCCACCCCGTGCCCGAGGCCGTGGCCAAAGTTCTGTCCATATCCCGCAGCGGCGATGACATCGCGGGCCGCGGCGTCGACGCCCTGCAGCGATGCCCCGGGCGCCAGCGCCGCCCGACCTGCCGCCTGCGCGGCCAGCACCAGTTCATAGATCTCCTGCTGCCAGGGTGACACCGAGCCCAGCACCAGAGTCCTGGTCATGTCGGAGTGATACCCGGCAACCAGCGCTCCGAAGTCGATCTTCACGAAGTCGCCATCAGTCAGCACCGCGTCGGTGGGCCGATGATGCGGTATCGCCGAGTGTGGCCCGGCGGCGACGATCGTCTCAAATGACGTGCCGTCCGCCCCGTGCCCGCACATGAGGTTCTCCAGGTCACGCGCCACCTCACGCTCGGTGCGCCCGGGCCGGATTCCGCCGGTCGCGATCAATGCGGACAATGCGGTGTCGGCTGCGGCACAAGCCCTTTCGAGTAAGAGCACCTCGGACTCGTCTTTCACCTCACGCAGTTTCTCCACCCGATTCGGCGCCCGGACAAGCTCGATATCCGCGGCTGCCGCCGTCAGCTTGTCGTATCCGTCGACGGTCACCACATGGCTTTCGAAACCCGCGCGCCCGGTCCCGGCCAGCGCCACCAGCGCCGCGCCGTACCCGCGGTCGATCAGGGCGCGCAGGTCAGGGACCTGTGCGGCAGCCTGTGTGCGGTAGCGGCCGTCGGTGCACAGCACGGTTGCCTGCTCATCCGGCCCGTCCCCAGCGGCCACCCACAGCGCCGCCGCCGACCCGGTGAAACCGGTCAGATAGCGAATGTTGACCAGATCGGTCACCAAAAACGCATCGAGCCCGTCCGCACGCAGCCCCTCGCGGAGCCGTTCCCTGCGGTCGGTATGGCTGAGGACGGTCGTCATAGGTGTCGACGCTACCGCGATACGCTGGGCCCATGCCCGACGGTGGAACACGTTCTATGACGACTCAATGGCTCACCCGTGGCGCCGTCTTCGCCATCCTCATGGTGCTGATCCGTGTGGTGCAGGGATTGGCCATCAGCGTATGGGAGACCCACGGCACCGTGATCAACATCGCGCTGGTCCTGGTGTTCGTCGCGGCGGTGACGGCCTGGGCGATCACCGACGGCCGCGGCGACGCCCAGCGCAATCCAGATCCAGATCGCCGTGAGGACCTAGCCATGTGGTGGCTGCTGGGCGGCATTTTCGCCGGGGCCGTCAGTGGCCTGGTGGTCTGGTTAATCAGCCTGTTCAACGACGGGATCTATGCGGCGAGCATCCTCGCCGAGCTCACCACCACCGCGGCGTTCGTGGCCCTGCTGGTGTTCGCGCCGGCCATGGTGGGCGTATTTGTCGGCCGACTGCTCGTGGACCGCAAGGAAAGGGAGCACGCGGCGCTACAGCAGTCCGATACCGACGTGTTCCAGGCAGTTCAGGAAGAAGTGGACGTCACGAAGTAGCGCAGCGCCAGCAGATATCCCTGGACGCCAAGCCCGACGATCACGCCGGTGGCGAGCGCACTCAGGTATGAGTGATGCCGAAACTCTTCGCGCGCATGCACATTCGAGATATGCACCTCGATGAGTCCGGCGGTCAGTTCGGCGCACGCGTCCCGTAGTGCCACCGAGGTATGGGTGAACGCACCGGCGTTAAGAATCACCGGATCCTTGGCGTCGGCGGCGGCGTGAACCCAGCCGAGAAGTTCGGCTTCGCTATCGGTCTGCCGCACCTGAACGTCCACACCCAATGCGCCGGCCTCAGCCTCAATGAGAGACACCAGCTCGGCATAGGTCACACTGCCGTAGACGGCGGCCTCTCGTTTACCGAGACGGCCCAGATTCGGGCCGTTGAGAATCTGGATCGTCACAGCATCACTCCCTCGCCAGAGCTTGGACTGGCCACCACCGAGTACGCGGCGGCCAGCAGTGACGGATCGGGACCTTCCAATCGTCCCGGCTTGGCCAACCCGTCGAGCACCACGAAACGCAGTATGCCCGAGCGGGTCTTCTTATCGCCCTGCATGGATTCGACGAGTTGTCCCAGCGCGTCGGCGTCGTAACGTATTGGCAGCCCGAGGGCCGAGAGCACCCGCGCATGGCGATCAGCGGTCTCGTCATCCAGACGACCGGCCAATCGCCCCAGTTCCGCGGCGAACACCAAACCGACCGATACCGCCGCACCGTGGCGCCACCGGTACCGCTCACGCCGCTCGATGGCGTGCCCGAGGGTATGGCCGTAGTTGAGGATCTCGCGCAGCTCGGCCTCCTTCTCGTCGGCCGCCACCACCTTCGCCTTGACCGCGATGGAGCGTTCGATGAGCTCGCGCAGCACCGGCTTGGACGGGTCGATCGCGGCCTGCGGGTCGGCCTCGATGAGATCAAGGATCACCTGGTCGGCGATGAAACCTGCCTTCACCACTTCGGCCATCCCGGCGACGATCTCGTTACGCGGCAACGAATCGAGGGTTGCCAGGTCCACCAGCACCGCCCCCGGCTGGTGGAACGCGCCGACAAGGTTCTTGCCCGCATCGGTGTTGATACCTGTCTTTCCACCAACCGCGGCGTCGACCATGGCGAGCAGTGTGGTAGGTACGTGCACCACCTTCACCCCGCGCAGCCAAGTGGCCGCGGCGAAGCCGGCCGTATCGGTGGCAGCTCCTCCCCCAAGGCTGACGACAGCGTCCTTGCGTCCAATCCCGATCCGGCCCAGCACCTCCCAGATGTAGCCGAGCACGGCCAGGTCCTTACCGGCCTCAGCATCGGGAATCTCGACCCGGTGCGCATCGATTCCGGTGTCGGCCAGAGTCTTCCGAATTTCTTCGGCCGTGACGGCAAGAGTGGGCTGATGCAGGATCGCCACCTTGTCGGAACCCTTGAGCGCGCCCACCAGCTCACCCAGCAGACCCGTCCCCACGATTACCGGGTAGGGCGGATTCACCTCGACGGTGATCGTTGTCGGCTCCGCGCTAGTCATTGTCGGCTCACTCCTTGGTTTCGCTTCCGGAAGGGTCGGTACGCGCGGGGGCGATGACGCCCGACGCACGCCGTCGTGAACGCGGACGCCGACGGGGACGTCGCCGCCGCGAGGAGACGGATCCTGTGCTGCCCTCGGGGTTCTCCAACCGGGAGACGATCATCCGCACCACGGCGCCGGGGTTTCGCCGGTCGGTGTTGACCTTGATGGTGGCGACCTCGCGGTACAGCGGCACCCGCTGCGACATCAGGGCGTGATACTTCTCGGCACGATCCGGTCCGGCGAGCAGCGGACGCACCACACTTCCCCCGGTGCGCCGAATCCCCTCCGCGGCACTGATTTCGAGATACACCACGGTGTGCCCGGCGAGCGCTTCCCGAACTCCTGGAGTGAGCACGGCCCCGCCGCCGAGCGAAACCACTCCATCTTGCTGATCAAGCGCCTGCCGAATCACCGATTCCTCGATACGCCGGAATTCCGGTTCGCCGTCGGCGGCGAAGATGTCGGCGATGGTGCGACCGGCCGCTGTCTCGATGCCATTGTCGGTGTCATAGATGTTGACGTCCAACGCTTTTGCCAGCCGACGGCCAATGGTGGACTTACCCGATCCGGGCAGCCCGACAAGAACGGCTTTGGGGCTCATCCCGCTGTGTTAGCCGCTCTTCGCGCAAGCTGCTCATCGGACGATTCCCGGCGCGGTTCCCGCTGCGCCACCGCATCCAGGTACGCACCGACATTGGTCTTCGTCTCGGACAGCGAGTCGCCACCGAATTTCTCCAGTGCGGCACGGGCCACCACCAGCGCGACCATCGCCTCGGCGACCACCCCAGCGGCCGGCACCGCGCACACGTCGGAACGCTGGTGGATTGCGACAGCTTCGTCCCCGGTGGACATGTCGACGGTGGCCAACGCCCGCGGCACAGTGGAGATGGGCTTCATGGCCGCCCGCACCCGCAGCGGCTGGCCGTTCGTCATGCCACCTTCAAGTCCTCCGGCACGATTGGTGGAGCGCAGGATGCCGTCGGGGCCCGGGTAGATCTCGTCGTGCGCGGCGCTGCCACGCCGGCGAGCGGTGGTGAAACCGTCGCCGATCTCAACGCCCTTGATGGCCTGGATCCCCATGATGGCCGCGGCCAGCTGGCTGTCCAGCCGGTCGTTACCACTGATGAAGGAGCCAAGTCCGACAGGCAGGCCCGCGACCACGACTTCCACCACCCCACCGAGGGTGTCGCCGTCCTTCTTGGCGGCTTCAATCTCGCCGATCATCGAAGCCTCGGCCTGTGCGTCGAACGCCCGCACCGGGCTGGCGTCGATGGCGGCGAGATCCGCGGCGCCCGGAACCGGCCCGTCGTACGGCTCGGAGTCGCCGATGGAGATGACATGCGAGATGACATCCACGCCCAGGGCCTGCTTGAGGAAGGCCTTGGCAATGGTGCCCACCGCCACCCGGGCCGCGGTCTCGCGCGCACTGGCCCGCTCGAGCACCGGGCGGGCATCGTCGAATCCGTACTTGAGCATGCCGGCGTAGTCCGCGTGTCCGGGACGCGGCCGTGTCAGTGGCGCGTTGCGCGCGATGTTCTCCAGTTCGGCGGGGTCCACGGGGTCCGCAGACATCACGGTCTCCCACTTGGGCCATTCGGTGTTGCCGATCTCGATGGCCACCGGTCCGCCCAAGGTCAGACCGTGTCGCACGCCGCCGACCATGGTGACCTGATCGGCCTCAAAGGCCATGCGCGCGCCTCGGCCGTAGCCCAGGCGGCGACGCGCCAGCTGCCTGCCAATGTCCGCCGATGTCAGTTCGACACCAGCGACCATGCCTTCCAGGACCGCGATCAACGCGCGTCCATGCGATTCACCTGCCGTGATCCAGCGCAACACGTGAGCCATTGTCCCATGCGGGCACATCGGTCTTCCAAATCGATCGGGACAGTGGGTGATTCTTTGTCAGATGCCGGGTGCCAGGGTGAACAACCCGACGGCCAACGCGGTCGCCAGACACATCGACGGTCCGTGTGGAACCGACACTCCCCGACGTCCGCAGGCGAGGAGCAGCACGCCGACCAGGCCGGTGAAGAGCGGCGCACCGATCGCCGCCACAAACCACGCGTCCAATCCACATGCCCCCGCCAGGCCGCCGGTGCCGAAGGCGAGCTTCACGTCCCCGGCCCCCATCGCACGCGGCGACAGCAGGTGCGCCACCAGATACACGCCGGTCAGCGCCGCCGCACCCACCACCATCGGCAGACTGCGGTCGAGTACCGCCACCGCGACAACCACCGCGGCCGCGGGCAGCGTGAGCCAGTTCGGCAGCCTGCGGTACCTGATGTCGAAATACGACAGCGCCACCATCCAGCACAGCACCGCCACCCCCGCCCCGAAAATCATGTGGGGAATGTAACGCCGCGCGGCTAGATTTGGAGTAGTGACGAGGACATCGAGGACACAGTGGAGCGCGCAGGAATACAGCCGATTTGGTGACGAACGCAGTCGCCCGTTCTACGAACTTCTTTCTCGGGTGCCGGCCTCGGATCCGCGTACCGTCGTTGACTTGGGTTGCGCCAGTGGAATCTTGACCGTCGACTTGGCCCGCCGATGGCCCGACGCTTCGGTGCTGGGACTGGACTCCTCCACCGAACTGCTGGCCACCGCACCGGCCGACCTACCCGCCAATCTGCGTCTCGAACGAGGCGATATCGCGGACTTCCGGGCAGACGGAGTAGACGTGCTGTTCACCAATGCGGCGTTGCAATGGCTTCCGCAGCACCGCGAGCTCATCACCGGGTGGGCACAGCAGCTCAATCCGGGCGGCTGGCTGGCCTTTCAGGTTCCGGGCAACTTCGGCGCGCCCTCGCATGCGCTGATGCGCCAGGTGGCCGAATCGCCGCGCTGGGCATCGCGATTGGGTGGGGTGCTGCGTGGAACCGAGAGCACTGACGGGGCCGAAGGTTATGCGCGCCTGACGCTTTCCGCCAGCCTGGTCCCGGATGCCTGGGAAACGACATATGTGCACCTGCTCGCGGGCGAGGATCCGGTGTTGCGATGGGTGCACGGCACCGGACTGAGGCCTGTCGTGTCGGCGCTCTCGGTCGTCGAATTCGCCGAGTTCGAGGCGGAATACGCCGGACTGCTGCGCCAGG
Source organism: Mycobacterium sp. D16Q14 (assembly GCA_002013415.1). GTDB lineage: Bacteria > Actinomycetota > Actinomycetes > Mycobacteriales > Mycobacteriaceae > Mycobacterium. Next base: position 23,502 of record MAEX01000030.1, read on the forward strand.
CATATCCGCCTTCCGGCGACGTCACACCGTTCGGATTCCGCCGGATCTTCTGTGTGGCATCCAAGCCGGAAGTGGGTCGATAGAATCGGGCGGTGCCGGATACCAATGCCAAGGAACGCTCGCTCACCGGGCATGAGGCACGTTGGGAGCGGCATAACTCCGCCCGACAGACCCGCATCGTGGAATCTGCCGTCGCACTGCTCGACGAAACGCCACCCGGCACCGAGATTCCCGTGCAGTCAATCGCCAAGCGGGCAGAACTGGCCAAGTCCGTGGTGTACCGGCAGTTTGAGGGCCGCGAGGACCTCGATCGACGTATTCGCTCGTATCTGATGGAGGACTTCGATACGACAATCTCGTCACAGCTCGACGTCACCCGAGGTTCCATCAACGACATCGCCACCAGAACCATTCGGGCGGTGCTGGATTGGATGACCGACTACTCGCATCGCTACGAGTTCATGGGATCGGGTACCACGGACGAGGATCCCGCCGTCGATGCGGTCAGTACGGTCAAGGTGCGCATGGAGCAGCGTGTCCGCGGAGTCTTGGTCCCGATCACCGAGCTACTCGGAATCGACTACAGCCCCTTCGAATCGGTCACTTATGCGGTCGTGACGATGGTCGAAGGAACCCTCTCCCGATGGTTACGGGAAACCGACCCCGTGCGCAGTCGCACCGAGATCGTCGACGACCTCGCCAACTACGTCTGGTATGTGCTGGACGGGGCTGGGCGCTCGATGGGCGTGTCCTTGGATCCGCAGACCGAATTGATGGCCGCGATCGCCGAACTGTCAGGCGCCAACCGCTAGCGGCGCGCCCATGTGTGAACGGTCGGGCTCGCTGCGGTAGCGCGACGGACGGCCATCGATGTGCATCAGCTTCCACAGCGGGCGCACCCACCACGGCCGCATTCCGATGTCCTCGGTGAGCTTGCGCATGTCCCCGAAGTACTCGGAAAGGGTGTGACGCGCATGCGCGCTACGCCAGAAGGCCTGCCTGAAAACCTCACGCGGGATGCCGAACTCGGCGGCGAAGGACCGCGGCGGAATCATGATCTCGTTCGCCAGTAACTTCATGACAACTGGGAACAAGAGGGTGCAGAGCGCGCGCTTGCGCGCGCTCATCAACGGCATGTGTACGCGCAGGAATTCACCCGCGAAGGAGATATGCCGCGCCTCTTCGGCGACGTGGATTTCCATCGTGCGCCGAACAGCACGCGGTAGATCGACGTCCTTGCGGATCAACGACTTCTGATAATGGTCGATGGGCTCCTCGCCGCCGAGGATTCCGATGAAGAGCACCACATGGGCCCAGCCACCCGCCACGCCGATGATCGGTGACAACCTGCGGAACCACTTACGCATACCGGGGACGTCGTCACCGATGCGGTTGACCAGCTCCTGGAACATCTGGATGTGGTTGCACTCTTCGGTCATCTCGTGGAGGCAGTAGCGGAACTCCGGCGAGCCGTTCGGCAGCTTCATGAGGTACTGCATCATGCCGCGGATCAGAATGCTCTCGAAGGCAAGCCCCACCTTGACGCTATTGGCCAGTCGCCAGCGGCCGATCTCGATCTGGCGGTCGAGCGGCAGATCCCGGTACCACTGCGTGGCGCCGAGGGTGTCCAGCTCCGGGTTCAGCACCCAGCGCGGATCGTTGCGATCGATTTGGTAATCGGGCGCATCCCAGTCGATGTCTGTGAAGGGATCGAAGTGCAGACGCACCGAGCCTTCGGACAGCGTGTGCAGGGTCTGCAGGTACTCCGCGTCAAAATCGCTCGGCCCGGGGACGGTGTATAGCGGCATTGCTTCCTCCTCGAATTACCATCCAATTTACTGGGACACGGCATCCCATGCAAGACCTGATGGGACCAAAAGTCCCATGAATTTGATTCCCGCAGGTCTTACCGCCATTCGCGAGTCTGAATCTCGCGACGGCCACTGGTCGGCACAGCCGAATTTCTGACCGTTCAGCGCAGGGCGGCGGTCATCGCCGCCCGCGGCGCGGGCTGCCCGGTAAACAGCTCCACCTGGGTAAACGCCTGGTTCAGGAGCATCTCCAAACCGCCGACCACCACTGCTCCGCGGCGGTGCGCCGCCGCTGCCAGTTCGGTGGGCCACGGGTGGTAGATAACGTCGAGAATCGCGGGAGCCGCCGCCAGGGACTCCGCATAGGCGGTGGCGGCTTCTGCGGGCACGGTGCTCACCAGCACGCCCGATGACGCGCACACCGACGACAGGGCCGCATCATCGAATCTGGTCACCGATGCCGGCACACCGACCCGTTCCGCCAATTCGAGAGCACCCTGCGCCCGGGCGGCATCACGGGCCACCACTGTCAGGGACCGCACACCCATCGCCGCGAGCGCGACGATCGCCGGCCGCGCGGTGCCGCCGGCACCGACGATCACCGCTGCGTGCCCGGAGGGATCGATCCCGGCGGCACGCAGCGCCCCGGATACGCCGTCGACGTCCGTATTGTCGGCATGCCAACCATCACGCGCGCGAACCAGCGTATTGGCGGCGCCGATCAATCGCGCACGCTCGGTGCAGCTCGAGGCGGATTCCAGGGCGGCGAACTTGCCGGGCATGGTCACCGAGAAACCCACCCATTCGGGCCCGGCACCGCCCACCACATCCGGCAACTGCTCGGCCGTGCATTCGATGCGTTCGTAGGTCCAATCGGTCAGGCCTAGCGCGCGATAGGCCGCCAGATGCAGATCGGGCGAGCGGGAATGCCCGATCGGTGATCCGAGGACCGCGGCACGGCGAACGTCAGCCGTGCTCATGCTCTTCACCCGAGAGGCTCATCGCGCACTGTCCAGGATGCCGTTTTTCTTGGCCAGCTCGATATTGGCCAGGTGTTCGTTGTAATCGGCGGTGAACAACGTGGTGCCCTCTGCATCGATCGTGACGAAGTACAGCCAATCCCCCGGCTCCGGATGCTCGGCCGCCTGTAGCGCTTCCGGGCTCGGCGAAGAGATCGGGGTGGCCGGAAGACCCTGCGACACATAGGTATTCCAGAGCGTCTTGTTTTCCCGGTCGTGGTCGGTGGTCGCGATTTCTTGGCGGTCCAACGGATAGTTCACCGTGGAGTCGAATTCCAGCTTCTGATGCTTGGCCAGCCGGTTGTAGACCACCCGCGCCACCTTGGCGAAATCGCGAGGCTTGGCCTCTCGCTGCAGCAGTGAGGCCACTACCAGCACCTCGTAGGGCGACAATCCGGCCGCGTCGGCCTGCAACAGCCCCAGCCGCTGGTACTGCGCCGTACTCTCCCGGATCAGGGAGGACAGAATCTGCTCCGGCTCAGCCATCGGGTCGAAGTCCCACCGCCCCGCGGCGATCAACCCCTCGATGCGGCGATGGTCGTCGCGTACGGCGTTGACCCCGTTGGACGCCCACTCCGGGACCGCAAGCTCGGCCTGCGACGCCGTCGTGGCGGCCTGTCGCAGGTCCGATGCGGCCACACAGTGCTTGTTGCCGTCCAGATCCACACAAGAGGCACGCGCGATGAGGGTGAAGATGCCCTCGGTGATCGCGCCATTGGCCACCGCGGAGACATCGTCGACCTGACGCCCCTCGGGAATGACAAGCAGACCGACTCGGTTGTCTTGCTCGGCCAGACGTGCGACGGCTTCCTTACCCGGAATCTTGGTGCGCAGCTTGTAGAAGCCGGGCTGAATCGCGGCGATGGCCTGATTGCCTTGCGCGGCATCGGTGAACGCACTGGGGGTGGCCACCACGCCCTCATCCTTCAGGCGCTGCCCAATGACCTTGGTGGTGTCGCCGGGATGTACCTCGAATACAAAGTCCTTGACTCCGGACCCCGAATAGTCGGTCACGGGGGCATCGGCACCGAACAGGCTGTCCCACAATGTGGCTCCGCCGACGACGGCCGCGACCGTGATGATGATGACCAACGCAAGGCCCGCGAGTCCGGCGTTGCGCCGACGCCGGGCCGCTGCCCTGCGCCGCGCCCGTTCACGACGAGTCTCCCGAGGGCGAGGACCGACCGCGACCGGTACGGCCCGGCGGCCGCCTCCCCAGTCGTCGTCGGGCTCCTGGCGATCGTCCCAGTCGCGCCAGTCGCTCAACGCGTGCCCCCTTCACTGCCGCACCGGCGCCGCTGCTCAAGCCAATCCTGCAGAATGGCCACCGCTGCCGCCTGGTCGATGATGCCGCGCTGCTGACGAGACCGTACTCCTGCCTCACGCAGGGAACGCTGGGCGGTAGTAGTAGTGAAACGCTCGTCCACTAAGCGCACCGGTACCGGGGCGATTCGCACGCCCAGCTCACGGGCGAACCCCGCCGCGTCGCGCGCGGACGCCCCCGTTCCCTCACGCAGGTTGCGCGGCAAGCCGACAACGACCTCGACCACGCTCATCTCCTCGACCAACTCCACAATACGGCGAAAATCGCTGTCTTCCTTTGTATCCCGCGGAACCGTCTCCACTGGAGTGGCAAGAATTCCGTCGGGGTCGCTCGATGCGATGCCGATTCTGACGGTACCCACATCTACTCCGAGACGACGTCCGCGGCCCGGGTCGTCAGGCCCGGGCCGATCCGGGGTGGGAGCTTCGCTGTCGGGCACTCGATTCAGGCCTGGCGGATCTGTTCACGCAGCGCCTGCAGCGCCGCGTCAATGCCGGACGGATCCTTACCGGATCCCTGCGCCGTGTCGGACTTACCGCCGCCTCGACCGTCCACGGCCGATCCGATGGCGCCCACGAGGTCGTTGGCACGCAGCCCCGCATCTTGAGCGGCCTTATTGACCGACACCACGAAGGGCACCGAGCCGTCTCCGGCCGCGATCAGGGCCACCACCGCCGGGTCACTGCCGAGTCGGCCCCGGATGTCGCCGATCAGGCTGCGCAGGTCACCCGCGCCGGTGCCATCGGGTAGCCGGTGCGCTACCACGGTGACGGTGCCGACCGAAGTGCCCAGGCGTTCGGCGTTGTTCACCAATGTCGCGATGGAGGCCTTCACCGAGGCCAAACGTGTTTGCTCCAATTCCTTTTCGGCCACCTTGAGCCGATCCACCAGGGTGGCGACCCGGCCCGGAACCTCATCGGAGGGCACCTTCAGCGTCGAGGACAGCGCCGCCATCAGGGCACGCTCCTTGGAGAGGTACCGGAACGCGTCGAGCCCGACATAGGCCTCCACGCGGCGGACCCCGGAGCCCACCGAGGACTCCCCCAGCAGCGTCACGGGTCCGATTTGGGAGGAGCTCGCCACGTGCGTCCCTCCGCACAGCTCCAGCGAGAACGGTCCGCCGATATCGACCACACGCACTCGGTCGCCGTAGTTCTCGCCGAAGAGCGCCATCGCGCCCATCGACTTGGCCTGGTCCAGGTTGGTGACGAAGGTGTTGACGGGGTAGTTGGCCTCAACCGCCTTGTTGGCAACGTCCTCCACCTCTTGCCGCTGTGCCTCTGAGAGCGCTCCCTGCCAGCTGAAGTCGAAACGCAGATATCCGGGCCGGTTCAGCGAGCCTGCCTGAACGGCATTGGGACCCAGCACTTGCCGCAACGCGGCGTGCACCATGTGCGTGCCCGAATGCCCCTGAGTGGCGCCGTGGCGCCACTGCGGATCCACCGAGGCCACCACCTGATCACCCTCTACGAACTCACCGGATTCCACCGTGACCTTGTGTACGAACAGGGTTTTGGCGATCTTCTGCACATCGGAGACCTTCGCCTGCGATGTCACGTTGGTCCCGTCTCCGCGAATGGATCCGATGTCGGCGATCTGGCCACCCGATTCGGCGTAGAGCGGGGTGCGGTCCAGCACAATTTCCGCTTTGGTGCCCGCTGAGGCAACCGGCACCCGGGCACCGTCGACAAAGATGCCCAGAATCGTGGCCTGCGAATCCAATTCGTCGAACCCGGTGAATTCCGTGGGCCCCGCGTCAACAAGTTCGCGGTATGCCGTCAGGTCCGCATGGGCGTGCTTGCGCGCAGCAGCGTCGGCCTTGGCGCGCTGCCGCTGCTCGTTCATCAGATCCCGGAAGCCGCTCTCGTCCACAGAAAGCCCGGCCTCGGCCGCCATCTCGAGCGTGAGCTCGATGGGGAATCCATAGGTGTCGTGCAGGGTGAACGCATCGCTACCCGAAAGCGTGCTTCTTCCGGCCGTTTTCGTCTTGTCCGCGGCGTCCTCGAACAGCTTCGAACCGGAAGCCAGGGTGCGGTTGAAAGCGGTCTCCTCGGCAACGGCGATTCGGCTGATGCGTTCGAAGTCGGTCACCAACTCGGGGTACGACGGTCCCATCTCGTCACGGACCACAGCCATCAGCTCGCCCATCATGGGCCTTTCGACGCCAAGCAACTTGGTGGAGCGGATGATCCGGCGCAGCAGGCGGCGCAGCACATAGCCGCGGCCTTCATTGCCGGGGCTGACCCCGTCACCGATGATGATCGCCGCCGTTCGCGCGTGATCGCCGATGACGCGGTAGCGCACGTCATCCTCGTGGCTGCCTTGCCCGTACCCGCGCGGGGCGACTGCTGCCACGCAGTCGATGACAGGCCGCACCAGGTCGGTTTCGTAGACGTTGTCGACACCCTGCAGCAGACACGCGATGCGCTCGACACCCATACCGGTGTCGATGTTCTGGCGCGGCAGCGGCCCGAGGATCTCGAAGTCCGTCTTGGAGGTGCCCTCGCCACGCTCGTTCTGCATGAACACGAGATTCCAGATCTCGATGTAGCGGTCCTCGTTGGCCTCCGGGCCACCCTCGATGCCGTAGTCGGGGCCACGGTCGTAGTAGATCTCTGAACACGGGCCGCACGGGCCAGGAATACCCATGGACCAGTAGTTATCGGCCATACCGCGGCGCTGAATCCGATCCAGCGGCAACCCGGCGATTTCCTGCCACAGCCCGATGGCCTCATCGTCATCGAGATAGACGGTGGCCCAGAGCTTCTCCGGCTCGAAACCGTACCCACCCTCGGAGACCGGATTCGTCAACAGCGTCCAGGCCAGCTCAATCGCCTCGCGCTTGAAGTAGTCGCCGAAGGAGAAGTTGCCGGCCATCTGGAAGAACGTGTTGTGCCGGGTGGTGATGCCCACCTCGTCGATGTCCGGCGTGCGAATGCACTTCTGGACGCTGGTGGCTGTGTTGTACGGCGGCGTGCGCTGCCCCAGGAAGAACGGCACGAACTGGACCATGCCGGCATTGACGAACAGCAGGTTGGGGTCGTCGAGAATCACCGAGGCGCTCGGTACCTCGGTGTGACCGGCCTTCACGAAGTGGTCCAGGAATCGCTTCCGGATCTCGTGTGTCTGCATGTCGTCCTTGCGTGTAGCTGGGGGAATCTGACCGGACCACCCTACCGGTGCGCCTACCTACCGCCGGTATACGCCAAGGTCAGGAGGTACCGCCACCGAGTATCTGCTCCGTCACAATTCACCGAGCTAACCGGAAAGAGACACTCAACACACATGAATGGGCACTGACTCCGATCGCAGCAAGCGCGGCCCGTGGCCAGCTAAGGCGCGTCGCGAATCGAGCTGTCGACGGCACCACCGATGGGCGCGGTCGCCAGACCGGTGAAGGGCCCCAGGAAGGGGCTCAGCAGGATGCCGGCTCCGGCCTCCGCGGCATTACCGGCGGCGCCCGCTCCGACGTCGCGGCCGTACTGCTCCACCCACGGGTCAACCGGCGCGGGTGGCGGCGGCCCTGGATCTTCGAGGACGGGCTCAGGTCCCGGTTCGGGTTCCGGATCTGCCCACGCCACGGCGGGCGCTGCCATCACCGCGAGCGATGCCAGCAATCCCCCCGCGACCACACGCATACGTAACACCATGTCATCCAGTATGCCGAGTGTGCGATTTGTGTCGTTTTTCTGGCCAGAACCGACAAAATCCGCACACTCGATCACAACTCAGCGCTTCAGCCCACGCCGAATGATGGCGCGCAGTTTGTCCAGTCGCGACCCGATGTCACGTTCATTGCCGTGATCGGTGGGCTGGTAGTAATCAGCACCTACCAGCTCATCGGGCGGATACTGCTGCGCCACCACACCGTCGCGGTCGTTGTGCGGGTACACGTATCCGACAGCGTTGCCCAGTTTTGCGGCGCCGCTGTAGTGGCCGTCGCGCAGATGCGGCGGCACCAGCCCGGCCTTCCCCGCCCGGATGTCACCCATCGCCGCCCCTAGTGCTGCGGGAACCGCTCCTGACTTGGGCGCGGTCGCGAGGTGGATGGTGGCGTGGGTCAGGGTCAGCTGCGCCTCCGGCATCCCGATCAGTTGCACCGTCTGGGCGGCCGCCACGGCCAACGGCAACGCGGTGGGGTCCGCCATGCCGACATCCTCACTGGCCAGGATCATCAGCCGCCGGGCGATGAAGCGCGGGTCCTCCCCAGCGATCAGCATGCGCGCCAGATAGTGCAGCGCGGCGTCCACATCGGAGCCCCGGATCGACTTGATGAAGGCGCTCACCACGTCGTAATGCTGGTCACCGTCGCGGTCGTAGCGCACCGCGGCGCGATCCACCGACTGCTCGACCACTTCGACGGATATGACCGAGCCCGCGCCTTCAGCTGTTTCGGCGGCGACTTCCAGCGCGGTCAGTGCGCGCCGCGCATCGCCCGCGGCCAGCTGCGCCAGCAGGCTCAGCGCCTCGGGGTCCACGGTCACCGCACCACCGAGCCCGCGCTCATCGGCAATCGCCCGCTCGAGCACCTCGCGAATATCGTTGTCGCCCAACGGCTTCAGCTGAAGAATCAGCGAGCGTGAGAGCAAAGGCGCCACCACCGAAAAGGAGGGATTCTCCGTGGTGGCGGCCACCAGCAGCACCACCCGGTTCTCGACCGCCGCAAGCAGCGCATCCTGCTGTGTCTTGGAGAACCGGTGCACCTCGTCGATGAAGAGCACTGTCTGGCGGCCATGGACGGCGGCACGGCGCGCATCGTCGATGACCGCTCGCACCTCTTTCACGCCCGCGGACAGCGCCGACAACGCTTCGAACCTGCGCCCGGTGGCCCCCGAAATCAGGGATGCAAGAGTTGTCTTCCCTGTGCCCGGCGGTCCGTACAAGATGACCGAGGCCGCTCCGGAGCCGTCGACGAGGCGACGCAATGGCGAGCCCTGCTTGAGCAGGTGCCCCTGCCCCACCACTTCATCGAGAGTCGTGGGGCGCATTCGGACAGCGAGGGGCGCGTTCGACGCCACCCCCGCATCCACAGGGGCCACGTCGAATCCGCCCCCGGGCACGTCGAACAGGCTGTCTGACACGTCTCAGGCTTACCACGTGGGTCCGACGGGTTCAGTGCAGCCCGTCACTGGTCAGGCAGCGTGACGAAATCGATCAGTTCCTCGACACGGCCGATCAGGGCGGGCTCCAGGTCTGTCCAGGTGCGCACCTTGCCGCGGATCCGGCGCCAGGCCTCGGCAATCTCGGTCTGACTGCCATGCGGCCAGCCCAGTGCCTGGCAGATGCCGTGCTTCCATTCGATGTCCCGCGGCACGGTGGGCCAGGAATGCAGTCCGATCCGCTCGGGCTTGACCGCCTGCCAGATGTCGACGAACGGATGCCCCACCACGAGGGTGTGCTCGCCGTAGGGGCCCTTCTGCACCGTTTCGGCAATGCGTGATTCCTTCGACCCCTTCACCAGGTGGTCAACCAGCACCCCGAGCCGACGCCCCGGACCGGGCTGGAATTCCTTCACGATGGCCGCGAGGTCGTCCACCCCGCCCAGGTACTCGACGACCACACCTTCGACGCGCAGGTCGTGACCCCACACCTGCTCGACGAGCTCCGCGTCGTGACGGCCCTCGACGTAGATTCGGCTGGCCAACGCCGTGCGTGCCTTAAGACCTTGTACCGCAACCGATCCTGATGCACTCCTGGACGGCTTGGTGGGTGTGTGCCGCAGCGGCTCCTTGAGGATCACCGGCTTGCCGTCGATGAGATATCCCGGCCCCACCGGGAATCCGCGGACGCGTCCGTGCCGGTCCTCCAGATCCATCCGGCCGTACTCGATCCGCACGACCGCACCCACGAAGCCCGTCTGGGCATCCTCGACCACCAGGCCCTTTATCGCCGCGACCTCGGTCGATTGAGGACGCCGCGGAGCATGCGGGTTGCTGGACAGGATGTCGGTGCCATAGCGATCAGCCACCCGGCGATGGTAGGAACGCGTCAGCGCCGCGTCCGGCTACGACGCGCCCCTGTGACTAGACCGTGATCGGAACGGCGTGCGCGTGGCTGCGGGTGGCCACCACCGAATCGGCGAGTGCCCCCTGAACATAGAGGTCACGGGTGCGAGAACGCTGCACCTTTCCCGAGGAGGTTTTGGGCAGCTGACCCGGCTGCAACAACACGACATCGGCCAGCGCCAGCCGCGTGCGATCGGACACCGAACGCCTGATCTTCGTGACCTGCGCGGCATTGTCGTCGTCTTCGGCCTTACCGGACCGTTCGGCGGCGATCACCACCCGTTCGGTGACGTCTCCCGGGACGGAGAAGGCCACGACATTGCCCTTCCGAATTCCGGGCACGTCCTCTACCGCCCATTCCACTTGTTGCGGGTCATAGTTGCGCCCGTTGACGACGAGGATGTCCTTCTTACGCCCGGTGACGTACAGGTTGCCGTCCACGATGAACCCGCGATCGCCGGTGCTCAGCCACCCGTCGACACTGAAGGCATTGCGGGTTGCCTCCTCGTTCTCGAAGTATCCGGCCGCGACCGATGGTCCGTGAAACTGAACATCGCCGACACGTCCCTGCTCCAGCTCTCGCCCGGCGTCGTCGACGATCCGCACGCGGTGCCGGTCGTCGAGAACCTTCCCACAGCTGACGAAGGTGAGGACGTCATCGCCCACGGCGGCGGGGACCACGAGACCCTCATTCCGGTACGCCGCACCGGAAATGGGCAGACGCTCGAAGCGGCTGGCAAGGCTGTCGAAGGTGATCGCGAGGGTGGCCTCGGCCATGCCGTAGGCAGGCATCACGGCCTCTTGTTTGAGTCCGTGCGGCGCATACGCCTCGATGAAGGCATCTAGCACCTCGGCGTTGATCGGTTCGGCACCGCAACCGAAGACTCGCATGCTGGAAAAGTCCCACGCGGTCTCCCCCGTCGCGGGCGGCGCGGCCTTCTTGACCGTCAATGCGAACGCGAAATTCGGCGCGAAGGAGACGGTTCCGCGATGCCGGGACACCGTGTCAAGCCAGATGCCCGGGTCACGCAGGAAGGCCAGTGTGGGCAGATACGTTGCCTGGAGCCCGAACAGCACCACACTCAGGAAATGCCCGATCAGACCCATGTCGTGGTACAGCGGAAGCCAGCTCACCAGGCGTTCGGTGGGGTACTTCTGCGCCTCCAGGCAGCGCAGATTTGTCAGGAATGAGTGCGCGTTGGCCCACAGCGAGGCGTCGGTCACCCGGACGGCCTTCGGTTTTCCGGTGCTGCCACTGGTGAACTGCAGGAAGGTGACCTGATCGGTGGTGCGCGGGGCGGCGTCCACATAATCGCCTCCGGCGGTGATGGTCTCGGTGTGCACGACGGCTGCCACCTGGACACCGAATCTGGCCGACAGGTTCAGCACCTCGTCTACCCACCGAGGTGCGATGAGTCCGCGAGATCCGCTGGAGGACAGCACCGATTCGAGGAAGTCCAGGTACGCATCCTGCTTACCCAGGCTCGTCGGCGGGTACAACGGCACGGGTATAGCACCGAGCCACACGATCGCGAGGAACCCGGTGACGAATTCACGGGTATCCGGCACTACCAGCGCCACCCGATCACCCGGCGCGATGCCATGTGCCGACAATGCACCGGCACCGCGAGCCACCTCACCCAGCAGCTCCGCGAAGGGCACCAACACCTCGCTACGGTCGTGGCCGACGAATGTCAGCCCGCGGGTGGTCGACGCGGCATTGGCCTGAAGCGCCGTGACCAGCGATCGCGGGTTATCGATATCGAACATCGTCACGCTCCGTTCAGGTTCTGGGTTGCGGGGTTGACAAGGTTCGCAAGGATTTTCACGGTGCGGTCGATCTGCTCGAAACTGTGGCTGGCCGTCACGAAGAAGCGCAGTCGCGTCTGATCGTTGGGTACGGCGGGGTACAGGATCGGATCGACGTTGATGCCGGATTCGCGCAGCTGCGCGGCCAGCAGCAGCGATCGACGCGAGTCACCGACCACGAACGGAATGATCGGTGTTCCATTGCTGTCGCCGAATGAGAGACCGGCGCCCGCGAACGCGGCACGCATGTAGTCGGCGTTGGCATGCAGTGCGGCAACACGTTCCGGTTCGGCCTGCAGAATCTCGATCGAGGCGAGCGAAGCGCCGGCCGAGGCCGGTGGCAGCCCGCAGCTGTAGATGAAGCCGGGCAGGCTGTATTTCAGGTACTCGATCAGCTCGCGGGATCCGCCGAGGTAGCCACCGCAGCTGGACAGCGATTTCGACAGGGTGCCCATCCAGATGTCGACCTGAGAACGGTCCACGTCGAAGTGCTCGCCGATACCGCCGCCGCGCGCACCGAGAACCCCGATGGAGTGCGCCTCGTCGACCATGAGCAGGGCGTCATGCCGCTTGGCCACCTCGATGAACGCCGGCAGGTCGGCGATGTCGCCGTCCATGCTGTAGGCACCTTCGATCACCACCAGAGCCCGGCGGTATCGGTCGCGAACGGTGCCGAGTAGCTGGTCCAGATGTGCGGCGTCGTTGTGCTTGAACGGACGACGCGTCGCACCGGACAAGCGGCAGCCCTGCATGATGCTGTCGTGCGCCAGCGCGTCATGCAGCACGATGTCCTGCTCACCGAGAATGTGGCCGATGGCAGTGACATTCGTGGAATGGCCACCGACGAGGGTGAGCACATCTTCGACCTTCAGCAGCCGCGCGATGGCCGCCTCCAGTTCGCGGTGTACCGGCTTCTCCCCCGAAAGCAGCCGGCTTGCGGAAACCGATGTACCGTAACGGCTTAACGCCTCTTGGGCGCGGGCTGTGACCCGCTCGTCCCCCGAAAGTCCGAGATAGTTGTAGCTCGAGAAGTTGATCAGCACACGATCGCCCACGCGGGTGGTGTCGTTGACGACCTGCTGGTGCACCGTGAAGTACGGGTTCTCCGTACCCTCGCTGTCGAAGTCTTTCAGCCGCCTGTCCAGCGCCTGCCACTCCGGGAAATCCGTGATCGTGCGCTCGCGAATGACCCGCTCGACGAGGACCTCACCCGAAGGCTCGGGTTCCGCGACCACAACCGCGGTCTCGCCCGCTGCCATCGTCACGACATCGCCCACTGTGAGTTCCTTGGTACTGAAGTCCTGTAGTGCCAAGTCGGGACTGCCCTTCTGCAGGGTCTTGAACAGCTCCGTGAGCATCAGCGAGTCAAAACCCAGATCACCGACGAGAAGGTGTCCGGCGGTGAGCGCCGCCGCGTCATATGATCCAATGCGCGCGATCTCATTGAGCGCATTGCAGTTTCGATTCACGGGCGTACGCTGCGGGTTAGTCACCGTGACAGGTTCCGCAGCGACGGGTATCGCGGGTACCGCCTGAGCAATCGGAGGCAGTTCGACGGCCCGGCTACCCAAGACCGTGGTGAGTAGCGCGGTCTGTTCACGCCACAGCGAGATGATGTCGTGCACGAGGGGTGATTCCTTCCCGATAGGCGCGGATTGTGTCCGCTTCGCCGGAGCGCTGTCCTGACGAATCGCCGCGAGGGTGCGCCGCGATTCACGTTTCTTCACCGGCCACAGTGACTTGGCGGGAACCGGCCGTGTGGTCAGCAGTGCGCCCGGGTGATCGGACGTGCCGTCCAAAGCGGTGGGCACGCCAACCGAACGCAATTGGGCCCGTACCCGATTGAGCAGGCGCGCGTGCTCGGCGGTGTCCACCGCCACCAGATGATCGGCGGGAGCGCCCACCGACCGCGCGAGGTTCAACAGGGCACGCCCCGCACCGATCTGAAGAAAGACGGTGTCCGTGCCCCCGAGGCCGCCGAGGGCGTCGGAGAAACGCACCGGTGCGAGCGCGTGCTCACGCCACCGCGCGCGAATCCCCTCCGCATCGGTGTACTCGGATGCCGAGATGCACGATATGAAGGCGATTTCCGGGTTCCGGATGGGTAATTCCCCAACCAGCCGGTCGATTTCACGGTTCGCCGGCTCCAGCAGCGGACTGTGGAAGGCATGCGAGACGTTCAGCACCTTGTGCGGAACATCGGCGCCGGTGAGTAGCGCACCAGCAGTGGCCAATCCGTCGGTGGTTCCGGCAAGGACGACCTGATCCGCGGCGTTGTGGTTGGCCACCCATACCGACGGGACGCCCTCGATGAGCGCGCGCAACGTGGCCTCGCCACTTCGGCACGCGATCATCCCCCCAGCAGGAATGTCGGCATGGGCAATCGCTTCTCCGCGCCGGGCGGCGAAACGCACCGTCTCCTCGTCGGAGAGCACTCCCGCGGTGGCGGCGGCGGCGAATTCCCCGACGCTGTGGCCCAGTACGACATCAGGATTGACACCGGCGCTGGCCAGATACTGCACGACGGCGAGCTGCGTGATCAGGAGTGCCGGCTGGCAGCGGTCGGTACTGGCGAGGGCCATCTCGGCGTCCGGCGTGTGCTCGGCCGGATACATCACGTCGAGCAGTCCGGGGCTGTCCGCAGCCGCGGCGAGACGTTCGACGGTCGCATTCACGCCGGGCACCGCGGTTTTCAACGACGCGAGCTCGTTGACGGTCTGCGCTCCCTGGCCGGCGAACAGGAAGCAGACCCGAGGGATCGAGGAGGCCGGCTTAACCGATCGATACCAGATGTCTTCGCCTATCCGCGTGGGAATCTCGCTGCCTGCCTTGAGCACCGCGAGCGCGGCGCGCAGGTGCTCGTGGAGCTCCAAGATGGAACCGGTGACGACTAGCAACTCCACCCCGCGGTCCTCGCGGCGTGTAAGCGTCCGAGCCACCTGTCCGAGGTCCAGGTCGGGTGTGGCGTCGATGTCGTCCAGCAGATACTGGCAGCGCACCTCGATGTCGCTGGCATTTTCACCGCGAATCGGTATCACCCAGGAGTCCCGGGATGTGCCTGCGCGCGCGACGTCACGCGGCTGCCCCGCTTCCAGGAGTACGTGCACATTGGTTCCGCCGAATCCGAACGCGCTGACCCCCGCCACGTGCGGCCGTAGCGGCACAGCGGGCAGCGTGGTCGCCGATTCGGCGATGCGCCAACCGCGTTCCTCCAGGTTCAGTGTTTCTCGTTTTTCACGAATGTTCGGCTGCGGCGGAATGATCCCGGTGCGCAACACCAGTGCCGTCTTAATCAGCCCGATCAGCCCCGCCGCGGACATGGCGTGCCCCACATTGGCTTTCGCACTGCCGAGATACCGCGGCAGATCCCCGCGGTGTGTCAGGCAAGAACTCAACGACTCGACCTCCACCGCATCGCCAACCGGAGTGGCGGTGCCGTGCGCCTCGACGTAATCGATGTGACCGGGATCCAGCCCCGCGTCCGAAAGTGCGAACTCGATCGCGGCGCGCTGCCCCGCGGCCTGCGGCTCCATCGGCCCGGCTCCAGCGCCGTCGTTGTTGCAGCCGACGCCACGCAGCCAGGCATGTACCTCGCCCCGCGCGGGCAGAGTGTCCTCGCGGGTCAACACGATGACGCCCGCGCCCTCACCGAGTACGAATCCGTCAGCGCTCGCGTCGAAGGGGGCGCAGACACCGGACTTTGAGACGGCACCGATCTTCGAGAACATCACCAGCGAATCGGGCACCAGATTCAGGTGTACTCCGGCAACAATCGCCACCTCGCATTGACGCGACCGCAGCGCGAGCACAGCGTTGTTCAGCGCGACCAGCGATGACGCGCAGGCGGCGTCGACGGCCATCGAGGGCCCGCGCAGATTGAACGCTCTGCTGATCATCGCGGCCGACATGTTGAGCAGCGAGCCCGGCATCGTGAACGGACGCACTACCGGAACATCGGCCGTCAGCGCCCGCGAGTCGATATCGGAGAGATTTGAGGAATCCCCGAATTCACCGGCGCCGAGCTGCACTCCGCGCAGGGGCGCACTCACCACCACCTCGCGGAAGTCGGATGTCGAGATACCGACGTACACGCCGACGCTGCGGCCCGCGAAGCTCTCCTGATCGAAGCCGGCATCCTCCAACGCCTCGCGCGTGGTGGTCAACAGGATCCGGTGCTGCGGATCCATGACTTCGGCCTGCCGCGGCGAAATCCCGAAGGTAAGCGGATCGAACCGGTCGATACCGCTGACCGCGGCCATCACGTCGGTGTACGTGGTGTTGGGGCGCTTGCCCTCGGGATCGAAGAACGGCCCATGCTCCCAGCGCTCCCGCGGGATCTGTCCGACGGCGGTGTCGCCTCGCAGCAGCATATGCCAGAAGGATCGGACATCCCCGGCCCCCGGTACCTGGCATGCCATCCCCACGATGGCCAGCGGCTCCGACGGACCGTTCCCGCGGTGCGCGTCCATCAGCCGGCGAGCTCAGCGGCCAGATGTGCACGTACGACGGCGGCCAGATCGGCGATCGTGTTCACCCTGACCAGCTCACGTGGAGGCAACCGGACTCCGGTGACCTCTTCGATATGCGTCAGGAATTCGAGGGTCTGCACCGAGTTGTAACCCAGATCCGCGATCTCCAATTCGGGGGTGAGCTCGGGAAGCGCCTCGGTGGCCACCGACTCGATGGCCTCAACGACGAGGTCAAGCTCCTCGGAGAACACAATGTTGTTCGATGTCACCAGTCACCTCAAATATCTACGCGCGGATGATGTTTCGCAGCGATTGACAACGCTGTCATGGCGAACAGCGTCGAGGCTATGGAGATAAGTGGTGCGCTAAAACCCTGCACGTCCTGATGTGTCAAGTCAACGGCACGACCGGCCTTGTATGTCAGGTTGGATGACGTACAGATGTGATACTCGACACTTCCGGGGATGTATCACCCGTTCCGGTCGGCTGAAAGATATTCGCGCACAGCCTGTTCGAGCTTTGACTCAGTCCGCGGTGAAAGTATCGCCGCGCAGTGCCGCGATGATGTCCGCCGCATGGGCGGCCACGTCGACGTCACCCACACGCTCAGCGGCCGCGTGTAGCGCCATCCAGCGCCCCAGAAGTGCGGGGTGGCTCGGCGCGGGGTTCCCCAGGGCCACCGTGTCGCCGTCGAGGTCGATGGTGAAGTACTCGTGGGTGGCGAGCCACAACCACATCAGTCTTGCATCCAGGATGCGTCGCGCGAGTGTCTCGTCGTCCGCGAGCGCCGGTGCGATCGACACAACATCGGAACGCCACGCTTCGGTCATCGCATCATCGAGCTCGGCGACCTCCTCGCGTTCGGTGGCGCCGAGGAACTCCGGGTAGACGGTGAGTGCGTGCGCGATGTCCAGCACGATGTCCCGGAATCCGCCCCATTCGTAATCGAGGATGCGGACGCCGTGCTCGGTGACAAGGATGTTGTCGGGGGCAACCTCGGAAGGGCTAAAGGCTCGAACGCCACCCTTCTCGAAGAGTTCAGCTGTTTGCTGTAGGTGTGTAATCAGCATCGGCGGCACCTCGAGGGAGTACTCACTCCTCAGGATCTGCTGCAGCGGGGCGATGATGTCCGCTCCACCGAGGCGCTGCTGTGATGGGTCGACATCGGCCTTCTTCACATCAATGCGCCGGAGCAGTGCAGCAAAGTCTCCTTCGCGCCCCACCGTGGCGACATGCATCCGCCCCAGGGCTTGCGCCCACGCCATCAACGCGTGGTTTATCGCAGCACGATTGCGCTCTGCGAGCAGTTCAGACATGGTCGGCGCGGAG
>MAEX01000031.1 GCA_002013415.1 Mycobacterium sp. D16Q14
CGCGCCGATGAGCAGGTGAAGATTCGTGGATATCGCATCGAACTGGGCGAAATTCAGTCGGTGTTAACGACATTCGGCGGCGTCGAGCAAGCGGTCGTGATTGCCCGGGAGGATCGTCCGGGAGACAAGCGTCTGGTCGCCTATATCACCGGCACTGCCGAGTCCGCGGTCTTGCGTACCGCCATGGCGGAGCGGTTGCCGTCATACATGGTGCCCGCAGCGATTGTGGTCTTAGAGACCATGCCGTTGACGGTCAACGGCAAGCTGGATAGAAGGGCTCTGCCCGCACCGGAGTACCGACACGTCGATCAGTTCAGGGCGGCAACCACTCCGACCGAGGAGATCCTGACCGGCATCTACGCCCAGATCCTTGGCCTGGACCACGTCGGTATCGACGACTCGTTCTTCGAGCTTGGCGGGGACAGCATCCTGGCAATGCAGGTGTCCTCGCGCGCGCGTGCAGCAGGCCTCGTGTGTCGACCGCGCGACATCTTTGTTCAGCAGAGTGTGGCCCGACTGGCCCGGGCGGTCGCTGTGACGAGCGGTGCCGAGGAGCCGATCGATGAGGGCCTCGGGTCGGTGGTCGCGACACCGATCATGCAGTGGTTGAAGAGCCTGGAAGGCGCAGACGGGTCGATCCGTGAGTTCAACCAGACGGTGCTGGTGCAGGCGCCCACCGACACCACCGAGGACGACGCCGTCGTCATGGTGCAGGCCTTGCTTGATCGCCATGCGATGCTGCGGCTGCGTGCGGATGGCGACAGTACCGGCGGATGGTCGTTGACGGTGCCCGCGGCGGGTGCGGTGGACTCGCGTGCGTGCCTGCGCTCGGTGGATGAGTTATCCGATGAGGCGCTGGCGGCGGCGCGGTCACGGTTGGATCCGGCCGCCGGGGTGATGCTGAGCGCGCTCTGGGTGGCATCCGTGAGGCAGCTGGTGTTGATCGTTCACCACGTGGCTGTCGACGGTGTGTCGTGGCGAATCATGGTGGAAGATCTCAACATCGCGTGGGCGCAGCACCGCCTTGGCCAGCCGGTGCTGCTGCCGCCGACGGGCACATCATTCGCGCGGTGGGCCGAACTACTGGTCCAGTCTGCGCGGCACCCGAAGCTCGTGGAGCAGGTACCGGCGTGGCGGCGGACGGCCTCGGCCCCGGCGGTGTTGTCGGCAGTGCGTGCCGAGACGGATACCTACGAGAACGCAGGGCAGCTGTCGGTATCGCTGGACGCCGAGACCACCCGGGTACTACTCGGCGAGGTACCGACGGCGTTTCACGCCGGGGTACACGAGATCCTATTGATCGCATTCGGATTGGCGGTGGCGGAGTTCACCGGCAGCGTTGGGACGCCCATCGGTATCGACGTGGAGGGGCACGGACGCCACGAGGAATTGGCGGATCTGGGCGAAGCGGCCGATCGCTGTACGGATCTATCGCGCACTGTCGGCTGGTTCACTGCCAAGTACCCGGTGTCGTTGACGCTGGGTGGGTTGCGCTGGGCCCAGGTAGCGGACGGTGATGTGGCGCTGGGGGCGGTAATCAAAGACGCCAAGGAACAGCTTCGCACCCAACCGGTAGGCGTGACTTACGGTCTGCTGCGTTACCTCAACCCCGATGTTGACCTGGAATCGCCCGACCCCGCAGTCGCGTTCAACTATCTGGGCCGCCTCGGCGGGGCGTCCGCTGATGGGTGGCGAATCTGTTCCGAGGGTCTGTCGTTGACCCGTGTCGCCGGGTTGGTGCCCACGGCACTGGGACACAGCGTGGAACTCAACGCGGCCACCGTCGACACCGACACCGGGCCGCATCTGAACGCCGACTGGACGTGGGCGCTCTCGGTACTGGATCACGCGCAGGTCGGCAGGCTCAGTCAACTGTGGTTCGACGCTCTTGCCGGTATCTGCGCGCATGTACGAAGAGGCGGAGGTGGATTAACTCCATCGGATGTGGCCCCTGCCGAGCTGAATCAGCGGCAGATCGACCAGTTGAGTCGGCAGCACCGCATCGCCGATGTGCTGCCGCTGACTCCCTTACAGCAGGGTCTGCTCTTTCATACCGGCACCGCACAGGGGTCCGACGATGTCTATGCGATGCAACTGAGTATCGCGATGAGTGGGTCACTCGAGGCGGACCGCCTCCGCGATGCCGTTCATACAGTGGTGGGACGGCACCCACATCTGGCGGCACGCTTTTGCGAACAGTTTGAGCATCCGGTGCAGATCATTCCCGCCGATCCCGAAGTGCCCTGGCAGTACGTCGAACTGGATGCCGACCGTGGCGCTGACGAGCAGATCAGCGAATTCTGTGCCGCCGAACGCAGGGCGGTGTGCGACCTCGAGAGTCAGTCCGCTGTCCGGGCCGCGCTCATTCGCATCGCTGAAGACCGACATCGTTTCGTCCTGACCACTCACCACATTGTGCTCGACGGGTGGTCGATGCCGATCCTCATGCAGGAGATCTTCGCCAGCCTCGGCGGACAGCGGCTGCCCGCCGCCGCGCCGTATCGCAGCTTTGTGACCTGGTTGACGGAGCGGGATCGTGCGGGCGCCCACGCAGCGTGGCGCGAGGCACTGGCCGGTCTCGACAGCCCGACACTGGTCGGCCCGGCCGGTCGAGAAGAATTGGGATACCGAGGCGTTGAATCTTTCCGGCTACCGGAGGCGACCACGCTGGCGCTCGGCGAGCTGGCGCGTTCGCATCACACCACCGCCAACACGGTGCTTCAGGGCGCGTGGGCGTTGCTCCTGAGCTCACTGACCGGTCGGCATGATGTCGCGTTCGGTACGACGGTCTCGGGACGCCCGGCCGAGGTCCTCGGCGCGGAATCGATGGTCGGGCTGCTGATCAACACGGTGCCGGTGCGGGCGAACCTCACGCCGGCGACCACCACCTCAGATCTGTTGCACCAATTGCAGAGTGCTCACAACGACACCCTTGAACACCAGCACCTGGCGCTGAGCGACATCCACCGGATCACCGGCCAGGACAAGCTGTTCGACACACTTTTGGTGTTCGAGAACTACCCGATCGATACCTCCGCACCGCTGAGTATCGGCGGCCTGTCGATCACCGAATTCGATTTCCGTGAATCCAACCACTACCCGCTTGCCGTGCAAGCTCTCCCGGGCCCTGAATTGGTTCTTCGTGTTGAGTACGACACCGATATCTTCGACCTTGTCGCCGTGGAGGTTTTGTTTGAGCGGCTGAAGAAAATTCTGGCGGCGATGATCGCTGACCCTGGTCGCGCGTTGTCGTCGATCAAGCTGCTGGATGACGCTGCGCACGCCCGCCTGGACCAGTGGAGTAACCGAGCAGGTATTGCTAAACCCACAGTCACGGAATCGATTCCGGAATTGTTTGCACAGCAGGCGGGGCGCACGCCGGATGCTGTGGCAGTGACCTTCGAGGGCCGGTCGATGACGTACCGGGAACTCGATGAGGCCGCCGACCGGTGTGCGCACGTATTGGCCCAACAGGGCGCACGCCCGGGCGAGGTTGTGGCGCTGCTGTTCTCCCGCTCGGCGGAGGCCATCGTGGCGATCTTGGCCGTGCTGAAAACCGGCGCGGCTTACATCCCGGTTGACCCGGCGCTGCCGACTTCCCGTATCGAGTTCATGGTGGCCGATGCCATGCCGATCCTCGGGGTCACCACCGCAGAACAGTGGTCACGGCTAGACGGTCTTGACCTCACGGTCGTCGACATCAGTCAGACAACGGATACCGCCGCCGACGGCCAGCGCGGCACCGAGCTGGTGTCCCCGGACCCCGATGACGTCGCGTACATCATCTACACCTCGGGAACCACCGGTGTACCGAAAGGCGTTGCCATTGCGCACCGCAACGTTCCCGGGCTCTTCGGCTCATTGGACACAAATGTTCCGTCGGGGCTCGGACAGGTGTGGGCGCAGTGGCATTCCTATAGCTTCGATGTCTCGGTGTGGGAGATCTTCGGTGCATTGCTACACGGGGCACGCCTGCTGGTGGTACCCGAGGCTGTCGCCGCATCGCCCGGCGATTTCCATGAGTTGCTTGTCGCCGAGCACGTCAGTGTGCTGAGTCAGACCCCTTCTGCCGCCGGCATGATCTCGCCGCGGGGCCTGGACTCGGTAACGTTGGTGGTGGCGGGCGAGGCTTGTCCGCCTGAACTCGTGGACCGTTGGGCGCCCGGGCGGGTGATGATCAACGCCTACGGCCCCACCGAGGCCACGGTGTACGCGTCGATCAGCGCACCGCTTACCGCGGGCTCCGCGGTACCGATCGGTATGCCGGTGTCGGGCGTGGCGTTGTTCGCGCTGGACGCGTGGCTGCGCCCGGTCCTGCCCGGGGTGGTCGGCGAGTTGTATGTGGCCGGCCGCGGTGTGGGTCTTGGCTATTGGCGCCGGTCGGGCTTGACGTCGTCGCGATTCGTGGCCTGCCCGTTCGGCGAGCCCGGTGCGCGCATGTATCGCACCGGGGACTTGGTGCGGTGGGGTGCCGACGGGCAGCTGCAGTACCTGGGACGTGCCGATGAGCAGGTCAAGATTCGTGGGTACCGCATCGAACTTGGTGAAATCCAGGCGGCGCTCGCCGCGCTCGACGGGGTAGCCCAGGCCGTGGTGATCGCCCGTGAGGACGCACCGGGTGATCAGCGCCTGGTCGGTTACATCACCGGCAGCGCCGACCCGAGCCAGATCCGCGGTCTGCTGGCAGAGCGGCTGCCGAGGTACATGGTGCCGGCCGCGATAGTCGCGATCGATGCCGTGCCGCTGACGGTCAACGGCAAACTCAACAGACGCGCGCTGCCCGCGCCGGACTACGTTGATGGCGAACACTACCGAGCACCGGCCAACCCGGTCGAGGAAATCCTGGCCGATATCTACGCCCGAGTTCTCGGACACGAGCGCGTCGGTGTCGACGACTCGTTCTTCGATCTTGGCGGAGATTCACTGTCCGCGATGCGTCTGATCGCCGCCATCAATGTATCGCTCAATGCGGGTATCGCGGTGCGTGTCTTGTTCGACGCGCCCACGGTGGCCCAGCTGGCGGACCGTGTCGGTGGGGAAGAGGCTCGACTGGCGCCGTTGGTGGCAGTCGAGCGGCCCGCCGTGCTACCGCTTTCGTTCGCTCAATCGCGCTTGTGGTTCCTGGACCAGTTGCAGGGTCCCTCACCGGTTTACAACATGACAGCCGCGTTCCGGTTGGACGGGGAGCTGGATGCCGATGCGTTGGGTGCGGCGCTGGCGGATGTGGTGGATCGTCATGAGAGCCTGCGCACCCTATTCGCGGCCCCCGGCGGTATCCCCCGCCAAGTGGTGGTGGATCCGGGGAACGCCGACTTCGGCTGGGAGATCATCGACGCCGCCGACTGGAACGAGCTGCAGATCCAGCGTGCCATGGGTGCCGTCTCGCGGCATGCTTTCGATCTGGACGCCGAAATACCCATGAAAGCACGGCTTTTCCGCGTCTCCGAGGATAAGCATGTGCTGGCGGTGGTGGTGCACCACATCGCTGCCGACGGTTGGTCGATCGCTCCACTGGTGGCCGATCTGGGGCTCGCCTATACCGACCGGTGTGGCGGGCATGCTCCGGGTTGGACTGACCTGTCAGTGCAGTACGCCGACTACACCCTTTGGCAGCGAGCGCAATTCGGTGACCTTGAGGACAGCGACAGCCGCATCGCAGGGCAGCTGGCGTACTGGGAAGGCGCGTTGGCCGGGATGCCCGAACGCATCGCGCTGCCCATCGATCGGCCGTACCCGCTGATGGCCGACCACCATGGGGCGACAATCGCGGTGGACTGGCCCGTCGAGTTGCAGCAACAGGTTGCGCGGGTGGCTCGCGAACACAACGCGACCAGCTTCATGGTGGTGCAGGCGGCGCTGCTGGTGCTGCTCTCTAAGCTCAGTTCCAGTTCTGATGTGGCGGTGGGCTTCCCGATCGCCGGGCGTCGCGATCCAGCTCTCGATGAGCTGGTCGGCTTCTTCGTCAATACGTTGGTGCTGCGGGTCGACCTGGCGGGGGACCCCACCGTTTCCGAGCTTCTGGCCCAGGTGCGTGCTCGCAGCCTGGCCGCCTATGACCACCAGGACGTGCCTTTCGAGGTACTTGTCGAGCGAATGAACCCGACCCGCTCCCTCTCCCATCACCCACTGATTCAGGTGGCGTTGGCGTGGCAGAGCATCGCCGGACATGACATCAATGATTCAGCGGCCAATGTGGTGTTGGGCGATGTACGCGTCACCCAGATGCCGATGGAAACACACACGGCGCGAATGGATGTGAACTTCTCGCTGGCTGAACGCACGACGCAGTCCGGTGAGGCGGCCGGCATCGGCGGGACGGTGGAATTCCGCACCGATGTGTTTGACGCCGAATCAATCCATACGCTGGCCGCTCGCCTGCAGCGCGTTCTGACGGCCATGACAGCGGACCCGACGGTGCGGCTGTCGTCGGTTGAGGTACTCGATGACGCTGAGTGCGCCCGATTGACGGCGCTCGGCAACCACGCGACGTTGTCGCGTCCGGCGCCGAGGGCGGTGTCGATTCCCGGGCTCTTCGCCGAGCACGTGACGCGCGCCCCTGAGGCGGTCGCGGTGACCCACGGCCAGAATTCGTTGACTTACCGCGAACTTGACGATGCCGCGAACCGATTGGCGCACGTACTGATCGCGCGGGGAGCGGGCCCGGGACAGTGTGTCGGGCTGTTGTTCAACCGGTCGGCTGAGGCCATCGTGTCGATCCTCGCGGTACTCAAGACCGGGGCGGCGTATCTGCCAATCGATCCGTCGGTGCCGGATGCGCGGTTGGAGTTCGTGCTGGCCGACGCCGCGCCGGTCGCCGTGGTCACCACCGCCGATCGGGCCGATCGGCTAGGTCGGGATGGCTTGGCGATCATTGACGTGGATAGCTTCGATGTCGACTCTGTGGAGGTTCATCTCCGCGAGGCACTTCCGGCACCAGGCGCGGACGATATCGCCTATCTGATCTACACCTCGGGCACCACTGGCGTGCCCAAGGGTGTCGCCCTCAGCCATCACAATGTGACGCAGTTGCTCGAGTCGCTCGATGCCGGGCTGCCGCACCCTGGAGTGTGGTCGCAGACCCACTCGCTGGCCTTCGATGTCTCGGTCTGGGAGATCTTCGGTGCCCTGCTGCGGGGCGGGCGAGTGGTAGTGGTTCCCGAGGAGGTGACGAACTCACCCGAAGATTTCCATGCGTTGCTCGTTCGGGAACACGTCCGTGTGATCACTCAAACGCCTTCTGCCGTCCGAGTGTTACCGCGGGACGGCCTGGAGTCGGCGGCATTGGTGGTAGTTGGTGAAGCCTGCCCACCGGAGGTAGTCGATCAGTGGGCACCCGGGCGGCTAATGATCAACGCCTACGGTCCCACCGAGACCACCATGTGCGTGGCGATCAGTGCGCCACTACAAGCAGGGCTGGGTGTGCCCATCGGCTCGCCGGTGCCCGGGGCCGCGCTCTTTGTGCTCGACGAGCGGTTGCGCCCCGTCCCGGCCGGGGTGATCGGCGAGCTGTATGTGGCCGGTGCGGGGTTGGGATACGGCTACGTGGGCCGGACCGGTTTGACGGCCGCGCGGTTTGTGGCGTGTCCCTTTGTCGGCGCGGGAGCGCCCGTACAGCGGATGTATCGCACCGGCGACCTCGTGTGCTGGGGTGCTGACGGACAGCTGCAGTATCGGGGCCGCGCCGATGAGCAGGTCAAGATCCGCGGCCATCGCATCGAACTTGGTGAGGTGCGGGCTGTTTTGGCGAGCCTCCAGGGCGTCGATCAGGCAGTGGTGATCGCGCGCGAGGATCGTCCGGGGGACAAGCGGTTGGTCGGCTATATCATCGGGACCGCCGAGTCTGGTGAGTTGCGCGCCGCGTTGGTGGATCGGTTGCCGGCATACATGGTGCCCGCGGCGATTGTGGTCTTGGATGCCATTCCGTTGACGGTCAACGGAAAACTCGACATCCGGGCGCTTCCCGCTCCCGACTACCGTGACCGCGACCGGTATCGCGCCCCGGCGGACGCCGTCGAAGAGGTTCTCGCTGACATTTACGCCCAGGTCCTCGGACTGAATCGAGTGGGCGTCGACGACTCGTTCTTTGACCTTGGCGGTGACAGCATTCTGTCGATGCAGGTGGTGGCACGGGCCCGAGTTGCCGGCCTGGTGTGCCGTCCGCGCGATGTGTTTGTCGAGCAGAGTGTTGCCCGGCTGGCCCGGGTAGTCGATGTGGCCGCAGATTCGCGCGGCCCGATCGATGAAGGGGTGGGGCTGGCACTGGCTACGCCAATCATCCAGTGGCTGAGGGATGTTGACGGACCGACTGGTGAATTCAATCAGACCGGGCTGCTGCAGGCCCCCACAGATGCCACCGAGGATGACGTCATAGCGGTATTGCAGGCCTTGCTGGATCGCCACGCCATGCTGCGACTGCGCGCCGAGGACGACGGCGTCGCCGGGTGGTCGTTGACGCTGCCCGAGCCGGGCGCGGTTGGCGCGCGAGACTGCCTGCACGTGGTGGAGGCGTTGTCCGACGAGGTGTTGGTAGCGGCACGATCGCGGTTGAACCCGCCCGCCGGGGTGATGCTGAACGCGCTGTGGGTGACTGACACCGCCCAGCTGGTTCTGGTGGTACATCACATGGCGGTCGATGGGGTCTCCTGGCGAATTCTTCTGGAAGACATCAATATTGCGTGGGCACAACGTCGTGCCGGGCAACCCATTGCGCTACCGGCCTCCGGGACGTCGTTTCGGCGTTGGGCCGAATTGTTGGACGCGTATGCGCGGCATCCTGAGGTGGAGCGGCAGGCGCAGGCGTGGCGTCAGGTGGCGGCGACCACACCGGTCCTACCGGCGGCGCACCCCGGGATGGACACCCTCGAGAGTGCGGGACAGCTGTCGGTATCGCTCGACGTCGAGACCACCCGGATGCTACTCGGCGAGGTTCCTACCGCGTTTCATGCAGGGCCACAAGATATTCTGTTGATCGCATTCGGTCTCGCGGTAGCTGAATTCTCAGGTACTGGAGCCGCGCCAGTCGGCATCGACGTCGAGGGGCACGGACGGCACGAGGATCTAGCCGCCGAGGTCGATCTGTCGCGCACGGTCGGGTGGTTCACCGCCAAGTACCCAGTGGCGTTGACACTCGGCGGACTGCCCTGGGCCCGTGTGGTGGCCGGAGATGTTGCGTTGGGCGCGGTGATCAAGGGAGCCAAGGAGGAGCTTCGATCGCTGCCGGATCCGCTGACCTACGGGCTGCTGCGTTACCTGAATACCGATGTCGATCTGGACGCGGTCGACCCGACGGTCGCCTTCAACTATTTGGGTCGACTGGGGGGCGCCGGCACGGAGCCATCCGATGATCTGTGGCGGATCTCCACGGAGAGCATGTCGTCGACCGATGCTGCCGCAGCGATACCCATGCCGTTGACGCACACGGTGGCACTGAACGCGGGCACCCTCGACACTGATATCGGCCCACAGCTACAAGCCAATTGGACCTGGGCGTCGTCGATGTTCGACGCTGCCCAGATCAGCCGTCTGAGCCGGCTGTGGTTCGAGGCTCTGGTCGGTATCTGTGCGCACGTGCGACAGGGTGGGGGCGGACTGACCCCGTCGGACATCGCGCCTGCCCTGCTCAGTCAGCGGCAGATCGACGAGTTGGAGCAGCAGTATCGGATCGCAGATATACTGCCGCTAAGCGCATTACAGCAGGGTCTGGTCTTTCACAGCAGCGCTGGAAATGGGCCTGAGGATCTATATGTGGTGCAGCTCGACATCACGGTCGACGGGCCACTTGATCAGCATCGTCTGCACGATGCGGTGCAAACGGTGGCGCGCCGCCACCCGCACCTGGCAGCGCGGTTCTGCGAGCAGTTCGACCAACCGGTGCAGGTCATCCCCGCCGATCCCACCGCGGGGTGGAGATATGTCGATCTGAGTATCGACACCGATATCGAATTCCTCAGTGCCGAAACGGAAGGGCGGGTCCAGCGGGAGTGTGCCGCCGAACGTGCCGCGGTCTGCGATCTGTCTGACCCGCCGGCGTTCCGGGTTGCCTTGATTCGCACAGGGCACGAGCGGCACCGATTTGTGCTCACCAACCACCACATCGTCCTCGATGGTTGGTCGCTGCCGATCCTGCTGCACGAGATTTTCTCCAGCTATCGCGGACAGCGGTTACCCGCGGCCACTCCGTACCGGAGTTTCATCGGCTGGCTGGCAGACCGGGATCACGCGGGCGCCCAGGCGGCCTGGGGTGAGGTGCTCGCGGGTTTTGACACGCCGACACTCGTCGATTCGGGGCAGAAATCGGCTCGCGGGTATCGGGGCGTGCGGGCGCATCGGGTGTCCGAACAAACCACCCGAGCACTTGGTGAGCTGGCGCGATCGCAGCACACCACCGTCAACATCGTGTTGCAGGGCGCCTGGGCGCTGCTGCTCACCTCATTGACCGGTCACCACGATGTCGCCTTCGGCACCGTGGTCTCCGGGCGGCCGGCCGAGGTGGTGGGCGCGGAATCGATGGTGGGCCTGTTGATCAATACCGTGCCGGTGCGTGCGGATATCACCCCGCAGACAACCACCGTCGATCTGCTCGATCAATTGAAGCGCTCCCATGCCAAGACCCTGGAGCATCAACATTTCTCGCTCAGCGAGATTCACCGCATCGCCGACCACGATCGACTGTTCGACACCCTGTTCGTGTTTGAGAACTACCCGGTGGATAGCGGCGCGTTGTCAGACGTTGACGGCATCACTATCACCGACATCACGAGCCACGAATCGACCGATTACCCGCTGACGATGCAAGCCATACCCGGTGAAGAACTGCGGCTGCGTATCGAATACGACACGGCAGTTTTCGACGCTGCCGATATCGAAGCCCTCGCGCACCGTATCGAGGCGGTGTTGGAGGCGATGACCTCCGATCCGGGCCGGTCCCTGGCGGCGGTGGAGATGCTCGACGGAACAGAGCGTGCCCGGCTGCAGCGGTGGGGTAATCGGGCCGTGCTGAAACGTCTCCCAGCCCCGGCGTCGGTGCCGGAGCTGTTTGCCGTGCAGATGGCGCGTGTGCCGGAAGCGGTGGCACTGGTCTGCGGGCATCGGTCATTGACGTATCGAGAGCTCGATGAGTCGTCAAACAGGTTGGCGCACATGCTCATTGGTCGCGGAGTGGGGCCGGGCGAGCGAGTCGCGTTGATGTTCCCTCGGTCGGCTGAGGCAGTCGTGGCGATCTTGGCGGTGCTCAAGACCGGCGCGGCTTACCTACCGATCGATCCAGCGCTGCCGTCGGCCCGCGTCGAGTTCATGGTGTCTGACGCGGCGCCGATCGCGGCCGTCACCACCACGATGTTCGTGGACCGCTTCACCGGGTACGACCTGATGATCTTCGATGTCGAGGATTCAGCTGTTGCCGCCCAGCCGAGTGCCGCGGTGCCGCCGCCGGCTCCGGACGAGATGGCCCACATCATTTACACCTCGGGCACTACCGGGTTACCCAAGGGCGTCGCAGTCAGTCAGCGCAACGTGACGCAGCTGTTCGACTCGTTACAGATCGGCGTGCCGCTGGAACCGGGACAGGTGTGGACGCAATTCCACTCGTACGCGTTCGACTTCTCGGTGTGGGAGATCTGGGGTGCGCTGCTGCACGGTGGACGGCTGGTCCTGGTGCCCGAGCTGGTGGCCCGTTCGCCGCGTGACTTCCACGAGCTGCTGGTGCGTGAACAGGTGACGGTGCTGACGCAAACCCCGTCGGCGGTGTCGATGCTGACGGTCGACGGTCTGGAGGCGGTGTCGCTGGTCATCGGCGCGGAGCCCTGTCCGCCGGCATTGGTGGATCGCTGGGCGCCGGGTCGGGTGATGGTCAACGTTTACGGCCCCACCGAGACGACGATGTGGTTGTGTGCCAGCGCTCCCTTGGAGGCCGAGGCGGGTCCCCCGCCGATCGGCTCGCCGACTGCCTGGGCATCGTTCTTTGTGCTGGACGAGTGGCTGCGCCCGGTGCCTACAGGCGTGGTCGGTGAGTTGTACCTGGCCGGTGCGGGAGTCGGCATGGGGTACTGGCGTCGCTCGGGCCAGACGGCATCGCGGTTCATGGCCTGTCCGTTCGGTGAGCCCGGAACGCGCATGTACCGCACCGGCGATCTGGTGCGTTGGCGCGCTGACGGCCAGCTGGACTACCTAGGCCGCGCCGACGAGCAAGTCAAGATTCGTGGGTACCGCATCGAGCTCGGCGAGATCCAATCGGCGCTGACCGCGCTGGAGGGAGTTGATCACGCGGCGGTGATCGCCCGCGAGGACCGTCCGGGAGACAAGCGCCTGGTCGGCTACATCACCGGAAGCGCCGATCCGATCACCGCCCGTGCGGCGTTGGCGGATCGGTTGCCCGGCTACATGGTTCCCGCCGCGGTGATGGCGCTTGCGACATTGCCCATGACTGTCAACGGCAAGCTCGACATCCGGGCGTTGCCGGCGCCGGACTACCGGGATGCAGACCATTACCGGGCACCGGCAGACACGGTCGAAGAGATCCTGGCCGGAATCTTCGCGCGCGTGCTGGATGTGGAACGTGTCGGCGTCGACGATTCATTCTTCGATCTCGGTGGAGATTCCGTCTCGACGATGCGTCTGGTCGCAGCGATCAACGCCAGCCTCAATACCGAACTTTCCGCGCGCACGGTCTTCGAGGCGCCCACCGTTGCCCAGTTGGCTCCGCGTATCGGTGAGGGCACGGGGCGCCTGGTACCGCTGGTGGCGGGCGACCGACCCGCACTGGTTCCCCTGTCTTTCGCCCAGAACCGGTTGTGGTTCGTCGATCAATTGCAGGGTCCCTCACCGGTTTACAACATGCCGGTGGGCCTGCGGCTACATGGGAGCCTTGATACCCGTGCGCTGGGTGCGGCACTGGGCGACCTGATCGGCCGTCACGAAAGTCTGCGCACGCGCTTCGAGGCACCCGGTGGAACGCCTCGGCAGGTGGTGGTATCGGAGGACGAGGCCGACTTCGGTTGGGATGTCATCGATGCCACGACATGGCCGTCGAGCCGCCTGGATGAGGCTGTCGCTGCGGCAGTCTGCTACAGCTTTGACCTGGCAGCTGAAATCCCCTTGCGGGCAACGCTTTTCCGTGTCTCCAGGGATGAACACGTGTTGGTAGCGGTGGTGCACCACATCGCTGCCGATGGGTGGTCCCTCACGCCGTTGGTTCGTGATCTGAGTGTGGCGTATGGCAGCCGGTGCGCTGGCCACGCTCCCGACTGGGAGCCCTTGGCTGCGCAGTATGTCGACTACACGCTGTGGCAGCGTGCACAGTTGGGCGACCTTGACGACGGCGCCAGTCCCATCGCCGCGCAGTTGGCTTACTGGGAAGACGCACTCGCTGGTCTCCCCGAGCGGGTGGCGCTGCCCACTGATCGGCCCTACCCGCCTATCGCCGATCAGCGTGGTTCCACCGTGGATGTTCAGTGGCCGGCCGAATTGCAGCAGCAGATACGTATGGTCGCGAGCGAACACGGCGCGACCAGCTTCATGGTGATGCAGGCCGCTCTGGCGGTACTGCTTTCCAGGCTCAGTGGGACTTCCGATGTGGCCGTTGGCTTCCCGATCGCGGGGCGTCGGGACCCGGCACTGGACGAGTTGGTGGGCTTCTTCGTCAACAATTTGGTGCTGCGCGTGGACTTGGCCGGTGATCCCACTGTGGCGGACTTGTTGGCCCAGGTGCGGCAGCGCAGCCTGGCCGCGTACGAGCATCAGGACGTTCCCTTCGAAGTCTTGGTGGAGCGGCTCAATCCCACCCGAAACCTGACTCATCACCCGCTCGTACAGGTGGCATTGGCCTGGCAGAATCTGCCATGGCAGGACACAGGTCCCGCTGATGCGTTGCGGCTCGGCGACCTGCGGGTGACGCCGCTGCCGGTGGATACGCAGACGGCCCGGATGGATCTGACGTTCTCGCTAGGGGAACGCTGGACCCAGGGCGGAGAGCCCGCCGGGATCGGCGGCGCGGTGGAATTCCGTACCGACGTGTTCGACACGCACAGCATCGAAACGCTGCTCGGACGGTGGCGGCGGGTGGTGGCCGCTATGACGGCCGATCCCTCCCAGAGACTTTCGAGCATCGACGTGCTCGATGAGGCCGAGCACGCCCGCGTCGACGGCTGGGGCCACCGTGCGGTGTTAACCGACCCGGCTCCGGACCCCGTGTCGATTCCGTCATTGTTCGCCGAACAGGTCGCGCGTGCGGCCGAGGCGGTCGCGATCAGTTTCGACGGACGTGAGATGACCTACGGCGAACTCGACGATGCCACAAATCGTTTGGCGCACAGACTCATCGCCCAGGGTGTCCGCCGAGGTGCATGCGTGGCACTGCTGGCTGAACGCTCCCCGGAAGCGATCACGGCAATGTTGGCGGTGCTCAAGACCGGGGCCGCATATCTGCCGATCGACGTGGCACTGCCCGACGCGCGAATCGAATTCATGCTTGCCGATGCCGCGCCGGCCACCGCGATCACCACGGCGGGTCTCGCCGATCGTCTGGCCGGGTACGACCTGCCAATCATCGATGTCGGCGACATCGCGGATGCCGCCGCTCCCGCGGTGGATTCCGCACTGCCACTGCCACTGCCGGATCCGGATGATCTCGCGTACATCATCTATACATCGGGTACTACCGGTGTCCCCAAGGGCGTTGCGATCACTCACCACAACGTGACGCAGCTGATGGGGACACGGGACACCTTCCTGGCAGGGCAGGTGTGGACGCAGTGGCACTCCTATGCCTTCGACGCGTCGGTGGAAGAGATCTGGGGCGCGCTGCTGCATGGGGGACGGCTGGTCGTGGTGCCGGAGTCGGTAGCGCGCTCACCGGAGGACCTCACCGCCTTGCTGGTGGCCGAACAGGTCAGCGCGTTGAGCCAGACGCCCTCGGCCGTCGCGATGCTTGAGCCCGAGGCCTTGGGATCGGTGTCCTTGTTGGTGGCCGGTGAGACCTGCTCGGCTGAGGTGGTGGACCGCTGGGCCCCCGGACGGCTGATGGTCAACGCGTACGGCCCGACCGAGACCACGATCTGCGCCTCACGGAGTGAGCCGCTGAATGCCGAGTCGGCGGGACCGAACATTCCGATCGGTGTACCGGTTTCGGGTGCGGCGATGTTCGTGCTGGACGGGTCGATGCGTCTCGTGCCCCCCGGTGTGGTCGGCGAGTTGTACATCGCTGGCCGCGGTGTGGGTGTGGGATACGTGGGCCGAACCGGTTTGACGGCCTCGCGATTTGTCGCCTGTCCTTTCGTCGGCGCGGGAGCGTCGCCACAACGGATGTATCGCACGGGTGATCTGGTGCGCTGGGGCACGGACGGGCAGCTGCGGTACGTGGGACGCGCCGATGAGCAGGTCAAGATCCGTGGGTATCGCGTCGAGCTCGGAGAAGTCCAGGCGGTGTTGGCGGGACTGGACGGGGTCGGGCAGGCGGCGGTGATCGCCCGCGAGGACCGCCCTGGTGACAAGCGCCTGGTGGGCTACGTGACCGGGACAACGAATCCGGCCAAGTTGCGCGCCCAACTTGCCGAGCAGCTGCCGGCCTACATGGTTCCGGCCGCTGTAGTGGTGCTGGCGACGTTGCCGATGACCGTCAACGGCAAGCTCAACACCCGCGCCCTACCGGCACCCGAGTATCAGGACATCGATCGCTACCGCGCCCCGAGCACCCTCACCGAGGAGATCTTGGCCGGAAGCTACGCGCGGGTACTGGGTGTGGAACGCGTGGGCATCGACGACTCGTTCTTCGACCTGGGCGGGGATTCGCTGTCAGCGATGCGTCTGATCGCGGCGGTCAATGCCGACCTGGATGCCGCGATATCAGTGCGCACCGTGTTCGAAGCGCCGACGGTGGCCCAGTTGGCACCTCGCATCGGCGGGGAGTCGAACACGATCGGCGCATTGGTGGCTCGCGAGCGGCCTGCAGAGATTCCGCTCTCGTTTGCCCAATCGCGGTTGTGGTTCCTGGATCAATTACAAGGGCCTTCGCCGGTCTACAACATGGCGACAGCTCTTCGAATCAGCGGGGACCTGGACGTCGGCGCGCTGGGTGCAGCGCTGGCTGATGTGGTGGCCCGCCACGAGAGCCTGAGAACCCTGTTCCAGGCGACAGGGGGAGTGCCGCGGCAGCTGGTTGTGCCCTCCGACCGTGCTCACTTTGGCTGGGACATCGTCGATGCCACCGGTTGGACGGCGGGACAGCTAAAGGAGGCCATTGGCGAGGCGGCGCGGCACACCTTCGATCTGGCTACTGAAATACCCTTGAGAGCGCGGCTCTTCCGCATCACAGGCGACGAACACGTGTTGGCGGCCGTGGTACACCACATTGCGGCCGACGCCTGGTCGATCACTCCACTGGTGGCCGACCTCGGGGTGGCGTACGCCAGCCGGGCCGCGGGCCAGGCTCCCGGTTGGACGCCCTTGGCGGTGCAGTACGTCGATTACACGCTATGGCAACGCGCCGAATTCGGCGATCTCGACGATGGTGAGAGTCGCATCGCTACCCAGGTGAACTACTGGCAGGATGCGCTGTCGGGGATGCCCGAACGGGTGGAGCTACCCACCGACCGGCCATACCCGCCGGCCGCAGATCAGCGCGGCGCCACCGTTGCACTGGACTGGCCCGCTGCCCTGCAACAGCAGATTGCAAGAGTGGCAAGGGAACACAATGCCACCAGCTTCATGGTGCTGCAGGCCGCGCTCGGGGTACTGCTGGGCAAGCTCAGCGGAAGTACCGATGTCGCCGTGGGATTCCCGATCGCGGGGCGCCGAGACCCAGCCCTCGATGAGCTGATCGGGTTCTTTGTCAACACCCTGGTATTGCGGGTGGACCTGGCCGGTGATCCGACAATCGCGGAGCTGCTTGCCCAGGTGCGAGGACGGAGTCTGGCCGCGTACGAAAACCAGGACGTGCCTTTCGAAGTGCTTGTCGAGCGGCTCAACCCCACCCGATCCCTGACCCACCATCCCCTGGTCCAGGTGGCGCTGGGCTGGCAGAACGTCCCCGGACAGGACAACAACACGTCCGGGCCCGGATTGGCACTGGGTGACCTGGAGGTCAACCAGATGGCGGCCGACACCCAGACCGCTCGGATGGATCTGAGCTTCTCGATAGCCGAACGTCGAACGCACACCGGTGATCCCGCCGGTATCGGCGGGACGGTGGAGTTCCGCACCGACGTCTTCGACCGGGCCAGCATCGAAACGCTGATCGACCGCTTCGAGCGGGTGGTGATGGCGATGACCGCCGACGTGGGCCGGCGCCTCTCATCGATCGACGTGGTCGATGCGCGGGAGCACGCCCGTCTTGACGCCATGGGTAATCGAGCGATGTTGTGCCGGAAGCGAAGCGCTCCGGTATCGGTCCTGGAGTTGTTCGGGGAGCAGGTGGCGCGCACGCCCGAGGCGGTGGCGATTACCCACGGCGAGCGTTCGATGACCTATCGGCAACTCGATGGGGCCGCGAATCTCTTGGCGCACATGCTCATCGCGCAGGGTGCGGGTCCGGGAGGCTGCGTTGCGCTGCTGATGGAACGCTCCGCCGAGGCGATCGTCGCCATGCTGGCGGTACTGAAGTCCGGGGCGGCGTATCTCGCGATCGACCCGGCGGTGCCTGCCGCGCGGATGGATTTCATGCTGGCCGATGCGGCGCCCGTGGTCGCGATGACCACCGGCGGTCTGGCCGAGCGGTTGGACGGTCGAGGGTTGGTGGTCATCGATGTCGGCGATATGTCCGATATCGATGACTGCATGGTGAATGACGAACTCGGTACGGCACTTCCTGACCCGGCTCCCGAGGACATCGCCTACCTCATCTACACATCGGGAACCACCGGTGTACCCAAGGGAGTGGCCGTCACGCACCACAATGTGACCCACTTGGCGCGGTCGACTCCGGAGCACCTGCCCACGGATCAGGTATGGACACAGTGTCATTCGTACGCGTTCGACTTCTCGGTCTGGGAGATCTGGGCCGCGCTGCTCGGCGGCGCACGCCTGGTGGTGGTGCCCGAATCGATGGTGAGCTCACCCGATGAGTTCCATGCACTGCTGGTCGGCGAGCGCGTCAACGTGCTCACCCAGACCCCCTCTGCGGCTGGGGCATTGTCGCCGCAGGGGCTGGAGTCGGTGGCGCTGCTTCTCGGTGGCGAGGCCTGTCCCGGCGAGGTAGTGGATCGCTGGGCACCGGCACGGACGGTGATCAACGCCTACGGTCCCACCGAAATCACGGTCTACGCATCGATGAGCACACCGTTGACGGCTGGATCCGGGGCCGCGCCCATCGGTGCGCCCGTGCCGACATCGGCGCTGTTCGTACTCGATGAGTGGTTGCGGCCAGTGCCGGTCGGTGTGACCGGCGAGCTCTACGTGGCCGGCGATGGTGTGGCCTGCGGATACCTGGGCCGGTCGGGGTTGACGTCATCGCGCTTTGTGGCGTGCCCGTTCGGTGAGGCCGGTGCGCGGATGTATCGCACCGGCGATCTGGTGAGCTGGCGAGCCGATGGCCAGCTGCAGTACCTCGGGCGTGCCGATGACCAGGTGAAGATCCGTGGGTACCGCATCGAACTCGGAGAAGTGCAGGCGGCGTTGGCTGCGCTGGATGCCGTATCGCAGGCAGTGGTGATCGCCCGCGAGGACCAACCGGGGATCAAGCGTCTGGTCGGTTACGTCACCGAATCGGTAACCGGGGCGGTGGACTCGGCCGGGCTGCGAAATGCATTGGCAGACAGAGTTCCTGGATATATGGTCCCGAGCGCGATTGTTGTTCTGGATGCCTTGCCGTTGACGGTGAACGGCAAGCTCGATACCCGCGCGCTGCCGGTTCCGGAGTATCAGGACGTCGATCGATACCGCGCTCCGGCCGATGCGATCGAGGAGACACTGGCTGGCATCTACGCCCAGGTTCTCGGGCTCGATCGTGTCGGAGTCGACGATTCCTTCTTCGACCTGGGCGGCGACAGCATCCTGTCAATGCAAGTGGTTGCCCGGGCCCGGGCATGCGGTGTGACGTGTCGGCCCCGAGACATCTTTGTTGAGCAGACCGTGTCCAGACTGGCCCAAGTGGTCGGTATGGCCAGCGATGACACAGGTCCGCTTGACGAGGGTGTCGGGCCAGTTGCGGCGACCCCGATCATGCGCTGGCTGCGGGAGGTCGAAAAATCCGGGGGCCCGATCGGCCAGTTCAACCAGACGGTGGTTATCCAGGCCCCGCCGGGAGCTACCGAGTCCGAGGTGGAGGTTGTCTTGGGTGCGCTGCTCGACCGGCACGGCATGCTGCGACTGCGCGCCGAGGTGGACGATGCCCAGGACTGGTCACTTCTGGTTCCTGAAAAGGGTTCAGTGCTGCCGCATCTCAACTCGGCGGACACGCTTTCCGATGAGGCGTTGATGATGGCGCGGTCGCGGTTGAATCCGGGCGCGGGAGAGATGGTCAGCGCGTTGTGGGTGACGTCTACGAGCCAGCTGGTACTGATGATTCATCATCTGGCCGTTGACGCGGTGTCCTGGCGGATCCTGCTCGAAGACCTCAATATCGCGTGGGTGCAGCATCGCCAGGGTCAACCCGTGGCATTGCCGACGACCGGAACCTCATTCGCCCGGTGGGCATCACTGCTCGGCGAATACGCGCACACCGCGGACGCGGTGGAACAGGCCGACAGCTGGCGCCGGGTGTTGGCAACCCCATCGGCATTGCCCGCGGTTCGGCCCGAGCTGGACACGTATGCCACCGCAGGCAATCTCACGGCATCGCTGGATGTTGAGACGACCCGCGCGCTGTTGGGCGAGGTCCCGGCGGCGTTCCACGCTGGGGTTCAAGACATTTTGTTGATCGCTTATGCGTTGGCGTTAACCCAATTCCTTGGCGTCACCTTGCCGATAGGTATCGACGTCGAGGGGCACGGCCGCGTGGAGGATCTCGGGGACATCGCTGCCAACATCGATCTATCCCGCACCGTCGGTTGGTTTACCTCCAAGTACCCGGTGGCATTGCGAGTCGCGAGCCATGTTGGGCGATCCGGGGGCGGGTTGCGCTGGGACCAGGTGGTGGCAGGTGATGCCGCACTTGGACGCGTGATCAAAGACGCCAAGGAACAATTGCGGGCGCTGCCCGAGGGCATGACCTACGGACTGACGCGCTACCTCAACTCGGATATCGATCTGTCCGGACCGGATCCGGCCATTGGATTCAACTACCTCGGCCGACTGGGGGCGGCCGGGGCCGCAGAGTCGGAGGTCCTCACCGAACTGTGGCAGGTCAGTCACGACGCAGCGGAGGTATCCGCCGCGGCCGCCGCGATATCCATGCCCCTCGGACATACCCTGGAACTCAACGCGAGTACCGCCGAGACAGACTCCGGTCCAAGTCTTTACGCCAGTTGGACGTGGGCCCCCTCGGCACTTGACGATGTGCAAGTGGGTCGACTCAGCCAGCTGTGGTTCGACGCTCTGACCGGGATCTGCATGCATGTGCGCGGGGGTGGCGGTGGTCTAACACCGTCCGACATCGCCCCCGCCCGCCTCACCCAGCAGGAGATCGACGAACTCGATCGAGACGACCCGATCGCCGATGTGCTGCCCCTGACACCCCTGCAGCGCGGACTTCTGTTCCAGGCCAATGCCACTCGCGGTAATGATGATGACGTCTACGCCATGCAGCTCGATGTCACGGTAACTGGTCCGCTGGATGCGCAGCGGCTGCGTGAGGCGGTACGCGCAGTGATCAACCGCCATCCGAACCTGGCGGCCCGGTTCGACAAGAGATTCGACGAACCGGTGCAGATCATTCCGGCCAACCCCAGCGTGCCTTGGCAGTACCTCGACCTATCCACGAAGAAAACCGATATGGACGACAGGCTGCGGGAGCTGTGTGCCGTCGAGCGGGCATTGGTGTGTGACCTGGTCAGCCAGCCGGCCTTCCGCGCGGCACTGATCCGCGTATCCGATGATGTTCACCGGTTTGTCATGACCTATCACCACATCGTGCTCGACGGTTGGTCACTGCCAATCCTGCTGCAGGAGATATTCGCCGGCTATTACGGACAGCGCCTTCCCGCGGTCGCGTCGTACCGCAGGTTTGTGACATGGCTGTCCGATCGAGATGTCGACAGTGCGCGCGAGGCCTGGCGCGACGTTCTCGCAGGATTCGACACCCCGGCCTTGGTCGCCCCCAAGGCCAGGACAACGTCAGGGCGACGAGCCACGGAGACCTACCGATTGCCCGCTGAGACAACAAGGGCTGTCAACGAATTGGCGCGTGCTGAACACACCACGGTCAACACCGTGCTGCAAGCGGCCTGGGCGCAGGTGCTGATGTGGCTGACGGGCCGACACGATGTCGCCTTCGGTGTCGCGGTCTCAGGCCGGTCCGCGGAGGTGGCGGGTGCGGATTCAATGGTCGGCCTGCTGATCAACACCGTGCCGGTGCGAGCGACGATCACGCCGGACACCACCATCGCCGAGCTGCTGGACAATCTGCAGCGCCGCCATAGCGATACCCTCGACCACCAGCATCTGGCCCTCAGTGAGATCCACCATGCCGTCGGTCATGACCAACTGTTCGACACCCTGTTCGTCTACCAGAACTATCCGGTGGAGTCCGTGGCGTCATCGATGGCAGACGGGTTGGCCATCACCGAAGTCAGTGGCCGCGAGTACAACCACTACCCGCTGACCCTGCAAGCCATGCCCGGCAATGAACTGGTCCTGCGTGTCGAATTCGATACCGCCGCGTTCGGTGTGAACCGGGTGCAGAAGATCGTCGAGCGATTCCAGCGAGTGCTGGAGGCCATGACGGGGGAGGTGCAGCAACAGTGAAAGCCGATGCCAGCAGGCGTTTGTTGTCCATGGATCTGGGCGATACGGATGAGCGCACGGAGCTGGATGTGTGGGGTAACCGGGCCGCGCTGGACCGTCCCGTGACCTCGATGTCGATTCCGGCATTGTTCGCCGAGCAGGTTGCGCGTCATC
Organism: Mycobacterium sp. D16Q14; assembly: GCA_002013415.1. GTDB lineage: Bacteria > Actinomycetota > Actinomycetes > Mycobacteriales > Mycobacteriaceae > Mycobacterium. Next base: position 21,985 of record MAEX01000031.1, read on the forward strand.
CGGGCGCGGTGGCGGCCAGCTTCGGTGGCAGCCACGTGTCATACCGCGGACTCGATGAGGCCTCGGATCGGTTGGCGTACTGGCTTCTTTCGCACGGGGTGGGTGCAGGGCAGCGGGTGGCGTTGCTGTTCTCACGATCGGTTGAGGCAGTCGTAGCGATCCTGGGGGTGTTGAAAACCGGTGCGTCGTATGTGCCGATTGACCCATCGGTGCCGGATGCGCGGCTGGAGTTCGTGCTGGCCGATGCTGAGCCGTTGGTCGCGGTCACCACCTCCGATCTGGCGAGCCGACTGAACGGACGCGGGCTGGTGGTCATTGACGTTGGCGATGTCCCCGCCGACACCGAGACTGCTGCGGTTGATGGACGGCCAACATTGGTGACGCCCGGCGGCGATGATATCGCGTACGTGATCTATACCTCTGGAACCACCGGCGTCCCGAAAGGTGTTGCTATTGCGCACCATAATGTGACGCGGCTGATTGAGGCAATTGACGACGAGCTGGAGTTGTCGCCGGGACAGGTTTGGTCCCAGTGTCATTCGTTGGCCTTCGATTTCTCGGTGTGGGAGATTTTCGGTGCGCTGCTGCATGGCGGACGGCTGGTGGTGGTGTCGGATTCGGTGGTGCGCTCACCCGAACAGTTCCATGCGCTGCTTGTTGATGAACACGTCAACGTGCTGAGTCAGACGCCGTCGGCGTTCTATGCGTTGCAGGCTCTGGACGCGACTCGGCCGAACGGTCGGCAGCTCGATCTTGCGGCGGTGATCTTCGGAGGGGAGGCGTTGGAGCCGCAGCGTCTGAGGGGGTGGTTCGAGGGCCATCCAGGGTCACCGCGATTGATCAACATGTATGGGATTACCGAGACGACGGTCCACGCCTCGTTCCGTCAGATCGTTGCCGGCGACGTCGACGGCGCAGACAGCCCGATCGGAGTACCTCTTGGCCACTTGGCATTTGCGGTCCTGGATGACTGGATGCAGCCGGTAGCGGTTGATGTGGTCGGCGAGCTGTATGTGGCCGGTGCGGCTTTGGGTTATGGCTATCTGGGACGTGCGCCGTTGACCACCACCAGATTTGTGGCCTGTCCGTTCGGAGAGCCCGGTACCAGGATGTATCGCACCGGAGACCTGGTGTGCTGGGGCTCCGACGGACAACTGCGATATTTGGGCCGGGCCGACGAGCAGGTCAAGATTCGTGGGCATCGCATCGAGCTCGGTGAAATTCAGTCAGTGTTACTGGGTTTCGAAGGTGTCGACCAGGCTGTAGTTATCGCTCGCGAAGACCGTCCCGGAGATAGGCGGTTGGTCGCCTACATCACCGGCACGGCCGACCCGGTGGTGTTGCGTGATGGGTTGTCCGACAGGCTGCCCTCCTACATGGTCCCTGTCGCGGTGGTCACCTTGCGAGGCTTTCCGTTGACTGTCAATGGAAAACTCGACAAGAGCGCCTTGCCGGCGCCGGAGTATCGATCCATCGATCAATACCGCGCCCCGGCAAATCCGACCGAGGAGATCCTGGCTGGCATCTATGCGCAAGTTCTGGGCCTGGACCGCGTCGGTATCGACGACTCATTCTTCGACCTAGGTGGGGACTCGCTGTTGGCGATGCGTCTGGTCGCCGCGCTCAACCGGTCCATGGATGCCGGTCTAGAAGAGCGCGCGGTGTTCGACGCTCCGACGGTGGCGCAGCTGATGCTCCGAATCGGAGGTGACGAGCGTCGACTGGAGCCCTTGGTAGCCGGCGAGCGGCCGGAGGTGATGCCCCTGTCTTTTGCGCAGAGCCGACTCTGGTTCATCGACCAATTGCATGGTCCTTCACCGGTTTACAATCTGGCGGTGGGGCTGCGCCTGCAGGGGCCCCTTGATGAGGATGCCCTTGGCTCGGCGTTCGTGGACGTGCTGAATCGCCATGAGAGCCTGCGCACGCTGTTCCCGGCGGTCGACGGGAAACCGCAGCAACTGGTCGTCGCGGCCGAGGAGATCGAATTCGGCTGGGACGTTGTGGATGCGTCCGGATGGCCGGCAGGCCGACTGGAAGAATCGATTGCGGATTCGGCGCGGCACAGTTTCAACCTCTCGACTGAGATCCCGGTGAGAGCAAGGCTTTTCCGCACTGCCGAGGATGATCACGTATTGGTGGCGGTGGTGCACCATATCGCCGCAGACGGTTGGTCGGTTACCCCACTGGTCGCCGACCTGGGTGTGGCCTACGCCAGTCGGCATGCGGGGCAGGCCCCCGATTGGAAGCCATTGGCCGTCCAATACGCCGATTACACACTGTGGCAGCGCGCGCAGCTGGGCGTGCTGGATGACAGCGAGAGCCGCATCTCCCGGCAATTGACCTACTGGGAAGAAGCGCTGGCCGAGATGCCCGAGCGTTTGGCGCTGCCGACCGACCGGCCGTATCCATTGGTGGCTGATCAACGTGGCTCCAGGGTGGACGTGACCTGGCCTGCGGATCTGCAGCAGCAGGTCAATCGATTGGCCCGGGAACACAACGCGACGAGTTTCATGGTCATGCAGGCGGCCCTCGCTGTGCTGTTCTCCAAGCTCAGCGCGAGTTCTGATGTGGCGGTGGGATTCCCGATCGCCGGACGTCGCGACCCGGCGCTCGATGAACTGGTCGGGTTTTTCGTCAATACGTTGGTGCTGCGGGTCGACCTAGCAGGGGACCCTAGTGTCACCGAGGTGTTGGCTCAGGTGCGGGCACGCAGTTTGGGCGCTTTCGAGAATCAGGACGTGCCATTCGAGGTGCTCGTCGAGCGATTGAATCCGGCCAGGTCGCTGACCCATCACCCCTTGGTGCAGGTGATGCTGGCTTGGCAGAACGTGCCCGGACAGATAGGCGACTCTCGCGGCGGAGTGGCGTTGGCAGACCTGCGGCTCACCCAGTTACCGCTGGGTACTCACTCGGCCCGCATGGATCTGTCGTTTTCATTGTCCGAGTCTTGGACCGAATCAGGCGATGCCGCCGGGATTTTGGGGACGGTGGAGTTTCGCACCGATGTGTTCGACACGGGCAGTGTCGAGACTCTGATCGATCGGTTGCAACGGGTGCTCGAGGCGATGACTGCCGACGACACCCGGCCGTTGTCGGCGATCGACGTGTTGGATGTCGAGGAGCTCGCTCAGTTGGATGGCTGGGGCAATCGGGCAGAGTTGGGCAGGCCCGAGACCCCGGTGTCGATCCCCGCGTTGTTCGCGCAGCAGGTCGCTCGGGTGCCGGGGGCGGTGGCGGTCTGTTTCGACGGCAGTCATCTGTCCTACCAGGAACTGGATGAGGCATCGAACAGATTGGCGCACTTGCTTATCCAGTATGGCGTGGGCCCTGGAGAGCGAGTGGCCCTGCTGTTCTCGCGGTCGATTGAGGCGATCGTGTCGATCCTCGCGGTCCTCAAGACCGGTGCGGCCTATGTGCCGATCGATCCGGCGGTGCCGGATACACGGCTGGAGTTCGTGGTCGCGGACGCCGAGCCGGTAGTCGCGGTGACCACCGCCGATCTGGTGAATCGGTTGGATGGGTACGGGGTCGTTGTCATGGACATTGATGACCCGGCGCTTGATGCTCAGCCGGCCGGCGTGCCGTCGGTGGGACCGACGGCCGCAGATGTCGCCTACGTGATCTATACCTCGGGGACAACCGGTGTGCCCAAAGGTGTTGCCATTCCGCATCGGAATGTGACTCGTCTACTGCGAGCGCTTGATGCCGACCTCGAGTTGTCGGCGGGCCAGGTGTGGGCGCAGAGCCATTCGCTAGCTTTCGACTTCTCGGTGTGGGAGATCTTTGGCGCCCTGCTGCATGGTGGGCGGCTGGTGGTTGTGTCCGAATCGGTGGTGCGGTCACCCGAAGAGTTCCATGCTCTGTTGGTCGATGAGCAGGTCAGCGTGTTGAGCCAGACGCCGTCGGCGTTCTACGCGCTGCAGACGGTGGATGCGATGGCCGCCGAGTCCGCGGGCCAGCTCGGTGTCGAGGTGGTGGTGTTCGGAGGGGAGGCGTTGGAACCGCAGCGTTTGAAGCCGTGGCGGGACCGGCATCCGGTGTTACCACGATTGATCAATATGTACGGGATCACCGAAACGACGGTGCATGCCTCGTTCCGTGAAATCACGGCCGCCGATCTTGAGAGCACGGTCAGCCCGATCGGTGTGCCGCTGGCCCATCTCGGGTTTTCCGTGCTGGATGGATGGTTGCGGCCGGTACCGGTCGGTGTGGTTGGCGAGTTGTACGTGGCGGGTGCTGGTTTGGGCCATGGTTATGTGGGCAGGACCGGCTTGACCGCCTCGCGGTTTGTGGCTTGCCCGTTTGGGACGCCGGGGTCGCGGATGTACCGCACCGGGGACTTGATGTGCTGGGGGCAGGACGGCCAGCTGCAGTATGCGGGGCGCGCCGATGAGCAGGTGAAGGTCCGCGGACATCGCATTGAGCTCGGTGAAATCCATTCGGCGTTAATGGATCTGGATGGGGTTGAGCAGGCGGTTGTGATTGCCCGGGAAGATCGTCCGGGTGATAAGCGTCTGGTCGGCTACATCACTGGTACCGCCGACTCGGGCAAGATCCGCGCCCAGCTGGCCGAGTGTCTCCCGAACTACATGGTGCCTGCCGCCGTGGTCGCCTTGGCGGCCTTGCCATTGACGGTCAACGGCAAGATCGATAAGAAGGCCCTGCCCGCACCGGAATACACCGATGTCGATCACTATCGGGCCCCCGCCACCCTTGTCGAGGAGATTCTGGCTGGCATCTACGCGCAGGTTCTGGGTCTGGACCGGGTTGGCGTCGACGATTCATTCTTCGACCTCGGTGGGGACAGCATTTCCGCCATCCAGGTGGTGTGGCGGGCTCATGGCGCCGGCCTGGTCGGTCGGCCGCGCGATATCTTCGTGCAGCAGACCGTGGCCCGGCTGGCACGGGTGGTCAGGATGGCGGACACCACCGGCGGTGTGGTCGACGAGGGCCTCGGGTCAGTGGTGGCAACCCCGATAATGCAGTGGTTGAAGGGGATTGACGGCCCGATTGACGAGTTCAACCAGACCGTGGTGCTGCAATCACCCACAGGTGTCACCGAGGCGGCCGTTGTCATCATGCTGCAGGCCTTGCTGGATCGACACGGCATGTTGCGGCTGCGTGCCCAGGGTGACGATGCCGGGGGCTGGTCGTTGACGGTGCCCGAGCCGGGCACGGTCGACGCGCATGAGTGTCTGCAATCGGTGGACACATTGACCGATGAGGCGGTGGTGGCGGCGCGGTCGCGGTTGAACCCGGCGGCCGGGGTGATGCTGCGCGCGCTATGGGTAACTGCCAGCAGCCAGCTGGTGTTGATCGTTCACCATCTGGCCGTCGACGGGGTGTCGTGGCGGATTCTTTTGGAGGACTTGACCATCGCCTCTACGCAGCTGCGTGGTGGGCAAGAGGTGCTGCTGCCGCCGGCGGGAACATCGTTCCAGCGGTGGGCCGACCGGCTGGCCAAACACGCGCGCCAGCCCGCCGTAGTGCGTGAGGCGGATGCGTGGCGGCGGGTGGGGGCGATCCCCTCGGCCCTGGCTGCTCCGCAACCGGCTGAGGATACGTTTGCCACGGCCGGATACCTCACCGAGTTTCTCGATGCCGAGACAACGCACATGCTCCTTGGTGAGGTGCCGGCGGCATTTCACACCGGGGTACACGAGATCTTGTTGATCGCCTTTGCCTTGGCGTGGGCACAGCATTTGGGAACCGGCGGTGCTCCGATCGCCATTGATGTCGAGGGCCATGGACGCCAGGAGGAATTGGCGGACCCGGAGGGAGCCGCGGATCGCAGTATCGACCTGTCGCGCACGGTGGGGTGGTTCACCACCAAGTACCCGGTGTCGTTGGCGGTCGGTGGGTTGCGCTGGACGCAGGTGGTGGCCGGAGACACGGCGCTGGGAACGGTCATCAAAGATGCCAAGGAGCAGCTTCGTGGTCTACCCGACGGCCTGACCTACGGTCTGCTGCGCTACCTCAACCCCGATGTGGATCTGCCCGCATCCGACCCGGCAATCGGGTTCAACTATCTCGGGCGGTTGGGGGCTCCGGCGGCCTACGCCTCCGGAGATGTATGGCGCTTCAGTCAAGAAGGCTTGTCCCTGACTGGCGCCGCCGGGGCGATGCCCATCGCGCTGCCGCACACCGTGGAGCTCAATGCCGTCACCATCGACACGGACACCGGCCCGCATCTGAACGCCACCTGGACCTGGGCGCCGACCGCACTGGATCGCATGGCGGTCGCCCGGATCAACCGGCTGTGGTTTGACGCGCTGGCCGGAATCTGCGCGTATGTACGAAGGGGCGGAGGCGGATTGACGCCGTCCGATATCGTCCCCGCCCGGCTCAGCCAGCAGCAGATCGATGGGCTGCAGAATCAATTCCCGATCGCCGACGTGCTACCGCTGACCCCCTTGCAGCAGGGTCTGCTCTATCACGCGGGTATCGCGAACAGCTCGGGCGACGATGTGTATGCGGTGCAGTTCGATATCGCGATGAGCGGCTCGCTCGACGCGGAGCGGCTCGGCGATGCGGTGCAGGCGGTGGTCGGAAGGCATCCGCACCTGGCGGCTCGCTTCTCCGAACAGTTCGAGCATCCGGTGCAAATAATTCCTGCCGATCCCACAGCTCCCTGGCGATACATCGAGTTGGACACCGACAGAGCCGATCTGGATGTCAATGAGCAGATCGAACAGATATGCGCCGCCGAACGCGCCGCGGTCTGCGATCTCGCCGAGCAGCCGGCGTTCCGGGCTGTGCTCATCCGTATCGCGGACGACCGGCATCGGTTTGTGCTCACCAATCACCACATCGTGCTCGATGGCTGGTCCATGCCGATTCTCATGCAGGAGATTTTCGCCGGCTATCACGGGCTGCGACTGCCCCCGGCCGCGTCGTACCGCAGCTTCGTGACCTGGCTGTCCGAACGTGATCACGACGCTGCGCATGCGGCTTGGCGTCGGGCGTTGGACGGTTTTCACACGCCCGTTCTCGTTGGCCCGCAGCAGAAGTTGCAGTTTGGACGGCGAAGTGTCGATTCGTTTAGGGTGCCTTCCAAGACCACGCGTGCGCTCACCAAGCTGGCGCGCTCGCACCAGACCACCGTCAACATCGTGCTGCAGGGCGCGTGGGCGTTGCTGCTGAGTTCGGTAACCGGCCAGCACGATATCGCCTTCGGTTCGACAGTCTCGGGACGGCCGGCCGAGGTGCTCGGTGCGGAATCGATGGTGGGACTGTTGATCAACACGGTGCCGGTGCGGGCGACCGTCGCCGCGGATACCACTACCTCAGATCTGTTGCATCAGTTGCAGAGTGCGCATAACGACACTCTCGATCACCAGCATCTGGCGCTTAGTGACATTCACCGCATTACCGGTCAGGAGAGACTGTTCGACACCGTTTTCGTCTACGAGAACTATCCGACCGATACGGGGACGAAGTCGGAGATCGACGGTTTAGCCATCACAGGTTTCAGCAGTCGCGACTACTACCATTATCCGATCGCCGTGCAGGCCGGCCCCGGCCGTGAATTGGACCTTCGGGTTCAGTACGACATGGATGTGTTCGACGCGGACAGCATTGAAGAGCTGATCGAGCGGTTCATACAGGTGCTGGTGTGGATGACCTCGCACCCGGGGCGCACGTTGTCGTCCCTGAACCTATCGGACAAGACCGGGCGCACGCGGTGGAGCGGGTGGATCAACCGGACCGCACCGCCGGCTGGGGTTTCGGTTGGCGACGTCAGCGAGACCAACGGCGCCTATTGCCCCCCGGCTAGCTTGAACGAGCAGATCCTGGCCAGCATCTTCGCTCATGTGCTGGGTGTGGACCGGGTCGGGGTTGAAGAGTCGTTCTTTGACCTGGGTGGCAATTCGCTTGGGGCGATGCGTGTGGTCGCCGCGATCAACACGGCCCTGGACGTGAACCTGACGATGCTCGCGTTGTTCGATGCGCCATCGGTCAGAAGCCTGGCCCAGCAGTTGGCGAACTGTCCCACTCGATGAGTGAACAGGAGGATCAGTGAAGGCCATTGCGCGGGTGTTGGGGCTAGGGATCGTCGAACTTGCCGTGTTCGGCGCGGTACTGTTCTTGCTCGCGGGAACCCTCGACTACTGGCAGGTGTGGGTCTTTCTGGTGGTGTTCGCCCTGTCGACATGGGTACCCACCGTGTATCTGCAGCAGGTCAATCCGGCTGCGCACCAACGGCGTAAGCACGCGGGGCCGGTGGCAGAGACCCGAACGGTGCAAAAGGTCCTTATCGGCGGCTGGTACATATCGCTGGCAGCGATGGTGGTGATGAGCGCGCTGGATCATCGCTTTGGCTGGTCGTCGGTGCCATTGGCGATATGCCTCATGGGTGATGTTCTGGTGGCCGTGGGGTTGGGTGTCACGAGCCTTGTGGTCATTCAGAACAGCTTCGCGGCCTCCACCGTGCAGGTGGAGACGGGACAGACGGTCGTGTCCACTGGTCTCTACGGGCTGGTGCGCCACCCCATGTACACCGGCAATGTGATCACCATTGTGGGTTTTCCGCTGGCGCTCGGCTCGTACTGGGGGCTGGTCTCGGTCGTCGCCGGCTTGGTCGCACTCATCGTGCGCATCCGTGACGAAGAGAGGTTGCTCGTCGATCAGTTGGATGGATACCGCGAGTACGCGCAGAAGGCGCGCTATCGCCTACTGCCGTATGTGTGGTAACTCTTACGAAAACCATTGGGCACGTACGAATCCTGCAAGTAAGACCGCGAACCCGCCCATTTCGCCGATAATCAGTAGGACCATCGCCACGTGCATGCCGGGGTTGGGATCCTCGAATTGATTGTTGGTGTCGCGTAAGGCCCCGTGCACCATGTAGCTCACGATGGCTGCCAGAAAGAAGAACACCAGCACCATGGCGGCAGTGAGGTTTACCCAGCCGGGCCACGCACTCAACTCGACGAACGCCGCAGTGAGCAGGGTGGCGAACGCATAAAGCAGTGCGGCCCTATGTGCGGTATCGACGTACGGATGGGCGAGATGATTTGGGCTCGTGACCATTTGGCGGTACTTCCACACGCCCAATCCAAGGGCGAGTAGGAAGATGAGTCCGGCCGCGAGAAGCGTTACCGCGGTGTCAGTGCTGAGCACGTATCCGGCGCTGGTCATCACTCGACCCTACTGCTGTGGTGATGTCACCAACGCTGTGACCGGCTACTTGTCGTGCAGGTGCTCAAGGCCGGTGACAAGGAGCCCGAGTCCGAACTCGAAATCATCCTCGATCGAAACGGCCAGGGAATTCCCGATCGCGAGTGTCATCGGAAAGTTGGCCAGGTCGAGGCCCTGTACAAGCCGCATGAGGAGCGCGGGATCGGTGCTGCGGCTCCTGTGTTCGACCCCCAGCTGAGTCGCGAAACCCAGGACGTATCGACCCACAGTCGTATATATACGGGCCGCATCCACCGGTGAGAATCCTGCGTTCACAAACAGTGCGAGCGTGCGCTCGCGCAGCATGAAAACCTTCGGCCCGACGGGCAGTTGATCGGTGAGCAGCGCGGCGACATTCGGATGGCGTCGCATTGCATCGAACAAAGCACGTGAGGTGACGGTGCACGCGCGCTGCCAGGGGAGTTCCGCGAGTTTCCCGTCGTCGAACTCGACCTCGCCGAATACTCGATCGACGACGTAGGCGACGAGCTCAGTGCGGTTCTCGACATGCCGATAGATTGTCGCGGTCCCGGAATCGAGCCGGCGTGCCAGCGCGCGCATGGTCAGTGCCTCGCCGCCCTCCTCGTCCACGATTCGTAGCGCCGCGTCGACGATCGAATCCATGGGTACGGGTGGGCGGCCGCGTGTTCGTCGCTCGTCCGTCACACCGGCCAGTATGTCGATCTTGACACCGGCGGGCAATTACGGCAACACTGTTTCCGTAATTCTGTCAGAAGGCATGACCAGGAAACCGCGACCGAGTCCTCACCGCGTTGATGACGTGGACTGACTCGCGAGGGGTGTCGCGGACTTCCTCGGTCACCCCTGGCAAGGCCTCACGCCAGCGCCCTCAGCCCAGCATTCGATCGACGGTCACGACAACGCCGGCGGCGCCGTCGTCGGTAGCGATGAGGTCTGCGACCCGGCGGCTACGGCCCGTGAGCTGTCGGTCGGTGACGGCAGCGCGGAGGGCGTCGGCAAGCCGTTCTACCGTCAGGGTTCGTTGCGGGATGGTGCCGGCGCTGAGCCCGAGATCGCGGAGCCGTCGAGCCCAGAATGGTTGATCGCCCAGGCCGGGCACGGCGACAGTAGGCACCCCGGCACGCAGGCCGGCAGCGACCGTCCCAGCGCCGCAATGGTGCACGACCGCCGCCATTCGGGGAAAGAGCCAGCTGTGTGGCAGCTCGCCCACCGTCAGGACGCTATCGTCAGCGGCATTGATTCCTGCCCAACCGGTTTGTACGATTCCGCGCATACCCACCAGGCGGAGCGTCTCCCGCACGAGCTCAGACACGCGCACTGCCTGAGCGGCCGAGGTCATCGTGCTCCCGAAGCCGATGAACACCGGAGGATCACCCGCTGCGAGAAAATCGACCAACGTGGGGGAGGGCTGCCACCGTGGATCGGGCTGCGGCCACCAGTATCCGGTGACCTCCAGCCCCGGTCGCCAGTCCGATGGTCGCGGCACGATGTGCGGCGAGAAGCCGTGCAGAACAGTCCATTCCGACCCAGATCTGCTCCGGCGAAGCTGACCGGCCGATGCCTTCGGCAGGCCGAGGTCTCGCCGGAACCCGGACACCACCCCGCCATAGAGGCGATCGACAAGCCATGCCCCGGCGTGGGAGGCCAGACGATTGGCTGCCGACCCTGCGGACCAGGCTCCGAGGGCGGCCGGGGGAAACTCAGCGGTGGCAGACCAGGGCTGCAGCCTGATCCCCATGGAGGGAATGCCTTTCGCCTCGGCGAGCGGATGCCCAGCCAGTTCGGAGTACGGCGATAACAGCAGGAGGTCCGCGGGCACGTCGTGAATGGCGCTGAGCAGTGCGATGCCGAGCGATCGCATACCTCGCGGAGCGAGGAACTCGGCGAGCTCCTTCGTGACGTTGACATCGGCATTCTCCGATGGCGTCGCCGGTTCCGGAATGCCACGAAAATCTAAGCCAGCGTTGGATATCAAAGAGTTAAAGCGTTCATACGCGGCGAGTGTCACATGGTGCCCGGCCTGACGTAAGCGAGTACCGATGCCGGTCAACGGTGCGACATCACCGTGGCTGCCGATAGCGGCGATAACGATACGAGCCACTACGCCCTCCGTACCACTCGGCGGAACATCTTCACGAGATCCTCCGCGTACCCCATCGCGTCGAACTCGGGGTCCTGCAAGATCTTCTCGACTACGACATCGACGGCTCCTCGTAGTGCGATTGCAGTGGAATCGACGGGAAATGAGGAGAATTCACCGGTTTTCTGGCCCGCGCGGAGAATGGCCGACGGGTCGAGCTGGGTCAATTGTTGGGTCAGCTCGGGTGTGAGGCCCAGGTCCCCGAGACGTCTTCCGTCGCGGGGCTTGTAACTCGTGCCGAGCTGCGCTAGCGCGGCCAACTGAATCCGGTGAGTATTGAAATAGCTGATGCTGGAACGGATGTAGGTCGCGAGCTTGTCGGTCTGAGTCCGCGCACGATCAACCTCGGGGACCACGGCCGCAATGCCCGACCGGTACATCGACGCGATCACCGCTTCGATGAGCCCGTTCTTGGAGCCGAAGTGGTAGAGCACCACGCTCATCGCGATATCAGCGCGCTCGGCGATCTTTCGGATTGAGGTTTTTGGGTAACCGACCTCCGCGATGACCTCGATGGCGCACGTGACGATCTGATCGCGGCGAGCGACCTCGGTGAAGGTGCGCTCATGGCCGGAATTAGATCGCATGATCGAACTATAGATCACTTGATCTAGGGCTATACACCCATTTGTGCAGGTTAACGACGCGTTAACGGCTCTATACCATCTCTCTCAGACCCTAACCCCCATGGGGTACTCTGAGATTTAGCTGAGAATCAGCCGGGGATCTCATAAATTGGGAACCAGGTGAACCTTGAAGCCGTTGAACAGGGTGAATGCATCAACGTTGATGTCTTTGGCAAGTGATGTTCGCTTCCTAGGCCATTAGCAAGATGACCGAGCGGAAAGGAAACACCACATGAAAATGTCACTCGCTGCAATCGTCGGAGGCGCCGGCACAGCCGTAGCCGTCGCTGTCATGGGCGCCCCTGTCGCCCTGGCAGGGCCTACGCCTCCTCCGGTCTGCTACGCCAGCGAGACCAGTGTCAACGCCACTGAGCTACGTCCCTGCGTTGCTCCGGGCGATGTCGTCTACGAGCAGGGCGCGCACCAGCCGACCTATGAGGGCGCCAACCCGCTGGTCCCGCTGGGCACCAACCCGCACGTCCCCTATGGCACCAACAAGAACAACGCTTCGTAACTAGATGTAACTCAGCTTCATCTTCGACGACGCAGAAGGAGCAACAATCATGAAGAAGATCACGACCGCGGCGGCGCTACTCGCTGCCGCAGGGCTGTCCCTGGCCACAGCCGCCGCAGCCTTGGCCGGTCCCGCCGCGGACCCGGACTCCGTCATCTCTGACCTCAAGTCCAACGGGTACCGGGTGATCATCACCAAGGTAGGGTCGGACCATCCGTCGCAGTGCACGGTTCAGGGAGTGTCGCAGCAGTCAGGCGTTCAGAATGTGCAGCCGGGGCGCAACATGCGCAACCAGCCGACGACGGTTCCCACTGCAGGACAAAAGGTCGCGTACGTCACGCTGGCCTGCTAGCTACCCCATGGGGCGGTGGCGACACCGGGCAGTGAGTGGTCTGTCAACGATCCTCACACCGTGTCGCCACTACTCCGATGAAGATGGCGACCGCGGGTCTATCTGACTCGCATCCCGCGAGGTGTGGTGAGTAGTAGACCGCTAGCTCGCCGCGTCCTTCCCGCCCCCGTATGCACATATCGCAGCCCGGCGATATGTGCCACTGTGGGAGGCGTGTCCACATACCGTGCATTCGAAGTAGCCGGCCAGCGGGACTTTCGGCTGGTGGAGCGAGAACTTACGGAACCCCATCCGGGTGAGGTACGAGTTCGGGTCGAGGCGTGCGGGGTGTGCCACACCGACGCCTTCGCCGCCGAGGGCCTGCGGGCTGATCCGTCGAAACCCATCGTGCCCGGGCATGAAATTGTGGGCGTGATCGATGCTGTCGGTGCGGGAGTACGTGCCTGGAAACTCGGTGAGCGGGTCGGTATCGGGTACCTCAACGGCCACTGCGGTGAATGCGAGCAATGTCGTCGCGGAGATTTTGTGAACTGCACCAATCAGAATCAAACAGGGACCACCGTCGACGGCGGCTACAGCGAGGTGGCGTATGCCCGGGCTAGTGGCCTCGTCCGAGTACCGGATGGTGTTGATCCGCACGACGCGGCCCCGCTGCTGTGTGCGGGCCTTACCGTCTACCGCGCATTGCTGACCGCGAACGCCCGGCCGGGCTCTTTGGTCGCGATCCAGGGCGTCGGCGGGCTCGGGCACCTCGGTATCCAGTACGCCAAGGTGCTGGGCTACCGGGTTGTTGCCATCGCCCGGGGCACGGGAAAGGCAGATCTTGCGACGCAACTCGGTGCCGATGAGTACATCGACAGCACCGCGGGCAGTCCCGCGAAGGCATTGCGCGCGTTGGGCGGAGCCACCGCAATCATCGCGACGGCATCCAGCGGATCGTCTATGTCACCGTTGATCGCGGGGTTGGCACCCAATGGCAAGCTGGTAGTCGTGGGGGCCGACTCGGAGCCCATCGAGGCTGGCATCCCTGACCTCATCTTCGGGACCCGCTCGATTGTCGGATCACTGACGGGTAGCTCGATAGAGAACGAAGACAATCTGAATCTCGCTCAGCACCATGGTATCCGCTCGATGAACGAGATCATGCCCCTATCGGAGGCCCCACGGGCGTACGAACACATGCTCTCCGGCGCGGCGAGGTTCCGCGTGGTCCTTGACATGAAGGCCTGACCGTGATCGCGGGTCTCTTCGATGTTCGTGAGTTGTCGCGGCCGTCGCCGCACGTACGCTGACCGCCGGTGCTATCTGTGTGAATCTTTCTGTGCCACAACCAAGTGCGGCATCAAGGGAAGCGATCCAGCGATATGCGAAAGGTCTTGCCGGTGAGGTGCAGGGGCACGGGGTGGAGCTGGGAGTGCCGCGGTTCAGCGATGACGAGTGGTCCATCGCGCTGCACTGCAGAATCCGGCGTTCTCTGAAACCTATTGTGAATAAATAATTCTCGGGGCGGTGGCACGAGGGTCACGCAACGGGTTCGTCGATGAGCATGAAGCGCACGCCCCATTGGGTATCCCGAAGTGGACTATCTGACGAGCCCAGTTCGGGCAGCAGCGATGCGCGCGGGGGATCCGCGGGCCACAAATGTCTGGGCGGGAATCGGATTCAGAAACGCGAGGGGTGGTTCGGTGGCCGACATCATGGGTGGGCTGTCGGATTTTCAGCGCTAGCCGCCTAGCCCCCGGAAAAGTGGGCATAGCGTCCAGTTTCGGCCCTATTGAAGGGGTGTGCGGCGCCGAATGAAGTAGCGCGCAAGCTATCCCACAGAGTGGGACGCGCGTCGCGAAAAAGGTGGGATGGGTAACAGAAATTTTCCTGCGTTAATGCAAGAGATGCGCGGATGTATGGGAAAAGTGACCAATGTGCGCAGCGCGCAGCAAATTACGAACCGACGTCGCGTACATTCAACAAACCGACCATGTCCTGCATGTTTATTGGAGTGGACGTAGGGTTGTGCATGCACTACCGTAATCAGTACGGCTATGGCGGAGGGTAATTCCCGC
>MAEX01000032.1 GCA_002013415.1 Mycobacterium sp. D16Q14
ATCTAGCGCTCAAAACATCCAACTCTCATGAGGTTTGGTGATGGCCCCCTTGGGGCCACTCATGCGGCGATCTCCGCGGCGAGCTGGAAACCCCATACGGCTACGTAGCCCAGTGCTATCACTGCAGCCGCAACCAAGGCATAGCGAGCCAGGAATTCGCGTGCAGGCGGCGCTTTCCTGAGTCCGTCTACTGCCAGTCCAACGGCGAGTGCCACCACCAGAGGGCCGACTAAACGGCACAAGTTTGCCCAGAGACCAGCGGTACGAATCTGGTCCAAATAGTCGTCGGGATCGGCGTTGGCGCGACCTTGAGACTCGATGAGCACCACCGCGACACGCCAAAAACCCCAATACATTCCAAACAAAAACGTCGCCACGACCGTGGCCAGCATGGAGAGCCTCGTCGCCAATTTCCCTGCAGCACCACGCCGCTCAAACGAACCGGGCTGCCCAACCGGCTGACCTTCAGGAACCATACTGCCTCATTCTCCTAGCCAGTGCTGGCTCGATGATCGCCGCTTCTTTGCAGCTCACTTCCCTATCAATGATCGCCACACGGTGACCATCATTGCCTGCCACTTGAGCGCGCTGACGCAATCCCTACCGCGACGATACCGCCGCAGTACTTCCAACCCTCGTTCTCTTTGAGGAACGCGACACGGTAGCCCTCGGCCAGCTCGCGCGCTATCTCAGGAGGGGTTGCAAGCGTGGCTAGAGCGGCGTCGCCGTGCACTGATACGTCGGTGAGAGCGCTAGTTGCGGGTAGATCGGCTGCAGAGCCGCTCTTAATGGAATCGATCCCATCCAAGTGCTGCCGGGCACAGGTCAACGCGTTGTACGCATCGATGTTGTGGTTCTGCACCGCCTGGGCGACCTCGCGGTAGATGTCATTGAGCTCATCGGCAAGCATCTCGTCTGGGGTCTGACCACACGCAGACAGAACGCAGACGCCAATGAGGGAAAATACTGTTGTAGTGCAAACACTTTGACGACGCAACGATCGGCCGATCACCCATACTCCTTCATCCGATCATGTCGAAACTAGAAAACCCAGCTCTTGGGAGCCCCGATCACGAACCCATGCGTGACCGGTTGCCTCGAGCTGGCGCCCACCTCCTGTGGCGCTTTGAGGACACAGACCACGTCCGCTGACATCGGCACCCCACACATGAGCGACTCGGTGGCCGAATTATTCCAGAACACAATCTTGTGACCTGGCGCGAGCGCAATAGGCGCCACATTGCTGGTATCACCGAAGTACTCTTCAGCGGGCTTGTCCATGAAAGCGCCCGGCCCAAGACCTTGACTGTAGGCCGAGCCCACCGTCACAACCTGCGGCCCCGGCGTCTGCCCGGGAAACTCTCCGGCGCAGGACACCTGGAATGCAATCTTGACCACTGTCTGCGCACACAAAAGACCATTGACGGTGCTAAAAAATATGGCGCGCCCACCGTTGATGCCAACCACCCTGGTATCCAGGGGACCGGTGTTGTCAATCAGCGAGTCGATATCCGGAATCCACGGTGCCGCAGCGGCATTCGGGAGCGTGCCGATCGGCTCCAGCGAAACCGCGATCGTGCCAATTAATCCCACTACGAACCTTGCGACAACCGCGCGCATCTTGTTACCTGCTCCGTCCACACCCGCCCCTCCATGCAGATCGCCCAACCGCCCGCCATCCTCTCACACCGAATGGTTTGCTGTCTGCTTACACTGTGCTGGTGTGGATAAGACTTGCGCTTGCCCCGTGGCGGATTCAGTGGCTTGCGTATTCAGCCCTGATTTTCATCGCAGCGGGCGTTCCTGTGGCGGTCATCAACCGCGAAGACGAACAGGGGCAATGGCTCGGTTGGTGGATCGGCATCGCCGTGGTGGCGCTCGTCGGCGGGCTGGTGTGGGCTCTGGCCGCACGATCCAGAGCCCCGCAGCTCCAGCAGCTGCTCGACGGCCTGACACCGGCCCAGTACCGTCAGGCTTCCAAGGCAGTCTTGTCCGGGCCAATACCGGCCGACCCCATGGTCCGGCGCGCCGCTGCACGCTTGGCCCAGAACACGATTGAACGTCAGCTACGCATGATGTCGCCAGCAGTGCGCAGGTTCTTGATCGGATCCATGGCCGTCAACGTCTTTATCCAGGTGGGTATTTCAGCCGCCGGAGCGACGATCAGCCTCGCAACCGTCTGCAGCGCTGCGGTGTTTACATGGGCTGCGGTGTTCTGGTGGCTCTATCCCCCGCTGCTCGAGGCCCGGGCAGAACTACTGGCAAGGCCCGTGCACGCCCCGTTGCCTGAATCCGGCGAGTATCGGGCCGCCGTGGAGAATCGCCCGTGAACCCCCGGATCGCCGTGGCGGCAACGACCGCCGCTGCGCTCCTTGCGATGGCGGCTTGCGGCCAGAATTCCACGCCTCCAGCGTCCTCCGGCTCAGCATCGTCGACGACCTCCCCCACTGCATCCGTCACTCCCGGATCATCGCCGCACTGGACCAGCCCGGCCCCCACAGGAGCCCTCGCCTCCCCCACCCACGGATACATTCCGTCGCTTACCGCAACACCGGGAACACCAGAAGGACAGAACATTTCGATACCAACGCTATCGGGCGGTAACCCCGCCGTCACGAAACGATTCAACGACGCGATGAAAGCCTCGCGCGCCGGGATGGCCCTAGCGTCGGAAGAGACCAGCGTGAGCGACTGCGAACTCCCCGGCGGCTATCGCAGCGGAGTGACCCGCATCGGCGCCGGTGCCGTCGCGGGCAGGATCGTGCTCCTCTGGTACGGCAAGGGCGCAGCGCACCCTAACCGCAGCCTGGGCACCGTGGTGATCGCAACCACGACGGCCACACCGATCACCGTCGACGATCTATACCGTGACCGCGCCGCCGCGCTCGACCGCCTGCGCAGCCTGCTCCCCGAACTGGATACCACCAAACGCGTGGATACAGTCATGGGTACCCACTTCGCCGATGCGTGGCTACCAACCTCCGCCGGCCTGGAGGTGTACGTGCCCGTCGCACATGCCGCAGGCGACTACGTCCCGGTCGTCGTGCCGTGGGCGCGGATCGCCGATCAACTACGCCCCGGGATGCTGCAGCAGCTGCGCGCCGACTGACCAGCCGCCCGAGCCTTCTTCACACCGCCGAGAGGATCAAACACAGCACCACGCTCGACATGATGCTTGCCGCGAACGGCAAGACTGTGAGGACAACGGTTCCGGTGCTCAAAATGTCCGGCTCCCAAAAACTTTGATATCGGTCCAGCCACACGATCCGGGTTGCATCAGAAACCTCATTCTCATTCACCCCAGCAGAAGGTCTTGACGGCCTTTACTTCGTCGAGCATTTGCACGATGAGCTTCTGATACGCCGGTCCCCGGTCGGCGACCTCTGCAGCACTACTGGTCGGGGCAGCCGCGTGCGCGCTACGCACCACGTTCGTCACCTGCACCGATAGATCCGCGATACGGCGTACCCGTGGGGCCACATCCGGCGCGCTCATCTTGTCTGCTTCGCGCTGAAGTTGATCGGACCACACTTCGTAATCAGCGACGCTAGGGCCGCCCTGCTCAATCAGCCGCCCGTTGGTCAGCCAATTCCGTTCGTTAACGGCCACGATGACATCATGTGTCTGCTCGCAGTCCCTTCTGGGCCATTCCCGCTCATAGGTCACCGCGAACGCAGTAGCGCACGCAACGAGACCCAGTGCAATCACCACCAGCCACAGCCGATCTCGCTTTCCTAGGAAGGAACCGAGATCTGCGCTCTGCCCGTTTGCTGCAGCGCGAAGCACCGCAATATGGTGCTCCTGGCGGCGGCTGACGAACCACTCAGACATGAAATGCGGCACCAACAGAACAGCCAACAAAGTCCACCCGGCAGCAGTCCTGACGCTGTGCGTGATGTAAATCTGAAAGATCGGCATCGCGCTCCAGATCACCGGTGTCGACAGAGACGATGAGTCCTTGCGGAGCTTGCTCAGGGTTTCGCCCAGTTCGATCGCCCAGCGCAGCACAACAGGATCAGCCGGGATGTGTCGCCGCCACAACGCCTTCACTACATCGGCGCGCTGCGAGTCGCTAACACTATCCAGCACCGCTAAATAGGCGCGATGCGCCTTCTCCTGGTAGGCGATCGACGCTCCTGCGATGGCCACGCCCATCCCGATCGGTCCCCAAGCCCATACCGGGCTGAAATCTACGGCCGGGATGATCAGGAGCAACGGACTCAAACTCAGTGACATGAGCGCCAATGTGCACACCCACCGCGCCCACCAGGGCAACCCGATCAGGCGGATCTGCACAGCATGCCTTCGATCGAGAAACCAGGCAGCTGCAGCGCCTCCGCGAAGTTGATCTGGCAGACAAATGACATCGAGTCGCAGTAATAGTTGGGCCACTGACTGCCCACAGGCCAATACCGATACCTACCCAGATAAGAGGACCGGATACCTGGTTCTCCCAGCTGAGGTTTCAGCTTGACAACGTCGGCACCCGATTCGAAAAGCAACTCATTCAACCCCGCAGGAATCCCCATAACCACGAACTATAGCGAAACTCAGCAAACCAATCGGGGTCGGGCTTACTTGAAGAACTGACTCCCATGACCACGACCGGCCCGTCAGCTACTCTCATACATGTTCTGAACAGGTGAGATGAAAACGGGGGTTACGCGGTGCAAGACAATGATCTTGGTGCTTCCGGGACGCAGCCACCGCCACCTCCGCCACACCCCGGCGCGTATCCCTGGGGCCCGCCCCCACCGTCGCCGCCGCGGTGGGCCGCACCTGCTCCCGCCGCGCCACACCGGCCGACACCGCGCTACTGGTACGCCATCGGCGCAGCGCTGATAGCGGTTGGCCTGATCGGCGGCATCAGCTTGTTCGTCGGCGGACTGATGTCGATGTTGAAGGGCCCGACGAGTCAGTTCGATGCAAATGGTTCCGCCACTGCACAATTCGATTCAGGCGAACAGATGATCATCTACGTCGCCGATGTCGAACCCGTACCGAAGCTGACCCAAAACACACGCTGCGTGGCCCGCGACGAGAACAACAATGAGGCTACCGTCAGCCGCTACAACGGCTCCATGAGTATCAACCAATGGCATGCCCTCTACGTGGTCAGCGCCCACCAAGCAGGCACCTACACCGTTAGCTGCGACGGGTACTCAGACATCACCTACGGACTTGGGCCCCGCGCAGGCAACGGCGCCATCACAGCGGCTTTCGCGGGCCCCATCGGCGGCATCACGCTCGTCGGAGCGGGAACCATCGTGGTCGCCATCACCGCGTCGCGGCGACGCAAACCACCACCGCAGCACCCGTACGGGAATCCGTACCCGTACCTGCCTGGGCCCAGGTAGCCCGGCCATGGCTGGCAAACATTCCGAAGACGGCAGGCGGCGTCCGTTCCTGTCGAAGAACCCTTACGCGGACTGGCGCCTTGTGATCGCAGTACCTATGTGCACACTCTTTCTGGCAATCGCACCCACCACGTACCTCCACCCAGCGACTTGCGATCACAAACCCATGAGCCAGTGGGATCGCTGCCACCACTACGGAAGAACCAAAGAGCAACTGCTCACTGGTTCCCCGGATCACATGCCCAGCAGCGGATACGACATACATCGTCAGAGCACCTACAACCGGATCATGGCTGTGGCGGCAACGGCTTTGGGTATCGCCGGATGGGCAATCGCCATCGCATGGGCCCGACGCGAATACATCCGCCGCAAGGCCCGGACCCACGCAGGCTAGCGGGCGATAGCCGTTCTCGCTGTTCAAGCAGTGGACGAATTTGGCCTTGTCAACGCAGGAATTCGTAGGATTGCCGTGCGAGTCGGAACCCGCGGCCGGTGGTGGTGGTGGTGGTGTCGACACAGGTGATGCCGTCGACTCGGCTCGAGCATTGGAATGGGCCCACCTTCGTGTCGTCGCCGTACTTCAGCACGAACAAGTTCTCGCCACCTGCCCAGTCTGAGATGCAATGGAATGCAGGGTTCTCGCCGATAGTCATCGTTACACTTCGCCCCCAGACGCCATGACAATCTGTGGACGGCCTTGGCGGCGGGGTGAATCCGGCCTCATTGAGGTCGCACCGCACGGAAGGCCTTGGCCATTCGTTGTCGATAATGCAGGAGATATTGCCCGACGGCGTGGCGAAGTGCCTGACGCCATAAGTATCGGCCAGCGCTGGCGGTGCGCAAACCCCAAAACACCCCAACGCTGTCGCGAAAGCCGCGATGAAGCCAAATGACTGCGACCATAGCGGCGCCGGAAGTACCCCGGTTAGTCCGAGTGCCCAACGCTGGGGCCTGGTTGCCACCAGATGGAGCGAGACCTCCCGAACGCGGAAGGCCGCGCGAAACGCGTCAATCATCCTATGCAGTAATGAAACTCGCGTAGTCATGATAATCCGATCCATTTGAGGCAGGTGCCTACTTTTTCGCGTAATAGTCGCCCAACGCGGCGCACAGATACTGTTCCGCGGTAGCCGGATCGATCCCATGAGCCTTCAGCCGCTCATCACCAGCTGCCAACGTCTTGGGTGGGCGGCCCTCACGACCCAACGCACATTTGGTGTTACCGGTCACTATCCACGGATGAGTAATCCACCGGTCATCGAGACTTGCCACCGCGACCTCAAGGGCAGCAGTCTCCACCAACCGATCACCGACAAACTCGTAGAGTGACACCACACCAGAGGCGGCGCTCGAATGCGCATACTGAGCGACAAACCCGTCCGTGGTCTGCCAGAAATTTAAGAACCCGAACGTCTCGCCGGCACGTACGAACTGGATCGAATCCCCCGTTGCTCGCCAGATTGCCAAGCTCTCGCCACCGGTGCCGCCGCAGCCGGTGATGGTCAGTATCTCGTCTCGACCATCACCATCAAGGTCGCGCAAGAAGAACCCATTGCCGCAAGGCCTGGTTGCCGGTTCGGTAATCACCTGCTGCTCTTGCCCGCCCGGCGTCATCACATTGACATCGACCTCGTACGTCATTGGATAGCCAAAACGTTGCGCCCCAGTGTTTTTCTGGATGGTCCGTCCTTGGAACAACAGCCCTACATGGTCGCTGGATGTCAACTGGCAATCCTTCTGATTGCCCTCATCCCAAGTGCTGATCCGATCACATGACGGCAACGGGTCAGCCCCCACTGGCGGCGCATCTGTGTGACATCCACTGACAGTCGCCGCTGCGATCACCGCAGCTGCCCGAACACCCCGCCAGCGGCGCTGGCAGCTGGACCCATCAGCCATGGCGACGATCATACGACCCAAGGTTTTTGCTGCTAGCTAACCGCCCATGTCTTATGCCACGACCACGGCCGATGCACACGGTAAAAATGGTCCCAGACCCTCCATCAGGACGACGTCACGTGTCTCGTTCATATGACGCCTTCCGACCCCGATGGTCTAGCCGACTTGCCGAGCGTCAGCGACCCGCATCCTGATCGCACCGGAACTTGTAATAGCTTACGGCAGAAGAGAAATCAACATGTCCACAGGCGCATCCTGAAGGTTCTCATCCTTCCGATACACCCAGCCGACGCATGAGATCGTGAACGTCGAATTCAGGAGCGCGCCGAGTAAACGAGAACGTGCCCTGGATCCCCAACTCGACGTGAGTCGAAGGCGTTTTCGCCTCCGCGCCGAGCAGTAGTGGCAACGCTTGCTCGCCTATGGACCCCGCCAACGCGCAGCCTTCCGCAGCACAGGCTGCAAAGTCGATGTCTGACAAGTCGGCTGCGCGGTGAAGAAGTGACGCGACTAGTGAGCATTCGCGCCAGTCGATACCACTTTGCAGGACAGTACTCACCGGAACGCTGAAGTTATGAGCGTTCGACGCGACTTACTGCGAACGATATGGCTGGCAGCAACTTCCGCCCATGACAACAAACTCCAAGCGTCGTCTTCACCCATTTCCGTCGCGGCGGTAACCCAGTCCTGGGGATACTCCTCCAGCGACCGCTCGATACGCGCGAACCAATCCCCCTCCGGTATAGACGAACCCACGGGAGGGATTCTGAACCGCCCCGGCAAGTTGGGGGACATCACAGTCGCCCGACTTGCCGGGGCGGTTCACCAGATGACATATCCGCCCCGGAACGTCCACCACATACCGAGCGCCCCGATGATTACCCCGGCTGCTGCCACGACGGCGCGCCCGAACTCGGCCAACCGGGCCTTCGCCGCGTCGAACACCGCCGCGGTCACCGGCCCCGCACCCCACATCGCCAGTTTGATTCCGGCGCCCAGGCACGAAAGCCACAACAGCAACGGCCCTGACCATTTCACCAGCTCGCCCATACCGTCCCCGGCCCGATACAGATTGTGCAGCCCAGCCACCCCGACGACCAGCAGCACCGCCCCGGCAGCGAACGCCGCTAGCCGACGTGCGGAGTCATCGGCCCCGTGGCAAACGGGTTCAAGATCATGTGCGGACAACTCCTGCGTCACCGCAGCCGATCGTGTCAAATCGCGGCAATCGGACAACGCTGTCAGCTGTTCAGTTGATCGCCCATTCCCCGACACATCGCCTCCGTCACACACCGCAAAGCCTTCAGGGGCGTGACACTACGCCCACCCGCAGACCAGTGTCTACACGAGCAGCAAACATTCAGCTATGCGGGAGTGCCTGATCGTCGATCAGTTGGTGGTGGCTGATCACTGCGCGATGCATGGACCGACCTGGTAATCACGGCAACTCAACTTGCGCCGGATACTGCTGCGGGCTCCGGCACACGCCTATCGTCTCAACGTCAGCCCGGTTTCGACCTTCGCCACCAAACCAACCGGCGGCGGAGTTCTCTAAATTTTGTGAGTGAAAAATTGTGACGGGGATGAGGGCGTCACCGGCTGTCCAGTATCTCGTTAGCGATCACGATTGTTGGCCCTCCGTTAAGCCATCACGCGTCATCCGTTGAAATAACGTTGGCTATCGCTCGCCGAGCCATGTCGGGAGCATGGCGAGCCAGTGACTCAGCTACCTGTTCGCCGTGACCACAAGAGCGCCGTCGACCGTACAGCTATTCTCAATCCGGCGAGCAATGAGACTAGGGGGGGAACTGTCGTGGCAGATATCTACTCGGCAACCGATGAGTCGGCGGTGACGATGGCGCCTTCGTGGCGCAAACTCATCTTGCCGCGGCGCGGCGGCCCGCCGATTCCGATACGTCCCGTCGACGAGGACGCCATCGCCCGGATACGGAAAACGACGCTGGAGACCAGGCGCGCCGATATCGAGGCGACGCTCGCGTACCACCGGACGTTTCCCGAGACTGCCGAGGCGGGGTGGCGCTACCTCGCTGGGCAGCCAGATCCGCTCGGCGCTGCCGCGGTGGCACGCCTGAACCTGTTAGATGGCATCAAGCCTGCCGACTACGCGGACCTGTGGATCTGTGAGCACGGTCTTGCCTTCGCTTTATGGACGGCGGTCCAGCTCACCGATGGGCCTCCTTTGTTCAGCATGTGGAGTTCGGCCGATGCGCCCGTCCCCGACGTATGGAGCCATGTCCGGATCGACTGTTTTGAGGTGGCGCTGCGGCTTCGCGGGCGACTGACCCTGGTGGGCGCCAAGGAATACCAGCAGGCTGTGCACGCGATCTCCCCGGCCCGTATCTCGGATAAGACGAAATGCATTGCGGCGTTTATGTTCCCGACGGAGACTCAATGGGTTTCCGAGGCCTGCCAGGAGCCGACCGGGCTTGTCGAGAACCGCTCCCGCCTGGAGCTGCTGACCAGTGTCTCCTCGATCGACATGGTCTGCGAGCTGCTTTTCCACGACACCGGCTGGGACTCCTACTACCAGGACTACCGGCGCATCCTGCCCACGCTGGTGGACCGGTTCGGGGTGGCCCTAGTGCCCGTTCTGGACCGCATTCTGGACGGGTACTTGTCGAAGGGGCGCGCCGCGGTGGTCTCCGAAGCACTGGCCTGCCTGCCCGGTGAGGCGGCCTTTGCAGCATTGCTGCGGCATGCCGACAAGCCCGGGGTGCGACAGTCGGTGGAGCTCGCGATGGCCCGCTTCCCGATGCGCGCCGCGGACCAACTGGCCAAGCGGCACGACCCGGCATCGACCGAGCTGCTCGCCATGCATCTGGCGCTACGCCCGCACCTGACGGCACACCTGCCGCAGGGCTCTGCTCCCGTGCCCGAGGCCGCGCCCACCGTCGGCGCCGCGGACTTGCCTGAGCTGCTGGTCTGCCCGCCTTGGACCACGAAGCCGCCGAAGGCCAAACCCGTCGTGTTCAGTGAGCTACCCAGCCCTCCGGATGTCGAACTGTCTTGGACACCAGGTGAATTGGAGAAGTTGAAGAATTTTCCCGAACATGTCCCGCGGTTGGGTGCGCGGGCCTGGGGTGATTTGGAGGCCGACGCCGAGTGCGGAAAGCTGTCCGGCTTCGATTTCCAGTCGATTCTGCTCAGCGGTCCGCTTGAGCTCGCCCGTAAGCTCATCGGGGGTCATCGGGTGCCACTTTGGTGTTTCTCGACGGGCTATTGGTTTCCAGCAGCCCTGCACCGGCACGGACCGGCACTCGGCGCTCTGGCCACCCTGCTGGCCGAGAAGGAACCGGAGTCCGCATCGGCGCTCTTGGGACCGATCATTACTCGCGAGGTTGCCGAGACCCATGCTCTTTGGCTCGCTGGGAAACGCCGGCTCCTAGCCATCGCTGCCCGGGTCTACTTGCGCAGGCACGGAGCCGCCGTGGCCCCCATGCTGGTACCCGCGGCACTGGGACCGCTGGGAGCCCTCCGCGACAGTGCCCACCTCGCGCTGCGGTACTTGGCCCGGACCGACAGCCCGGCCGCGGTCATCGAGTCGAGCCGCCATTACGGCGATGCCGCCGCCACCGCTATCGGCGCAATCATCGAACTCGACCCCATGCTAGTTCTGCCGAAACGGATTCCTTCCGTACCAGATTGGGCTGCAGGGGCACTGTTGACGCCCGTCACGCTCACCGATGGAACGCCACTGCCGACCGCGAGCGTGAACGCCATCGTCGTCATGCTGATGATGTCGAGCCCCGACCATCCCTACGCCGGGCTCACCGCCATCGCCGAAATCTGCGACACCGTGACACTGCGCGCACTGACATGGTCGCTACACGAGGCATGGGATCGCATTGGCGCACCCGTACGCCATTCCTGGGCGCTCGATGCACTGGCCTGGTTTGCCGACGACGAGACGGTCGATCGGCTCAACGACATCATCCGGCGCTGGCCCGCACTGGGACGCAGCGCCAGAGTCCCCCACGGACTGGACGTGCTGGCCAACATCGGCTCTGACCACGCTCTGCTCACCATCTATCGCATCTCTCAGCGCGAGCGCTCAAAGCCACTGAAAGAAAGGGCAAAAGGCAAGATACGGGAGATCGCGTTGAGCCGGTCACTGTCGGCGGAGCAAATGGCGGACCGCCTGGTACCCGACCTTGGCCTCAGCGACGCCTCAGCCCTGGCACTGGACTACGGCAGCCGGGTATTCACAGTCCGATTCGACGAACGGCTGCAGCCCGTGGTGACCAACGAATCAGGTACCGCGTTGAAGGCCCTACCCAAACCAGGTAAGGGCGATGACGCCGTCCGCGCCGAAGACTCCTACCGTCACTTCTCGGCGCTGCGCCGACAGGTGCGCACCGTGGCGAAGGAACAACTGCGCCGACTCGAAGACGCCATGATTCACGAACGACGTTGGAGCGTTGAGGAATTCGAATCACTGTTCGTGTCGCATCCGCTGCTGATCCATGTCGTCAGACGCCTGCTGTGGGCTGCCTTTTCACCAACAGGGCAGCTGAGCTTGTTCCGGGTGGCCGAGGACCGGACCCTTGCCGACGACAATGACTCCCTGATATCCCTCGCGCCGTCCCACACCGTGGGCATCGCGCATCCACTCCACGCCCCTGAGCATATGGCCACCTGGGGCAGGATATTCGCCGATTACGAACTGCTGCAGCCCTTCCCGCAGATCAACCGGCCGGTCATCAAAGCTACCGAGCAGGATCTGCGGGAGCAGGAACTCTCCAGATTCGCGCGGGCCACGGCAAAGACGTTCTCCCTCACTGCGCTCAGCAGCCGGGGATGGGAGATCGGCGAGATGATCGACGGTCCATTCCGCCGCCAGATCTCGCGGTCTGCGCCCAGTGGCCGCATCGTCGATATCTGGCTCGACCCAGGCATTCCTGCAGATCCACGGGAGATCGAAACCCAAGAAATATCGGTGCGACTAGACCGAGGCACGTTCGCCGAAACAGGTCTGGTGTTCGCTTCGGAAATCATTATCGACGTGACGGGAGCAACTGCACAATGACCCCATTTTCATTGCCAGACAAGTGGCTCAACCGGGTGATCCCGTGGCGCGGGTGGGACCGGCCGCAGGCCCTCAAACCGATCGAGAGGGTCAGCGCGCGAGATTGCTTTGAAGCCCAATCGGTGGAGATCAACAAGGAGCTGGCCCGGGCGTCCATCACCGATCAGGTCCGCGACAGTATCAGCGAATGTGATTGGGATAGACCCGATCTCAAGCTCGCACTACCGGCATTGCTCGGGTTTTCCGGGTCGGTCGGCCTGCTCGCCTGGACCTTGGACACCTACGGAACCACCCCGGCGATTCAGGCCTGGGCGCAGTCCACGCATTTCGGTTCCTGGTACCGGGGGCTGACGTACCAGCCGGACCCCGCGGTGTCCTGGCGAACCGCGCAGCCCGAGTTGCTGCGGCGGACCCTCGCCACACTGCCCGAATCGGAATACCGCCTCGCGGTCACCGAGCTTCGCGATCCTGCGATTCATCCCGTGCACGCGGCCTACATCGCACCCACCGAACCGGACCTGATCGACGCCGCGCTAGCCCTAACACCAATAGACCATCTGAGCTTCAACCTGCTGCTGTGTACCGTGAAGACACAATCGCAAGTACATGAGCTCGTGACAAACACGCCTACCATCTACACCCGACCGAGCAGCATGCCCAGCTTCGCGACTGCTGCGGTGCGCGCCGGCACCGCGGTAACCGAGGCGATCGCAGCCGCCTTCAAAAACGAGGCGGACATCGACGGGCGTGTCGAGCTAATGGACCTCCTCGCCCACTGCCCGACACCCGAAGCATTCCGGCAGCTTCTCGGATACGCTGGCACCCGAGGCGGCTACGGCGCCATCCGATCCGCTCTCGAGCGCCACCCGAGTGTCGGTCTACCTGCGCTGGCTCACTCAGGAACCGAAGCCGCGGCAGTCGAGCTGCAGGCCTACGTGCTCACCCAGCCCGAGCAGATAGCCACGGCGTCGCCCGCGCTGGACGATGCGACCAGGGCAACCATCGAGAAGATCACGGCAATGCAAGATGCCCTGCCCGAATCCGACTCGCCACCAACGATTCTCCTGAATCTACCGTGGATCGGCCGGAAGAAGGCCGCCAAACCGCCGGTATTCGAGCTGCAAGCTGAGCTGGCCGTAGCCTTTCATTGGCCGCCGGGAGAACGCGAGCGTCTTTTGGCCAGGCAGCCCACCTTCCGGTTCACACCGCAGTACATGCCGTCCTGGCAGCGCCTCGCCGAAGGCGGTTACTCGGATTGGCAGATGGAAGGGGCATTGATCCAGCTCTCCGGCGATGACGCACTGGCGTTGGTGCGTCACTGGGCACCAACTGCCCGTTACTGGGATGCGGGATGGCTGCCCTATGCGCTGGCACGCTTCGGCGCGGATGCCTACCCCGCCGCCGTACGTGCGCTCGACAAGAGCGCGGTGGCGGCCGCCTACACGCTGATTCCGGTGCGCAGTCACGAGGTGGCGCCCCGGATGGCCGAATTCCTGCTGCGCCGCGGCAAACTCCGCACCGTCGCCCTGGATTGGCTTCGCTGTCACGGGCTGGACGCCGTGGCGTATCTGATACCTGCTGCGCTCGACAAGGCGGGAGCCCGTCGCCGGGGCGCCGAGGCGGCATTGCGCCGACTGGCGGCAAACCACTCGCGGGTCGAGATCGTCGACCGTGCGCGCAGCTACGGCGACGAGCCCGCCGCCGCCATCGCTGTCCTGCTGGACACGGACCCACTCACCATCTTGCCTGCCAGGATCCCCGCGCTTCCCCCTTGGCTTGCACCGCAACTACTTCCGCAGGTCAGGCTGTCCGGACGGCAATCGGCGTTGCCGCGGGAGCTGGTTCCGGCCCTGATCACCATGTGTCAGCTCGGCGATGCCGACGCGCCCTACCCCGGGTTGGAAACCGTGGCCGCACTGTGCGATCCGGGATCGCTGGCGCAGTGGGCGTGGGCACTCTTCCAGCAGTACCGCCGGATGGACTATTCCAGCAAGGATGTGTGGGTTCTGCGCCTGCAGGGTTGGCTGGGCGATGACGACACGGTGCGTTCCCTCTCACCACTGATCCAGGCCTGGCCGGGAGAAAGCGCACACCAGCGCGCGGTTGCCGGCCTGGACGTCCTCTCTGACATCGGGACCGATGTCGCGCTCATGCACCTCTACCGCATTTCGCAGAAGGTACCGTTCAAGGCCCTGCGGGCCAAGGCCGCCGCCAAGATCGAGCAGATCGCCGACGAACTGGAGCTGACCCCCGAGCAACTGGGCGACCGGCTCGTCCCGGATTTCGGTTTGTCCCCGCACGGTACGGCCACGCTCGACTTCGGGCCCCGACAGTTCGTCGTCGGATTCGACGAGAGCCTTAAGCCCTACCTCACCGACGCCGACGGCAAGCCGCGCAAGGCCCTGCCCAAGCCCGCGGCCACCGACGACCCGGACCTGGCGGCCGCAGCCACCAAACAGTTCTCGGCCCTGAAGAAGGACGTGCGGGGCGCGGCCTCCGATCAGATCGCCCGGCTGCAGCGCGCCATGCGGTATCAGCGCCGCTTCGACGCCGCGGACTTCCGCGCCTACTTCGTGTCCCATCCCCTGGTCGGCGTGCTGGTACGTCGGCTGGTGTGGGGCACCTACGAGACCGCAGAGCCCAATTCGCCACTGCTGCAGAGCTTCCGGGTCGCCGAGGACAACTCCTTCGCCGACGCTGAAGACAATCCGTTCGAATTGGACGAAAACGCTGTCGTCGGTGTGGTGCATCCCGCCCAGCTGTCCGCCGAACTGTTGGCCACCTGGTCCGAGTTGTTCGCGGACTACGAACTGCTGCAGCCATTTGCGCAACTGAGTCGTCCGGTATACCGACTCGTCGACTCTGAGAAGTCCACCAACGTCCTATCCCGGTTCGAGAAGCTGACGGTGCCGTCGCGCGTTCTGCTCGGCCTGGCCAAACAGGGCTGGAACCGTGACACCCCCGCCGATGCGGGGGTGCAGAACAGCGTCATCCAGACCCTGCCCTCGGGTGCCGAAGTGAGCATCGACCTCGATCCGGGGATTCCGGTGGGCGAACCCGACATGCTGGGAGACCAGACCATCCAGCGGGTCTGGCTCTCGTCCGGGACTTACGGTGATATCGACTCCGTACTCATCTCCGAGATCCTGGCGGACCTGACGGAACTGGAGCGGCACCGACCGTGACTGACGCGAGAGGACCACTGTGACAAGCGATCTGCAGAGGCCACCGGCCGAGATCCGGTACGCCGAGGAACTGCGGCGGCTGCGCGATAACGACCCCGGCGATCGGCCGCCCGGCTGGGCGCTGAGCATGCGAACGGCCAGAGCCTTCATTCTCGGCGACCGCACGCTCGGTATCGAGCGCAAATTCGTAGGCGATCCCTCCCTGATCGATCGAGCGCTGGTCACCCTGGCCACCAACCGCGGTCTCATGTTGGTGGGCGATCCGGGAACCGCGAAATCCTGGCTGTCCGAACTGATCGCGGCCGCCGTCAGCGGCGAGTCCACCTTGGTCATCCAGGGTGGCGCCGCCACCACCGAGGATCAGATCAAGTACTCGTGGAACTACGCGATGCTACTGGCACAGGGGCCCAGCCCGGATTCGGTGGTACCGGCCCCGCTGCTATCGGCCATGCGCACCGGCAAGGTGGTGCGGTTCGAGGAAATCACGCGCTGTCCCTTGGAAGTTCAGGACAGTCTGCTCTCGGTACTCTCCGAACGCGTGTTGGCCATCCCGGAACTGCACGGCACCGACGGGCTGGTTTTCGCACGGGCCGGCTTCAACGTGATCGCCACCGCGAACACCCGGGACCGTGGCGTCAACGAGATGAGTGCCGCGCTCAAGCGACGCTTCAACTTCGAGACGGTGTTTCCGATCAGGGATATGCAGACCGAGCTGGCCCTGGTCACCACCGAGTCCGCCCGGATGCTCGCGGAGTCCGGCGTCACGATCGCTCAGAGCCGCGACGTGCTGGAGGTCCTGGTGACGATATTCCGCGAATTGCGAACGGGCCGAACCGCTGACGGCACCCCCATCGAATCGCTCAGCTCCGTGATGAGCACCGCCGAGGCCGTGTCGGTGGCGCACGCCGTGGGTATCCGAGGCTGGTTCCTGCGCCGCGAGGCCGGGTCTGCCGCCGATATCGTGGAGGCCATCTCCGGCACCGCTGTCAAGGACAACGCCGACGACCTCACCAAGGTGCGCACCTACATCGACCACCACGCCGCCCGGCGAAACGGAAAGGCCTGGAAGGACTTCTATCAGGCCCGACACCTACTGAGCGCCGATTGACCGTCCACTTCATCGGGGTTCGCCACCACAGCCCGGCATGTGCCCGGCTGGTACGCGACGTGATCCACAACGTCTCTCCGGCTTACGTTCTCGTCGAAGGCAGCGCCGACTTCAACGATCGAATCGACGAGTTGCTGCTGGGACACCGATTGCCGATCGCCCTGTTCAGCTTCCTTACCGGCCCCGACGTCCACCGGATGATCTGGGCACCGTTTTGCGACTACTCCCCGGAATGGGTGGCGCTGACCACGGCCAAGGCCGTCGGCGCCGAGTTCCGGTTCATCGACCTTCCGGCCTGGCATCACGCCTTCGAGGAAAGAACCAACCGCTACTCCGATGCCGATGCCCGGCATATTGCCGTCACCTCCCGGCTGTGTGCGGAGTTCGGGATGGACAACAACGACGTGCTGTGGGATCACCTCGTCGAGGTGCCCGGAGCCGAGTACCACACCCTGGCCCAGTACTTCGACACCCTGCGTGGGGATGCGCGAGGTGGGGACTCAGATGCGGCCCGCGAGGAGTACATGGCCCAGTGGATTTGCGCCGCAAAACACTTCGCTCGTGGACGCCCCATCGTGGTGGTGACCGGAGGGTTTCACCGACCGGCGCTCGTCTCACTCACCGCCGAACTCGATGACCTGACGCAATGGCCCGCGGTACCTGCGCCCCCGGACGGCCACCGCGTCGGCAACTACCTCATCCCCTACTCCTACCGGCGCCTCGACGCGTTCTCTGGCTATCAGTCGGGTATGCCCTCGCCGGGCTACTACCACCAGGTATGGCACAACGGTGCAGAAGCGGCCGGCCAGCGGCTCATCGCGGATGTCGCCGGCCGGCTGCGCGAACGTTATGTCCCTGTCTCCACCGCGGATCTGATTGCGGCCCAATCCCTCTCCGAGGGTCTGGCCCGGCTGCGCGGACATCCCGTGCGCGCCCGCGCCGATATTCTCGACGGGTTGGCGGCCGCCCTGATCACCGAAGACTTACCGGCTCCGCTGCCGTGGGCTGCCCGCGGTGTGCTGCAGACCGGAACCCATCCCGCCGTCCTGGAAATGCTCGCGGCCCTCACCGGCACCGCCCACGGCGAGCTTCATCCCGACACCCCGCTGCCGCCACTGGTACCCGATGTCGAGCGACTGCTCGCCGAACACGATCTGACGCCGCCTCGTGAAGTCCGGCTGAGCCTGACCGTCGGGGCCGACCTTGACCGCAGCCGCATTCTGAATCGTCTTCGGGTGCTGAGCATCCCGGGGTTTGAGCGCATCTCGGGGCCCACCGCCGGCACGGACCCGGCGACCACGGAACGCTGGGAATTGCAGGTGCGGGATACCCAACTTCCCAAACTTCTGGAGGCCAGTGCCCACGGCGCTACCCTCGGCGCTGCCGTGGCACATGTGTTGCGTGAATCGGTGGCCGATGGCGGCAGGACACCGGCCACGCTCGGCCCGGCACTGTTCGACGCCGTGCTCTGCGGCAGCGACGAGGTGCTCGGCGAGCTCGTGCCCCCCGCTGCCCAGGCCATCGCCGACAGCTACGACCTGGGTGGGCTCGGTACCTTCCTGTCCGCGCTGCTGGCCTTGTGGCGCCACGACTGGATCTACCAGGTCCGCCACCACGACCGGTTTCCGCCGCTGATCGCGGCCGCGGTACGCAGGATCGAATGGCTGGCCGAGTCGGCCCGCGCACGCACACGCAACGCCGATCGCAGCGAAGTCGCAGCCCTCGCGGCCGTCTGCGATGCACTGACGCACGTCGGTGAGGCGGCTGCCCTCGACAGACCCGCCTTCCAGGGCACCATGGAACGCATCAGCCGAGACCCACAGGCCCCACCCGATCTGCGCGGTGCGGCCCTGGGTGCCCGCTGGCGGCTGGACGACGAGGCTGCCGTCGATCCGGTGGGCATGGTGCGGGCCATGAGCATGCCCGAGACCCTCGGGGACTTTCTCGTCGGCGTGTTCGGTCTTGCGCGAGAACAGGTTCTGCACACTCAGGACGGCTCGGGATTCGACGTGATCACCGCCCTCGACCACATCGTCGAGGATATGACCGAACGCGATTTCCTGGCGGCTCTGCCCGCCGTGCGCCAGGCCTTCGAGTACTTTCCGCCGCGCGAGCGCACCCGCATCGCCGACCGGATACTGGTGGAGCGTGGCCGGGCCGCCGCAGGACGGGCATTCGTACGCACCGAGTCCGATCCCGCGCTGCTGGCCTATGCCGCGAGGATCGAGGAGCGCGTCGACAGTCTGCTGTCGGAAGCGGGGCTGAACCCGTGAACCAGCAGGAAGACCCGAACGAGCTTATGCTGCAACGCTGGCGCCTAATCCTGGGTGAGCCAGGCGGCAACTGCGCCCGGCTCACCGGCGACATGGCCGGCCGCGATGCCGCGCTGTCGTGGCTGTACGGACGCGACGACGAGCTGGCGGCCCGCGGCACTCGGCCGTCAGGTGAACGCGCCGGAGGCGACGGTGAGTCGCTCGTTGGCACCGTCGAGTGGATCAACGAGGTGCACCGGCTCTTTCCCCGCGACACGGTCGAACGTCTGGAACGAGACGCCTTGGAGCGCTATCAGATCCAAGAGATCGTGACCAATCCCGACGTGCTTGCCCGCGCCCGCCCCAACCAGACCCTGCTGCGCGCCGTGCTGCGGACCAAACATCTGATGAACCAGGACGTGCTCGATATGGCCCGCAAGCTCGTAGCGGCCGTCGTGCAGGATCTCGTCGACAAGCTGTCCGTCGAAGTGCGGGAAGCATTTTCGGGTCCGCGACTACGCCGGCGTAGCATCCGCGGCAGCTCACGGGATCTGGATGTGCGTGCCACCATCCGGCGCAACCTGCGTCACTACGACACCAAGCACCGGCGCATCGTGATCGAACGGCCGCTGTTCACCTCTCGCAGTCGGCGCCATCTCGAGAAGTGGCAGATCATTATGCTGGTCGATCAGTCCGGTTCGATGCTCGGATCTGTCATCCACTCCGCGGTCACCGCGAGCTGCCTGTGGAACCTGCCTGGGGTCAAGACTCATCTCGTCGCCTTCGACACCTCGATCGTCGACCTCACCAGGGATCTCGCCGACCCGGTGGAGCTGCTGATGAAGGTGCAGCTGGGCGGCGGCACCGATATCGCCAAGGCAGTGACCTACGGTGCGGGGCTTATCGAAAACCCGCAGCGCACCATCTTCGTGCTCATCAGCGACCTGTTCGAGGGCGGGGACCCGCGAAACTTCACCGGACAACTCCGTGCCCTGGTCGAGCAGGGCAGCAAGGTGTTCGCGCTGGCCGCGCTCGATGAGAACGCCGAGCCGTCCTATGACCGCGCGGTCGGCCAGCTGCTGGCCTCCTTCGGCGTCGAGGTTGGCGCCCTCACGCCCGGGCATCTGGTCAATTTCCTCGCCGAATGCCTGGCCGCGCATGGCTGAAAAACCGTGCCGTCCGGACCTGGACATCATCACCGAGGCGGCGCTCATCGGGCTGACGAATAAGGGCCTGGTGAAACGTGCTCAGCGCGAACTGGATTCAGAGACACCACCGGAAATATCACAGGCACCTGACGGCACCGTCACCGCCCGCTGGCACGACGGAAACGTCTCGACGCTGGCGGTGGACCGAGCCCTCACGCAGGCCGACTGCACCTGCGGGGCAACCACACTGTGCCGGCACCGCATCGGCCTGGTGCTCGGATACCAGCGGGCCGCTCAGGACACAGAAGATGCCACGGCGGGTTCCGACTGGTCACCCGCGATGTTCACCGACACCGAACTGGCCGCGGCGTTCGGCGCGGCCACCATGAAGGCCGCCGAGCGCCGCCGCGCCTCCGGCTATCCGGCGACGGTTCGGCGCGGCCAACCACCCACGGTGGAATTACCCTCCAGCACAGTTCGTTTCATGATTCCCGAACATCTCGACTTCGCCCTAACGGATGCAGACAAGCAGGCGTCCGCGGTGACCGTTGTGCTGGCGGTATGGGCGTTCCGCCTCGCGGACGCGATCGACCCCGGCACAACGCGCGTAGAGATCGAGGTCACATCGACCGCCGAGCGGGACGAAAAGCCCACCGAGGAAGCCCGCGATCTCGCCATGGAGCTGTTGTGCTCCGGAACCGTCAACGTCACCGACGTGCTGTCGGGGAAGCTCGATCGAGCCGCAGCGGACCTCGACCGCGACAACATCCGATGGCTTGCCGACACATTGCAGGACCTGCATACTCAATTGAGCGCGTATCGCACCCGCCACGCCGCATTCTCTGACCTGCGGGTGGCCGAGCTGTTGGCCGAGGTGCATGCTCGCAGTCTGGCATCCAGCAGCCCACGCCTGACCCGGGCACAGATCCTGGGCACCGGTGAAAAGGCGTCCACTCGAATCCAGTTGACCCGTCTCACCGCGCTCGGCGCGCGTCTCACCCGAATGGACGACGCGGTATCGGCGACGATCTATCTAGTGGGCGACTCGATCCCGATGGTCATCCACCGCAGCTGGCCCGTCGACGAGGATCCGGGTTTCGCCGGCGAGGTGGTGGGACGGAGGCGCATCGCGGGCACCACCCTGGAACGGCTCGCCAGTTCTTCGGTGGTGACCGAGTCCGCGGTGCGGCACGCCAATCGCGGACTGGAACTCACCCGCTCGGCTGTGGCCAAGACATCCGTGCTCCCGCTGGGCCGGGCCTGGGAATCGCTGCCCAATCATCTGGCCCACCACGACTTTTCCCTCGTAGAACGCGAAATCACCTCACAACCACCTCGATTCGTCAGGCCGCGGATCGAGGCCGAGTTCGTCAGGGTGTTCGCGGTACACCGGGTGGTGTCCATGTCCTACTCCCCCGGCGATCAGCGCTTGGTGGCCGAGGTTGCCGACGCTCACGACGGCCAGGCGCTCATCGCCGACGAATACCGCTCAGTGGCACCGGGAGCGCTCGATGCCCTGCACCGCGCCTTGAGCATGATCAGAGAGCAAGCCCAACCGGTACTTCTCAGCGGGATCGCGCGACGCTCACACGGGCGCCTGATCGTGGAACCACTGGCCGCCCTGTTGGGCACCGAGGTGTCCGTGTTCGATTTCGCGCCGGTCATAACCCGTGCACTGCCGGAGGATCACGATGTTCCCCCTGATCCGCTGCACCGCTCGGTGCTGGCAGCACAGTCGCTGTTGTCCCAGATCGCGCACACCGGTCTGGACCACTGCCGTGCCGGTATACAGCAGCAAGTACATTCCTGTGCAGATGAACTCACAAATACGGGATTCCATCAAACAGCCTCTACACTGCGCCAATTCGGCAATGCCCTGAGCTCCGCAGACAGCATCGAAGCATCAAATCACTGGTTCGCCGCGACAGTCCGGGTGCTGGGGATACTGGAACAGCTCTGACCAAACAGCCCGACACGCGGGTAACGACGGCTCGCGTACCGCCTCAACGTCAGCACGGCGCCGACCGTCGCTACCAAGCCAACCTAGCGGCTGCGCTTATTTTCTCGGTGAAAAGTCATGATCGTGATGTGAGCATCAACTAGCCCTTACTTGAGAGGTGCCGCAGCCGTGGGTCAAGGGGTCGTAGAACCATGCGAGCGATTCGCTGCCTGCAGCAGGTCGGCGTTACAGCCATTATCTGATCCAGCTGGAAGCTCGTTTGGCTGATTCCAGGTAACGGTTTTCGACGGTTGGCAGCCGGGTGGCGATGGTATTCACTTCGACCAGCCGGGCGTTTAGCAGCGCCGCGACAAAGTTTTGATCCTTCTCACGGAACGCGCACAGCTTCGCCACACAGAGGTCCTCAGGTTCCAGACACCAGCCCGTGAACTGCGGATGTCCCGACGGTGCAGCGGTGTTTGTGTTCTGAACACGCACCAACCGCTTCCGTCAGCCCTCGGGCAGCGCGCACGTGCCTAGATCGACCCCATCGATGCGGAAACCGTGCTGCTGCTCGAACAAGGAGAACTCCCCGGCCACACCCTCAATGTCGTCGGCAAGGCGCTGGATCTCCGCGGCGGTATCAGCGATCGGCAAGATATCGACTTCCTGGGACATCGTGGCAGCAGCCGGTAACTGGTTCTCGTCGAATGTGCCAAGAACCGACTGAGATCCGACCACGATCACCTCGCCATGGTCAATGATCTGACACGCCGCGCGGATGGCGTGCTCCCACTGATCTCGGCGCATTACCGAATCATCGCCAATACCTGGACACGCTCGTGCTCAGGCAGCAGACCCCGCATCGGCGATACCTCCCGCATCTCAATGCAGTCGCGGTCCAGACCGGTCAGAGCACGATGAACACCAACCACATCCAGATTTTCGATCAGGCATTCCCACCGATCCATGTTGCGCTCATGCGGCTGACCGGTAGTGGTATCCCGGAGCTGCCGCAAATTGTGCTTCATGCGTGGCCGCCACTGTTCGAGCACGGACCGGTTCAGGTGCGTGGACAGTTTCCGGTGCAGTTGCCACGACCGCCGCTCCGAACGCGTCAACTCAGGCTCAACTGGCCGGCGAACCACTTCGAGGCGGTATCCCATACAGGACAACAACCGGTCCAGCTGTTCATCACTCAGATTCAACTTGCCCGACAGCATCTGACTGACGCTGGGCTGACGCACCCCGCTGACCCGCGACAACTCGGACTGCGAAGTGTTGGTGCGCACCATGACCTCGCGCAGCACTTCACGTGAGTTGTTCATGGAACTAGTATAGCGTCATACACTATACTCAGGAAGTGTCGGCGATCGACCAGTTCTGCGCGAGAGTCCCGCCGCGGGTCACCCCGGACTCACAGATGTTCTCGGTGCGGTGCGCCAACTGGCCGAAGACCAGCGACGGCGAACCAGAAGGTCGCAGATCACACAGTGCTGCGTTCCACGAACTCGCGAAGCGCGTCGGTCGAGATGAGTCGGCGACGCCCTAGCTTGACAGCGGAAATATCCCCACTTTGGATGCGCTGGTACAGGAACGAGCGAGAGCAGCGCAACGCAGCTGCTGCTTCTGTCACTGTCAGCAGCTTCCCTGGCTCAGGGTTGGGCACCTCCTGCCCGTTCCTGATCGCGGTGATAAAGGCGGCAAGCGCGGCCGCCAAGTCAGGTACCGAGTTAGTTCCACTCATGCATTCACCGTGTCAGCTGGCCTCCTGGAGCCAAGCCCGCTGTCACGACACGCCGAACATTCGGCACTAATCGAAGCGAGCCGCCTGTGGTGGCGAAGCATCGCGACAGCATCACCCCAGTTAAGACCGCCTTCCCAACGCGAAACCGATGGCTGCGAACCTCAGCAATGTCGACCGATCAGTAACCCAGACATCCGGCGACCACAAGAAACATCACCTCAGAGCTGCAATAGAGCGAGTATTACCAAGCAGCCAGCACGTTCACCAGCAATGACCCATAAAAACAGCTAACCCCCACCCGATCCCAGACTCCGAGGAGGTCTGCCCGGCACCGTCGCGCTACGTGGCGCGCTTCAGACCTCTGCACCCAGGAGCTTTGCCGGTGGGCAGAGATGGGCAGGCGCCTGGCCGGTCAAGCTGCGCGACCCAAGCGAGATATCGAACACCTAACCGAGGTCAAGCGGCGACGGATTCGACTCCGACGGTGACGTGCGAAACGCCGGCCACTCATGGTCCAGGCAAGGATGAAATCCCAAGTAAAGCAAGGGAGTAAGCCGAATCTAATCGGGTCACCGCCCTGGCACCAAGTCGGCCACCTGGCGCGCGCCTACTCGGAACCGTCACATCCACGCTGATCCGCCCGAAGCGATTGGCCCACACTGTCGCAGGCAGGCAATGAACACCTACCACCAGAACCGGACAGCAGGTCAAATAGTTTGCTCCGGAAGCAAGAACAGCAAATCCAACACACAGGAAGGTCCCACTTCGGACCGTGAGGACCGAATCTCACCCTGCCCAACAGTCCCTGATACCAGAGTGACCACACGGACTCCACAGACGCCATAGAGACCATGGACGTACAAAAATTGGGTCAACGGTGAGTCAACGCAGACATCCACGAAGAGCAAAAACTCTTCTACCTGCACCTTTCGGTGGGCGCGGAGGGTTTCGAACCCCCGACCGCTGGTGTGTAAAACCAGAGCTCTACCACTGAGCTACACGCCCGGTCCACGTCGTCACCGACGTGGGAATCAGCTCACGAATGTAGCGCGGCCAGCGCTTCTACCCAACCCGCCTGGTCACGGGCTTGCCCGGGATCCAGCATCTCGGCGAATCGGATGATTCCGTCGGCATCCACCACGAAAGTCCCGCGGTTCGGATACCCGGCCTTCTCGTTGAGCACCCCGTACGCCTCGGCGACGGCCCCGTGCGGCCAGAAGTCGGACAGGATCGGGAAGGTGAAGCCGCTGTAGCTCGACCAGATCTTATGAATCGGCCCGGCACTCACCGACAGTGCGATGATCTGCACGTCGTCGTTCTCGAAGTCTCCGATGTGGTCGCGCACATGGTCCAGCTCGCCCTGACAGACGCCGGTGAACGCCAGCGGGAAGAACACCAGCAGCGCGGCCTTCTTGCCGCGAAAATCGCTCAGGCTGACGGGCTGGTTGTTCTGGTTACGCAGGGTGAAATCGGGAGCGACGGAGCCCACAGGCAGCATTAGCGCCGCCCGCCGCGTGACGTCTTGGGCTGCACCAAACGCGTCGCGCTCCAGTCCCCCAGGTTGA
This sequence comes from Mycobacterium sp. D16Q14, assembly GCA_002013415.1. Lineage (GTDB taxonomy): Bacteria > Actinomycetota > Actinomycetes > Mycobacteriales > Mycobacteriaceae > Mycobacterium. The sequence goes on from MAEX01000032.1 coordinate 25,248, forward strand.
CCGACGAGGTCTGCACCAGACCCGCGGTCGGCGCCGATTCAGCGATTTCCGAGGGCTGCACATGGCCCGGCCTGCCGGTCTTGGGTGTCAACACCCAGATCACGCCGTCCTCAGCAAGTGGAGTGATGGCGTCCATCAACGCGTCGACTAAGTCGCCGTCGTCATCGCGCCACCACAATAGGACCAGATCGACGACGTCGTCGGAGCTCTCGTCGAGTAGCTCCGAACCGCATGCGTCCTCGACATCGGCCCGGATATTGTCGTCCGTGTCCTCATCCCAGCCCAGCTCCTGCACAAGCTGATCTCGCTGGACGCCCAGCTTGTGGGCGTAGTTCGAGGCGTCAGCCGCCGCGACCACCGTTCGGCCCCTCCTTGTTCACAGATGCGTGCTTTCGCACTTGGGATGAATGGTCACATCGTCGCATGCCACCGGCAATCCCCGTCAGGCACTATCGCCCTTTTGTCTGAAGAAGGGGTTCGCAGATCTTCCCGGCGCGCTCCCGCGCATCGTTGAAAGTGCGCACCACAGAGTTGAGAGTGCCACCGCTGAGCCGGTTATCGAACGCCCCGGCCAGTTTTCGGGACTGCTCGGCGTACTGTGTGAACGCATCGCGCAGTTCGTCGGTCTGGGCGTTCGCCTTGGCGGAGTCGATTTGTCCGGCGCTGGTGTTGAGGGCATTGATGACCGGCCCCACCTTGGACTCCGCGCTCGCCCCGTAGCCGCCCTCGTCGTTCATGACGGAGATCAGGTCATTACCCGCGGAAACGGCCGCGTTCGACGTCATGGCGAAGGTCTCACATGCATCGGCTATCGCCTGCGCCCGGGACGTCTCCTGGCGCTTGGACTCCTCGGACCGCGACGTCTCGATGGACTGTGAGACGTACGTGCGGTACTCCGACACCGACTCGCTGGGCGCCGACGCCTGCCCGCCGGTGGTCACGGTGCAGCCCGCCACGGCCGCGGTACAGATGGCCGCCAGCGCGATGAACAGCGCCGCAATACGCATCTCATGACGGTACCCGCTATGGCAGCTCCTTACCTTGTGACTGGACCAGACTCGCTAGTAGCAAGTGACTTGCGGCACGATGGAGGTACCGATCTGATTGTGACTGAGATCTGCACCCCCACCCCTAAGGAGCAGAAAAGTTGACCACGGAGTTCGTTCGCCAAGACCTGGCCGGAAATTCAAGCGCCGCAAATCAATCCGAGCGCGTTCGGGTTATCCGCGAAGGTGTCGCGTCGTATCTGCCCGATATCGACCCGGACGAGACGGGTGAATGGCTCGAGTCGTTTGACGGCCTGCTGGCCCGGTCGGGTCCGGCCCGCGCCCGGTACCTGATGCTGCGGCTGCTGGAACGAGCGAACGCCGGCCGCGTGGCCATCCCGGCACTGACGTCCACCGACTACGTGAACACCATCGCCACCGAGAATGAGCCGTGGTTCCCCGGCGATGAAGACACCGAACGCCGTTTCCGCGCCTGGATCCGCTGGAACGCCGCGATCATGGTGCACCGCGCGCAGCGGCCAGGGGTCGGTGTGGGCGGCCATATTTCGACATACGCCTCTTCAGCGGCCCTCTACGAGGTCGGGTTCAACCACTTCTTCCGCGGCAACGCCCATCCGGGCGGCGGCGACCAGGTGTTCATCCAGGGCCACGCCTCCCCCGGCATCTACGCCCGCGCCTTCTTGGAAGGCCGGCTGACCACCGATCAGCTCGACGGGTTCCGGCAGGAGAAGAGCCACCCCGGCGGGGGCCTGCCCTCCTATCCACACCCACGACTCATGCCCGATTTCTGGCAATTCCCAACGGTTTCCATGGGTCTGGGGCCGATGAACGCGATCATGCAGGCGCGGTTCAACCATTACCTACGCGACCGTGGCATCAAGGACACCTCCGATCAGCGGGTCTGGGCGTTCCTCGGCGACGGCGAGATGGACGAGCCGGAATCGCGCGGCCTGGCACATATCGCTGCGACAGAGGGCCTGGACAACCTGACGTTCGTCGTCAACTGCAACCTGCAGCGTCTGGACGGCCCGGTGCGCGGCAACGGCAAGATCATCCAGGAGCTGGAGTCCTTCTTCCGCGGCGCCGGCTGGAACGTCATCAAGGTGGTGTGGGGCCGCGAATGGGATGCCCTGCTGCACGCCGACCGTGACGGCGCGCTAGTCAATCTGATGAACACCACGGCCGACGGCGACTATCAGACCTACAAGGCCAACGACGGCGCGTACGTCCGCGAGCACTTCTTCGGGCGCGATCCACGCACCAAGGAACTGGTGAAAAACCTTACCGACGACCAGGTCTGGAACCTCAAGCGCGGTGGCCACGACTACCGCAAGGTGTACGCCGCCTACCGGGCGGCCACTGAACACAAGGGCCAGCCCACGGTCATCCTGGCCAAGACCATCAAGGGCTACACGCTCGGTAAGCATTTCGAGGGTCGCAATGCCACCCACCAGATGAAGAAGCTGACGCTGGACGACCTCAAGGACTTCCGCGACAAACAGCGCATCCCGATCTCCGACGCCCAGCTCGAGGAGAATCCGTACCTGCCGCCGTACTACCACCCCGGCCCGGAGGCGCCCGAGGTCCGCTACATGCTCGACCGGCGCCGTGCGCTGGGCGGATTCGTGCCCGCGCGGCGCAACAAGTCGCGCCCGCTCACGCTGCCGAGCCCGGAGACCTATGCCCCGCTGAAAAAGGGCTCGGGCAAGCAGGAGATCGCCACCACTATGGCGTTGGTGCGCACGTTCAAGGAACTGTTGCGCGACAAGAACATCGGTAACCGCATCGTCCCGATCATCCCCGACGAAGCGCGCACCTTCGGCATGGACTCGTGGTTCCCGTCGCTGAAGATCTACAACCGCAACGGCCAGCTGTACACCTCGGTGGATGCCGAACTGATGTTGGCGTACAAGGAAAGCGCGCAGGGCCAGATCCTGCACGAGGGCATCAACGAGGCCGGGTCCACCGCCACGTTCACCGCGGTGGGCACGGCGTACTCGACCCACGACGAGCCGATGATCCCGCTGTACATCTTCTATTCGATGTTCGGGTTCCAGCGCACCGGCGACGGCCTGTGGGCCGCCGCCGACCAGATGGCCCGCGGGTTCGTCCTGGGCGCCACGGCAGGCCGCACCACGCTGACCGGCGAGGGGCTGCAGCACGCCGACGGCCACTCGCTGCTGCTGGCCAGCACCAATCCCGCTGTGGTGGCTTACGATCCAGCGTTCGCCTACGAGATCGCCCATATCGTCGAGCACGGCCTGCAGCGGATGTACGGCGAGAACAGCGAGAACGTGTACTTCTACATCACGCTGTACAACGAGCCGTACGTGCAGCCGGTGGAGCCGGAGAACGTCGATGTCGAGGGCATTCTGCGCGGCATCTACAAGTTCCGTGCCGCACCCGAGGCGCGCAACCATCAGGCACAGATCCTGGCCTCCGGGGTATCGCTGCCCGATGCGCTACGGGCGGCCGATCTGCTGGCCGAGCACTGGGATGTGGCCGCCGACGTGTGGTCGGTGACGTCCTGGGGTGAGCTCAACCGAGATGGCCTCGCCATCGATCACCAGGCGCTGCGCCACCCGGATCGCCCCAAGGCCGTTCCGTACGTGACGAAGGCGCTGGAGGGCGCACAAGGACCCAAGGTGGCGGTCTCGGACTGGATGCACGCGGTGCCCGAGCAGATCCGGCCCTGGGTGCCGGGTACCTACCGGACGCTCGGCACCGACGGATTCGGCATCTCCGACACCCGACCCGCCGCGCGCCGGTACTTCAATACCGACGCCGAGTCGGTCGTGGTCGCAGTCCTGGAGGCACTGGCCGACGAGGGTGCCGTCGACCGCGACGCCGCGATCCGTGCGGCCGCCCAGTACAAGATCGATGACGTGGCGGCCGCCGACGTGTCGTTCAAGGACACCGGCAGCGCATAGCATCCTTGAAATTTAGCGGTTCCCACCAGGAATCCGGGGTACCTTTTAGGGATGCCCGACAATTCGGCGAGCACTCTGCGCGGGTTTCGCGCCGCCCGGCCCCCGCGGGAGCGGGCCGAGGTGCCCGAGGCGCTGCTGCACCGGATCAAGCAGTTCTCCGGACGCCTCTCCACCGAGGCCGTACACGTCATGGAGGACCGGCTGCCGTTCTTCGCCGACCTGGAGGCCTCACAACGCTCCAGCGTGGCGCTGGTAGTTCAGACGGCGATCAATAACTTCGTCGAGTGGATCCGCGATCCGGAGGGCACGGTCGGCTTCACCATGCAAGCCTTTGAGGTGGTGCCCCAGGACCTGGCCAAACGCATCGCGTTGCGTCATTCCGTGGACATGGTGCGCACCGCGATGGAGTTCTTCGAAGAGGTGCTGCCACTGCTGGCCCGCAACGACGAGCAGCTGGTGACGCTCACCGAGGGCATCCTGCGCTACAGCCGGGATCTTGCCTTCGGAGCTGCCAGCGCCTACGCCGAGGCGGCGGAAACCCGGGGCGCCTGGGACTCCCGGCTGGAGGCGACGGTGGTCGACGCGGTGGTGCGCGGTGACACCGGACCGGACATGCTCTCGCGCGCGGCAGCCCTGAACTGGGACACCACCGCGCCTGCAACGGTCATCGTCGGCACCCCCAGGCCAGAAATCATCGCGACGTCGACAACGCTGGTGCATGAGGTGGCACAGCGCCACGGGCGCGGCGCGCTCGCCGTCATCCAGGGCACCCGGCTGCTGACCATCGTGTCGGGCACGTTCACCACGCACGACAAGTTCCTGGCGGACCTGATCAAGGTCTTCTCCGATGGTCCGGTCGTGGTGGGCCCAACCTCCGGAACACTGAGCGCATCTCACAACAGCGCCGTGGAGGCGCTCTCGGGAATGGACGCGGTATCGGGGTGGCGCGGCGCCCCACGTCCGGTGTCATCGCGCGAGCTGCTGCCCGAACGTGCGCTTCTGGGCGATAAGGCGGCCATCGCGGCCCTCAACACCGAAGTGATGCGCCCCCTCGCCGATGCCGGCCCGGCGCTCACCGAAACCCTGGACGCTTACTTAGATTCCGGGGGCGCCATCGAGGCGTGCGCGCGCGCACTGTTTGTTCACCCAAATACCGTCCGTTATCGACTCAAGCGAATCACCGATTTCACCGGAAGAGACCCAACGTCCCCGCGTGATGCCTATGTGTTGCGAGTCGCGGCAACCGTCGGGAGACTGGCCCAGGACCACGCGGACGTTTTCACTCCTGAACCAGGAATCACGCCAGTCACAATAAATGTCATCAAGGCTTAGAACGGTTACTGACTGGTCACCTGCGAGGTCCCACATTGCGAGACGGTATAGATCGGGTCGCAATGGATGCCTTTTTGTAGACTTCCCACAAATACTTAAGACAAGATTCATTTTCTCTTACACGGCGCAAACCACCCTTCACAGTGTTTTCTTAAACACGTGATCGCGCTGCTTGCTCCCGGACAGGGATCCCAGACTCCAGGCATGCTGACTCCGTGGCTCGAATTGCCGGGTGTCACGGACCAAGTTGAGCAGTGGTCGAAGGCCAGCGGACTTGATCTGGTGCGCCTGGGAACCACGGCCAGCGCCGAGGAGATCACCGATACCTCCATCACCCAGCCGCTGGTGGTCGCCCTGACCCTGCTGGCTTATGACGAGCTGACCAAGCGTGGTCACCTCAACGCCAAGACCACTGTGGTCGCGGGCCACTCCGTCGGTGAGATCGCCGCCTACGCCATCGCCGGAGTCATCTCCGCCGACGACGCCGTCGCTCTTGCCGCCACCCGTGGTGCCGAGATGGCCAAGGCCTGCGCGCTGGACCCGACCGGCATGTCTGCCGTGCTGGGTGGCGACGAGGCCGAGGTGCTGGAGCGCCTGGAAGCTCTCGAGCTGATCCCCGCCAACCGCAACGCTGTCGGACAGATCGTCGCCGCTGGCCGCATCACCGCACTGGAGAAGCTGGCCGAGGATCCCCCGGCCAAGGCGCGTGTCCGCCAGCTCGCCACCGCCGGTGCCTTCCACACCCACTTCATGGCTCCCGCGCAGGAGGCGTACGCCGCCGCGGCGTCCGCGATCGTCCCGGCCGAGCCGGTCACCACCTTGCTGTCCAACTTGGATGGCACCCCCGTCGCCTCCGGCGCCGACGCTATGGAGAAGCTCATCAACCAGCTCACCTCGCCGGTGCGCTGGGACCTGTGCACCGAGTACTTCAAGACGGCAGACGTACAGGCCGTCGTCGAACTGCCGCCCTCAGGTGCGCTGTCCGGCATCGCCAAGCGTGAGATGCGTGGCGTCACCAATCACGCGCTGAAAGCCCTCGAAGACCTCGACGCCCTGGCCGAGCTATAAGCGGCCAAACCACCAAAAAGTAGTACCGCCGGATGAGTGGGCAGAGCCGCCCCCTCATCCAGTTTCAAATATCAGAGTTCACCCCAGGGCTGCGCCCGCAGTCCATAACACCGAAGGGAGCCACCGAGTGGCCACCGCAGAAGAAAAAGATCGCATCGTCGCCGGTCTCGCCGAGATCATCGAAGAGGTCACCGGTATCGAGCCCTCCGAGGTCACCCTCGAGAAGTCGTTCGTCGACGACCTGGACATCGACTCGCTGTCGATGGTTGAGATCGCCGTTCAGACCGAGGACAAGTACGGCGTGAAGATCCCCGATGAGGATCTGGCCGGTCTGCGGACCGTTGGCGATGTCGTCAACTACATCGAGAAGCTCGAGCAGGAAAACCCCGAGGCCGCAGCCAACATCCGCGCGCAGCTGGAGGGCTAGGACCAGTGACAACCCCTTCCACTGCAAACGGTGGCTTCCCCAATGTCGTTGTGACGGCTCTCGCCGCAACGACCTCTATCGCGCCTGACATCGAGGGCACGTGGAAGGGACTCATCGCCGGGGAAAGCGGTATCGAGGTTCTCGAGGACGAATTCGTCGAGAAGTTCGGTCTGCCCGTGTGGATCGGTGGGCACCTCAAGGAGCCCATCGATACCCACATGACCCGGTTGGAGCTTCGCCGGATGGCCTACGTGCAGCGCATGGCGCTGCTCGTAGGCCGTCAGGTGTGGCAGAACGCCGGCACGCCCGATGACATCGACAAGGACCGCCTCGCGGTCGTCATCGGTACCGGCCTCGGCGGTGGCGAGCGCATCGTCGAGACCTACGACACCATGAATGAGCATGGCATTCGCAAGGTTTCGCCACTCGCCGTACAGATGTGCATGCCCAACGGTGCCGCCGCGGTGGTGGGCCTGGAGATCGGCGCCCGCGCGGGTGTCATCACGCCGGTATCGGCGTGTTCCTCCGGCTCGGAAGCCATCGCGCACGCATGGCGCCAGATCGTGATGGGCGATGCCGACATGGTCGTCTGTGGTGGCGTGGAGGGCATGATCGAGGCCCTGCCCATCGCCGCATTCTCCATGATGCGTGCCATGTCGACGCGAAATGACGAGCCGGAGAAGGCTTCTCGCCCGTTCGACAAGGACCGCGACGGATTCGTGTTCGGCGAGGCCGGTGCGCTCATGGTCATCGAAACCGAGGAGCACGCCAAGGCTCGCGGCGCGCAGATCCTGGCCCGCGTGATGGGCGCAGGCATCACCTCCGACGCGTACCACATGGTGGCCCCGGGCCCCGATGGTGTGCGCGCCGGTGCGGCGATGACCCGCGCGATTCAGACAGCAGGCTTGTCTCCCAAGGACATTGACCACATCAACGCGCACGGCACGGCCACCCCGATCGGCGACATCGCCGAGGCCAACGCCATCCATGTCGCTGGTGTGCAGCACGCCGCGGTCTACGCACCCAAGTCGGCACTGGGTCACTCGATTGGCGCCGTCGGCGCCCTGGAGTCGGTGCTCACCGTGCTCGCGCTGCGCGACGGCGTTATCCCGCCGACGCTCAATCTTGACAACCTTGATCCCGAAATCGACCTGGATGTCGTTGCGGGAGAGCCACGACACGGGGATTTTAAATACGCAATCAATAACTCGTTTGGATTCGGCGGGCACAACGTTGCGCTTGCCTTTGGCAAGTATTAAGCACCAGAGAGGCTCAAGATGACGATCCTGGCTCCCGAGGCCATCGA
>MAEX01000033.1 GCA_002013415.1 Mycobacterium sp. D16Q14
AGCTAGGCTAGCGCCCGAAGATTTACACTAGGCAGAATTCGTAAAAATTCGTACAACGAACACCACAATGGCGTGGGAGGACGAATGGGAACAACCGTGCAACTCGCGGGCAAGGTCGTCGCCATCACCGGCGGAGCACGCGGAATCGGCCGGGCCATCGCCACGGCATTCGCCGCCCAAGGTGCGAAGGTGGCGATAGGCGATATCGATAAGAAGCTGTGTGAGAACACCGCCGCCGAGATCGGTCACGGCACCATCGGTCTGCCACTCGATGTCACCGATTACGGCAGCTTTGAGGCCTTCTTCGACACCATCGCGGCCACCGTGGGACCCGTCGACGTGATCGTGAACAACGCGGGCATCATGCCGATCACACCGTTCGGGGAAGAATCACTCGAATCCATCCAGCGCCAGCTCGACATCAATGTGCGCGGCGTCATGTGGGGCAGCCAGCTCGCCGTCCAGCGAATGAAGCCGCGCGGTGGCGGCGTGATCGTCAATATCGCGTCGGCGGCAGGCAAGATGGGCGTGCCCGGACTCGCCACCTATTGCGCGACGAAGTGGGCGGTGGTCGGCCTCTGCGAGTCGCTGACCCTCGAACTCAAGGATGACAACATCTCCGTTGTCTGCGTGATGCCCGGCGTGGTTAACACCGAGCTGGTGGCCGGCCTCGACGAGCATTGGCTGCTGGGAATCGTTCAGCCCGAAGACATTGCCGCCGGCGTACTGAAGGCCGTGCGCAAGGGCAAGTTCCCCGTCATGGTGCCCAAGAAACTCGGCCCACTGCTGCGGACAACCGCCATGCTGCCCCGAGCGCTATACGGTCCCGCAGCGCGATCACTGGGGATGGATCACTTCATGCTCGACGCCCATGGCACCTCGGCGCGTGCCGCATACGAGGACCGCGCCAGCCACAGCGAGCCCAGCGCCGAATAGTTAGGAAGCAGCCCAATGCCTATCGCCATCAATAGTGAGCATGTAGCACTTGCGGATTCGGCGCATGCGTTCGTCGAACGTGTGGTGCCCTCCGAGCTGCTCCACGAGACACTCGAAACGCCGTTGCCGTGGCCGCCCCCATTCTGGAAGGCTGCCGCCGACCAGGGTCTTACCTCCGTACATCTCGCCGAATCTGTTGGCGGCCAGGGATTCGGCGCACTGGAGCTCGCGATCGTGGTGGCCGAGTTCGGACGGGGAGCCGTGCCCGGACCATTCGTCCCGTCGGTGATCGCGAGCGCGCTCATCAGCGCCCATGACCCCGACCATCCGCTGCTCAACGATCTCGCCTCGGGTGCGTCCATCGCCACCTTCTCCTCCGCGTCGTCGTTCACCGGAACGTCTACCGGTGGTGGCCTTACCGTGGATGGGCAGGCTCGTTCGGTGCTGTCCGCCGCGTCGGCGGCGTATGTGGTGGCGCCGGTTTCCGTCGGCGCCGACCGGGTGTGGGTGGTCCTGAGCGCCGACGATGTCGCCCTCGCCCCGCAGCAGAGCGTGGACCGGCTGCGACCAGTCGCGCATGTGACGGCAACCGGCGCGCAGGTACCCGCCGACCGCGTGCTGTCCAACCTCACCGACGCCCGTGCCACCAGCATCATCTCCACGATCGTGTCGGCCGAGGCCGTCGGCGTCGCCCGCTGGGCCACCGATATCGCATCCGAATACGCCAAGGTGCGTGAGCAATTCGGCCGTCCCATCGGACAGTTCCAGGGCATCAAACACAAATGCGCCACCATGGCCGCCGTCACCGAGCGCGCGACCGCTGCCGTATGGGACGCCGCACGCGCCCTCGACGATGCCGTTGAGAGCGCCGGCGTGGTGGAGTTCGCGGCAGCAGCGGCCGCCACGCTGGCACCCGCTGCTGCCCAGCAGTGTGCGCAGGACTGCATTCAGGTGCACGGAGGCATCGGTTACACCTGGGAACACGATGCCCATATCTACTACCGGAGAGCGCTGGGTCTCATTGCCGCCCTGGGCCGTTCCGGCAGTGCACCGGCGACCGTGGTGCGCACCGCCGTCGAGCACGGCCTACGCAAGGTGGACATCGACCTGGCACCGGAAACGGAGGTGCTGCGCGACGAGATTCGCGCAGAGGTCGCCGCGCTCAAGGAGATCCCGTCCGGAAAACGCAACACGGCCATCGCCGAAGGCGGCTGGGTGCTGCCGTACCTACCCACGCCGTGGGGACGCGCCGCCTCCCCCATCGAGCAGGTGATCATCTCCCAGGAGTTCCTCACTGGAAAGGTGCGCCGGCCACAGCTCGGCATTGCGACCTGGCTGGTGCCGTCCATCGTCGCGTACGGCACCGAGGAACAGAAGCAGCGGTTCCTGCCTCCCACGTTCCGTGGCGAGATGATGTGGTGCCAGCTGTTTTCCGAGCCCGGCGCCGGGTCAGACCTCGCGGCTCTGTCGACGAAGGCCGTCAAGGTGGAAGGCGGCTGGCGCCTCACCGGCCAGAAGATCTGGACCTCGGTGGCACAGTTCGCCGACTGGGGCGCCTGCCTGGCCCGCACGGATCCGTCCGCGCCCAAACACAACGGCATCACGTACTTCCTCATCGACATGAAGAGCGAGGGCGTCACCGTTCGGCCGCTGCGCGAGATGACCGGCGGCGCGCTGTTCAACGAGGTCTTCATCGACGACGTGTTCGTGCCGGATGAGCTGGTGGTCGGCGAGGTCGACCGCGGCTGGGAGGTCAGCCGCAACACGCTGACGGCGGAACGGGTTTCGATCGGCAGCTCGGATCTGCCGTTCCTGGCCAGCCTGGATGACCTGGTGGCCTTCGTCAGCAACAGCGAGCTCAACGAGGTCGCGCGCGACCGGGCCGGACAGCTCATCGCCGAAGGACACGGGGTGAAGCTGCTGAACCTGCGCTCCACCCTGCTGACCCTTGCCGGCGGCGACCCGATGCCGTCGGCAGCCGTCTCCAAGCTCCTTGGCATGCGCACCGGACAGGGATATGCCGAATTCGTCGTGAACCATTTCGGACCGGATGGCGCCATCGGCGATTCTGAGCAGGAGCAAGGCCGCTGGGCGGACTATCTTCTCGCAAGCCGCGCCACCACCATCTACGGCGGCACCTCCGAGGTGCAGCTCAACATCATTGCCGAGCGACTGTTAGGACTGCCGCGTGACCCGTAATTCCGCCATTGAAACCGGCTGGCGCCTGAACGAGGGATTTTTCGCCGCCGCCGACGGCACCCAGATTGGATTCTCCGATACCGGGAACCGTGCAGCGCCTGTGACAGTCCTATTCCTGCACGGCTGGACCCAGAATCGCGAGGCCTGGGATGACGTCGCGGGTCCGCTGCACGAGCGCAATCCCGAACTACGCGTCATCGCGCTCGACCACCGGGGCCACGGCAAGTCTGATCCCGCGCCCGGGGGCACCGTGAATGTTCCCCAACTGGCCACGGATGCCGCCGATTTCATCAGCGCAGAGATCCCCGCGGGGCAGATCGTGATCGTCGGCCACTCGATGGGCGGCATGACCATGATGGGTCTCGGTGAATACCACCCCGAGCTCGTGGCCCGGCGGATTTCCGGTGCGGTATTCGTCGCCACCTCCGCAGGCAGGCTTCTGCACCGGCTCCGGGTCGTCCCGCCGGTTTTCGAGGTAGTCAAGGCGGTGATCCTGGGTGTCGTGGCGCACGGCTGGTTCCTCCAGCAGGGCTACCTCATGCGCGCCATCATCTCGACGCTGGTGTTCGGACGCGACCCACGGCCCTATGACGTAAGCCGAGTCTGGGACCAGATCCGCTCGGGTACCCCGCGAAGCTACAAGGATGCCGCCGAGAGCATGGTGCTCCACGAGGACTTAACCGAAGGCCTGGGCGCCTACCGCGGCAAGCCTGCTGCAGTACTGGCAGGTGCGCGCGACTTCCTCACTCCCGCCGGCGATTCACGCGTCATCGCTGCGGCCCTGCAGACCAACGAGCTGCGCACCTATCCGGGTTCGGGGCACATGCTGCCCAATGAGCGTGCCAGCGAGGTCGTCAACGAGATCGTGACGGTGCTGGAGGCACTACGTCAGGAACCAGCCACCAGAGTTACCACGGAGTCTGCCGGGTAATCGATGTCCCGGCAGGCTGTTGTCGGCTAGCTGTACCGAGCGTGAAGTCGGGTAAGCGTGGCCTCGATCCCTCGGGTGTTTCCCTTGATAAAGCCAGCTAGCTTGTAGTTCAACAGATTTTGTATTGGGCCGGCATTGCGGAAGTCGAACGTCTCGGTGACACGCGTGCTGGTCGGCGATAGTGCGTCAAACTCCCAGCGCCAACGGTGGCCCAGAGGATGCCGCCATTCGACAACCCTGTCGGGTTCGAGCGCCGTCACGGTGCTGGTGATGCGGTAAGGAAGCCCGAACATCCGCATTCCCGTGGAAAAGCGCGAGCCAACCTCGAGATGGTCAGGCGTGCGGATGTTCTGGCCGACAGTGCCCGACCCGTCGAGTTCGTGGTGACGCCGCGGGTCTGCGACGATGCCGAACAATTCCGTTGCCGGGGCAGACACCTCGACTGAGCGACTGATCTGCTGAGGCCCCGCGCCTACCACTGATACAGACATACATCCACTCCTTCGTTTAGCGGAGAAACCTAGAGCCGTTCGACTTCGACCGTCACGCCCTGGGCCACCCGCAGCCGCTTCAGCAGCGGATCACCCATGGCAGCCGCGGGCGTCAAAACCCCTAGCCGGTCCGGTAATTCACTGCGATCCAGAGCCAGGGTCAAACCACTCTCGCCCAGCAGCACCGCGGTCGCCTTGTAACCGGGATCGCCTTCCTGTGCGATGACCGCCCGATAACGCACACCCTGGGTTGTGGTGGTATAGGTCTCGACCCGGTAGTGGCCCTTGTTCCGGGTGCGCTCACTGGGACCAGAACCCGGCTTCGGCAGCAGGCGCTGGGCAACGAATTTTGGCATAGGCACCCGCGTACCCAGACCGAAACCGGCTGTCAGGAAACCTGTTACGGCGGCCGCGGCGATCGGTGCGACCACCGAACTTCCCAGGCTCATGACCTCGCGATAACGCATGCGGGTTCCGTAGCCCCAGTCCAACAACGCGTTGCTACGTCGCACAATCCGGGTGTTCACCGGCCCCATGAAGAAGGCCCCCAGCCACTTGCCCGCCAACTCCGGTGCCACAGATTCGCCGCGGAGCGTTTGGAATTCATGCTGGGGCCCCACCTCCGGTTCGGCCGGGCGGTCCGGACTCAGCGAGTAAGGGTCCTGGGAATTGCGACGTACCTCCGGATCCTCGGCGCTGGCCTCCATGACCTCGACCATCGACGCCGCCGTACCACCGCTGACACCGCCGCGGAACTTGCTCAGCACATAGGTTGTCTCGAGCAGCTCGCCGGTACCGTCTTCCTGAGCCTGCCGGTACAGCGCATACACGCTCAGATCCGAGGGGATGGAATCGAATCCGCAGCAATGAACGATCCTGGCACCGGTATCGGCGGCCTGCTTGCCGTAGACGTCAATGCTCTCCCGGACGAAGTTGACCTCACCGGTCAAGTCCGCGTAGTCGGTTCCCGCCTCGGCGCATGCGGCCACCAACGGCAGCCCGTACTTTGTGTACGGCCCGACGGTGGTAACAACCACCTGGGCAGAAGCGGCCATGGCCGCCAGCGTCTCCGGCCGAGTGGCGTCAGCCTCGATCAACGGCCAGTCCCGCGCCGCCGGACCACACTCAGCACGCACGGCGGCAAGCTTTTCGGTGTTTCGCCCGGCCATCGCAATCCGTGCCCCGGTGGCCTCAACCCGTCCGGCCAGATAGAGCGCGGTCAGTTTCCCGACGTATCCCGTCGCCCCATAAAGGACCACGTCATAGGCACGGTCATATTCCCGAGACATGCGCTACACCTCCAAGTCGCGCAGTTGGCGCTTGAGGATCTTCCCGGAAGGGTTGCGCGGCAATATATCCAGGAAGATGACATCACGCGGCACCTTGTATCGCGCCAGGTTGTCGCGTACGTACGCCCGGATGCTGTCGGCGTCCACCGTCGATTCGGGGTGGCGAACCACGAACGCCCGCAACCGTGCTCCCCAATCCGGATCGTCGACACCGAGCGCGGTGGCCTCGATGATCTCCGGGTGCCCGCTGATGAGGTCTTCGACCTCGGCGGGGAACACGTTCTCGCCACCCGAAACGATCATTTCGTCGTCGCGTCCAGACACATAGAGCAGCCCGTGCTCGTCGAAGTAGCCGACATCACCACTGGACATCAGACCGTCGATGATCTGCTTGTGCCCACCACCGGTGTAGCCGTCGAACGGAATCGCGTTGCTGACGAAGATCCGCCCAACGGTGCCCTGCGAGACCGGCTTTCCTTCGTCGTCAAGTATTTTCACGGTCGCACCCTTGACCACGGGGCCCACCGTGGACGGGTTGATGGCGAGATCCTGGGGCCGTGCGATGGTGGCGAAGGCGACCTCGGTCGATCCGTACAGGTTGTAGATCACCGGTCCCAGGGTGTCCAGCGCCCGGGCGGCGAGCTCGCCACCGAGTTGCGACCCGGACACGAAAACGATGCGCAGCGAGGACAAGTCGGGCTTGCCCTCGGCCTCATCGAGAGCGTTGAGCAGGCGATTGAGCATCACCGGCACCACCACAATCGCGGTGACCTTGAACTTCTCGATATCGCCAAGTACGTTCTCGGGCTTGAACTTCCGATGCAGGATCAGCGTGCAACCCAGTGTCAGCGCCAGGCTCTGATGCAGGTAGCCCAGCGCGTGGAACATCGGGGCGGGCACCGACGTCACCTCACCCGAACGGAACGGCACATGCGAGAACATGCCGCCGACGGGCGCCAGGGTCAGCGCCAGCTTGCGCGGAGCGCCCTTCGGGGTTCCGGTGGTGCCGCTGGTGAGAATCACCAGAGAGGAGTACTTCGACGGACGCGGCGCCGGCGTGGTGCTGTTGCGCTTGATCACCGATGCGATGGTCTCGTCGGTGGAGGCCGGCTGGTCCGGGTTCTCCGGGTTGGTGGGCAGCGCCATGATCCGGCCCAACTCGGGGCGGTAACCGTCCAGGAACTCGGCGTACTCGGCGTCGTAGATCAGGACGCGGGCACCTTCACGCTCGGCGACCTCCTTGGTCTGCGGTCCCGAGAAGTCGGTGTTGAGCAGGATGACGCGCGCGCCGGCGCGATGTGCGGCGTAGTTGGCAATGATGAACCAACGGTGGTTACGCGCCAGGATCGCGACGCCGTCGCCGCCCTTGATACCGAGACGTTTCAGGCCGTGAGCCAGAGCGTTCACCGCGTCGTTCAGCTCTGCGTAGGTGATCGAACCCTCGTCATCGATGATCGCGGTCCGCGACGGGCTGCGATGGGCGCCGAACGCCGGTACGGCACCGATCTCGCCGAACCGGTAGAAGTCGCGGACGAGCCCCGCCAGCACGTTCGGCGGGTCCAGTTTGAGCATGCCCGCCTCGATGACCTTGCGGAGATAATGCAGCTCAGCGCCACCGCGCTTCGCAAGAGTCTGAAGTTTCGAGAAGAGCGGCCGTTCGGCGGTGATCGACATGATCGACAGCCTATGTGACCTCCCTCTCAGCAGCACAGCCAACCGGTCGGTCGGGGGCACGCCACCAAGTACCCCCGGGAAAGTCGGTCTGCAGCCCTACGATGACGCCATGGCAGACGTCGTGCTGCAGGTCGCGGGGCGCGAGGTCACCATCACGCACCCCGACAAGGTCATATTCCCCCGCGGGGAAAACACAGCGGCCATCACCAAGGGCGACCTGGTCCACTACTACCTCGATGTCGCCGACGGGGCGTTGCGCGGAGTGCGTGACCGGCCGATGATCCTGAAGCGATTCGTCAAGGGCATCTCGCAGGAGGCGGTGTTCCAAAAGCGCGTGCCGGAGAAGCGGCCGGACTGGATCGCCTCCGCCGAGTTGCACTACGCCCGCGGAACCTCCGCCCGGGAGGCCGTCGTCACCGACGCCGCGTCGCTCGCCTGGGTGGTCAACCTGGGGTGTGTCGATCTCAATCCGCACCCGGTGCGCGCCGACGATCTGGACCATCCCGATGAGCTACGCATCGACCTCGACCCCGTTCCAGGGGTGCCGTGGAGCCAGATCCTCGATGTCGCGTTTGTCGTCCGCGGGGTTCTGGAGGATCACGGACTCACCGCGTGGCCCAAGACTTCTGGGTCGCGGGGCTTTCATGTCTACGCGCCGGTCGCCCCACGATGGGCATTCCGGGAGCTGCGGCTGGCCGCCGAGACGGTAGCCCGTGAGGTGGAGCGCCGCGCCCCGGAGCTAGCGACCAGCCGGTGGTGGAAGGAGGAGCGCCACGGGGTGTTCGTCGATTTCAACCAGAACGCGAAGGATCGCACGGTGGCCTCCGCCTATTCGGTGCGTGCCGTCCCGGACGCCCGGGTATCGACACCGCTGCGGTGGGACGAGGTGGCAGGCTGCCGCCCTGCGGAATTCACGCTGGCCACGGTGCGGGAACGATTCGCCGATATCCGCGATCCGTGGCAAGGCATCGAAGGCGCCACCGGCACGCTGGATCAGCTGCTGGAACTGGCAGCAGAGCTCGGACCCGCCGAAAGGGCGCCCAAGGGCACTTCCCGCGACGGACGGCGGCAGTCGATGATGCCGTTGATCGAGATCGCCCGGACGAAGACCAAGCCGGAAGCCGAGGCCGCATTGGCCGAGTGGCACGACAAGTATCCCAATGTCTCGAAACTCCTTGAACCACAGGATATTCTCGTGGACGGGATGCGCGGACCGAGCTCGGTCTGGTACCGGGTGCGGGTCAATCTGGTCCATGTCCCCGAGTCGGGGCGCCCGCCGCAGGAGGAGCTGATTGCCGACCACTCGCCGTGGGGCACGCAACCCCACCCGTGAACTAGCATAATTTTCGATGGAGGCGCTAGGCGTGCACTGCCGCCAACCGCACGATCCGTTCCGCGCGGCGCAATACCGGGGCATCGACCATCGTCCCGTCGAACTGGAAGACGCCACGCTCACCGCTGGCTGCATCCAATATGCCTTGCGCCCAAAGCACTTGCTCACCAGTTGGTGCATACGCAGCATGGACGACGGCAACCTGGCTGGGATGAATCGCCACCTTGGCATCAAAGCCCACTGCCACCGCGTCATCGGCTTCGGCACGCAGGCCATCGAGATTCTTGATATCGAGGTACACCGAGTCAATAGCCAGGCGGCCGAGCGCCTTTGCCGCCAGCAGACTCTGGGATCGCACATGCAGCGCGACGTCGCGGTACGTGCCATCGGGCCAGCGGTTGGCGGTCCCCCCCGTCGCGGCGAAGAGATCCTCGGCGCCCCACATTGTCCCGAACACATTGTCGCAGCGCGCGATCTCAACGAGATTTATTGCTCCCAAAGGAGTTTCGATGAGCACTACGACTTGCAGCGGCGCGAGCGCGTATACGTGAGAGGCGTGTTCTGTCTTGGCCAGCATCACCGTGCCGTAGTGGGTCCGCGCCACGGCCGCCAGATCTAGCACATGATCATCGGTACCGGCAGGGTTGACGCGCACCACCGTCCGCGTGGGATCAAGCGGAGTGTCGACCAACGCTGACCGCGCGGCTTCCCGGTCATGAGCAGCTACTCCGTCCTCGAGGTCGAGGATCACCACGTCTGCCGCAGCCGCAGCCTTCGCGAAACGTTCAGGTCGGTCGGCCGGGCAGAACAACCACCCCGGCCCCGGGTCGGCGAGTGTCACTGGCCTACCTCAGGCCGCTTACGCACCATGGTCTTTCGTGTTGCCATCGCGACGATATCGCCGCGCTGATTGCGGCCGATGTGCGCGAACGTCACGATGCCCTCGCCCGGACGGCTCTTGGACTCACGTTTGTCCATGACCTCGGACTCCGCATACAACGTGTCACCGAGGAATAGCGGCTTGGGGAAGGCAATCTCGGAGAAGCCCAGGTTCCCAACGATAGTGCCCTGAGTCAACTGCGCAACCGAGAGCCCCACCAGAGTGGACAGCGTCAACATCGAGTTCACGAGGCGCTGGTTGAACGGCGGCAGCGCATCGGAGAACGCGGCGTCGAGGTGTAGCGCCTGAGTGTTCATAGTCAAGGTAGTGAACAGGACGTTGTCCGCCTCGGTGACGGTGCGCCCCGGCCGGTGCAGGTAGCGCACCCCCGTCGCGAACTCTTCGAACCACAGGCCGCGCTGTTCGATGATCTGGGGTGTAGTCATCTGATGACCTCAGTCCGAATCTGCCTACGCACCATTGTATCTACCAGCGAGAGCCCGCTGGCCACACTCACCTCGTGCAATGCGGTATTCACCCACACAATGGCGTAACGAGGTCGGCTGGCCTTCTCGTTGGTCGGCAGAACAACCGTACTCGGATGTATAGGTGCGAAAGCGCATTCACCGTATCCATCGACGTCCACGCAAGGCATGTCTCCGCGAAATAACTTCTCGGGCAACGTAATACGATTCATAATCTAGCGCCAAGTGAATCTGGAAACAGGCGCGCAGTCACAGTCTCGTGGTCCGCGGGGACGCACCGTGAGATATCCTCGGCGAATTCACGCACGGCATACCCGTGGGCGCCTTCGAGGTCGTCGCGGATCGCAGCCTGCGCGGCAGGCGGCAGGGTGTGCATCATCTCGCGAACCCGGGCCTGACGACGCCCGACAGCCTTGCGCTCAGGCATGCCGGGAGTAGCGATCAGCTGCGGCGGCACACCCTCGATCTCCTCGACACCGCCGTCGTGATGACCGGCCTCCAACATGGCCTGCTCAGCGGCCGCGGTCGCCTCGTCTTTCTCCTCGGACATACCGATCGGCCCGATGCGGCGCCCGTTGAGGAACTGCTTGATCACCGGCTCGTCGCTGGTCAACAGCACCTCACGAGGACCGAACGTCACCAGCCGCTTGCGGAACAACATGCCCATGTTGTCCGGAACGGTACGGGCGATGTTGATGTTGTGCGTCACGATCAGGATCGTGGCGTCAATCTGGGCGTTGATGTCAATGAGCAGCTGGCTCAGATAGGCGGTACGCACCGGATCCAGACCGGAGTCAGGCTCGTCGCAGAGGATGATCTGCGGGTCCAGCACCAGCGAGCGGGCCAGCCCCGCCCGCTTGCGCATGCCGCCGGAGATCTCACCGGGGAACTTGTGCCCATCGTTGGGCATACCCACCAGTTCCAGCTTCTCCATGACAATCTCGCGGATCTGGGCTTCCGACCTCTTTGTATGTTCGCGCAGAGGGAAGGCAGTGTTGTCGTAGATGTTCATCGACCCGAACAGCGCACCATCCTGGAACATGACACCGAACAGCTTGCGTATCTCGTACAACTCCTTGGACGAGCACTCAAGGATGTTTGCCCCGCCGATGACGATCGAGCCATGCTCCGGGCGCAGCAGGCCGATGAGTGACTTCAAGAACACCGACTTACCGGTACCCGACGGGCCGAGCAGCACACTGACCTCACCGGCGGGAATTGACATCGTGACGTCTTCCCAGATTTTTGACGATCCGAACGATTTACTCAGTCCGTCTACATCGATGCCTATACCCATGTGGCAACCCCTGTTCTGTTCAGTTAGTCGTTATCGGATCCGTAGAGGTGAAATCGACTGGTATTACGGCTAGTTCCTATCCGACGCATACGTCGGTAGCGACCTATGCACCGGAGGCGATCCTGGACTCGGGCCGGGAAGGGGCCTGCCCAAGAGACATTCGCTAACCGAACCAGGATCTTGTGGACACGCAACAGTAGCGGCAGCTCGCCACCGACGGGAGCGGTGTCGAGTCCAGTCCACCAACCGTCGCATGCAGGCTTACCGGACTGGCACACGCAATATCAGCGCCGAGCCTTGTCCACCGCCACCACACAAGGCGGACGCCCCGACTCCGCCACCACGTCTCTGCAATTCGAGCGCGAGGTGCAGGGTTATCCTGGCTCCGGACATCCCGAGCGGATGCCCGATCGAAATGGCTCCACCGTTGACATTGACCTTCGACAGATCCAATCCCAGTGCACGTGTCGACGCGATGCCCACCGCCGCGAACGCCTCGTTGATCTCAACGAGATCCAGTGTTGCCGGGTCGATTTTGGCCCGCGCGCACGCGGCGGCGATCGCGTTAGCCGGTTGCTGCTGCAGCGTCGAATCAGGTCCCGCCACCGTGGCGTGCGGACCGACCTCAGCAATCCAGTTCAGCCCCAGCTCCATAGCTTTAGCTTTGCGCATCACCACGACCGCCGCCGCGCCGTCGTTGATGGTCGAGGCGTTGCCCGCGGTGATGGTACCCGTCTTGCTGAATGCCGGACGCAGGCCAGACAGCGAAGCGGTGGTGGTTTCCGGGCGGACACCTTCATCCTCCGCCACCATGAGGGCATCACCACGGCGCTGGGGAATCGATACCGCCGCGACTTCGTTGTCGAAAATTCCGTTCTTCCAGGCCGCCGCGGCACGCTGATGCGAGGCAGCAGCGAACTCATCCTGCTCCTCGCGGCTGAGCGCATTAGCTCCCTCGCTGAGAGCGCCCATGGCCTGGTCGGTGAAGACGTCGTGGAGACCGTCGTAGGCAAGGTGGTCCTTCAGCGTGATATCGCCGTACTTGAAACCGGTTCGCGACTTCCCCAGCATGTGGGGAGCTTGTGTCATTGACTCCTGGCCGCCCGCCACCACTATGTCGACATCGCCAGCCCGAATCGCCTGGTCTGCCAAGATAATTGCGTCGATGCCCGACAGGCACACCTTGTTGACAGTCAGCGAGGGCACGGACATGGGAATACCCCCCGCGACAGCGGCTTGGCGGGCAGGTATCTGTCCCGCACCAGCCGTGAGGACCTGGCCCATGATGACGTACTGCACCTGATCGCCGGATACACCGGCTTTCTCCAAGGCCGCCTTGATCGCTATGCCGCCGAGGTCGGAGCCCGAGAAGCCCGCGAGGGAACCCATGAGACGGCCCACCGGGGTGCGTGCGCCCGCGACGATGACCGACCGATTGTCCGCGCTCATGACAGCTCCACCTTGAGTTCGGCACCCGTGGCGGCGATGACGGCGGCGGCGGTGACACCGGGGGCAAGCTCGCGCAGAACGAGGGCCCCATCCCCGACCACGTCGATGACGGCGAGGTTGGTGATAACGCGATCGACGACGCCCTGCCCGGTCAACGGAAGTGTGCACTCATCAACAATTTTCGGCTTGCCACTGCGGTCGGTGTGTTCCATAACGACGATGACCCGGGCCGCGCCGTGCACCAGGTCCATGGCCCCGCCCATGCCCTTCACCATCTTGCCGGGCACCATCCAGTTGGCGAGGTCACCCGTCTTGGACACCTCCATGCCACCGAGGAACGCAGTATCGATGTGACCGCCACGGATCATGCCGAACGACAGCGCCGAATCGAAGTATGCCGCACCGTCATTGACGGTGACGGTCTCTTTGCCCGCGTTGATGAGCTCGGCGTCCACGGCGTCGTTGGTGGGGTAAGGACCAGTTCCCAGGATGCCATTCTCAGAATGCAGGATCACCCGCACATCGTCGGTGAGATATCCCGGGATCAGGGTGGGCAGACCAATACCGAGGTTGACGTACTCGCCATCGATCATATCCGCGGCCGCGCGGGCCGCTATCTGATTCCGGCTCCATCCGGTGATATTCGAAGCGCTCATTCCTCAATTCCCTCTACGGTGCGGATAGTCCGCTTCTCTATGCGTTTGGCCTGCGGCCCGATATGCACGATGCGCTGTACAAAGACCCCTGGGAGGTGGACGGCGCCTGGATCGATCTCACCCGGTTCGACGAGCTGTTCGACCTGAGCGATGGTGATCCGCGCCGCCATTGCGGCCAACGGATTGAAGTTCATTGCAGTCTTGTTGAACACAAGATTGCCGTCCGTGTCACCCAATGCGGCATGGACAAGCGCGTAATCGGCATTGATCGCCTCCTCCAAGACGTATCGCATCTCACCGAATACGCGGGTCTCTTTGGGCGGCGAGGGGATCGCAATCGACCCGTCCGGTGCGTACCGCCACGGCAGGCCACCCTCGGACACCGGGCTACCGACGCCGGCGGGGGTAAAGAATGCCGGAATCCCAACGCCGCCGGCGCGTAGCCGTTCAGCGAGGGTGCCCTGGGGCGTCAGCTCGACCTCAAGCTCGCCGGCCAGGTACTGCCGGGCGAACTCTTTATTCTCGCCGACATACGAGGCAGTGACACGCCGAATCCGTCTCTGGGACAACAGGATCCCCAACCCATAATCATCGACCCCACAGTTGTTGGAGAAGACCTCAAGATCAGTCACTGCCGACTCAGCCAGCACTTCAATCAGTTTGTCCGGGACTCCACACAACCCGAAGCCGCCGACCGCAAGCCTGGCGCCGTCGGGAATATCCGCGACCGCCTCGGCCGCCGACCCGTAAACCTTGGATTCCATCGAGCCCCTCTCCATCACGTTCACTGAACAAACGCTTTTGTGCTCCCTTCGAGTGAACAAGATGCCAGTTCAAAGCGTCAAGTGGTTCTGTTATTCGCGCGTAAACTGCTCGTCAGATGAGCATGAGAGGCTTAGGCTTTCATTCAGTGACCGCCTAGACTGACCCGCGTGACGGACACGCAGCGGAGACCCAATGTGGTCGCACGGGTAGGTACGTTGTTACGCGCGGTAGGCGCGGCTGAGCCAAACGGTGCCTCGACCACCGAACTGGCGACAGCGGCGGACTTGCCCCGGCCAACGGCCCATCGCCTGCTGGCCGCCCTTGTCTCCGAGGGCCTCATCGACCGCGACACCAAAACCGGACAGTGGTCGCTGGGCCCAGAGTTGTACCTGCTGGGCGCCAGCGCAGCCAGCAGGTACGACATCGCCGATCAAGCCCGCGACATCATCGACCGACTGGTCCGAGAAACTGGCGAGAGCGCATTCTTGTCCGCCCGCAGAGGGGATGAAACCGTGTGCATTCTCGGCGCCGAAGGCAGTTTCCCGCTGCGCTCACACGTCCTGCATGTGGGAATCCGCTTTCCTTTGGGCGTCGCGTCGGCCGGCCTAGCGATCTTGAGCCACCTGCCCACCCGCGACATCGACGACTACTTCACACGGGTACAACTCCATTCATCTTGGGGAGATGAGCATTCCGAGACAGCAATCCGGCAGCGGATCGAATCCACCCGAATCACGGGGTATGCCGTGAACCCCGCACTACTCGTCGAAGGTAGCTGGGGGATCGGCGCCGCGGTGTTCGACACTCAGGGTCGGCCGGCGTGGGCGCTGAGTCTGACCGGCGTCGAGACACGCTTCAAACCACAGCGCAGGCCCGAACTCGGCAAGCTACTACTAGAACAGGCCCACCTACTATCTGGGCGGCTCGGAAGATAAGCGTTCGAACAACTACGGTGCCTCGCCGACGGACTTGTTGAGTCGGAGTCCCCGCGATCCGACATGACAACTCGTAGAGAATCGGCAGGGCCGCAACATCACCCTCAATGACTCTGCCTCTTCTGCAGATGCCTCGACTGACGGAAATGCCGCCCTGGCCAATCTGCTTGAGCCGACCGCTCCCAAGACATGGCAATCTCCGGCCGAAGTACGCCTTCCGGAGACCTCATTGCGATCTCCTTCGAGGCAGGTGTGCTTCACCGTTGCCGCCACCGCGTGATCCAAATGCTGAAAGGCAACAGCGGGGTGGTTACTGCGCCGGTGGGGTGAGTCCGAGTTGTTTGGACATCGTGGCGCGTAGTTCGGCTTTGCGGACTTTGCCTGTGACTGTCATCGGGAATTCGTCCACGATTTGGACGTAACGCGGGATCTTGTAATGTGCGAGCTTGCCGGTGGCGTAGCTTCGCACTGTGGCGGCATCCAGAGGTGGGCGACCCGGTTTCATCCGAATCCAGGCGCAGACCTCTTCGCCGTACTTCTCGTCCGGCACCCCGGTGACCTGTGCGTCCTCGATGTCAGGGTGGGTGTAGAGGAATTCCTCGATCTCGCGCGGGTAGATGTTCTCCCCGCCGCGGATCACCATGTCTTTGATCCGTCCGACGACGTTGCAGTAGCCGTCTTCGCGCATCACCGCGAGGTCGCCGGTGTGTATCCATCCTTCGGAATCAATTGCTTCACTGGTCTTTTCGGGATCGTTCCAGTACCCGAGCATCACCGAGTAGCCGCGGGTGCAGAACTCGCCCGGCTGCCCGCGTTCGACGGTCTGGCCCGTGTCTGGGTCGACGATCTTGATCTCCACGTGCGGATGTGCGCGCCCGATCGAGGAGGTACGCCGTTCCAGGTCGTCATCGATCAGGGTCTGGCACGACACGGGCGAGGTTTCGGTCATGCCGTAGGCGATAGCGACCTCGGACATGTTCATGTCCTCGATGCATCGCTTCATCACCTCGATCGGGCACACCGCGCCGGCCATGATCCCGGTGCGAAGCGTCGATAGGTTACGGTCCGCGAAGTCGGGGTGGTTCTGCATCGCGATGAACATCGTCGGAACGCCGTAAACGCCGGTACACCTTTCCTTTTCGATTCCCTCCAGTGTCAGTCCCGGGTCGAACCCGGGCGCCGGGATCACCATGGTGGCACCGTGAGTTACGCAGCCAAGGTTGCCTATCACCATGCCGAAGCAGTGGTAGAACGGCACCGGAATACACATTCGGTCACCGGGGGCCAACTTGATCTGTTCGGCGACAAAGAAGCCGTTGTTGAGAATGTTGCGGTGCGACAGCGTGGCACCCTTTGGAAACCCTGTTGTCCCGGAAGTGTATTGAATGTTGATCGGGTCGGTGTTGGCCAGGCTTGCCGACCGCTCAGCCAACTCGTCGTGGCTGACTCGGCTGGCGCCGCTGCGCAACCGGTCCCAGTCCGGGGTACCCAGGAACAGCACCTCTTCCAAGTCCACCGCCTTAGCACGCACCTGCGCCACCATTGCCACATAGTCCGAGGACTTGAACGCGGTGGCCGATATCAGCATCCGCACCCCAGACTGGTTGAGCACATATACCAGTTCGTGGGTGCGATACGCCGGGTTGATATTGACCAGGATCGCGCCGATCTTCGCCGTAGCGAACTGGGTGATAGTCCACTCCGCACAGTTCGGCGCCCAAATGCCTACCCGGTCACCATGATCGATCCCAAGAGCCATCAACCCCCTTGCCACCCGGTTGATCTCGGCATCAAGCTCCCGGTAGGTCCAGCGGCGGCCACCGGCCACCTCAACGAGCGCCTCAACGTCCGGATTAGCCGCTACCGTCCGCTCGAAATTCACCCCGATCGTGCCCTCGCGGATCGGGGTGCACGTCGGTCCCACGTCATACGACTTCATACCGGAACTCACTGTCACGGCGCTGGTAGGCAATTCGACTCCTTGTTCGAAGCGTCAACTGAGACACACTGAGGCACTCGATTGGCAGGTGGACAGGTTGCAGGTGCAGGCCCGGGTTCATCCGAGCGCCATGATCCGTACCGGCGCAGGCGCATAATCGCGATTTCGGCCGGACGGCCACTCTGACCACACCGCAGATCAGTGCACGATTACTCCGCGAATGTTCTTGCCGTCCCGCAGGTCCTGGTAACCCTGATTGATGTCCTCCAGTCGGTACCTGGTGGTCACCAGCTCGTCGAGCTGTAGCTGGCCGTCGTTGTAGAGCCGAAGCAGCCGCACGATGTCGTACTGCGGATTAGCGGAGCCGAAGAGGCTTCCCTTGATGGTCTTTCCCGATAGCACCATCTCCATTCCGGACACATGAACCGTCAGCTTCTCTGGATTCGCCAGACCGGTCACCACCACGGTGCCGCCTTTGCCGATGGCATTGAACGCGGCAGTGACGACCTCCTCGTCCACCACCCCGACCGTGATGATCGCCTGATCGGCGCCTTGTCCCCAGGACAGCTCGATGAGCTTTTCGGCGGCTTCTTCTGCGGTTGCGAAGGTATGCGTGGCACCGAATTTGGATGCCATGTCACGTTTGAACGGCACGGGGTCAATGGCCACGATGTACTTTGCACCAGCCTGCGCCGCGCCTTGCACGGCGTTGATGCCGATACCACCGACCCCGTACACCACCGCGATATCTCCCGGCCGCACCCCACCTGCGTAGGTCGCACTGCCCCATCCTGTAGGTACACCACATCCGACAAGCACCGCCGTCTCAAGCGGAATCCAGTCGTCGATCTTAACCACTGAGTACTGTGAGATAGTTGCCTTCTGAGCAAAGGTCCCAAGCATGCACATCTGACCGAAATCGGTTCCACCGCTACGGAATCGGAATGTCCCGTCGGGCATGCAGCCCTCCAGGATAGTAGCGCCCATATCGCACAGGCCCTGTCTGCCGGTCGAACAGTATCGGCAATGACCGCAGGTCGGGATGAAGCTGCACACCACGTGGTCTCCGGGTTTGACCTTGGTGACGCCCGGCCCCACGTCTTCGATGATGCCCGCACCCTCGTGCCCGCCGATGATGGGGTACCGCGGAGGCAGGTCCCCCTCAGTGAGATGCAAGTCTGAATGACACAGTCCCGCAGCGGTGTAGTTGATCAGCACCTCGCCGTCGCCGGGCCCATCTAGGTCGAGCTCCATGATCTCGAACGGCTTGCCTGCTTCTAGAAGTACTGCCGCTGTTGTCTTCATCGGTATTCTCCTTCTCAAGGTTTATTTATCGACGAGGTTCGGGGTGACGAGCCGTGTCCACCGACGACAGCGCCGCTCCAACAACACAACGATGCGAGCGACTGCTAATCGTCCGAACACGCGTCGAATAGTCCGTTGGGCTCGGTGGTCAGGCAGGCGCAGGTGGTCGGACCCCGTTGATTGGTCCGCAGCGTGTGAGAGTCATTCATTGGTGGGTACAGCTGGCAGCGTAGCGGGCTGGGGGTTGGTAGCCCAGGGCTGAGTGTCGGCGGTGGTGGTTGTAGTCGTGCTTCCAGTCGCCGATGACCACACGGGCCTGGGTCAACGACCAGAAGCTGTTGATGTTGAGGCACTCGTCGCGGACGCGGGAGTTGAACGATTCGACGTAGCCGTTGCGCCACGGCTCGCCGGGTGGGATGAAGTGAAGCCCGACCTTCCTATCGGCCCAATCTGCCATTGCGCTGCAGGATAATTCGGGTCCGTTGTCGCAGCGCAGCACTGTCGGGAACGTGCCCCGCACGGCGGCCAGACGGTCCAATTCATCGACAAGGTGATCGCCGGTGATGTTGCGCTCGACCATCCCACCCAGGCATTCGCGGGTGTGCTCGTCGATGATCGACACGATCTTGATTGGCCGCCCGTCGGTGGTGACATCGAACTGGAAGTCCACCGCCCACACCCGGTTCGGCGCATCCGCGGTGACCTCCAGCGAGGCAGTGGACATCCCGTGGCGTTTACGGCGCCGCCGGACGGGTACTCGTAGGCCCTCCTCGCGCCAAAGTCGTTGGACCTTCTTGTGATTCACCGTCCAGCCCTCACCACGGGCATCATGGTAGGCGGGCCGGAACCCACGCCGCGGGTGATCCTTGGCGTAGGCACGCAGCCATTCCCGCAACGGTGCATCAGGATCGGCGACAGTGGCTGAGACGGTTTCATGCCGTTGAGTGGCGCGGTGTTGCCCGGTCACGCGGCAGGCGAACCGTTCGCTGACCCCCAGCATGCGCTGGAGGTGACGAACAGCAGCCCGCCGGCGTTCCGGGCCTAGAAGTTTCCCTTCGCGATCTCCCTCAGTGCGTCCTTCTCCAACTCCGCGTCAGCCAAAAGCCGTTTGAGGGTCGCGTTCTCACGTTCGAGGTCCTTGAGCCGCTTGGCGTCCTCGGCCTTCAACCCGCCAAACTGGTTGCGCCACCGGTGATACGTCGGCTCGGACACCCCAAGTTCACGGCACACCGCCGCAATGTCCTTACCCTCAGCCAGCAGCCGGTCAGCTGCGGTCAGCTTGCGCACAATCTGCTCAGGACTGTGCCGCTTCCTTGTCGCCATGATCTTGTCGAGCCTTCCTGCCCACAACGCGGGCCGCAAGACTCTCACACAGCACGGATCAACCGATCGGGGTCAGGCCACAGGCACAACCAGTGAGAACGCGCGCTTAGCCCTGTCATTTGTCATGTCGACACGTATCAACTTCGGCTCGAGATATTCACGCAGAGCATCGGGGCCTAGTTCACGTCCGAGACCCGACTGCTTAAAACCCCCAAAGGGGTGCTGGCAGTCCAGCATGTGCCAGTCATTGATCCAGACGGTCCCCGCATCAAGTCGACGTGCCAACGTCAGGGCTCGCTGGTTATCGGTACTCCACACGCCCGCCGATAGCCCATATTCGCTGTCGTTCGCGATCCGCACTGCATCCTCATCATCCTCGTACCGAATCACTGCGAGAACCGGTCCGAAGATCTCCTCACGAGCGATCCTCATGTCGTTCGTGACGTCGGTGAAAATCACCGGGGCCACCCAGTGCCCACTGGCCAAAGCGGGGTCCTGCGGTGTTGTCCCTTGGTAGGCAACCGTCGCACCTTCCTCTTGACCCAGCGCTATGTACTTCTCCACCCGCTGCTTCTGCTTCAGCGATACAAGTGGGCCGATGTCGGTTCCGATATCCATCGGATCACCCATAGTGATCGTTGCAATGCGGGCGACCAGCTTCTCCACGAAGGCGTCGTGGATGGAAGCTGGAAGCAGCAGCCGTGTCCCAGACAGACAGACCTGGCCGCTGAGCAGAAGGAACCCGAACAGCGCGCCGTCGACCGCGAGATCGATATCGGCGTCGTCCAAGACGATGTTGGCGCCCTTACCACCAAGTTCGAGGGTGACCTTCTTAATGTTGTCGGCGGCACCGCGCATCACTTGCCTGCCCACTTCGGTCGAGCCGGTGAACGCGATCTTGCGAACATCGGGGTGCTCGACCAGCCTCGCTCCCGTGGTGGGGCCCGGGCCAGTCACTACATTTAGCACGCCCGCCGGAAGCCCCGCCTCGTCGGCAGCGCGAACAAGCTCAAGCAACGTCAGTGGTGTCTGCTCATCGGGTTTCACAACCATCGTGTTACCCGCAGCCAGCGCCGGCCCCAGCTTCCACACCGCTATCAACAAAGGAAAGTTCCACGGCACAATAGCGCCGCATACGCCGACTGGTTCATTTCGGACAATTCCGGTTGCGAGCGTGGGTGATTCGAGGAGCTCTCCGAGTTGCTCGAACGGAAACATCCTGGCAAGACCAGCGAAGTAGCGAAGATGGGCAATCGAATAGCCGACCAAAAACGAGGCCGCCGCACGTATCGTCGCGCCGTTCTCACGGACCTGCAACGCAACGAGCTCATCTACTCTCGCCTCGAGGCGGTCCGCGATGTCATCCAGGACCGCCGCGCGCTCGGCTGGAGGCCGGTCACGCCAGATCCCCGAATTATGCGCCGCACTTGCCGCGGCGACCGCCCGATCTACTGCATCCGCATCGCCTTCAGCGACCGTAGCGACCAGCGATCCATCTGTGGGCGAATGGATTTCGACCACAGACGGCGAGTCCACCCACTCGCCGTTGATATACATCCGGTAATGAGTTGCATAGGGCATCGGTGCGCCACCTGTTCCGTTTTCTAGGTATGAGTTCGGTTCTAGGTATGAGAAATTCAGCTTCCACTGAAGCTAATCGTTTGCACGGTCAGTGACCGCGGTCTCCGCGAAAAATATTGTTATTCAATGCCTTTCAATAAATTCAACCATTACTAGTACATGGTCAGGTCTTGGCGGAGGATCGAGCGGAGAGCGGCCAGAGGGATGTGGGTTTCGACCGCGCCGCCGTCCATGGACCACACCAACCGGTCCTGGGGCCATGGATTCTCGTGGGCCATGGGTCGGTCTGGCATGAAGAGGATCAGTTCGTCTGGGGTCAACGCGAATGCTCGGTAGTCGCCGGAGTAGTTAGAAGCGCCTGCCTGTGGTTCGAATCGGTCGGTGGTGAATGGATAGGTCCCTGTGTCGTGGGGTGGTCGCGCATGGTCGAGCGATTCGGTGAGAAATGGCCTGGCCAGCGGTGGCAGCGTCGTCCGCGGATCGACACCGGGCCGCAAAAGATCGGCGAGCGCAAGTTGTCTGCCGGTGTCGAGGTCGAAGGTGAAGCTCTGAAAGGCGTTGTTGGCCGGGTTGCCCACGGTCTGCTGGAACTCGTGGAACACCACCGATCTGACGGTCTTGTGCGCGTACGTTCGATGGTCGATCGTGACATCGCTGGCGCGCACCATTCGACGTCCCTCGGCGCGCCAGGTCTGGGCGCGATCTCGCAGGTAGCCGAGGAGTGGCGGGCCGAGCGTGGGGTGGGCGATGAGATCTTGCGGCAGGTCCACTTTCAGGGCCATCACCGCTTGGCGCTGTGAAACGATCATCGTTGTACACGTGTCATTGCGACGATCCCACTGACCATCCAATGCCGCGTCGCACACGTTGTCAGCCCGTGCCGGCGAGGCGGCCGCCAGTGTGGTGAAGCCGATACATACCGCACCAAGTATCGCCCTGAAGATAGTGTTGCCCATGATCCCTACTTGATGTCTACTTTGCTTGCTAGCCAACGGTTTGCGATGTGCTCCAGGGTGATCACTACTCGGCTGCGATCGATTCGGGGAGTGGGGTTGGCCACGTTGGATATCGATTGGTCGATGAAGAGCAAGACCTCGACCTTGTTTGGGGTGGCTGATTTGATGGCGGAATCGACCACGACGCTGCGGCTGACGGCCTTGTTGTCGACCAACAGTTGGCGTAGTTGGGCGGCGGATTTACCGTATGTGTCTCGGAATTCACCGGTGGCGCCGTCGAGCACCTTGGCATAGTTCTCGTCCACCTTGGCGCTGTCGATACTGGTGAGGACCACCGCGTAATCGTTGGCAACTGCCAACGCCGCGCGTCGGGTGTCCAGCATCTCGTCTTGACGTTTGAGCTGCCACCCGAGGAAGGCGGCTACACCTACCGCGGCGAGCAGGGTCGATAGGGTGCAGCCGAGTAGCAGTCGTCGGGTGAGCCTGCCCCGTCGATCCGGACGCGGCTCGGCTATGTCTTGTTCGACGATCGCGTCGAACACGTTCGTCGGCGGCATTCGCTTAGGCACAGATCCTCCTGGTTCTACTTCGGTGGCGGTGCCAGATCCGGCGGTGGACCGCCGTACGGCGTGGGAATGGTGTTGGGGCCAACCGGAGTCGGGTCGGTTACCGCCATACGGTCGTATCCTGGGGGTGGTCCCGCGGTGTCATCGCCGGGTGGCCGCGGTGCATTGCGCGCACCCCGGACGAGAACCGCGGGATCCGGGTTGGCGCAGTAGGTGTACCGATAAGGCTCCGGAAAATCCGCTTGCGACGGCGGGTGCCGCGGCAGGTCGTAGTCACATGAATAGCGTGGGTACGGGTCGACGACCTCCCAGACATAACCATCGTGGAAAATGGAGCCCACGGCGTCGAGAACCGAACCACGTTGCTCGACAGTAGGAAAGAGTGCCTTCAACGCGGGCACCCGCACGTAGGACAGCTGCGCGACGGTGGTCAGATTGCCGAGTAACTGCACCATAGTGTCCGAGTTGTCGGTGATCACGGAATCTAGCGCCGACAGTGGCCGACTGCCGGCGCCCACCAGCGTCCGATAGCCACCCTCCATTCGGCTGGCGCCCGCCACTACGTCGCGCACATTCGCTCCGGTTTCACGCAACTTCGGACCGGCATCGGAAATCATCGTCAACACGGTGCGGCTGCTGCGGATCAGGCGAATGGTCTCTGGCAGTACAGAATCCAGTGTTGATATGAGAAATACCCCGCCGTCGAGGATATCCGCTAGCTTCCTGGGACCCTCTTTCCCAACGCCGATTTCCTTCGTCATCGCCGCGAGCTGTGCCGGATCGAGCTGCGCGAGAAGCCCTTCGGCATCTGTCACCAGTCTGTAGAACTGCACGGGGATGGCGGTCTGATTCATGGTGACGGTGTCGCCGTCGTGCAGGAAAGGGCCGTCTTTGTGGGCGGGTCGGATGTCGAGATATTGTTCGCCGGCCGGCGACAGGCCCGATACCTGAAACGCCGAATCCCTCGGAATGTGGACGCTGGGGTTTATCGCGATGTCCGCGAGTAGTCCCTCGTCCGCCACCTGGATGGCCTCAACGGTGCCAATGTGGACGCCTCGCAGGGTCACGTCCTGACCGGCGAGCAGTCCACCCGATTCGGGAAGCTGTACGTGCAGCGCGATGGTGGGTCGGATCGGGTTGTAGCCAAGTGCGCCCGCCGAGACGTAACACAACGCTAAGAGAAAGGCGCAGATCAACCCGACAATCGCAACGATCGCGCGTCGTGATTGAAGAGCCCTGATGGCGTCGACGACCGTGGCAAGGCATCGTGAGAAGAGTCTGGAAGCGTTCATCGGTGGGGTCCGTAGATTCTGTTCAGTAAAAGGTTCCACTGGTATCGCAGGCTGCCGATCATCGCGTGCCAATCGGTGCCGTCGGGCCCGTGTGCCATGGGATCGCCCGGGTAGTTCATATCGGGCAGGGCCCCGAGGATGAGTTGCTCAACATCGCCCGATGCGTGCAGGTTGGCCCCGGAGGTCAGCTTGAGAACCCGTGGAATTACTCGGTTGAATGAAGTCAGCGAGGTCGCGGGGTCAACGCTCGCGTCGTTGAATGCCGCACTCAGGGCGTTGATGTCGGCGATCAGTCCGCGGGTATCGGTGCCCTGCAGTGAAGGAAATCGTGAGAGTTGTCGCGTCACGCGGGCGACGGCGTCAATCAGGGTGAGTATCTGGTCTCGATTGTCCGCGATGGCGGCGATTGCCGGGTCGGCCGCCGAGAGTGCGCTGGTAAGCGTGTCTTGACGTGCGGAGAGGGCCGCCGCGAGCTTCGAAGTGTGATCAAGGGCATCCTTGATCTGCCCAGAACGCGCGTTGAGCCGCGCGACCAGTTCATTCGATTGACGAAGCAGATCGGCAATTTTCGCACCGCTGTCGCCGACGGCCGAGCCTGCGCCGTTGAGGATGTGGGTCAGACTTCGAACTACGCCGCCGTTGACAAGTACGGCCGCCGAGCTGAGCAGCTCCTCCACGGTGGCACCCGCGGAAGTTGCGCTTAGCGGTATCGTACTGCCGTCGGTCAAGGGCTGGGCGTTCGCCGACGTGCCTTGATCGGACCGGATGGCGACAAAGAGGTCACCAAGTGGAGTGGCGGACCTAAGCTCGGCAGTCGCCCCCGCGTACACCGAAATATCGCGTCGGATCCGCATTGTGACGTGCGCAGTGAACTCCTTGGCGTGGATCGTGTCGACTTCCCCGACGTCTGTACCGCCGACTTTCACCTTGGCGTGGGCGGGAAGGTTCAGGGCATTGGTGAAAACCGCTGTCAATCGGTAGGTTTCGCCGCCCACCGAGGGTGTGCTCAACGGGAGGCTCTCCAACCCGGTGGAACAGCCGGATAGTACCGTTACGGCGCCGATGGCTATGAGGACGCGTGCGCGACCGATCGGGGCTTTCATTTTGCGGTTCCTGCCATGAGCTCGAGCATTCCGGTGAGCCCAAAATCAGGCCCGTAGTCGCGCAGAGTGCCGGTGGCGCAACCTAGTTGCCGAAGACCTATGAGATTGCACATCTCCTTGGCGAGCTGACTGTCCAGGACGATCTTGTCCGCTAGTGCGTGAAGTCGCACTGCGCCGTTGTCCATGTCGATGACGTTCCAAACGTTGTCGAGGGTCAGCGGGGCGAGGTCGAAGAACTCGGCCGTCTCCCGCCGATAGTCCACGAGGGCCTGGGTGATCGTTCGTGCATCTGTTGCTGTGATCTTGAGTCCGTCTCGATTCGTTTCCAGCACCGAGGCCGCCCGCTCAAGAATCTGGTTGATCTTCGAGCCGGTGGTTCCGGCGCCGAGGCTCTCGTCGGCCAGGATTGTGCTGAGTTGGTGGATGTTTGACCCAAACTCCCGAATCGTCTGCTCGTTATCCGCCGCTGATTGGCTGAGAACGTCGAGGCCGGTGGCGATCTGGTCGATGTTCTCTTTGGTACGTGCGCCGTGGTCCGATCCCAGTCGCAGGGCCGACGACAACTCCCCCAGGGCGCCCTTGATGTCATCACCGTTATTGGTCGCGATCTGCGCACCGATGTTCACCAGGCCAGACAGCGGTCCGGCACCTGCTCCGTCGCCACGCAGCGCCACCGCCAGCCGGTCGATCATCGCCAACGTCTTATCGAACTCCACGGGGGTGCGGGTCCGGCCGAGGCCGATGATGTCTCCGTCACGCAACGTGGGTCCGCTGCGGTAAGGAGGAGTGAGTTCCACGTGCCGATCGGTCAGAATCGAGGTGGAGACGGTAACCGCCTGGACGTCGGCAGGTATGTCGACGTCCCCGTCGAGCACCAACGTGACCTCCACAGAATCACCCTGGGGTGTGATGCGGGAAACATGACCCACCGACATTCCCAACACCGCTACGGTGTTGCCCTCGTATAGCCCGATGGCGTCCTCGAAATGCGCGGTGACCGTCATCGGTTTGGTCTCGGCCCGGGTGATCATCACGATCGTCGCGATGGCCATCGCGACCACCGCCGCTGTCAGTGAGATAGCTGCTCTTTTACTCATGCGCAATCCTCGAAGTACTCGACTAATCCGAACTGCTTCGCGCGCCCGCTTATCGCGCACATCCACGAATCGATCAGCGGACCTGATGTGAATGTCGCGTCCACAGCGGTGCCGCTGCCCGAGGCATTTGCAGCGTTTCGCAAGGCAATCGGCAAGACCTGCAACGTATTACGAAACAGGGCGTCGTGCTCGGCGATCATTCGAGAGAAGTCGCGAACGCTCGCCAGCATGTCGTTGAGGGCGGGTGCGTCGTTGAGGATTCGGGACAGCGTCGCCACCATGGCGGTAGTGCCATCGAACAGTCGTTCAACCGCCGCGCGGCGCGTGGTGATTTCCTTCAGCAGGTCGCGGCCTTGCGTCACCAGCAGCCCGAGATTCGCCTTTTGGCTCAAAATCGTCGCGGTAAGCGTGTCAGTGCTTGCCAGCAGGGTGCCGATCTGATCTCGCCGATCCGAGACAACTCTGGACAATGACCGCAGGTTGCGCAGTGCGTCCGGGAGCGCCTCGGGCAGGCCATGGAGACTGCGGGACGCGATGGTCATAGACTCGGCGATTTGATCGGCGTCTATCTGATCGAATGTTGTTGTGGCATCGGCCAAAGCAGTTTGCAGGTCGTAAGGTGCCGCGGTGTTCTCCAGGGGAATCGTGCGGTCCGCGAGGTCGCCCGTGCGCCCGGGCGTCACCTCGATGTACCGGGACCCCAGGAGCGTCGTCAGCCTGATGTCCGCCCTAGTGCCGCTGCCGAGGTGGACGTTCTTGTCGATGGACAACCGGATGTCGACGCGATCACCTGCCAATTTCAGGGACTCGACCTTGCCTACCGCGATGCCCGCGATCGTGACTTGGTCACCCTTACGAACGGAAGCCGCCTGCAAAAACTCGGCCCGGTAAACGGTTTTCCCCACATTGACGGCGCCGGCCAAGCCGATTGCGCCGACCACGACAACGACCACTGCCAGGGCGACCAGACCCAGCTGCACCCTGTTGTAATCCTCAAGAGGGCGTCTGAGCTTCAGGCCCGCGAATGCGCGTTTGATCATGACGTGACCTACCTGCATATCGGTGTGTTTTTCATGGTGTTTCCAGGTGTTGCCGCCCGCACGATGTCGGGGATCAGTCGGCCGAGGAAGTCGAAAATAGTGACGTTGATATCGCAGGGATACACGTCGGCGTAGGTCCCAGATTGCATCGAGCGGGCCAAACCCTTCAACATGGCAGGCAGATTGGCGCCGAAGTACGCGAATCGCTCACGCGCATCAGTGCTGAGATGACCGGTGAGGCCGGGTTCACGGACCATCAGCTCGTTGATATCCGGTTGGACCTTCCCTGCGATCGACGCCAGTCGGTTCACGGTGGAGGTGATAGATCCGACCGACGCGACAAGATCGGTCCGCCGGTTTCCCAACGCCACCATCAGCTCTCGGGTGCGGGAGATGACCAACTGCAGGTTCGTGTTCTGGTTCGCCAGGATGCCCACCGTGTCGTTCAGGTTGGTAATGACATCCCCGAGGATCTGATCGGGGCCGGCGAATAGCTCGGCCAGTGCCGATGTCTGTGTAATGAGCGTCAGCACCGAACTGCTATCTCCCTGCAACGCTTGGATAATCCCTTTGGTGAGGTTGTCTACTTGCTGCGGGTCCAACAGCGCGAAGAGAGGTTCAAATCCTCGCAGCAGCTGCGTAATGTCGAACGAGGGCTCTGTGCGCTCGACGGGTATCTGGCCATGATCGGCCAGAATCTGTCTTTTCTCGTCTCGCCCGGATGCCAGGCCGAGGTAACGCTGTCCCACGATGTTTTGATAGGTCACCGATGCCACAGTGTCGGTGTAAAGGGTCTGTTCCCGGTGGACCTGAAATGTCACGCTGGCTAGCGCGTCATCTCCCAACACAACCTTCTCCACCCGGCCAACACGCACTCCAGCGACCCGAACGTCATCACCCGCATGCAGACCCGCCACGTTGGTGAACACTGCCGAATACGTGTTCACTGGCCCACTAACCTTGCGCAGCAAAGTAACTGACACCAGCCAGGTGACCGATATGCACAGCACAAGAAACAAGGCCAAGCCGATAGACGCCTTCCGAACGTTCACCGCGCTATCTCCCTACGTCCGGTTCGATATGCACCGCAGTGCCGCGCACCACAGGCCCCAACAGCAGGCGATCTGAAGAGTTGGCGTGGTGGCCGACGATCTGGCTCAGTTGGGCACCCTCGGTTGAGCTGCCGACCGGACCGACGGTGCCGCCGTAGCTTGCGGGTTGGGGTTGGGCCCCGGCATGGTCGGCTGGCCCTGGATTCGTTGCCGGGCTTAGGGATGGGATCGGTGCGGGGGACGCGTCCGCACCGATCCCACCGGGCACCTCGCCGGCATGCCGTACCGAATCACGCGGCGGGGCGAGGTTGGGGCGATTCTCGTTGGCTCCCGGCGGAGGCGGAATTCCCATTGAAGCCAGGGCCGGGAGGAGGTCCGGCGCGGTGGGCACCTCTGGGGCCGTTTGACAGCTGGGACCCTCGAGCACGCCGTAGCGGGGGCAGTCGGCACGGACGTACTGGCGGTAGGGTGCCAGGGTTACGACAACTTTGAGGACGTAGTTGTGCCGCTCCGTGTCGTAAGTGTCCTCGACGCGTTCGGCCATCCGCGCCATCCGGGTGGCAATCGGTCTGAACTTGTCCGAGTTGTCAGCAAGGACCCCGACGACGGGCGTCAGCTGCGTGGTGATGGCGATCAGTCGATCTGTTTGGTTGTCAAACGCATCGCCAAGCGTTCCGGTCGTCTGCACGCCCGCCGATAGCAAGCCAGTCAGCTGCGACCGCGTCTCGGCAAGTGCGCGCATCGGTGCCACGGCGTTCGCCAACGCGTCGCTCAGTTCCGGCTCGGCCTGCCGCAGCGCTTGGGCAGCGGTGGCGAGGCTCGACAAGGTGGTGGGCTCGTCATGTCCGCCCATAACCGTATTCAGTTGACTGACAATATCATTCAGGTCGGCTCCCGCGTCCCGTAATGCACTGCCGCGGCTTTCAGTGGCGCCACTTAGAGCTGCCAATACTCCAACGGTGTTGTCGGTACTGTCTCGGCTCACAGACTTGAGCAGCTGCCGAACTTTCGTCAGAAGCGACTGAAACAGAACGGTCGGCAAGCTGGTGTCTTCGCGAATCACGGAGCCCGAGTGCAGTGGCAGGATGCGGGGACCATTGGCGACCAGCTGCACCGAGGAAACCGCGAACACGTTCGATGGGACGACTCGTGCGGTGACGGTGTCGGGAATCCGGGACGCGTATTGCGGTTTAAGGTTGATCCGCACGGTATTCGGTTGGCCGCTTCCACGCAGCTGAACCTCGGTAACCTCACCCACCAGCAAGCCGCGGAACTTCACATCCGATTTGGCCGGCAGACCATCGCCGACGTTGACCAACTCGGCGCTCACCCGCACGATGTCGTCAAGTCTGCCTTGGGATTTCATCAGACACAGTTGGATGATTCCGGTAGTAATAGCGCAGAAACACACACCCGCCACGAACAGGCGCCGGTTCGACGGTCCGCGGAAGTCAGAGTCGAATGAGTTTGGCATGCTATCCGCCGAACCTTGCGCCCGAGTCGACGCTCCACAGCGCCATGGTGAGCAGCATGTTCACGATGATCACGACGGTGATGCTGGCGCGCATAGCACGCCCGGCCGCGACACCAACGCCCGCAGGCCCACCGCTGGCGTAATAGCCGTAATAGCACTGCATCGTCGATGCGGTAAAGACAAAGACGACAGCCTTGATGACGGCGAAGAAGACATCGCGCCCGCTGGTCGCCAAGTTGAAATAATGCAGGTAAGTGCCCACCGAGTGATCACTGACGGCACCCGCCACGATCTGAGCAGTCAGGTACGCGGCGGCAAGGCAGATGAGGAACAGCGGAATGGCGGCCGCGACAGCTGCCATGACACGGGTAGTGACAAGGTAGGCAATGGAGTTGATGGCGAGGGCAT
>MAEX01000034.1 GCA_002013415.1 Mycobacterium sp. D16Q14
CACGTTGCGGTCACTCGAGTTGCCCGACAAGAAGAATGCAAACTCGTTGAAGTCAGGTCGATTTGAGTCAGACACGGTGGTCCCTCCAGTCTTGGGCCAGTGCTTGTCCAGGTATGGGGTCACGGTGGCGATGCGTGATTTGATTTCGGTGAGGTAGGCGCGGCGGCCGTGCTCGTACCAGTACTGCGCGCTGGGCCAGTTGGGGGCCTGCTGTAGCCAGCAGATGTTCAGCCAGATATCGCCATGGCCGGGTGAGGTGCGTTTCTCGTCGAGCTTGTCGAAGAACGCCTTGACCTGTGCAGCGGCTCCGTCGAACCGATTGTCGTAGCTTTCATCTTGTTGTGCGACACCGTAAGTGGTGCCAGTGGGATCCCACACGGTCTCTATCCATCGCGACTCCTGGTAGAGCGCCGACATTTCGGCGAGGCATTCATCGCGGGTGTGGCCGCGCTGCTTGGCTTCGCCGACGATGAGTTGTGCCACCTGGTCTTCGGTGGTCACTTGCCGCCGCCGAGTCGCTTAAGGAAGTCGAAGAATTCGTCGATCTGACCGAGCACGGTGCCCGCCAGCTTCTCGGGGTGGTCAAGGTCGCCGATGGGATGCACGGTGGTGATGAACGGCTTGAGTAGTTCGTCCAGCAGTCCTCCGGGCAGGTTGGGCACTTCGGCGAGTAAGCGCGCCCTGAGCCGGTCATAGAACCGGTCGGCGATGTAGTTGATTAGCGAATCAGCGGGTTTGCGTAGCCATTTCACCATCCGTACTTCCTTTCGATGCGTGGGTCGATTTCCTGTGCGTAGGACGAGATCCGGTGGTTCAGCTCCCAGCCGAGCCGGAACGCCACGAGTGCGACGACCGTGTAGAACGGCACGTACTTGATCAGTTGAGTGAGCATCATGTCGCCAGTGGTGCGAGGGTGAGGGTGTCGGTGTTGATGCGGATGATGTCCCCGCTGGCTCCCGACTTTGTGGCGGTCGCTTGCGACGACCACAGAAAGTTGCCCGCTGTCGGGTGGTCCCAGAAAGACACGCCAGCAATGGTTTCCGTGCCGCCGAGCGTGTGCTCTGGGGTGTTTGACTGCGCGATCGACCCGGATGCCGCCGCGTTGAATGCGCACGCATAGCGGGTGGCCACCGAGGAAGCATTCGCCGTACCCGCGGCCCCAGGGTCGCCGGTATGCATCTTGGCGTACACGGTTGCCGGTGGTGTGTATGCGATGTTGCGGCAAATGTGATCGAGCAGTTTGTTGGCCAGATATGTTGAAATACCCCATGCCATAATCGGATTCCCTTCTATTGGTAGGACCGGATGTGTGCGCGGCCTATGCCGCCGACGCGGCCCGGGTTGGCGATTCCGAAGACGCCGCCCGAGCCGGGGCCACCGCCGCCGCCAGGCGCGTTGCCGTTGGTGTTGGTGCCTGCCTGCGCGCCGCCGGTGTAGGTCTGGCCGTTGAGGGTGGTGTTGCCCGCAGCCTCGCCGGGCTGGTTGAGTCCGTTGCCGGCGTAGGCGCCTTTACCGCCCGCCCCGCCAGCACAGGTTGTGGTGACCCCGTTGATCAGGAATGTGGTGTCACCGCCCGGGCCGCCGTCTTTCTCTTTGGCGCCCGCGGTTCCGGCGGCACCGACGGCTCCGGTCAGGGTCAATGCGGAGCCGGGAATGTGGATGTTGCGGGCCACGGTGCGCGCGTTCCATGCGCCTTTACGGCCGCCCTGTCCGGTGCTGCCCAGGCCGCCGTCACCGCCACCCCCGCCGCCTCCGGCACCGCACCCCACCGCGTCCATGTAGTCGCAGTTGCGCACGATGTTGTGGGTGAATGCACCCGCGCTCGTGTAGTTGGCCAAGGCGGGCAGCCCGCCCGGCGGATAGCCGAGAGTGCACGAGCGCGCCATGGTCACCGACAATGCGGCGTCGATCTTGGCAACCCGTTCGATCACCAAGGCCGAGGACATCGTCACGGTGCGGGTCAGATTGACGGGCAGCAGCTTGTCGAAGCTGATCGAGCGCGGCGCCGTCAGGTTGCACGCCAAGTCGATCGGGGCAACCCGAGCCAGGCCGATGGTCCCGGTCATCTCGACGGCACTGGCGAGGTCGCACCCGATGACCTTGGCCAGGAACAATGCCCGTTCCATCGTGACGGCCAGCGCGAGATCCTGTTGGAACGTGGCCTGTAGTTGCAGGTTCCGGGTGACCAGGATCGAGCGGTCGGCGGCGAGCTGGTACACCGCCTGCAAAGCGAGCGCGCGATTCAGATGGATCGACTGCACCAGACCGAGCGCCTGCATGGCGATCAGCTCGACCGCGCCGACGCACATAATCGCGAGCGATGCGTCGAGGCCGATTACCGCGTGCCATCGGCCGTCTGGTGTCTTCGGTGGCGCGGCCGGATTGGGCGACCACTTACCGCCCGACGGCGCCGGTGGGGCGGTCGGGTTGGGGGACCAGGGCATCTAGGGCCCGGCGAACCCTATGCGCGAGACAACCTGCGCCTCTTCGGCATTGTCGGCGTCGCGAGTGCCGGTAATTTGCATCCAGGACGGGTTGGGTTTCCCGTCCGGGTCGAGCCCCCCGCGCTCTACCGTGAAAGTGATACCGGGGAGTTCGGGCATGGTGAATGTTGTAGCCATCTCTTACGCCTTTCGCTATGCGATTCTGCGGCCATCGAATGTGGCGATGCCGGATAGAGCCGTGATGCTGCGCGGCACAATGGTTTCCGAGCCTGTTGAGCCGTTGGACCGTAGGTCGTAGTCGACTGCGATAAATCCCGGCTGCACCACATCTCCAGCCACGAGCGGTATCTCAAACGGGCAACCTGACGGAATGGCGCCGGTGATACGGGTGCCGTTCTTGTACACCACCCAATAGGGCACGGACGTACCCTTGGCGGTGACCGATCGGTATGTCGTGCTCATCCGGTACAGGCCGGTAGTGGCAATCTCGATCCGGGCCGTGCCCAGGTCGTCGAGAGTGACATCGGTGGTGTAGTCGTTGAAGGTGAAGAAACCGGACGGGAATGCACCGGATGAGTAGGGTCCATAGGTGACATCGGCGGTGCTGTCGCGTCTGATGCTCCATGAGTTTGACATCGAGAATCCCGCTCCCGCAGAGGTGTAGTCGGACATCGCGAACGCGGCGACCCGGTAGGAGTCGTAGGTGAAAAAGGGGCTTGCCCGCTGCACGCTGAACATCGAATACCGGTACGCGGCACCGATACTGATGGTGTTGCTTGCGTCGGTCGCCGAGAGAATTTGTCGGCCGTTGACGCGCACAAAGTAGTTGTTTCCCGAGCAGCGGATCTCGATGCGCGCGCCCTGCTTGACCGCGGACAACCCGGTTTGCAGGGTCAGCGGCGTGTTGAATGACCAGCTGCTACCCGACCGTGTGAACTTGCCTATGCGGATCTCGCCCTCTTTGGCCAAGCAGTAGGCGCCCTGTGTGCGGCCGGAGTCGCATCGGATGTAGCCACCCGAGTAGTAGTTGCCGTTCTGGGTGTCGCCCAACACAAATGACGCCGACTGGCCATCGGTGGCGTAGGTGTAGTTCGGGCTGGCGAAGAAGTACCCGTCACCGTTGCCGTTCTTGACACCGGCATAGCCGGAGTCGCCCCGGATAGTGACATCGCCGGGGGTTGGGCCGGTGGTCCAGTCCGTCGAATTCAGCGCGGCGCCGTCCGCGCCCGAAAGGACAAAGCTGTAGCTGTTCCCGCCGCCCGTGTTCTGCTCGGTCTCCTGCTCCTGCAACGTGGTCTGCGCGGCAATGGCACTCTTGAGCGCGTCTTGCGACAGACCGAGCAGCGATAGTAGTGAAGTCTTGGCTTGGTCGATCTGATCGAGGATGGTTCCCGTTGTGCCGGTGGCTGTTCCGTCCGCGCCCGTCTTGACACCGCTGAGCATGTTC
The DNA here is from genome assembly GCA_002013415.1 of Mycobacterium sp. D16Q14. Classification (GTDB taxonomy): domain Bacteria; phylum Actinomycetota; class Actinomycetes; order Mycobacteriales; family Mycobacteriaceae; genus Mycobacterium. Next base: position 3,892 of record MAEX01000034.1, read on the forward strand.
CCGAGGTTGCTGACCAAATCGTTTACCCGGCTCATATCGAAATTGCCCGTTACATCACCGGCCGCCATGGTCCCGTTGCCAGCTAGCTTCTGAGTCTTGTTGTTGTTCAGGCCAAACCAGTCCTTGACGCCCTGCACTAGCGAGTTGATCGGCGTGACGATGTTGCCGTTGAGAATGTCAAGAATCTGGTTGATCACCGTCTGCATGATCGCAAGGCCGGAGACCTGCGCCTGTTGGATCAGGCCAACGAGTTCCGATGCGGTGATCTTGCCGTCGGACGTGATCGCCTGTAGGCGGGCCTCGATATTGGCGACCTCGGAATTGACCGACCCGCCGATGGCATCCACCATCTCGCGCAGGTCTGTAACCAGCTCGAGGTCCAGAAGGTTCGATGCCCACGGCCGTGCGTTGGAGAACCAGACATTGCCCGCAGTGGCGCCCGGGCCGAGCTCGATGAATTGGGCCGCGCTTGCGGCGCCCGCTGGCACTGTGTGCGTCGTGACGGGTATCCATTGCCAGGCCCCGGATGCGCCGCCCGGGGTGATCGAGCCCTTCGTCACATCGGCGATCAGCGCACCGGCCGCGTCCCAGAATGACCAGCCCGTTTTGATGGTCGCGCCGCTGCCGCTGTAGCCCGACCACATTGCCGCCGCGCGCTGGCTGAGTGTCTGACCCTCGCGCACCGAGAACTGGTCAGTGCGCAGAATCTGCGTGGTGCCGTCGGCGGTCCCGCGTGCGGACCCGCCCGATAGCCAGCCCGGCACTACGCCATCCCACGCGAACGGGCCACCGGCGATGCTGGCGGCGTTCAGGAATTCGCCCGCTCCGTTCGCCAGGTCTTGGATGACATCGGCGAGCCAAGAGACGGGGACGATGCCGTTGAACAGTTGGCTTACGCCCTTGCCGATGGCGTCGAAGAGGTCCGTCCAGCCGGCCTCGATCTCGGCCAGCGTGGGCCAACCCACGTCTTGCCCGGAGGCGAGCTGGAGCAGGCGGCGTATCGGCATGAAGATCTGTTGAATCGCGAGCAGCGTCTCGTCGTCGCCGTCGTAGGTGCCCATGATGGCCTCGACCAGGCCGACGAACTGTCCGACGACGGGAAGGCTTTCGATGAAGTCCAGCAGCAATGCCGGTAAGTCGTCCGGCCCTTGGATGTCGTTCGGGTCGGCGTTGGCGACATGGGAATTGAATCCGGCGAAGAGCTTCGTCAGGATCCCGAACGGCGATAGATCTTGCAACGGGTCGCCACCGGTGGAGCCGTGAAAGGTGCCGGGCATGCGCTCGGCGGCGCGATTGCGCATCGCCGCGGGCGTCAAGTCCTGGAGCTTCTCGGCCAGGGTCTCGATTGTCAGTGCGCCGGCGGGAAGGTTGGGCACACCACCGGGGGTGGTCAACGCCGGACCGCCCGAGACGCCTTGGGTATCCGCTTGGGGCACTTGGGGGCGGTGGCGGTCATCTCCACCACCGGCTCGGCCTCGGTGTGCTGCGGCTGTTCGGGGAGTTTGATCGATTCCTGGCGTACCCCATCGGTGATCCATGCCGGTGCGTGCACGGCCGAGGGGTCGACATGTTCGGTCTGCCGGATGCCGATGGCTACCATCTGTGCCGCTAGGTCAGCGACCCACGGCTGTAGCACGGTCAGCGGCATTTCGGTGGCGGTCAGCAGCGCCGAGGCCAGCGCGCCGCCGACGGCCTTGGTCTGGCCGTCGATGTCGTCGGGCGCCGGGATCTTCTTCGGGATGACCTCGGCGTCAATGACCTTGTCGGCCAGTGCTGTTGCCTCTTCCGGCGAGATACCTTCTGTCACCACAGTCCTATCTGTTGCAGGCCGCTCATGGTGCGGCTCATCAGTTCGGCCATGCGCTCGATTGCGTCCTTCTCCTTGCGGGTGTCCCCGAACGTGCCCTCGATCGCCAACGCCCTGCCCTGACCCCAACTGATGTCCAGAGAGCGGCAGCGCCGCACGAACACTCGTGGCATCAGGTACTTGCTGGTGCCGCCCACGCGGTCACCGAGCCACCAGTGCCCAAACCCGTTGTCGCCGATCAGCCACGGCGACGCATTGGCCACGGTCAGATCAAACGATGTATCAGGGTCGGTCTCGCGCCGACGGCGACGCAGATCCATCGTCGAGGCCGCGGTGAACGCCTGCGTGACGTTCGTGCTCGTGGTCTCAAGGTAGTGACCCCAACCCTGTCGGCTCGTCCGCAGCAGCAGCGGCACCGACATGTGAGCCAGGATCGAATCTCGGTAGATCGGGTTCAGGAACGAATCAATCGCGCCACCGAGCGACCCGACGCTGATATTGAATCCGACGGCGACACTGATGGTGGCAGAGATGTTATCGCCGAGAACGTCGCCACCATATTGTATTGCTGCACTTATTAATTCGTTCACGCCCGGCATGGACAAACCGCCCACGGTGATCCGGCCGGGACCGCCCGGCGAGCGCGAGAAGTTCGAGGTTTGAATGCCGGTGATGTCGCCGTCCCGGTACACCACGTAGGGGTGCGCGGGTTGGGTGCCGAGAATGCCGGGCAGTCGGTACCCGGTCTCGTCGATCGTCTCCCCAGTGAACAGGCTGTAGCTGTCCTCAACGTGATTCGAGAGAAGGTCTGCGATTGTTCGGGTCAGGCCAGTGGCGAGGTTGCCGCCGATTGATGTGCCAGTGCGGAAACCCGACTTGTCTACGATGCGGACGAACAGCGTGCCGGTGCGCCAGTTGGTGCCTGCACCCGGCCAGGGTTCGGGGTCTCCGGCTTTCCAGCGCCGTAGATCCCATTGCAGCTCGGCGTCTTCCATGATCGGCGCGGCAACGTCGAAGATAGATGTTTTGATACTGCCGACGACCAGCGAAATCGGCGCCACCGAATCACCGAACGTGCGTGGCACGATGACGATTTGCGACTGCTGCCAGATGTTGAGGAATATGTCAACCAGTTCGGCGATGTTCCAGTTGGCGGGGTCGAGCAGCTTGAATAGGGTAGCGATGTCAATGTTGGTCAGCTGCAACCGAAGTAGGTTCGCGGCCATCGTCAGCAGGATCCCGTGATCAGCCTGCGCGAGCAGCATCCACGCCTTCGGCTGCTGAATCAGACTGATCGGAAGGAACGGATTACCAGCTGTATGAACGAATTTCAGTTCCTCGATGTCGTCCAAGAAGTCGATGACCACCACGTCTCCCGTGGCCCCGCGCTCAATATGCACACCGTCTTTGGCCTTCATCCGCCCACCGATGCGGGCGCCCATCGTCTCGACGATGACGTGAATGTTGCTGGTACCGCGGGCATCTTCGTCGAGGGCCCAAAACGCCGCCCAGGTGCCGCGCCTATCGTCAAGGTCAATGGGTAGGCGCAGTGAAATGGTGCCGGTCTGGTTGACGATCGGATTGACGCGCCCGCCCAGCTCGCCGCGCACCGTGCCGCGATAGACCCAATCGCCGTCGTAGAGTTCGATGTGCGGCGGGTCGTAGGCGCGCTCGATGCGGTACTCGCGCACCTCCCGCGCCCACAACGCGAAGTCGTCGTGATCGGTCCCGGTGAACGGCTCCGCGAATGTCGCGACGGTCACGCTGCCACCCCGTACCGATCGCGCTTGACGTGGCAGGACCGGCATAGCGGGTCATACCTCTGCGGGTCAGGCGAGTATGGGACGGGCTTCTTCCCCTCCCATAGTCCGACCCCCGTGTGGAACAACAGGTTCGGGTCGGAATGGTCGTAGGACCACGCGTGCGCTGGCGCGCCGCATTCGCTGCACGGATGATTTTTCGCCGCACCGTATGTCGCTCGCACGCGCTGATGAGCGGTGCTGTAGGCGATTGTGGCGCGGTCGGGCCACGGCATATCGGCAGGACGTCCACCTTCGCCGTATCGGATCTTCGCGCGTGCCGAGAGCGCTTCGGCATTCTCGGCACGGTATTGCCGCCTAAGCTCACGGGAGGCTTCGACATCGGCGTGGTACGCCCTGCGCTTGCCTGCTAGTACCTTCTCGCGATTGGCAGTTCGATACTGATTCTGGCTCGCCAGAATCGCTGTCTTGTTGGCCTCGTAGTGATCACGCTTGCACGCTTTGCACCAGCATTGCAAACCATCACTAGATCGGGTGTGCTTGCCGAATTCACCGCCCGCCTTTGTCAAATGGCAACGTGTGCAGGTCTTCTCGATGATCACTGGGTCAACCCACTTTCCGCCGACCAGAAACGGCGTTGCCGTAGTGTGGCTTTGGCCCCCGATGGGCCCTGGCACACGACGGGCATCTGCACCGGGTCATCCTCGGTGCCGGTGTACTGGGGTACCGGGTAGAGCGGTTCAACCCCGTTGAATAGACCGGCAGCGTTCGACAGATCAGCGCTCAGGTAGGTGTCCATGAACGGATCGGACATCACCGAAAGCATCTGCGTGAGCTGCGGTGTGACGATCATTCGGGCGGCGTCGGCCCCCACCGGGCGGTTCCACTTGCGTTCCTGCCCGAACGCGAAGTCAGGGAACTGCCATGAGATCGCCGGGTCGAGTTCCCATTCCGGCCATAGATCTTGATCGGTAGGGTTCCACACGTCGAACCATCCGGTGTTCGGGTTCGCAACCACCCTGATCACTGGAGCAACGGCCGTCGTCTTGCCCGTGAATAGCGCAGTCAGGAAGCCCGCCAGCGGTCCACTCGTGAACGACATCACGTAGCCGAAGAAGGTGCCCGTGACCGAGACGCCGCCGGGGCCGATGTTTGAGAGCTGCTCCAACGCTTGGCGCACCGTTGATGCGGACGACAGGAAAGAAATTGGCGCGGTCGATTGACCGCCGACCGTGAGCGTGAAAGACAGCGCCCCGACGGTGACGGAAAACGCCAGTGGCGCCAGGCCGCCGCCGTCGACGGTCAGCATGCCGGGGTGAGTGATTGGGGTGAGGACGGTGAACTGTTTGGAGGTTCCCGTAACGGTGACATTGCCCGGCCCGAGGGATGGCAGTGCCTCTAATGCCGACTGGATGGTGGTGATGTTTGCATCGACCGCGAGGTCCACGGTCGAATCGACGGTCGTGCCGTGGACGTATCCGAGCTTGTACGTGCCCGATGACCCCGCGTTGTAGACGGTGAAGTTCCCTGAGTTGACCCACTCGGAAACATCCTCGGGGCCTTCATACATCGGGTTGTAGGCGTGCGCCGACACCACCGCGTGATAGGCGTCGTCAATGTCGGCGTCGAATCCATCCTCGGTGGTGTACTGAATCTCCTTGGCCAGCTTCAAGTACAGGAACCGCGGACCCGAGGGCCCATCCCATGTGCACTTGACCTTGCACAGGTTGTACGGGGTGCCCCAGAACTTTTGAAACCGGGGCCGTGAGGCGGGGGTGAGGTGAAACGGCAGGATCGGGTTGCGGATCGGCACCTCTTCGCCAACCGGCCGCCCGCCAGGCTGGAACGCCCCGGACTGGGTTCGCATCGTAAACCCGGTGTCATACATGCTCTTCGGATCCGTGTCGAGCACGATGTCATCGAGCAGGTACTCGTCATTGGGCGCGGACACCACCACCGAATCACCGTTCGACGATTCCAGCGTGATTGTTGCAACCGCCACCTCAGGACCACCTACTCAACTTCGCCGCGGATACTTCGTCTTGCTGCCGGCGCATCATCGACACGGCGTCACTGGTGTCGAACGCGCTGATCGTGGTGTTGAATACCGGCCCCGGCTGCGCCCCGGCCTGCGCACCGTGAGCCGTCCCCGCGGGAAGCGCTGCGGGCGCCGGTACAGCGGCCGACGTGGCAATGGGTGCCGCTCCACCGAATCGGCCAATCCCGGCGCCCTCGGGTGCAGCACCAGGGCCACCACCAGATCCGCCGCCAACCGATATGCCGCTGACGAACTGCGAAATCCCCTTGAGCCAGCCCGGCGAATCGCCGACCCCCAGCACCCCGAGCGCCGAAGACACCTGACCGCCAACCGCTGCGGCAGCTGCGTTGCCGAACTCGAAAGTGCGCTCTGGCTGACCGGGCACCTGCGACTTGACGCCCATGCCAGCCAGCCCGATCCCCGAGAGCCCGGAAATGGACGACGGCAGATTGAACCCGCCGCCACCGGTGGACGATGCGCCTCCACCCGGCGCAGCGGCGCTCACCGCTTCCGTGCCGCCGGACGAGACCGTGGCATCGCCGACGGGTGGATTGACGCCGGCGGCTACGCTCTGTCCGGTCTCGGCGCCCTTGGATTTCAGTGCGCCGAGCAGACCGTTGGCGATGCCGGGCCCGGAGAAGATGTGCACGTGATCCATGTGGTTCTGGGTCGGATCACCATTGGCGCGCGTCTCCATCTTCTCTGAGCGCCCGCCCGGATACCAGAGCTTCTGCTGCCAGATAGCCCATTTCAGGTCAATGGCCGAGGCGTTGTCGACCGCGAAGTCCTTGACCGCATCGCCCTTGGCCTTGTCGCTGGTCATCACATCCAAGGCGCGGCCGGTGGAGTGCTCGCCGTACTTGTCCTGCGGGCGCCAGCCGCCAATGTTGCTGATTCCGAACCGCTCCGAGATGATCGAACGCAGCTCCTGCGAGCCCTTGACTAGGCCACCCCCGGAGTAACCGGGTAGCTTTCCCTGGTTGTTCAGGTAGTCCAGCAATCCTGGGTAGGCATTCTCAATTCCCTTGCGCGACTTGGATTGAATAACGAACTCGTCACCGTGGACCACTCCCGCTATCCGGTTGACCGGTACGTTGCCCGTGTAGCCGCCGATGTCGAACCCGAACTTTGGCATGTGCGGTATCGCGCTAATCTTGGTGCCGCCGACCTCGATGGACAGCGTGTCGGCGACCGCATTCCACTTATCGCCGATCCAATTGAGCACCGCGACAAGGCCATTCTTGAGCCCGTCCCACATGCCCTTGGCTGCGTTGGTGATAGCACCCGGCAGACCCTTGACGAAATCGACCATGCCCGTGAATTTCTCGCGAACGCCGGTCCATACCTCGCTTGCCTTGGAGACGAGCCAGTTCCAGCCGTCGCCGATGCCTTCCCATACCCTCTTGAGCATCGGCCAGGCGGTGTCCATGAACCACTTCACGACAGCCTCGGCGGCAATCTTGATGGCTTTCCACGCGGCATCGACAATGGCGCGGAACCGGTCGGAATGCTGATATGCGTAGATGATTCCCGCCACGAGCGCGCCCACGGCCACCACAATCAGGCCAATCGGGTTGGCCGTCATGGCCAGGTTCCACAACCGTTGTGCGGCGGCGGCTGCCTTGCTGGCGAATGCGACCGCGTTGGCGCTCGCCGACGCGAGGATCGCCGCAGCGTTCATCCCCTCAAGTAGCGGGGTCGCGGTGCCAAGGGCGTTGTTCATGGTGTCTAGCGCGCCCGCGCCCCAGGCGTCATCGCCGCCGATCAGATCCTTGGCGGTCGTCAGCGCGCCGCTGACCTCGCCGATTCGGCCGGTGATTGCACCCGTCACCGCGGTCACCCTCTCGGATGCCTTTGACAGCCCACCGGCCATCGAATTGCCGAGTCGAACTGCAATATCCGTACCGATGTTCGCCTTGTCCACCGCGCCGACAAGCCCGCGCTTGACCGCCTCGCCCGCCCGGTCGTATCGGCCGTTCGTGACCGCATTGAGGATCGAAGTAACGATGGCCGCGCCAGTGCCCGCGCCCACCACCGATCCGAGGCCGGGAAGGGCGCTGCGCAGAATGTTGCCGACCGAACCCGAAATGCCCGACATTCCAGTGGGAATAGTCTTGGCGATCTGCTCACCGATCGCGCGGCCCGCGCGCGCCCCGGCCTCTGCACCGGCGTTGGTGATCGCCGCCTGCTCGATCTTCGGCACTACCTTGATGTCGCCGGTGTGCTTCTCGACCGTCTCCTTGGTCTGCTTACCCGCGGCCTCGGCGGCGGGCTGGTCAACCTTCGGCCTGACCGCAACCTCGGCGGTCTGCTTCTCGATGGTTTCCTTGACCTGCTTACCGGCGGTATCGGCAGCCTTCTGGTCGACCTTGGGTGCGATCGAGACGTTGACGACCTTGCCGTCGATCTGTTGGTCGATCGCTTCGGTCACACCCTTGAGTGAGGGAATGATCTGAAGTGTCGCGTATCCGATGGTTGTCACGTATGTTTCACCTCCACAACAGGTTTCATTGTCAGATGGCTACTTGGTGTAGCCGCTCTTGCGTTTCAGGAACATCGCCTTGAGCGTTTTCTTCGCGGCGGCAACGGCTTTGGCGACCATTGCGGCGCGCGTCGGATGGTCGATGTTCTCGGGCACCCTGTCCGGGTCGCCGAGCAGCTTGACCATTGCCGCCCACACATCAGCGATGAGGTGATCGGTAATCGTCCATCCAGGCTGACCGTCATTGACGGCCGCTACCGTCCGCGAATGAGGCGGCAGGTGGCGCACCAGGACGCCGAGACGGCGGATAGACATTGTGCCGCGGTACAAATCGGTGAGATCAAGTCCGTTGTAGAACTGGGCTAGGTCGGCCTCTACTTCGTCGCCGTGCTCGTCGAGCAGGCTTAAGAGGCCGATTATTCCCCCGAGAGCTCCAACAGCTTGGCGCCGATGTCCGCGAAATCTCCCACAGTCGGGCTTGTTGCGAGAAATGCGGCCCACTGTTCGGATCCGAGAAGCAACTCGGTACCGCCGAGTTCGTCGCCGTCCTTGAGCTTCATGTAGGCGGCCAGGGGCACAGTGTTGCCGAATGGGATTCGCAATGTGATCCCGTTCTGCTCGATGTCGACGTATCCGTCAGCTTCGGCTTGACGAATCGCCGCCGACTTCTTGGCCTTGTGATCTTGCGGCTTGGGCGCATTGGCTGGAATTGCTTTGCGCGGCGCGCTTTTACGTGGTGCGGTCATGACTTTCGACTCCTTGACTACGGGGGAAGGGGGCCGACTCGCTGGGTGGAGCACCGCCCCGGACACGGGAGTCGGTCGCGTCCGGGGCGGGTGCATTCGCCCTACGTGACGGAGACTGTGCCGCCCGTGCCGGTCGCGGACACGGCGGTGACCGGCCCGGTGAAGATGGCCACCAGCGGACCTCCGTCGGGGCCTTCGACGGTCACGCCCGGATCGTCGAGCGCCTGCACAGAGTCCAAGTCCCGCAACGCGGACTGCAACGCATACGCGGTCAACGCCGTAATGGAGACCGTGGGATCGCCATCCACCGTCACTGTGTAACCAGTGACGCCAGAATCAATGTCGAACGTCTTGGTGACATCATCGGCAGTGCTGCTGTCCAGGTACTTGAACACATCCCCGGCCGCGTCGGCGGTGTGATGCACGGTGATCTCCGCGAACGACAGTTCGCCGTCGACAATGCCGCCGTGGCTCTTGAGTTCAGCCAGCGCCGGGCGAAGCGACACCCACACGCGGGTGGTGTCCTCATCGACGTGCCGGTACAGCACGTAGATCTGAACATCCTTGGGGATGCCCAGCTTGTCCGGCGTGGACCCGGGAAGCACGATCTTGCGGGTAACGGCGTTGTACTCCAGGGCAGTGAAACCGCTCTTGAGCTTGCCCTTTCGGAACTTGATCCGAAACGACGGGTGTCCGAACGCGTCGTATTCCTTGACCTCGCCGGACGGGTCGAGGGGGATGCCCTTCTTGTCGTCGATCAGGCCGGAGAACTCCCAGCCCTTTTCCGCAAGATCATCGGTGGCGTTCACCGGAATCATCGCGGCGATATCTGTGACGTCAGCCTTGATCGCCAGCCAGACCTCGGCCTTGTCCGGGATGACGGTGGCATCAGGATTGATGGTTGCAACCATTGTTGATTCCCTCCTTAAGGGCGTGAGAGCCCTTGCGGGCCAACAAAAAACCCCGCCAGGTAGGCGGGGTTGATCGGTGCGCGTTCTGCGCGGTTATCGGGTGCGCGCTCGGGTGCGCACTGTGAACGAAATGAGGTCACCGCTGGTCTTGGAGTCGCGCGCCTCCAGGAATGCGGTGCCGGGCAAGATCGCGGCGACACCGGGAATGCGTGCGGTCAACAGCCGTGCCATCGCCGCGTAGGCGTATTTCGTCTCCCGGCCCGCAGTCCACGACGTGATGCGGATTGTCGGGTCCGTGGCCGCCGGCCACATGTCCAACGTGCTGCCGTCATCGGCAACCAGCAACACCGGATCGGAGCCCAGCGTCCAATCGGCCGGAAGCTCCAGCCGCACCGACAACTCGGGGAAGCGCGCCACCAAATCGGCCTTGAGCCAATCCTTGATCAGCCGCGCAACGTCGACCGGCTCACGGCTGGTCATTTCGGCGGGTTCACTTCCAGTCCGGCAGCCGCGGCGGCGCGCGTGAGCACACCATCCTTGGCTTGGCGTTCGGCCGGTACCGTCACCGTGGCGACAGCGCGGTCAGTGGTGTACTCGTCGATGGTGGAGAATTCGGCGACCGTGGCGCCCTCGTCGGCCAGCTCGCCGACCTGTAACGCCAGCTCAAGAATGTGAGCCTTGGCCATCTCTTTGAGAACTTCGGCGCCACCCTCGCGGTCCAGCTCGAACGTCATCCTTGCCCCCTCTTGCACAACACCTCGAGGCCGCCCAATATCGGCATTGAGCGCCAGTCATTGACGATGATCTGGAACCGCTCGCCGCGCACGGTTAGCTCATCGCTGTTCACAATGTCGGTGCCGGTATCGAAATAGACGACGCACGCGATGTCTTCACCGTCGCGACCGCGTTCGATTCGATCCACACCGCCGCCAGGAGCGACTGCGATTGCCACCAGTGCGGTGTCGGTCGCGTCTATCAGCTGGCCGTTCTCGTCGCGACCGCCGCCGCGGTGACGGGTCACTGGCTCGCGCAGTGTCGCCAGGCCGCCCAGGACGCTCACGTGAGGTCGATCGCGCGCTTGGGTCCGCGGTACCGGGCAAGGATCGCCTTGTCCGACTTGGAGAACCACACACGGCCGGACGAATCGGCGAAACTCACGGTGAACGGACCCGCACCTAGTGACTGCGCGCCGACGGCCGGGCCGGACAGTGTCGCCGCAACGACGCCGGCCACTAGGTCGGCGATCGACTTGGGTACCGCCTCGGTGACCTCGAAAGTCACTTCGGCTGTGCAGGCTTTGACGCCGTAGAGCGTGCTGCCGTACAGCGTCCACCCGGTGACAGGCGTCGGTGCGCCGGTGGTGGGATTCACTGCCGACACCGTGGTGACCGATTCGACCCGCGCCGGGATCCGCACCCGGCCGCCGTGAACCTTGCGGCGGGTGGTGTACGTGCCCGGCTCGAAACGGAACCCGTCGGTGGCGGTGAGTACCGCCTCGGACGCGATCCGTAGCAGCTGCTCGGCCCGGCCGGTTTGGGCAGGGTCGAGCGTGCCGCCGAGGGCCGTCGCTACGTCAGCTGGCGTCGCCAGTGTCACCGGCGGGCTTTCCCTGCTGACGACGCGCCTTGACGGGGGTTACCTCGACATCGACGAGATCCTCGCGGCGCTTGAGGGTGTGGAAGTACTCGATCTGCTCGGCGTCGGTCTCGTCGTCCAGGGTGAGCGAGACCGTCTGGTTGGACTTGTTGAGGATGGTGACCTGCACAGCGGCCATGGGTTTCGTCCTTTGTCTAGAGGGGGGTAAGGGAGATGGAAGCGGCCCCAGGGGAAGTGGGGCCGCTTCCTGCTCGCTACTAGGTGACCGTCACGTCCACGTCGCACACCGCGAGAGCTTCGGGGCGAACGACCTTGGCGCCGTACAGGTGCAGGCCCTTGAGTGCGTCCGAGAACGAGTTCTGCGGACGGAAGGGCTCCACCTTGTTGATCTGGTTGGCGTACGTGGTGGCCATCGAATGACCCGCGACCACGAAGTTGGACACCTCGGGCGCGGTGCCCGCGGTACCGGCCGGGATGGTGTTGGCCACCAGCACCGAGAACCCGACAATCCGGCCGACTTCGCCATTCATAATCGGGGCGTTGGTGCCGTACTTCGACGCGTCAGTGAACCGTGGATCGCCAAGGATCAGCGCATAGAACTCGGGCGAGACGAGCAGGAACCGGCCCACGCCAGGCACGTTGGCCTTATCGAGGGCCAGTCGCAGCCTGCGCACGAGCAGGTAGGCCGCGTCGGCGGTGGCGACATCCTGGGCTGCCAGGACTGTGCCCGCCTGGGTGGTCATGAGACCAGACAGGAACGCATCGGTGACCTTCACCAACTCCTGCGCAGCCAGATATGCCGCCTTGGACATCAATTCGCCGTCGTTACGGACCTGGCGGGCGTCGATGTCGTCGACCTCGAATGCGAAGTACTTCGACTGATCGACCAGCAGGGTCTGGTCTGTGGTGGCCAGGGTCTGCGGATCAATGGCGGTGACGTTCTTGGTGTACGTCGCCACGGTCGGCGCGGCCAGTGAGCCGATGTGTACGGTGTCGCCGCATTCGGAGATCTCGCCCTCGTAGTCGCGGTTGATGACACCGCCCTGGGCGAAGACGTACTGCGTCTGTAGCGCGATCATGAGCTGTGCAGTCCACAGCTCGGGAATGAAAGTGTCGACAGCCATTGTGCTGCCCTCCTTTTCGGGTAGTTGCTACTTTTTGCTGGTCATGAGTGAATCCAAACGGCCCTCTTTGCGGGCCTGAACAATCGCCGCGTGATCCCCGGCCGCAGACAGCTGGTCAAGCTCTGACTGAGTCATCTGCTTGACCTTGCCGGCGTCACCGCCGCGAGCACCGGCGCCGAAATCCGGTGATGCCGCCTTACCTCGGAACGCGAGCAGCTTGTCGGCCGACGCTTCGAGTTCCTCCTGCGTCGAACCGGACAGCAGATCTGCCGGAACACCCTTGTCTGCTGCCACTTCCGCGCGCAGGGCACGGACCTCGACCTCAGCGGCCCGGGCCTCTGCCTTGGCTGCTCGGTCAACCGCCTTGTCTATCGCAGTTTTGTTCGCCTCGGTGATCTCATCGAATTGCTTTGCCTTGTCGGCATTGGCCTTCGACTGATCCTCGTGCTTGCGAGAGAGTGCCTTCCACTTGTTCGCCTCGGCCACCCAATCCGTGTCGGCTGGGGGTGCATCGGCGGGTGGAGTGTCGGTGGTGTCCGCATCGGCGGGCGGCTGATCAGTTTCGATATCGTCCATTGGTTGGATCTCCCTTGTCGGGTATCTACTCGGTGCCCATGCCGGGCCATTCCCGCCGAGGTGGCAGGGAAGCTAGTTCGCCAAGTCGTTGCGCAGCTTGGCTATCTGCGTGAGGTGGTACTGAATCTGCGGCGAATCTTCAGGTAATCCCTTGGCGCGCAGGTTGGCTAAGCTTGATTCCAGGCCGGGCAATAGGCGCTTGGCCGCGGCCGATTTCGCTTCACCCGGCGTCGTCGGTGTCGGCGCGGGTGTCGATCGATCGGACTTCGGTATGTCATCCGGGCCGCGAAACCGCTCGTTGCGCAACGCGATTACCGGACCCAGCTCGCCGTGCCCGTGCACCACAATCAGGTTCTCGTAGTCCTTGGCTGACGGATCTGCCGGTAGTAGCCCAGATACCTCGACGAGGTCGTGAATCGCTTTCAGCCGGTCCTCGTGCAGGATCTTGCCGCGCCGAGGCCGACGCGCCGGCTTAACGCCACAGTCGCAGCCCGGATGTATCGGTAGCAGATCCTCTTTGCTATAGAACAGCACCGAGGCCACAACACATTTGGCGCAACTACGCGAACCGTTCAGGACACGTTGGAATCCATCAGCCGACGAACGGCGCAATGTCGATCGTGCCTGCTGCGTCTTGGCGATCTGCAAATCTGACTGCACCATCTTGATCAGCCGATTCGAGGCCTCGGTGACAGCATCGGATAGTGACTTACCTTGCGAGAGTGCATATCGAGCCGTTTTCGCCGGCCGGGAATACACCTCGGACATGTCGACGCCGCGTAGTCCCTGACGGGTGTCAATGATCCGGTCGCCGACGATGCGCTCGCCGTGCTCGTTGGCCAACACGCGGGTTAGGTATGCGTCGGTCAGTGCCGCTGTCTGCTGCTGGCCCGCGGCGATGACGGGTAGCACCCGTGCGGCGAACTCGGCAGTGCCAGCGTCCGAGATTGCCTCGGGGCCGAAACTTCCTACTGCGTACTTGACTACCCGCGCACGGACACCTGCCGCCGACGTGGCGTAGGCGTCATCCAGTGACATCGGCCGGCGACGGTGCTGGTTCTGCCGGTGGTGGTGGCGGGGCGAACGTCTGCGCCAACAGTGCATCGTTCGCGCGTAGCGTTTCCATCTCGTCGACTTGCTCGACCGAGAACCCCCACACCTCGATCATGCGTGTACGCCAGGGGAGATCCTGCGCCTTGGTCGAGGCGTCGGCTTTCTCGGCCAGTGATCGCATCTCGAAGGGTGCCCAGAGGGTTTCCACGTCGGCCACCGGTGCCGACTCACCGGCCTCGATCGCCAATGCGCCGCCGATCGCGGCCGCCAGACTCGAATCGGCGCGCGCCGCACGATCGCCCGTCTTGAAGATCAAGCCCTCCTTGGCGAATGCCGCGCCCTCGGCGGTCTGATTGGCGCCGTCGGGCACGAAACTCGACATGGGGGTGCGGGTTACCGCGGCGAGATCACGAATGTCGTCCTTGGCGCCCGAGAGAATCTGTGTCAGGTCGCCGATTTGCGACTCCCAGATGTCAATCCCCTCGGGGATCTGCCACAGCTGGCCCGGGCCCGGCTTGAACATGTTCCTGTAGTC
>MAEX01000035.1 GCA_002013415.1 Mycobacterium sp. D16Q14
TTGCCGTCGTCATCCTCGGTAGGTAGATCGCCCTTGAATCCGCGTTGCCGGTATGCCTGCATGGCCGTAATGACGAGCCGCTGGAGGATTCCCCAGTTGATCCGGTCGAGCACGTCGAGATGCGTCTCGAATTCGCCTCGGCGCTCGCGGTTCTCAAACGGGTACATCGGCACGAACGACAGTCCGCTCGATTCCTCGCTGACCGGTTCCCAGCCAGTCGTGGCGTACGGCAGCTGTTTGAACAAACCGTTGTCATCCATCGCCGGGCGCTTGAACTTGAACACCATGCCCGGCAGATGCAGGAACGCGAAGTCATGCTTGAGCGGTCCGTCGCGGTAGATCTTGAGTCCGGCACGCACCACCTCGGGCAGCGTGGGATCAGACTCGGTGATGGCCTGCTCGGGGCGCTCTTGGGTGATGATCGTGCCCCGGGAAGACGACGGCGAGAGCATGAGGTAGCCCGCGGAGAGACCGAGCATGTCGCGGAATAGGTCAAAGCTCTTGACCCGCATGCGGTTGCGCTTCCAGATCGCCCACGCCTCTTTGCTGTCTGCGCCGGCCACTTGAAACCCGATCGGGCACATACGCTCGGCGACGGCATCGACGACGAGCTCGCCGAAGTTGGTGCGCGCCTTGCGCTGGAACTTCTGGTACGCCTCCCGGCAGTTCTCCGCACCCTCGGGAAGCGGTGCGTTGCCGTCCATGTACGAGCGCAGCGTGTCGATACGACTGCGGCGGTCGTCCATCTGTAGCGCGAGCCGGTACAGCCATTCGTCAGGAGTCAGCGACATGTATCAGGGCTCCTGTTCAGTAGATTCTGCGTGGCGCTTGCCGTTTCTTGACCTCGGCCAGGCCGGCAGCTACCGCATCCATGCGGGCCTGCCATGCCATGACTAGCGCTACTGCCTTGTCGATTTTGTTGACCGAGTCGGGAAACTCTTTCCCGATGTGTACTTGGTCGCCGCGGACCTTGTTGCGCGCGTTGAGCACGTGCCGAGTCAGCGCGGCCGAGCCGTTGTGTGTCATCTCGCCATTCACGATCGCCGTGTGCAGCTGCGCGATGGCCTTGGCGACCACAACCCCGCGCGCGCCGGTCATCCACCACGCGATGGGATGTTTGACGGTGGCCTTGATTTTGAGCTTCGCGCCGAATGCGGCTTCCCAGTCGGCGATGTAGGACTCCCAGCGGGCCGGGTCGGCGTAGAAACCAACGACGTTGAAGCGTTTGAAGCACTCACGCACGGTGGCGTTGATCTCGACGGCCGGCACTTCCCAGTCCGTGGCGTGGTCCGGCTGCTCCCACGTCCACGAGGGCTCGTCGAACGCGTGACCGTCGCGGACGGTCACCGCAACAAGCCCTGTCGCGTCAGCCTTGCCCTTCACGCGCGAGCGCGAGCCGTCGAACCCGAGCACGATCGGCTCGCGCGGATCAATTACTCGAGGTGCGCCGTCGCGCAGTGGGCCACGCGCCAGCCATTCCTGCGAGGTGACCCACGCATCCGAGGCGCTGGTGATCTGATTACCGAAGTACATGCGGGCATCGGATTCCTCGGTGGCCGGATCCCAGAAGTCGGCGATGACGCGATCAAGGTTGACCCATCCCGGCTCATGCGGTGGATGGTCGCCTCGATCAGCGAGGGCACACGGCGCGTTCGCCGAGCAGCCGTACGCGTACCGCAGTCCCTCCCATAGCGAGTCGCGGTCGGTGATATCCGTGTCCGGCGGCATCTCGCGATGGTTGAAATAGATACCGGCATCGTTGTTGCGCAGCTTGCCTTCCTGCTGCAGCTTCCATGCCTTGTGAGAGTCCTCGGCGACGCTGCCCTGTCCGGGCCGAAATGCGTTCGGGGTCTCAATCGACGTGCCGCCGGTCTTGGTCAGGTTCCGTCGCACCGCGGCGGCCAGACGCTTGCCACCGTTGGATTGCACATAGGACTCGGTTTGGTCGAATGCCGCGGCGACGGGCCGGAACCCCTCACGCGATGTCGCCGAGCTCGTGACCGCCTCGATGCGACCCCGAGGCACGTTGACGAATGTCTCCATCGCCTCGACGCCCGGCTCATTGACCAAGGGGCCGTTGCGAATCATGTCGAGCAGCGGATCCCATGTGTTGGCCGTCTGATCCTCAGAGACGCCGAGAATCTGCACCTTGGGCTTGAATCCGAACTCACGCCAAGGCGCGCCGACCGGCTCGCCGTTGGCATCCCAGCCCGCGGGCACCGCGGGCCCGATCGCCTCGAATATCGCGTACGCCGCCATGCTCGGTGACTTGCCGTAGCCCTTGGCTCGCGACATCACTGCGCGCCGGACGACTCGGTTGCCGGTGATCGGGTCGAGCACGTAGAAGTCCAGCCAGAACTGCGCCTGATCCGGAGTCATGATGAGCGGCTCGCCGGCGAGTGGACCGTCGGGCACTACGAGGTTGTCGTAGCACCAGTCCAGGAAGATGAACCCGAGTGTCGGCAGCTCGCCGTCAAACTCGGGTCCGCGCCATGACATTTAGGCTGGCGACTGGCCGACGGCGCGCAGCCCGCGGTATCGATCGGTGCCGCGGGCCGCCTGTGTCGTCTCGGTAGCAGGCTCGGGTGGACGGTCGAACGCGTACGTGATGCGCAGGCGTAGCCGATCCTCCGGCGTCGCACCAAACTTAGCGACCCGTAACCGCAGCTCTGTGGCGTATTTCAGCTCACCGTTGACCACCGCGGCGTGGAGTCGCGCGGTCGTGACGAGCTCGGCCCAATCGGTGTTGGTGAACTCCGTGGCGAGCGGGCTCTCGGCCCACATCTGCCACCAGTTCTTAGTCTCGGCCGGCCACGCGGCGCGGCGCTTGCGGCCGGTCGCGGGGTTGGTCTCATAGATCGCGGGCAGCGCTGGTTGCTTGCCGCGCGTGGCGTCGATGACGCGCACCGGCACACCGTCGTCATTGCGCCGGGCGCGCTGGTCGTCAGGCTTTCGGGCTGGACCTTTACCGGCCATGTCTAGCTACCTCCCATGTCGGGAACGATGTTTGCTGCACGTGCCCATGTCGGGCGTGGGTGGAAATCAGGCCAGACCCGTACAGACCGCCAGCGACAGAGCGTGGGGATGTCCAGGTCAGGCCGGGGAGGGCTCCCCGGGTGGGGGTCTGTTTACGCAGGTCAGAGGCTTGTGTTCACAGTAGGCCGGGATGGCGACCGACGGGCCGCTTGGCGCTTGGCCGCTTGGCCATCGCTGCAATTGTTTGCTGCCTGGTGTCTCGTGTGTGGCAGCGACGACATGCCGCAACCGAACGCTCGGGGTTGTCGCCGTTCGCCTTGCCGTCGAGGTGGTGCACCTCGTCCGCATGCCCGGTGCAGTGTTCGTATTGCAGTCGGCAGCGGCGCTGATCTCGATCGAGGATGTCGTCTCGGAACTCTCGCGCTTTGCGGGTCGACCCGCCTGACCATGCCTTGCTCACGAGACCCCCTAAATGACAAAACCCCAGCTAGGCCGGGGTTTTTTGGGCAGGGTTCACTTGCGACAGTTCCAATCGTCGCAGGTCAAGGTGTGTTACGCAAGGAACGCGAGTGGCAGGCGTGGCGTGTGACATTCGGCTGAATAACTTTCGCGCCTTATGTCACATCGCGTCGCGCCTCGTATGACGACACCGGTCCGTCGAGGATCCGGCATTCGGCGCCGAGCTTGGGCGCGTAGACGGTCGCGCCGCAATGGCACGTCCACATGTGGTGATTGCCGTCGCATTCGCAGGGTCGGCAACGCCGAGTCCAGCCGGGTTCGTCAACGCTGTGCCAGTTCGGGCAGTAGAGCGGACTGACGATGGTCCAGCCGTCGCCGTTGGGCACCAGGTCACCGACGTACGCGTTGGGGAACCGATCGCGCGGCGGGCGTGCCATCTGCCGGTTGTACTACTGGCCACCGACAGCGGTAGCGCCAGCTTGGATACCGTTCAGGTAGACCCACGCCGAGCCATAGTCGTAGGGCCCGCATGACGACGACGTGCGTCCGTACCGCAAGGCGATCGAGTAGTACCCACGCTGTGGAATTCCACCGCGCCAGTACCGAGCCTTGCCGACCGTGAGGGTCAGGCCAGTCTCGCCGCTCACCAACGCCGCTAGCCATTGCAGCTTCATCAGGTCGGACCAAGACTGATTGAGCTTCGGCACTGGCGTCCTCCCGCCACCTTCGGTGGGAACCATGGTGACTTTCATTTCCTTGCCCTCGCTCACGCTATTGCCTCCCGTTGTTCCGTTTCCGGCCCGTCCTGATCCGCTTCTGCGGCCTCGTGTTCCGCCTCGGCCGCCGACTGCCCATACGTGCGCGAGAAGCGCCGGTACCGCGACTCCTGCTCGGACTGGTCGTCGGTTGCCGATTCGGTTTGCAACATTTCGTGGAGAATTTCTACCGCCGATGTTGCATCCGGGGTCTCGAGCTGTCCCGCTTTCAGTTCGGCGGCGCGCAGCTGACGCACTGCGCGCAGGCTGAACACCCGCGGGTCTCCGCGCAGGATGTAGTGCTCGACGAACACGCCCTTGTGCAGCCAACCGACGGGGGAGAGCTTGCGCTGCCTGAGCCACCGGTAGAGCTGGCGCTCCGAGACGGGTTCCTCGATGTCCTTGAGCCGCTTGAGCAGGATCCGCTCTGTGAGACGGTCGCCCTCGCGCCATGCGCGTTGACGGTTGCGCTGCACGTCGACCGGCTGCTTGCACGCGGAGCACGTGATGCTGCGCTCGTCGGTCGCGGCGTATAAGAACTTGCCGCACTCGATGGCCTTGCCGGTGCGTGAGTACGCCTTGATGGTTGGGCAGGGTCCGGCGAAATGGCGATCGGGCCGGTTGATCATGCGCAGGGCACTGGCACGCAGGTCTGCCATTTCCTTGAAACACCGCGCGGCCCCGGCGTCGGCCGCGATGGCGTGGACGTGCTCAGCGAGCCATTCGGCGGCGTCGGCCGCGGTGGGCTGATATCGCCGGGGGAGTCGGCGCCAGCGTTCATCGGGTAAAGGTCCGATGAAGTCGAGCGGGACAACGCGCACGGGCTCGAACGTGATGCCACGCGTTTCGCACAGGTCACGTACCCACGTGGTGACCGCGTTGCACGTCTGGTCGGCGATGGTATTCGGATTACCCTGCGAGTCGAACCTGATCGGGCTGGGTTCCTCGCTGGATTGCCCAACCGATCCGGTGGTGAGCACGTCTTGCCCGGTGAGAGTGATCTCTAGTTCGCCTATCAGCCAGGCGATTTCGGTGAGGTGTTCCTGTAGCTGGTCGATGCAATCGCCGCACAAAAATAACTCAGCCCTTGCGGAACATTTCCGGCATCTCGTCATCGGCGCGCCCTCCGCTCATTCGTGCATGTGCGACACCGTTTGGCACCTTTAGGATTTCGGAGAATGACCGTGTTCTCCGGCGTGTACTCGTGGCCATGGATGCAATGCGTTTTCAGGCCCCCGCCGTTGTTCACCCTGTCTTCGATGTTTTCCGATCGGGTTCCCCAACGCAGATTCTCGACGTGATTGTCGTCGGCGATGTCGTTGAGATGGCGACATTCCATACCTTCGGGCCGGGCTCCCATGAAAGCCTCCAGCACGAGGTGGTGGACCTTTCTGTTGCGCAACAATTTCCCCCCGCCGGAAATTGTCACGTACATGTATCCGGCTGAATGTTTGGTCTGCGCGAGGATCTTCCCTCGATGGATGCGTTGATGTGGCGACTTGGCACCCGAAGCGGGGAGGTGAATCACGCGATCGAGACTGCGCAATCGTCCATGGTCTGAAACCTCGACGAATCCCTCAAGTCCTACAACGGGCAGCCAGCGCTCATGTCCGCTCTGATCGCATTTCTGAGAGCACTTGCGGCACTTGGTCATCAGGCCACACGCACCTTTCCGCCGTACATAAACAGGAACCCCACCTGTATGTACAGATCGGAGGCCCTCGGGTCGTCATCGGGCAGCTGGCGAATCAACTCAATTGCCCTGCGCATCAGCAGGAGCGTGACCTTGCGACGTGTCGGCAACACCGCCCACTGCTCACGCGGGAATTGCATCTCGAAAGCGACCAGAGGGAAACCCGGGCGGTCAACCCGGAGCCACTTCGTCGTCAGCGGGTTGAACGGATCACCCGGCGTGCGTTCGGCGACCAGGGCGAAGTACTCGACCGCCACTTCGGTCTCCAGCGTGGCGAGGTCGCTCACTTCGGCCATGCCGCTGCCTCCAATCGCTCCAATTCCACTGTCGTGTAGGCGTACTGGGCGGTGATGCACGGCCAACGCACAACTGGGCGGCAGGATGTGCAGACGGTGCGTCCGTCCTTGCCGGTTGCTGGCTGGTGAATCTTCTTCATCGACTCCAAGCGTTCGCGAACCGTCGGCGGCATGGGCGCCCCGAACCGGACCGAGCCCATGAGCGCGAGGACCGTGGCGTCGGCGATGTCGTCGTTGCGGATAACGGTTCCGGGGAACCATGCCTGCACGGTGGCCTCAACGACCTTCTTTTCGGCCCTGCCACTGCCCGTAGCCCACTTAGCGCGGGTCTGCGGTGGAACGACCGCGATGGGCACCTTCTTGGCGTCCAGGGCGCCGTACAGGCCGTGCCATAGGCCGCTGCGGTCGAACGTCGACGGCAGGAATTGGCCGTAGGCGGGCCCCTCGATGACGGCGAGATCCGGCGGGCCGTCGCGTAGTGCCCATTCGATGACCGATCGGCACACGGCGCGCACTCGGCGGCTGCGGGTGGCGTACGAATCGCCGTCGTGTCCGCCGTATCCGATCGAGTGCAGCGCGACGGGCACACCGTCGCGCAGCACGGCCAGTCCGGTATTGCGCAAGCTCGGATCGATGCCGAGGACGACGGTCATGCGCACTCTCCGGCGTGAATGGTCCAGCAATCCGGGCAGACTTCGGTTGGTCCCGACTCGATAGGGCATCGATCGTGCACGAGCTCGCGCTCTGGGTACGTGTACCGCACCTCGTCGTCGGGGCGAATCTCGCCGTCGCAGTCACCGCATCGTCCCCGGAATTTGGCCTCAAAGCTCATCGCACACCAACTTTCGAGCCGCGGGTGAGGCACGGCGCGATTGCGTCGGTGCCGTGTGGGGTCTTGCACCAGCCGTTTGGCTCGGCCCCGCAGTTCTCGCACGGGTAGTCGATCTTGTCGGCGTAGGCGGCGATGACGGGGCCGCGTGCAGCGCTGGGGCGTGGTCGTCGCGGGACGTACGGGCGCGGGTGCTCGCTCACCGGATGGCTCCGAACGTGCTCGCGAATTGGGTGATCTCGGTGCGGTGGTTCGCGAGCACCGGCCGCGCGTCGAGCCGGTCCTCCCGGGCCTCTCGCTCCTCGCGAGGCTCAAGCTCGGTGCGTTGGCGGCGTACTTCACGAGCGGCTTGCACGATGTCGCGTGGGAGCGGTTTGAAGCCAGATCCGTTGTCTCGATATGCGATTTTCACGCCGTCGAGTACGTCGGCTTCGGCGAGCTGGTACTCGGCGATGGCCTCGGCCCACGCTGCGACGGTGGATTGCGCGGCCTTGGGGAACCATGGGTCGTATGCGGCGCACTTGGCCAGGGCCTTGGCGGCGGTGCTCAGGTAGTCGCTCATTCGAGTGCCTTTCGGGTGTCGGTGTCGGTGGGGTTGGCGAGGGCGAGCCAGTCGTTGACCTTGGTGTCGGCAGCGCTGGCACCCTTGGGCGCGTTGGGGTGTGGCGCTGCGCGGCTCTTGATGACTTCCGAGACGAGCGAGGCGAGCGTGTTCGGCCCGAGGTTCGGCTTGGTGAGCCAGAGCCTTAGGGCGGCGTCGACGGTGGCCTTGGGGGTGCCGTTGCGTAGCAGTTCGCTTGCTCGGATGCGGAGCGCGGTCTTAACCGCGTCGGGGTGTTCGCGCGGGATGATGGCCCGGACGAGATCGGCGCCGGGGGTGGCGCTCTCGGCGTCGACGGGTTCGGCGATGGCCACCGCTGCCGGTGTAGGTGCTTGGTGTTCGTTGTGGGTGCTGGTGTTCCCCTTACCTACGTAACTAACACCTACACCAGGGGGTTTCGGTAACCCTTCGGCGAAGGGTTCCGTTAAGGGTTCGGTAGGGGTTCGCGAAAGCCCTTCTACCAGTGCGTATGCCGTCTCGGTGGTCTTGGCGGCGTCCTTGTGGTCCGGGAGGCGTAAAAGCTCGTCGTGAAGCGCCCAACGGAGAGTGTGGGACTCGACTTGGGAGGCGAATTTGAGTGCAGCTTTCATCAGGTTCGGCTGCCGATACACCTCGTCGTTGCGGATGAACGTCCGCACGAGCAGTTCCTCGGTGTCCCAATCGACTACGACAAAGGTCTTTGCTGAAAGCCCTTCCAAGGCGCGGGTGACATTCTCGATTGAGGCGTCGGCGGTCGCGTTGGCCCACCGCTTGAGCGTCAATGGCAGCACGCCGGCCAGGTTTCGGGTGCTGAATGAGATCAGCAGCGCGTACACCTGTTGCTCGCGTGCGTCGAGCTGGGTGAACTGGCCGTCAGACCAGATCCGGGCGAACAACTTTCCGTACTCAGCCACGAGTTTCCGCGCCCTCCTTGGTGTTTGCGATTTCGAGTAGCACGTCGGCGTGGCACGGCTGGTCGAGCGGGCACCAGCACGCCAGGTCGCGGCCGCGCAGGCGGGCGATTTCGGCGCGGGGATAGCTCGGCACGTCGACGTGGTCGAACCGGTCCCAGCGACCCGTCACGAGTCCTTCAAAGTCGCTCGTGGCCATGTAGCGCAACTCGTGCGCGTCCGCTTCGGGGTAGTCCGCTCGGTACAGATCGGGCGCGTACGGATTACCCCACCGGCTCGGCCGCCCGACGTAGATAGCCCCCTCGGGCATGCGCCAGCCCGCGGTGCGCTTGCGCTGGATTCGCTCAGGCATGGTCAGTGCTCCGCAGATAGGGGTAGGTCAGTGAACGCGCCGTCCATGAACCGTTGACTACGTTGAGCGCTGCCCACTCGTGGGCCTCCGTTCGGTCCTTGAACGGACCCACTAGACGTGGGAGGTTGGGGCGGTCTTCCCAATCAATTTCAAGAATGAAGCTCTCGGCCATCAGCGCACCTCTTCGGCACGCTTCGCGGCAGCGGCGAATATCTCCGCGAGGGCACGCAAGTCGGCTGCGGCGAAGCTGATTCGGTCGTCAATGATCAGGTCGCCGTTGAATTCTTGCTCGATGTAGTGCGGATGGTGAGACCAGACGGTGTTGTCAACGCCGTTGATCCCGCATGGTTCCAGCTGCTCTACCACTGCGTAGCCACGCGATTCGAGCAGCTGTGCCGCCGCGAATAGCGGATCGGTTGCCATCACTCACCCCTTCTGAATTTCGTATGGCACTTCTCGCACCGCGGCCGACCGGGGCTGTGCGGCTCGGTCTTGCACT
>MAEX01000036.1 GCA_002013415.1 Mycobacterium sp. D16Q14
AAACCAGCACCGAAACTGGCCACTCTGATCGCGAGCATGTGCGCCGGCGCGGACTACATCGACGATGTCGACGTGGTCCGAGCCGGCGGCATGAAAACCCTCTTCAACCGGGTGTATGCCCCCTCCACCGTGGGAACCCTGTTGCGCGAGTTCACCTTCGGTCACGCCCGCCAACTCGACTCGGTACTGGCCGAGCATCTGGCCGGTCTGTGCGAGCGAGTGGACCTGCTGCCCGGAGCCGATGTGCGTGCCTACCTCGACATCGACTCCCTGCTGCGCCCGGTGCACGGACATGCCAAGCAGGGCGCCTCCTACGGACACACCAAGATCGCTGGCAAGCAGGTTCTGCGCAAAGGGCTGTCCCCGCTGGTCACCACCTTGAGCACCGACACCGCCGCACCGGTGATCACCGGCATCCGACTGCGTGCGGGCAAGGCCAACTCCGGTAAAGGGGCCGCCCGCATGCTCGCCCAAGCCCTGCAGACTGCGCGTGCGGCCGGCGTGGGGTCCCGGTAGTAATGGCGCAAAAAACAACGAGGTTCGCGTAGCGCCTGGTCGGCGGTGATTTCTCGGTTCGGGCTGCGGGCCGGGGTGGTTGGTGCTTGGCTTGGCTGCCGATGAGGTTGGTCGGCGTTTTGGAGGCTGGGGTTCGTGGCGACGCGGGTATTCGCGGACGAGGAGTTGCAGCGCCTGCGGGAGTTCCCGGAGATCAGTCGTGAGGAGTTGTTCCGGTACTTCACGCTGACCCCGGCGGATCTGGCGTTCGTTGCTCCGCAGGGCAGGGGCCCTGCGGTCCGTCTGGGCCTGGCGGTGGCGTTGTGCACCTTGCCGTGGCTGGGGTTCGTGCCGGACAAGGTGTCGTCGGCGCCGCCGGTGGCGGTGGCCCGGTTGGCGGATCAGCTGAATGTCGATGCGGTGCAGCTTCGTTCGTATGGCAAGCGGGCGCAGACGCGGACCGAGCATGTGCGGCTGGTGGCCCAGTATCTGGGGTGGCGGCCTGCCGGGTCGATGGAGTTGAAGGAGCTGGATGAGTTCCTTCTGGCGCGGGCGATGGAGCACGATTCGCCGACGCTGTTGTTCCGGCTGGCGTGTGAGTACCTGATCTCGGCGCGGGTGATCCGGCCGGGCCCGGACACGGTGGTCCGCCGGGTCGCGCATGCTCGCACGCAGGCGCAGCGGGAGACCTATGACCGGTTGGCGCGCGAGTTCACGCCGCAGCGGTGTAAGGAACTGGATGCGTTGCTGGTCGCCGACCCGTCTATCGGGATGTCGCGGTTGCGGTGGTTGTCGACCGGCCCGGTGGAGGCGTCGGCGACCGCGGTGAAGGCCGAGGTCGAGAAGCTGGTGTTCCTGCGCAACCTGGGCGCGGATGAGCTGGATATGTCGGTGCTGCCGGCGGAGCGGCGGCGGTTCCTGGCGACTGTGGGCCGACGCTTGACGGGCCAAGCCTTGGAACGCCGGGATCCGCAACGCCGCTACCCGATCCTGCTCACGGTGTTGGCTCAGTCGGCCACCGATGTGCTCGACGAGGTGGTGCAGCTGTTCGATCAGGCGATCTCGGCCAGGTTGAGCAAAGCCGAACGCCGGATGCGCGACGAGCTCGCCGAGCGCGGTAAGGCCGGAGAGGATCGGCAGGGGTTGCTCGACGACTTGCTGGCCATCATCACCGACACGCAGATCCCTGACGAGGAGATCGGCGGCCTGATCCGGGGCGATCGGATCGGATGGGAGCGGTTGCGGGCCGCGGTCGCGCAGGCCAAACCTCGGCTGCCGCGCGATCACGGGCACCTGGCCGCTCTGGACAGCTCGTACTCCTATCTGCGGCAGTTCACCCCGCAGGTGCTGTCGACAGTCCGGTTCGCCGGCGGCACCGCGGCGATCGAGCTGCTGATCGGGGTGCACATGCTGCGGGAGCTGAATGCGACCGGTACCCGCAAGGTGCCCGACGACGCGCCGACGGGGTTCGTGCCGACGAAGTGGCGCGGCTACCTCGACGAGGCCCGCAAAGCCGGCAACACCACCGCCTATCGGCACTACTGGGAGCTGTGCGTGCTGCTGGGGCTGCGGGACGGGTTGCGCAGCGGCGACGTGTTCGTGCCGGGGTCGCGCCGCTACGCCGACCCGGCCGCTTACCTGCTGACCCCGCAGGCGTGGGAGCCGCAGCGTGACGAGTTCTGCCGCCTGGTCGGCAAGTCCGCTGATCCGGCCCGCGCCCTGGCGACCGCCACCGACGAGCTGCACGACGCTATGAGCGAGTTGGAGAAGGTGCTCGCCGACGGCGACGGCCCGGTCCGTCTCGATGAGGCCGGTGACCTGGTGGTCTCGCCGCTGTCGGCAGAAGACGTTCCGGCCGAAGCGGTGGCGTTGAAGCAGGAGTTGACGGAGATGCTGCCGTTCGCGCCGATCGTGTCGCTGTTGATCGAGCTGGACAAACGCACCGGCTACCTGGACTGCTTCACCCACGCCGGCGGTAAGCAGTCCCGCACCCCGGAGTTGAAGCGCAACCTCATCGCGGTGCTGCTGGCCTACTCCACCAACCTGGGTCTCACCCGTATGGCGGAGGCCTCCGGCATCTCCTACGACATCCTGGCCTGGACTTCGGAGTGGTATGTGCGGGAGGAGACGCTGCGGGCGGCGAACCTGACGATCATCGACTACCACCAACGCCTGCCGCTGACCCCGATCTTCGGGGCCGGCACCCTGTCCTCCAGTGATGGGCAGCGGTTCCCGACCCGTGGCAAATCGGTCACTGCCAGAGCGTTGAGCCGCTATTTCGCGAACGAAGGACTGAGCACGTATACCCATGTCACCGATCAGCACGCCACCTACGGCACGAAGGTCATCGTCGCGACGAGACGTGAAGCTCACTACGTGCTGGACGAAATCCTCGGCAATGCAACGGATCTGCCGATCACCGAGCATGCGACCGACACGCACGGCGTCACCCTGGTGAACTTCGGGCTGTTCGACCTGCTCGGGTTGCAGCTCTCGCCCCGCATCCGGGACCTGGGCCGGATCACCCTGTACCGGGCGGCGCCGCGAGCCCAGGTCGAGTCCGCGTTCCCGCACGCGGGCCCGCTTTTGACCCGGCGGTGCAATCTCGATCTGATCGCCGAGCACTACGACGACCTGCTCCGGCTGGCCGGGTCGCTGAAGTTCGGGCACGCCACCGCGTCGCTGCTGGTCGGCAAGCTGTCGGCGTCGGGCCGGCAGAACGCCCTCGCGGCGGCGCTCAAGGAGTACGGGGCGCTGCGGCGCACGATCTACGCCGCCCGGTATCTGTCCGACCCGGGCTATCGACGCAAGATCTCCCGCCAGCTCAACAAGGGCGAATCCCTGCACGCGCTCCGCCGCGACCTGCTCTACGCGCATGAAGGAACCGTGCGCGCGAGGCACCTGGAGGGACAGACCGAACAGGCATGGTGCCTCACGTTGGCGACCAACGCCGTCATCGCCTGGACCACGGAGTATTACGGTCTGGCGACCGAACAGATGCGGCGGGCCGGGCGGCGCATCGATGACGAGGTGCTGGCGCACATTTCTCCGGCGCACAGCGAGAACATCAACTTCTTCGGCGCCATCGAGGTCGACATCGACGCCGAACTGGCCCAGCTCGGCCCCACCGGGTACCGGCCGCTGCGGGTCCGCGACACCCTCTTCTGACCGCCGGCTACCACCTTCCGGGAGAGGGTGCTGGGGCGTAGCTGGGCACATCGGTGGCCTGGGTTGGGTCAGCGACAGCGTGGTGGTTCGGTGGCGGTGAGGACGCGGTCGCTGATCGGGCGCAGCTGGGCGTAGGCGTCGGCGACGGGCAGCACGAGCCCGGTGGGGTGCCGGCTCTGCCAGTCGGCGGCCGCCACGGCGGTGGCGAAGTAGCGGCCGGGGTTGCAGGTGGTGGCGCGGACCCGGGTCGGGTCGAGTTCGTCGGGGCCGGGTACAGAGATGACCGCGGTGGCCGGGTCGAGGCCGCTGACCCCGGAGGCCGGGTCAACGGACAGTCGGATGGTGGTTCCGGTTGCGGCGCAGGTGGATTCGACGGTGGCGGGGCGACCGATGATGGCGGGGAACAGCAGGGTGTCGGCGGCGCACCAGGTGTAGAGCTGGTGGCCGTCGACGGTGAACCGGTGCGGGGTGGGATTGAGGGTCAGGCCCCAGCCGAGGATGCGGTGCCGGTCGTCGTATTCGATGTCCGCGGCGGCGGGCGCGTTCTCGACGTCGGCGACGCTGGCGCCGGCGGCGGTAGCGAGCTGTTCGATGGTGATCGGTTCACCGGCCGCGAGCAGCCGCATCGCGGTGCCCATCAGGTTCGTTCCCGTATTGGCGGTGGAGTCGAACAGTGTGTCGACGATGGTGGTGGCGAACGGGTTGGTCGTCATCGCTGGTGTCCCCTCGGAGCGTGTAGTCACGGGTGTGGGATCGAGTGTCGGGCTTGCCACCGCAGGGAAGGTCAAGCGCCGCAGCCGCATGTCCTCGGATCCGGCACCCACGGCGGGGCGGCGGCTCGGTCGTGGCTGGTCGCCCGGGTCAACGCGTCGTGGTGGTGGTGTTCGAACTCGTCGATGCGGCGGCGCTGCTCGTCGAGGTCGCGGATGCGGTCCTCGATCCGGGTCCGGGAGCGGGCCAGTAGTTCGGCCAGCTGCGGTCCGACCGGCCGGGCGCTGTCGTCGCAGGTGGCGGCGAGCTGACGGATTTCGGCCTCCGTGAGGCCGAGGCCGCGCAGGGTGGCGATGACCTCGACGCACCACAGCGCGTGTTCGTCGAAGAGCCGGTATCCGGCCCGGCTGCGGCCGAGGCTGTAGATCAGGCCCAGGTCGTGGTGGCGGCGTAGTACTTTCGCCGGCACTCCGGTGCGGCGGGCCAGGTCTCCGATGGTCATCACCGGTGTGTTCATGACGGCTCGATCCGGTCCTCAGCCCGCGCAGCAGGACAGCTTGGCGACATCGGCGGTGAAGGTTTGGGCGGTGAGTTTCAGCGCTTCGGCCATGGTCAGATACGGCGCCCAGGTGCGGGCGAGCTGGTCGACGGTCATGCCCGCGGTGATCGCGTACCCGGCGGCGGTGATCAGATCCCCGGCACCCTCGGCGACGGCGTGCACGCCTAGCACCCGCCCGGTCCCGGCCTCGGCGACGAGTTTGACCACACCACGGGTGTCCCGGTTGACCAGGGCACGCGGCACGTTCGCACCGGTGAGCAGCCGCGACTCGGTCCGTAATCCGGCTGCGGCGGCTTGGCTGTCGGTGTGGCCGACCGCGGCGATGGCCGGGCTGGTGAATGTCACCCGCGGCAGCGCCGTGTAGTCCAGGGTGCGGCCGGCGTGCCCGAGGGCGTTGCCGGCGGCGAGTGTGCCCTGCGCCGCCGCGACGTACACGAATTGGGGGCCGCCGGCCACGTCGCCCGCGGCCCAGATCCGCGGGTTGCTGCTGCGCTGGTGGGCGTCGACGACGACGGCGCCGCGGTCGTCGGTGCGTACCCCGACCGCCGCCAGATTCAATCCGGGGGTGTCGGGGCGGCGGCCGGTGGCGATGAGCAGCTGGGCGGCCCGCAGTTCGGTGGTGGCCCCGTCGGCGGTGCGGACGGTGACGAGTTTCTCGCCGCCCTCGGCCAGTGCCTTGTCGAGGGTGGCGCCGGTGAGCACGGTGATGGCTTCGTCGGCGAACACCTGCGCGATGGCCCGGGAGATCTCGGGTTCCTCGAACGGCGCCAGCCGATCCAGGGCCTCGATCACCGTGACCCGGGTGCCGAGCCGGGCGAACAACTGTGCCTGTTCGAGACCGATGGCGTTGCCGCCCACCACGATCAGCGACCCCGGCAGGACGTCGAGCTCCATCGCGGTGGTCGAGGTCAGATACCCCGCCTCGGCGAGCCCGTCGGTCGGCGGCGCCCACGGCGCGGCGCCGGTCGCGATCAGGTACTGATCGGCGTCGATCACCCGCGGGCCATCGGCCCCCTGCTCGACCCGCAGCACCGGTGCGTCGGTGGTACCGGTGAAGACGGCGGTTCCCGAGACGATCTCCCAGCCGTAGTCGGCGGCCAGGTCGAGGTACTTCTCGCCGCGAAGCCGGTCGACCAGCGCGTTCTTGCCCGCGATCAGCTCGGCGAAGTCCACCGGTGCCCCGGTCGCCGCCAGCCCCGGGAACCGGTCGGCGCTCGCCGCGGTGTGCCGGGCCTCCGCGGCGGCCAGCAGCGCCTTCGACGGCACGCAGCCCACGTTCACGCAGGTGCCGCCGATCGCGGCGCGCTCGACCATCACCACCCGTTTGCCGAGGTTGACCGCGGCGATGGCGGCGGCGAACGCCGCCGAACCGGAACCGATGATCGCCAGATCGGCGCGCGGGGATGTCGTGGTCACGGCGGGTTCTCCTTGCTGGGGGACTCCGGTCACGGAACAGGTTGCTATTCGCGTTGACGAATATCTCCGGACATCATACTATGCGCTTATCCGAATAGTTCAACTTTCTTCTTGTGGAGGCGATCCCCTTGCCCCGGTCCACGACCGCCGCCGTCACCGCGCCCGGTGGCGAGACGGCCTGCACGCACCTGGATGCGACGGCGAAGTTCTTTCGCGCGCTGTCGGATCCGACGCGGTTGAAGCTGCTGGAGTTCATCTTGGCCGCCGAGCGCACCTCCGCGGAGTGTGTCGAGCATGCCGGGATCTCCCAGCCGCGGGTGTCGGTGCACCTGTCCTGCCTGGCCGACTGCGGTTATGTGACCGCGCGCCGTGACGGCAAGAAGCTGCGCTACTCCGTCGGCGACCCACGCGTCGCGGACCTGGTGATGCTGGCCCGCTCCCTCGCCGCCGACAACGCCGCCGCGCTGACCTGCTGCACCCGCATCGACACCGCTCGTGTGAACGGAGCAGGACATTGATGAACGTACGCAACAACTCCACGGGGATCGGCGGCCCGCTCGCGGTGGTGGGTGCCGCCGTGGCCATGATCGTGTGCTGCGCCGGACCGGCCTTGATCGCGGCCGGTGCGCTCACCGCCCTCGGCGGTGCGCTGCGCAGTTGGGGACCGATCGTGGCCGCCGCGGTGATGGTCCTCGCCGCCGTCGGCTACACCGCGCGCCGTCGTAAGCCGCCGCAG
Organism: Mycobacterium sp. D16Q14; assembly: GCA_002013415.1. Classification (GTDB taxonomy): domain Bacteria; phylum Actinomycetota; class Actinomycetes; order Mycobacteriales; family Mycobacteriaceae; genus Mycobacterium. The sequence continues at coordinate 7,086 of MAEX01000036.1, forward strand.
CGAGGGACAGTCCGCGGACTGCTGGGCACCCGCCGATCGCATCAGCCCAACGCGTCGACCGATCGGAGTTCCCAGCCGTGACCACGCCGATCACCCGACGCACGGTGAGCGCGGCGCTCGCCGCCCTGGCGGTCACGGTGCTGGCTGCCTGCGGCACCGACACCGCCTCGCCCCGCGCCGCCACCGACCCCGTCACGGTCACCGCGCTGTCCGGGGCGCCGGTGACCGTGCCCAGCGGCAAGCCGACGGCGATGTTCTTCTTTTCGGTCGGCTGCGGTGAATGCGTGGGCGGCGCGAAGTCGCTGTCGCAGGCTGCGCGACAACTCGGTGACACCGCCGCTTTCGTCCTGGTCGACATGGATCCGGCCGAACCTGCCCAGGTCGTCACCGACTTCCAGCAGCAAACCGGGACCGACACCGTGCCCGCGGTCATCGACACCGATGCGACCCTGACCAAGCGGTACTCCGTGGCCGCCCTGTCGACCCTGCTCGTCGTCGACCCCGGCGGTGCGGTCGCCTACCGGGCCGCCGACCCGTCCGCCGATCAGATCACCGCCGCGCTGGCGAAGGCCGGGGACCGGTGAACGGGCTGCTGGCCTTGGCGTTCACCGCGGGCATGCTCGCCCCGGTCAATCCGTGCGGTTTCGCGCTGCTGCCGGCCTGGATCACCCACACCCTCGGCGACACCGCCACCGAACCGCTCGGGGTACGCACGGCGCGGGCGCTGCGAACCGGCGTCGCTTTTACCCTCGGGTTCGCGGGCACCCTGGCCGTGGCGGGGCTGGCCATCAGCGCCGGTGCCCGCGCGCTGATCAGCGCCGCGCCGTGGCTCGGTCTGGTCGTCGGTGTCGCCCTGGTATTGCTCGGTGTCGTCATGTTCACCGGCCGCGTGCTCGGTCTGCGACTGCCCACCCGAGCGCTGCGCCCGGCCACCGGGCCGGGCGGCACAACCGGGATCGTCCTCGCCGGGATCGGCTACGCCGCGGCGTCGCTGTCGTGCACGTTCGGGGTGCTGCTGGCCGTCATCGCCCAGGCCCAGGCCACCGCGGGCTGGGGTGCGCTGCTCGCGGTGTTCGTCGCCTACACCCTCGGCGCCGCGACGATCCTGCTGCTGGTCAGCCTCGCCGCCGCGGCCGCCGGTACCGCGCTCACCCACCATCTCGCCGCCCTCGCCCGGCACGGCACCCGCATCACCGCGACCGTGCTCATCCTCACCGGCGCCTACCTGGCCTGGTACTGGCTGCCCGCCGTCACCGGCGACACCACCGGCACCAACGGATTCGCGGCCCTGTCCACCACCGCCAGCACCTGGCTGCAGAACCACACACCACTGATGGCGACGATCGCGGCACTGACCGTGCTCACCGCCGCCGTCACCGTCCTCGCTCACCGCATGATCCGGCGCCGCGTTACCGATGCCGCACCCGTCGACTGCTGCACCCCGACGACCGTCATCGAGGAAGGGCGCCCGCAATGACCGAACGCTACGACACCCTCGTGCTCGGCGGCGGAATGTCCGGGCTGCCACTGGCGCTGCGCGCCGCCCGCCACGGCCGGGTCGCCTTCGTCGAGAAGGAACTGCTCGGCGGGACCTGCCTGAACCGGGGCTGCATCCCCACCAAGACGATGATCGCCTCCGCCGCCGTCGCCCATCAGGCCCGCCGCGCCGCCGAGTTCGGCGTCCGCGTCGGCGGTCCGGTCACCGTCGACCTGGCCGCCGTGGTGGAGCGTAAGAACACCCTCGTCGATTCCATCCGGGCCGGATCGTATCGGGCCGTCGAAAAATCCGCCGACCTCGACTTCTACCACGCCGCAGGACAATTCACCGGTAACCGGCGCCTCACCGTCGACGGCACCACCCTGACCGCGGACCGGATCATCCTCGCGACCGGCACCCGCACCACCCTCCCGGCCATCGACGGCTTGGATGCCGTGCCCTACTACACCTCCCGCACGCTGCTCGACCTCACCGAACTACCCGCCCACCTGCTCGTCGTCGGCGGCGGCTACGTCGGCTGCGAATTCGCGCAGATGTTCCGGCGATTCGGCGCCGAGGTCACCATCGTCCAGCGCGCCGACCGGCTGCTGCCCGGGGAAGACCCCGACATCAGCGCCGCCGTCGCCGACGGCATGACTGCCGACGGCATCACTGTCGCGACCGCCACCACCTGTACTCACGCCGCCGGGACGGCCGGCAACATCCGGATCGGCTGCACCGGCACCGAGACCGCCGAGATCACCGGCAGCCACCTGCTGCTCGCCACCGGGCGCACCCCCAACACCGACGCCCTGGGCCTGGAACACCTCGACCTGCAACCCGACCCGCACGGCTTCCTCACCGTCGGCGACACCCTGAACACCTCCGCCGACAACGTGTGGGCGATCGGCGACCTGCGGGGCGGGCCGATGTTCACCCACACCGCCCGCGACGACGCCGACATCGTCTACCGCACCGTCTACCGCGACCAGGACCGCACCACCACCGGACGTGTCGTGCCGCACGCGGTGTTCACCGACCCCGAAGTCGGAGCCGTCGGCCTGACCGAACCCGCCGCCCGCGCAGCCGGCTACGACGTGATCATCGGCCGCCAGAACTTCACCGGCGTTGCCAAAGCACGCGCCATCGGCAACACCCGCGGCCTGGTCAAATTCGTCGCCGACGCCGCCACCGACCGGATCCTCGGCTGCCACATCGCCGGACCCGACGGCGGCGACCTCGTCCACGAAGCCGTCATCGCCATGACCTGCGGCGCCACCTACGGCCAACTCGCCGCCGCCATCCACATCCACCCCACCCTCGCCGAAGCCGTCAACGCCGCCGCCGGCGGCGTCCACCGACCCGCCGCCGACTGATCCCACAGATAACACCCTGTTATCTGTGGCACCATGAAACCCGGCCTGCGACGACTCCGCTCCGGCGGTGCGCGAAGCGGCCCTGTTATCTGTGGCAAGCAGGCCAGGGAGGTCACAATGTTGTCGTCCGGGATCACCGTCCGCGCCGCCGGCGACGGCTTCCTCGACTCGATCCGCTCCCCGAACACCCGCCGCTCCTACGCCATCGCCGTCGATAAGACCACCGCCAGGCTCGGCGAGGCCCGGCCGCTGGCCAATGTCGCCGACGACGAGATCGGCGAAACCCTGGAAACTTTGTGGGGCGAGGCGGCGGTCAACACCTGGAACGCCCGCCGCGCCGCGGTCGCGTCTTGGCTGGCGTGGTGCCGCGAGCACGGACACCTCGCCCCGGCGGTCCCCGCGTGGGTGAAACGCTCCACCCCGCCGGACTCGGCCACCCCGGTGCGCTCGCGCACCGCGATCGACCGGCTCATCACCCGCCGCGACATCGACCTGCGGGATAAGACGCTGTGGCGGATGCTCTACGAAACATGCGCCCGCACCGAGGAACTGCTCCAGGTCAACATCGAAGACCTCGACCTGGCCGGGCGGTGCTGCCCGGTGAAGTCCAAGGGCGCCAAGCCCCGCACCCGCCGCCGCGGCGCCGCCCATCACGAGTACGCGCACGAGCTCGTGTACTGGGACGCGGGTACCGCCCGGCTCCTGCCACGCCTCACCAAGGGCCGCACCCGCGGACCGCTGTTCGTCACCCACCGCCGACCCGGACCCCGCAAAGCCGTCGCCGACCGCGACATCTGCCCCGACACCGGCCTGGCCAGGTTGTCCTACGGCCAGGCCCGCGCCCTGCTCGATGCCGCCACCGCCACCAACGGACCCGGCACCGGCTGGGACCTGCACGAACTCCGGCATTCTGGCCTGACGCATCTCGGCGAGGCCGGAGCCAGCCTGCTCGAGCTAATGGCCAAGTCCCGCCACCGCAAACCCGACAACCTGCGCCGCTACTTCAAACCCTCACCGGCGGCCATGCGCGGCATCACCAGCCTCCTCGGTCCCGACCGCGGCCACCGATAGCGGCCACCAACAACGACTCGTCCGTCTACCCGGACCAGGCGCTACGCGAACCTCGTTGTTTTTTGCGCCATTACTGCCGGGACCCCGGCGTCACCGGGCAGATCATCGTGCGCGGTGACAGCGCCTATGGATCGCGGGCGGTGATCCGGGTATGCCGCCGCTACGGGGCGGTGTTCTCGCTGGTGCTGACCCGCAACGCCGCGGTGCAACGCGCCATCGACAGCATTCCCGAGAACGCCTGGACCCCGGTGAAATACCCGGGTGCGGTGCTCGATCGCGAGACCGGGGCCTGGATCTCTGATGCCGAAGTCGCTGAAGCCGTCTACACCATGGCCAAAACCGGCACCTATGAGGCGGTCACCGCCCGGCTGATCGTGCGCCGGGTCAAAGACGCCAACCAACCCCAAGACGGGCTGTTCCCGATCTGGCGGTATCACCCGTTTTTCACCAACACCACCGAGTCGGCCACCGACGCCGACATCACCCACCGCCGCCACGCCATCATCGAAACCACCTTCGCCGACCTCATCGACGGCCCCTTGGCCCACATTCCCTCCGGGCGCTTCGGCGCCAACAGTGCCTGGGCCGTCTGCGCCGCGATCGCCCACAATCTGCTGCGCGCCACCGCGACCCTGGCCGGGACCCGTCACCGCACCGCGCGCGGGGCGACCCTGCGCCGTCACCTGGTCAATATCCCGGCTCGTCTGGCCCGACCCCAACGACGACCGATCCTGCACCTACCCCGGCACTGGCCCGCCGAACCAGCATGGATGACCCTGTGGCACAACACCATCGGCCACCGATCCAGCGCCTGAACCACCGACCACCCGACCCGACAACCAGGAACCCGACAGGAAAAGCTGGACAGACCAGCGGCCTCGTCATGCCCACCACCAGCCCGGATCAAGACCATCAGCTCAACCGGCCACCACACCGTCGGTCGGTGGAATCAGGCTTAGTGAGAGGAATGATCAGAACCTGTGGATGAGCCTCGGCGTGGGGGCGTGAAAATGAGCGCACCTTCCCGAGGATGATCATCACGGAATCAGGTATTCGATCAAGACCGGCGTTGGCGCGCTGGTTGGGAAGGTACGCCCATGCTCACCGTAGTTCACGACGGCGCGGAGGCCAACGACAACACCGACAGTGGTGCTGGTCGGTCGTTGTTGGATGAGATTGTCCGTGATGGCGCTCGGCAGATGCTGGCCGCGGCGTTGCAGGCCGAGGTCGCCGCCTACGTGGCGCAGTTCGCTGACCAGCGCGATGACAACGGCCACCGATTGGTGGTCCGCAACGGCTACCACCAGCCGCGCGAGGTGCTGACCGCAGCCGGTGCGGTGCAGGTGAGGGCCCCGCGGGTCAACGACAAACGTGTCGATCCCGACACTGGTGAACGCAAGCGGTTCTCCTCGGCGATCCTGCCGGCCTGGGCGCGCAAGTCCCCGCAGATGTCCGAGGTGTTGCCGCTGTTGTACCTGCACGGGTTGTCGAGCAGCGATTTCACCCCGGCCCTGGAGCAGTTCCTCGGCTCCGGTGCCGGGTTGTCGGCATCGACGATCACCCGGCTCACGTCGCAGTGGCAAGATGAGGCCGCCGCGTTCGGTCGTCGCGATCTGTCGGGCAGCGACTATGTCTACCTGTGGGTCGACGGCATCCCCCTCAAGGTCCGCCTGGACCAGGAAAAGCTGTGTCTGCTGGTGATGCTCGGTGTGCGCGCTGACGGCCGCAAGGAGCTGGTGGCGATCAGCGACGGCTACCGTGAATCGGCCGAGTCGTGGGCCGATCTGCTGCGCGACTGCAAACGGCGCGGCATGACCGCCCCGTGCTCGCCGTCGGTGACGGTGCACTCGGGTTCTGGAAAGCGGTCCGTGAGGTGTTCCCGGCCACCAAAGAGCAGCGCTGCTGGTTCCACAAGCAAGCCAATGTTCTTGCCGCACTGCCGAAATCAGCACACCCGTCGGCCCTGGCGGCACTCAAGGAGATCTACAACGCCGAGGATATCGACAAGGCCCAGCTCGCGGTCAAGGCCTTCGAGGTCGATTTCGGCGCCAAGTACCCCAAGGCGGTCGCCAAGATCACCGACGACCTCGATGTGCTGCTGGAGTTCTTCAAGTACCCGGCCGAACATTGGATCCACCTGCGCACGACGAACCCGATCGAAAGCACCTTCGCCACAGTGCGACTTCGGACCAAGGTGACAAAAGGCCCGGGATCGCGAACGGCCGGACTAGCGATGGCCTACAAGCTGATCGACGCCGCCTCGGCCCGCTGGCGCGCCGTCAACGCCCCGCACCTGGTCGCCCTGGTCCGCGCCGGCGCGGTCTTCCACAAAGGCAAACTGCTCGAACGCCCCACCGACATCACCCCACCAACACCGCCCTCAGACGACGATCAGGACGCCGGAACGGAGGTCGCCTGAAACACCCCGATCCACAGGTATTGACAATTCCTCCAAGTGACGATTCGCGAGGTGAGAGTGCGAGGTGGGCAGGATGGATTCCGCCGCTGATCGTTGAACGGCGGACCCTTTGCTGATGCTTTCTCAGCTTCAACTGGGGGATCGGTCGCGTCTATCCCTCCACCGCGGCGCGGACTCCGATTCGCGCCAGATGTCATGGCAGTCACCACTTTTTCGACGGCTAGCGACGGTGTCGCGTTTTGTCAGAAGCCGCCCGACAGCACAGCGATCGCTGCTGCGGCGGCCCGTGGGTCACAGCAGCCGGACGATGCCGCGGGCAGCCACCTGCAGGGCGCCGAGCAGTCGCTGGCGACCTCGCTTCAACGACGGAACTACGACGGCGATCGCGGCCACCACAGCGTCGTCGGACTGCCGGACGATCGGCACGGCCAGTGAACAGGCGCCTAGCGACATCTCTTCCACGGTGGTAGCCAACCCCTCGCGCCGCACCCCCTCCAACTGTCGGGACAGCACCGCAGGCTGGGTGATTGTGTAGGGAGTAATCGGAGTCAGATTGGCAAACACCTGATCCTGGACTTCGCGTGGCGCGTGCGCCAACAGCACCTTGCCGACGCCGGTGCAGTGCATCGGCAACCTGCTGCCGACGGTGCTAACGATCGGCACGGATGCCCTACCCATCATCCGCTCGAGGTACAATACTTCGTTGCCGTCGCGTACCGCGAGGTGCACGGTGGCGAGCGTTGCCGCGTAGACATCGTGCAAGAACGGCTCTGCGACCTGCCGTAATCCGCCTCCGACCGGGGCGAGCAGCCCAGCGCTCCACATCAGTCGGCCGACCTCGAAACGACCGTCCGTGCGGCGCTGCAACGCCCCGCCCGCAACCAGTTCGGCAGCCAGCCGGTGGGCCGTGGCCATCGGCAGGCTGGCCCTACCCGCCAGTTCGGACAGCGTCAGTGTCCGGTGCCACTCATCGAAGGCGGCGACCATGCGCAGCAAACGAGAAGCGACGCTGGTGCCGGGCGTTGAGGTATTTCCCGCCACTCACGGATCCTTTCCGCTCAGTGGTAATCTAGCGTAGGTCAGTCGCCGAGGAGCCAATAGTGTCAAGGCTATGACAGCAGTGATCGACCCCGATCCCGACGGCGGGTTGCCGAGGCAGCAGGCGATCAGCGCGGAGATCGAGGCGATCGAGTCCGAGTATCAGCGCGCTGGCATCGAGGAGACGCAGCCGCGGCTCGGCTACGCGCCCTACCGCAGCAGCCTGCTGCGTCATCCCACGAAGGACCTACACCACGCTGACCCGGAGGGCGTCGAGCTGTGGACGCCCTGCTTTTCCGAACGCGACGTGCATCCGCTTGAATCGGACCTCACCATCCAGCACTCAGGCGAACCCATCGGCGAACGGATAGTGGTGACCGGCCGGGTGGTCGACGGCGACGGACGGCCGGTGCGACGTCAACTCGTCGAGATCTGGCAGGCCAACGCCGGCGGTCGCTACATCCACAAGCGTGATCAGCACCCGTCCGCGATCGACCCCAACTTCACCGGCGTCGGCCGCTGCCTGACCGATGACGACGGAAGCTACCGCTTCACCACGATCAAGCCAGGGCCGTATCCGTGGAGGAACCACCGCAACGCTTGGCGCCCAGCCCACATCCACTTCTCGGTGTTCGGAACGGAATTCACGCAACGGCTGATCACCCAGATGTACTTCCCCGGCGACCCGTTGTTCGCGCTGGACCCGATCTATCAGTCGATCACCGACCGAAAGGCCCGAGACCGACTGATTGCCAACTACGACCACGACGTCACCACCCACGAATGGGCCACCGGATACCGGTGGGACATCATCCTCACCGGCGCGACGCGCACTCCGACCGAGGATCCCCACCGCGGAAGCGAACACTGATGAATACCCTGCTCACCGCCACCCCGGGGCAGACCGTCGGACCCTTTTTCGGTTACGCACTCCCGTTCGACCGGTGCGACCAGCTGGTTCCGGCCGGCTCACCGGGTGCCGTCCAGCTTTCCGGCTTGGTCCTCGATGGTGACGGCCAGCCTGTTCCCGACGCCCTACTTGAGATCTGGCAGGCAAACGCCGACGGCACCATCCCCACGTCCACCGGCTCGCTACACCGGGACGGCTGGACCTTCACTGGGTGGGGCCGCGCCGGCACCGACGATGGCGGACGGTACAACTTTTCCACCGTCATCCCAGGTCCCTGCGATCCCGGTGCGGCACCGTTCTTTCTGATCACCGTGTTCGCCCGCGGGCTGCTCAACCGGCTGTTCACCCGCGCCTACGTGCCCGGGGGGCAGCTGGCCGGCGATCCACTGCTGGCGTCCCTGCCGCCCGAGCGTCGCGACACGCTCATCGCCACCCGCGAGGGCGCCGGACTACGCTTCGACATCCAATTGCAGGACGCGCCAGGCAAACCCGAGACGGTCTTCCTGCGCTACGCGGGACACCAGCGATGACTGACCTCTTCTGGCCGGGCGACGACCTCGCAGGCGACCTGATGAGCGGCCCCGCATTCCTCGAGGCCATGGTGGCCGTGGAACGGGCGTGGCTGGACAGCCTCGTCGACGCCGGTATCGCACCGCAAGAGGCGCGTGCCAGCTTGGCAGACCTCATCGCCGACGCCGACACCGAGTCGATCGCCCGCCGCGCCGCCACCGACGGCAGCCCCGTCAGCGCTCTGGTCACGTTGTTGCGTGAGCGCTCAACGGCGGCGACAGCCCGCTGGTTACACCGCGGGCTAACCAGTCAGGACGTCGTCGACACAGCGCTCGTCATCTGCGCCCGTGATGTCCTCATGCGCATCGGCGACGAGTTCACCGTCCAAGTCCGGGCGCTGTCCGAGCTCGCTGAGAGGCACCGGAGCACACCAACACTCGCGCGTACCCTGACCCAGGCCGCCCTACCAAGCACCTTCGGCGCCAAGATGGCACGTTGGCTTACCGGCATACTGGACGCCGCCGAACCGCTGACCGGGCTGCTGCCCTCGCTGCCGGTGCAGGTCGGTGGCGCGGTGGGAACGCTGGCGGCGGCTACCGAATTGACCGGTTCGGTGGACGGCGCCATCGCGTTGAGCGACGCGCTCGCCGGCGCACTGCGGCTGGCGCCGGCTCCGCCCTGGCACACCACCCGCTCGGCGATCACCCGCATCGGGGATGCGTTGGTGAGCTGCTGCGACGCCTGGGGGCACATCGCCGCCGACATCGCGACCGGTAGCCGGCCCGAGGTCGGCGAGCTGGCCGAGGGGACTGGTGGCGGCTCATCGACGATGCCGCACAAGAACAATCCCGTCCGCTCTGTGTTGATCCGGCGCACCGCGCTCACCGCGGGCACCTTGGGCGCCACCCTGCACCTGGCCGCAGGAGCGAGTGTCGACGAGCGCTCCGACGGCGCGTGGCACGCCGAATGGGCCACACTGCGCACGCTCGCCCGCCACACCGTCGTGGCGGCCATCCAAGCCTCCGAACTGCTCTCCGGGTTGCAGGTGGACACGGCGCGGGCGGCCGCGAACCTGGCCGACGCGGGCGGGCTGCTCACCGAACAACGTGCAATGACCGAGTTGACCGGTAGCCCAGCACGGCCCGACTACACCGGTGCCGCCGATCGGCTGATCGATTCGACCTTGAGTCGGGCCCGCCGCTTCATCAAGTCTGCGTCATGACCATTCCGGCCTTGGCCACAATCGACTTCGGCGGACCCGACGGTGCGCCTGTCCTCGTGCTGGGGCCTTCACTGGGTACCTCGGCAGCCACGCTGTGGAGCGCTGCGGCTGGATGGCTGAGTGCGCACGCCCGCGTCGTCGGGTGGGACCTACCCGGTCACGGTCGAGGCGGTCCTGGCGAGCCCTTCACGATCGCCGAACTCGCGGTCGCCGTGCTGGCACTCGCCGACGACATGCACGCCGAGACCTTCCACTACGCCGGTGATTCGCTCGGTGGCTGTGTCGGTCTGCAGCTGATGCTCGACGCGCCGCAACGGGTGGACTCGGCGACCCTACTGGGCACCGGTGCGTTGATCGGCACCCCAGCTGGCTGGCTCGAGCGCGCCGCCACCGTCCGCGCCGAGGGCGTCGAAACCTTACTCTCGGGCGCGGCCCAGCGGTGGTTCGCGCCGGGCTTCGTCGACCGGCAACCAGGTGTCGGCGCGGCGCTGCTGGACACCCTCAGCCACACCGATCCGGAGTCCTATGCGCAGGCCTGCGAGGCCCTCGCGGCATTCGACGTCTCCGACCGATTGCGCGAGATCGTCACTCCCGTCCTGGCCGTGGCAGGCAGCGCCGACGTGCCCACACCGCCGGAGTCATTGCGGCGCATCGCCTCCGGTGTCCAGGACGGTGACCTCGTAGTGCTCGACGGTGTCGGCCACCTGGCACCCGCCGAAGCCCCGGACCGGGTCGCCGGCCTCATCGCAGAGCAGGTGGGTATTCCGCAGCCTGCGACTAGGACCGTCGAGGATGTGTGTCGCGCGGGAATGGCGATACGGCGCCAGGTGCTCGGCGACGGGCACGTCGACCGGGCAATCGCCGGTACCACCGACATGACCGCCGATTTCCAGCACCTGATCACCCAGTACGCCTGGGGAACCATCTGGACACGCCCAGGTCTAGACCTTCGCAGCCGCTCGATGATCACCCTGACGGCGCTGGTCGCGCGCGGGCACCGCGAGGAACTGGCGATGCACCTGCGAGCGGCCCGCCGGAACGGTTTGAGCAACGACGAGATCAAGGAGCTGCTGATGCAGACTGCCATCTACTGTGGCGTCCCCGACGCCAACTCCGCGTTTCGCATCGCCGCCGAGGTATTGCCGGAATTCGACGAGGACGAGCGGGCGTCGTCATGAGCCGCACCGCCGTCTGCGCCGCCGCCCACGAAGCCGTCGCCGGAATCGCTGACGGCGCCACAATTCTCGTCGGCGGATTCGGCATGGCGGGCATGCCCACCACACTCATCGATGCGATCATCGAACAGGGCGCCGCCGAGCTCACCATCGTCAGCAACAACGCGGGCAACGGCGACACCGGTCTGGCCGCGCTGCTGGCTGCCGGTCGGGTCGCGAAGGTCATTTGTTCCTTCCCCCGACAGGCCGATTCGTACGTGTTCGACAGGCTCTACCGGGACGGCATGGTCGACCTCGAAGTGGTCCCGCAGGGCAACCTGGCCGAGCGGATCAGAGCGGCAGGCGCGGGCATTGGCGCGTTCTTCTGCCCGACCGGTGTCGGCACCCCGCTCGCCTCGGGCAAGGAGATCCGCACGATCGACGGCCGCGACTACGTGCTGGAGTATCCGATCCGCGGCGACGTCGCACTCATCGCAGCACACCTGGCCGACCGGGCCGGAAACCTGTTGTACCGCAAGACTGCTCGCAACTTCGGTCCGGTCATGGCGACCGCCGCCACGCTGACCGTCGTTGAGGTCTCCCGCGTCGTCGAGACCGGAGGCATCGACCCCGAGACGGTCGTGACGCCGGGTATCTTCGTCGACCGCATCCTCGACCTGTCCTCGATTCCCGCCGCCCGCACCGAGGCCGCCTCGTGACGGGAACGCTCGATGCAAGGACACGGCGTCGTGTCGAGCATCTCGACCGTGGCCCGTTGGACCGCGGGGAGATCGCCGCGATGATCGCCCGCGACATCGCACCTGGGTCGTACGTCAATCTCGGCATCGGCCAGCCCACGATGGTCGCCGACTACCTCGACCCCGCCGCCGAGGTGGTGCTGCACACCGAGAACGGCATGCTCGGCATGGGAGGCGCCGCGACAGGAGACGCCATTGACCCGGATCTCACCAATGCAGGCAAGGTTCCGGTCACCGAAACCCCTGGGGCGTCCTACTTCCACCACGCCGACTCCTTCGCCATGATGCGCGGCGGCCATCTCGACGTGTGTGTGCTCGGGGCGTTTCAGGTCAGCGAGCGTGGAGACCTCGCCAACTGGCACACCGGAGCACCGGACGCCATTCCCGCGGTCGGGGGTGCGATGGATCTCGCCATCGGAGCGAAGCGCGTATTCGTGATGATGACGCTGTTCGGCAAGGACAGGACCGCGAAGTTGGTTCCGGAGTGCAGTTACCCGCTGACCGGGCTTCGGTGCGTCAGCCGGCTGTATACCGAGTACGCGATCTTCGACATCGACAACGCCGGAGACGGACGCGTGCGCGTACTCGAGACCTTCGCCATCAGTATCGCCGCGCTCGAGAAGCGCTTGCACATAGCTCTGTCGTGACCCTGGCGCTTGGGTCGCCGAAAAGTGACTCCATGCTCGCTCAGCGACGAAATTCCCAGAGGAGTGGATTGATGACCCTATCCCGTGACGAGCTAGCCGATTTCGCCGAAAGTATGGCGCGCGCAGGGGATCGCGACACCCAGCACGTGACCGAGGAGCACCTCGTCGTGAACTCCACCGAGGCACACTGGATCCAGACCGGAAGCCCATCAGAAATTGGATTGCTTCTGCGGATACCCGCCCGCTCCATTGAGTTCTTCCTGCAGAAGATCCCCGCCGGTGCGGGCAGTGACCTTCATCGACACGTACACGAGTCAGTTCACTTCGTGCGACATGGCTCGGGCTGGTCGGAGATTGGCGATCAACGCGTAACGTGGAGCGCAGGCGACTTCGTGTATACGCCGCCGTGGGTATGGCATCGCCACTATGCAGATGACCAACAGGACGTCGAGATGATAGTCATCGAGAACTCCCGCCTCCTGGCTGCCGTGGACGCAACCCAGAGGGAAACCAGGGGCAACGTTAGCTTCGCCGAGGCTTTCGGCGTCGGCGACACGTAAGCAGTGGAGAAATTGTCAAGGTAATCGCTTCGAAGGGCGCTTGACGACGGCGGTCAAACACACGGCGGCCGGTCAACCCATCCACGGCGCTAATGTCCAGCCGCCCTGCAACTTTCGTGGCCGCGGCGTCTCCCGGCGAAGCAGGCGGCCTGATCTGCACCCGTGTTGTCGGCCCACGGGTTGTGCGAGTAAAGCGCAAAGTGATCACGATGCGGTCACATGCGTTATTCGTCGAACCCTTCATCTGGGATAGCAAACGCCGCCCTGGCGTTGTCGTTGAGATTTGCAAATCCATCGATAACCACCCGGGCCACGCGGGTCTCATGGTCGACAATGCGGATCAGCCACGTGTGAAAGGCCGCACCGGTGAATTCTTCGCTGACCGGCGAAGGAGCTCTCCAGCGACGGAAGAAGAACTCGAGTCGTGTCGTCAGCTCGATGACATCCTCCTGCACCGGAACGTAGGAAAGTACTTGACGCAGTTCGAGGCGTTCGTCGAAAATCCCGTCCCGCTGCGTGAGATACAACCGCAGACCATTGAGTCCCTTCCATTGGTGGCCGCCGCGAAAGCCGATTTCGAAGTCGTCTGTGAGGACGGTTGCGAACATTTGCTCGGCCGGCGAGTGGCGCTGTTCTAAGCGCAGGTAGTCATCGATCGTCGAAACGAACGCCGGCAGGTCGGGGGTACTCGACACAGAACATCTCCTTTGCCAATGTAGTTAGACCAGCTTAGTAGCAAGCTCTGCGGCAGCTTCGCCGATGATGCCAGCTACTTTGCGGACATGTGATGGCCGTAACCGATAGCTCGGCGCTGATGCATTTAGTGCCAGCCTCACGTCGGGACCTCTTGCAGGTATGGCGACAGCAACGGATGCGACACCTTCTTCGCTTTCCTCCCTACTGGTCGCGAAACCGCTCTTTC
>MAEX01000037.1 GCA_002013415.1 Mycobacterium sp. D16Q14
AACTAGTCCCCCACAAGTGGGAGGTTCCCCCAGCCGAGCTTGGCCTTGACCTGTGCCAGCGAGGGATTGGTCAGCGCGCTGCCGTCCGGGAACTTCACGGTCGGCACGGTCTGGTTCCCGCCGTTGACGTTCGCGACGTAGTCGGCCGCGGCCGGGTCCTGTTCGATGTCCACCTTGGTGTACTCGATACCCGCGCCCTTGAGCTGCGTCTCGAGTCGACGGCAATAGCCGCACCAGGTGGTGCTGTACATGATGAGACTGGAGTCGCTCGCTGTAGTCACATCGGCATTCAACGTCATACCCCTCTGGGGTGTTCCGTTGGGGGGCATGTGAGGTGTCTCAATGCCGAGAACGGGGCCAGCGGCCGGTGTTGTCGGCGGTTGCTGCGAAGATGGCCAGGTGGCGCGTTCTCTCCTCGATGGTCTCGACGACGAGCAGCGCGCTGCTGTCACCGCGCCGCGAGGCCCTGTCTGCGTGCTCGCCGGGGCGGGGACCGGCAAGACACGCACCATCACCCACCGCATCGCGCACCTGGTCGAATCCGGTCATGTCGCTCCCGGCCAGATCCTCGCGGTCACCTTCACCCAGCGAGCGGCGGGCGAGATGCGTGGACGGCTGCGTGATCTCGGTGTCGGATCCGCGCAGGCCGTCACGTTCCACGCCGCGGGCTTGCGGCAGCTGCGGTATTTCTGGCCGCAGCTGGTCGGGGATACACGTTGGGAGCTGATCGACAGCAAGTTCACCATCGTCGCTCAGGCCGCGAACCGCGCCAAGCTGAGCACCAGCACCGATACCGTGCGCGACCTCGCCGGTGAAATCGAATGGGCCAAGGCCTCTTTGATCAGCCCCGAGGCCTATCCGGCCGCCGCCGCGAAATTCACGCGAGATACGCCGGTCCCGCCCGAACAGGTCGCCAAGGTCTACGCGGGTTACGAGAAACTCAAGGCCCGGCCAGACGGGGCCACCCTGCTCGATTTCGATGATCTGCTGCTGCACACCGCAGCCGCTATCGAGAACTCGGCGTCCGTGGCCGAGGAATTCCGGGACCGTTACCGCTGTTTCGTGGTCGACGAATACCAGGACGTCACGCCGCTGCAGCAGCGGGTACTCGATGCATGGCTCGGTCCCCGCGACGACCTGACCGTTGTCGGCGACGCCAACCAGACCATCTATTCCTTCACCGGGGCCACCCCGCAGTATCTGCTCGGCTTCTCCCGCCGGTTCCCCGAGGCGGCTGTGGTTCGGCTGGAACGTGACTATCGCTCGACCCCACAGGTGGTCTCGCTCGCCAACCGGGTGATCGCGGCCGCGCAAGGAAGGGTGGCGGGCAGCAAGCTGCAACTTATCGGTCAACGGCCGGAGGGCCCAGCTCCCAGGTTCTCCGAGCATGACGACGAGGCGGCGGAGGCCAAGTCAGTCGCGAAATCCATTGTTGCACTGATCGAATCCGGAACTCCGGCATCGGAGATCGCGGTGCTGTACCGGATCAATGCGCAATCGGAGGTGTACGAGGAGGCGCTTACCGAGGCGGGCGTACCGTTTCAGGTTCGCGGTGGCGAGGGGTTCTTCACCCGGCAAGAGGTGCGTCAGGCGCTGGTGGCCCTGCAACGTGCTGTCGACCGTGAAAGTGCGGGCATCCCTGTGCCGCAACAAGTTCGGGATATTCTCGAACCGCTGGGATTGTCCGCCGAGGAGCCACACGGCACCCAGGCCCGCGAGCGATGGGAATCGCTGCGGGCCCTGGTCGAGCTCGCCGAGGAGGAATGCGCCCGCCTGCCGGAGCTGGATCTGCCGGGTCTGGTTCGCGAGCTCCGGGTACGGGCCGAGGCGCGCCACCCACCGACGGTGCAGGGTGTGACCCTGGCCTCGCTGCATGCGGCGAAAGGGCTCGAATGGGATGCGGTGTTCCTGGTGGGGCTGGCCGACGGCACGCTACCCATTTCGCATGCCTTGTCACGTGCCGGGGATATTGAACCGGTTGAGGAGGAGCGGCGCCTGCTCTACGTCGGAATCACCCGCGCGCGTGTGCATCTGAACCTGAGCTGGGCGCTCGCGCGGGCCGCGGGCGGCCGCAAGACGCGTAAACATTCTCGGTTCCTTAATGGGGTCGCTCCCACCGCGCAAGTTTCCGCCACGATGGCGCCACGGCGCCGGGGTAGTGGCGCACGCTGCCGAATCTGCAATGCCGCGCTCAACACTCCGGCGGCAGTGCTGCTGCGGCGCTGCGAGAGCTGCCCGTCCGATATTGACGAGGAACTCCTTGTTGCACTGAAGGATTGGCGGCTCAAGACGGCCAAGGAGATGAAGGTGCCGGCGTTCGTCGTCTTCACCGATAACACTTTGATCGCCATCGCCGAACTGCTTCCCGGTGACGACGCCGCGCTCGTGGCCATTCCCGGGATCGGTGCGCGCAAGCTGGAGCAGTATGGCCCCGACGTGCTGCGTTTGGTGCGCGCCAGAACTTCGTAATCCCTTGTTCAACACGTGTCTAGCGCGGAGCGCGATCTCGTCCTAGGCTCGCCCCATGGCCGACGATGACCTCCGCGATTTCGAAGCAGGCACCTTCACTCACGAGGGTGAGACCAAGATCGTGTTGAGAAAGGGCAGCGGACCGGCGGTGATCGTCATCGCCGAGATGCCGGGGATAACGCCCAAGGTCGCCAACTTCGCGCGCAAGGTCGCCGATATCGGGTGTACCGCGGTCATGCCGCACCTATTCGGGAATCCGGGGCAGAACACGGACCCCCGGGAAGAGGGTTGGTTGCGCACTGCCACCTACATGGCGACCTCGATGTTCCGCGGCTGTGTGAGCCGCGAGTTCACGGTGCTGGCGACGGGAAAGAGCTCGCCCGTGGTGGCGTGGCTGCGCGCGCTCGCCCAGAACGAGCACGAGCGCAATGGCGGTCCCGGTGTGGGTGCCATCGGAATGTGTTTCACCGGGGGATATGCGCTGGCGATGGCCGCCGACGACCGGCTGCTTGCACCCGTGTTGTCTCAGCCGTCGCTGCCCTTCGGGCTCAGCAAGAAGGCGCGGCACAACATCGATATCTCTCCGGCAGACCTGCAGAAGGTCAAGCACCGCTGCGAGCACGACGGGCTCAAGGTGCTCGGCATGCGCTTCACCACCGACAAGTTGGTACCTGCCGAGCGGTTCCAGTTCCTCAGGGAGGAACTGGGGGATGGGTTCATTGCCATCGAGTTGCCCGGCGACGTCGCCAACCCCAATTCGCCGATGCCGGCACATTCGGTGGTCACGGAACATCTCATCGACGAGCCCGGTCAGCCGACGCGTGCGGCCCTCGATCAGGTATTGGATCTCTTCCGTTCGCGACTACTCGCGTCTGTTTAGAAGGCGATCCCGGGGAAAGATGCCAGTTCGACAAAACTGGTCTTGAAGTATCGCCGCAGGTCAAAAATAACTTGTCAACCGATAGATGACCTTTTACTCTGGGCGTCAGGAATTCGTGAGAATTCCAAATCAGACCTGTTCACGTGTGAGTAGACGGAAGGAGGAGCGATGAATACACCCACCAATTACGGCGACACCTTGTGGCGTGATGCCCATGGTGCGTTTGTCGTATTGCCGATCGCTCCGCCGTCGCTCCTGACGCATGTCGCCGCTGCCAAGCCGGCGGCCCAGAGCATGTCGGCCGTCGGCATTAAGCACCGCGCCGTCGTCGCCGCAGCTACGAATGTCGCGTCCGTGAATAGGGGATACATCTAGGTAGCCCTAACAACCGCCTCCCAGGCCACGGACCCGACACACCGGGATCCGTGGCCACTTTTGTTTGAGCCTCAACCTCAAACGTGGTTCCGGATCTCGATCGATAAGACACCGATACGAGACCAGCAGTTTTACAAGGAACCGAAGAGGAAGCAGGTGAACGGACACATGATGACCGTCGAAACGGAGGCCCGAAGGCGTGTCCTGCCGTGCCACGCAGCGGATGCGGACCTGTGGTTCGCGGAGAGCCCCGCTGACCTGGAGCGGGCCAAGACGCTATGCGCGGACTGCCCGATCCAGTCGCAGTGCCTGGCCGCTGCGCTGGACCGCGCAGAGCCCTGGGGTGTGTGGGGTGGCGAGATCCTGGAGCAGGGTGCCGTCGTGGCGCGTAAGCGTCCGCGTGGTCGCCCGCGCAAGAACCCGCTGCCGGCAGCAGATCCCGCCGCGGCATGACCCGGGATGTCGCGAATGTCGTCGGGCCAGACAACCAATGCTCCCCATCGCCATGTGGCGGTGGGGAGCATTGTTATCCGGACGACTTCGCGTGTGGTTCGAAAAACCCTGGCATCCATTCTTCGGCGATCGCCGCGTAGTTCACATGCGTACCGAGTTGCACGAGCACCCCGATCATTCCGCCGAGCGTGCGCAGCAGCATGACGTAGCCCGGCGGCACCGTCATTTGACGCGCCAGCTTGAATCGTTCGGTGAAGCCCTCGTCCAGAAGATCGGTGGACGCCACCGCGGCCTGCTGGAACCACTCACGGGTGAAATGGAATTCGCCCGAGCGCAGCGGATCGACATAAGGCCATAGCGGCCTGATGTAATCCATCACCTGGACCCCGGACAGCTGGACCTCCGGCGGCATGAATCCGAGCTGCTTGATAAGCCGGATCACCTCTTCCCACTGCTCATCTCGGGCCCAGCACAACACCTCACCGAACTCCGGCGGAATACCGCCGGGGTGCTCGGAGACCGCGCCGAAATCGATGATGCCGAAACGTCCGTCGGGCAGCAGCATGAAGTTGCCAGGATGCGGGTCGGCGTGCACCAGGCCCACCTTTTCCGGTGACTTCACGGTGAATTCGAGCATCAGGGCGCCGGCGGAGTCCCGCTCCTCACGGGTGCCCTCCGAGATGATCTTCGAGAGTCGCCGCCCCTCCATCCACTCGGCGATGATCACCTTGGGCGCGCTGGCGACCACTGCGGGTACGAAGAACTTCGGATCATCGGCGAAGGCCTTGGCGAACGCGCGCTGGTTCGACGCCTCCTGGCGGTAGTCCAGTTCGGCCTCGATGCGGTCGCTGATCTCGGCCACCAGCCTGTCGATATCTGCTTTGGGCGCAATCTGTTTGGCCAGCGGCGTCATCCGCTGGATCAGCTTGAGATCCGCGCGCAGCGCATCGTCGGCACCGGGGTACTGGATCTTGACGGCCACCTCGCGGCCGTCCTTCCAGATCCCCTTGTGCACCTGGCCGATGCTCGCGGAGGCGACGGGTGTGTCGTCGAAGGACTGGAAGCGTTCGCGCCATTTGGTGCCGAGCTGCGCGTCGAGCACGCGATGCACCTTTGCCGCGGGCAGTGGCGGGGCCTCGCTCTGCAGTTTGACCAGGGCTTCGCGGAACGGATCGGCGAACTGCGGCGGTATCGCCGCCTCCATCACCGACAGGGCCTGGCCCACTTTCATGGCGCCGCCCTTGAGCTCCCCGAGCACGTTGAACAGCTCGTCGGCCGCCTTCTCCAGGAGTTCGGCGTTGACGTCGTCTGCGGAGGTTCCGGTCAACCGTTTGCCAACCCCGAGGACGGCGCGCCCGGCCATGCCTGCGGGCAGGCTTGCCAGTTTGGTCATTCGGCTGAGTCCGCCGCGGCGAATATCTGCCATGTCACCTCATATCGTTCAGTGTGGCGTCGTTGCCCTCACGTCTTCACGGATGCTAGCTGGCGGTGACGGGCTCGTCCTCACGAAAACCGGGAACCCAGTCGCCAATGATTCGCGCGTACGGGACCGTCGCGTCGAGCTGGGCCAGAATGCCGGACAGGCTGCCGAGCACCCGGAACATCATCAGATAGACGGGCGGCATGTCCAGATGCCGGCCGGTCTGGAACTGGGCGCCGCGCACGTCGCTGGATTTGGCGGCCACGCGCTGCATCCATTTCCGGGTGAAGTGGAATTCGTCGGACTTCAGCGGATCGATGAACGGCTTGAGGTACTCGTCGATCTCCTCCGGTGACACATCGGTACGCGGCGGGATGAATCCTTCCTCGCGCATGAGGGGAATGAGCTCATCCCAGATCCCGTCCCGCTCCAGCCGCCAGATGGGCCCCAGGTTGGGAGGGAACCCGCCCTCATGGGTGGCAACGGCACCGAAGTCCATGACGCCGAGGCGCCCATCCGGCAGCAGCATGAAGTTTCCGGGGTGAGTGTCGGCGTGCAGCAGTCCGCACCGGTAGGGGGAGCTGACGGTGAATTTCAGGAGCAGGCGTCCACATGCGTTGCGCTCGTCTTCTGTTCCGCTGCTGATGATTTCGGCGAGCTTGCGGCCTTGCATCCACTCGCTGATGACGACCTTGGGGGCAGAGGCAACCACCGGTGACACGTAGAACTCGGGGTCGTCCTTGAAGGCCTTGGCGAAGGCCCGTTGGTTGGTGGCCTCGATGCGGTAGTCGAGCTCTTCCTCGGTGCGTTCGATCAGCTCGTCGATGATGCTTTTGACGTCCGCTCCAGGCACGATCTGTTTGAACAACGATGCCAGCCGCTGCATGGTCTTGAGATCGGAGCGGACGGCATCATCGGCGCCCGGGTACTGGACCTTGACCGCCACGACGCGTCCATCGCTCCAGATGGCCTTGTGCACCTGGCCGATGCTGGCGGAGGCGACGGGTGTGTCGTCGAAGGACTGGAAGCGTTCGCGCCACTTCGTGCCCAGCTGCGCGTCGAGGACGCGATGGACCTTGTCGGCGGGCAGCGGCGGGGCATCGCTCTGCAGCTTCGTCAAGGCGTCGCGAAAGGGCTCGGCGAAGGCGGGCGGAATCGCGGCCTCGAACACCGATAGGGCCTGTCCGAGTTTCATCGCGGCGCCCTTGAGTTCGCCCAGCACCTGGAACAGCTGCTCGGCGGCCTTCTCCATCATCTCGGCGTTGACCTCGTCCTTGGACTTGCCGGTCAGACGTTTCCCGACGCCCAGGGCGGCGCGACCGGCAATGCCGGCCGGCAGGGATGCGAGTTTTGCGGCGCGCGCGGCGCGGCCACGACGGATCTCAGCCATGCGTTACATCATGCCGGAGGGCGAAGCGAGTCTGACAACGCAGGATTTCTTTTTACGCCTACGTGGCGGCCGGCGCCTTGCTGTCCTCGTGGAAACCCGGCACCCACTTGTCGATGATGGCCGCGTAATCCACCGGGGCGTCGAGCTGTGCCGCGATGCCGATGAGGCCGCCCAGGACCCGGAAGAACATCAGGTAGTTGGGCGGCAGGTTCATCTGTCGGCTGGTCTTGAACGACTCGAGGAACTCCTCGCTGCGGAAATCGGTGGCCTTGGCGGTGAGCCGTTGCAGCCATTTGCGGCTGAAGTGGAAGGTTTCGTGGTTGAGCGGCTCGATGTAGGGCTCAAGGTAGGAGTTGACCTCCTCATGAGAGACGGACGTCGCACTCGGTGGGATGAAGCCCTCCGAACGCAGCACCTCGGTCAGCTCTTCCCACTTCTCGTCACGGGCCAGACGCAGGATCGGTCCGAAACCGGCCGGGAGGCCACCCTCGTGGGCGGCGCAGGCGCCGAAGTCCATGACGCCGAACCGGCCGTCCTCCAACAGCATGAAGTTTCCGGGGTGGGTGTCGGCGTGCAGCAGTCCGCACCGGTACGGCGAGCTGATGCTGAACTCGAGGAGGAAATGCGCGCAATTGCTGCGCTCTTCCTCGGTGCCCTTGGCGATGATCTCCGAGAGTTTCCGGCCCTGCATCCACTCGGTGATGATCACCTTGGGGGAGGAGGCCACGACCGATGGCACGTGGAACTCGGGGTCGTCCTTGAAGGCTTTGGCGAAGGTGCGCTGGTTGGTGGCCTCGATGCGGTAGTCGAGTTCTTCTTCGGTGCGCTCGATGAGTTCGTCGACGATGGCCTTGATATCGGCGCCGGGGGCCACCTGTTTGAACAATGACGAGAGCCGCTGAATGGTCTTGAGGTCTGAGCGGACGGCTTCGTCGGCGCCCGGGTACTGCACCTTGACCGCGACGGCGCGGCCGTCCTTCCAGATGGCCTTGTGCACCTGGCCGATGCTGGCGGAGGCGACGGGTGTGTCGTCGAAGGACTGGAAGCGTTCGCGCCACTTCGTGCCCAGCTGCGCATCGAGGACGCGGTGGACCTTGTCGGCGGGCAGCGGCGGGGCATCGCTCTGCAGCTTGGTCAGTGCTTCCCGGTAGGGCTCCCCGAACTCGGGGGGAATTGCGGCTTCCATCACCGAGAGCATCTGGCCGATCTTCATGGCCGCGCCCTTGAGTTCGCCGAGCACCTGGAACAGCTGTTCGGCGGCCTTCTCGACGAGTTCGGCGTTCACTTCGTCTTTGGATTTCCCGGCGATCCGTTTACCCACACCGAGTGCGGCGCGGCCCGCGATCCCGGCCGGAAGCGATGCGAGTTTTGCGGCGCGTGCGGCGCGGCCACGACGAATTTCTGCCATGCGCACATCATGCCCGCTCGTGATGAAGTTAACAAAAAGTGGGTCTTCGTCAATTTCCGGTGAAGTAGGCGCCGCACCGGCACAGCGGGTGCGCGGTCCAGTGTCGGGCGGTCAGCGCGTGCGTGGACAGGTCGAGTTCGAGTGTCGCGTTGAGCGTTATCAGCGGTCCCGGTGTCTGCCCGCGGATGGCCGAGAGCACCCGATCGATCTGCGCCAGCGCCACCGCCACGGTGCCCAAGATCGTGGCCGGCGCGGCGACGCCAACGGCTCCGGTGAGTTGGGCGGCGACCGCGGGCCACTGTTCATCACGGTCACGCCGATGCCGGTCGGCGCATTCCAGACAGCTGGTGATGCCGGGCAGAACCATGGGCCCGATGAGTCCGGTGCCATCGCGCGCTCGGACGGACAGGTGTGGCACCTCGGCGTCGGCAAGTATCCGCAGTAACCGGGTATCGGCGATCAGATCATCGGCGAGCACCGCTAAATCGACATGTTGCCAAGACTTTTCGTGCGCCGATTGGGTTGAGCGCTGGATGCGTGCCGATGTATGCTGAAGTGCTTCGGTGAGGGCGTCGGAAAGCGGACCGCGGCCGACGAGCCGGATCACCGGTGATGCGGCCGCAATGGATCGGGTTCGGCGGATGACGGCGCCGGCGTCGACCAACTCGTCCAGCAGTGAGCGAATGTCCTCTGCATCGTGAAAGTCCTTGACGCACTGAAGGTTGAGAATCTGACCCCAGGTGAGTTCGTCGGTCAGGGAGTTCAGCAGCTGCCGTACTGCGACGGCTGGCGCGGCCGCCGAGGGGCGCACGATCACGGCGTGACGCGGCATCCAACCGATCTGGACCCCGTTGTCCGGCCGTGGCAGGACTGGACGCGCCGGGTCGAGGGTGAATGTCGGCTCGCTGGACATGGCCCACTGTGGCATATCCAGCATGCGCGGCAGGCGGGCGAAACCCGTTTATCCACAGCCCGATTCAGTCGCTGACCAGCGCCGAACGGGTATGCGTGAGATTTCTCAGTCTTCTCGGTTTTCGGGGTTGCCCGGATCGAGCTTCTCGATCTGTGCGATCGGGTCATCAGCGGCGTCGGTGTCGCCGCCGATGATGCGATCGATGAATGCGGCCGGGTTGTCCAGGTCGCTGGCATCGGGGATCAGATCGGGGTGTGCCCAGATCGCGTCGCGCTTGTCCGTGCCGACGGCATCGGTGAGTCTGCGCCACAGCTCTGCCGCCTCGCGCAGCTTGCGTGGCCGCAGCTCCAGGCCCACCAGGGTGCTGAAGGTCTGCTCGGCCGGGCCGCCCGTCGCGCGCCGGCGTCGCAATGTCTCGCTGAGGGCCGCGGTCGCCGGGATGCGTTCGCCGAGCGCGTCGGTCACCACGGTTTGTACCCAGCCCTCGACGAGAGCGAGCAGGGTTTCCAGGCGTTCCAGGGCCTGCTCCTGCTGCGGTGTGGTCTTCGGCTCGAAAATGCCTTGGGACAGAATCTGTTCCATATCGGACGGATCGCCCAGCGAGGCGGGGTTGAAGCCGCGTGCGGCCTCCTCGATGGCGTTCATGTCGATCGAGATGCCCTTGGCGTATTGCTCGACGGTGTCCATCAGCCGGATGGTCAGCCAGCCGACGCCACTGAACAAGCGGTGATGCGCGGCTTCCCGAGCGGCCAGGAAGGTCATGATTTCACTCTTGGACTGCTCGAGGCCCTCCGAAAACGCTTCGATGGCAGCCGGAAGGAGAGCCGCGGTGCCTTTGGGGCCCAACGGCAATCCGATATCCGTGGAGGTCAACACCTCTCGGGACAGCTGTCCGAGGGCCTGGCCGAGCTGTGATCCGAAGGCCATGCCGCCCATTTGGGTCATCATGCCCAGCAGTGGACCGGCCATGCCCTGGGCCTCTTCCGGCAGGTTCGCCGCCCACATACCCGAAATCTGTTCGGCGACAGGATCGACGAGCCGCTTCCAGTTTTCCAGGGTGTGGTCCACCCAGTCCGTCGAGGTCCAGGCCGCGGTTCGGGTGGCGCCGGCGGGCAAGGCGGTGGCTCCGTCGAGCCAGGTGTCGGCAAGGTGCACCGCATCGGTGATGGCCGATGTGGTGCTCTCGGTGATGGGGGCCACGAAACCGATTGAGCTCGATGCCAGTTGCCGGGCGATGTCGTAGTTGACCGGGCCCGCGGGCTGACCGCTGGCCGCGCCGGCTGCAGCGCCGCTGAACATCTGGCCCAGCTGGGTGAAGATCTGGCCGAGATCGGCGGGATTGAATCCACCAGATCCGAAGCCGAACGGGTCTGCACCCGGCGATCCCGAGCCGGACCCCGGTCGCGCGTCGTCGCCCCGCTCACGGTCGGGGTCGTCGCCAGCAGCGAATCCAAAGGGAAGGTCGGCCATATCTCCACGGTACCGCTGGTAGGGGTGGCCGGATCACGCTGACGGCGTAATTGGCGGAACGCGCTGCTTGTGGCGCCTGATCAGGCCAGGAAGCGTGCACGAACCTCGGGCGGCGGTACCGGGCAGGTGTCGTACTGGCCGAAGACCCGGTACCGGGTGCGTGCCACCAGCCGGTACAGCGCGTCGCGGATCGGGCGTGGGACGAGCCGCGCGATGACGGCGGCCCGCCGGGTATTGCCCAGATAGTCCATGATGCGGAGCACTCCGTCGGACCGGATGTGGATTCGTTCGATGGGCTCGCCGGGGTTGTCGACGATCACGAAGGAATCGACGCCGACGAGTTCGGGGTGGCGCGCGAGCACCTGTTCGCCGTACTCGCTGTCGAGCGCGGCGAACCGCATCGTTCCGACCTTGTCGTCGCGCAGGATCTTCTTCACCGCACCGTTGCACAGTGCGCAGACGCCGTCGTACAGCAGGACGGGGGCATGCTCGCTCATCGAACCTCCACCACGAGACTACCGGCGGGGGTCTGATCAGGCCTTGTCATAGGGTGCAGGCATGAATCGCCGCGTAGCGACGCTGCTGGTCGCGCTGATCCCGATCATCGCCTTCGCGTTGTTGATGTCGGTGATCACCGTGCCATTCGTATCTCTGGGTCCGGGCCCGACCTTCAACACCCTTGGCCAGGTCGAGGGCAAGGAGGTCGTCGACATCAAGGGCACCGAGGTCGATCCGGTCTCCGGTCACCTCAACATGACGACCGTTTCCCAGCGTGACGGTCTGACGCTGGCAGATGCGCTGCGGTTGTGGGCAAGTGGTCGTGAGCAGTTGGTCCCGCGAGATGCGGTGTACCCGCCCAATCGGTCCAAGGACCAGGTGGACAAGGAGAACGATCTCGAGTTCAAGAAGTCCGAGGAGAGCGCCGAGTTCGCGGCGCTCGGGTATCTCAAATACCCGACGGCCGTGACCGTTCTGACCATCAGCGAGGACGGTCCGTCCAAGGGCAAGCTGCAGGAGAACGACGCGATCACCGCCGTGAATGGGCGCCCGGCCGCGACGCTCGAGGAATTCACCGGACTGCTCAAGGCGACCAAGCCGGGTGACGAGGTGACGCTCGATTACAAGCGCAAGAATGCCCCCAGTGGCACGGTGAAGATCACCCTTGGCAAGAACGCGGATCGCGACTACGGGTTCCTGGGGGTCGGCGTGGTGCAGGCCCCGTGGGCGCCGTTCACCATTGATTTCAATCTGGCCAACATCGGCGGGCCGTCGGCCGGGTTGATGTTCAGCCTCGCGGTGATCGACAAGCTGACCCCCGATGAGCTCGACGGCGGAAAGTTTGTCGCGGGAACAGGAACCATCGATGCCGAGGGCAAGGTGGGGCCCATCGGTGGGATCACGCACAAGATGCAGGCTGCCAAAGACGCTGGAGCGACGGTGTTCTTGGTGCCTGCGGCCAACTGCGCCGAGGCGAAGACGGACGGCGGGCAGGGGCTGACCCTGGTCAAGGTCGGCACATTGACCGAGGCGGTTGATGGACTCAATGCCCTCAATCGCGGTGATCAGCCGCCGAGTTGTTAGCCAACCTCACCACTATCGATGCAGGACGACGCCCGCTGTTCTGCGGCTACAGTGGGGCTGAGAATCGAAGCGCGAAAACTGAGCCGTGCTTGAACACTCGACGAGGAGCGTAGCGACGTGGGTATGCGGCCAAATGGGGCTCTGCCACGACTGACCCGACGGAGCCGGCGACTGGTCGCCGCTGCGTTGGTGATCGTGGTGTTGTTGTTGATCGGCCCACGCCTGGTCGACACCTACATCAACTGGCTGTGGTTCGGTGAACTCGGATTCCGCGGTGTGTTCACCACGGTGCTACTGACCCGGCTCACCTTGTTCCTGATTGTCGGAACCGTCGTCGGTGCCGTGGTTTTCGCGGGCATCGGGCTGGCGTATCGGGCGCGGCCCGTATTCGTGCCCACGAAGGGCCCCGGCGATGCGCTGGCGCAGTACCGGGCTCTGATCTTGTCGCGAGTGCGGCTCTTCGTCATCGGTGTTCCCGTGCTCATCGGGGTGCTGGCAGGCATTGTGGCTCAAAGCTATTGGATGCCCGTGCAGCTGTTCCTGGAGGGCGCGGACTTCGGCATCAAGGATCCGCAGTTCGGTTTGGATCTCGGCTTCTTCGCCTTTGAGCTGCCGTTCTACCGATTCGTGCTGACCTACCTGTTCATTGCCGTGTTCGTCGCGCTGGTCGTCAACGCCTTGGTGCACTACATTTTTGGCGGCATTCGGCTGTCCGGTCGTGCCGGCACGCTGTCACGTCCGGCCCGTATCCAGTTGGTGACTCTCGCCGGAGTTCTGGTGCTGCTCAAGGTCGCCGCGTACTGGCTCGATCGGTACGAGCTGCTCTCACACACGCGCGCCGGCAAGCCGTTCACCGGTGCCGGTTACACCGATATCAATGCGGTGCTGCCGGCCAAGCTGATCCTGTTGGCCATCGCGGTGATCTGCGCGGTCGCGGTGTTTTCTGCCCTGGTGCTCAAGGATCTACGGATCCCCGCGATCGGGTTGGCGCTGCTGCTGCTGTCCTCGTTGGTGGTCGGTGCCGGGTGGCCGCTCATCGTCGAGCAATTCAGCGTTAAACCCAATGCGGCGCAGAAGGAAAGCGAGTACATCGCGCGCAGCATCAAGGCGACACGCGATGCCTATGGCCTGACAGATGACGTCGTGACGTACCGCGACTACAGCGGTACGGCATCGGCGCCCACGGGGAGCGAAACGCTGGCTAAGCAGGTTGCCGCCGATCGCGCGACGATGGCCAACATTCGCGTGTTGGACCCGAACATCGTGAGCCCGGCCTTCACTCAATTGCAGCAGGGCAAGAACTTCTATGCCTTCCCTGATTCGTTGTCCATCGATCGATACCAGGACAAGAGCGGCTCGCTGCGCGACTATGTGGTCGCCGCCCGCGAGCTCGATCCGGCCAAACTTCGTGATAACCAGCGCGACTGGATCAACCGGCACACCGTGTACACGCACGGCAACGGGTTTATCGCGGCACCGGCCAACACCGTGCGCGGAGTGGCAGACAAGCCGGACGAGAACGGTGGGTACCCGGAGTTCCTGGTGAATGCCGTCGACGACGGCGGCAAGGTTCTGTCCGACGGCCCGGCGCCGCTGGCTCAGCCGCGCGTGTATTACGGCCCGATCATCGCCAGCGATACCAACGACTACGCGATCGTCGGGAAGAACGGCAACGACCGCGAGTACGACTACGAGAACAATGCCGGCACCAAGAACAGCACCTACACCGGCACCGGCGGCGTTCCCGTCGGCGGTGCGCTGGCGCGGACGGTGTTCGGTCTGAAGTATGCCGAGCGGAACTTCCTGTTCTCCAATGTGATTGGAGACAACAGCAAGATCCTGTTCAATCGCGATCCGAGCCGCCGCGTGGAAGCGGTGGCGCCGTGGTTGACCGTCGACAGTGGTACCTACCCCGCGATCGTCGACAAGCGCATGGTCTGGGTCGTGGACGGCTACACCACACTGGATAACTACCCGTACTCGCAGCAGACGTCGTTGTCGGAGGCCACCTTCGACAGCCAGGTCGGCAGGACCGGGGGAGCCCTGCCCAACCAGCAGGTTTCCTACATCCGGAACTCGGTGAAGGCGACGGTGGATGCCTACGACGGCACGGTGACCCTGTACCAGCAGGACGAGAAGGATCCCGTGCTTAAGGCATGGATGAAGGTCTTCCCGGGAACCGTGAAGCCGAAGAGCGACATCTCCTCGGATCTCGCGCGGCATCTGCGCTACCCGGAGGATCTGTTCAAGGTGCAGCGGACCCTGTTGGCGCGCTACCACGTCAATGACCCGGTGACGTTCTTCTCGACCAGTGATTTCTGGCAGGTGCCCGATGATCCGAACGCACCTACCGGGTCGCAGCCGCCGTATTACATTGTGGCGAAAGATATTAACAAGAATGACAATTCGGCGTCGTTCCAATTGACGAGCGCGCTGAACCGCTTCCAGCGGGATTTCCTGGCGGCCTATGTCAGTGCCAGTTCCGATCCTGAAACCTACGGGAAGATAACCGTTTTGACGGTTCCCGGAACTGTGCAGGGCCCCAAGCTGGTGAACAACGCCATCACCACCGACAACCTGGTGTCCTCACACGTCGGCATCATCAAGAACCAGAACATCCTCAAATGGGGCAACCTGCTCACGCTGCCGGTGGCCAACGGGGGACTGTTGTTCGTCGAACCGCTGTATGCCTCGCCGGGTCAGGGTGATCAGTCGTCGTATCCGCGTCTGATCCGTGTGGGCATGTTCTACAACGGCAAGGTCGGCTATGCGACCACGGTCAGGGACGCGCTCGACATGGTGTTCGGGCCGGGGGCCGGTGCGACGGCCACGGCTCCTGCGGCCGAACCGGGAAGCGTCAACGCGCCGCCGCCGATCGGTCAGAGTGTTCCGATCGTTCCTCCGGTGGCGCCGCCGCCCGCAGGGGCCTCGGATCTGTCCTCTGCGAAGGCTGCCGCGCTGCAGGAGGTTCAGCGGGCCATCGGAGAGGTGAAGGATGCCCAGAAGAGTGGGGACTTCGCACGGTACGGACAGGCCCTCAAGAGCCTCGACGACGCGATGACCAAGTTCACACAGGCCAAGTAAAAACGGCTCGTCCCTGCCACTGCGTGAAAGCGCAAGTGGCAGGGACGAAACCACTACGTGGTGCCGAGAACGTGCAGGCCAGGTTAGCGATTTGGCGCCACGCAGTGCGACCGGTAACCTTGTGTTCACCACCGCGGGGTGGAGCAGCTCGGTAGCTCGCTGGGCTCATAACCCAGAGGTCGCAGGTTCAAATCCTGTCCCCGCTACTAGGTCCCCAGGCCAGAGGATTAATTTCCTCTGGCCTGGGTTTTTTCTTGCCTTGTATCACCCCAAGTCTCCAAAAAGTCTCCAATAATCTGCGGGGTGTTCCAACATGCGATCCAGCACGGCGGCGGCCTCTGGGTGAGCCTTACCGCGTGCCAGGTAGTGCCGCTGGGTGGTGAGGATGTCAGCCTGGCCGAGTGAGTCGGCGATGACGCGCATGGGCAGACCTGCATCGTCTTTGAAGGTCCCGCCGGCCTTGCGGAAGCTGTGCGCGGTGATGCCTTCGGCGATGCCGAGGGCAGTGCGGATCCGGCGCCATTGAGTCGCGACATTGGTGGGGACTCGCGGGGTCCACTGGTCGGACGGAAACACGAGGTCTGCGAACTCGTCGGCGATCGGCGCCCCGAATGCCAGCTTGCGCTTGGCCAGCGCGCGCTTGCGCGCTTCCAGGGTCTTGATGGCGAACTCCGGCACTGAGATTGGCTGGAAGCGGTTCTTCGGGTCGTCATCCGGCGGGGTCGAGCTCCGCCTGTTTGGCGGCTTGGTCCATTAGTTGAGCTCGTGCGTCGAGTCGGGCAGGGTTGATCGCCTGGTGGGTGGCCACGGCGGCGAGGCACAGGTAACCAAGCATGCTGACCCGATTGAGATCGACGAAGTTCATAGCGGCAATAAGGCCTACGAATAGAAGTCCGAACGGGTCGCCCTTCTTGCCGAGATTGGGCTGAGCGAGTCGCGCAGCTGCGTGCAGTACCAATGCATCATTGGGGACTGCACCGGCGCGAGTGGCGTGGATGGCTTGCGAACGTTGTTGTGGTGAAAGGCCTTTTAATGCTTCGCGCGCGGCGACGCGGCTGTCTCTGCCGATCAGGGCGTACACAGACCCGACCGCAGCCGAAATTGCCGCACACGCTGTGAGGCCGAGCTCGGAAGTCTGGCCGTTCCAGGTCAGCGCCAGCAGCACAACGAAGCTCAGCGATGAATAGATAGGCCAGCGCAGCCACAATGGAGCTATCTCCAACCTGAGTTCCACAAGCGAAGTGTAGCTGTCTAGCAAATAAAAGCCAGAGGTTGTCGTCAGCTCAGGGTTCCACGGCGAAAATAGTTGGAACCAGATTGGCCCTAGTGTCGTCGTATCTAGGTGAATGCCAGTTGTAACGATAAGACGCGAGGTGAAGCAGGGTGAGTGGTTACACGTTCCAGCTGCGCGACATGAATCAGCAGGACCGAGATAAGGCTGCTGGCGCTGCCAAGAAGACTTTGCACATGAAAGACGGGGCGGGAGCGGAACTCGCAGCGCCCATGCTCAAGGCCCGCGACATCATTGACGCTGAGCTTAGAGCGTTGGGGCAGGGGCGTTCCGGACTGACATTCGGGAAGCTGCCAACCGGTGATGAGGTTAAAGCTCAGTACGACGCGCGCGCGGAGAGGGCTAAATCGGGGTTGGGGAAGCTGCGCGACCAGTACCAGGGGTTCGCGGATCATTTCATTGCGACCGAGTTGTATTTCAAGAAGTCCGACGAGGAGATCGCCAAGATGTTCGAGGCGGGCTACGGCGGGACGGCGATCTCGTACTGATGGAAACTCGAATTCTCGCGTCCGTCCTGGTCGCTGCCGTCGCTTTGTCAGCTTGTTCAACCACCACCGCGGGCTCGCCGGCCTCGCAAGCCACCACGTCGGCCTCGGCCTCAGGCGCTGCGTCGTCGCCGACATCTTCGGCCTCCATCCCCTACACGTTGACCGCTCCTCATCCGCCTGCAAACGAAGGCAACAACGGGACCAGTTTCGACCCATGCATTGCTTACACCGCTGCGGAGATCCGCTCCTGGGGGGTCGACCCGGAGAAGGTGGAGGACACTGGTCGTCAAGGGCTGGAGATCAGGGGCTGTTCCTGGTCTGCTGATGGATGGCAGCTTGCCCAGACAGTCATCAATAACCCAATCAGTGACTATCTGAACAATCCTCAATACCCGATTGCACATGGGCAGACGATCGGTGGTCTTGACGCTGTGGTGTATCAGGACCGCGTTACCGGCGACTCAGGATGCTACGTAGCGTTGCCGTCGCAGCAAGCCACAGTCCACATTCTGGCTGGTATCTACAACGAGAAGACAGGACGTAAGGGTCTTCCGGACCCGTGCGCCAAAGCTATTGAGGTGGCCACATTCGTCGCGACGAAGCTTCCGAAGTAACAGAGGGGATCGGGATATGGCTAATGACAATTGGCAAGGCCGCTCGCACGGGGAGATTGTAGGGCTGCTGGGCGAGTTGAAATCGGATGCAGCGCATGACGAGTCGAAGCGGTGGGACAACACCAGCACGGCAGTGGCTGATTCGATTGATATCGCAATGGGTGCACGCCAGAAGCTCCTCGACAACACGATCTGGGACGGCGACGCTGCACGCACTGCATACGACACAGTGGATAGCTTCTACAAGGAGTCCGCTGACCCTCAGACCGGCCTCGCAGCGGAGGCGGGCAAGATCAGCCAAGCCGCGCTGCAGGATGGCGAGACGTTGATTGCAGCTTCGCGTGTGGCGCAGAACTACCCGGAGCCGGGACCGGGTGCTCCCACGAACCGAAAAAAGGAAGAGCTGGAAGCGATTCGGGCCGAAGCTCAGCGCATGTATACGGACCCACTCAGCGCAGCTAACCGGCCCGAGATCACCGACGGCGCCAGCCAGCAGCAGTTGGGCCAGATTCCGCAGGGAAGCGGCGCTGGCAGCGGCGGGGGAGGCAATAGCGGGAGCGGTTCCGGTGGCGGCACCCAGACCCCGCCTTCGACCGACGGATTGGCCAACAAGGACACCAAGCCTCAGCTCGCCGGTGGTGATGGTCAACAGGCCGGAGCTGGCCAGGGGCAAGGTCAGGGTGGTGGACAAGGCAGCGGTTCTGGCGGTGGTCAGGGATCCGGATCGGGCGCTGGCTCGAGTTCCGGTGGTTCAGGCTCTGGATTAGGTTCTGGCTCTGGAGGTTCCGGTCTGCCGATCGGTAGTACGACGGCGGCAGGATTCTCTCCATCGTCGACGGGCACGGGCGTCGGCGGGTCCGGTTCAGGTGCTGGCGGACCTGGCGGTCTGAGTGCGCTTCGTGGTGGTGCGGGACTACCGGGTGGTGCCGCTGGCGGCACTGGGTCGGGCATCAACCCGGCGGCGGTGGGTGCGGCGGGGGTTCGCGGCGGTGGCCCGATGGGGATGATGGGTAGCCCTGGCGCGCATGGCCGCGGCGGCAAGGGCGAAGACGATGGCGAGAAGGCGACACCGCAGATTCTGATCAATTACGACAACACCGACGAGTTCTTGGGCGATATGCCGGCAGCTTCACCGGGGGTTATTGGTGACTGGTCCGAGCAGGAGAAAGCCGAAAAGGCCAAGCGCGACAGAGAGATACGCCGCTACAAGGCCCTTGGCTGGGACGTGAAGTTCGAGTGAGAATTGTTGGGGGTTGGTTGTGAAAGTTGATCCGGCGAATGTGCGTCAGGGTGCGGGCAAGGTTGATGGTGCTGGTGCTGATGTGTCCAAGCTCAAAGCTCCGGATTCTGGTGGTGCGGCGTCAGGTTTGAAGGGTTTCGCCACGGCGGGGGCATTGCCGGGGGCTAGTGATGCGGTGAAGACCTCGTTGACGGTGGTGGCGGGCCGCTATGAGCAGATGGGGGTGCTGTTGCGGCGCTCTGCGGACAGTTATGAGCATCAAGACCGTAAGACTGCGGTGTCGCTGACCCAGATGGTGGGTGACGGGTTGACATCGTTGGGTGATTTGAACGCAGCTAAGTAGAAGTGGCTGTGGCGGGAGGGGTTTGGTGTGAGTAGACCGGGTAAGAGTGTGGTGTATAGCGCGAACGCGACCGCGCTGGGTGATCTGGCTGAGCCGACGCGCACGGTGGGGACTCAGGTCCTGGATGCGGCAGGCAAGGTGCATGGTGCGATCGTTGATCTGGAGTGGGAGGGTCTGGGTAAGGATGCGGCGGTGGGGCGTGCCGATCACGAACTGGCCCAGGATAAGCGAGTTGTGCAGGGGTACAACTCGCTAGCGAATGCATACCGTGATGGTGCTGCTGCGATGGCGCCGATGATCGGTGATTTGAAGAAGACCGGCCAGGGTTTGGAGGCCGATTCGTTTGCGGTGTCCGAAGATTGGGTAGTCAGCGATATGTTTGACTACCGTGCCGGGAAGGCCGCCATGATCGCGATGGGTTCTTCGGAGAAGGCGGCCACGGATCGGATGAATCAGTTGCAGGCTCAGCGCGGTAACGAGGCCAAGACTGACACGGTGAATCTGCAGCAGCGCGCCGACGTGCTCGGGAAGGCTGACCAGGACACGGCGACTGCTATCAACGCTGCCAAGGGCGATATCGGTGCGGCTGCGCCCCTTTCTGCGGGTTTGACCGGTGAAGAGGGCAAATACGACTTCAATAGCGCCTTCCCTAACACGTTCATGTCGCCTGAGCAGAACGCGGCAGCTTGGGCGCGGATGGTTGCCGCGGGCACGTTATCGCAGGCCGACTTGGATAAGTTGGCGCGCGGGGAGAAGGTGCAAATTCCTGCCGGGCAGATGGCGTATCTGTATCAGATGTCGCAGTCGCTCAACGGGAAAAGCCCCGAAGACATCAAGATGTTGGAGCAGATGCTGCCCACGCCTGAGACGCGTGCGGCGTTCGCTCAGGGTTTGAAAATCGTGTCGAATCCTAACGTGGAAGTCTTTGGCGCTGACCAGCTTAAGGGGTATGCGCAAGGGGCCACTGATGAAACGCGGGGCTCGTTTGTTCCGGTGTCTGGCTCCAAGGTGAATCTGCCCTCGGAGATCGCTAAGGAGTTGTCCCGTACCGACCGGGTGACCCAGGAGCCGTCGCGGGGATTTGTCACCACGCACCTCAATGGCGTGGGTGCGTTGCAGGACATCAACGACATCTTCAAACCCGGTGCCACGATTACTGGCAGCGAAGCGACCAAATCGATGCTGGAGGCGGCAAACCAGTACGCCGCCGTTGATGTCAAGCACAACGAAGGCATGGTGCATGGCCTGAAAACTGATGCGCACGGCTCCCTCACGAGTGCTCTTGCTGATGTGTATCAGAACACCGGCAAGGATCACGTCGCCGTGCATGACATGGTGACCGGCAAGGACGGTGACAGTTTCCTGCGCACCGTCACCCACGAGCAGTGGGGTGCTGATTCAGGCAAGGTCGGTGACGCGTTCCGTTGGATGCAAGAGGGCAACAATCCGCTGGCCACCGACACTGCCAGCAAGGTCGCTG
>MAEX01000038.1 GCA_002013415.1 Mycobacterium sp. D16Q14
CCCAGGCATATCTATCAGCTGTGCGTCCAGCCGTGGCTTCGCGGCGAGAGGTTCCGGACTGGCCAGATCAACTTGATAGCCAACGTAATCCATCACGTCGTTTCGCTTACGCGCAGTCGCCCGCATACTCGTTGCGGTGAGCTCAAGATGAGTCAGAAGCGAGGTGCAGCTACCGGTGTCATGGAGGATTACGCGCATCGAGGTTGCTAGCCGGAGCGCCTCATCCTCATAGCCTGAGTCGTAGAGCTTGGACGAGCGTTCAATGAATCCGATATGGCTGCCAAGCAGCTTCTTGTACCGTGACTCATCGACCATGGCATGACGTTACCCAGAGGCCAGCTCCAGGTGTGCCCAGTTCCCTGGATGTGCATCGGAGTCCTTCCTATTTCGCTAAGACTGGTCGCGCCGCGGGCCTGTTGATGTGGGTACGACTCCTAGCTTGCGGCCATGGCACTCACCTACACACTCCTGGTCAACCGCGCAGAGAAGTACACCGACACATTCCCCGATGCCGATGCCCTGGCCGCCGACGCGACGAGTCGGGCCGCCGCCTTCGGCAGCACCGTCGGAGCCAACCAGCTGGCCACCGACATCAGAAACGGATTCACCTCGATAGACCTCCGGCTGTCTAACCCGGCAGTCACCGTGCAGGTGCGCGCGGCATGACCGCCACCTACCACCCCGTGCGCCGACCGCTGCACTACAACAACCACCCCAGCGGTATCGAATGCATCGAAGTCACGCGCCTGCTCTGCTACGACATCGGCAACGCCACCAAGTACGTTTGGCGCCGCGGCGACAAGGGCAACCCGGCGCAGGATCTGGAGAAGTCGCTGTTCTATCTCGCCGATGCCCGCAACAACGTGCCGGAGTTCCGGTACGTCCCGCAGCGCGCCGTCGAGCTTCTACATCTGGTCGCCGCGGCAGAACCTGATCCAGATGCCGCTCGATTCTATGTCGCGGTCGCCGAAATGCACTGGGACGCCGCAGAACAGGCGGTGCTGAAACTGCGCGCTGCGTTTCCCGCCTGAGTCGGTAAGGCCCTGCGCAGCTCACGTCTTTCTCCAATTTGCCATCACGCCAACAAAAGTCGCGTTTAGAAGTCCGGCGCGATGCGGGAGAACGAACCTCTGAGTTACATGCGGATGCTCGCCGGTGTCCCGGGCGTGAAGCCGGACCCGGTGTTCCGTCGATTCATCGCCACTCCTTGGAACTGCTCTGCTATGGCGTCGCGCCCATTCGCGTTGCGCCCGATGGCCGCAGCAATGGGGATGGACATATCGTCAACTGATCTAGACCGCGCCGTGCGGCTATTACGGCGGAGCCGCACGTGTGCTTCCACCTCATCGCTCAGGGCAGTGAAATGTTGATCGCGCGCATGAATATCGGCATACATTCAGGTATGGCAGATCGATTCCCGGAGAAGACCCCCGAGACTATTGGACAGTTCCGCATAGTGCCCAAGGCATCGGCTGCTGAGACGACGACACCACCTCGTACCGGTGTGCTCCGATTCCGTGACAACCGGGTCGAGCTCGAGGTCAGTCCGAGCTTCAACCCGATGGTCGAGTGGACAAAGCGCGGACCGGGGTCCTTCGCTGGGAACCCTCCGCAGCAACAAGTCACCGACGACGCCGTCGTGCTGGGTGCGACGGCGATCAGCCCCGGCGAAGTATCGCTGTGGGGACTGCGGTCCTTGCGTCGCCATCTGCTCGGGTTCCCGAGCCCTGGGGAAGACGAACCACGCAGCCGCGAGGTGCTGCGAGCAGACTGGTGCTTCGTCGGCGCGCTGTTCCGCGACGACGAGACCGAGTTCGACGCGGTGACCTTGGATGTCACCGGACTCCACGCGTTCGCCAACCTGCCTTCGGTCCACACCGAGTTGCCCGACACCGGTATGACACCGATGAAGTGGGTCTACGACCCGCCGGATGCCGCCGAGGGGGTTGTGTCGACTCCCGCGCCCGGGAAGGTGCGGTTCGAGCCCCTGGCATCAATCCCGACGCTCAGCGGACCCGACATCGTTCTCACGACAGGTACACGCCTGAAGCTGGCATTCGACCAAGCGCTTCCGTTATCGACGATGGTCTCCACGGTGGCGATTCCCATCGCAACGGCGCTCACGATACTCAACGGGGCTGAGTGCCGCGTCCGCCGACTGAACCTGTCGGCCCCGAGCGGAGACTCCGCAGATGTCTACGGCCACGTAGTCGACGTGTCCGCGCCTCGCGACTCCACCGAGGAATCTCTCCTCACGCTCGATGGTGCTGGTGGCGCGGCCTTCATCGGCCGGTGGCTCGAACTCTCGCAGCGAGTATCTCCGGTGCCGCAGATACTTGCGGCGTCCTACGCCGGGGAGTTCCAGACGGTGGAGACCGAGGCGCTAAGTCTGTGTACCGCAGCGGAGAATCTTCACCGGCGGCTGTATCCGGGCGAACGCCGCTGGACTGCAGAGACTGTCGACGAGGCCGCAGCCGGGTTGAAGGACGCCGACATCCCCGATGAGGTGCGACGGGCGCTGCAGCAGGCAGTCGGTCAGTACCTCTACGAGCCGTCTTTCCCCAGCCGCATCGAGGCCCTGGCACGCCGGGCAGCCGAGGTCGTGCCGGAGTGCGTCGGCCGGATCAATCGTTGGAAGCGTGCGGTGACGGACCAGCGGAACACCCTCGCTCATGGGCTGCGCTCGGAGGGTGAGGCCCCCGACCTCGCCCAGATGCACTACATCACGCGGTCACTGCGGTGGGTGCTCACTGTGTGCTTGCTGTTGGACGCGGGTGTTCCATCGGAGCGTTTGGCCGGCACGGTTCGCGCGAACAGCCGTTTCGAGCGCGACGCAAGGAACTGGCGGAGCGTTTGGCCGAAGGTGTTCGCACAGGAATAGATCGCTCGCGACGACGTCCGGGGGCGATCTTGCCAGCGTCCTCCCCCGCCGGGAAGTGGCGGCGTATCCCGCGACGACCAAGGAGCTTGGGACGGCGAAACCTCGTCGGCAGTCTCGGTCTGTGCACGTGGAAACGGCCCGCTATACACCAACCTCACGATGCGCACTCTTGGCTAGCGCTTCGGGTTGCTTTGCGCCGGAACGATTCACTACACCGACCGTCCATGGAGCGGTAACGGTCTCGGGGGCAGTTGCCCAGTTCGCTCGGCTCGGCCATGTCCCGAGTCGTAGGTTGGACGACGACAGGAGCGAGTGGTTTCCGGAGCCGCCGTGGCTTCATCCAGCAATTCCAAACTCGCTCATCGCACGCTCGCTCCGTCGAGTGGTCGCCAGCATGAACCGCCAGCTCAACCCATCGCCGGACAACACCTGAGCAACCAATGAGAATTGCGACCCACCCGTCGCAGGACTCGTTCCCGCGCCTGTTTTCTCAGCTCAAATCCGCTTCTATCCCAAGAGAGCACAGTCACGACACATCCGTGCGCGCTGACCGACGAGAATTTCAGTTCCCGCAGCATCCCCACTGAAACTCCAGACCACGCCACCAATCCGCGCCGACGGCCGCTGGGGATCGATCTTCTGGTGACCTGCGCCAGGTAGGCCGGAACGTCGGCGTGTCCTGGCACGGCGCTGCGAGAGAAGGCGGAACTCGTGCAATCGTCACGCCCATGCAGGCACAGAGATTGGGCAACGCGATTGACCCGGACGGCATGCTCCGGTGATCACTTTGGCGGCGAAAGACCCCACACCCCAAGATGTCCCACAGAGCAAGGTCGATGAACGGCGTGGGATCAGCTCGGCTGACGTCGCCGCCATTCTGAGCCGATTCCCCCGTCCGCTTTGGACGCGACTCGCAGATGCACTCGCTGACATGAGATTCGGGCGTAAGCAGCGCATCTACCCGCCTCTACAAGTTCGCCGTCATGGGGTCGCGCTACCCGAGATCACCCTGTGTAAGGATGCGCGCCAGATTCGCCTTATCGGCGTCATGCATCTGGCCGACAAAGCCGTTTGGGAAGACCTCAACGCGCTTCTACGCCGTGAAGTCGCATGTGGTGCAAACATTCAGTTCGAAGCGATTCGTCCTGTTCGCAGACTCAACCTAGAAGAGATCCAAGCTTCGCGACGTCACCGGGCGGTGAATCGCTACCTTGGCTTGGCACTCGGAATGCAGCACCAAGCCGAAGCGGTTGTCGTTGAGAACGATTGGGTCCACGCCGACCTCACAGATATCGAACTGGGCACCATCACCGACGTGCCCTTGGGGAAGCTCCCAGCTGGCGCGGGCCTGGCGGCAGCGGAGATCGGCCGAATCCCAGTTGTGCAGTCACAGCGGGCCAGACGCGTCTTGATGCTGGCCATCATCGCTACTGCTCACCTCATTCCACACATCAGCAACACCGCTGACGCGATCCTTGCCGCCCGCAATCGAATCGCTGTCCGAACCGCTTTGGAGAGCGTCAGCCCGCGCATCGTCTCAATCTGGGGAGCGGCCCATCTTCCGGGAATGGCGCGGTTGCTCATTCAGGCAGGCTGGTCGGTGAGTGACACTGGCCGCTGGGCGACTATCCATTGGGATAGAGACAGTGGCGATGCCTAAGCAACGAGCAGGGAATCTACCAACCCATCACGTCGAATCGAGCAGTCCGTTCAGCGATCAGTCTCCTACCCAATGCGAGGAGCGACTATCGCAAGTGGCGCACAGCCTTGGGCGGCAAGTTCCAGAGTCCAAAGCATCGTGATAATCTCCATTTTAGAGAACATGATCGGTTGCGGTGGCCGACGCCCGCTAACGGGAGGAGACGAATGATGGTCTTTGTGGTGATCGTCCAGAGCGTTTGCATCGCAGCTGTCCTTTGGCGCCGGTGGCTCAAGAAAGCTGCTTGGCGCCCAGCACTCGTAGCGATCGCGCTGATCGCCGTTGTCCCCGTTGCGCTTGCCGAACTGACGTTACTGAATGCAGGCCGGTAATGGCGCAGGGAACGGAGACAATGACCGTGGCGAATTTCACCACAGACGCCGTGGCGACAACGATGGACCGCGTACGCGAGCGTCCACTAACGGCCGAATCCTGGAGCCGCCCGGGCGAAATCACATTCGAGGATGCGCTGCGCGCCTGGCTCGAGGAGTACCTGTGAGCCAGCCTCAGACCCTGTTGACGCCACACCGTCTGACTCGCACTCACATGCGGGATAGCCGCGAGGTGTACACCGACACAGGCCGCCCGGTTGATGAGCAGCTCGGGTCTCACGTCGTGTTGTGGATTGTTGAGGACCCGGAGGCGTGGGCCAACGCGATCGAAGCAGAGGGCGACCAGGTCTTGGCTGCATGGGTGAAGTCCGGACGCAAGTGGCGGGCCCATGGCGAGGTTCAGCGGAGTCAACGCTACAAGAGCGCTGCGCGGGTGCGGGCCGACGGTCCACAGCGTCTGTTCCACAGCAACTTTCACAACTATGCGGATGCGAACGCATCGGCGGCCGAACTGCGACGTTCACACCCCAACCCCGGGGTTCGATATGAGGTCGCCGAGATCACCGGCGCAGCGTCGTGCCCTGACTGCCGTACGCCGATGATCGAGGCAGACGGGCAATGGCGCCACCACCTCGCCGGGTTTCCCGTCGACTGCCATTGG
The DNA here is from genome assembly GCA_002013415.1 of Mycobacterium sp. D16Q14. GTDB lineage: Bacteria > Actinomycetota > Actinomycetes > Mycobacteriales > Mycobacteriaceae > Mycobacterium. The sequence goes on from MAEX01000038.1 coordinate 5,574, forward strand.
GGTCGACCCGAGCAGCCCGTCGACGGGAGCCCGAACGCGGGGACGGTGAATGGTGGGTCATTGACGCGGGCCGAGACTCAATGCTCTGTGGATACTGCAAGGAGAATGTCTCGTGGCCGGAGGCGATCAAGTTCCTTCGCCTCACCGGTTACCACCTGCTCGGAGTTGACAAGGCTGCCGGCGAACTGGTGGTCCTTGCCGAAGCCCAGGACCCACGTTGCGCGAGAACGGTCATTACGCACCTACCTCATCGCTGCAGTCAGATACCTGACGAATTGCGTACCACCTACGCGCATCTCTGCACCACTAACGGTACGACCATGAGAGACAGGGGAAATGGCGATGAGTGATACAGCTGTTGTGCTCGCGTCTCGGACCGAGGTTGTCTACGGCGTCGAGTTGCCGTGGGAAGAACGCGAGCGGTACGACAGGCCCGCCTACCCCGACACGTGTCCACAGCATCACCCAGAGGTGCACACCCACCCCGGTGGGCGCTGCACCTGTGCGCCAGTGGTGAAAGGGGCGTTGATCAACCGTGGCACGGTGTTCGTGTCACTCTCAACGCTCTACGAAGTGTGTGAACGAACCACTGATGACTACTTGAGGGGCTCTCTGCCGCCGTCGATTGGATTCCGCGAGGGTCTGGCGCTTGAGCAAGCGGGGCTGGCCCGCCGCGAGACGCGTGGTGGATATCACGGCACCGAGGCTGGGAACCGGGTGCTCGATGAATTACACCAACAGATCCCCGCCAGTGAATCTGCTTAACACACCAATCTCCAACCAGTAGAAGAGGGTTACTCGTCTGGCCATGCTCCGCCGCTGTGGCGCTCAACCAGGCGCCACAACTTGCTTAGCCCCAGTCGATCGAGTCCGCTATCGCCTTGCGGCGCTTCGCCTCCGTCGCGACCGCCGTCGCGGCCCTCTCGGCCTTCTCCTCGGCTGCCAGTTCCACGGTCCGCGCGGCAGTTTCAATGGCGGCAACGAACGCCAAGATGTCGTCTCTGGCGTCGGCCACCTGTTCTATCGTGGTATCGGAGATTCGCAACGTCCGGGGCAGCGTCTCTGGGTTAGCTCCACCGATCCCCAGGGGCCTGTCCACTACGCCCGTGTTGATCACGTCCCGCTCGAACTGCGTCAGGCTGCGGTTCAATGCCAGATGCACAGTGTAGTTTTCCGCATTCGTGCGCTGGTCTCTGGTGTTGTACACCTCGGTTTTGAGGATTTTCAGTGGTTCCCGATCACTTGGCATCTACACGGCCCCTCTGTCTTATGCCGCTCCTTAATGACCGGCTCACAGGAAGGTTATCGCCCGCGCACTATCCCTGGCCGTCAAGTTGGCCGCGCATCGTGCCGGCACCCAGGTAGATTCCCGCCTTGGCTCAACTTGTGGCATTCGGTCTCTAGCTCGCCTCGTTCCATCCGACCTCCCAAGCATTCGTTGCTCAAACCCTTGATCAATCCCCCGCTCAAACCCAAGCTCTGTCCACAGATCATTGATCAACATCGCGGCGGGCGGCCCAGGTCGGTAAGTTCAACGGCCATGGGCGAAGTCGACACCGTGCCACTGATGCACGCGGCGCTGCCCCCTGCTATCGCTCGGCGCATCGCCCAGGCCGCCGCGAGCTCACGATCCGCGGGAACACAGCGCGCCTACGACAGTGCATGGCGGCGTTTCGATCGCTGGTGCGGCGTGCATGGGCATCGGGCACTTCCCGCCAATCCCGCAGTCATCGCCGCCTACTTGGTCGACGCCGCCGACACTCGGGACATGGACGGCCAACGGGCCTATGCACCAGCGACTTTGACCAAATGGATCGCCGCGATCAACGACGAGCACCGCAGGCGCGGGCATACCGAAATGCCGACTGGCCACGAACTGGTACGAGCCACCCTGTCCGGTATCCGTCGCGAGTACGCGGCTGCCGGTGACCGACCTCGGATCGTCCGCGCACCACTTCTCACCGACGACGTCCTCATCTTGGTCAGCGCGGCGCGCGATCAGGTGAGGGGCTGGTCTGATGCGGTGTACGCACGTCGGGACTGCGCGCTGCTGCTGATCGGATTCGCCGCGGCACTGCGCCGTAGCGAGTTGGCCGAGCTTGGCGGCGGCGATATTGCCCTGCATCCGCTCGATGGCGTTCACCTTGCGATCCGGCAGTCCAAGACCGACCAAGAGGGCGCCGGAAGTGTGCACGCGATTCCACGATCCGATCGTCCCGATCGCTGTCCCCCGTGCGCGTATCAGCAATGGGCGCAGGTGGTATCGGCCTTCGACCGCGACGGCCGCCCCGGCGTGATCAGGCTCCTGAGCGCAGAGAAGAGTTTCGACGAGCACGTGTGCCTATCTGTCACGTCCCCGGTACCCGATCCCGGGCGGCCGCTGTTCCGTTCAATCTGCCGCAACGGGAACCTCTCGTCGACAGCGATGTCCGGCGCCTCGGTGCACGCGGTGATCCGCCGGCGCGCGATCCGTGCCGGCTTCTCCCCCGCTGCGGTCGAGCGCCTCGGCGGCCACAGTCTTCGCGCCGGTTTCGTGACGCAGGCCTTCCGTAACGGCTCAGATGCCCACGCGATCATGCGCCAGACCCGACACCGCACCCCATCCATGGTCGAGCGGTACGCGCGCGAAGAGGCCCCGCTGATCGGTAATGCTGTGACCGCCCTGGGGCTGTGACGGCCACGACTGAGATCTCCGATCGCGATCGTGCCGTGTGGGAGCTCTTCGCGGACTGGTGCGCGGCGTGCGGCGTCGACTCGCTCCCTGCTGGTCCGGACACACTCGCGCGATTCATTGCGGCCAACCCCGCAGAGAGCGGCACTCAGCGCAGGCGCGTGAGCGTCATCAACGGCGCGCACCGCGACGCTGGGCTCCTGCCGCCCGGACAAGCCGAACAGATCCGTTCGCTGCTCAGTGCCCGTCGAGCCGAGCGACTACAGCTGCGCACTCGACGTGTGGCCGAAGTCGTTCTGGCACTGCCTACCGCAGGCTGGCCGACCCTGCTTTTCGCCAGACGTGACGCCGTGATGCTGGTGTTGTCCACCACAGGCATGAACTTCGAGATGCTGGCGCGGCTGCGCATCGGCGACGTCGAGGTGACAACGGCGGGACACCTGGGCGCGCGCACCACTGACCGCCGGTACCAGTCGCCGTCTGCTCTGCCTGACGCAGGTGTCTTCCCCGCCCAGATCCTGGTCGACTGGCTGCGTATCCGCGCCGTTCAGCACCAGAGCCCCAGTACCCGCGTGCTCGCGGCGTTCATCCGCGGAGACGCCAGACCGGCCGCCGTGAAACAGCCACTCGCTGATCTCCCCTTGCTGACCGCGCTTGATCGGTGGGGGTCGGCGCCACTGCACCAATGTCCCGTCACGGCTCGGGCCGTTCGGCGCATCGTCGCCGCGCACCTAGACGGAAGCGGCCCGGCTCATCGCGCGATCCAGTCGCGCACCACCGTGAACATGCCCTCGCAGAAGGCCGCCGAGCCCGCGGCGCCCGTCCTGCTGGACCCTCGAAGCTTCGACAGAGGTCTGGCAACCCGGCGGCGGGCTGGACAGTCCCTCGCCGATGTGCCGTCGATTCTGGATGGGGTAGAAGAGCGCGCCGAGCGACTTCTTGCCGAACTGCTGCGCTTGCTCGACGACTGATCGGACACTCAATGTCAGTCGCATTGCGTGGACATGGCTTACGAGAGGCACCGGCGACTAGTGAATCGCGCGATGGTCGTCAACTCGACTCGCGTCCCAGTTCTGCGTCCGCCTCCGCGCTGACTTCATCCAGCTGGCCTAATAGGTATCGCTCAAGCACTTCGTTGCCGCTCTCCAGTACACGCTCGATCAAGTCGCGAACACTGTCGATCACAGCGTCCACTTCCCGGGTCCCGAGCACATCCGCTCCAGCCCTGGGTATCTCGATACGCGGCGTCACCCGATGCGGGTTGACAGCCTGCTGACTCATCCGCGAGGCAAGTGCGACGTCCGCTCCTCGGGCGGCGACGATGTACCGCTCCCCGGCTTCGCTGGTGCGGTGTCGCAGTCGTTGCTTCATCTCACCGAGTGTCGCACCGGCCAGCGCCGCGATTGTGTTTCCGGTACGCCGCAGATCGTGGAATGTGAGCTGCTCCAAGTCGCACGCCTCGCGAGCAAGCCGCCATCTGCGGTCTAACGTGGCCGGCCCACATGGGAGATCCACACTGCGCGTACCAGGGAACAGCCAGCGAGGCTCGGCCTTCCGGCTGTACTTGTGCACGTGCTCCCATAGTGGCACGACGAGGTGCGGCGGAACCACGACCGACTCGGGTCTCCCCTCACTCGCCTTCGTGCCTGCGACGATTCGCATGCTCCCAGTTCCGCGGCCAGCGACGACATGTCGACGCAGCTGGAGTCGCACAATCGGGGCCAGCGGAACCACGGTGTTGCGGTCAACGGTGACGTCGTCGACCTGGAGGCCGAGAACCTCGCCGGCACGAAGCGAGCACCAGGCCGCAATCTGCACCGCCATCTCCAGCTCCACCGGCATCGCCGCTGCGAGTTCGTCCACCTCCGCGGGTGTCGCGGTCTGGGGCTCGCGCGCCGGTACGTCGACGAGCGCTCCCTTGATCCGTAGCGGGGAAGTGTCGATCCAGTCTTCGTGCACTGCCATCTTGAGCATGGTGTGTAGCGCCGCGAATGTCCGTCGGACCTGAGTCGGGGCACCCGGGCACAGAGTCTCGTTCATGTCGCGATACCACTGTTCGCATCGCTCACGGGTGAGCTCGTCGATCTTGATATCGCCCAGTTCTGGGTTGATGAATCTGCGCACGCGCGAGGCGGAGAGGGTGCGGTGGTTATCGCTCGGGATCGTTTCCATCCAGACCTCAGCGAGTTGAGCCACGGTGAGTGTCTGATCTCGCTCGGCAGCAGTCAGTTCTTGCTCAGCAGCGAGCTGCTCGGGACTCTTCCACCGGCCGCGCTCAATGTCGCTCTGCACGTCGGACAGGTATGCCGCCGCGGCTTTCTTTGTCGTGAACGTGGTGGGCGCGTGGCGCCGCTCTCCGTCCGGGTCACGATACCGCGCCTGGAACTTTCCACTCGGTAACTTCCGGACGCTTCCGAAATCTCGCGCGTTCGTCGCCGCCACTTTCACATTCCCCCCGCCGTGCCCCGTGCCCCACAGTGTGCCCCATATGTGCCCCACTAGATGCCAAAGATGCAACTCATAGCAAAAACTAGGCTAAACCGTCCCCGAATAAAGAAGCAGGCCAGGGACATAATCCCTGGCCTGCGACCTATCCGAAAGAACCTCATAGCATGCAGGAGACGCAGCCCTCAACCTCGGTGCCTTCCAGCGCCATCTGACGTAGCCGGATGTAGTACAGCGTCTTGATTCCCTTGCGCCAGGCGTAGATCTGCGCCTTGTTCACGTCGCGCGTGCTGGCGGTGTCCTTGAAGAACAGCGTCAACGACAGACCCTGATCCACGTGCTGAGTCGCCGCAGCATAGGTGTCGATGATCTTCTCGTAACCGATCTCGTACGCGTCCTGGTAGTACTCCAGGTTGTCGTTCGTCAGGTACGGCGCCGGGTAGTACGCGCGCCCGATCTTGCCTTCCTTGCGGATCTCGATCTTCGAGGCCACCGGGTGGATCGAGGACGTGGAGTGGTTGATGTAGGAAATCGATCCGGTCGGCGGCACCGCCTGCAGGTTCTGGTTGTAGATGCCGTGCTGCTGCACCGACTCCTTCAACCGCTGCCAATCATCCTGTGTCGGAATGCGAATCCCGGCGTCGGCGAAGAGCTGCCGCACCTTATCGGTCGCCGGTTCCCACACCTGCTCGGTGTACTTGTCAAAGAACTCACCGCTGGCGTACTTCGACCTCTCGAAGCCACCGAAGCTCTTGCCGCGCTCGATGGCAATACGATTCGACGCCTTCAGCGCGTGGTACAGCACCGTGTAGAAGTAGATATTGGTGAAGTCCACACCCTCTTCGGAGCCGTAGTAGATCCGCTCGCGAGCCAGGTAGCCGTGCAGGTTCATCTGCCCAAGACCGATGGCGTGAGAGTCGTTGTTGCCCTGCTCGATTGAGGGCACCGACCAGATGTGCGTCTGATCCGATACCGCGGTCAGCGCGCGGATCGACACCTCGATGGTCTGCGCGAAGTCCGGGGAGTCCATCGTTTTGGCGATGTTCAGCGAGCCCAGGTTGCACGAAATGTCCTTACCCACCTTGGCGTACGACAGGTCATCGTTGAACAACGAAGGCGTCGACACCTGCAGGATCTCCGAGCACAGGTTCGAGTGGGTGATCTTGCCCTCGATGGGGTTGGCCCGGTTCACGGTGTCCTCGTACATGATGTACGGGTAACCCGACTCGAACTGCAGCTCGGCGAGGGTCTGGAAGAATTCGCGCGCCTTGATCTTCGTCTTGCGGATCTGGCCGTTATCGACCATCTCGTAGTACTTTTCGGTGACGTTGATGTCGGCGAACGGCACCCCATAGGTGCGCTCGACGTCGTACGGCGAGAACAGGTACATGTCCTCGTTCTTCTTGGCCAGCTCGAAGGTGATGTCCGGAATCACCACGCCCAGCGACAGCGTCTTGATGCGGATCTTCTCATCGGCGTTCTCCCGCTTGGTATCCAGGAAACGGAAGATGTCCGGGTGATGCGCATGCAGGTACACGGCCCCGGCGCCCTGACGAGCACCCAGCTGGTTGGCATAAGAGAACGAGTCTTCCAGCAGTTTCATGATCGGGATGACACCCGAGCTCTGGTTCTCGATGTTCTTGATCGGCGCGCCGTGCTCACGAATGTTGGTGAGCAGCAGGGCCACACCGCCACCGCGCTTGGACAGCTGCAGCGCCGAGTTGATGGAGCGCCCGATGGACTCCATGTTGTCCTCGATGCGCAGCAGGAAGCAGGACACCGGCTCGCCGCGCTGCTTCTTGCCCGAGTTGAGGAAGGTGGGGGTAGCCGGCTGGAAACGTCCGTCGATGATCTCGTCGACGAGTTTCTCGGCCAGCGTGGTGTCACCCGAGGCCAGCGTCAGCGCCACCATGACCACGCGATCTTCGAAACGCTCCAGGTAGCGCTTTCCGTCAAAGGTCTTCAGCGTGTAAGAGGTGTAGTACTTGAAGGCGCCCAGGAAGGTCGGGAACCGGAACTTCTTCGCGAACGCCCGGTCCAGCAGCGACTTCACGAAGTTACGCGAGTACTGATCGAGTACCTCGCGCTCGTAGTACTCCTTCTCGATCAGGTAGTCGAGCTTCTCGTCCTGATTGTGGAAGAAGACCGTGTTCTGGTTGACGTGCTGCAGGAAGTACTGCCGCGCTGCCGCAGCGTCCATGTCGAACTGGATTTTGCCCTCGGCGTCATACAGATTGAGCATGGCGTTGAGGGCGTGATAGTCCAGCTCGCCGTGAGCCGAGCCGTGCGCAGAGGTCACAGGTTCTGCAGTTGTCGCGGTTGGCGCCACGGTGTGTCCTTCCAAAATTCGTCGAGTCCAGAGAGCACCTGCTGCACGTCTTCTACGGTGCCCATGAGTTCAAAGCGGTACAGATATGGCACGTCGCACTTGGCCGAGATGACCTTGCCGGCGTAGCAGTACTCCGCACCGAAATTAGTGTTCCCGGCCGCGATAACCCCGCGGATCAGGGACCGGTTGTGTTCATTGTTGAGAAACTTCACGACCTGCTTGGGGACGTATCCCCCGGCCTGGCCGGGAACCGGATGCCCACCGCCGTACGTCGGTACGACCAAGACATAGGGATCGTCAACCTCGATGTCGCCACGCAGCGGGATCCGGGTGGCGGGAACACCCAGCTTCTGAACGAAGCGGTGGGTGTTCTCCGACACGCTGGAGAAATAGACCAGATGGGCCATGCCCGGCTCCCGTACTACTTATTAGGCAGACACTGCGACTGCGCCAGCGAGCGTCTTGATGCGGTCCGGACGGAAACCCGACCAGTGATCGTCACCGGCCACGACCACGGGCGCCTGCAGGTAGCCGAGCGCCATCACGTAATCGCGCGCCTCGGGAACCTCGGTGATGTCCACGACGCTGTACTCGATGCCCTGCTTGTCGAGGGCCTTGTACGTCGCGTTGCACTGTACGCAGGCGGGTTTGGTGTAGACGGTGATGCTCATGCGTAGCTCCTCAGCGAATCGATCGTGTACATCTCAACAAAGTTTTCAGCAGTCCAGCACCCCGGAAAATTCCGTGTCGCCCGTGGTGGCTGAGCGCCAGGATCAGCCAGAAGATCTGGCGAGAATCCGGGCCGGGCGGCCCGGATTGATTCCCGGCCTTTCGGTGTTCCAGACACTACACCTAGTGTCCGACAATCGGAACCTATACAAGATGTTCTGAACAACATTCATGAAATTCCCTGGTCGTGAGACCTGACACCCCTGAAATATGGGCGTGTCGTACGCGCGGCGTGTCCAGGCGTCCGGCAGTGGCTGGACCACATGTGGTGTCTACCCCCGGGCACCGACACCGGCTAGCAGATCACCCACCGCCGGGCAAACCCTGCAGCCCGGCGAGCCTGTGGAAACTGTGGAGTTCTGTGGACGAATCTGGGGACAGATTGCGATCTAGCGGAAGAGTCCCACGTTGTCGGCCACCCACTGCGCGAAAGTGGTACCCGGGTACCCGGTCAGTTCGGCCACCAAGGTGTTCGCCGGCTGTTCGAAAGCAGGGTCGGTCAGGGTCTCGACGTACCACTGGGCCCGATCTCCCATCGTCGGCCTCAGCTCACGTACCACCTCTTCAGGTGAGCTGATCACATAGCGCACCTCCACGCCCGCCACATCGGCGATGGTCTGCACCAGCTGCTGCCGGGTCACCCCCTCCGGACCGGTAATCGGGTACCTCTTACCCAGGCGCTCATCGCCCGAACAAAGAACCGCCGCGGCCACCCGCGCGATGTCATCCATGGCGATGGGTGATTGGGCCACGTGGCGCTCCGGTTCGTGGACCGCGCCGGTGCGGTTGATCTGTTCGGCCCACATCGCGTAGTTCTCCATGAACTCATTTCTGATGAAATGGCCATTGACGGCTGTTGACGGATCATCATTGTCTTCGCAGTTCAAATGCCATAAATGACTATTGGACAACAGCGGTGAGCGATGGCTATTGACGGCTATGTTACGTACGTTTTGCGTACGGATATGGTGCAGACGACGATAGGGCCTGATCCCGTCTTAGCGCCGCACCCTTCTGTCACGATGGCTGTGGCCAAGTCACACCAATGCGATTCGGGTTGTGCGCCAGCCGTTTTGGGCTGATGCGCTCGCGGGGCTGCGCCACCCACATGAACTCGATAGGCGATGCAATGCTGGGTCCCACAACGGCTTTGGATAGCTCCGAGGCCGACAACCAGGGAAGGTTTTGCAGGATGACCCCATCACGGTTAGGCATGCAGGAGGCTGCCGCGTACCTCGGCGGTGTACCGGAGAACACGATGCGGTATTGGCGTGCCACCGGGACGGGGCCGCGTAGTTATCGGCTAGGTCGGCGTTGCGTGTACGACGTAGCCGATAAGGAGGCGTGGATCGCCACCCAGAAGGCATCGACAGAGCGCGGTGGACCGACTTCATGAGCCATGTCACCCCCAGGCCGTGCCTCAACGTCCGGACGCAACACGCCGACGCACACCCTCTTGATTCGAACGTATGTTCCATCTATGTTGTGTTGGTCACGGCAGGTGGTGACCTCCTGAGGGGGGTGGGCCGTGATGGACCACCGAACGATCAACGCTGTCGGGGGCCTGGCTCACCAGTGGGAAACACACGCGATGGATTACATCGACGCCCAAGGTATTGCTGATCTTCTCGGGGTCAGCGTTCATTCTGTCCGGCACTGGCAGCAGTGCGGCACTTTACCGCCCTCTGGCAAGTTCGGTCGCCGCCGCAAGTGGCTGCGCGCCGACATTGACACCTGGCGCCACGCCAAGATCAACACCTAAGGCCCCGGCTCTGCTTCTCTCATTTTCGTGACTGCCCTAGCGAGTAACGCCACGGCGTCAATCAACCAAAACTGCTGGTCAATGCGTTACTACTCATCCCGGACCCATAAGGGTGGCCGATGGGAGTAACGCGGGCCATGCAGACAACAAATCTCATGAAGGACTGCACTATGCACGCTCACATGTATGTCGATGTCGCTGCGATCATCGCCGGTGGTGTCCACACCCCCGAACCGGACACTCTCGCCCTGGATGCTGGCGGGCACCTGTTCTATTCCGGGGAGTTCAACCTGATCCACGGCGACCCTGAATCCGGCAAAACCTGGCTGTGCCTGACCGCCGTGGCCTCGGTGCTGGCCGCTGGCGGCAAGGCCGCCATCATCGACCTGGACCACAACGGCGCACACAGCATCATCGACCGCCTACAACAACTCGGGGTAGATGACGCTGTGCTGGCCGACCAGAACCTCTTCCGTCTGGCCGAGCCTGAAACCAGCGGTGAACTCACACACGTCGTCAACGATCTGCGCACGTTCGGGCCAGCGGTGGTCACCATCGACTCCCTCGGCGAAGTACTGCCCCTGTTCGGGGCCAACAGCAACAACGCCGATGACTTCACCAGGGTCCACGCCGCCGTCATCTCGCCTCTGGCTAAGGCCGGGGTCGCTGTGCTCGCGGTGGACCATCTGCCCAAGAGCGCCGATTCACGCCTGCTCGGACCCACCGGCACCAACGCGAAAAACCGTACGGTCGGCGGCGTTTCGGTACGCGTCACCAACACTCGCCCGTTCACCCCCGGACAGGGAGGGACGGCCACCCTGGAACTGTTCAAGGACCGCCACGGAGGTATCCGCCAACACCTCCCCATCTCCACCGGCAGCAAGGCAGCCATTGGGACCTTCACGCTCACCGTCGAGAACGAAACCGGCGAACTGCACTACACCATCACCCGAGACGACACAGGCTCGTCAGCAGCCAAACCAGGCCGCGACATGGAATCTGACGTACTCACCCTCATGGAACCGCACGACGAAGGAACTAACGTCACCGTCAAAGTTGCACGAATGGCCCTGGCGTGCGGCCAGAATCACGCAGCGGAAGCAGTACGCCTATTCAGGGATGAGATCAACACCGCCACCGCCTAAAACACCACCCGATGTGCGGGGGCAAGGTCATTGACACGCCGGTGACAGTCACTATCCCGCCCACCACACGGGGACGGAAGCCAGGGGCGGCTACTTCGATCCGACGAAAATCCAGATCGTATGGAAGCAGGAGCAATAGGCCAGGTGGCCAACCTGCGAGAATCAACACCCAGTCGCGACGGGAACGGGGAAAGCGAATGAAAACAACCGGGACGGAACGTGCTCAGGAACGCACGGCCCTGAAAGCGGCCTATGAAGGTGGAGCCAGGATCCGCGCCCTGGCTGCCGGTGGTGGACACTCTTACGGGTACGTCCACGACGCGCTCACCGAAACGGGAGCACAGCTACGTGGACGGGGCGGGCCGAACAACCGGAACCCGGTACCGCCTCACAAAGCCAAAACCCGCCCCAAGTAGTGGCACCACCGCCACCCCGGATACCGCCAACTAAACTAGGTGGCAAGTTGCGCGAGACGACAGCCCTCTCCGATCAATCGCGGCCGAATATCAGCTGACTGTTGATTTAGAGTTCCTGAATCCATTTTGTCCAGATCGGATTCTATATAGCCTAGAGTCGCAGCGATAATAGGCTCGGCGGCTATATCGGCGACATATTCATTCCTATCTCGGTGCAGCACGAGGTCGGCGAGGTTGAACAGGTTCTCAGATGCGTAATAGGCGCTCTCCGACGCTGATTCAGCCGGACCAGTCAAGACGTGAATTGCATATGCAGCGGCAGAAAAAATGTCGTTGACAACCGAATTATAGAATGTATATCCCTGATCGTCTTCGGGTAGCATCCTCTCAAACAATGCAGGTACATAGGCAGCGAGATCCGCGTCACTGCCATCGTTGACCACGCCCCAGGATGCGGATAGCGCCCCATCTATTGCTACCTGGTCAGGTTCATAAAAGCTACCAAGTACCTCCGCCCCCAAAGCTACTGCCCGTTGCACACTTGACAATGCATAAATAAACAACTCCACTGGCGGAGTGTTTTTTGCGGAGGCTTTAATGCGCGCTTCCGGGAACGGATTTGGGTAACTAGTTACTTCGGCCATGCTGCTCCTAGTCCACCTGGCAGGATTGTGCCACCTGACTCAACAATAGCAGTCGTACAATCTGGGCATATCAACCGCGTGACAGCAATCTGTTGGGGTGTTAGCCCTGCCGCCTTAGCCGCTTTAATCAGAGTTGTCTCAGCATGTAGGGACGGGTTCTTTGCGAGTTGTTCACCCGGCTGCACGAGTGCTCGTTGAGCTGGGGTCAGGTCCCTCTTACCACTTGCAATGAGGTCCGTTCCCTCTCGTGTTGACATCGCCCCGGTGGTTCGCATGTTTTGTGCGATCGGATCTAGCGCGGAGTGATATCGCGTGGCCGTGTCAGTAAGGCGCGTAGCCTCGCTTCCGACGCTCGAGGTCAGGCCGCGTTCTATGGCTGCGCCTTCGCCACCCAGAGGTAAGCCCGGTGCGATTGCAGCCGTCTCTACAAGTTTTTCGCCGAAGAATTTTCCTGGGTTGTCGTATACACGCTGTGCATCGTTGGCCATGCTGCCAAGAGGATTGGCGGTCTGTTCGAATAGTCCCTTCGCGGAATTGACGCCGAGGTCTTTCCACGAGTCGACGACACCGGGCGCGCCTGGCCCGCCTTGTCCTGTGAGGTTCTTGCCTTGCTGCAACATGTTGTCAGCGAGCTGGTTGCCGCCTTCGTTGGCATTGGTCACGAAATCGTTAAACCGATCCCCCAGCGGCTTATCCAGTGGCACCTCCCCAGGTGTGCGCATAGGCTCCGGGGCAGGCATGAACCGTGGGGTCTGTGCCTGCGTAACGGCGTCGTTGACCCGCTGGTCGATCTGGTCGGCAGGTACATGCTGGTTTTCGAGATTCTGGCGGACGAGGGCCCGGAAGGCATCCACCTGGCCAGATTGCAGAGTGGGCGTTAGCTGTTGGGGCGCCTGGCGGAGATCGTGAACCCCAGGAAGAGACGACAAACTGCCCGCATTCGGATTCGACGCTTGGGGTGGCCGTTGGGGTGCGCGCGTCGTTGTGCTGTCGAGGGCATTCACATTCGACGGCGACTGCGACGGCCCGGACGGTGGTGTCGGTGGTTTAGGGACATCAGTAGGACCGTTGACAGCGGTCGCGGTCCCCGAGAGTGCATCGGTGGCTCCCGACGTGTCGGGCATGCCGGATGCACCGAGACTTGAAGCGGTGTTGACCATTCCGGAGACCTGGGAGACACCGCCAGCCACCTTGCCGGTCAGATCAGCGACTTGGCCACCGGCCTGCGTGACCTGCTGCACCTGTTCGGCCTGGGGTTTGAGTTGCGGGTTGGCATCGGCGGCCAGCTGGGCGCCCTGACCGGCGTTGTTGATCCATGTGGAGGCGATCGACGCACCGGAACTCACGGCGTCAGCGGTATCGCTGATACCCCCAGAAACGCCCTGTACCAGCGCGACCGCGTCCATGGGGTTCACGGCACCGGACTGCGCCGAGGATGCCAGGGACGCCCCGGCTTGGGCGGCGGACCCGAAGTTCTGC
>MAEX01000039.1 GCA_002013415.1 Mycobacterium sp. D16Q14
AATCATGATCCCGTGATACGTGATCATTTCGCTCGGATGATGGACGCCTTCGTCACCGCAGTCGAACAACACATCCGCCAGGGACAGAACGCCGGCTCCATCGTCGGTGAGCACTCCGCACATGATTTGGCGGTGTGGATCACGTGGATGCTCGAGCACGGCCAGCTGCTGTTCGTTGGCCCAGCGACCGAATTAGAGTTGGAGCAATACACCTCAGCGGCGACCGAAATCGTGTGGCGAGCGCTATATTCGCTCCCCGAACGATGAGCAGGCCGGCCAGGCGTCGGCTTCCCAACAGGACCGCCAGACGCAACGACACCCTGGCCGCCTTGGCGGTGGCCGCGGCATCATGTGCCGACGGGAACCAGTCGAGCTTCGCCAACCTGACCGTCGACCGGCTCGCACGCCATGCAGGGATTTCCCGAGCGAGTTTCTACATCTACTTCGAGGACAAGGCCGAGCTGGTCCGCGCCTGGAACCGCGACCTCGATGAACGGGCGCACATCGTTCTGGCGCAGTGGTGGCCGGCAGGACCACCCACACCTTCTGCCATCCGGCAGATGCTCAACCAGCTGACGGATATCTACAGCGGAAACCGCGTGGTGCTCAACGCGATTCATGAAATGACCGCACACGATCCGCTGCTGCGCCAGACTCGCGCCGACAGCTTCGCCGCAATCTGCGGGGCACTCCGTCAACATATCGTGCGCGGGCAGCAAGAAGGCTGGGCTTCGAACGGTCTCCAGCCCGCAACAACGGCCGCGTGGATAGTCTCCATGCTGGAGCGAGTCCTTCAGCAGGTGGTTCCCGCACGCCAGAGCGCCATGTCACTCTTGGACACTGGAGCAGACGTCATCTGGAGAACGCTCTACCAGCTGTAGACGCCACGCCCCTCCAGACCGCCGTCCGCTGCAGCGGCTGCGACATCAACTACACCTCTCCCTAGACCGCAGGCTCGCACACAGCAGTTTGCGTTCCAGCCGTTGCATCATTCGCGGAAATGCCCTTATAGCAAGCGAAGAGACCTCCGACCAGACCAAGGACTGCCGCTTCCACCACGCCGATGACAACATTGGACGGCTGTGCCAACAACATCAAGTTACCGATGAATTGACTTATCGGCGTGTGCTGGCCAAAGACCGAGAAGAAGAAGACCCCGGTCGCTGCAACCACTATGAACGACAACAGCACCGCGGCCACCGCACCTGCCAGCACCCGCGGTACAACCAGCGCCTGCATGGGATCTACGCCCACCGCCCGCAGTACCTCGATTTCCCTCTGTATCGCGCACGAACTCACGTCCACGCAGACCGCCGTTGCACCTACTGCCGCCATCACCAAGACGGTGTCCGGCGAAAGGTGCGCTATTTCAAGCAACATGACCTCAAAGATCACCATCACCGCGAAGGGTATCGCCAACATGACCGTCGGCAGGGCCGCCAGTCGCACGATCGAGGTCACCTGCAGGAAGAACTCTCGCCACACAATAGGACGACGCACCATGACGGCAAGCGTGTCTAGTGTCAAGACAATGAAGCCACCAAGGGTACGGCCTGGCTTACTCGCAAGCTGAGCGATCTCGTCTTCTCGATCAGTGGCGTAATCAGCAGATTCCGCCGCATCCCTAGCCACTACCCGCCCAACCTTGACAGCATCACAGCTCTCCCTTCGGCCCCACGCCTTACGATCACAGACAGTGACTTACTCTAGATTAAATTATTTCATCGCTCCAGTGAGGCGCAGCTCTTCCACGCCAAATGGGCTTCGAGTTCAACCGGCGCGTACTTGATTTCCCATGGGCTCCCACTCGAGAGCCTGCACGGCCCGCCTTGGGCATGCCATACCCACAAGCGTCAAGGTTTTCTAATTTGTATTTATCCGAGGATCGGACGGCTCATCCCTACGACCTGGACAATTCATCTAGGGCAGATTCGATCTTCTCCTTAGAGCTGTTAGGGCTCATCGGTGGTGCTCCCGGCAATCGTAGATAACCAATCGGACTTACCAAACAGGACGTCGGCATCCTTCCAAGACTCGTCTGTCTTGCCTTTGGTGAGCCCGGCTTGCTCACCGAACACTGCACTGGACAGCCCTCGGGCCCTGGCTTCGGCCGCTCGCTTCGCCAACTTCAGCCGCCTCGGGTCTTCGCCAGGTGTGGCGTAGAACTTCCCGTCCCGCAGTAGGATTTTCACCGTCTCCTCGCTCACACCAAGGCGCTCACCGATCTGTCTACGGGTAGCACCGTTGTGCTGGAGTTCGACGGCCTGTTGGCAGCGTTCTAGGCGCTCCATACGCACGACGTTGTTGGCGGTGTTTCGACCGTCGTTTGGGCCGGCCGGTGGTTTCGCTTCTTGCCGGCAGTCTCCACAAACAGGCCCAGTAATGCGCCGGGCCGCCATCCAGGAGTGGCCGCAAGTCGTGCACACTAGCCCTATCCCCTTGGCTGGAAGCCGATTAACGGTCAATGGCGACCGTGTGTACAGGGCTGCCAGGTAGTCCGTCGCCGACGCAATGGGGATACCGAACTTTTGCGCGTTTTTGGTTTTGCCGGACATCGAGGCAGGGTCTGCCGCCACTAGCAGCTGGCAGTTCATCTTGGTAACTGACGTGACCGGCTCGAGCCCGTGTTGGAGAGCAAGAGCTTCGAGTTCCTCACGTTCGGCGGGCTCACCGTTCAGCCATTGCGCGGCTCCTGTGAAGCAAACCTGAACGCCTGCATGAAGTTCGAAGGTCTCGGTCATGATTCGGTATGGGTTGGTGCGCGTGCAGACCACGGTGTCGTCAAGTTCCAATAGAGCCGTGATGCGGCGGAGCTGCTCGAATTCCTCATCGGTCACAACCCCGTCGTCGAGGGCCGCGTCGATGAGCCCGTTCAGGAATTCTTTGTGTGCTCGTGCACGGCTCTGTTCGTTGAGACCGAGATGCTCGGCAAGCAGCGCCAGCTCGCGGCGCTCTTCGGTGTCGAACTTGAGGTCAGCCACGGCGTAGTCCACCGAAGCGGCGTACGTATCACGTTGCGGGCGGGTTGATCACGAATGCGAGGCTAGCTGTTCTATGCAGGCCAGGCCCGATCATGTTCTTCAACATGCCCCAAGCCCTACACCAACGCGCGAGCGGCCGCGACTACTGCGTCCGAAACACAGCGAGCCACAACACTATCCAATTTCCAGGACTGCCAGAACAACGGCACGTCGAGATACATGTCCGCTGCACGAACGAACTCGCCGTCAGACAGCACCTGTTCGGCCAACAATTCCGGATACATACCCCACCCCAGCCCGGAACTTACTGCGGTGGCGAATCCCTCGGTCGAGGGTATGTAGTGAACCCGCCTGGCGATAGCGCGGCGAAAGGCCTTTCGCACAAGCTGGTCTTGAAGGCCGTCATCCCGGCTCCATGCGAGCGAAGGCGCGGCCGCTACGGCATCTGCGGTGAACCCGCCTGCCAGATAGCGGTTGAAATATGCGGGGGATGCCACAGGTACGTAGCGCATTGCCCCAAGGCGCCGCACCCGACATCCCGGTACTGCCACTCGCTCAGTCGTCACTGCGCCCATCACAACACCCTCGCGCAAGAGCCGTGACGAAAGGTCTTGATCCTCAATGCGGATGTCGAACAACACATCAAGACCAGCACCAAGCACAGAAGGAAACCATGTCGCCATGGAATCTGCATTCACGGCAACTGCTACTCGTCTGTCAGTCGAGATTTCGACGCCGGCCTCGGACAGTGCCTCGGACTCCAATATCGCCGTCTGCGCGGCCAGACGCACCAATGGAATCCCAGCAGCTGTTGCTTTGCATGGCTTTTCACGCACAACCAAGATCTGGCCAACATGTTTTTCAAGTGCCTTGATCCGCTGACTCACCGCAGACGGCGTCAACTTCAGCGCGCTGGCAGCCATGTCGAAGCTACCGAATTCGATGACGGCCGCCAACGCCGCGAGTTGGCCCGCGTCCAATCGAGTCTCAGTTTTTTGGCGCATATGCCAAACCTGCGCCAACCGTTGTGAGTATGCGCCACGTGCGAAGAGTTTTCGCAGCGGCGAAGGCGATCAGCTGCTGCGAGTTCCTCACATTAGAAATGTTAATGCATAGTAAGAATCATTAGCTGGACTGCATATTGCCGCGACCCTAGCGTCGACGTTGTGACCGTTGTCTTTCTCGGCTTTCTCACCGGAATCTCCCTCATCGCCGCCATCGGCGCCCAGAACGCCTTCGTGCTCAGGCAGGGGATTCGCAGTGAACACGTACTGCCGGTGGTCGCCGTGTGTATCACCGGCGACTTCCTCCTCATCGCCGCGGGCATCGGCGGCCTCGGCGGCCTCATCGCCGCCACGCCGAGCCTGCTCACCGTGGCCAAGGTGGGTGGCGCCGCGTTTCTGATCGGCTACGGATTGTTGGCCGCCCGCCGCGCATTACGCCCCGGAACCCTGGTCCCTGCCGAATACAATCCGGCCCGCCTCGGCGCGGTGCTGACGACCGCGCTGGCCATCACCTTCCTGAACCCGCATGTCTACCTCGACACCGTGGTGCTGCTCGGCTCCCTGGCCAACGCACACCAGGACGCACGCTGGCTGTTCGGTGCGGGCGCCCTGACCGCGAGTGTCACCTGGTTTGTGGCACTCGGATTCGGCGCACGGCATCTTGCCGGACTGTTCCAGCGCCCGGGAACCTGGCGCGTGCTTGATGCCGGGATCGCCGTCGTGATGATCGCACTGGGCATCTCACTGGTTAGCTGATCGCCCTTGCCGAACCATTTGGTTCGGTGTTAGCGTCCCTCCCGAACCAACTGACTTGGGAGAGACATGGACGTCGACAGGGCCCGCACTCGTTTCGCCGAACTTCGCAGCCAGAGGGACGTCAGCCCCGCCGATCTCGACGAGATCTGGGCCGCGCTCGACACCGTCCGACCCGATGACATGCTGGGCAGCTGGAAGGGCGACGAGTTCCACACCGGGCACAAGATGAACGGTCAACTGGCTGCCGCCCGCTGGTACGGCAAGATCTTCACGTCCATCAACGATGTCGAACCCATCGTCTGTTACGACGACGACGGAAAGCTGTTTTCCAATAACGCGTTGAGCCTGGGCGGTGCGACCCTGTGGGATATCGAGTTCCGCGGCGAGGTCACCGGCACCATGGTCTACGACGGCCAGCCCACCTTCGATCACTTCAAGTGGGTCGATGAGAACACGCTGATGGGCATCATGAACGGCAAGCGCCAGCGTGCCAGCGGCAACTACCTCTACTTCCTGCTCGAACGCGATCAGTGAAAGTCACTGCAGTACTGAGCCGCTCAGCAGAGTCTCCATTCACGCTGGAAGAAGTCGAACTCGACGGACCGCGCCCCGATGAGGTGCTCGTCAAGATTCACGCCACCGGCCTGTGCCATACCGATCTGACCTTCAAGGCACAGGTACCGATCCCTGCGGTGCTGGGCCACGAGGGCGCCGGGATTGTCGAGGCGGTGGGCGATGAGGTGACCAGCATCCGTCCCGGAGACCACGTGGTCTTGAGCTACCGCAGCTGCGGCGAATGCCGACAATGCGGTTCGGGTGGGCGGGCTTACTGCTCCCGTGCCGCCCGGCTCAACCTCTCCGGCACCCGGCTCGATGGCTCATCGACACTGTCCCAGAACGGGAACGGCTTGTTCGGCTCGTTCTTCGGGCAATCCAGTTTCGCGCAGTACGCACTGGCCGCGGCCGACAACACCGTCGTGGTCGATGCGTCGACCGATCTCGCAACGGCCGCACCGCTCGGATGCGGTCTGCAGACGGGCGCCGGTGCGGTGCTCAATGTACTGACACCCGAACCGGATTCGCGTCTTGTGATATTCGGCGCGGGCGGTGTCGGCCTGGCCGCGGTGATGGCCGCCAAGGCGATCGGGGTGCACACGATCATCGCGGTGGACCCGGTGGCCTCACGACGCGACAAGGCCGTCGCGTTAGGCGCGACCCGCACCGTGGACCCGACGGCGGAGGACGTGTCCTCCGTGGCACGCGGGGCCACCCATGCGCTTGACACCACGGCGAACACCGACGTCATCGCCACGGCGCTCGGCCTGCTGCGGCAACGCGGTGTGCTGGTTCTGGTGGGGCTGGGGGCCTCCCGCGGAACGATCGACCTCACCGACCTCATGTTCGGCGGCAAGGTGATTCGCGGATGTATCGAGGGCGACGCGAACCCACAGGAATTCATTCCGGAACTACTGCGCATGCACGCAGAGGGCCGCTTTCCGATTGAATCGCTGATCAGTAGGTACCCGGCGCGCGCGATCGATCAGGCCGTGGCGGACGCGCGGTCCGGTGCCGCGATCAAACCCGTGCTGCTCTGGTGAGTGCCATGCGCGCTGCGGGTCAGGCCACACACGATCGGATCTTGGCCGGCGCCAAGGCCGAATTCACCGAGTACGGGTTCGCCGGTGCACGGCTGAACCGGATTGCCACCACGGCGAATGCCAGTAAGGAGCGGCTGTACAGCTACTTCGAAAGCAAGGAACAGCTGTTTGAAGCCGTTGTGGCGCAATGGATCAATGACGCGCCGTACAAGGTGCCGTTCAATGCCGGTGACGTGCCGGGGTACGTCGCCGGGCTGTTCGACAACATCGTCGCCGATCCGCAGGGCGCTCGGTTGCAGCGCTGGATCGAGCTGGAGGCCCCCGACGGGATGTTCGACAACCACATGCTGCGCCGCATCTTCCAGGCGAAACTCGATGAGGTACGCCGGGGACAGCAGACCGGGCTCATCGACCCGACGTGGGATCCCATGAGTCTGCTCACGATGCTGATCGATATCGCCTATTCGATGGCGGCCAGCGGGTTCGGTATCGACCGGATTGTCGGTGAGCCGCTCGCCGAGCACACGCTCGCGGATCGCCGCGCCGCGGCCGCTGAGGCAGCACGGCGGCTGGTGGGCGGTCCGTAAGACGTCGCCGCGACGTGCAAAGCCCCCTCGTGTGCTCGTGGCAGCTACCCTCGATACGTGCCCTCCGCGATTCTGACCCGCCGCGGGTTTCTGGCTGCCGGTGCCACGCTCGCCGCAGGCACCGCGCTGGCCGCCTGCACCAAGGACTCTGCTCCCACCTCCGAGCGCAACGGCGTCGCCGTCATTAAGCACGCCTTCGGTACCACCGAGGTCAAGACTCCGCCACAGCGCGTTGTCAGCGCCGGGTACACCGAACATGACTACCTGCTGGCGTTGGGCATCGTCCCTACCGCGGTCACCGAGTGGTACGGCGGATTCCCCTTCGCCACCTGGCCGTGGGCCACCGATCGCCTCGGTGCCGCCACACCCGAGGTGCTCACCCTTACCGACGGACTGATGGTCGACAAGATCGCATCCCTAAAACCCGACCTCATCCTGGCCACCGACGCCGGGCTGGACCAGGACACCTACAACAAGTTGTCTGGTATCGCGCCGACCATCGCGCAGTCGGGCAAGTACGCGTTCTTCGAGCCGTGGAAGGACCAGGCCAAGGCCATCGGACAGGCCGTGTTTAAGCCATCGGAGATGGGCGCCGTGGTGCAAGCCGTCGACGGCAGATTCGCTTCGGCCACGTCGGCACACCCCAGCTTCAAGGATAAAAAGGTCATCTACCTGCAGGGTGAACTGCTCGACGGACAGGCCATCGCGTACCGATCCGGACCGCGCACCGGATTCCTCAGCTCCCTCGGGTTGGTCATTCCCACCGAGTTGGAGAGCTACGGCAATGCCGACCAGCTCGCACATCTTCCAGCGGATCAGCTTGCCAGCGTGCTCGGGCAGGCCGATGTGCTGCTGTGGGGCACCGAATCCGATGAGCAGAGCACCGCACTGCAGGCAGACCCGGTGATCACCAAGCTGGGCTCCGCGCTGCTGAACCGCAGCATCTTCGCCGGCAAGGAGTTGGCCGGCGCCATCAACTTCAGCTCGCCGCTGAGCCTGACCTACGTGGTGGACAACCTGGTCCCCCAGCTGGCGCGAGTATTGGGGTGATGAACTACCCGCCCGCCCGTCCAGCACAGCCGTACTGGGTTGACGTTGTAGTTCGCGTGGTCGGGGGCCTCGTGGGCGCGACCGCGCTTGGCATCTTCGGACTGGCGGCATACATGGTGTTGTCGCCGCGGCTGTCGTCGAATCCGTTCGCCGACCCGCACGGCTACGGGCTGATCATCGGAATGGCGCTTGCCGTGCCCTTCGGACTGCTGGCCGCAGGCACCTTGCCGTTGGCGCTCCCCCGCGGACAATGGCTTCGCGCCTTCACCATCGGCTTCGTCGTGTATCTCGCGTCAGTCGCACTGTTGATCTACTCGGCCGCCACCATGCCCAACCGCCCTCCGCCCTGCGCGACAAATCCACCCGCGCCCCACTGCAAGCACGCACCCTAGACTTCGCGGAATGGCGACAAGCGAGGTCGAGACAAGCCCCCAGGATCAGGTGGTCTTCGCTGAGGTCGGCCGCAGCTACTATCCGCTGCTGTCGGCTGTCTTTGTCGGAGTCGTACTCATCTCGAACGTGGCTGCCACCAAGGCAATTGGATTCGGGCCCGTTGTCGGCGATTGGTCGCTGATCACCGACGGAGCGTTCGTGCTGTTCCCGCTGAGCTACGTGATCGGTGACGTGCTCAGCGAGGTCTATGGATATCGCGCCACCAACCGGGTGATCCTGCTCGGATTCGCGATGGAGCTGTTGGCCTGCGTGGTGCTCTGGACCGCAATGATGCTGCCCGCCGCCGACTTCTACCCCAACCAGGAGGCGTTCGCCACCATCGTCCGGAGTATCACCACACTGATGGTCGCCGGACTCGCGGGATACCTTGTTGGGCAGACACTTAACGCACTTGTCGTGGTGCGTATGAAGAAGCGTTCCAAGGAGCGTCACCTGTGGGCACGACTGGTGGGTTCGACGGTCGTCGGCGAGTTTGCCGATTCGCTGGTCTTCTGCTCGATCGCGGCCACCGCGCTGGGTATTCACACCCTCGGCCAATTAGCGACGTACACCGCTTTGGGCTGGATCTTCAAGTCCGTGGTGGAGATCGTGATGCTGCCGATCACCTATCGGGTGATCGCCTACATCAAGAAGCACGAGCCTACTTATACACAGGCGGGATAAATGCGCCCTTAGGTGCGGCCACGGGAGTACCGTCGAAGTATGAGTACCGCAACGGATTTGAAGGTGCGGGATCACGGGGATCGGGCGTTGTTGCTCGAATGCGCATCCGTGCAGGAAGTGCTGGCGTGGACGTCAGCACTGAATGTCGACCCTATCGACGGCGTCACCGATATCGTTCCCGCCTCCCGCACCGTCCTGCTCAAGCTCCGCGGCCCCGCCGACCAGCCCATCGTTCGGCACCGACTGACTCAGCGCGCGGCGCCGCCCGGCACGCTCGAGGGCACCACATCACCACCGGTGACCATCCCGGTCCGGTACAACGGCCTCGATCTCGAAGAGGTCGCAGAGCACACCGGCCTCGGCGTGGACGGTGTCATCGCCGCACACACCGGAACGATCTGGACGGTCGGATTCTGCGGATTCGCACCGGGATTCGCCTACCTGGTCGAAGGCGACCCGCGCCTGGCCATCCCTCGCCGCGCCGACCCGCGCACCAAGGTACCCGCCGGCGCGGTCGCGCTCGCCGGCGAGTTCAGCGGCATCTACCCGCGCGAGTCTCCCGGTGGCTGGCAGCTGATCGGCAGCACCGATGCCGTCGTCTGGGACCTCGACCGCAACCCACCGGCGCTGCTCACTCCCGGTACACGCGTCCAGTTCCAGGAGGTGACCGCATGAGACCCGCGCTGGAAGTCATGCGCACCGGCCCGCTGGCGCTGGTACAGGACCTCGGTCGCGCCGGCAAGGCGGCCATGGGCGTCGGTCGTTCGGGGGCGGCAGACCGCGGATCGCATTCCCTGGCCAACCGGCTGGTGGCCAATCCCGACAATCTGGCCACCATCGAGGTAACCCTCGGCGGTATGTCGTTCCGGGTATCCGGCGGTGACGCTGTGGTGGCCGTCACCGGCGCCGACACCGATCCGTCCATCAACGGGATTCCCTTTGGCACCAACAGCATTGCCCAGGTTCAGGACGGCGACGTAGTGTCACTCGGCGCACCGCGCAGCGGGCTACGCAGCTATGTGGCGGTGCGCGGCGGGGTCAGCGTGGCACCGGTGATGGGCTCACGCAGCTTCGACATCCTGTCCTGCATCGGTCCCAGGCCGCTGCAGGCCGGGGACAGATTGCCGGTCGGACCGCGGTCCCCCTCGTTCCCCGAGGTCGAACTGGCGCCGGTGGCCCCCATCTCCGATGACACCGTCGAGCTCAAGGTGGTACCCGGTCCACGCGACGACTGGTTCATCGATCCCGCCGCACTGACCCACAGAGCCTGGATCGTCTCGGACCGCAGTGACCGGGTGGGCACCCGACTCATAGGCAAACCGTTGGAGCTGCGCGACCCGGCCAGGCAGCTGCCGAGCGAGGGTGTGGTCCGCGGCGCCATTCAGGTGCCGCCCGGCGGCCAGCCCGTTATCCTGGGCCCTGACCATCCGGTCACCGGAGGCTATCCGGTGATCGGGGTGATCACCGATCACGATGTCGATCTGGCTGCCCAGGTGCGGCCAGGACAAACCGTTCGGTTCCATTGGTCACGACCGCGCCTGAGCTAGGAGCATCCCGTGTCTACGATGCCGACCGTCCCCGTCATCCGGACCCATACCGCGCGGCTCATCCACACCGCCGATCTGGATAGCGAAACACGCTGCGCAGCAAGGGAATTACTGACAGAAGCATTCGAGGGCGACTTCACCGAAGCGGACTGGGAACACTGCCTGGGGGGTATGCACGCGCTCATCTGGTATCACGGAACACTCATCGCCCACGCCGCGGTGATCCAGCGCCGGCTACTGCATCAAGGACGGCCACTACGCACCGGATATGTGGAAGGTGTTGCGGTAGATAGCGATTGGCGCGGAAATGGCCTCGGTAAAGCCATCATGGATGCGGCCGAACAGGTCTTGCGGGGTGCCTACGAACTCGGCGCGCTCAGCGCCGGCGACGACGTCGCCCCGTTTTATCAGGCCCGCGACTGGGTGCCCTGGCTTGGAACCACTCCCGTAATGACGGCAGAAGGCATCGTGCCCGCCGAGGATGAGGGTGTGTACGTGCTGCCGATGAGTTCCGGGGTTGACCCATCCGGCTCGCTGACCTGCGATTGGCGCGGCGGCGACGCGTGGTGATGCCCGCGACGGCGCAAGAAGACCCAAATCACGGCGATGACAAACGCCAGCCGTGCGGCGCTACCGACCGTCGCCAATAGCCCGTTGACCACCTGCGCGATATCAACGGAGTTCCGCAGGATGATGCCCGTCATCACCGCGGCCTGCACCAACTCCAGCATGCCGACAATCACGCATAGCCGCACATGCATCCGGTGATAGGCGCGCAGATCCGCATCAGCCCAGTGATGTCGTGCCACCCAGCCCGGGCGGATCAGGTCGATGACAATTTCGGTGAGTGGTCGTTTGGTCAGGCAGCTGCCGATATAGAACAAACCAAACAGCACCACCGGGACGACATGGGTGAGCTGAGCCAGCTGCGGTGAACTGGTCAGCAGCGCAACCACAAGGGTCGCGCCATGCATCAGCATGATGAATCCCGCGACAATGTCGAAGCGCTTGTCCCGTACGGCGGTGTAGATGACGCGCAACGCCGAGACCACTGCCGCGGCCATCAGTGCGTGCAACTCCGAGGCACCCAGCAGACGCATGCCGTAGTACGTTCCCAAGCCAAGTGCGGCACTGACCAAGGCGTGCCCGAGCGTGAATTTCCCTGCACCCTTACCCAACCCACTCACCACAGCGACGGTACCGACGCAATCTGAGAGAGCCTGAGAAAGTGGATCTACCGGCCGGAGAGCGCCCGTTCCTTGCGGCGCAGGTACATCCGGATGGCAACCACAACACCGACGATGAGTCCGCCCGTGGTGAGCATCGACACCACCGGGTTGACGGCCTGCACGACGTCGACGGAGAAGGTGTAGATGATCACCACCATCAGCGCGCAGAACAACAGACTGAAGATCCCGCACCAGAAGCTGACGTAGACGTGCAGCCGGTGATATGAGCGCTGGTCCTCATCGGTCCAGCCCTGTTCCTCGGCCAGTTTCTCCACGCCGCCGGGCCACAACTTGGTGACCAACAGCTCCGTCAGCGGTTTACCGATGAAAGCGCTGACCAGGAAGTAGGTGGCCAGCAGCATGCCGGGCACCTCGTTGGTGACCTGCGACAAGCGCGGGTCGCGGGTCAACCACGCCATGATGAGGCTGACCCCGAAGATCGGCACCACCAACAGCGAAACCGGGTCAAGAGCACGTTTCCACGCCATCTTGACCAATGCCTGGGTGGCAGAGACCGCGGTAGCGGCCATGAGCGCGTGCAGCTCCGAGAATCCGGCCAGGCGCAGCCCAAAGTAGGCGCACAGCGCGGGTCCGACATTGAGCAATCCCTCGATCACGAGCTGGCGGGGCGAGATCCCGCTCTCGGTTTCGGACTGTTCGGTGGTCAGGGACACCGCGCGACTGTATCCGCTCGTCAGGCCGCGGGCGAGTCGTACGTCATGCGCTGCAGGTAACGCCGGATGACCACAATGATGCCGATGATCAGGCCCATTGTGGTGACCAGAGAGAAGATTTGGTTGACGGCCTGGGCGATGTCCACCGAGAAGCTGTAAATGATGACGATCGATATCGCCGCGAGCAGCAGGCTGATGACTCCGCACCAGAAACTCACGTGCACATGCATCCGGTGATACGAACGGAAGTTGTCCTCGGTCCAATGGTGCTCGGCCGCGAGCTCTTCGATGCGTCCGGGCCGGGCCTTCGCGATCATCAGTTCGGTGAGCGGCTTGCCGATCAGCGCGCTTCCGACGAAGAACAGCGAAAGCAAGATGCCGGGAATGGTGTTGGACACCTGAGCCGTGCGCGCATCGGACGTGACGAGCGCGATCACCAGGCTCAGCCCGAAGTTGAACATCAGAAAGCCCGACAGGACGTCGAACTTACGGTTCTTCACCACCTTGACGAGCACCTGGAGGCCGGAAACCACCGTGGCAGCAATCAGCGCATCAATCTCGGGCTGCCCCAACGCGCGCAGTGCGTAGTAGGTGCCCAACGAAGGCCCGACACTGACCAGGACCTGTCGCAACACCTCACGCGCGGACGACTTCTGGGTTTCGCCGGTCTGCTCGGGCACGGCGCGAGGCTACGTGACCAAACTGGGAACCCCGGGCTGGCACACAACACCGGCGCTCCGCCTAGCCGGGCGAGAGCGTTCGCCGTGGGCGTACGGAAATCGGAACTTTAGCGCGAGCCACTCAAGTTTGTACCAGTGACGGCCGGTTGAGACTCCGGCCCTGTATGAGGAGAGAGCTATGAGCAATCTGGTGTGGACACGACGCAGCCCGTTCGCCGAGTTCGACGCGCTGGTACGCCAGTCCTTCGGCCCGGCCACCAGCTGGCCGACCCCCGGTTTCGTTCCGGCCGCTGAGGTCGCGAAGGACGGGGATGACGCCCTGGTCCGTCTCGATCTTCCCGGCGTCGACGTCGACAGGGACGTCACGGTCGAGGTGGAGCGCGGCACGTTGGTGGTATCCGGTGAGCGTCGAGATGGACGCGCCGAGCAGAACGGCGACGAGCCGGCTTCTCAGGGAGCATCCAACACAGGACGCGTGCTGCGTGAGGTCCGTTACGGCAAGTTCCGCCGTACCTTCACCCTGCCAACCCATGTGACAGGTGACACGATCTCGGCGAGCTACGACGCGGGCGTCCTGACTATCAAGATCGCTGGCGCGTACGCCAATGCCGAGGCACAGAAGATCGAGATCACCAAGTAACCGGTAGATCGAGACGAGGGGCCCGCGCTATCCGGCGCGGGCCTCTCTCTTCTTCGCCTCACGAGCCAGCATTCGGTCGCGCTGTTCTTCGAACTTAACCACTTGGCACTTAAGGTCTTCTACATACGCGGCGAGCTGCTCGCGTCGTTGTTCGCCCTTGGCGCTGAAATCATTGCGATCGAAGATCTGCCACTTGCGGAGATTCGGCGTCACAACCTCTTCGAGATGCTGACGCGGGTCGTAGATGCCGTGCTTGGCCATCAATACGCCGTTACGTCGGAAGTTGGGCATGCCCTGCCCGGGCATCCGGAAGTTCTCGATCACCGCGGCAATGGCATCCAAGGCCTGATCGGGCACAAGATCCAGCGCGGCACTACACATGTTGCGGTAGAAGATCATGTGCAGGTTCTCGTCGGCGGCGACGCGCTGCAGCATTCGATCCGCGACCGGGTCTTCGCACACCTTGCCGGTGTTGCGGTGGCTGACGCGGGTCGCCAGTTCCTGCAATGTGGTGTACGCGACCGACAGCAGGAAGTCGGTCTTGTGCACCGACTCCTCTTCATCGGTGGTGTCGAAGCCTGCCGTCATGTGCTCCATGCGCGCGCGTTCCAATGCCACCGGGTCCACGCCGCGCGTGACGACGAGGTAGTCGCGGATCACGATGCCGTGCCGGTTCTCCTCGGCGGTCCAGCGGCCCACCCAGGTGCCCCAGGCACCGTCAAGACCGAAGTACTTGGCGGCCTGACGGTGATAGGACGGCAGGTTGTCCTCGGTGAGGAGGTTGGTGATCATCGCCGCCTTGGCGACCTCGCTTAGCTCCGACTGCTCCGGATCCCAGTCTTCCCCGCCCATTTGCGCGAAATTGCGGCCCCGATCCCAGGGAACGTAGTCATGCGGGTGCCACTCCGTCGCGACCGACAAATGCCGGTTGAGGTTGGCTTCAGCAATCGGTTCCAAATCGCTGAGCATCTCAAGGTCGGTCAGCTCTCTAGACATTTCACCTTGTCTTTCGCTTGGAACCCCGAGCTCACGGACAGGGTAACTTAATCTGAGCAATGCTTGATGTGCTCGTCAGTCACGACTGATTGCCTGCAACGTCCGCCCCGACCACACAACCGGACGGGCCACCATGCCTGTTTGGGCCCCACAACTGGGCAACGGCTTGCTACAGACCCGATATTCGAACCGGCTTCACAGCACCTTAACCCGGTGAGAGCAACATCACTAATTCGGCCGTGTCGCAGCCCACCGCCAAATCCAGGTAGCGCGGCGTATCGGTGCAGTCGGTAGCTTGGGTGATTCAACGACCAGTCGCGATAGCCGCGGCCGTCACGAAAGGTGCAGTAATGCGAACTGCAATGTGTCGCGCAGCGGCCGCGGCGGCCGCCTTCCTGATGCTGTTCGGTGGGTACGGGCTGCAGTCGCCGCAGACGGCCCATGCGTCGAGCTGCGCCGATATCGACCTGTCTTTCGCGCGCGGCACCAATGAGCCTGCGGGCCTGGGCGACGTCGGCAAGCTGTTCACCGACGCCGTGAAGAAGCGACTCCAAGGCGCCAAGGGGATGAGCATCTCCACCTATGGCGTGGACTACCCGGCGAGCATCGACTTCCTCCAGGCCGGCAAGGGATCGGACGACCTGAGCAAGCACATCCAGAAAACGGCCGCCGACTGCCCGAAGATGAAGTTCGTGGTCGGCGGGTACGCGCAGGGCGCGGCGGTCGTGGATGTGCTGTTGGGGAACATCCTGCCGGGGACCTACGCCCTGACCAATCCCCTGCCCGCCGGACTCGAGCAGCGCATCGTCTCCATCGTTCTGTTCGGCGATCCCAAGAACATCCGACCGCCCGGTGTGGAGGCGAACCTAACGGTCCGCGAAGACCTGCTGCCCAAGGTGATTGACGTCTGCAACCCCGGAGACTTCTTCTGCGATCCGCAGGGCGGAGACATCATCTCGCACACCACCTACGCCAAGGACAAGCTCACTGACGGCGCGGCGGACACGGTGGTCCAGCGACTGGTCGCCGTACTGGGAAACCGTTGTGTGAGCAGCGAATCATCCGACTCCTCCACAACCTGCTCCCCCAGCGCGTAACCGAACGCCCCCCGCATCGGGGTAATCATTTCGCCCGTTGCCAGGTGCGCTCACGCCCCGACGCAGGACAATCAGGCCACCCCAACCACGGCATTACCTGGGCTGTAGTCGCATGTGTACAGTCGTGGGTGGCCAAGGTGTAGACGACCGACTACACCTACGGGAGTGAAGGGGAAGCGCATATGAGCGGCGATGTTCGCGTGGTGGAGCCGGGCGAATACACGTCCCCTGCACGTCCGCCGGAGATCAAAGGCATTCCCTGCGCCGACGGACACCCGCTGCCACCCGGTCCGCTACCCGGGCGTCCCTATGCCCTGCCCGCCGATCTGCTTGTCGAAGAGCTCGGGCCACTCTTCTATGCGGACTTCGGGGTTTCGCGTCGGCTCTACGCCTGCTCACTGGCCCTCGTCGAGGAGCTATGCGACGAGACCCGGTTCATCAAGGGCATTACCGATCGGCTGGACCGGTTCCGCCCGCTGGCGGGCGACGGACTGTTCACCGCCTATCCGGGTGAGCCGAACTGGCAGAAAGCCCACGATGTTCTGCTGCCCGGCTTCAGCTTTAGTGGCCTGCGCAACTACCACCCCGCCATGCTCGACATCAACCGTCAGCTCCTGGCCCGGTGGGACGAAAGCGCCGGCGAGCGCCTCGTGGACGTGGCTGAAGATCTGGGCAAGCTCGCCATGGACACGGTCGGGCTGGCCGGGTTCGGGGCGAGGTTCGACTCCTACCAGCGCGACGGCCTTGCGGCGGTTCCGGCTAGCTTCGCCGTTGCGCTACAACAACTGCTGGCTCCGGGAGGCGGCAAGCAGGATCTGTTCAGAGCCGAGCAGGACAAGCTGCATACCTTCATCGATGAGCTCATCGCCCAGCAGGGCGACGGTGCCGACGAGCATGAGAACCTTCTCCGACTCATGCTCGCGCCCGGTACCCCCGAGACTCCGGCACTGGAGCTGAGTAGCGTTCATTCTCAGGTCCTGACGTTCTTGATCGCCGGGCAGGACACCACCTCCACCGTGATGCCGACCGCGCTCTACAGCCTGGTAAAAAACCCTGCCGTACTCCACCGGGCGCAGGCCGAAGTTGACGCGCTGTTCGGGCCGGAAGACGCACACACCCCGACGTTCGACGAGATCGGCAAGCTCCGCTACATCCGCCAGATCGTGGACGAGACGTTGCGGCTCTCACCCCCGGTCCGCGAATTCGACCGGATGGCCACGGAAGACACCCTGCTCGCGGGGCGCTACCCCGTGCAGAAGGGCGAGGTGGTCACCGTCCTCACCACCGCGCTGCACCGGCAGCCGCAATGGGGTGACAACGTGGAGATCTTCGACCCGGACCGGTTCTCACCAGAACAGTCGACCGGACGGCCGGTGAACCTGTTCAAACCCTTCGGCACCGGTGCCCGGTCCTGCATCGGGCGACAGTTCGCGCTGCACGAGGCGACGATGGCTCTCGCAACGCTGGTACACCGATACCGCTTTATCGACTCGGAGCATTACCAGCTGCGCACCCACAGCGATCTCCTCCGGAAACCTGTCGGCTTTCGGATTGGCTTGGCGCGGCGTACTTCCCAGGACCGCCAGCATGAACCGGCCGCGACAACCGCCCTCACACCGCAGGAGACGCGACACCCGGCGGCCACCGCCGCACCGGGGTCGGCGCTGGCCGTCTTCCATGGCTCCAATCTCGGCACCTGTCGAGCACTGGCGCATCAGCTGGCCGAGGAAGCCTCCGATCTTGGCTACCGCACGACCGTCGCCCCGCTGAACGAAGCGATACGAGCCCTGCCCAGCGAGGGCGCCATGGTCGTGGTCGCCGCGTCCTACAACGGTCAACCGACTGACGACGCCCGGCAGTTTCTCGCGTGGCTCGATAGCGCAGATGCTCGCGCGGACAGCGGGCTGCGCTACGCGGTATTAGGTGTCGGGGACCGGAACTGGGCTGAGACATACCAGGCGGTGCCGCGGAAAATCGATGAGCACCTCGCCGTGCTCGGCGGTACGTCGATTCTTCCCTGTGGTGAGGCAGACACTTCTGGTGATTTCGCGGGCAGTGTCGAAGCCTTCTCGCAAGCCCTCTGGGCGTCATTGGGCGGGGTCAGGGGCACCGATGCTCTCACCGACTCGGCCGAGGGTCCCCTCTACGAACTGCGTGCCATCGACGGGCCGGTGACGGCGGCCATCGATACCCGGTTCGAGGTGATGCCCATGACCGTCCTGGAAAACCGGGAATTGGTCAGCGCCAACAACACACTGGGACAAGCCAAGCGGCTGGTACGTGTTG
>MAEX01000040.1 GCA_002013415.1 Mycobacterium sp. D16Q14
CCCAACCGTTGTGCCGACACGGTCTCCGAGCCAGAAATGCCCGAAGCCGGGTGCACCGATGTAGTACGGCGATGCGTCCGACACCTTGATCGTGTGAGCCGTGTGAGCTCTGGTCGCCCAGATCTTCGCCCGGATCGCCATGATCGCTGAGAGCGTGAACGCCTTATCGGCGCCGTCTGCCCAGCCCTCGTAGTAGTGGAAGTCTCCGAGTCCGGTGATGGCGTTCTCCAACCCGGGAAGGGGTAACGAGAGCTCCATGGCACGGAGGGTGGGTATCTCCATGAACGCGAGGATCGTGTCCGAGTAGATCGGGTTAGCGATAGCGTCGATAGCACCACCAACGGGTGGAAGCTGGATCTCGATGGCAGCCGAAATATGCGCTGCCAGTAGGTCTCCACCCATCTGGATAACGAATTGAACGGTCGTATCAACGATTTGGAACACGACTTGTCCAAGGCGTCGAAGTGATATTCCTACTGTCTGCCGGAATCGTCTTCTACACCCTTGTGTCCGTTCTGTTCTCTATGCACCTATTAGGTAGGACGTGGGACACGTTGGCTGATCGGCGTTTCGAGCCGATTGTCGAACGAAGCGAGACCCTAGCCCTGGTGGTCATCGTATTCGGTTTCCCGGCGTTGTTCGTCGGGTTGGTATTCGCTTGGCCGGTGCTGTTATACCGGCAAATCCGAAAGGAGTGGACTAGTGCTGACTGAAGCACAGTTCCGTGAGATCGCAGATTCGATACAAAACATCGTGGTAGAGCTCAAGAAGATGAACGAACAACCGATGTACACCATCACAGCTTCACCACCGAAGTTCTCACTAACTGAATCGAACATACTGAACGAATACGAAAAGGAGCACCACAGTGGTCCGTCGATTGCTTAACTTCTTCCGTAAACCGAATCCCGATCTACCGGATTCCGTTCAACCCGTAACCATCCGTGAGTTGGAGGACAAAGAATCCATCCACGCCGACTTCGACCGTCGGGGGTTCTCGATCATCATCCTACGACCGAAGCACGCGGTGACGGCGAAACCAAACGCACTAGCGCCGTACACCAGCCGCGAGTACTTCGGGGATGGCGGGTACCTGTGACGGACGAACAAGATCTTAAATCGGGTGGACTTGCCTACTTGGGAGTGGGTGATCGTGGGTTAGAGGTTCAAGATATTTTACAGTTCGCGGAGGCACTCAAGTACGTGTCGGCCTCCGCAGACCTACCCGTCGTGATTAAGACTAACCCCACCAGTTTATGCACTGAGTGGTGGAATTAGGAGACATTGCTCGATGGCAAAAACGTTACAGGCTGTCTGCCGGGCTAGTGGTTCGGACAGATACGGATCGTGGGTGTGTACTCGGGAGGTGGAAAATCCATATTCCCAGTCGACTTGCAACTTCCACAAGTCCCCGCGTTATTCTAGTACATTTCTGGACAAGCGACCGCCAGAGCTCCGGGTACGCATGGAGTCTTGGATCCGTGGGGTAGGAAAGCCTCTTCCAGGCCGCCGCTCGGACAATTATTTGTATGTCATAGCTGTAGAGGATCGGGGCGTTAAGGTTGGAGTAACCACCGACCCGCAGCAGCGTTGGGCGACTCATCGAACTACCGCTGCACACTTCGGCGTGGACCTTCAGAAGATCTGGGTTTCTCGTGAAGCCGGACCCCTGGCACGAAAGACCGAGGCGGAGCTTATTCGTCTAGACGGCACAAGGTGTGAGTTTAAACCCCTGCCGTTCCAACAGGTTGTGGACCTAGCAACCCGCTTATTCGGTCTCGGCGACGTGTACGAACTCGGATGCCAAGATGTGGATCTCGACGTAGCGTCTTGAAAAACCTAAGCCCTCGGGCGGTCCTTAACCGGGCTGCTCGGGGGCTTTTTTCGTATCTGAACTACCGGTATACAATGGCTCTAAGCCGACAGATCGGCGGCCGGGTAGATCAGGTGTGCGCTCTTGACGTTGAAGTTCGGCAGGAACGCCACCTTGAGGAATTGACTGACGTGGGGGTCGTTGTTGACGGTCTCGCCGACCGCATTGATGAGCTTGATGATTCGCTTGGCCATGAAGTATCCGGGCGCGGCCTTACCGCCGAAAATGAAGGCGCGTGGCGCGATCCGCAGATCCGGGTTCTGCTTGAGCCGGTGGTACAGCGTGACGATGTGCAGCACGTTGAGGTGCTGACGCTTGTACTCGTGGATTCGCTTGACCTGAATGTCGAACATCCAGTTGGGGTCCAGGTCCACCCCGGTGGTTGCGAGCACATACTCGGCGAGCCGGGCCTTGTTGAGGCGCTTGACCTCTCGCCACTGCATCCGGAAGGGCGAGTCCTCGGCGTACGGTTCCAGCTCGCGCAGCCGGTTCAGATCCGCCACCCAGCCGTCACCGATGGTGTCGTCGAGCAGCTCCCGCAGGCCCGGATTGGCCAGCGCCAGGAACCGGCGCGGCGTCACTCCGTTGGTCTTGTTGCTGAATCGTTCGGGCCACAGCTCGTAGAAGTCCTTGAGCACGCTTTCTTTGAGCAGCTCCGAATGCAGCGCGGCCACACCGTTGATGGCGTGGCTGCCGACGGTGGCCAGGTGCGCCATCCGCACGCTCTTACCGCCCTCTTCGCCGATGAGCGACATCCGCCGTACCCGGGCATCATCGCCGGGGAAGCGGGACCGGACCTCGTCCAGGAAACGGCGGTTGATCTCGTAGATGATCTCCAGGTGCCGCGGCAGCGATTCGGCGAACAATCCCAGTGGCCACGTCTCGAGCGCCTCGGGCAGCAGGGTGTGGTTGGTGTACCCGAAGGCCGCCACGGTGATCTCCCAGGCTTCGTCCCAGCCCAGGGCGCGCTCGTCGAGCAGCAGTCGCATCAACTCCGCGACACCGATGGACGGGTGAGTGTCATTGAGCTGCAACGCGAATTGCTCGGCCAGCTCGCTGACCGGGCGCTCGGCCACGTCCTCCAGGATATGTAGCACGCGCTGCAGTGAGCAGGAGACAAAGAAGTGCTGCTGCAGCAGCCGCAGTCGCTTGCCGGCCTCGGGCTCGTCATTGGGGTAGAGCACCTTGGTGACGGTTTCGGAGGCCACTTCGTCCTCGACGGCCTTGTAGTAATCGCCGGCGTTGAAGGCGTCCAGCTCAAACGACTGCACGGCGCGGGCACTCCATAGCGTCAGGGTGTTGCAGGTGTTGACGCCGTAGCCCTGGATGGCGGTGTCGTACGGAATGCCCTTGAGGAAGCGCTGCGGGATCCAGCGCGCCCGGAAGTTCCCGTCCTCGTCCAGATATTGCTCGGTGTGGCCACCCCACCCGACGAGGAAGTTGAGATCGGGTTTAGCGATCTCCCAGGGGTTTCCGTTGTCGAGCCAGTTGTCGGTCTTCTCGACCTGCCACCCATCGCGGATCTCCTGGTCGAAGATCCCGTATTCGTACCGGATGCCATAGCCGATCGCCGGACGATCCAGGGTGGCCAGCGAGTCCATGTAGCAGGCCGCCAGGCGGCCCAGGCCACCATTGCCCAGGCCCGGCTCCTCCTCGCACTCCAGCACCTCGTCGAGGTCCTGCCCCAGCGCGGACAACGCATCGCGGGCCTGCGCCTCGATCTGCAGGTTCAGCAGGTTGTTGCCCAGCTGCGGTCCCATCAGGAACTCCGCCGACAGGTACACCGCCACCTTGCGGCTCAGGTCCAGGTAGGTCTGCATGCTGGCAATCCAGCGCTGCTGCATGCGATCTCGGACCGCGAGCGCCAGGGCCCGGTAGTAGTGCGCGGGGGTCAACACGCTCGCCGGACGCCCGATCGAGTACCGCAGATGATCGATGATGGCCCGTTGCAGTGTGTCGGCATTCAATCCGGTGCGGGAGTGTTCGTCGTGATCGAGCTCGGCGAAGTGCGTCATGTCCACACCGTGCCATCGAATGGCGCACGGGGAAACCGGAAATAGGCGACCGGCAGGTTACTAGGGAGTGACCACCACCCGCACCCCAGACGGCTCCTTTGTCGCCCAGACGGTTTCGATATCGGCCAACGGCCGGGCCAGTGTCTGCAGCTGCAGGTCTCCGCTATCGACCATGGCGAACAGCTTCGGCAGGGCCTCGGTGCGTGCCTGCAGCAGGGCTTCGGGCGGCACACTGCCGATCCCGACACCGGACAGGGTGATGCCGGTACTGCGCAGGGTGGAGGCGTTGACACTGACCGTCTCGCCGGTCATCGCGCCGATCTGGACGAAGCGGGTGGCGTGGAAGTGTGCCGACGAATGGCTTGCGGACAGCGCGTTCAGGGTCTGCTCGGCGGGGGAGCCCCACAGGTAGTCCAGCACGGCGTCGAACGGGCGCGCCGCGTGCCGCGCGGTGATGGCCTCGGTGAGGTCATCGCTGCCCAGCGTGATGACATCGTCGGCGCCCACGGTGCGCAGCCAGGCCAGCCGCTCGGCGTTGCGGCCCGCGACCGTCACGCGCCCGGCCCCGAACACCGACTTCGCGAGCTGCACCGCCAGCGAGCCGGTCACTCCGGTGGCTCCCAGTACCAGCACATGCTGGCCGGGCTGCACCGCGGCGCCATGGGACAGGGCCAGCCAGGCCGATATTCCCGGATTGGGTATTGCGGCGGCGGTCACCGAATCGACATGTTCGGGCACCTCGACGGCGCCTGCGGGATAGACGACGGTGCGCTCGGCCATCAGGCCGTGCGGCGCGATGGACCCGGTGTACACCCGCTTGCCGTTGGCCAGCCGGGCGACGCCGTCGACACCGGCTATCGCCGGAAGGGTGATTTCCTTGCTGCTGTAGTGCGTTCCGGAGATGACGGCTCGGGTCAGGTTGGTCAGGGCCGATGCCTCCACGGTGGCGATCTCGGCGCCCTCGGGGGCCTGTGGGTCGGCGACGTCGGTGTAGGCGGGCTGTTGTCCCCACTCGTGTACGACGGCTGCTTTCATGGCGTGCTCCTAAGTTTCTGTAGAAATAGTTTCCGTCGAAACTATATAAACAATGTACGACACCCGCCGACGGATGGCAATATAGTTTCCATGAAAACCAAGTCGGCGTTGATCGGCAGCATCAACACCCTGGTGGGTGCGGTGGGGGACAAGTTTGACCCGGACGAGGACACGGACGCCGAGCGCGATTTCCTGGCCGAGCGGCTCCCGCGCCGGATGGAACACCTGATCAGGACGCTGCCGACGCTGTCGCTACATCTGTTGGCGGCGGTCGCGGACGGGCCGGTCAGTGTGGTGGGCCTGGCCGCGCGCTCCGGTCAGCTCAAGGGCACGGTGTCCAAGCATGTGCAGCGCCTGGTGGACGCCGGCTGGGTCGTACGTGCACCGATTCCAGGTAACCGCAAGGAGATTGAGCTCATCATGACCGCCGACGGGAGCACCGTCGTCGATGTGCACGGCCAGCTGCACGAGGAGATGGAACGCGGTGTGCGCGATTTCCTGCAGCGCTACAGCAATGCCGACCTGCAGGTTGTCGAGAAGGTACTGCAGGATCTGCTGGCCGCGGGCAGGGACGGGGTGCGGATCGTGGCGGCCGAGCGCTAGGCCGGGATCCAGTTGCCGTGGAACTGAAACGGTATCCGTGCTGGCAGGTGAATGGTGGCAAGCCTTTCCATCGACTGGGCATCGACGATCAACATATTGCTCAGCCGGGTACCGCGATCGTATTCATATCCGATGAGCACCCCGTCGGCCTCATCGGCGTCCTCGGAACGCGGCACGGGGGAGAACTCGCCCGGTATGTGCCCGGCCTCCAGCTTGTGTTCGATGGTGCCGCCGTTGGTGAGGTCGTAGCGGATCAGCGAGGCTCGTGCGTCATCGAGACTTTCCAGGGTGTCGATATCGGTGTCGCCGACGCTGGTGGTGAAGCCGTATCGGTGTGGCAGGCTGACTCGGCGCGGGTCGACCATGGGGAACTCTTGGAGGCGCTCGTCCGTCCACGATTCCTTGACCACTCCGGCTTCCAGGTCGACTTCCCACCGGTGCAGCCGTGGCCGTCCCGTCCCCAGCACGTCGGCGATGTTGTACTCCGCGTCCTCGTCGGGGCCGGTGATACGGCAGGCGTCGATGACGATGGTGCCGTTCTCCTCGTGAGCGTTGAGGGTGTGGAACACGTAGCACGGTTCGATCTCGAACCAGCGCACCGTGGCGGGTCCCTCCCGGGGAATCACCCCAATTCGGCTGGGGTGCGAGCTCTTCCACCGCAGCGGTACCTCGGCCGTCTTGGGCAGGGGTGACCGGGCCACCAGCGGGCCGAACAACGCGGGCGGCTCGAATCGGCCGAGGAGCCCCGCCGCCATCCGGGTGATGAACTGCGGTGTGGCCGAGGGCGCGACCTTGCGCGTGAGCTGGTTGAGGTCGACTACCAGCGGGCAGTCGAAGATCATCACGTAGTTCTCGCTCAGGGCGATGTCGTGCAGTAACGGCCGGCCCGGCACGTCGAGTGGCACGCTCTTGCGCACCGTGCCCTGGGGATCGATGACTACATAGCGTGCCACCGCCGGCCCGACGAGTTGGTAGGTGACAGCGTGCAACTCGCCGGTCACCGGGTCCAGCTTGGGATGTCCGGTGTATCCGCCTTCGAGTGTTCGGCCGAAATCGCAGGTTCTGATGGTTTCCAGCTCATCGTTCAGCTCGTAGGGCGCGACACCGCCCTCGGCGCTGACGATCGTCTTGCCAGCGAAGCCATAGACGTTCGTCTGCGGGGACACGGTGGTCACACCGGCGCGATAGTTGGCCGGCTTCGGCTTCTCGCCCAGCAGTCTGGACACCTTCGGCGTGCGCACCCACCGGCTGCGATACCACTCGGCGCGCCCATCGCGCAGCCGCACGCCGTGCACCATGCCGTCGCCGGTCAGGCCGAACACCGAGTAGTTGTTGGGGTCATATTGTCCGGGAAGCGGATTGGGGCCAGTACGGACGTAACGGCCGTTCAGGAATTTCGGTATCTCACCGGTCACCCGCAAGGCGGTCGCCGTCGTCTCCCGATCGACTGGGAACACGTGCTCGTCCGCAAGTAGATCTATTTCCATGTCGACATCCTTTGGCTGCATCATCGAAGCTAGAACGTAGAGTCAAGCTCGACGGTAGACCGCATGAATGGGTATGGCAAGAGCCAAATTCGGTGGCGCCGCGAGAGGGGCGTGGGTCAGGTGGACTCCGGATAGGCGGCGCTGATGCCGGCGACGATGTACGTCGCGCAGGTACGCACCGCGACGTCGGGGTCGATGTGGTGAGCGATGGCCGTCAAAACTCCCGACCTGATGGCTTGTGCACTCATGGTCGCCAGCAGTAGGCGCCGGTGCGTCTCGGTCTCGTCGTGCACCGGCTCCCAGAGTTCGAGGATGCTCATGATCCGGGACACCGCATCGGTGAGCACCTGCTGATCAAACCCGGGGACATGCGGCGCGGTGGAATCGGCCAGTAGGCGCATACCCAGTGGGCGTGAGGATGCATGGACGAAGAATGGCTTCAGGGCATCGCTCAGCGATGCCGCCGGGTCATTCAGGTCGACATTCTCCGGCATCGACACATCGTCGAAGATTGCGCGCATCAGGGTTGCCTCGCGTCCGACGAGTCGGATGAGCAACCCGTCCTTGGAGCCGAAGTGTGCGTAGAGCGTCTGTTTGGTCACCTGGCCGGAAGCCACGATCTGGTCCATAGTGACTGCCCCGCAGCCCTGTTCGGCCACAACCGGTAACACCAGATCGAGTAGTTCGTCATCGGTGGGCCGATAGCCGGGGCTGCGTGACATCACATCAGTACCGTAACCGCTTGGGGCGGCGGTTAGTCGAGCACTTTGATGGATAGCGTGGGCTTTGGGGTGTCCCCGTGCTCCAGCCGGTCCCATACCGCGTCGATCAGGGGTTGCAGCAGGAGGGCGCCCATCTGCCGAACCATCACGGAAACAACCTGAGTGGACTCGGCGCGATCGGTGGGGGCCATGCCTTCCTCGCGGAGGGTGGCCACCTCGTCGCGCGTCAGCTGAATCAACGCATTCAACATGCTCAGCTGTTCTACGGAGGGCTCGAGCACGGCCCGGCGCACGTAGTTCACGATCGGGGGATTCGCCTTGAGCATCGCGATGACAGCGGCATCACGGGCCGCGGCGAGCTTGCGCGGGTCCTTCTCCTCATCGACGGAGCGCAACGCCTCGACGTGGTAGTCGACGACCAGCTGATCAACGGCCTCGCGCAGACCTGCCTTGGTCTTGAAATGGTGTTGCACCAACCCGAGTGTCACTCCGGCCTCGGATGCCACTGCGCGCAACGAAATTCGCTCCTCGCCGTACTGGGCGTACAAATCCAGCGCGGTGTTGCGAATGCGCGCCTTCGCGGTCAGGTCCTCGTCGGTCGCGCGCGGGTTTGCCATGGGCCTCATCGTACCGCACCCCTTTACAAGCGAATCTGAAACGATACACTTGTATCGTTTCGACGAGGAGGTCAAGGAAGATGTCCGCACTATTCCCGTCCTATCGCGCGTCCTGGGAGACCGATGCGCACCGCGACCTGCGCAAGCATGCCGCCGAGTTTCTGCGCAAGGAGTCCACGCCCAACCAGGAGCGCTGGAGCGCGCAGCACCAGGTGGACCGCGAATTCTGGAATAAGCTGGGCGACGCCGGTCTGCTCGGCCTGGACCTGCCCGAGGAATACGGCGGTGCCGGAGGCGATTTCGGATTCTCCGCGGTGGTCGCCGAGGAGCTGGCCCTTGCCCAGGACACCGCGACGGGCTGGGGCGTGCACTCGCCGATCGTCGCGCACTACATCAACACCTATGGCAACACCGAGCAGAAGGCTCGCTGGATGCCGGGCATCATCAGTGGTGATCTGGTGCTGGCCATCGCCATGACCGAGCCCGGAACCGGATCCGATCTGCAGGGGGTTCGCACCAGCGCGGTCCGGGATGGCGATCACTACGTGATCAACGGCTCGAAGACGTTCATCTCCAACGGCACACACTGTGACCTGCTGGTGATCGTGGCCAAGACCGATCCATCCCAGGGCGCCAAGGGGATATCGCTCATCGTCGCCGAGACCAAGGACCTGCCCGGATTCGAGCGAGGTCGGGTGCTCGAGAAGGTGGGGCAACACGGGCAGGACACCCGCGAGCTGTTCTTCAGCGATATGCGTGTGCCGGTGGCCAACCGGCTCGGCGAGGAAGATGGCCAGGGGTTCATCCAGCTCATGACTCAGCTGGCGCGCGAGCGCCTCATCATCGCCTCGGGGAACGCCGGCATGGCCGAGGCCGCGGTGCTGGAGTCGATCAAGTACACCAAGGAGCGCGAGGCATTCGGCCAGCCGCTCATCAAGTTTCAGAACACCAGGTTTCAGCTGGCCGAGCTGAAGGCCGAGGTGCTGTCCATCAAGACAACCGTCGACTGGTGCATCCAGAACTACATCGACGGCGCCAATGACCCCGCGACGGCCTCCATCGCCAAGCTGGTGGCCACCGATAAGGGGGTTGCGGTGGTCGATCGGTGTGTCCAGTTCTTCGGCGGATACGGATACATGATGGAGTACCCGATCGCCCGGGCGTACGCCGCCGCGCGCGTCAACAAAATCTACGGCGGCACAAGCGAAATCATGAAAGAACTCATCTCTCGGTCTCTGTGACCAGACGCGACAAGGAGTGATAATGAAGCAGCAGAACAGGGCATTCGTCGTCGGCGTCGGCATGACGAAGTTCGAGAAGCCGGGGAATCGCGAGGGTTGGGATTACCCGGCCATGGTCAAGGAGAGCGGAACCAAGGCGCTCGACGACGCCGGGGTCCGGTACGAACAGATTGAGCAGGCCTTCGTCGGAAACGTCTATGGCGACTCGTGTTCCGGGCATCGCGCGCTCTACGAACTGGGCCACACCGGCATTCCGATCTACAATGTCAACAGCAACTGCTCGACGGGATCGACCGCACTGTTCATGGCGGCCAACGCTATTCGCAGCGGCCAGTCCGATGTCGTCATGGCGGCCGGGTTCGAGAAGATGGAGCGCGGCTCGCTGAGCATGAAGTTCACCGACCGCGAGTCGCCGTTGATGCCGCAGCTCAAGCGTCTCGGTGAACTGACGCCGCCGCAAATGCCCATGACCGCATGGATGTTCGCCGCCGCGGCCGAGGAGTACATGCGCGAGTACGGCCTGACCGCCGAGCAGCTGGCGTGGATCGGCTACAAGAACCACAAGCACTCGGTGAACAACCCGTACAGCCAATTCCAGGACGAATACTCGCTGGAAGACATCCTGTCGTCGCGCAGCATCGTGGCGCCGCTGACCAAGCTGCAGTGCTCACCGACCTCCGATGGGTCTGCGGCGGCCATCGTGGCCAGTGAGGAGTTCGTCGACAAGCACGGACTCGCCGACCAGGCCGTCGAGATCGTCGGGCAGGCCACCGTCACCGACCGGGCCGACACGTTCGACGGCACCGCGGCGGGCATCGTCGGCGCGCACATGAACAAGGCGGCGATCGTCGCCGTGTACGAGCAGGCGCAGATCGGCCCCGAGGACATCGACGTGGTGGAGCTGCATGACTGCTTCTCGGTCAACGAGATCCTCGTGTACGAGGCGCTTGGTTTCTGTGAGCAGGGTGAGGCAGGCAAGCTGATCGACAACCAGGACACCACCTTTGGTGGCAAATGGGTGGTCAACCCGTCGGGCGGCCTGATCTCCAAGGGACACCCGCTGGGCGCCA
Organism: Mycobacterium sp. D16Q14; assembly: GCA_002013415.1. Taxonomy (GTDB): domain Bacteria; phylum Actinomycetota; class Actinomycetes; order Mycobacteriales; family Mycobacteriaceae; genus Mycobacterium. The sequence goes on from MAEX01000040.1 coordinate 10,664, forward strand.
CCGGGCTGGCCCAGTGTGCCGAACTGAACTGGCAGCTGCGCGGGCAGGCCGACAAGCGTCAGGTCGCCGGCGCGGCCACCAAGGACGGCGTGGCGTTGCAGCACAACATCGGGCTCGGCGGTTCGGTGGTCGTCACGGCGTACCGCCCGGCTCGGCGCTAGGCGGCGCGCACCAGCCCGGACCGGGCGAATCGGCCGGCGGGGGAGAACCGCTCAAGGATGGCGTCGGCGGGTGCAGGTGCGGACCCCGCCTCGCCTTGCCCTGATCGGTAATGAAGGAGAACGCGCTGTAGCGCCCACCGGCCGGTCGCCGGTGGGCGGAAGACATCGGGCCCGTGCCCCAGGCCCGCGACCGACAGCATCAGCAGCCGCCGGTGCGGCCGGTCGTACACCCTGCGGGAGGCATCCACCGGGAACAGCGAGGACAGACCGCCGCGGCCGGTCGCCACCAAGGTCAGGTCGTGGCCGGCAGCGATCGAGTCAAGCCTTTCTGGATCCACCTGTTCCACGACGAAACGCCCGCCGCGTTCCTGGAACTGGGTGAGGCGATCATCGGCCTTGAGCCGGGTGTCGACGTTGGTCAGCCCCAGGCTCGCCTCGGCACGCTGCGCTTCGCCGAAGATCAGCGCGGTGCCGGTCGCGGGCACATCTTCCCGCAAACTTTCTCTGATCGCGGTCGCTATAGATTGTGACGTCAAAACCTTTGTCCAGCAGTCCCAGTGCGGCCGTGGCGCCGCTCTGTCCCGCGCCGATGATCGCAGCCCTGCGCCCATGTGGTGTCGTCATGCCTGCCGCTATCGGCCGTGCGGGCTTCGTTGCGAAAGTGACCCACTCAGGCTGATTACAAGGGTCATAATGGCCCGTGAGCAATCGGCAGCGGCTGGAGACAGGTTTCCAGTACGAAGTGGTCACGAACTCCCTGCGAGACACCGGACAACTTGGTCGTCTCAAGGTTGCCATTGGGGTCCTCTGCCTCTTTGGCGCGCTAGTAGGCGTAGTCGGCCAGTTGAATTCGCTAGGACCGCACGGCTTCTGGCCGCGTACGATCCTCGGCATTCTGGTCGCGTCGGCGGTGATTGTTGGTCTGTGCTGGTTTTTCCTGCCCTGGCCCAGTCGGCGTCGCACGGTTGCATTCGTGGTGTGGGCCGATATGGCATTGGCGATCGGGACAGCCATGTTCTCCGACCCCGTGGCGAGGCTCTTTGCGATTGTGTATTTGGGCGTAGTCGGCCTCATTCCCGCCTTTTTTCTGGGTCGACGGGGGTTGGTGGTGCATTGCGTGTTCGGTCTGGCGAATGTGGGCGTGCTCGCCACGCTCACTGTCTTATCCGGTATCACGACGTGGTTCGAACAGATCATGTACGTGTTACCCGTTCTCACCTCGGTCATGGTCGCGCCGATCCTCCTACAGGCGGTGATCCAGAACAGCACACAGTCGATCCTGGGCTTGGCGGTTGCCGCTGACCGCGATCCGCTGACCGGCCTGCTGAACAGGCGGGGGGTGACCACCGCGACGGATCTCCTGCGTCGTACGCGCCTCGATGCCACCGACATCGTCGTCGTGCTGTTGGATCTCGACCGGCTCAAAGAACTCAATGACGCCCGTGGTCACGAGGCGGGGGACGAGATCTTGAGAGCGGTGGCAGCCATGCTGGTGGCGAGCACGCGTGTCGGTGAGATCGCCGCGCGCATCGGTGGCGATGAGTTCCTGGTCGTGGCGTTCCCCGGCCGTGCCGAAAACATCGACGACACCATTCGGCGGGTCAGCACCCCGCGGCCGGGGATCGATTCATGGAGCGTGAGCGTCGGAGCCGCGTGGCAGTCCACCGACCAAGGCTGTGTTGACCTCGAACTGCTTATCCGGCGGGCAGATGACGCCCTTTACCAAGCCAAGAGCGCTCGTGGTGTCTTAGAGCACGACCGCTGAGTAGGTCTGCCGCCCAGTGAGATAGGTGACCCGCACCGTGATGTCTCGCAGTGCATTCGCGTCGACAGCATGCTCGTGGTGTTGTCGGCAGCCCCCTCGAGACTGCCGATTCGGCATCCAGATGCAGCTGCCAGGCCGCGTCGATGGGCTGTGCCCGCATGGCTTGTGTGACAGTGATTCGCTGTTCCGGGGCGGGCACCCGGCCGGATCCCTTCACCTTGTGGGTGACTGCGGTGGCGATCTTCCCGCCGGTGATGGCCAGCGCCTCGGCCGGAGTGCCTTGTCCGTGGACCGTAACGACGGGTCCGCCGACGACGATCAGATCGGCGCCGGCAGTCTCGTCGCTCCCATCGCCGCACCCGGAGAGCGCGGCCAAACCCGTTGTGGCAGCAGCCACGCCGGCGCCTCCGGCCGCAAAATGCCTCCGATTGATCGACACCGGAGGGCCCGGCTACAGCACTACGACGGAGCGCAGCACCTGTCCGTGGTGCATCTTGTCGAAGGCTTCTTCGATGTTGTCGATGCCGATGCGTTCGGTGACGAAGCGATCCAGTGGTAGGCGGCCTTGTTGATAGAGGCTGACCAGGGTGGGGAAGTCCCGTTCGGGCAGGCAGTCGCCGTACCAGGAGGACTTCAACGATCCGCCGCGGGAGAAGAAGTCGATAAGCGGCATCTCAAGTTTCATGTCAGGGGTGGGGACTCCGACGAGCACCACGGTGCCGGCCAGATCGCGGGCGTAGAAGGCCTGCTTCCAGGTTTCCGGGCGCCCGACCGCATCGATGACGACATCGGCGCCGAACTCGTCGGTGAGCTCCTGCACCGCGGTGATCACATCGTCGACCTGACGGGCGTTGATGGTGTGCGTGGCACCGAAGTCCTTGGCCCACTCCAGTTTCTTGTCGTCAGTGTCGATGGCGATGATGGTGCGGGCCCCGGCGAGTTTGGCGCCGGCGATGGCGGCGTCGCCGACTCCGCCACAACCGATCACGGCCACGGTGTCATCGCGGCCCACGTTGCCGGTATTCACGGCCGCTCCCAGGCCGGCCATCACCCCGCACCCCAACAGGCCGACCACGGCCGGATCTGCGGAGGGGTCGACCTTGGTGCACTGCCCGGCATGTACCAGAGTTTTTTCGATGAACGCGCCGATCCCCAGGGCCGGGGTCAGCTCGGTGCCATCGGTGAGCGTCATCTTCTGGGTGGCGTTGAAGGTGTCGAAGCAGTACTGCGGGCGCCCACGCTTGCAGGCCCGGCACACCCCGCATACCGCGCGCCAGTTCAGAATCACGAAATCACCCGGCTCCACGGTGCTCACTCCGGCGCCGACGGTTTCGACGATTCCGGCGGCCTCATGACCGAGCAGGAACGGGAACTCGTCGTTGATCCCGCCCTCGCGGTAGGTCAGATCGGTGTGGCACACCCCGCACGCCTGCACCTTCACCACAACCTCACCCGGGCCCGGATCGGGGACCACAATGTCCACCAATTCCACCGGAGCCTTCACCGACCGAGCGATCACACCGCGCACCGTTTGAGCCATGCGCCAGACACTATCGTCATCGGTGTGAGTGCCCTCGATCTCGTCGCCGACTGGCCGGTGCCCACCGTTTCCGCCGCGGTGGTGGGGCCGGAGGGAATCAGGGCCCACATAGGCCCGGTGACGCACCAATTCGCCCTTGCATCGGTCACCAAGCCGCTGGTCGCCCGGGCCGCACAGGTGGCGTTCGAAGAGGGGGCCATCGACCTCTCCACTCCAGCCGGGCCTCCCGGCTCGACCGTCGAGCACTTGCTCGCACATGCTTCGGGGCTGTCGCTGCTCTCTGACGCTGTCATCGCCAAGCCCGGTACGCGCCGGGTGTACTCCAACTATGGCTTCGCGGTGCTGGCGCATGCCGTCGCCGCAGGCTCGACCATCGACTTCGGCACCTACCTGACTGAGGCGGTGTTCGAGCCGCTGGGGATGGGGGACACGGTGCTGCCCGGTGGGGCAGACACCGCTGGGTACGGCGGAGCCTCCACGGTCGTAGACCTCGCGGCCTTCGCCGGCGATCTGCTGCGGCCGCGTCTTGTGACAGCCGAGACACATCATCGTGCGACGAACGTCGTGTTTCCGGGGCTGGACGGGGTGCTGCCCGGGTATGGCGTGCAACGTCCCAACGACTGGGGACTGGGTTTCGAGATCAAGAGCACCAAGCTCCCGCACTGGACCGGCAGCGAGAACTCACCGGCCACCTACGGCCACTTCGGGCAGGCAGGCACCTTCATCTGGGTGGACCCGAGCGTCGACCTGGCGCTCGTCGTGCTCACGGACAGATCCTTCGACGGCTGGGCCAATCAGGTGTGGCCACAGCTGTCCGATGCCGTGCTGGCCGAGTTCGGATAAGGGCTCCCCACAAACTCTCAGGAAGCCGTTACCTCAAATTGGCCCATAGGACTGGCGCAACACGCGCATCAGAAGGCACAATGGTGTCACAAGGCACATAGGTGTAATTCAGTAACACGCTCTAGAAGCTTCGCGAGCCGTTGGGGAAGACGTCCTCGTCGAAGACAAAGGAGCACTACGAATGCACGCGTCGCCTCAGTTTGCCGACTCGACAACCGGCGTGGTGTATGTCCATGCCTCACCGGCCGCAGTGTGCCCGCACGTCGAGTGGGCCTTGTCGTCGACTCTGTCGGCGATCACGTCCGGTCGCACCGCTGACGCGGTGAAGCTGCGCTGGCAGGCACAACCGGCCATGCCGGGGCAGTTGCGTGCCGTCACCAACTGGGTGGGTCCGGTGGGCACCGGTGCGCGCCTGGCCAATGCCCTGCGCTCGTGGCCGGTGCTCCGTTTCGAAGTCACCGAGGATGCCAGTGACGGCGTGGACGGCCAGCGCTTCAGCCACGTTCCGCAGCTCGGCATGTGGAGCGGCAGCACGAGTGCCAACGGCGACATCATGGTCAGCGAGATGCGGTTGCGCGGCCTGATGGATGCCGATCCCGGCAGCATCACCGCCGAACTCGACACCATGCTGGGCAGCGCATGGGATGAGGCCCTGGAGCCGTACCGCAGCGGCGGCGACGGCGCCGAGGTCACCTGGCTCCGCGGAGTCGGCTAGAGCCTTAGCTCTTGTTGGCGTTGGCGACCAGCCGGCTCACCAGGAAACCGATATAGGCAAGGCTGCCAACGCTACCCACGATGCGGGTACGCCGGAATGCCAGTGCGAGGCCGAGCAACAGCTCGGTGAGGCCGTTCTGGTAGACCCAGCGGCGGGTGTCCTCCGGGAAGGCGACCTTGGAGAGGGACTCGAACGGCTGGGGCGCGACGAAATGCGCAATGCCGGTGGCGGCCAGGCCCGCGCCGGCCGCCCGGAATCCGACGCGGATCAGGTTGGCGATGAGCACCGAAAGCCGCTGGAACAGGCTCGGGCCGACCTTGGTCGTGACGAGCGTCGCGGTCGGCTGACCGTCGACAAGCAACTTGAGTGCCTTTTTACGCCGAAGTGCCATTCCCCAGACTCCCTTGTCGATTATGTGAATGAAGCGTCACTCTAGCAGTAGGGGGGTGGCTAGGCATCGGCTTGTCGAGCGGTGACGTCGATGCCGAACGTCTCCACCAGGAAGCTCACGATCGCGGGTGTCACCCGGCGCGGCCAGAACCGCAAGGTGGCCAATGTTCCGGCCGAAACCACTTGTGCACCAACGATATCGATGGCGAGGTTGTGTGCGTCGGCCGCCGGATGTAGTGGGTCCGCGGTGAGTGCGAGGATCATCGTCGGCGCGTTCACGGCCCGGCGCACCGCTCGGGGCGGTGCCATCCGGCCCACCAGCATGCCCCTCATGAATGCTGCGGAACGCGATGGGGGAGCCGTCAGGAATTCGCGCAGCAAGCCGAGGGTGGGCTGTTCGGTTTCGGGGAAGGATCGGGCCACCGCGCCGACCAGCCACACCAGCGGCCGCCCAAGGGTGAACAGGGTCAGCCCGGCGGACCACAGATAACCGGCGGCGCCGATACCCCGCTCCAGGAACGGCCCCTCCAGCAGCAGACCGGCCACCCGCTCGGGTGCCCACGCCGCCGCCTCCACCGAGATGTTCGCGCCGATGGAGGTGCCGCCGAGTACCGCACGTTCGATACCGAGAGCATCCAGCGCGCCAATGAGCTGGCGCCCCAGGGCCTGCGAGTTGTAGCGATCAGGCTCCAGCGGGTGCTCGTCGGCGGTAGTGCCGAGCAGATCCAGGCAGATCACCCGAAAGCCGCGCTCGGCCAACTCCTTGGCCCAGGCGTGCTCCAGATAATGCGAGGTGAGGAAGGCGTGTGACAGCACCACAACACGGTCCCCGGAACCGAACTGGCGATATGCCAGCCGATGTCCGTCGACGGTGAGCGTGGTGCCGACCG
>MAEX01000041.1 GCA_002013415.1 Mycobacterium sp. D16Q14
AGCAGAGCGAAGAGGCGATCGAGCGCGCGTAGCTGCTCATCGAATGGGGTGTCGAGCTTGACCAGCAGCGTCGAGATCCGGGCGGCGCGATAGCGTTCCAGCCGCTCACTGATCATCTCGTCGGTTCCGACGAGGTTGGTGAGGCGCCCTAGATCGTCGGGCACGGCCTCGCGGGCGGCGTCACGATCTCCTGCGCGCCACAAGGATTCCACCGTGCCGACACCATCGCCGTAGCCAAGTCGGGTGAACGCCTCGTTGTAAAAATTTCGCCCAGAGGCCCCCATGGCACCAATGGTGAACGCGTATCCAGCGGCATGACGCCTGATTGTGGCAGCGGCATCGGTTGCGGTGTCAGCGAATTCGAGAGCAACCGGTGCCACCAGGTCAATGTCCTCCAGCTCCCGTCCGGCGGCTACGGCCGCGTCACGGATGGGGCCGAGGAACACTTCGGCCAGCTCAGGGATGAAGGAGTTGCCCAGCCAGCCGTCGGCAAGCTCACCGGTGAGTGCCAGATTCGCCGGACCCATGGCAGCGACGTAGATGGGCACATTTTGCGGCGCCACCATGGGCCGCAAGGGTTTTCCTGCGCTCCCCGGCAGCGGCAGCGTGTATACCTCGCCCTCGTACTGGAGCCGCTCCCCACGTGCCACCATCCGAACGATGTCGATAGTCTCCCGCGTGGTCCGCACCGGCTTACTGAAGCGCACGCCATGCCACCCCTCCATCACCTGCGGTCCGGAGGCTCCCACACCCAGGATGAAGCGTCCGCCGGAGAGCTGTTGAATGCTCAGCGCCGACGTCGCCAGCATTGCCGGCGATCGCGACCCCAGCTGAACCACGAAGGTTCCCAGCCCAATGGTCTCGGTGTGGGCGGCCAGGTAGGCAAGACCCGTGAGGGCGTCATACCCCCACACCTCGGGGACCCAGAGCGAGGCGACACCCAGCCGCTCCGCGCGGCGCGCGAAGTCGGCGGCGCCAGGCAACCTCGGCTCGATCGTCACACCAATACGCATCCGGCCCTCCATCACCTCAGTAGGATCAGCCTATGCGATACCGCGACTGCCCCACTATCGAAGTGTCCCAACGGATGTCGGGGACTGTGACGGAAGCCTGGGCCCTCGTCACCGATATTGCCTTCCCCACCTACTGCACGGGCGAGCTGATCAACGTCCAGTGGCTGGACGGCGCCGACAAGGTTGCGGTCGGCGCGCGATTCAAGGGCACCAACGGCGGAGACGGCAGCCAGTGGGACACGGTATCGGTGATCACCGAGGTCGAGCCCGAGTCTCGCTGGGTGTGGAATGTGCTCTCCGAGGGCGGCACCTATGCGGCGAGTTGGGGTTTCGAGGTAGAGCCGGCGAGCGACGGAGTGATCGTCCGGCAATGGGGCCGGCTCGGTCCCGGCCCGTCGGGACTGACACCGGCCATCGAGGCCATGCCCGACAAGGAAGCACGCATCGTGTCACGCCGCCTGCAGGACTGGCGCGTAGGCATGGAGGCCAACCTCCAGGAGATCGCCGAGCGCTTGTCGCGCTAGCCGGTCAGATTCTCGGGCTCGGTCCAGCCGATGAGCTCGTCGCGGGCGCGGGCCACACGGGACCGGATAGTGCCGATCGCGCAGCCGCACACGTCCGCCGTCTCCGCGTAGGACAAGCCGACAACCTGGGTCAGCACCAGTGCCTCGCGCCGATCATCGTCGAGCGCGGCCAGAAGTGCCTTGAGCTCTACCAACTCCTCGAACCGGTGTGTCGGACGCCGCAGCGAGGCTTCTTCCAGATCGGCCCCGTGCGCGATACGCGGCCGGGACTTCAGGTGGCGGATGTGGTCGGCCACCACGCGGCGGGCGATCGACAGCAGCCAGGTGCGGACCGTCGAACGTCCGGCGAAGCGCGGGAGCGCACCGAGGGCCCTCAGGTAGGTCTCCTGGGTGAGGTCGTCAGCGACACCGGTATCGGCCAGGTAGGCGACGAATCGCCATACATCGGATTGGGTCGCCTTCACCAGAGATTCGAGGGCGGATTTGTCGCCACGACCGGCGGACAGCGCAATCTCAAGCAGCTGCTCGTCGTCGGTGCCGGTGGCCACAACTCCTACTCTATGTCGTAGACCTTCGGAGGTGAACAGCGGGAACTCTTTAGCCGGTTCATCCGACCAATATCCCGTGACATATACCGAGGATCGGCCCGAGGCTCGTGAGTCCCAGCCCGACACCGTGTGGGGGCGACTCGCACCGATCGTACTGCGTCTGCACTTCTATGCGGGGCTCCTCGTCGGGCCATTCCTCCTGGTCGCAGCGCTGACCGGGCTCGCCTATGCCCTGGTCGGGCAGGTCGATGCCGTCGTCTACCGGCACGAGCTCAAGATCGATTCCGTCGGATCCCAGCAGTTGCCGATGTCGCAACAGGTGGCGGCGGCGACGGCGGCACAGCCGGCAGGCACGGTGACGTCCATCCGCCCGCCAGCGCTCCCCGACGACACGACGCGGATCATCTTCGCGACCGACGACGTTCCCGCCGATTACTCGCGCACGGTGTTCGTCGACCCCTACAACGGGGAGATCCGCGGAACGTTGACCACGTACGGCGAGTGGCTGCCGGTGCGCGCCTGGTTCGACGAGCTTCACCGGAACTTGCATCTAGACGACTTCGGGCGCAACTACAGCGAGCTGGCCGCCAGCTGGTTGTGGGTGGTCGCGCTCGGCGGACTGTTCCTGTGGATCGGCTATCGCCGCCGCACCGGGCGGCCGAGTAGGATCGCCGTCCCCGATCGCGATGCCAGCCCACGCCGCCGCAGATTGACCTGGCATGGCGCCGTCGGTGTCTGGATAGTCGTTGGGCTGCTGGCGCTTTCGGTGACCGGGCTCACCTGGTCACGGTATGCCGGCACCAACATCGGCGACATCACCCAGGCGATCCGGCCGGCGCTGTCCACAGAACTCGACCCGGCAGCGGCCAAGCCGATGACCGGCCACGAACACCACGGCGCCGCCCCCACCTCGACAGGGGACCCGCTCGCCGGCGTCAACACGGTGCTGCAGACGGTGCACGAAGCCGGGCTGCGCGGCCCGCTGTGGATGACCCCACCTCCGGAGACCAACACGGCCTGGCTGGTGTCGGAGCGCAAGCGCAGCATCCCGACGTACCTTGACGCCGTCACGGTGAATCCGTCCAACGGGGAGATCACCGGGCGCAGCAATTTCTCCGACTGGTCACTGCTGCAGAAGTCAACCGAATGGGCGATCGACGGCCATATGGGCATCCTGTTCGGAATCCCGAACCAGATACTGGTGGCGCTCATCGTGATTGGGCTCATCACCGTCATCACGCGTGGCTACCTGATGTGGTGGCGCAGGCGCCCGACCAAGGGTGGGCGCTGGCCGGCGCCGCCGCGACGCGGTGGTCTGCTGGCCCTCAAGCCGCTGGAGCTGATAGCACTGGCCGTGGTGGTCATCGGGATTGGTTGGTTCACACCGCTGCTGGGAATCTCGCTGGGGGTGTTCCTCGCCATCGACCTCATATGGGGGCTCGTGGCTGGCCGCCGGGCCGGGGTATCAGGCGGCTGAGTTATCCGCGGAGCGCAGATGCCGCTCCCCCGGAGCCACTTCATCGAGGAACACAGCACGGTGCTGATTGGGCGGAGTACGTCCCGCGCGGTAGTCACGCAGGACCAGTAGCGCGAAGATTAATCCGAGTAGCACCGGCGAGTGACTGACGATGCGCGCCAAGGTGACCTGATCATTGACGGCGTCGTTAATGACGTATCCGGTGAGTACGAGCGCGAATGCGCCCAGCACCGTTGCCATGCCGGCCGCCGCGGCGGGACGGACACCGGCGATCACCATCGCGACTCCAAGGGCCACCACCCACGCGGTGGATTCATTCATGAGGTGCGCGCCGGTCATCGCGCCGTGGTGATGCGAGGACACCATTCCGAAGTCGATTCCGGCGACCTGCATGCCGGCCACCCCCAGCTGGAGCAGCCCGATGAGCACCAGTGCACACCGGTTGATGTTGTGACGGGCCCAGTGCGCGTAGCGGGCCGTACGGGTCAGGGGTTCGACGGCCGCGGCAGCCAGGATCTGTCCGGCCAGGTCGTGGGTCGGAGCCGAACGCGCGTAGGCGAACTGACGGTCCAGCCCCCGGGCCCGCCCCAGCCATTCCCGACAGGAAGCGCAGGAGAGCACATGCTCATCCAGACGCTTGCGCGCGACGCTCGCCTGCTCACCGTCGACCCACGCCGACAGCTGCTCGCGCACTTCCTGACAGTTCACCCCTCCATCGTCGCCTATCCCGTGAAGTTGGGTGTAAAGACCCCCTGATCTGCGGGCGCCTATTGCGCCGCGAGCAGCTGCTTCGAGTCCGCAACCGCACCGAACACCCCACCCTGCATGGTTACCATCTTCAGCGCGGCCGCGTGGTTTCCGGGATCGGTCACGCCGGTGCAGTCGGACAGGATGAGACATTCGAAACCCCGGTCGTTCGCCTCGCGCATGGTGGTGTGTACCCAGACATCTGTCGTGATACCCGTCAGCACGATGTACCGAATGCCGCGGGTGCACAACACCACATCGAGGTCGGTCGCATAGAACGCACCCTTGCCAGGTTTGTCGATGACGGGCTCACCTGGCAGCAGGGCGACTTCCGGCACGATCTGCCACCCCGGCTCCCCCTGCACCAGGATTCGTCCGCAGGGTCCCGCCACACCGATCTCCGCACCAATCCGGGCGGACCGCCACCGTTTGTTGGCCGGGAGGTCCGAGAGATCCGGCCGATGGCCCTCACGGGTATGTAATCGAGAGGACGATTGGAGGTGAAGCTCGGCTCGCGGTTTTCGTATGCCTCGTCGGCGGTCTGTGTCTCGGTCTTTGACGTCATCGGGTCACCACGGAATCTTGGGCAGTACATTGGCCACCGCGAGTAGGGCGATCACACCGGCGATGGTGGTTGCCCACCAGTCGACGCTGATGCGCGCCATAAGTGAGGTCGTGGGCTGGCCGTCGGCAAGTGCCGTGGCGCCGGGCTGTTCGTGGGTCACGGACCAGGATCTTCGTGGGACGCCATGAGGCTCACAAGACATCCGCTCGTATTGAGTCGAGGCGGGGTGCGGCATCAAACTTGACACCCTGTCAAGTACAGTCGACGACGCCCGCAGACAACGCCGTCGGAAGGTCCTCGTCCGTGTATCCAGGTACCCACGCCGCCCAGTTCCCCGACAAACCCGCCGTCGTGATGGCGGGCTCGGGGACCACGCTCACGTACAGAGAATTGGACGAGCAGTCCCAACGGCTGGCCCGGCATTGGTATGACAGCGGGCTGCGCAGGAGCGATCATGTCGCACTGCTCAGCGACAACGTCCCCGAGGTGTTCGTCGTGTACTGGGCCGCCCTGCGATCGGGCCTCTACATCACCGCGGTGAATCATCATCTGGCTCCCGCGGAAATCAGCTACATCATCAACGACTCCGGATCCACCGCACTCGTCGCCGCCGCAGGCGTGCGTGACCAGGCAGTGGCGATTCTCGGGGATATCCCGGCCGTCACGCTGCGCCTCGCTTTCGGCGGCGATGTGGCCGGCTACGACTCATACGAAGACGCCCTCGCCGGCGCCGCACACGAACCACTGCCCTCCCAGCCTGCGGGATCGGACATGCTGTATTCCTCGGGAACCACCGGGCGCCCCAAGGGAATCAAGGTGCCGCTGGTGGACCGGCAGGTGGACGAGCCCAACCCCCTGTCCATGCTCTTCGCGCACCTCTACGGCTTCGACTCCGACACGGTGTACTTGTCCCCCGCGCCCGCGTATCACGCTGCCCCGCTGCGCTTCTCCGGTTTCGTGCAATCGATGGGCGGCACCGTGGTGGTGATGGAGCGTTTCGATCCCGAGGCGGCCCTGGCCGCGATCGAACGGTATCGCATCACCCACAGCCAATGGGTGCCCACGATGTTCGTGCGGATGCTCAAGTTGCCCAAGGAAATCCGCGAACAGCACGATGTCTCCACCCTGAAGGTCGCGATCCACGCCGCTGCGCCATGCCCGGTCGAGGTGAAGCATTCGATGATCGACTGGTGGGGACCGATCCTCTACGAGTACTACTCGTCGACCGAAGGCAACGGCGTCACTTTTATCGACTGCGAGAACTGGCTCAAACGCCCGGGTTCGGTCGGCAGCCCCGCACTCGGAGTGCTGCACATATGCGACGAAGAGGGGGCCGAGCTCCCGACTGGCGAGGCAGGGCTGGTGTACTTCGAACGCGAGGAGCTGCCGTTCGCGTATCACAATGACGACGAAAAGACCCGTAGTGCTTGCCATCCCACGCACAGCACCTGGACGACGACGGGCGATATCGGGTACGTCGACGAGGACGGATTCCTGTATCTCACCGACCGCAAGGCGTTCATGATCATCTCCGGGGGCGTCAACATATACCCCCAGGAGATCGAGAATTCCCTGGCACTACACCCTGAGGTATTGGATGTCGCCGTCATCGGGGTGCCCGACGCCGAGATGGGTGAATCGGTCAAGGCCGTCGTGCAGCCGGCCGACTCGTCAGCAGATCAGGACGCACTCGCCGCCGAGCTTACCGAGTTCCTGCGCGAACGCATCGCCCGATACAAGGTGCCCCGGAGCTTTGACTTCACCGATACCCTTCCGCGCACCCCCGCCGGTAAGCTGGCCAAAGGACTACTGCGCCAGAAATATTGGGAAGGGACTCGATGAGAATAGTGGCCGCGATCTGCCTCGCCGGGGGGCTGCTCGCAGGATGCTCGACACCCGCCACTCAGGAAGGACCATCGAGTACCACCGCCCCGGCGATTCAACCGGGCGTCATGCCCCAGCTGGTCGGGTTGCAGTGGACCGACGCGAACCCGATTTTGCGTAAGTTGGGCAGAGTGAGCGTCGCGACCAAAGAGGTTCCCGTCGACGACGCCAACCAGAAATCCCGCATCATCACGCAAGATCCCGCGGCCGGAGCTCACCTTGAGCCGGGCGCCAAGATCACCCTGACCTTCGGAATCTAACGCACGGCAACACTATTCACGTGTGGCCTCCCTCGCCGCCCCTTGGCGGGCGCGAGAATGACATACATTGCCCGGCGGTCTGTTGTCTGACCATTCGGTCCCTCACTGCGAGCTGCTGACACAGTCCCGGGCCCGCGCGAGTAGCGCCCCCGCTCGTCCATCAGCGCTCTTGACAGGTCAGCTCCCAGTTGGGATGCTCACCGCATTTGCATGCTATCTGTATTTGAATGCCATGCGTTTACTCAATGAGGAGGGTCATGAGCACGTATCCAGATCGCCCCATCGCCGGTTCGCGAATCGTCATCACCGGTGCGACCAATGGGATTAGAAAAGAGATTGCCCGTGTGCTGGTGCGGCGCCCGGCGGCAGGGAAACGACGGTATAGCCGGTCTCGGCCGCCGTCCGCTACAGCGACAGCGCCTTCACCAGAGCCGGCAGCGCGGTGGCAGCCGTGGCCCGCCAGACGAGATCCGCACGGTCGGACAGGTCGGTCTCCTGCGGGTTGATCTCGACAACCGTCGCCCCGCGACTCAGGGCCAGCTGCGGCAGCCCCGCCGCCGGATACACGATGCCGGAGGTCCCGATGAGCAGCATCAATTCGCAGTTCTGCGCATGCGCGACGGCATGACCGAACTCGACCTCCGGCAGCATCTCACCGAACCACACGATGCTCGGCCGGATCTTTCCGCCGCAGTCGCACTCGGGCGGCGCGACCCGCTCGGATTCGGGAGCAGCGACGCTCACGTCGAAACCGGTCAGGCAGGTGTCGCAATGCGATTTGAGCAGGCTGCCGTGAACGTGGGTGACCTTGGTGCTGCCGGCACGCTCGTGAAGGTCATCGACGTTCTGGGTGACAATCCGGACGTCGCGATGAGATCCCCACTGCGCCAACGCGCGGTGGCCGTCGTTGGGCTGCACCGCCATCAGCTGGATGCGCCGATTCTGGTACCACGCCCATACCAGCCCGGCGTCCTCGTGCCAGGCTTCCGGCGTGGCCAGTGTCATCGGGTCGTACTTCGACCACAGTCCCGTCTGGGCATCGCGGAACGTGGGTAACCCGCTCTCCGCGGACATGCCCGCGCCGGTGAGCACCGTGACGGTGCGCGCTTTCGACGCCGCCGCCAACAGTGCGTCGGGGACCTGTACCTGTTTCATCGAACAAATTCTCGCCCATATGGGCTGTTCGGATCGAAAATGGGCGTTTTCCCATTATCTGGCCGCGAAATCGACATCCGTGATCTTGATTGGGCGTATGGTGCGCTCATCACGATCACGAGGGGCCGATATGGCTGCACCAGGTTGGTCCGCGCCAGCACAACGGGCGCAAGCATCCACCACATAGTTCGATAACGCCACCCTTCTGGGTCTACGCAGGGGTCTCATGACTCTCGGACAAGTATTCGATCCTCGACACAACGCGCTCAACGCGTGGCGACTCGCGTTGGCGACGACCGTCATCTTGTGGCATTCCTGGCCACTCACCGGACACCGACTGCCCTTCCCCGCGTACGAAGGTCTGCTCGCGCAGGTAGGAGTCGACGGCTTTTTTGCACTGTCTGGGTTCCTCATCACCGCGAGCTGGATGCGACATCCCAATCCACGCGACTACTTCGTCGCCCGCGCGTTGCGCATCTTCCCCGGATTGTGGGTATGCCTGGCGATCACCGCGTTCGTCATCGCGCCCATCAGCGTCGCAATCCAGGGCGGCTCGGCGGCGAGATTGCTGGGTTCCCTTAAACCGCTTGAGTACTTCCTCAATAACGCCGTACTGAATGTGTTCTACGGCGGTATCGATGGAACACCACGCGACATCCCGTGGCCGGGCATTTGGAACGGATCTATCTGGACACTCATCTTCGAATTCGTCTGCTACATAGCGGTAGCCGTCTTGGGAGCGCTGGGGATGCTCAAGCGGCGCTGGGTCATTCCCGCCGCGTTTGTGTTATTCCTCTGCGCCGCAGCATATCTGTCGTACCCGGTCTTCGCGATGGAGACCATTCCGCAGATGGTGGCGCGGTTTGCGCTGATGTTCGCGGCGGGGGCACTGCTGTATCAGTGTCGAGATATCCTCCCCGCACGATGGTCTCTTGTCGCGATATCCCTTGGCATTCTTGCACTTTCCGGGTTGACCTCCAACTATCGTGTCATTGGCGCGCTACCGCTCGCATATGTGGTCATCACCTCCGGCGCCCTCATCCACGACAGAAGGCTCAACCTACGTAACGACCTGTCCTACGGCGTCTATATCTACGCATTTCCCGTCCAGCAGCTGTTGGCCGTCGCGGGACTCGCCGTCCTGCCACCATTTCTGTTCTTCGCGGTTGCCACTGCGGTCACTCTGCCACTGGCGGCACTGAGCTGGTTCGTCGTGGAAAAACACGCGATGTCACTCAAGGCTCGATTCAGGCGCACGCCCGTGCCCTGACGGAAGCGGCTGGCACTGAGGCCGATCGCTGACTACGGACTACGGACTTCCAAGGGTTCGCATCGTTGTCCGGGCCGCCAGGCTGATCTTGATCGGAAACCCAGCCCACACAGCCAGCAGGAGAAATCATGACCTTGGACAACACGACACAGCTCGGCAGCCTCGGGGTGGACGAGTTGGTTCCCTCGCGTTACGCGGTAGACGTCGGCGATATCGAGGTACTGGTGATCAGCGATGGGGTGCTGCCGATTACCGCCTCGACATTGGCCACCAACGCCGACCCGGCCGAGCTGGCAGGCTGGCTCGATGGCATGTTCCTGCCGCCCGAGGTGGTGGACTGGCCACTCAATGTTGTCGTGGTGCGGAGCGGCGATCAGACCATTCTCGTCGACGCCGGGCTGGGGCTGGAGTTCCCAGACTTCCCGAGAGCGGGGCAGACGGTCGCGCGATTGGAGGCCGCGGGCGTCGATCTGGCATCCGTGACTGACGTGGTGCTCACCCATATGCACATGGACCACGTCGGCGGGCTACTCACGGAAGGGCTGAAGGAACGGCTGCGTCCGAATCTGCGGGTCCACGCGGCAACCGCGGAAGCCGAGTTCTGGGTAGCACCCGATTTCTCCCACGTCACCATGCCGGAACCGATTCCGGACGTGCTGCGCAGGGTCGCCACGCAGTTCTTGGACCAGTATCACGGCCAGCTGCAGACGTTTGAGACGGAATACGAGGTGGCGCCGGGAGTCCTCATCTCCCGCACTGGCGGTCACACCCCTGGGCACAGCGTGGTCCGCCTCGAGTCACGCGGACAGAAGCTGACGTTCGCCGGCGATGCGGTGTTTGCACCTGGTTTCGATAACCCCGAGTGGCACAATGGTTTTGAGCACGATCCCGAGGAGGCCGCCCGGGTGCGAGTGCGTCTCCTGCGGGAGCTGGCATCGACCGGCGAGCCAATGGTGGCCACCCACCTGCCCTTCCCGTCCGTCTGCCACGTGGCAACCGCGGGCGACGCCTTCCGCTGCATACCGGCCACCTGGGATTACTAACCTTCAGCTCTTGCCTAACTCGCGAAGATTGACACGATGGAACGATGATTGAAACATTGACCGATATGCCCGAGGGCGTAGTCGGATTCCGCGTCTCGGGCAGGGTGGCCGGTGACGAGCTACGCGAGTTCGCACCGACTATCGAACAACCACTGACATCCGATGAACTACGGATCGTTGAGGTCATCGCGAGCGACTATGAAGGCTTTGGCCCCGGCGGGCTAGCCGAAGACCTGAAGCTGGGCTTCGGGATGCTCTTCCAGCATCATTCGGCCTTCAAGAAAATCGCGGTGGTGACCGACAAGGAATGGGTAGCGCACACCTTGCACGCGCTCGCGTGGATGGTTCCCGGTGAGATCGCATTGTTCGGCCTGGACGAGCTGGATCGTGCGAAAACGTGGGCCGCACGCTGACACCACAAGCCGCAATCGGGTAGTGCACTACTCGCGCCCAGAGCCTTGGCGAACTCATACCGTCGCATCACCAACGTTTCGGCCACACAAGAGAACCGATCTGCAGCAACGGCCCTGCGCTGGAAGGACATTCATCCAGCGACGGAAGGCGCGTGCACCATGGTCCTCATTCCGAACTTCGAAAGTCAGTCGCACTTCTTTACTCCGGCGGCGCTGGCGGTCAACGAGCAACAGCCGGCCTCGATCGTCGATCAGCGCTTCGTCTTCCAGACAAACGGCGTGGCCATCGTCAACATGCCCGGACAGAGCAGCGTCGACTGGTCGCGGAACCAAGCATTGATCTCCCCGAACATGAGCGATGCGTTCAAGGCGATCACGACGCGGCACAACATCCCCATTCCGGCCGGGGCCTTCCCGTGGTTCCAGGTGGACAGCGCTATTCCCTTTGCCACCCTGAGTTCGATCTTCGATCGGCATCAGGCGATTGACGCGGGATTCGCCGTCGACCGTTGGCGTTTCCGGACACGGACCGGCATAGGACTGCAACCCGGGCAGACGCTCCAAAGTCTGTTCGACGGCCTGCTCGTAGATTTGGCCGTCCGCGACAGCGACGCGGTGATCCACCGAATCAGCTACCACATCACGGTGCAAGGCAGAATCCGGTTCGTCACCGGCCTCACGTGACCGATCGGCCGATTCGTCCAGCCCCGCTCCTCAGACAGAGGCAAGCACCGTTGTGGGCTTCAGCGAGTCGGCCGTAGCACGACAATTCCCGGGACCGTGCCCAGATACTCGCCCAGTGGCGTATCGACGACCTGGTTGTTCGCCCGCAAGGACGAGGCGTTGCGCAGTACCGGCCCACCCGGTGTGTGCAGGAAGATTCCTACATGCGTGACGTCGAGCCCACCGGCCGTCGCGTAGGCGCCGAGGTAGTCACCGTCGTGAAGATTGGCGATGACACCATCTGACACCCGGGCACTCGGCAAGTAGGCGACCGTGCGCGGCCGTGGCGGAAGCCCCGGTAGATAACTGCCGCCGGAATCCTTCAGGTTGAGCGTCTTGGCGACCTGCTCCGCAGACGCCCCGAGGCTTGCCGTCACATCGGTGGCGTTAACGGGCGCATCGGCAGCCCAATCGGTGAAGAAGTGACGGCGCTGCGCGAAGCTGATATCGCCTCCGCGATAGCGGATCTGCGTCAGCTGGGCGATGAAATCGGCGCTGTTACCGGACCGCTTCAGTGCTTCGACATAGTCGGCATATGTGAAGCAGTCCACGCGAGTGAGTTCTACGACCAACTGCTCAGGGACGGAGGCTGATCCGATCAGGGTGTCGGCGCCGTACGGCACATGCAGAAAAAGGGCCGACACCGCGGCACTCAGCCCCGCGGGATTCTCGGCCGCAAGGCGGTTGCGCTCAGCGAGCAGCCCTTGGAGTCGGCGTTCGTTCTCCGGGCTGATATGCACGGCGTCGGCCGAAGCAACGGGAGAGACGCACAACGCACAGATCAGTACCAGCAATACGAACAGGCAGAAGCGAAGTGGTTCCAGTACGCGGCGCGTCGTCGAGGTCACGACCTGATGCCTTTCATCTCCAAAGTCCGGGATAGCCCAGCTAACACATCACAGTGCAGAGCCGAACCAGGCTGGTCACCGACCTCGCCTGACGCACACTCTGCCGCACTTTACGCAATGCGCGTGCACTTTTAGCCTCCTACGAGGCGAATGGACACCGACTGACGGTTGATTTCATTGCCGCAATGCCCAATTCACATCAAGGCAACCAATGCATGTGAGGTTTCCGCCAACAATGCTCAAGGTAGCGGACATGTGCAGGAAGGATTTGCGTGGAAGACGTTCGGGTAGCCGAGACGACGGCTCTTAGGGCAGGGTTCGCGTGGCAGCTACTGGGCGCGTGCCGAAACGCCAACCATGATCTGTTCTATTCCGAGGACGACGAACGCCCCATTGAACGAAAGCTCCGGGAACAGCACGCCAGGCAGATATGCCGAAGCTGCCCCGTGACGACGCTCTGCCTAACCTACGCTCTGGAAATCGAAGAACCTCACGGGATGTGGGGTGGCATGTCGGAAGCCGAACGCCAAAGGATCCGTCTACGTATCGCTGCGCGGAAGTCTGCGATCGGCTGACCGAGGGTCTACCTGCGCTTGGCGTTCGGCGCCGTCGACTACCTCTGACACTCGGGTAGCCAACTACTCGCGCCTGAGATCGTCGTGGGGTCCAACTTTAAAGGGCCCATTGGGAATTGTGTACCGCGCAATTTCTGCCGACGTCATCGATTCATGGAGGAACAATGACAACTAGCGAGAAGGTTTCCGAGACAACATTCACTGACACGGTGGCCGAGCCGTTGGAAGCTGCGGGAGAAGAAGACCGCCAAGAGGCCGATGTTCAGGCAATCGTAAAGCGGTTTGTTGTTACATCCCACGGCGGGTATCGAACTCGTCTGGCCATTCCGGGAGTGGGCCCGTTCAGCGTGGTCATGGTGTCCACTTCGGAAGTAAACGCCCAAGATGTGCCCTTTCAGGGCAACGCCGTCTGCCAGGTCCACAATGTTGTGCCTGAGAATGGCGGCGTCCGAGTCCGCGGATTCATCGACTTCGGAGTCGACATTAGGGTGCAACTTGCTGTCTTTGTGGCCTAGGCGATAACGAGGCCACCCGCTCGGCCCCGCCGCGCTGGTCATCCGTGCGGCGGGCTGGCGGGCGAATGTTCTTGCATCACAATTATTTCGGCGCAGGAGCTGCACGCCCGACCGCGTCCGATCGTCGACAAGAATGCCCAGCATTGTCCGGGCGATTACGCTGATTCGGGTGCTATGCGCGCAGCGATGCGCACGATCTCGTCGGCGATCAGCTGCGGTTCGGTGAACACCACGAGGTGACCGGATTTTCTGGCCAGCACATGTCGGGCACGAAGATGTGCGGCCGTAAGCCGATGTGCCTTAAGAAATTCCGTACGGAGGGATCGGTCCCACGGTGTGGTCTTGGTTCCCGAAATCACGGTCACGGGCATAGCGCCCAGATCGTGGCCTCGGCGACGCAGACTCTGCAATCCCTCGATGAAGAACCTCTCCTCGGCATCAGCCGCGCCCTCGGCGTCCACCGTCAGATCTTCAGCGACCAGATCGTGCACCACGTCGGCTGGCATCCCCGGCGCGGCACGACGGACCGCCAGCGTCACCAGGTGCAAACGGCGCAGCAGACCGACGAACCAGCGACCTGCGGCTGCGATCCGGCGCAGTTGTTTGAGCGGGGATCCACAGCAGACATTCACGTGTTCGTCGGAGTGATCTACCAGCACCAAGCCCGCAACGTGGGACCGATCCTGTAACGCGGCAGCTAGTGCGATCGTCCCTCCGTAGCTGTGGCCCACCAGGATGTACGGGCCGCGGTCGAGCGCCGTCAACAATTCGCAGAGATCGCTCGTCAGGCGCTCCAGAGTGCGGGGCGCGTCATCGGGATCGCTACGGCCCAGATTGGCGCGGTCATAGACCACGGTCGAGAAATGCTGTGCAACAAGGGGCGCCACCAGCCCCCACTCCGACCGAGAAGCCCCCAAACCCGATTCGAACACCACTGTCGGCTCGCCGGCACCGCCGCGCATGTAGTGCAGTGCCCGCCCATCGGCGAGCCGCGCCATGGCGCGTTGACCAAGGGTGTGCGCCATCTGCAGTCCTCCATCCCAAACCGCCTGCGGCCAATCCCAACACCAACAGTAAGTGCAGCGCGGACGAAGGGGCTGGACTCGGCCAGGCGCCTTTGTCGTTTTTCTCAGCACTTCCGCTGCTTCCGCATCGGACCGGCGTACGGCGCGACACATCTGTGAAATCCGCAGGAGTCAGATGTCGACCAAGGCGCTCCTCCACGCATGCGATACACAGGTACCCGGCACGATCGAGGTAGATACTGAGCCAAAGATCGTCATGGATCATGTAGTACTCGTCATGGCCCTGGCCGTCGATGTTGTCAGTATCGACACCGCAATCCATACAGGACCAATCAATCACCACTCCGGGGCACCCTCAGCTCGCGACCTAATCTGTTAACGGGTGGCCGTAGGTATCGAGTCTCAATGCAGCAAGCTCGTCGTTGAAGCGTGCACGCGCTGCGACAGCTGCTTCACGCAGGTCGTCATCACCCAGGTCTTCGGGCTCGGTCCGTAGATCAGGATCCTCAACGTAATCGTCAACTACATAGAAGAGACTCATGTATGTGTCATAGCTGAACTTGTATCCATCCAAGGTTTGGCGGAGCAACTCGCCATTTCCTTGTATGAACCGAGTCTCGAATTCACCAGGAGTAATTTCTTGCGCTATGAAGAGATCCAGGTTCTTCAGGAGAGCAAGGAACGTCGGATCTAATAACGAAGTTGACATTTATAGGGCCCCTTCCTGTAGGACGTGCGCCAGCTGGTCAAGACCGAGCTTCCATCCGGTCCAGAACTCACCGTTTGGGTGAAGAACCGCTGTAAGGCCGGTTGTCGGATTTACGCTCAGGATCGCAGGAGACTCCCCTCGACGATAGAATCCGTCTATGTGAATAGTACTTGGATTCGCCATAAAGTCTTCTACCGCCTTTTGAAATAGCTGCGCGTTCTGCGTGTTGTAGTTCCCCGTCACGCCGAAGTCTGAAGCGTGTTTGAACTTCTTCTGCAACTGTTGGGTCGGAATACTTACCTGAGGCACCCCCGAATGGGTCTTGACGCCCTTTCCGAGGACGCTCGAAGCTGCTTGCGTGGCTGCTTCGGCGGCTGGCTTTGCCACGTTGGCGGCCTCTTCGGCAGGTTTGAACAGCCTGTAGAACTTTGATCCAATCTTGCCGATCATTCCGACACCGGGGACGCTGAACACCACTTCAGCACCGGAGATGACTTTCTCGCCGGTGCTGATGTCTTCCCAGTGCGTCAGATTTGTGACCGCCTCAGCAGGCACGATCATGTTGGCCAGGAAGTTGGCATCCTTGTCCAAATCGCCCAGCAGCGGCTGGGTCTTACCGGGCCGCATCTGATCAGCGGCAAGACCATTGGGCCAGAACCACTGATGCTTGTTATTGCTGTCCACCACCCGCATCTGGCCACGATCCATCACACCCGGAGTGCCGTCAGCGTTGAACGACATCTTGCCCTGCGGCACCCCATACTGATCGACCAGTTGGCGCTGGGTGATCCCGGCAAAACCGGGCACCGGGGTCTTATCTCCCGAATAGCTCAGTCCTGGAGCGAAATCGAGCAACTCGCTACTCGACGCGGTAGGGGCCTGAAGAGGAATCTGGCGTGCGGGCATTAACGGATTACCGTCACGCCCGATAATCGACAACACCCCCGATTGGCTCATTTCCGAGCGCGAACCATCTGGCCACAGCGTCGGATGTCCTGGCCTGGCCGAGGGATTCAGGTATTCATTGCCGACCTGACTGCTTGTCGGGCCTTGCCCGCGTACTTCGACCGGGCCGATGAAGCCCGGCTCACCCGGCTTAGGCGAAGGAGAAGGCGGTGGTTTCGGTGTGCCGTTGTCGAGGGCCTGCACCGAACCATTCGATGGTGCCGGCGTAGGTGTCGGTGTGGGGACATCGCGGGGAAGCGGTCCGGACTGGAATTCAATCGGCTTGACCTGCGATGCCTGAGACACGTTCTG
>MAEX01000042.1 GCA_002013415.1 Mycobacterium sp. D16Q14
CAAGGTGCGGATGGGCCACCGCCAGCAGCTTATGGCTCAGCAGATAGGCATCCCCGATCTCCAGCACTGCTAGCCGCAAGGAATAGCCACTGGCGTCGTAGGACAGATAACCCAGGTATTCCAGGGTGAGGATGAATCGCCCCGCCGCGGTCCTGGCGATCCCGACGAACTCGGCAACATCCGAGACCGACAATGGCCTGTCCTGGCTGCTGATAGGCCTTCAGCACGGACAAAGCCCGGGCCAACGCCTCGACATGGCCCGGGTCGCTCTTCTTCAAAAGGGAGGCGGTCTCCGGGAGGCTTGGCCCTATCCGAAGCTATCTCATGGCGATGCGTTTAATGGCCCCCACTGGCGAGGATTACAGGCCAGACGGCGCTGGGCGGGCGGCTACCACTGCCACACCGGCAGATCTCGCCAGTTCTCTGCTGAACGGAATTAACATCTGGACAGCAGTTATGCGTTGTGCTTCACTTGCTGGATTACGGCGACCGTGCCGAGCTGCCGCATCTGGCCAGTCTGTTCGACATCGACAACAAGTGTGGCGGCGGCGTTGGCTTGCAGGAGGCAAACGCCTACCTTGAGCTGACCGCACCCGTGATGGCCCAAACATAAAGAGCTGAGGCTTCAGCCGTTTAGCAAACTATCGACAGATCCGAAAGACGAGGCCCTCCGATGATAAATGAAACGAGTACGGCTCCGAGACCAGGTGCGACCTCAAGGCTGCCCTTGCTGAACGGACACAGTATGCCGCGGATCGGCCTCGGAACATGGCCGATGCTGGACGCCGAATGCGAGCAAGCCGTCCGCTGTGCCGTGCAGACCGGCTACAGGCTGGTCGACACGGCCGTTCAATACCGCAACGAAGAAGCCGTGGGCCGCGGCATCAGAACCGCCGGCGTCCCGCGGGCGGAACTCTTTATTTCCAGCAAGTTCAACAAGGAGTCCCACAGCGTCGACGGCGTCCGTCGGGCGTACGACGAAAGCCTGCGGAAGCTTAGGGTCGACTATCTGGACATGTTCATGTGCCATTGGCCGGTGCCGGCGCTTGGCGCGTATGCGGAGGCATGGAAAGGCCTTGTAACCCTGTTAGAGGAAGGCGCCGTCAAGGCCATCGGCGTCTCCAACTTCAAGCCGGCCCACCTGAGGAAAATCATCGAAGCGACCGGAGTCGTTCCGGACGTCAACCAGATTCAGCTAAGTCCTGCTCTGGCGCGCACACAACCGCGTGCGGTCCACCGGGAGCTGGGAATCCTCACCCAATCCTGGAGCCCGATCGGCCGTGAATCCGGACTGCGTGCGAACCCCCTTGTGGTGGCCATCGCCGACCGTCTGAACAGGTCACCTGCCCAGGTCCTGCTGCGATGGCACATTCAGCAGGACCTGGTGCCCATCCCGCAGGCTTCGGACCCCGTCTGGTTGAGAGAGAACATCTCTGCGTTCGATTTCACCCTGACCGCCGACGACATGAACGATCTGGCCCGCCTGGATATGGGCGAAACTGCTGCGCGGGACTCAGATGCTGCGGAAAACGGTCACTGAATCCCGGCCAACGGACGCGGTCCGGCGGGGCCTCGGCCACTCGGCCGACTGGGGCCGTGGTGCCTCATGTCAAGATGCTCGCCAAATGATTCCTGCGTGCCTCATCTATTGTGCTCGCGAAAGTCTCATGCTGCGTGGGGTGCTTGGGAGTAGGTCTTGGCGGCGGCCAGCCGGATGAGTCGCTGCTGGATCTCGTTGATCCGGTTCGTCAGGCCGGCCAGGTCCAGACTGGCGTAGAGCTCGTCCAGGTAGTGACGTTGGGGTTCGAGCATGATCCCGGTGTCCTTGATCCGGTCTGCCGGGGTCCGCGGGTCGTCGTAGCTGCGCACTGACTTCCCCTTGCGGCTCAGGTGATATCCGGTGACTTTCTTGGTGGGCAGGAACAGGTTTTTGCGCAGGTTCACCAGCGGCCAGAGCTCGTTCAGGAGCCCCAATTCAGCATCGGTGTCGTAGCGGTAGTTGAACGCCGAGCGGCGGACGACGGCCTCGTTTTTCTGCTCCACGAACGGGTTGTCGTTGGAGTGGTGGGGCCGGGACCGGGTCATGCGGATGTTATGGGCATTGCACCAGGTAGTGACCGGATCGTTGAGGAATTCAGAGCCGTTGTCGCTATGGATGTGGTCGATGGGGTATGGGAATTCGTCCAGGATTTCATCCATCGCCTTGACCACCCATTTGGCGGCTTTGTTCTTGATCGCCCGGTTGCTGGTCCAGCCGGTGTACACGTCCGTGGCGGTCAGTGTGAATGCGTACTGGCCTTTGGCATTGTTGCCGCAATGCGCGACCGTATCGATGGCAACCAGGCCAGGCTGCCAGTCAATATCCGGGATGCGGGACATGATCGGGATCGACTCGGTGTACTGGTTCCGCCGCGACCTGGTCGTGGACTTCCCGTCCGGATACATCGAGAGCTTGAACGGTGCCAGCAGCCGGTCGATCGTTGCCGCGCTCATCGCCAGCAACTGGTCATGCACTGCGGGGCTGTAACGGGCCCGCACCCTCCCGAAAGCGCCAGCGCGGATATGGGCGTCCATGTTGGCCAGTGTGGTGCCCATGACCGCGGCCAGGTACTTCCCGCAGGGCTGCCCAGCCACGACCCAGACCTGCTGGAGCACCTTCACCGTGTCATAGCCATACGTCGGCGGTCTCGGCTTGCGCACCTCCATACGGGCCGGGCCCCGCCGCTTGAAGGCCCTGCCCAGCTGCCGCCGGGCATTCGCCCTCGACCAGCCCACCTCCGCCACCAACCGGTCCAGGATCTCGCCCTTGGCCTTCTTCGACGCCGCCACATACGCGCCGGCTTCCTTCTTAGTGATTTCCCTGCGCGCAGACAACGTCAACCCATACATCCCTCCAGCACACCAAAGCACCCGACCATGCACCAGAGATTTCGCGAGCATTTCCCAAATGAGCGTGCCAGCGCCGCTGCGCGCCGTGGGTGTCGAAAGTCCCTCTTGACGCACCTTGCCTCTGGTGAATCGGATGGCTCAGCGGGATGATGGTGGTGTCTGCCGTGTCCGACGCCGGTCGTTCCTTGGTGCTGTTGTTTGGCCCGTAAATGAGCGTGGTGCGGAGGGTTCCACGGGAACCGTGGATTGTTGCTGTGAGCACGAGTATTAGAGTCCTGATTTAATTCCACCCTCTACATGGCAGGCATCACCACCCATTGAAACAAGCAGGTTAGGAGGTGTCCCGTGGACTTGGTTCATGAACGTGCCGCGGGCATTGATATTTCCAAGGGTGACGCGAAGGTCGCCATCCGGTCCCCGGGCAAGCGTGCCGGGACTTTTTCCACCGAGGTCACCACCTGGGGTTCCACCACCAATCAGATCCTCGCCCTGCGGGACATGCTGGTCGCCGCGAAGGTCACCACGGTGGTCATGGAGGCAACCAGTGATTACTGGAAGCCGTTCTACTACCTGATGGAGGACCTCCTGCCAGTGATGCTCGTCAATGCGAAGGCGGCCCGCAACATTCCCGGGCGAAAAACTGACGTGTCCGACGCTTCCTGGTTAGCTCAGCTCGGTGCGCACGGGCTGCTGCGCCCTTGTTTTGTCCCGCCTCAACCGATCCGCGTACTTCGGGATTTGACCCGGGCACGAACCATCGCCACCCAGGACCGGACCCGGGAAGTCCAACGACTGGAGAAATTTCTGGAGTCTACCGGCCTTAAGCTCTCGGACCATGTTTCGGACCTGATGGGTGTCTCCTCCCGGGCCATGCTCAAGGCACTTATCAAGGGTGAGCGGGATCCGCAGGTGTTGGCTGACCTGGCTCGGGGGCGCATGCGCGTGCGGGTTCCCGAGCTCGTAGAGGCGCTGACCGGACGCTTCGAGGTGCACCATGCTTATCTTTGCAACATGCATCTGGAACGCATCGATTCCATCACTCGGTGCGTCGAGGAACTCACCACCCGCATCAACGAGGCGATGGAACCCTTTCAAACGGCACGGGAATTTCTAGCTACCATTCCCGGGGTCTCCACCCTCGTGGCCGATGTCATCATCGCCGAAACCGGGGCAGACATGAGCTCCTTCCAGAGCCCGGGCCGACTCGCATCCTGGGCGGGCCTAAGCCCAGGATCCAACGAGTCTGCCGGCCGGGCAAAGTCCACCAGGACCCGACCTGGGAACCGCTATCTCAAGGGCGCTCTGGGCGTCGCGGCCTTGTCGATTTCCAGAAACCCCAAGAACAGCTACCTCGGGGCACGCTATAAGAGACTCATTGTGCGCCGCGGCAAGATGAAAGCCATCGTCGCCACCCAACACTCCATCCTCACCGCCGTCTGGCACATGCTCGCGGACGGCGAGTGCTACCACGACCCAGGATCCGACTTCTTTACCAAAAAGGACCCCACCCGCACCAAGAACAACGCCATCCGCCGCCTCCAAGAACTCGGCTACAACGTCACCTTAAGTAACCAGGAGGCAGCCTGACCCACCTTACTTTCGTATTAGGCACGCACCCCATTTCGCGAGGGAGCAATGATCAGAACCTGTGGATCCCGGGAGGACGCACCTTCCCGGATGATGATCTTTGACGAAACAGGATTCTGATCAAGACCAGCGTTGGCGCGCTGGCGGGAAGGCACGCCCGTGCTCACGGTAGTACACGAAGGCCGAGACCCGAACGAGGCCGGCGACGCCGCCGGTGCAGGCCGGTCGCTGCTCGATGAGATCGTTCGCGACGGTGCCCGGCAGATGCTCGCCGCAGCCCTGCAGGCCGAGGTCGCCGATTACATCGCCCGGCACGCCGGTGAAGTCGACGACAACGGCCACCGCCTCGTCGTACGCAACGGCTACCACACCGAACGCGACGTGATGACCGCCGCCGGTGCGGTGACGGTGAAGGCGCCACGGGTCAACGACAAGCGCATCGATCCCGAGACAGGCCAGCGTAAGAGGTTCTCGTCGGCGATCCTGCCGGCCTGGGCCCGCAGGTCCACCCAAGTGTCCGAGGTGTTGCCGCTGCTGTACCTGCACGGCCTGTCGACCAGCGACTTCGGGCCCGCCCTCGAGCAGTTCCTCGGCTCCGGTGCCGGCCTGTCGCCGGCCTCGATCACCCGGCTGACCGCGCAGTGGCAGGACGAGGCGAAAGCCTTCGGACAGCGGGATCTCTCGCAAGTCGACTACGTCTACCTGTGGGTCGACGGCATCCACCTGAAGGTGCGGCTCGAGCAGGAGAAACTCTGTCTGCTGGTCATGCTGGGGGTGCGGGCCGACGGACGTAAGGAACTCGTCGCCCTGGCCGACGGCTACCGCGAATCCACCGAATGCTGGGCCGATCTGCTGCGGGACTGCCGCCGCCGCGGAATGCGGGCCCCGGTGCTCGCGATCGGGGACGGCGCGCTGGGATTCTGGAAGGCACTGCGGGAAGTGTTCCCCGACACCCGCGAACAACGCTGCTGGTTCCACAAGCAATCCAACGTCCTTGCAGCACTCCCGAAGTCCGCGCATCCCGGCGCGTTGGCGGCGATGAAGGAGATCATCGGAGCCGAGGACATCGACAAGGCGCAGATCGCGATCGCGGCGTTCGAACAGGACTACGGTGCGAAATATCCGAAGGCAGTGAAGAAGATCGTCGATGACGCCGATGTGTTGCTCGAGTACTTTCGGTATCCGGCCGAGCATTGGGTGCATCTGCGTACGACGAATCCGATCGAATCGACTTTTGCGACGGTGCGGCTTCGGACCAGGGTGACCAAGGGTCCGGGTTCACGAGCGGCGGGGATGGCGATGGCCTACAAGCTGATCGAGGCCGCGCAGTCGCGGTGGCGGGCGGTCAACGCACCGCAGCTGGTCGCACTGGTGCGAGCGGGCGCGCTGTTCCACAAGGGCAAGCTCCTCGAACGGCCGGTCGACATCACCCCGGAACCCTCGCCCGACACTCCGGTGTCCGAGGTCGCCTGACGACCCCCGATCCACAGGATTTGACTATTCCTCTTTCGCGAGCACTTTAGATGAGTCTCGTCGGGGGCTTGACGAACGCCACACTTTAAGTCATTCTCTTTCTAAAAGAAACTATCTCTGATTACCAGAGATGACTGGCGTCTTGCCGGCCCGGACAAGGAGATCCATCAATGACTGACCACAGCGGCGTGATTCAGGATGTACGGCAGGGCATGATCCCTGCACACATTTACAACGACAAAGAGATCTTCGAGCTTGAAAAGGAGCGGGTCTTTGGTCGCAGCTGGCTTTTCGTCGCCCACGAATCCGAGGTGCCCGAAGCTGGCGACTACGTGGTGCGCCGCGTCCTGGAAGACTCATTCATCATTTCCCGTGATGAACATGGAGAAATCCGGGCACTGTTCAACATGTGCCTTCACCGCGGCATGCAGGTCTGCCGCACGGAGATGGGAAACGCTTCCCACTTCCGTTGCCCGTACCACGGGTGGTCCTACCGTAACGACGGCCGCATAGTCGGACTGCCCTTCCACAAAGAGGCATACGGCGGCGAAGAGGGCTTCAAGAAGCAGGGGCAGACGTTGCTGCCTGCTCCTTCCCTGGGCATCTACAACGGCCTTATCTTCGTCAGCCTGGATCCTGACGCAGAGCCGTTGGAGGACTTCCTGGGTGACTTCAAGTTCTACATGGACTACTACACGAAGCAAAGCTCCGGCGGGATTGAACTGCGCGGGCCGCAGCGGTGGCGGGTCAAGGCCAACTGGAAAATCGGAGCCGAAAACTTCGCCGGCGACATGTATCACACCCCCCAGACCCACACCTCCGTCGTCGAAATTGGTTTGTTCCGCGAACCAAAGGCGGAAAAGCGCAAGGACGGGACAACCTATTGGGCCGGCAACGGCGGCGGAACTACCTACAAGCTTCCCGAAGGAAGCCTGGAGGACCGCCTCCGCTACGTGGGCTACCCGGACGAGATGATCGCCCGCATGAAAGAGCAGTGGAGCCAGGAGCAGCTCGACGTCGTGGGCAAGGACGGGTTCATGGTGTCGGCGGCGTCGGTGTTCCCGAACATGAGCTTCGTGCACAACTGGCCACGGGTCGAAGAAGACTCCGATGAAGTGCTCCCGTTCATCTCCATCCGGCAGTGGCAGCCAATCAGTGAAGACGAGACCGAGATCGTATCGTGGTTCGCCGTCGACAAGAACGCGCCCGAAGAGTTTAAGGCACTTTCCTACAAGGCCTATCTCATGTGCTTTGGCAGCGGCGGCATGTTCGAGCAGGACGACGTGGAAAACTGGGTTTCCTTGACCAGCACCGCCGGCGGCCCGATGGCACGGCGCCTGCTGCTGAACAGCCGCATGGGCATGCTGGAAAACGGACAGAACGTCGTCGAACCCCTGACCCCCGAGCAGTACTCCGGCCCCGGCTCGACCCGCGTCGGATACAGCGAATACAACCAGCGTGAACTGCTCCTGCGATGGGCCAACCATCTTGAACGACCGATGGAAAAAGCGGCCCAGGTGCACGTCGGCAGCAATCCGGTGCAGGACTGTCCGTCTGACACCCCGGATTCTTTCCCGGCTCCCGCTGAGCACAACGGGCACGCCCCGGCAATGACCGTTTCGAAGGAGGGCTAGCCGTGGGTATTGAAGCCGTAACCGAACGCAGCAACAAATCTCTCTCGGAGCAGTCGGTGCTGGGAGGGCACGCCCCCCGTACTCAGAGGACGGGTGACTCCCTGCCGTTCAATGATGAACTTCATCTGCAAGCCCACAAGTGGCTTGTCGATGAATCCTATTTGCTCGACGCACAGGAGTACGACGAGTGGCTGAGCCGCCTCACGGACGACGTGCACTATCTCATGCCGGTGAGGGTGACCACTGCCCTCGGGGCCGGTTACAGCACGTCTCCCGGGATGGCGCACATGGATGAAAACAAGTACTCGCTGAGCCGCAGGGCGGCGCGCTTCGCCACGGAACACGCCTGGACCGAAGACCCTCCGTCGCGGCTGCGCCACTACGTCACCAACGTCCGGACGTTCCGTACCGGTAACCCGGATGAGATCATCGTGGATTCGGCGGTCCTGCTGTTCCGCAGCCGGGGCGACGTCCGCGAGGCCGCGACCGTGTCGGCAGGCAGGGAGGATCTGCTGCGCCGCACCGGCTCCGGCTGGCAGCTCGCCCGCCGCACCATCATGGTCGACGAGGCGGTCATCCGGATGCAGAATCTGGCCATATTCCTATGAAACTCGAATGGGAAGGCGAAGAGGAGGACCGCCTTGCCGCCATTCGAGCGGCGGAGGAGCGCGACCGGCTGGAAGCACGGGTCAACGGCGCTCCGATCGTGATCGCCAACGAATTCTCCGAAGTCCAGGTAAGCCGCGTCGAGACGCGGAACGGCTCGCGGCTGATGATCAAGTCCCCGCGCTCCGGCCAGTGGGTGTCCCTGTGCCCCCTGGAGCTGGAAGCCCTCACCTGGCAGGCGCCGGCAACCTTCTCGGCCATGATCGGGCATCCGTTCGGGCCGCTTGTCACCGAGGACGAGCAGCCGCCCCAGAACAAAAACAACATCTAGAGGCCAAGGAGATTGACAATGCCTACCGTAAAAGCAGATCTGCAAGCCTGCCAGGGCTACGCCAACTGCGTCGTTGGGGCACCCGACTACTTTGATCTGGATGACGACGGAATCGTTGTTCTCCTCAGGACCAAAGTTCCCGAGGCCGAGCGTTCCCGTGTCACCGAGGCTGCCCGCAGCTGCCCGGTGTCCGCCCTAGTAGTGGAGGACTGATGAACACGACCACAGTTATCGTCGGCTCCTCAACCGGCGGCGTGCGTGCTGCCCAGTCCCTGCGCCTGGAGGGGTATGAAGGCGACATCGTCCTCGTCGGTGCTGAGACGGAACTCCCGTACGACAAGCCGCCGTTGTCCAAATCCGTCCTCTCCGGCAAAGCAGAGGAGTCGTCCATCCGCCTCCTTACCCGCGAGCAGGCGGAGGAAGCCAGCATCCGGCTGCTGCTCGGGCACGCCGCCACAGGCATCGATGTCGCCGGAAACCTGTTGTACCTCCAGGACCACGAACCCCTACACTTCGACAACCTTGTGATCGCCACGGGCGCATCTGCCCGACCCTCACCCTGGGGCCAACGGCCCGGGATCCACGTGCTCCGTTCCCTGGACGATGCCCGGAAACTGCGCGCCGACCTCCTCAAAGGCGGGGAACTGGCAGTGATCGGCGCCGGTTTCATCGGTGCCGAAGCAGCCGCGACGGCACGTACGCTCGGTCTGGAAGTGACAGTCATCGACCCGATGCCCATACCAATGAGCCGCATCTTCAACGCCGAAATCGCACAGCTGTTTGGAGAACTCCACCGCAACAACGGCGTCACCACGATCTTTGGCACCGGAGTCGAGGCCATTGAGGGCGAGCACGGGTCCTTCAGCGTCAGGCTTACCAACGGCCAGACAGTACAAGCCGCCACCGTTCTCATCGGGATCGGCGCGGTTCCCAACGACGCCTGGCTGGCCTCCTCGGGACTGCTGGTGGACAACGGCGTCGTGCTGGACGAGTTCTGCAGGGCTGTGGACGCCCCGAACGTGTATGGCGTCGGCGACGTGGCGCGCTGGCGGCATCAGAAGCACGGTGCGGACATCCGGATCGAGCACTGGACAAACGCGGTTGAGCAAGCCTCATGCGTCGCCCACAACATCACCCATCCGGACAGTCCCCGCGAGTACACACCGGTTGAATACGTCTGGAGCGACCAGCACGACTGGAAAATCCAGGTCGTCGGTCGCGTGGGAGGCAACGCCGACCATGTCCTCATCGGAGACCCTGAGCTGCACGGTCGGTTCGCAGCGCTCTACACCACCGACGGAGTGGAACTGTACGGTGCCGCGATCGTGAACTGGCCGAAGGCCCTGCTTGCCTGCCGCCGCGGCATGGGATCAGGGATCGGCGTGCAGGAACTGCGCGACAAACTCGAGCTCCTGCTCGAGCCCCGGCCGACGGCGGCACTCTGATGCGGGGAAGTCAGCCGCCGGTGGTCCACGAAGAGCAACGGCAGGCCATCGCAATGGCCTGCCGGGTCCTGGCCGGCCGCGGCCTCGCCGACGGAATCCTCGGCCACATCAGTGCGCGAACGGGGGAGAACGAGCTCTTGGTCCGTTGCAGGGGTCCCAAGGAGCGTGGCCTCGCGCACACCGAAGCCAACGACATCCGGCTGGTCGACCTCGACGGCAATCCCGCCGCCGAAGGCGAGCTCGACAGCGGCTACACGGTCCCCAACGAGCTGCCTCTGCACACCGAGCTGCTGCGGCGGCGCCCGGATATCAACTCCGTTGTGCATGCCCACCCCCCGCAGGTCGTGGCCGCCGACTTGGCAGGGCTCGCTATCCGGCCGATCGTCGGGGCGTTCGACATCCCGGGCACCCGCCTGGCGGCAGACGGAATACCCGTCTACCCCAGAGGAGTGCTCGTGCGAAACCGCGAGCTCGCAGCGGAAATGCTCGACGCCATGGGCGATCGGCCCGTGGTGCTGCTGCGCGGACACGGCCTCACCAGCGCGGCGCCGACGATGGAGCAGGCGGTCCTCCAAGCCATCAGCGTAAACACCTTGGCAGGCCTGTCGCTTCAGATCACAGCAGCCGGAGGGCAGCTGCACGACCTTCCCGGTCCCGACATGGCGGAGCTGCCAGATCTCGGAGGGCCGTTCAACATCGCGACCGCCTGGCGACACGAGCTCGCCCGGCTGAGCGTCAGCCCATGAAGCCGGCCAGCGCGGCAGTGCCGACAGTCCCGCCGACGCTGGGTACGATACAAGGCATGCGATCGACAGAGACAGAAGACGGATCCAAATACGGTCCGCCGCCGCAATACCCCATCGAGTCTGTTGATAACGCCCTGCGGCTGCTCCTGCTGTTCGAAACCCAGCCCAGCATCAGGCTGACCGATGCCAGCACTTACTTGGGCGTGGCGTCGTCGACGGCGCACCGGCTGATGGGCATGCTTCTCTACCGTGGCTTCGTTCGGCAGAACCCGGCGACCCGGGCCTACGAACCTGGGCAGGCGCTGAGCTCGATTGCCTTTGCGATCAGACGGCAGGTGGACATCCGGACACTGGCCCGGCCGGTCCTCGAGCGGATCTTCGAACAAACGGGAGAAACCGTCCACTTCGCCAGGCTTGAGAGGACTGACGTCCAATTCATCGACGCCATCGAAAGCAGGCGAGCGGTCCGCGTCGGTTCCCGCCAGGGCCTCACCTTGCCAGCAAACTGCACTGCGACTGGTAAAGCGATGCTGAGCCTCCTCGGTGAGAAGCAGCTGCGGAATCTGTACCCAGGGCAGGAACTCCCCAAGCTGACTACCAACTCAATTACCTCCAGGTCGGACCTTGAAAGGGAGCTCGACGAAATCCGGCACAGGGGTTACGCAAATAGCCGCGAAGAGAGCGAAGACGGGGTGACATCGGTCGCCGCCGCGGTTGCCGGCCCAAGCGGCACTGTCTACGGAATCAACGTATCTGTGCCGGCCCACCGCATGTCGGAGGAGCTTCGCAGCGACCTCGGGGGCATGCTCCGGGCAGCCGCAGAAGAACTCCAGGGGCGCCTGGTCTAGAAGACTTAAAGCGGCTTCGCGTTTAGGCATGGTTGGTCTGTTTGTTCCGGTAGGGGCGGTGGCCGCCGGCGGCCAGTAGGCATCTGAGTCTGTAGTTGGTGAAGTTGCGGAAGCCGCGGGCGATTCGGCGGGTGGTTTCGATGACGCCATTGAATCGCTTCGGTGGGTCCGTTGGAAGCGCCGTGGGTGTCGAAGTAGGCTAGGATCGCTGTCTTCCATTGAGTGTCCGCCCGAGTCGGGCGACTTCCGGGATGGGGAGGTCGGGAATGATGTGATTACTTCGTTGACGAGTTCCCGGCCCCGCTCCGGGCGGGCGTGGTAGATGTTGCGGAGCTTCTGGTAGCACTGCCAGGCCAGGGTGACTTCGTGGCCGTGATCCCCGGCGCTGAGCTTAGCATCGAGCCGGGCGGCTTGTTTGTCGGTGAGGTGTTCGGCGCCGATCTGCAGGGTTCGACGGATTCCGTAGAGCGGGTCGCCCTTGCGGCCGCGGTGTCCCAGGGTGTCCTGCTGGACCCGGCGGCGGACCTCGTCGATCATGGCCGAGCCGAGCTTCACGACATGGAACGCGTTCAGAACGGCGATGGCTTCGGGCAGCTCGTCACGGATCGCGTTCGCGTAGCCGCGGAACGGATCCAGCGCGGCGGTCTTGATCCCGGCAGTGAACCCTGCGCCGCGTTCTTTGAGCCAGTCCGCATAGGCCTTCCCCGACCGGCCCGGAACCAGGTCAAGCAACCTGGCGTGCACCACCCCCGCGGGGTCGCGGGTGTGGTCCACGATCCCGGTGACCATGCCGGTTCCGGGCGGGCCGGTGTGGGACCAGACATGCTCATCGACCCCGAGCGCATCTACCCCGGTCAGCCGGCCGGTCGATGCGATCCGCCGGGTGGCTTCGATCCTGACCGCGTCCCAGACGGTGTGCCAGGAGACGCCGAGCTGATGGGCCAAGGCGGAGACCGAGGTGTCGAAATGCTGGAGCGCATCGGTCGCCCACCCGGCGGCCCTGGCGGTGAGCTTCGCCCGTGGTCCTGCCAGCGGGTGCTCCTCTGTGAACGTCGTTCTCGGGCAGTCCGGGTCCGGGCACCGCCAGACACGTTTGGCCCACAGCAGCCGCACCGGGCGGCCGAAACAGGGAATGTCATGGAGACGGACCTGGCGGCGTCCATGCCCGACCGCGATGACGCCGCAGTCGGCGCAGCCGGTGACGTTCTCCCCGGTTTCGACGCCCAGAAGCAGGCCGGTACCGGTTGCCGTGACGGAGCTGACGCGGACGCCCTCGACACCGAGCAGCGCATCCGCGCGCGTGCACCAGCGGCCACCGGAACACGACATAGAGTTATTCATGTCAGGGTCTCTTTTGGGTATTGGTTGCTTGGTCGCGACCAATTCAAAGAGGCCCTGACCTCTTTCCTGCCGCACCACGCCGCAGCTGCATGCGGCCACGCCCTGCCCCCGGCGTCAGACGGCCCTCACCCTGCTCATCGTCGAAGGCCCAAGGCGACCGGCTTCCCGGCGAACGCGGCCGCAGGCGCCGGACTCCTCCGGCCGCCAGATTGTGTGCACGCCAACGTCGAGCAACTTCCGCTCACCGACGTCCGTGATGACCCAGACAAATCCGTGTTCCGGAAACGTCATGTCAACCCGCCCGTACCACAATGCCCCGGTTTCATGATCCCTCACAGCGATGCGGTGCCCGCGGGCCAGGGACAGGAAGACTTCGATTTCGCATTCTGTCAGCGACTCTTTCAACCCATTCCTCCCCGGCGCTGCGCCGAGAGCCGCCGTACGCAGGGAACAGCCGGCCTGGCGGGCGGCGGGGCAGACCATGCTAAAAACGCTGCCAGCCGGCGCGCCGGAGAGATCGCTCTGCTGTCCGTTCATCGCAGCCCGCTCCCCCACCTTTCGAGTGTCACACCGCGTGGAACGTCGCTGTCCAGGCGCGCTTCATAGCGGCCCGGGGCGAGGCGGGCCACCGAGATGCCGACGTGTTCAGCCATCGCCGCCGGCTTCAGCAGATCCACCGCTTCATCCAGGGCGGCGTCCAGTTCTTTTCGGGTGTGAACGGCGACGACGAGACAACCGGGTGCTGCGTGCATGGTCAAATCCTTAATCTGAGGGCGGTGATCAGTACTTTGGGACACGCCAAATGTCCCTGGGACGGAACGGAGGAGCGGCAGCCCGCCGGCATGATCAAGCCAGGGCCCAAATCCCGGCGGCCCCGGCGGAACCTAGGGGACCAAGGCTTCCGGCAGAAGAAGGGGCAGGACCGTGGAACGCTGCAGAACGGCGGCGGTTTACCTCCGACAGTCCCATGATGGTGGCTTCAACATCTTCCAGGGATTGCTGAATCCAGGCGAGGGCGGCCAGGTCATCGGAACTGTGGGCCGCGTCGATTGATGACGCCTCTAGGAGCGCAGCCCGGCGGCTGATCCTGCCGGAAAGTTCGAGGATCAACGGCGGAATCATGGCCAGGGATTCACCCCGCGTTAGGTGCGCGAAGGCTTCTTTTCCAGCGCCACGGTGGGTGACGGCGACCGTGAGGGCCAGATCTGAGGAGTTTGTGGTCATGGGTCTGTCCTTCAGGTTGTTCAAAGTCCTGGTCTTTTCGGAGTGCTTCCGGTACGACGGAAGGGGAGTCTCGGGTGGTTCGTCCCGCCGCAGATCGTCCGCGCCGCAGGCACACTGAGGTGTACTACTGATGTGAGACACAGTTTGAAAGGATTGTGCTCATGTCTGCTCGACCTACCTATTCCGATGAGTTCAAGGCTGATGCCGTTGAGCTCGTGGTTTCATCTGGCCGTTCGCCGGCTTCTGTCGCTCCGGAGCTCGGCATTTCCGTCACCGCGTTGAAACGCTGGGTGCGGGTGTCCCGTGAGGGGCAACCAGGCGGTGGGGGGAAACCGGATGATCCGGTGGATCCTGCGAAATACAAGGCGTTGGAAGCACGGATGCGTGAGCTGGAGAGGGAGAACGATTTCCTGAAAAAAGTTTCGGCGTTCTTCGCCAAAGAACAACGGTAGAGGACTTGTACCGAGTTGTTCAGGAGAAGAACGCCGACTTCCCGGTGGCCTGGATGTGCCGCCAGCTTGGTCTCCCACGGGCGACGTATTACCGGCGGCTGGACGCCGGCGACACCCCGACTGCGCTGCGCCGCCGGGAACTGACGGATCAGGTGAAGACCGTCTTCGATTCCTCCGACGGGATCTTCGGGCACCGCATGGTCCATGCGAAACTTGCCGCCGCCGGCATCGAGGTTTCGGTGGGCACTGTCGCGGGGATCATGGCCGAAAACGGGTGGGCGGCAAAGCGGATGAGAGCGTTCAAGCGCACCACGATCGCCTCGGATCCGGATAAAGTCTTCGAGGACCTCATCGGCCGGGACTTCACTGCAGAAGCCCCTGGAACGCGTCTGGTGGGCGATATTACCTACCTGCGCACCGGCGAAGGGTGGCTGTATTTGGCCACTGTCATTGACCTGTGCACCCGCATGGTCGTCGGCTGGGCCATGGCTGAGCACATGCGCGCCTCGTTGGTTACCGGAGCCCTGACGATGGCCAGGGACAGCGGCCACCTGAGCCCCAACGCCATTTTTCACAGCGACCACGGAACGC
>MAEX01000043.1 GCA_002013415.1 Mycobacterium sp. D16Q14
GCCGCCGATCCTGCCGACTGCCCCAAGTTCACACTGTCAGAGACGGTGTTGGCGATGTCGCCGGGCAGGGCTTGGCCCAGCTGTGCCCCGTCTTGCGCCAGTGCTTGGGTATCCGGGCCTTGCTGCTGGCCCTGTTCAGGCTGTTGGTCGTCTTGTTTGCGGCGGCGCGCCGAGCCTGCGCCGAGTAGCAGCGACGCCAGATCGGTTGTGCCGGATTGCTCGTCGCGGTCCTGCTGCTCGTCCTTTTGGTCGTCCTTCTTTTTGTCCTTGGACGGGGCCTTCGGGAGTTTCTGGTTGCCGTTCTGCTTCTGCTGCCCCTGCTGCTGCAACTGCTTGGTCAAATCATCGATGCGCTGGCGGTCCTGGGGGCCCTGATGTTGTTGGTCTTGTAGCTGACGGGTCAGTTCGTCAAGACGCTGCTGATCAGACTGCTGCGGTTGCTCAGTGTTCTGTTGAGGCGGCTGCTGCCCGGTGTTGTTCTGCGGCGGCTGGTTTTGGGGTGGCTGCTGGCCGCTGTTGTTTTGTGACGGCGGCTGCTGGGCGCCTTGGTTGGCTTGCCCGCCTTGCGATCCGGCATTGGAGCCGGGGTTGGTTTGTGCGCCTTGCGATCCTGGGTTGAAATCTGGGTTCGGCTTGCCCGGACCTTGGGTGTACGGGGTGGCGTTCTGGTAATCCGGGATCTGGGTGCCGTGTGCGGGCTGATCCCACCCCTGCTGAGGGCCCTGCTGTCCACTGGAGCCGCTAGTACCGTTGTTACTGATCGAAGGGGCTTGAGTGTTGTAGATCGATATCGAGCTGTTTTGGTCCATCGGCGCCCGGTTGTTACCGCCCTGATAGTCGGGCATCTGCTGCCCACCCTGGCTCGGTGGCTGGAACATTTGTCCGCCCCCAGGTGGGCCATCCAACCCGCCACCGCCACCGCAATCCGGTGGGCACGCCGCGTGGGCTTGCGGGACGGTGGCCGGGGTGAACCAGCCCAGGCCCAGGCCGCTGGCCGAAAACATCAGCACCGCAGCCACGCCCGCGACAGCGCCAGCCTTCTGCGAAGCATCCGTAGCCCAGGCATAGAGCCCGCCAATGCCTTTCCACCAGCCCAGGTTCGAGCCGATCGCCCACGCCAGCGTGACCGCTATTGCGGCAACGGCGGGTAGCACGTCGGGGCCGGTGATCCACACATACAACCGGGGCGTGATCCCGGCGGTCAGCAGCACCAGTCCTGCCCCGCCACCGATCAAGGCCGCCAGCAGACCCGGATGCCACAGCGATTCTTCGTGGTTCTTACGGGACTGATTACGGTGCGCCCCAATACCTTCGGCAGCAGAAGTGCGCTCACGTGCCCCGAGCATCCCGGCATCGGCTAATACCTCTTTGGCCAGGCCCGTCAGGTACTTGCCGCCCGTAAACAGCGCCGCCCCGGCCACAACGGCCACCAGCATCTGCCCTACCCCGAGCAGCAGTGTCCAGTTCGGTTCACCTGAAAGGTGTTGCCACCAGGCGGCATAGCCGCCCCCGAAGGTCCACCACATCCCCAGCGCTCCGGCGATGACCGCGACAGCGGCAATCACAGCCTGCACCGGTTCAGACAACCGTTCTTTACCGGCAGCGGACACCGCCGCGATCACCGGCTTGACACCCCAGGTGATGAGTTTGATCCCGCCGCCCAGTGCCGTCATTCCGGCCAGCAGCGCCACCACCCACACACCCCACGCGGCGGCATCGCCACCGGCCCGATACAAGCCATGCAGGCCTGCGACCGCCGCCACCACCAACACCGCTCCGGCAACCACAGCAGCGACCCGGCGAACGCCGTCACCGGCAGACATCGGCTCGGCGACGGGTTCCTTCTGCGGTTCGCTAGTGTGAGTCAGATCCCGGCATGTCAGTACGCTTCTCGCCTCGGTCACATCACGGTTCACGGAACTCACCGACGGTTCACCTTCCCGACATCCGCAACCATAGAATGCATTGCGACCCAACAATCAGCCCAGCATAAGCTACAAGTCAAGATTGCGTGAGAGCCAGCGGCAAACAATGTTCACGGCGTCTTCTTTGGTGTGTGAGGTACCAAGATCCAATCGGGCATGACCAGCGGACATTCACTCTCTCGATGCTCGGTGCGGTTGCCGAATTTGAGCGGTCGATGATTCTGGAACGCCAGCGCGAGGGCATCGCCCTAGCCAAGGCTGCCGGTAAGTACAAGGGCCGCAAAGCCTCCCTGTCCGACGACCAGGCCGACGAACTACGCGCACGCCTGCAAGCACGCGAACCCGTAGCAGCCCTGGCGCGGGAGTACGGCATCAGCCGTCAATCGGTCTACTGCGCCCCCGGCAGGAATCGAACCTGCGACCTAGGGATTAGAAGAACCTATCGTTGTTTGCTGATGTGCCTTCGTATCGTCCCGATTGGATCGGTTTCGGATCGTTCTCGTCTGTAGAACCCTTGTGCTGCTAGGGCGCAGAATGGTCAGCAACTTCGTGCAGCCGAGTATCGATCAAACCCGCAGGTGGCGCGTGACTCCAGCAACTTTGCGGGCACGGGTGACGGCATGGTGACAGGGCGGTGTTGCTGGGTTCTCAATCTGGCGTAGGAAGACGCCGGGGAGTGGTGACGCCGGTTTACCTGCACGGCCGGGTCCAGCGCGATTAGTGTGTGTGCGTCGCACCTCGACTGAATCGGGGAGTATATGAGTGCGGATGTCTGGGCTGCGATTGCGCAGTGGATGACGGTGGCGATTGCAGGGGGTGCACTCGTGTACGCGCGTGGCCAGGTCAGGGAGGCGCGCGAGACGCGAGAGCGAGTTGCGCAACCTGACGTTGTCGTCTTTGTCGATAGGCATGAAGTTCGCCGCTACTTCGACTTGGTTATCAGAAATTTCGGGCAAACCACGGCGTACAACATTCGCTTGACGTTGCCGCCGTTACAGGTAGCGCACCACTCCGACGACGACACCGGCGACGTTGAAAGCCTCTACGTTCCAGAGTCGATTGCGGTGCTCGCTCCGGGACAGGAGTGGCGGACGGTGTGGGATTCTGCTGTCAGGCGAGAGGAATACCTAGGCCCACTTCAAGCCAAGTATATTGGAAGGGTCGATTTTGACGACAAGATGCTTCCCGATAAGCCAAGTTACTCCAATCCAATTTCCTTAGATACCAACATGTTTCGGAACACAACATGGATTGAAACGACCAAAAGCAAGACGGTCCAAGACGCCCTGTATGACATCGCAGGAACTCTGAAGGGTTACACGACGGAACGGCGTGGAGTTTGGGTTTATACGACGTCAGGACAGTCTGAGCGTGAGTATCGGGAGCGGCTGGCCCAGCATCATGAAGATCAATTTGAGCGAATGCTCCGCGAGATCATGGGTGATGATCGACGCCAGGGTGACGGGTAGGGCTGACAATGTCGTGGTTTGAATTCATTACTCAAATGTCGAACGCGTGGGCTTGGCCCGTCGTTGCGAGTGGGACGATTATCCTGCTGCGTAAGCAGATTAGATTGGCTGCAGAAGCAGTTGTGAAGCGGGTTGGTGATATCAAGCGCGTGAGAGCTGGCGGCGTGGATATCGAACTCGAAAAGGAGATGCGAGTCATCGCCGCGACAACGGCCGCTGCGGAAGAGGAACTGAGATCCGAAGCGCCAAAGGCTCTTCAGGAGAAACCTTTTGAAGACATTCCTTTGCCACCTGAGACGGCAGACGAACGCCTAAGCAAGTATCAGCAGCTCGCACTACTGGACCCGCGAGCTGCAGTTCTGCTGCCTTTTGCAGACTTGGAACGAGCCATACGAGGGCGGTTCAGGCAGCTGCACCCGGAGGAACGGTCCACCCTCAGCTTTCTGCGAATTATCGAGATACTTAACCGCAACGGGCAGCTCGATGATCATATTGCGGGTTCTTTGATGCAGATGAGTAGCATTCGAAATCGAGTAGCCCATGAGCAGGCAGAGTTAGATCCAGACGTCGGCAACTATTTTCTGGAATCCGTCGGCAATGTGTTGGGCTACTTGACCCTGTCAGGGTTCTTTAATGACGCACCGGGTGCGGAGGGCTAGTTCGCCTGTCTCTCTAGAAGCACAACGTTGTTGGTAGGCAATGGTCGGGGGCGTGTAGAGGGGTTCGTCTTGCCGCCAGTTTCGCTCTTGAGCACAGCGGCGTAGATGTCCATGGTGGTGCTGATTTTGGCGTGTCCGAGCCAGCGACTTACGTCGCGGACATGTTCGTTGGCCAATGTGGAAACTGCTGCGCTGTGGCGTATATCGTGCCAGCGAGAGTGTGGATACCCGAGTGCTTCTAGGGCTGGCAGCCAGAACCGTTTATAGACGTTCTGTTCGTCGATGGGGCGGGTCCAGTCGAACATGTCGGCGCTATCGGACACTTTGCGTCCTAGTGCCTTACCGGCCTTGCGGGATAGCCGTCCGGGGAACAGGGGAGCGTGGGGGTTTCCTGCATGGGGATGCACTTCGGATAGGTAGGTGCGTAGGTCGTCGGCTAGCCACGGGTCTAGCGGCACATCGCGGTAGGCGTTTTCGGTCTTGAGGGCTTCGGGCTTGAACAGTGGTGCGCGCTTCTTGCGTCGTACGGACACTAGGCCGCTGGTGCCGGGGTGTTCGGAGAGCTGTAGGTGGGGCTGCTGAAGGTCTGATTGACTCTTCGGGTTTAGGCCGCCGGGATGGCGGCTGGTGCCATTATGGCCTCGTATTCGATCGGTGTCAGTCGACTCAGGGAGCGTTGTCGTCGGCGACGGTGGTAGGTGCGTTCGATCCAGGTCACGATCGCGATCCGGAGTTGTTCACGGCTGCTCCAGCGGCGGGTGTCCAGGACATTGCGTTGTAGCAGGGAGAAGAAGGATTCCATGGCGGCGTTATCGCCGCAGGCGCCGACTCTGCCCATGGAACCAGCCAGCCCGTGGCGGGCTAGTGTCTGAACGTATCTGCGGGATCGAAATTGGCCGCCTCTGTCCGAATGGACCACTGTGGCAACGGGATTACGTCGTGTGATGGCCATACGCAACGCGTTGACCGCAAGACGTGACTTCATTCGGGAATCGATAGAGTAGCCCACGATCCGGTTGGAGAAAACGTCCTTGACTGCGCACAGGTAAAGTTTCCCTTCCATCGTGGAATGTTCGGTAATATCGGTGAGCAACAAGGCATTTGGTGAATATGATGTAAGGTGCGCTGCACAAGGTCGTCATGCACCGGCGGTCCTGCCTTGGGCGTGCGGCCCGGTCTCTTGCCGAACACGCTGAAAATGCCATGTTGCGAGCACACCCGCCAGATCCTGCGCTCGGAGGCGGTGAAGCCTTGGTCGGCCAGCTCGTCGGCAATGAACCGATACCCGAATTCTGGATCGTCGGCATGCACCTGGCGGGCCGCGTTGACCAAATGCGCTTCCTCCCAATCACGTCGGGATACAGGGCTCTTGCGCCACTGGTAGTAGGCCTGTTTAGAAAAGCCCAACACCCGGCAGGTCACTGCAACCGGCACCCTGATCAGGGCACCGGCCGCAGCCAGCTCATGGACCAGCGGGAACACTATTTTGGGGAGGCAGACCCCAACTTGAGGTTTGCCTGGGACAGATACGCCGCTGCCCGCCGCAACACCTCGTTTTCCTGCTCTAACAGCCGGTTGCGGCGACGTAGTTCCCGCAGTTCAGCCGACTCCGCCATCGTGACACCAGAACGGACCCCGTCCTCGATATCGGCCCGTCTGAGCCAGTTATGCACCGTGGCCTCGCTGACCCCGAAATCCGCGGCGATCTGCGTCAATGGCGCATCACCCTGGCGCGCGACCCGGACAACATCGTCCCGGAACTCCTTCGGATACGGCTTCGGCATGACTTAAATCCTTCCACCTGAGAACCCAAGATCCTCAGACATCGGGAGTCAACCCAACCGACAGCAACCCCGGTCTTGGATTTCTAGGCCCTGTAGTTCGGAGGCGCGAATTCCGGTGGCGACACTGAACAACACCGCCAGTGCGTAGATGTCGTTAGCAGGTTTGACTTGTACCCACGTTCTGCCGTTGCGGGTGGTGACGGTGTGCTTCTGCTCGGTGGCGATCCAATCTGCCACGGTGGCTACTTGTTCCACGGTCAGGCGGGTGTAACGCTTGCCATCTTCAAAGTCGCGCTGTCTGCGCAGGTTGGGCAGTTTGACTGCTGCCGGGTTGGTGGCGATGGCCTCGTTTTCCACTGCGGTGTCGAGGATTTTGCGCAGTACTCCGATGGCGTGCTTGATGGTTCCGGCGCTCAAGTTCCGTTTGGTGCGCGTGGAGATCGTGGAGGCAAGGGTGCTGCGTAGCTTCTTGACATCGGCCACCCGGATGCTCATCACCGGGCGTGGGCCGAGGGCCGGTGCTACGTATAGCAGGT
Organism: Mycobacterium sp. D16Q14; assembly: GCA_002013415.1. GTDB lineage: Bacteria > Actinomycetota > Actinomycetes > Mycobacteriales > Mycobacteriaceae > Mycobacterium. Next base: position 6,374 of record MAEX01000043.1, read on the forward strand.
AGTTGCAGCGGTACTTGTCGATGGTTTCCTGGTCGATGGTGCCGGCAAGGCCCTCGAAGTATTCAGTTGCGTACTGTCCCAGAGGTTTACTTGCTAGATCGCGAGCTTGGCCGGGGTCAATGCGCATTTCAGCTAGGGCTTGCTCGACTTCTGCTTTGCGTGCGTCGGCCTCTTCTTCAGTGTCATAGGCTTCGCCCCGCTGCCGGTACTTTCCGGTGGGTACGCCGAATTCGTCACGGATGGGTTCTTTCCAGAAGGCCTGGAAGCGGTTTCCGCGTGGGCGTACCGATGCCATCAGGCCACCCCTTCGCGTTCCAGCACTGCGCGTACGGTGCTGTAACTCCATGAGTCACTTCGGGGAGCGGCGATACCAGCCTGATCTAGAGCCTTGGCGATGGCCTTGGTTCCTAAACCGCCACTACGCAATTGGACAATGCAGGTGATGGTGGAACGGTCGATGGTGGAAGGCTTGCCGAGTTGCTTGCCTGCTTGTCGAGCCTTGATAAGACCCTGCTTTGTGCGTTTGGAGATGAGCTCGCGTTCTTCCTCGGCAACAAGGAGCCTGGCGTGCGCGACCAGTTGGGACACGGTGTCGCTGTCGGTTCCGTCTAGTCCGACGATGCGCCAGCCTTCAATCTTCGCGTCGGCAACCAGCTTGGCGCCATCGGCCATACTGCGACTGGACCTATCTAAAGTATTGACTAGCAAGATATTCGCGATACCGGCCTGGATGGCGGTCACAGCGGCTATGCGTCCGTACAGCTTGTCGGTTTTGCGACTGCTCATCACGTCCACGTGCAGCCCGACTAGATCAAGGTTGTGCTGAGTGCAGAACTGGTCGACTTGATCGCGTTGTGCTGCTAGCCCATAGCCGTTCTCAGCTTGGCGGAGTGTTGAGACCCGTAGGTACCCAATTGCTCTGGTCCTTCTGGTGTCTGGGGTTGCTGTTGTCATCTTCATTTCCTGGTGTCGGTTGTGGCGAGTGACGAGCGTCATCGGCCTCACCGAATACTTATAGCCGACCGATCTACCTCGAAATATGGCTGAGGACTGGCTATCTCGGGACAACTGTGCGGTATTCATTGGGGTCTGGGGTAGCGCTTGTGTGGACTCTCGATGGCCCGCTGGGCTGGTAGTGCGCCTGTCCTCTGATTGGCCTGGTTGGCGATGCGCATCGCAGCCTCACCTGTGATGTGCCGTGCCGGTGGCCCAGAGTGCGCGTGGCGGTCGAATTCGCGCGGCCTAGACGGTGGCGGCGGCATGTGGTCTTCGGATGGAAAGCCGTTCTCGGCGCAAGGGGTGTCCGGGTGGTAGGCGGGTGCTGGGGGAGTCGATGGGGTTGTGCTGTCCATGTCCGGTGTGAGCTCTCCCCGGCTCTCGCCTATGTCCAATTCGTCTGGATAGCCTCTGGCCATTCGGGATTCTTCTCGGGTGAATGTTCCGATTGAGTCAAACACGGTCTCGTACGTCTTAGGCTTACCGGGTGTAAGCACTACTTCGGCCGGAGGCTTGAGGCCAGCACGGTCTAGGGCGTCTCGGATGGCTGCCAGCTTGACACTGTCACTGTCCGCGCTCAATGCCATACCCAGAAGCTTGCGTGCCATCAGATCGGCAGCATTTTCCAATCTGGCTCTGGCAGCAGCCCTTACCTGTGGAGCGGCCCCTCCATGACGACGGCATACTGTTGCCCCTGAGATAGCCAGGTTCTTGCACCGCTGGCCAGTCTTCTTGTGTCCCACGCACCTATGTGCCTGTGTTGCTGGACTTTGCAGCTCCCACCATTGTTCGCTCCACCGGGATATGGATGCTGATTGCTCCGTGTGTTGATAGGTGTCCTGCTCGGCAACTGCGGGCAGATTCTCTATCTCCACATCAATGATGTTGTCGTCGTTACTCATCAGCTAAATCACCGTCAATCCTTCTGTCCTGTATCGGGTTCGTGTGGAGGTGGCCCTTGCGGGTGGGCTTGCGGGGTCTGTCCGTGGTGCCGCCAGTTGTGCGCATGCCCTGACCTGGGACATTGCGGCACTTGCGGATCTTGCGTACTTCTGGAGGACGGGCCGGGGTGCCTCGGGTGGCGACAGGTTTTCATGGAGCTCAAAACTCCACCGCCTTTGTCGAGAGAAGATCCGCGGTGTGTACCTTGTGTCCGTTTCTAGCGGCAGCGGGTTGTTCTTTGTCCGGGTCGTCTTCGGAGACAGTGACGTACCGTGACCATGCATCCTGGAAATTGTGGAGATAGTAGCCTTTGCTGTTGGATTCCTTACTCCACCAAATGTTTTCACTCTTGATCCCGTATGGCTTGAGAAGTTGTGCTAGATCCCGGGAATTAAGAGGGGTGCCGTCTCGGCGGTAGTTTCTCCAGGGGGATTCATCAAGGGCTGCTAAGGCCGTGAGTATCTGTGCTGTGCTCAGAGCTTGTTTGTTGTTGTTCCTTATAGAAAATTCTCTGGTTCTAGAGAAGAAGATTCGGTGCAGGTCCGCCAGCAGTTGCACGCCCGTGCTGGGCGCGTCTCCCATTTCCCGGGAATCCGCAAGTGCCGCAAGTGCCGCATTTTCGCAGCTCTGGGGCCAGTGTCCATCCGCAAGCGCGGCGCAAGTGAACAGCGCCTCCCAACAGTCGGCGGTGCGGTCAGCAATACTGTCCGGCATGGGCGGCCAGGCCACGGTGTAGTGGGTGCCGTCCCACAGTCGTTGCTTGACCTGTGCGGCCCACTGCGCCAGTCGAGCACCCAAGGCTTTGGCTTTGGGTTCGTCTTCCCTAATGCGCCAGGGCTTGACGGTCTCGCCGGGAGCGCGGCGTTTCATCGATACCACCACGGAGCGGCTCATGATGGTGTCTGGAAGATCGCCAAGGCCTGCAAGCCCGACTGCACCATAGGCAGGGAAGTCAACTACCTCGATGTTGGAGCCCTTGGTGACGCATCGTGACGAGGTTCCACTTCGGCGGTGCCCGGCATTGATGACACCACGAATGTCTTCGTGCTCGGCGGCCTTGGGTCCGAAGATGGTGTCTATTTCATCGACAAGCAAGGTTGGGCGGTTCTCGGTCTTATCGCCGAGTTTGCGAATGAGAGCCGCTGCGCTCATGTTCAGGGCGATAAACCCACGCAACACGAGGTGCTCGCTGACCTCCAAGGCTCTGGTCTTGCCACTGCCAGGGTCCGGGGACTTGAAGTAGATACGTGGCGTGCTGTCCCACAACTCCATCAAATGCGTGTGCGCGATCCACAGCGTGTGTGCGTGCCGCATATGCACATTGGGATGGACCACGTACTGCGCCAGGAACGCGTCGATATCGTCAAGCAGCGCTGCACCATCAATCGGCGCATCCGCACCTTCGGGGTCGACACTGGCATTCGGGTCGGGCATAATCACGTGTATCTCCTTGCGGCGTCACCCGTTTCAATCTTGCTGGGATCGGGCGGGTGGCGCTGTTTTCTATATCGAATATTGGCGGGTATCGGTTCCGGGACAGCGATCCGAAACCATCTGCAACACTTCGGCATTAGCGTCCTCGGTCACATCAACAGCCCACTGCGCCAGCGACGCAAACTCTCGGGCACTTCGTCCAGAAGGCCAACGCTCGCGTAGTGCGTCGATCACTGTCTTTGCCGGCATATAGCCAAGCCGAGCCTCTCCCAAACCGATACGCAAAGCGTCCCGCATCGCGTCGTGCTCACTGCGGCCCCGATCCAAGGATCTGCCGTGCAGTTTGAGCAGTGCTGCCAGCTTGTGCGGCCTGCTTGCTTCCCGATGTCGAGTGCAGAACTGCTGCATACTGCTGTTGCCTCGCATCTCCCCGGCACCTGCCTGAGCCCTGTACTGCTCTAGGTAGTCGATCAGCTCATCAGGAAGCACGGGCGGCGTGCCTGTACGCACCGTGAGTCGATCACCATTGGGAGGTAGCACGATTCCGCCTCCGGACGAGCGCACCTCTCCGAACGGCAAGGTTGGATTGCCCATCTGCATCCCGCGAGGTAGTGCGAACCAGTAGTGCCCCCGGTTCGGGCTTTCGTCGGGACGGGTGTTGACATACGGCGTTGCTGCCAAGATTGGCCGTAAATGCTTGGGGCACAGGTTTGGCCGGTCCACATCGAGCACCACCGCACCGAACTGACCGGGACTGGTCGCCAGGGCCTGGAACGATCCGAACTGTTCGCGCCAGCGCATCAACTGCCGCTCGTCGGTCGTCACGTCCCGCCAGCCACAGAGGTTGAAACACGACTTGCCTTTACCCTTACTCGGATCGAACGGTGCTACCGCGATCCCGTGGGCTGCATATTCCAGCGCGGCCAGAAACGGACTCAGGCCCGATACGTCGGGAAGGGAGACGGTCATAGTTGGGCCACTAGCTGATCCAGGTCTGCGGTGCGCCAGTAAGCGTGTCGCCCCACGACGGTGGGTTTGGGCAATAGCTCGGTGCGGTATGCGTAGTACCGCAACGACTCGACGGTGAAGGCGTCGATGCCTTTGCGGCGGATATGGTCGACGGCTTTTTCTGCGCTCACCCATTCGGGCGTGATGGTGGTGGACATATGAATGCTCCGGTGACTCGACTGACATTGACGTGTGTCGCACCCCTTGGTGAGTGCATGCAAATCAATCTAGCGCTCGTCAACACACCTGTGCCGCAACATGTTCAGTCGCCACGGCGCCCCAACAACCGAAAAGAGCGTTGGAGCATCCAACGGATCGGAAAGAGGGCGTAGATTTTTCTACGGGCCCGATAGACCCTGGGGCGCTAATGGATAGCGCAGTGTCGATTCAGCCCAGAAGGAAGTCGTCGCCCTCCTCTACGACGGGCTGGGGAGTGTCATACCAGGGCAAGGCGCCGCGCCCTAGGTAGTCCTGGGCGAGGAAGTCGGGGTTGTTCATCCGCTCTCGGCAGGTGGGGCACACGTAGATGATCACCGCGTTCTCGCTGCGCGGGATCAAGTACGGCAGCACGGGCTTTTCGGGGCTGGGGGATACGGTGGGTGTGAAGTAGTTGCAGTCGGGATGATTGTGCGCGCTGCACAGCTGATCGGGGGCATATGTTTCGGCGACCTGCTGCCACTGGCCGGGTTCTGTTAGCGGTACCCACACCGCTTCCCCGGTACGGCGTGAGACCACCAGTACGCGAACTACTGCCTGCTGGCCTTCGGGGCACCAGCGGGTATCCACATAGGGTGCGTCCGGCTCCCAGTTCGGATCAATATCGCGGGGCCGCAGCACACTACACACGATTTCACTTGCTGTCGCCTGCGCCAATGGGTTCCCGTCGAGCTCACCGCCAAGCTGGTTATCGGCAAGAACCTGATCCATCTGGGCAGCCATGACGTTGATAGCCTCCTGATCCTCGGGCATCACCACCGGCAACCCAGCAGCGGCGTACATCTGATTGATGCCCTGCCAGTACTCGCGGTCATACATTTGCTACTCCTCGAAATTGTGTGCTGGGTCGTCAAAAGCGTTGTCATCCCGGTCCTCTGCGACTGTGTGCGTTGGATCGGAGTTGTCGTCCTGTGGGTGGTTCATGAGCCACGCCGCGATAGGCCTCGTTGGGCATACACCCACTGCATTAGGTCGCGTTCTGAGAAGTGGATGCTGATGCCGAACTTAAAGCGTGGCAGCGTCTTCTTGTAGTAGACAGCCTCCCGCAGGGCGTTGTTGCCCACTTCGCACCCTTGGGCGCCTAGGAACTCCAGAGCGCCATCGATGCCCTTGATGGTTGGTTTGTCGCTGTAGATGCCCAAGTCAGGTGGAGCGTTAAGTGAACGTACTGACATTTCTTGAACTTTCTCTACTGAATAGCCGAACATGGCTGTGCTGAACAACTTTCGTGGCGTACTTGCCCGCATAACTCGATGATAGCCGACCCGCGCGGGCATGCGTCCTTAAAATTCAGGGCTGCAACGTATTTGGATACTCTCGGTCGCGGGGCGGGTATGATTGCGGGTACGGGCATCGGGTATACCGCGTAAGTTCCTGAGGCATCTGGTCGGCCCATGGTGGGCTAGCGCAGCCAGCAAGGCCGCCGTCGCGAAAGCGGAAGGTGGATAAATCCTTTCAGTCCCTTTCCGCTTTCGGGCAGACGGTCCTATCGGCGACGTACCCGGAGGCCCGACATGACCATCTACACAACCCCGCGACCCATCTCCCTTGCCCTAGAAACGTTTCGGCATTCACCTATGCCTTTCGGTGGCTCAGGCGGCTATTCGACCTCCGGAGAGGCCTTGATCAATGTGACTGCAGACGGGGTAGACCTCAATGTCATCTGGCAGGAGGCGGCAGCCGTCGCAGCGAAATGGAACGCCGAGCGATCCGCTCTCACTAGCCTTCTGACGTTCAGCACCACCAACACCGCTGACGCAATCCCGCAGAGCCGAAGCCAGGACAGCTTCGAGCAGGCCTCCGAGTTCGGCCAGCCCGAATCCATGAGACCACCAGCTGATTACGCTCTGATGGGCTACACCTTCACCGATTACGACAAGGCATCACGTTGGACACGCTTCTTCGTCCGCGACAGCACCGCCGAGCAAGTCCGCGCGATCCTCAACTACGCCCTAGAAGCCGATAATCGACTCACCACTGGCACCATCTTGCAGCGTCTGCTCGATCCGACTCAGGGTGAAAACGAATGGTCACACCCGGTCTACGGCATGTTCAACGGCGACGACAGCATGATTCCTTCTGCGTACTTGGGCAAGGAATTCTCCTCGGGGCACAATCACTACCTGGTATCCGGTAGCGACACCATCGACTCCGGCGACCTGGAAACCGCGATCCGCAACGTGACCGAGCACGGCTATGGCACAGAACCTAATTCACGGCTTCTCGCCTTGATGAACCCGACCCAAGCAGAGAGCGTTGCTAGCTTCAAAGCCGGTGTTGAGAATGCCACGGGAATCTTCGCCAAGCATGACTACATTCCGAGCGCCGGAGCACCTGCCTACCTACAGCCGGAGAACATCGTCGGCCAAGTGGCGCCCGAGTCCTACAACGGCCTGAAAGTCAACGGCTCCTACGGACCCGTCTGGATAGTCGAAAGTCAGTTCATCCCTGAGGATTACTTCACGGTGGTCGCCACCTATGGGCCGAACAGCCCCGACAATGCCATCGGCTTCCGCGAGCATGTGCAGGCCCAATACCGGGGCTTTCGTACCATTCCCGGCACCACAGTCGACTATCCGCTTATCGATTCGTTCTTCACACGGGCGTTCGGTGTTGGTGCACGTCGACGCGGCCAGGCCTGCATCACGCAGCTCAAGGGATCTGGCGAGTACGACATCCCCAACATCCCCAAGTAGAGGATAGGAGCTCAACGTGACTGACATTCACCGTCCGCTGGACATGGACGAACTAGAAACACAGGCAAGCGAATTCAGCTGGGGGCCAGGAATCACGCCACCAGGGCTAGACGACGCCTCACCGCGAGAGGGTGGCCGCTATCACGGAAAAACCCCGCCCGGAGAAGACCGTATCGGCGTATCCCGATAGACCACACCAGCCGCAGCGCTCGGTAACCGGCCCTACCGACGCGCTGTACCACTCAGCCGTCAGGTACTGCCATCCGCCTGGCGGCTAAGTGCTGCTTGGAAGAAGGCAGAAGCCGGGGGCATGCGGGGATCATTCGGACCGCAAACTCCGAACATATCGCGCAGGCACCGTATGGTTATGGGGTGAATAGACGTCTGCTGGCGCTACTGGCATGCACAGCGCTTCTTGCTGGGTGCGGGCAGAGCGCTACGACAACTGCGACATCGAGTGCTGACCCTTCCTCGCCAGTAGCTATTGATTCGCTGCCGTTGACGCTTGCGGAAGTGCAGGAAAAGACGAAGCTCCCCGTACGGGAGCAGCGGTCTTCGTCGCGCAAGATGCCTGCGCCCAACGAGGTTTGGAGCAGTCCGGCGCTGACACAATTTGTTAGAGTTAGCGCAGACACTCCTCACACAGACCCGGATGGCAAGCGAATCAATGAGGACGTCGAAGGGTTCTACCTCGTCACTCAGACCGTTGCGTTCTATCGTGACAACAATTCGGCGCAGGAAGTATTCGACAAGGTTGCCAAGGGTATGCGTGACCAGGCTGGCGCGACTGTCGCCTCCGCTGACAGTGAGTCGGTTGTCGTTAACTCAGAGCAGCAAGCAGTAGGCAAGGAAGTGACAGTCCTTCGGAAAGCGCGCAATACCCTGGCTCAGGTGTACTTAGTGCCTTCCACTTCCAATGTCGGTGCAATCGATGTTGGAAACGCCATAGTTTCAAAGATAAACCAGGCTGATTAGCTAAGGGAGCCTGCGTACACGGACGAGTTCGCCCGCACCGGCCTGATCGGTTGGTTTCATGAATAGGCGCACCGGCTCTCCCGATTGCGGTGCTTCCACTACTACCCCTGGCGCTACATAGATCGCCACATGGTGCGCCTCGCCTGATCCGTAGTACACCATATCGCCGGGCTGCGGGGTTCCCTGGG
>MAEX01000044.1 GCA_002013415.1 Mycobacterium sp. D16Q14
CCCCATTGGCGTGATCTCTACGTTCCACACGACTCACCACAAGCCCGCCCACGTCGCCCGCATGGGGGCGACACTGGACGCGTTCAGCGAGGGTCGTTGGGGCTGGAACGTCGTCACCGGTTTCAGCGCCGACGAGGCAGCGCTCTTCGGCGAGGAATTCGTCGAGCACGACAAACGCTACGACATGGCCAGCGAGTTCACCGACATCGTGATCCGCCTCTGGAACGAGATCGAGCCGATCGACGTCAACGGGGACTACTACCAGGTGCGCGGCCGGATCAAGAAGCCGCGCACAATGCAGGCGCCGACGCCCCTCCTCGTGAGTGCGGGCGCGTCTCCGGCTGGGACGGCGTTCGCCGCCAGGTTCTGTGACCAGCTCGTGACGCTCGCGTCCGACGAGGAGGCGCTGCGCGCCGTCGACGCCCGGCTTTCGGAGGCGACCGCCGCGACGGGCCGGACCGTCGCCACCTGTCCGTTCGCGATCGCACTGGTTCGCGACGAGGAGGGGCGAGCAGAGGAAGAGTGGGAACGGCTGCGTGCGTCGATTAATCCGGAGGCCACGAGGGAGATCGCCGCCGATGTGCTCGGTTCCATCGAGTCCTCTCGCGCTCAGTATGCGAAGATGGGCGACGAGCAGGCCACAATGGCCTTCGGTGGTGCTGGCTCCATGCTCAAGCTGATCGGCACCCCCGATCAGGTGGCCGAGAAACTCGTCTCCATCAAGAAGAACACAGCGGCGTCGAACATCCTGATCAACTTCCCACTGTGGAGCGCGCAGGAGATCGAGGGCTTCGCCCCGGTCGTCGACCGCCTCCGCGACGCCGGAATCTGGACACCTCCCGCGGCCCGCGACTACTCGTGGTGATGACATCGGAACGGTGAGCGGTCACCAGGATTGCGGACATAGTCAGACAGCCCGCGACCTGGTGACGCACGCCGCGCGAGTCGTCCAGGTGGTCCGCATCATCAACCGGTGGCGACTGATTCCGCGTGACCCGGATCGTCTTGAAGCCCACGTCGTCGTCCATGTCCAGGACGTTCGTGTACTTGTGGTGCACGTAGTTGTGGGTGTGCTTCCACAGGCGCGACGTGCCCGCGTGGTCCCACTCCCACGTCGTCGAATGCACCTCGGGATCGTTCATCCAATCCCACTGCCCGTGCATGACGTTGTGCCCGAGCTCCATGTTCTCGATGATCTTCGCAACGCCGAGGGTGGCCGCGGAACCCCACCAGAAGCCCCGCTTGTGCGCCCCCAGCAGCATCAGCCGGCCCGCTACCTCGAGCCCGCGCTGAGCGGCGATGGTGCGCTGCAGGTACTGCACGTCGGTCTCGCCGCGCACGGCCTCGATGTCGCGCCGGATCGCATCCAACTCCGCGCCGAGCGTTTCGACGTCGGCCTCCGTGAGGTGCGCGTACTCGGGGACCACCTCGCTACAAGACACGGTGACCCTCGCGGTCGACGAATTCATCGCACGCATGCACGAGGTCGAGGGATACAGCTCGGCGCTCCAAGCAGCGGAGACCAATCAACAGCGCCGAGCAGGCATCCCTGCGGTCGTGCCGGTATCCCCGGCATCTCCCGACGAGCGCGAACCTCCCCCCGAATGACCCTCTCAGGGCAGCTCAGTGCGACGCTCGACGGATCGGGACTGGGGCGCGAGGCCGGCAGACGTGGGGGATAGACCCATTCGGCGGCCAGTGAGCGAGGCCCATGCCCTGGTGCGCACAGTGATCGGCGGCCCCTGGACGCGGGCGGTCCGGACCAGGTGCGTCACAGTGGCCCGGCTGGATGTCGCCCGCAGCGGCCGCCGGGGGTCGGTGTGGGGCCGCCGCAGAACGTGCACCTGTTCTCGGATTCCTCTTCCGCCCAGTCGATACGCGCGTATGCCGCGTCGGCGACCGAGTCGGGCGTGTGGTCTGGCAGGTTGATGTAGAGGCGGAGCCCGTGGTGCTTCTCCTTGATCGCGGTCACTGTGTACTGCGGTTCGAGTTCGACAAGGTCCTGGTGGAGTTGCATGACGAGCGCGCACCAACCGGAGGGAATTCGAACTCGCGGGCGCCCCGGGAGGGTGTCGGCGAGTTCATCGGCGGCGGGTTGAGCCGCTGAGATCTGCGTGATGGGTGCTGACCGCACCACGTGACGGCGCTGCCAAGGGTCTGAACGTAAAGAGCACTGGAGTACGAACTGATCACCTACGCGGGGCCACTCAATAACCTCGCTGATCAGATAGTGGGTCGGGTGGTCGTCGAAACCGCGTTGAGTGTCCGGCCACGGTAGTGGCCGCCGTTCGTGTGTTCCCGCGTCCAGATCGAGGATGTGGATTGCGTCCTCGGTGTGGATCTTCCAGCGGCCTGTGCCTGAAGGGACGAGTTCGTTCATGTGCTTAGCCCCTCTCGTTGGAGACAAACGTGCGATCGGCGAGAATCCTCGGATCCTCATGGGGTCGCCTGAGCGTGGCAGACCGGGCGGGATTGGTCGACTTGCGGGGATCGAGTCGGGCTACGCGTCCGGATCGGTTCGGCGCCCTATTGCGTCGGAGAGAAGTTCGAGCTCGTTCATCACGTCCACTGCCGCCCAAACGCGGTCGCGTTTGGATTCGGAGATGACCTCGAGGATCCCGGCGTTGGTGAGCTTGTTCAGGGCTCGGTAGGTGGCTGTATCTGATGAGCCGGTGATCTCTTGCGCCGTGTCGGCGGCGAGTACGGGGCGTGCGAGTAGTGCGTCGATGAGCGACTCCTCCGACGAGCCGGATCGCGGGTTCGCGAGGGTGCGCCAGTATGCGGGCATCTGCTCGAGTTGGTCGGCGGCTTTGTCGGCTGTAGCGCAGGCCAGCATCGCAGCGTCTGCTACGTAGGTGACGAACGCTGCAGCATCGCCTCGGCGATACGCGCCGAGTGTGGCGAAGTAGGTGTCGGTGTCGGCGAGCATCACGGAGGCGAGGGGGACGGTGATCTTCCGGGTGAGGCCGCGCCGCCGGAGGATTGCGCTGATCAGTGCGCGGCCGATGCGGCCGTTGCCGTCGGTGTGGGGGTGGATGCTCTCGAACTGTGCGTGAGCGATCGCCGCCTGCGCGACGACGGGTACGTCGGTTCGCGCGACGAAGGCGATCAGGTCATCGATGAGGCCGAGCACCAGCTCCGGAGGTGGTGGCACGAACAGTGCGCCGCGCGGTGTGTAGTCGGACCCGCCGATCCAGTTCTGGACCGTGCGGAAGGTTCCGGCCGTGCGTGCCTCGGCGACGTTGCCTTCCATCAGCTGGCGGTGAGCGCTGAGCAGGTCGGCGGCGGTGATCGTTCCGGTGTCCGCTGCAGCGATCATCGTCGCGAGTGCCTGCACGGCCGCGAGCTGTGACTTCGCCTCGCTACCTGCTTTGACGCCGGCGATGGCGAGCCCGAGCTGTCGCCAGCCGGCGTTGACGTGCTCGATCTTGGATGAGGCCACGGATTCGCTTCGCTTCGCAGGAGGAAGTCACCGAGCGGAGCGAGCGCCTCTCCTCGGCCGACATCGAGCCGCGTAATCGCGATGGTCGCGTTTTCGCAGGCCAGCAGTACGGCGGAGTCTGCCGCGAAAGTCTCAGCGGCGATGAGCGGAGGTATCGCGGTGGTGACCTGCGTGAACAGGCGATCCTCACGATTGCCTGCGCGGTTCGCTGAGACCCATGGTCGAACCTCGAAGCTGTGCGCCGGCCACATGGGTAGCCCCTCCCGTGGTGTCTTCAGTTGGGCAAAGTTGACTACGGCCAGCTGTGTCGAATGTTAGTACAGTGAAGCTGGATTAATGCAGGTCAGAGGTCACGAACTGCGTTGCGTGCGGCGGTCCGCTGGACCGTGAGGGCGGTTCTAAGGTTGACGCGACCGAGTCGTGGCGAACTTTGAGGAGGTCAAGTGGGGCTACGGGGCTTCTTGCTCCCAGATGTCGTCGCCTCGATGGTTTGCGTCGAGTTTGACGACACGCCCTAGGCTCGCACGGGACTTATGTGATGCCTGTCACAAGATCTTTTGTGGGGCCAATTGCGAATCATCCCATCGGCACTCATGCCGCCTGGCCTGCCGACATGAAACTTGTGTGACTGCAGTTGTTACCACCCATGACAAGGATTTCTGAAAAGTCGATCTTCGCGGTCAGAAGTGCTGTGATTGGCAGGTCAGTTTAGGCGCGGAGCTCGAAGTACTGTTTGTTCCGCGCGCCCGGGGAGATCCGGGAGCACCCGGGAGAAGGTTTGTATGGCTATCCAGCGCGAGAAGGCCAAGCGTGTCCGGGTGGAACTGCAGCTGGACCCCGATGTCGCTGAGCGGCTTCGGTCGATTGCTGCAGATGAGCAACGGAATGTCTCGGTCGTGGCGCAGCGGCTACTAGTGGCGGCCATCGATGCCGATGAGCGGGAGAAGGAGTGATCAGCAGGAAGAGATAGTGCGGTAGCGACATGCGCCACAGGCGCTGACATACCGGAAGCCCCGGGCTGGTACCCCAGGGCCTCCGGAGCGGACTGGATCCGCAGATGATCACATTTTCGATCCTCATAAGGAGGACCATGTTTATTTCAACGTACCCAGGTACGACTGTCAAGCGCTGCGCGCGGTGTGTCGGGTGGGTGATGCCCTGATGGTTCGCTACAAGGCGCACCGCGCGCAGCTGGCGCTGCCCGGTATTGCACCAGAGCCGGACGACCTGCCCGATTCGGTAGTCGGACCGCGCACCATCGGTCGATTCACCGGAGACCCGCGGGGATGGGTGCCCGCCGGACAGGAGGAGAGGTTCGAGCGGCTGTCGAAGGCGACGAGCACGGTGGGGAACCCGGATCTCCGGGAGTCGGCAGCGAGGATTGGCGCTGCCCTGGTGTGTCGGCTCAAGGAGGGTACTGAGGCGAACGATATGTCGCATGTCCAGCACGTCATCAGGTTCATCGCTGGGTATGTCGAGCCGCCTCTGCCGATCGACGTCCAGTCAGTGTTCCGTCGGTCAGTGGTGGACGGATATATCAATCACCTGATCGCAACGGGACGCGAGCGGGGCGCCCGGCAGAACCAGTATCTCTACTACGCAGTCGGCCGGCTGGTCCATCCCCGTGAGTACCCGTTGTCAAGGGCGGCGAGCAAGAAGCCGAAACGCCGTACTGCGGCACCGGCGAGCGACACGTTGATCGCGGACTGGTATCGCACCGCCGCATCCCTGTCGGGCGAACAACAGCGGCGCGCGTACGTGAGCCTGGATCTGGCCCTTGGTGCGGGGGTTCGTCAGGGTGAGCTGTCGCGAGTTCGGGGCACGTCGATTTCGTCGACGACCTACTTCGGCCGTGAGCATGCTGTGGTGACCCTTCCCAACCGTGCGGGCGGAGTGCGCCATGTACCTGTGGTTGACGTCGCGCGTTCGGAACGAATCTTGCAGCGTGCCAAAGAGGTGGGTGACGCGAGCATGATGACTCCCGGCATCGGTCCCACGGACCGCAACTTCGGCAATCGTCTCAACGAGTACCTTCGCAGGCACGGGCACACGTCGATCGACTTGCTCGCTGCACGGGAGCGATGGATACACGACCTCGCGAAGACGGTCCCAGCGTGCCTCATGGTCCAACTCGCCGACGTGAGCACGTTCGCATCGATCAAGGACCACCGGCCGTCGTTTCCGATCTACGGTATCCGCGCCACGTTGGTCGCTCTCGATGGACGGGGGGTGCCAGCGTGATCAGCACCTTCCGTCCTACGCTCACGGTGTCGGAGTCGCTGTTCGCCGAGGCGGTCGGAGTGATCGATCGATCCGGCGCTGACCGTCTGATCGATGAGATCCATCAGCAGTCGGTTGGGCCCGGAGGTCGACGAGCTGCCGGAGTCCGGTACACGATTCGAGCAGTGCTGGTATCGGCACTGCTATGCGTGATGCTCAAACGTCCTCCCACGGTTGCTGGCATTCTCCAATTGATCAGTGACTTCACCCCGAAGCAGCTGGCTGAAGTCGGCATGGACGGGCAGGATCTCGATCCTGTTCGGACCAGTTCGCGTACCGAGTACGCCCGGCTCCATGCATTCCTCGCCAGGAGGCTGGCGCCGATCGACCCCGACCCGGACTTGCCAGCACGGCGCATCACCAACGAAGAGCATCAGCAGATCGTCCGCAGGCGGAGTCGCGAACAGAAACAGGCATCGCATCACGCAGCCGAGCTGCTCTCGAAGGTGGCCAACAGCCTGGTGGCTGGCTCAGTCCTGGACCGCGCACCCGAGGGATGCGCAGGCGATCTCGTCGTGGACGAGTCGATCTTCGACCTCGCCACGAACATGACCGGCCTGGGCGTCGCGAGCGATAAGCGGCGTGGTGCCACTCCTTTCGCCAAGCCGTATGGGCGTGACCGCAGTAACAAGGTCCGCACCGACGGTCAGAAGGCTGCTCTCACGAAGAGCGGAGTAGGTATTGGCCTCACAGCGCTCACGCGGATCGGTGAACCCAACCGTATGCACGGCGTAGCTCCCGTCATCATCGGCATCGACGTACACCCCCCGACATCCGGGGACGCTGGCGCGGTCCTCCGGGCGCTGGCACATGCGAAGGAGAACGGACTGACTGCGCGCAAGGACGGCACCCGAACGCGCTGGCCCTATCTCACCGTCGACATGGGATACAACTCCAAGCGAGGCTTCGCCGACTCGATGGTGCGCGAACAGTACGCATACGTGGGGCGGTACCCAAAGCACTGGATCATGATTCATGACAGCCTGCCCGCCACTGAAGGCGGCCGGAAACCCGGGCCAATCATGGTCGCAGGGGACTTTTACTGCCCTGCGATAACCGACATTGCAGAGAAGGTCACGGTGCCGCCAGGGCGAGAGATGTTGGCGTCGAAGCCGCCCGGATTCGCAGACCACGACCGCCGCCTGCAACGGACTCTCCCGCTTCTCATGGGAAGGAACTCGCGGCCAGTTCACGGTGTGATGCAGCGGGGCCAGCCGTCCGACATTCGCCCGAAAGCGCCCGAGCTCGTCAAGACGCAGCTCGTTTGCCCGGCGGCGTTCGGCCGCGTTCGTTGTCCGCTCCGACCGGAGTCGATGGATATCCACGGAGATGTCCCCACGCTCGAACCAACGTGGACAGCGGACCAGTACTCGTGCTGCGACAGCCCAGCAATAACCGTCGGGCTGTCTCCGGATCAGCTCAGGATGGCCCAGTTCGGGCTAACACCAGGTTCGTGGGAGCACATGGTCTACTTCGAAGCCGCTCGAGCGCTCACCGAGCAAAGGTTCAGCATCCTCAAGTCGAGATCGGTAACCGGACTCTCAGACCTGACGTCGGGGCCGCGACGACAACCGATGATCGCGATCACACTCGCACTCGCAGTCGTAGTGGCCAACCTCTCGGCGCAGCGAAGCCACGCTGAGAGACGACCGCGCGGCGAGTCCATCAACCGCCGGATGCGACAACTCCAGGCAGACCTCGGATACCCACCGACCAGAACACCACCGCGCACGTAGATAGTTACCTGAGTGGCCGGCCCAACCAAGTTGGGCCGGCCACTCGTCGTATGACCGTAGACAAAGTAATCGTGGGAAATCTGACCCCCACCAGAAGGCAAGGAGCCAGCTCGCCCGCTCCCGCGCGAAGGGCCAACCGCACCACCGCGACCGCGGGTCGAACTCGCGGCCCCCAAGATGCCCCACAGCTCCCGCTACAGGTACTCCAGGTCGGAGTCCGGCCGCGAAGTAATCGTTGGAATTTCGGCACTTAATCGTTGGAAATCCATCCCGGAATGTGCGATTCACGTGCATTCGAGAACCGCTCACAAGCTGTGTGGGCTGGAAGCCCAACGATAGAAGGCCGGAGACCCGCTGGGTTTCCGGCCTTTTGCGTTGTTGTCGCAATATCAGGGGCACGTGCCCGCCGCACCAGGCGGGCGCAGTGTTTCCTATGATTTCGGGCAACGAGGGGGAAGAGATGCCTGATTCGTCCCTAGGCGACGAGGATGCCGACCGGCCTGAGACGCCGCGAGGCCGGGGTTCTGTGCGGTGGCAAGAGCCGGGTACCACCACGCCGCGGCCCCCTACCGTCGCCGAGTCGCGGGCCCGCGACAAAGCACGCCGGACCCGCGAGGCCGAGCGCCGGCTCGCTGAGGTCCAGGCCCAGAAGGCAGAGGAACGGCGTCGGACCCGCAACCACGTTCTGATGGGTTCCGTGGTTGTCGCGGGTATCGCCGCGGTCGTGGCTGTGGGCTACGCGGTGATCGATCGAGATAACGAGGTCGAGGCGACGTGTGTCCAGGATGGTTCCAATGTCGTCGCGCCGGAGGAGTACTGCGAGCGCGGTACTGCGTCTTCGTCGGGCGGCGGCGTCTTCATCTACGCCGGATCGCCCTATCGGTATTACTACGGTGGACGGAATCAAGGCATTGGAACCATTGCATCCGGCGGCAATCTTGAGCTGCCCAGGGGCACGCGGGCCAAGACCAGCTCGGGTACCACTCTGACCAAATCTGATGGCTCGGGCAGTGTTTCACGGTCTCCATCGGTATCGCGAGGCGGTTTCGGGTCCAGCAGCTCGGGAAGTTCGGGGAGCTGATGCGGCGTCAGCACGCGCGGCCCCGCCCTGGTTGGGAAGAAACCGTTGCCTCCCAGGGAATGTGTTACGGCACGCCCGCGCGGTCGGCGGATGGTAGCGATCGTCCCTATTGGGACGAGTCGGTCCACTATGTCTTCGACATGGACGAGGTGCTTTCCCTAGAAGCCACCGTGGAAGTGCTGCACTCCATGTGCCTGGACGCAGTCGAGCATGTGGTCCTCACCGGGCGCTACCGAGACTTCGGGGTGCCGGACTGGGCCTGGGAGCACATCGAAAAGTCTTGGCGCCGCAGAGATCCGCATCTGTACGGGCGCTTCGACCTCCGATATGACGGACGGCGGCCACCGGTCCTGCTCGAGTACAACGCCGATACCCCTACCTCGCTGCTGGAGGCGTCAATCCTGCAGTGGCACTGGAAAACGGATGTGTTCCCCGAGGACGACCAGTGGAACTCGCTGCATGAACAGCTGGTGGCGCGCTGGACGCAGATCAGCAAGCAACTGGCCGGTACGGAAACACATTTCACATGGTCATCGGCGGACCAGACCGGTGAGGACAACGTGACCCTGGCCTACCTGCAGGAGTGCGCGGCCGAGGCCGGGATCAACACGGTGGGCCTGCCGATCGAGGATATCGGTTGGGATCACGATCTCAATCGTCTCGTGGATCTGGAAGAGGCCCCGATCGAGTCGATCTTCAAGTTGTATCCGTGGGAGTGGATCCTCGACGACGACTTCGGCCGCCACGCCCTGGACCTGCTGCCCGAGACTCTGTGGATCGAACCGCTGTGGAAAACGCTCTTAAGCAACAAGGCGATCCTGGCGATTCTGTGGGAGATGTACCCCGGCCACCCGAATCTGTTGCCGGCCTATCTCGATAACCCACACGAGCTGACCGAGTACGTCCGTAAGCCGAAACTGGGTCGCGAAGGGGCCAACATCACCGTGGTGGGTGCGGGCTACGAGACGGCCACCGGCGGTGTCTACGGTGAAGAAGGCTACGTCTACCAGCTGCTCGACCCGCTGCCGGAGTTCGACGGCATGAGGCCCGTTCTCGGTGCCTGGATTGTCGGCGACGAATCGGCGGGGCTGGGGATCCGGGAGACGGCAGGCCTGATCACCGACGACGGCGCCGCGTTCATTCCGCACCGGATTCCAGCTCAATAGGGACACTGAATACCAGAGAATGGGGATCGTAACCGTGAACGCAGCAGGGTACTGGTCGATCGTCGCGCACGGGGCGGCAGCAATATGGCTCTACGCGGCAGTCGGTTTCGTGCTGATGGTGATCGGATTCTTTGTGCTGGACTGGACAACACCCGGTCCGCTGCGGCAGATGGTCCGTGTGGGTCTGCCCAATGCCGCCGTGATCACCGCGGCGGGACTCCTCTCGCAGGCGTTTGTGATCGTGCTTGCCATCTACACCGCGTCGGGCAACATCGCCGAAGGGCTGCTACGCACCCTGGTGTTTGGACTTATCGGCATCGCCGCCCAGACGATCTGCATCAGGCTGATCGAGTGGGTGGTGGGCCTTGATGTTGGAGATCTGCTGGCGCACAAGAGGTTCGCCCCAGCCACGCTCGTTGTCGCTGCTGCCTATGTGGCCGTCGGCCTGGTTATCGCCGCTGCGATCCTGTAATCCGACTCGTATGGGTAGGCGGCGGCGCGCGGCCATGAGTTATCGCGCCGTGTCGACCCACTCCATGTAAGCCGACCCGCCAACCGGATTCCCTTGGTATTCACCGGTATAGCTGTATGCGCCGACATAGCTACGGCCATGGCCGTAGCGCAGGGGTGAGTCGACGAGCCCGTCGATGGCAAGCACGAGGTGCCCGTGGTCGTCGCGGACGGTCCAGCCCAGGCGGTGTGGGACGCGCATAGGGCGCCCTTGCTCGTCGATGGTCGGCTGCTCGCGGTATTCGGGGACGTTCATCCGGACATCCGTGTACACCTCGGTGGACTTGCCGAGGACGCGCACGTGCGCCAGCCGGCAGGCGACGGCATCACGGGCACGGACATCGGTGAGCAGCACCTGGGTTCCGTTACCGAGATCGATGATCTGATAGGTCAAGAAGTCGACGGGCAGTTTGAGCTGGCTCGGCAGCGGCCGCCGCGTGAGCGACTGGTGGCTGAGGAACCGCGCGTATTCGAAGGTGCCCAATCCGCTGATCGCCGTGGCGCCCGCCGCATTGGCGATCACACCGGTGTACTCGGCGAGCAGGCTCAGGTGGTCGTAGATCGGAGTCTTGACGAAGTAGGACACCTGGTCGGTGACGGTCAGCTCGATATCAGCCGAAAAGTGTTGGTAACGACCGCGAACGGTGACGCGCGGGGGGTCGACCTGGATCTGTAGATCTTCGCCCCAACACAGCACGCTTCCGTCGTTCGCGAAGTGGCAGCCGTGCTGAGAGTCGTAGGCTCGGTAATGGTGGTGATCGGTGGCTGCGGTCGAGGAAAGGACGGTGGCGGTGTGCCGGGCATCGGTAGCGGTCAGGTAGTCGTTGTCGAACAATTCCGCGCCGATCGCACCGATCAGGGTCATGGTGTTTAGGTACCGGTGCGGTGAGTCCAGGTTCGGAATGAAGACGCCGTAATGGGTGGCTGTCCACGGGCCGCCGTTGGCGTGCGGTCGCAGGATGGCCGGTCATCGATTCCGTCCGTTAGCCGTCGCGGCATGCTTAGTCGGTCTGGCGGGCTTGGGTGGCAGAACACGGGGTCCCACGTCGCAGCTCTCGCAGCGTGACCAGACACCGCTGTCGAGCCGCGCCTGCAGTACCCCGGCGTACGCCCCTTCGGCACCGGGGTCGACGTCGTCGGCCCACTCGTAGATCGAAGTCATGTAGCCGCCTCTCCGCGCTGCGGCGACGTCCGTCGTCGGGAATTGACCGACCGGTAATATATGACGAAGTGACCGTACGGTCAATCCCTTGGCGGATGAGAAACGCCAGTGCGGGCGACATGAGCCAATACTGTGCGCGGGCTCCGATACCGTCATACGCATGCAATCCCTCCGGACCGGCAGTAAGGGAATGCCTCGTCAGGAACGGGAGCAATAGATCTTGACCGCCGCCGCCATTGAGTTCGGAGAATCGACCTTTGCGGCGTCGAGCATGAACGGGGTCGCGGCGCGCGCCGGGGTGTCCAAGGCGCTCGTGCTGGCCTATTTCGGGTCTAAAGAGGATCTCTATGTCGCGTGTGTCGAACGTGCTGGGGAGCGACTGGCCACTGCGATCGGCGATGCGTTGGCAGGATCGCCGACGCGTGCGGAGGCTGCGGAGGTGGTGCCGACGGCAATCTTCACCACGCTCGAGAATCAGCGCAGCGACTGGCCGGTCCTTTACGACAGGACGGTGCCGAGCGGGCGGGCCCGGGATGCTGCCCGGCGACAGCAGACCATTCTGCGTGAACAGGCCGCCGCCGCGGTGACCAGAACGCTTGGGGCTGGGGGGCTCAGCGATGACGACGACCTTTCGGCGGCGACGCTCGTCTGGGAAAACATGGTCTCGGCGTTGGTGCAGTGGTGGCGGCGCCACCCTGAGCGTTCCGCTGATGAGATGGCCGGACGCGCGCGGAGGGTTCTCATGGCGTTGTCCGACCGCGCTGCCGACGAACTTTGATCACGCGACCCCGGCCAATTGGATGTTGCTGGTGATCTGCGCCACAATCGCATGAGAGCGTCGGGGGCTTATGTCGGTGGCACATTGTTCAGACTTCTCTGACGAAGAGCTCAGTAAGCGCAGGTCACGCTCGGCTTCGCTCCTGGAGGGCAAGAAGAGCGTCGAGGCTAGCAACCTAGAAATCTAGTTTTAAAACAGCTCAAAGGCTGAGGTATGACCTCAAGCGAACTATCGACAGCACTATTAGGTAATGCTAACTTCGCCTGATGCGGTCGCTGATTCGCGAGGCTAGATGATCACCAATGATCAGTACAGCTACTTCATGCCACGCGCCGTACCGGGTGCTCACCGGCTGTGGTCTGTTCGAGCATGGCCCGACCGTATATTCGCTCGTCACTAAGCGCACTGCTCAAGGAAGGGAATGCCCACGATGAATCTCAACGTCGTTCCGGAAGGTCTGCTCGTCACGAGTGCGGCCGTGGAGGCACTGACTGCGCGGTTGGCAGCCGCTCATGCCGCGGCCGCACCGGTGATCGGTGCCGTGGTTCCGCCCGCGGCCGACCCGGTGTCGTTGGAGACCGCTGCCGGCTTCAGCGCCCGCGGAATTGAGCACACCGGTGTGGCCGTCCAGGCTGTCGAGGAATTGGGGCGCGCCGGGCTGGGCGTCTCGGAGTCCGCGGCCAGTTACACCACCGGAGACATGCAGGCCGCGGCAACGTACATGATCGCGCGAGGCTAGTTCCGGTGTCGGCTCCGATTTGGATGGCTTCACCCCCGGAGGTGCATTCGGCGCTGTTGAGCGCCGGGCCCGGGCCGGGACCACTGTTGGCGGCTGCCGCCCAGTGGCAGGCGCTCTCGGCGCAATACACTACTGCGGCAACGGAATTGACGCAGCTGCTGGCGGCCACCAGCGCCGGATCCTGGCAGGGGCCCAGTGCTACCCAGTATGTCGCCAGCCACACCCCTTATCTGGCCTGGCTGACCCAGCAGAGCGCGATGAGCGCTACCAATGCGGTATTGCAGGAGACTGCCGCGGCTGGCTACACCACGGCGCTGGCCGCCATGCCCACGCTGGCCGAGCTGGCCGCCAACCACATGATCCACGGTGTGCTGCTGGCCACGAATTTCTTTGGTATCAACATGATTCCGATCGCGTTGAATGAGGCCGATTACATCCGGATGTGGGTCCAGGCCGCCACCACCATGAGCGTGTATCAAGGTGTTTCGAGCACGGCTCTGGCCGCGACGGCGCCGTCGCAGCCTTCGCCGATGATCATGGCGCCGGGCGGCGAAATGTCTCGCATGTCCGCGGACATGATGTTGATGTCTGCGCAGCCGCAAGCCCTCGAATCCGGTACCGCACTGGATAACAGCAACAACATGATCGATCAGCTCATGCGGTTCATGACCAATCCGCTGGGCACGCTCCAGGACATGATCGAAGACTTCATGAGGAACCCGATCGCCGCGCTGATCGCGTGGTTCCCGTTGTTGTTCTTCATCGCCTACGAAGCGTTCTTCATTCCCTTCGGGTTCACGTTCTGGGGCGTCTTGCTGTCCGCGCCTGCGTGGTTGCCGATTGTGCTGGGGCTCGCGCTGTCGGCGCTGGCCCCGCCCGCGGGGGTCGAAGAGCCCGGCGACCAGGATGAGCCTGGCCGTGAGCCCGCGCGAGTCGAGCGCAGAAACCCGCATCAGGATCTGCAACTCGCGCAGGTTCCTTCGGGGCAGTCGATGTCCGGCGGTTCGTCTTCGGCTCCGACCACCCCGAGTAGCCCGGCGTCCTCACCGGCGGCATCGGCGCCCGCGACTCCGGCGTACATGGTGTACGCGGTGCGTGAGGATCCGCCCGCGGCACGGTTTGGGCCGACGTTGAATGAGGGTGCCGGTGCCAAGGCGCCGGCGGCCGGGATTTCGGCGGCTGCCGCGGCGGCCGCCTCGGCGCGTTCCCGGGCCCGGCGCAAGCGAGCGGCCCGGATCAAGGATCCGGCCCCGCAGTTCATGGACATGAATTCGACGGTGGACCCGGACTTCTCCGAGCCCGCCGCACGGCAGCCGGCC
>MAEX01000045.1 GCA_002013415.1 Mycobacterium sp. D16Q14
CCCGACGTATCGTCCGGTGGGAAGCCTTGGCACACATTGCTATGGGGCTCTGTGGCGTTGTCGAGCATCTGTTTACTGCGTCGATGACTTGATCTGTAGTGCTTTGGTGACTGTATCTGATTGTCACACAAGAGGATTGGATGGTCCATATTCGCCTTGGGTGATAGTGTTATCTGTAGCGTTGTTTCCCAGGATGTGTCGGCGTTGCGGTGCCTTGGGGCGACGTCGCTGCCCTTGCGTTTGACGCAAGACGCCATCGGCCGCAGGCGCAGAACTCTCTGGGTGCGGTGCCAGACCCGACCGGTAAGCGTGAACTGTTGCGGCTAAGGCGCGGTCCACGATGTGATCGACACTGAAGCCGCACCAGGGCATGTTCCATTCATTCGACTCTCGAATCCTGGTACCCCGTCATCTGTGCCCCTGCCCTGCCTCCGTGATCTGTTGGTGGTGAGGCGGATTCAAATTTCCGCCGGGCGCGTAGCGGTGGTGGCACGCGTACGAAGCGGTTAGTTGGCAAGACGGAATTGACCCACTGGGTTCGCTGTTCACGAGTGGATATCCAATGCGCGACGATCTTTTCGCCTGCGGCTCAGTGGAGACCGCGAAGGTCGTTGTGGGAGCGGGCCTGGCGAGCATCATTTTCCTCGTGATGGACTCGGTATTGCTCACGCCCAGAGGGGGTTGCGTGTGAATAGCACTGGGCACCAAACATTCCCGAACCGGGATAGATCGCCGAGTTGGCGCAATCTTCCCCGGTCGTCTTAACCACCGCGGGGCAATTGGGCCGCTCGCAGCAGGGCCTGTTGCGGTGAGGTGGAGCGGCCGCCGAGGATGCGAATACAGTCGCGATCGAGAAACGTTGTGGGGGAGCCTGTTCGATCAGAGGACTCGTTCCGGGCGATCGATGGCGTCAGCGACTTCGCGAGGGTTATGCGGGCATCGAGGTGCCCTTGACAGGGATCGACATACGGCTGGTGCTGGCTCAGGAGTGACTTTCGGCTTCGGTGGCGAGCTCGGGGCGCTTGTCGATCAGTGCCCGACGGAATGGGTCTCCGGCGCCGCTAGGGGTGAGGCCGGCTACGACGATTGTGGAGAGAAGTTCGATGCTGTCGGCGCCGATCTGCGTGGTCAAGCGTCGCGCTTCGGCGATTCGGCTTCGTAGGGTCAGTATCAGTTCGGTGAGTGCAACGGTGGTGGGATACAGAGCCGCAGTCTCTGGCGGTCGGTGTGGCGGGGTTGCTTCGGTGACGCCGAGTAGTGTTCGTCGTCGTCTGATATCGGGGTCGGCGAGTACTGGCAGCCAGCGGCTCCAGGTCTTCATGCATTCGCTCGCGTCGTCGAAGCATGCATGGGTAGGTCCGCGGCCCCATTCGGTGATGAGGCGTTTATGACGTCGGTTGGCGATCATGATATCTGGGCACGATGAGATGGAGAGTTGTTCTTGGAAGGCGTATTTCACGTTCTTGCTGCCGATCCATCTTTGGTGTTTGTGGCAGATGAGTTGCTCGTGGGTTGCAAACACGGGGACGGTGATGTCGGGTGCGCCTAGTCGAACTGCTACGCAGTGACTGCAGGCAGCACGCGTTTTCGCGAACGCTGATGGTTCGCCGAGGAGATGTGGCCAGCGCCTGATGTGGGCGCGGATGCGCAGCTCGGGCAGCATCGACACGAGCTGATGGTCGGAATTGCCGGTCAGGACAGCCAGTTTCGGTAGAAAGACGGGCCTTCTCGCAAGTCCAGGGAGCCAGCCTGGAAATAGGTGATTGTCCTCAGTCAGGCGATACAGATACGAGTGCAACGTCTCTGATGGCACCGGCCTGACGGGGACGAGGAGGCGCCTGATTCTGCCCTGATAAGTGTCAGGGTCGATCGATACCCCGTCGCTATGGGCGAGCATCAGCTGCATCGTCTCCGTCCGGCCAGTTCATGTCCTCGTCACCGACTGAGACACTGGCCAGTAGATCCAGGGTTATTGCTTCTGCCCCTTCGTCGATGGCGTCGGCTGCTGCTTCGGTGATCAGGTCACTTAGGGACGCGATTGACCCATTTGTGCGTTCGAAAAGGTAGTCCGCGAGGCGTTCGAGTGACCCTGGTTTGTGTCGTGGCAGCGGCAGCAGGCGTTCAAAGGCGGCAACCAGTTGAGTGAATTCGAGCATGTCAACTTCGTTGGATTTGATGTAGTTGCGCAAATTCACCGGTTGGGTTCGCCGACGCCACTGCTCGCCGTGCTTGCCGGTGAACAGCGGTGCTGTAGTCAGCGATATTCCCGCGAAGATCATCGTTGCATCAAGGGTTTCAGCGAAGACTTTGATGTTGTCGGCGACTTCAGCGCCCGCACGGTGGTCGGTGTCAAGCCGTTGCACTTCATCGAGGATCACAAACTTGGTGCCCAGCTCTTTGAGCAGTCGGGCTAGGTCGGTGAGTCGTTCGTCGGCATTGCTGCCTCGCAGTTCTCGTGCACCAACGACATCAGCCAATCTGACCCATAGTTTATTTGTTGTGGATGCGGCAGCGATAGTCGTGTACACCACGGGCAGGTAGGACGTGTCGTTTTCGCGGCGGTTCATCCTGCGCAGTTCCGCGTCAAGCTTCTTGCCGGCGGCCATGACACAGGTGGATTTTCCGGCTCTAGGGTCCCCGGAGACTCGAATTCCCTTGCGGGTCACAAATTTGGGTACGCGTGCGGCACGCATGAGCTTGCGCGATAGGCCGAGTATGCGGTTGAGGTCGCTGGTGGGGAAGACGCGTTCTTCGTTGATGTAGTCGATACGGCGCTCGTTATATGCCTTGCGCTCGCTGGGAGTGAGGGTGTTGATTTCGTCGATTGTTAGGTTCGGCCGGTGGATATCTGGTGTCGGCTCGTAGGCGCAGAACTCTTGCCATTCTTCTTTGGTGGTTGGGGTCGGCATATCCTTACCACCCGTCGGAGAGGCGCAGTGGGCGCATCGGTTCCACGCGTTCCCGCGTGGGGATCGGTTCAGCCGGTGACGGCGCGGATAGCGGGGGATCGATCAACTGTGCCGTGAGCAACTCGGCCGGTGTGGTGTCCGGGGGCGGCCCGACGCACAGTTCTTGCCGGGCCGCGTTGGCGCGTCCGGCGGATAGTTCGGCGCGTGTGAGGCGTTGGCGCGGCGTCTTGGTTGGTCCGTCTATTAGGGTGCGGTGGATCTGCTCGGCCCGTTCCAGGACGCGTTGATCATTGCGTTCCTTTTCGCCGAGCTCGGCCATGACCGCGTGCAGCACATCGATACCGAACGGCGTGGTCACGTATGGGGCGTTTTTCCAAGAGCATTCGATCCAGCCGCTGTCGCGCACAACCTCACGTCCACGTTCGTCGAACACCACTGCCATGTCGCGTACCCAGATCTGCATGAGGTTGTTGGGGTCGTAGCGCACCTCCCATTTGCCTTTCTGCTTCGTGTTGGGGGACTTTGTGCGTCGCAGGTCGTGAAAGCGTGGGGAATCGTTGTCGTAGACCAATCCGAACAGGTTGATGCCGTATCGGTTGATTCGCCGAAATTCCAAGGGTTGCACAGAAATCCATTCCTCACGCGTCAGTTTGCGCATGGGGCTGGGGCAGAATTGCGACAAGACGTTGTAGAGCATGTTGGGGGATAGTTCGGCTTTGGGTGCCAGCCCCAGCCGCATCCCTCGACGGGACTGCCTCTGGTAGACGGTGGCGATCCACTCGTCCAGGAGTGCTTGCAGCACAGGCAGGGGCCAGAGGGCGTCGCGTTCGGGGCGCCGGCCGCGGTGGTTGACCGAGCGGCCCGTGTACCCGGGGATCCACCGCACGAAGTCATCTCCGATCGTCTTGAAAAGGCGTTCGATGTGCGGTTTGGCTGTCGGGGTGTAGGGCGGCGCTGTTCGATCCTCGATACCCAGGGTGTCCAGGGCCCGCTCGAACGTCTTGGACACGAAGATCTTTCCGCGGTCGAAAACCACGCCACGTACGTTGATGGCCGGCTTAAGGGACAGGTTCTCGTCCAACTCAGCCTCGGAGACCATGTCTTTGGGCAAGTACTGGCGGGCCATTGCCATATTGGCTTGCCAGCCGGGCAGCATCGTCAGCGGCATGAATGACCGGACGATCAACTCGATGATGTCGACCGTCTTCGACGCGTTGACCCGCAAGATAGCGGCCGTGATGGTCCCGGTGGACACGTCGATTGCGGCTGCCAAGTCGACTCTCTGCGTCCTCCCGTCGGCCATGATCACCATGGCGTCCAGCGGTGTGGTGTCGATTTGAACTTCCTCACCGGGGTAGAGCGCCTCGATGGTGCCAAATGCCCGGTCCGGGCTGTTGGCGTGGCTGCGTCGGGATGTGGCGTCGCCCGTAGTGTGCTCCCCGCGATCTAGTCGTGTCAGCAAGCTGTACATCGAAGATCTGCACGGCACTGGCGCTCCTGTATCTCGAAGTCGGTTTCTCGCGATCTCGATGAGCTGTTTCTTGGTGGGGGTAGATTTCTCGGTGAATTCCCCGATGACGGTGCGTAGCGCGCTTGTTACCTTCTGGTCGACGTGCGACAGGCGGACATGACCGGGCAGGCCTCGTGAATCAAGACAGCCGAGGACACCACGGTCGTTGAATCCTCGCCATTTACGCCACATCGTCGACATTGAGACCGGGTATCCGCCGCGTATCAACTCTTCACGTTTGGCGGTCAAGCGTTCTTCGACGGTGGTCGTGGGTTCGGGGACAGTCACGATGTCTCGATCACGAAGGGCGTAACCGTGTTTCACCTCAAACATGTGCTCGTACCAAAATTCGGCCTGCCTTCGGCGTTGCGCAGTGGCCAGATCGAGCATGCGTTGATCGGCGATACTCGGTCCATGCGTTCCGGGGCCGACGTAGGTGTCGTGGGCAATGACCACACCGGCAGGTTCGGCCAGCTCACTGCCGTCCTCGAGACACTTGAGTTGCAGCATCGCGCCATCGAAGGCGACGATCTGCCACGTTTGCGTGTGGTATTCGATGATGTCCCCGACGTGTGGCCCGGTCATTGTTGTATCTCACTATCCCAAGCCAACGGGCACGTCAGGTCGACGTGCAGCTGACCGCTCCAGATCATGTGGTAGATGCCGCACAATCCTGTCCCATCATCGAATCCGATGGTTCGACAGACGGTGTCCAGGAGATCAGCCAGATGCAGCCGTCGCGTTGCAGCTGCAGAAAGAGCGGTCATCGCTGCCTGCGCGGCAGCAGAATCGAAGGCGAACTGGGGGCGGCTATATCCTGCCAACAGTCGCAAGTTCCGATCCGTAACCGGGTCGATGCTCGTGAATTCCTCGTATTCCCAACCTAACTGCACACAGACATCACGGGTGCGGGCATGTTGCGCGCGATCGTTGTCTGTGATTCGACTCTCGGGCTTCACATCTACGACAAGGACCGAACCGTTTGTGCGGCGGGCGAAAAAATCCGGTGCATGACGCTTGGGACCCGCGTCGTTGGGCCAAAGCAGCCAGAACGGGTTTGAGCTGACCCGCACAATATCGCCGCGAAAGTCCATTACCCGCAACGCTGTTCTCTCAAAGAGAGATTCAAAGTTCACCCGTGAACGCGATCCGGAAAACCAGTACCGCCCTTGATGCGCGCGACGCGCACGGTAAGCAGGGAAGGCGCGGATTGGCGCAGAAGTTTCAAACGGTAAGTACGACAACGCCGATGTGATGCGTTCACGAACACGGCGTCCTGTCAGCGGATCGACGAAGAGGGCGACTGTATACGGCGCATCATTGGTCGGCGACCGCTCGTCACTGGCTGTCGATGAGGTCGTCATTATGACCACCACCCCTGTCGCGCTTCCGATCCGGACGCTCGTCGCAGCCAGTGCTTGACAACCTGTCCACGGCACGGTGAAATGAACATGTGAACCCTTCGGGGTGAGTGTGAGTGAAGCGGATCTAAGCCGCGACAAATGGAAAGCCGGGATGCCCCCCGGCTTTTTCCATCTGACGTCAGAACTCCAGCACTGTTACGCGCTGGGCAATGTGGACGATTCTCTTGGGGCGATCTCCTTTGCCTTGAAGCCAAACCGGAATAGGCGCACTTCGGCTAAACGCGACCCGTTCAGCCGAGCGCGCGTGGCGAGCCCCGACCATGTCGAGGTAGCTGTTAGTTCATCACACATCAACTAGGGATAACAAGACATTCAGCAATCTCAGTTTGCGATCCATACCGGGCGCGCACGGCCCCTACGCATCTATCCAAAGACGGCTGATACTGGGGCTTCTGCGCCAACCCTGGCCTAGCCATTTGAGTGGCATCAACTCCGCCTGCGGCATTAATTGCCCTGCAGTACAAGGGAATTAGACGGGTATCTATTACTCGGAGAAAGGCACCCACTGAGCTGAAGCTTCGACCATCGAGTCGTGATAGCCGGTGTGTTGACATCGAAAACCGCGTATCTACACGCGCACCGAAGTATAGTGCAGCTAACTCTGACATCCGAGATGTTCTGTGCTACCGATATCGGTAAAACGGTAACTCTCGGTGCGGTGGCTGTCAACGAGTAGATCTACGGCGCGTTAAGTGACTACGAGCGACATCGAAGTGGAAGCATTGGGCCCGTGGCGACACAGACTCGTCGGACGACTGGCTTTGACGGGGCACGTCTCCTCGATGCCCGGGAGCGGCTGGGCCTGACACGCGCACAGTTGGCCAGGCGTGTAGGCACCGCGTGGGAAGTTGTTGCGCAGTGGGAGACCGGGGAATGCCAACCCAGGCCGCGCACTATTTCCGCCATTGCCGCGGCAGTGGGGATGACTACGAGTGACTTGTATCAGACATCCTGCGACGCGACGTTGGCCGAGCGCCGCAAAGCCGCGGGACTGAACCAGACAGACATCGCGAGCGCCTTGGGCGTCACTCGAGCGACGGTCTCGCAGTGGGAACGCGGTACGCGCGCGGTGCCGGCGCGGCATCGCGGTGCCTACAACCATTTGCTTGGGATAGATGACGCTGGCACTGAACATCTCCAGGCAGGTGGTGCGGGCCCACCTGTATCGCACGAGTTGAAAGATGTTGTTGTTACTGATCTGTCAGCACCTGCGAACATCTCAGATCCAGATACGGCAGGTCGCAAAAGGGGTGCTCTCGGTGGGGCTGCACTGGTGGCCCACCTTATCGTTGTTCATGATCTTGAGTTTTCCGGAGGCGAGCTGCTTGTGAAGGATCCCCAGCAGTGGCACGTGTATTCACCTCAGGGCACCCATGTGGACAAGACGCAGACGACCGATCTCGAGCAACTCATGGACGACGTCGCACTACCGCTGGCAAGACTCGGATATCGGCAACTGTGCTCGCATATCGAAGAACGCGTCATCATCGATGACGAACCCATTCGAGTTGTTCGCGTGCAGTCCATTCCCCCCAGCAACAGCAGGCAGCAGTTGTGTCAGACATTCATGTCGTCCTTCATTCCCCAGTACTACAGGGAAGGTATCGGGGAGGATCTCGAGGTGAAGGCGAAGATCCGAAAGGACTTGGGGAGCTTCTTTCCCGAGTCGGCGGCAGGAGAAATGCTCTTCGTGATCGCCGAATCAACTGACACATACGGATGGCTTCAAGACCAGACGCTGCCCTACGCCCCGTACACAATCGTGTCGCACCTCCCCAAAGAGAACCGGTACTTCCTTGCGGCGGTCCACTACGACCACATGAGTGTGAGAACAGGTACCCAACCTGTATCTCTTGATGATCTGGGCGTCAAACGTGACACGACGGTCAGCGAGATCGCCGAACGACTTGAGTCCTACCGGCATCAGTAAAGCGGCGGGGGCGGCGCATTAACGAGATTACGTCGTCATTTACAAGAAGAGGTACCGGCCGGACAGGAGAGGCTGGTCGAGCAGGCGATTATAGAGTGCCCGCGTTCATCCTCAAAGACCAGAGGCATCCGTATCTCGGGCCGGGATGCGCAGGCCATCGACAGGCCCATGTTCCCGAGACCGATCCATGCGATGGTCATCATGAAGATGCCTGCTCCAGTTCTACCCAGAGGACCGCGCAAGTAGTGGTCCCGCGGATTTGAGCTCTCCGCCGGCCACCACAGACAGACTCAACCAACAAAAACCGCACTTGGCGCAAGTGCGTACCACTTTCGGTACGCTTGCGCCAAGCGCTATGTCGTAACCGTACCAATAATGGTACAGTTACGACAGCATTGGTGGCAGAAAAGTACCGGTTCTGGAACATACTGATCTACAGACGAACAGCAAGCGCTTTAAGGGGGCGATGATGACGTACCGCGACGATTTGTGGAAGATAGCCGCCGACAGGCATGGCATCGTCACCACCGCGCAGGCCGAGGACTGGGGGGTGCCTGCTGTGGAGGTGCGCAAGCTCGCCACGCGCGGCGCCCTGACTCGAGTCGGCCGGGGCGTCTACCGCCATAACGGAGTACCGCACGACGCGTGGACGGACCTTGCTGCAACGCTGGCAAGCGTCGGCCCGAATGCCTTCCTTGAAGGCGACACCGTGCTGGCAATGTTCGATCTAGCTCAGGTGAACCCGCCAAAGATCTATGTCGGCACACCGCGACGTCACCGCGGCGCGGTGCCGCCGCACACCGTTGTGACCGCGCGCCCGCATATGGCTCCGGAAGATCTCACGGAGTACGAGGGCCTGCGCTCGGTAACTGTCCGGCGCGCACTTCTAGATGGCGTGCAGATCATCCTCAGCGACCGCATGCAGGACGCTGTCGTTGATGCCCAACGCCGCGACCTCATTACCGAATTAGAAGCCAAGGAGATTATCGGCGCGGTCGCTGGCTGGGATCAACGCGTGATCTACGCTGGCTGAACCCCTCGCTCGGGGACCCTTGCGCAAATTGAGGAGACCTCGACTTGTCCGACAACGTCTCTGCACTCGCTGCACTCGCTGCGCTCAGGGCGCTGGGTTTGTCCGGGCCGCCGGTTACCAGACAAGATCTGGACGTACGTGTGGCGGCGATCGCCGAGGCGCTGGACAC
This sequence comes from Mycobacterium sp. D16Q14, assembly GCA_002013415.1. Taxonomy (GTDB): domain Bacteria; phylum Actinomycetota; class Actinomycetes; order Mycobacteriales; family Mycobacteriaceae; genus Mycobacterium. Next base: position 8,976 of record MAEX01000045.1, read on the forward strand.
CGAAATCCGGCGGGCACGCATGCTTGTCAGTAGTGTGGTTGTGGCGCAGATGCTTCCCGAGGGCGTTGCGGTCAAGGGCGGCATGGGAATCAAGCTGCGCCTCGGGAGACGGGGACACGGGCAACCAGCGATGTCGACATCATCTCCGGTGACCGCGATCGATTCCTAGCCCGGATGCGTGATGGCCTTGAAACAGGATGGGGCACAGTGCTTCCGAGCAAGGGTGCTGCGAAAAGAGACCCGGCAGCGCCGCCGAGATTGGCGTTCAACGGCAAGGTGCGGCCAGGTAAGCCGAAGCAACCGGAGGGCGTTCCCACTCAGTCCTATTCGCTGGCGCTCATGTGAGCCAGCGAGGTCCAGGCTGGAATGTGCGTGGCGGGATGCTGATGAAGAATCAGTCCTTGGTGGGGCGAATCAGACCATAGATCGGATTTTTGGCTGCGGCGCTGCGTGTTTCGGCTCCAGCGGCCGTGACGTAACGCTGTGATGTCGTCATGGATTCGTGGCCGAGTAACTTCATCAGGGTGTAGACGCTGACGTCGGAGGTAGCCAATTCGGTGGCGTAAGTGTGCCGCAAGCTGTGCACGAGCGCTCCTGGAATAGGTTGTGCACCGGGACCGGCCCGTTTGAACGCCCGCTTGATCCGGGATTGCAGCGTTCCGCGGGTAATGCGTTGCCCATCTCGCCCAACGAACAATGGTGAATGCGCCGACCATCGCGCCAAGCCCGTAAGAGATGCTGTCTCATGCTGTTTGACGATCCCTGGTAGTCGTATGGCGCGGCTGTCGAGGTATGACTCGATGACCGTCAAGAGCTCGGCCTCGACGGGGACGCTGCGTTCTTTGCCGCCTTTACCTCTGACATGGATAACAGCTCCGCCACCGCTGACGGTGCGGATGGCTCCGACGTCGAGCTGGCGTAGTTCATCAGCCCGAAGTCCTGCCAACAGGGCGGTAAGTACGATCGCGAAATCTCTTTCCGCCCAATCTGTTTGCCGTTTCGAATCGAGATCATCAGTTATTGTTTCTAGTAGTGCATCGATGGCGGTACGGGGGAGGGCCCGTGGAAGTGTTTTCGCGAGCTTGGGTCGACCCACCAGTGGCATTGGATTGGCCGAGAGTTGCTCGTTCGTATAAAGGAAGGTGCACAATACATTCCAGGTCGACCAACACCGACGCACTGACGCCGCTTCGTGATCTGACGCATAGGCAGCGAACGCGCCACGCATTGAGTCTTTAGTTATGTCAGGTATGGTCATGACGGCCGGATCGCCAGCGGTCACCAACGACGCAATCGACATGAAGTCCTGACGGTAGGCCTTCATGGTGTGCGCTGACGGCTTCCGAGTCTGGCGATCGTCCAGAAACGCAATGAACCAGGCTGGGGCCGCATCGGTTGTGGGCGCCGACTCGGCCTGAGCACGGGCTCGCGAGGGTGCGGGATCAGAGGGGTCGGGCGGCACGTACTCACGATATCTCAAAACAATGGATAATCAATCTTATCCATCAAATGTGCCTAAAACCGAAGTGCAGCAGTGACTTTCCTGTTATCAAACCGGGGAGAGAGGGGAGAAGTGCTGCAGCAAGGCCAGTCGGCCGATCTGGGACGCCTGCCGGGAGAGTTCACTTAGAACGACAATCCAGAAGTCCTAGTAGATGGACCAGCCAACGAGGCGCCGTACCAAGCCTAACGACGAGCGTTGCAGACGAAACGGCGACAGCCATGAAAACCCATGTGGGAGTTCATAATCCGCTCGCCGTCGAGATCCATCCACCCGCCGACATATCGTCACTGTGACGTATTACCAACGGTGGCCCCCGGGTCGCTAACCGGCACCCACAATCGGGAGCTGCGCCGAAATCCGGCAATCTCAGATAGTTTCGGACGCGGCCCGAGCCGACACTGTCAGGGCATTCATAGATCCGGCTAATCGTGACGTCTGCGGGCAATCGCGGAGCCAAAAAGCTGTGTCTAGGCCTGGCACGATTCCACTCTCACATAGTTCTGGAAAATAGGGCGGAATCGGACAGCTCTCATGTTTTCCCGGATTACTCTCAACTAGTTCCGGATCGGACAGTGAAGTGGTGGACCGCCCGGGAAGCCGGGCGCACGTGTCGTCGACCCTGCGTATACCAACGCCGATAAGACACATTATGTCAGATAAACTACTCCGTGTTCATCTGATGAATCAAGTCGATAGCGACCCACTCCTCCTGCTAGGACGCCGCGATTGTTTGGAATCGATTGCATCGAAACATGTTTCGGATGTTCGACCTTGGCCTGGCCTGAGGTTCTGACCGGAAATCCTCGATCATGCAGGTCGAAACCTTCATTTGGTGATGAACCTACCAGGGGCGATGTAATAATGATTCATTAGATGATTCAATGATGCATCAGATGAGACTAGTTGGAGGCGGACCTCGATCCGCAATCAATTATGTATCGGCTCAGAGCACTCGGAATCAATCTGCAAGGGTCACGTAATACGGCCCTGCAGCAACTTGTGGTCGAGGTGCCCGCCCCCCTGGTCGCTGAGATGCTTGGCTACAGCTACCAAGTCGTGCAAAAACACGCAACGAAAGTAGGCGATCCATGGGGAACGTACGTTAAGCAATCGAACCGTACGAGTGACATGAGGGCCTCTGAGTGACCAAAAACGAGACCGGATCTTCGAGCTCGCAAACATTGACATCGCTTGCGCCGCAATACAACGAAGCCCAACACCAGACTTATCTTGACCGCTTAGAGACCGCTGTCGCGGACCCCAGAAACCGGAACATCGCCCTGAGTGGACGGTATGGGACTGGTAAGTCCAGCGTGCTCGACAAGTTCGCAGAGAGACGTACGGACTCAACGTTGCGGTTAGCCATCTCTACCCTGGCGCCAGATACGCAGGGGACGAGTTTGACTAACAGGATCCAAAAAGAAGTGCTCAAACAGCTTGTCTACAGTGCTCGGTCTCGAACACTTGGCCATTCGCGCTTCAGCCGACGAGGTCCCTTGCCGTGGTGGAGGCCGACCGCCGAGTCGGTAGCTTTCGTCGGTATTCTCGGCACGTTGCTAGCACTGTTCGGGCGCCTTCCGGTGAGCGTCGCGGACGGTGCCAATCACTCCCCACTTGCCCGGGTAATGCTGTGGGTTGTCGTGGCACTCTTGCTTACGGTGGTGCTCGCGGTATTGCGGACAATCACCCACAACAGGTACGTGGTTTCTCAGTTGTCGGCGGCCGGCGCGACGTTGTCTCTGACGGCTCCAACCAACACCTACTTCGACGAGTACCTGGACGAGATAGTCTATTTCTTCGACCAAGAGCCCAAGGACTTCGTCCTCTTCGAGGACTTGGATCGTTACGATGACCCTCAGATCTTCGAAGCGTTGCGCGAGCTGAACACGTTACTTAACAACACTCCGAAGCGGCTCAGGAAAATCAACAAGCAGCAGCAGCCGCTGCGATTCATCTACGCGATGCGCGACAGCCTCTTCGAAAAGATCGGTGTAGACACCGCTGAGCAGGCTAACGTCGATGCGGTACGAGCAGAGAATGTTCGCGCTAACCGAACCAAGTTCTTTGAGGTTGTAATCCCGGTTGTACCGTTCATCTCGCACCGGACGGCTCGTGAACATCTCCATCGTCTTTTGCAGAATGCGGGCATAAGCAACATCGAGCGATCATTGGTTGAAGTTGTTGCTAAGCATGTCACCGATATGCGGCTCTTGCTCAACATCTGCAACGAATATTTGGTGTTTGCCACGCGGCTACTCAAGTCCGACAGGACCGCACCTGGGCTGACAGCAAGCCACCTGTTCGCGCTGATCGCCTACAAGAATTTTCACCTGGCAGACTTCGAAAATATCGCGCGTCGCGACAGTGACCTCGACCGTCTGTATGACTTTCACCGCGATCTTATTGCGTCGGCTATCGCTCAGCGTGAGCACACCAAACGTGAACTTCTGGCGAGAAGCCGGACCCCGCCTGCCCTCTATCCTCTGGCAGCGAAGCTCGGAGCACGACTAGTCGCTCTGTGTCAAGCTGAACGCGATAGGCACGGTTCGCCGGAAATGCAGCCGAGCTTCTCTGTGAACTCAGACCAAGGG
>MAEX01000046.1 GCA_002013415.1 Mycobacterium sp. D16Q14
ACCTAGCGCCCGCATGAAACTGATTCGCCCCTCGGTGAGGGTGCCGGTCTTATCGGTGAACAAGACGTTCACATTGCCCAAATCTTCAATGCATACCAGCCGTTTCACCAACACCTTGCGCTGAGACATTCGCCGGGATCCGGCGGCCAGACACGTGGAGACAATGGCAGGTAGCAGTTGGGGACTGATCCCGACCGCGATCGCGAGAGAGAACAGCAACGCGTCGATAATCGGCCGGTGCAGCACGAGGTTGACAACGAAGATGAAAGTGGTCAGCACTCCCGCGACTTTTACCAAGAGCATCGAGAAGCTGCGCAGCCCAACCTGAAATTGTGTTTCGGGGTGGCGGATATCCAATCCAGCTGCGATACGGCCAAACTCGGCCTGCGCACCGGTCGCCACGACAACGCCACGCCCGCTGCCGGCGTGCACCACTGTGCCCATTAACGCGCACCCGGACAGCTCGGCGAGCGGCGCTCGGACGGGGCTCTGGCCCACATTCTTCTCGACGGGCAAGGATTCGCCAGTCATTACCGACTCGTCGCATTCCAATTCGGTGACCGATAACAACCGGACATCGGCAGGCACAATGTCACCCAGACGCAGCTCCAACACATCTCCGGGTACCAGCTCGGTGACATCCACCAGAACCTGATGTCCATCACGCACAACCAGCGCACGGTGGTGGATCTGGGAGTGCAACGCTTCGGCAGTTTTCGCCGCACGGTACTCATTGCCGAACCCCAGGCCGACCGAGAGCGCAACTATCGCGCCGATCACCAGTGCATCGGTGCGTTCTCCCACGAAGAACGATACGGTTGCCGCCGCGACTAGCAGACCAAGCAAGGGGGATCGGAGCTGGCGGCAGAGCACCGCGGACATCCGTGCCCGATGTGAGTACACAGCATTCGGACCGTACTGGAGCATCCGCTGATGAGCTTCGTCCTGCGTCAATCCGTTCTCACTGGCCGCTAATCGAGTCAGCACTTGCTCGACTGGCAACGCGCTCGCCGCAGCAATACCCAGGGGTGCCGTGCCGGTATCCGGCGAGGTCTTCTCGCCGGTGCTCATCGGCGCAGAACGCCAGGGGAGCAGTCGATCTCGGCGACGTACAGTGTTCTCGGCATCGTTTGCTCCCTGTCGGGCGGGTCATGTGAACTATCGGCGAGACGCTGCGTTGACGAAAGAGGCTTTCGTCCCTGCTCACCCGAATGAAATGGGTAACGAGAAAGAGTCACAAGGCCTCGATATCCGGGCATCGGCGGACGATCATGGGAGCCGTGGACGCAATCCAGCCGGGTACGCACCGAACTTCACATGAATTGGCGTCCAGCGTCGCTGCACAGTTTCGCGAAACACACACAGCGTTCGTAATCTTGATTGGCGATCGCGCGTATAAGGTCAAGAAGGCGGTGACGAACGATTTCTTGGATTTCAGTACCGTGGAGTTACGCGAAAGTGCCTGTAATCGGGAAGTTTTCCTGAATCGCAGGCTGGCGCCGGATAGCTATCTGGGTGTGGCTCACCTGTCTGATCCCGCGGGCGGTGCCAGCGAGCCCGTGATAGTGATGCGTCGCTACCCGGACTCCGCGCGACTGGCCACGATGGTGAGAACCGGAACAGACGTCGAGCCGAATCTTGTCGCCATCGCTGAGGCGCTGGCACACTTTCACGCCGCAGCCGAACGCAGCGCCGCGATCAGCGAATCAGGAGCAGTCGACGCCGTTGCGGCCCGCTGGGAGGAGAACATCGCTGTCCTGGACGGCTTCGCGGGATCCGTGGTGAGCGATGACGCAGTCCGTGAAATAAGAACACTGTCGAGTGAATTCATCCGGGGCCGGCATCCGCTTTTTGCCGAGCGAATCGGTCGAGGTCTGATCGTTGATGGCCACGGCGACCTGCTGACCGAGGATATCTTCTGTGTATCTACCGGGCCTGTCATGTTGGACTGCTTGGAGTTCGACGATTCCCTACGCTACGTCGACTGTGTCGATGACGCAGCGTTCCTGGCGATGGATCTAGCGTTCCTAGGCCGCGACGATCTGGCCGATTACTTCATCGATCAGTACGCGCGGTCGGCCCGAATCGATACTCCACAATCGTTGTGGCATTTCTACATTGCGTACCGTGCCGTGGTCCGGGCGAAGGTGGACTGCATCCGATTCACGCAGGGGCATCCGGCGTCGGCGGCAGAGGCAGTCGCGCACCTTGAATTAGCGCGCCAGCGACTTCGGGCGGGCGCGGTGCGGCTGATCCGAATCGGCGGTGGGCCAGGTACCGGAAAAACAACGCTCGCTACTGCATTGGGGGAAAAGACGGGAGCGCAGGTACTTTCGACCGATACAGTGCGCCAACAGCTGCACGAGCAAGGTGCCATAGTTGGCGATTCTGGCACCCTCGACAGTGGATTGTACTCCGCACAGAATGTCGCAACGGTGTACGAGACCGTGCTGCAGCGTGCGCGAGAATTCCTGACGCGTGGCCAGTCAGTGATCCTCGATGGAACATGGCGTGACCCTCATCAGCAAGAGCAGACCCGCTGTCTCGCCCGCGAAACACACGCCCTGCTATATGAATTCGAATGCCACTTGCCGCTTTCTGCTGCCCAGAACAGAATTGCTCACCGCGGGCCTACGCTCTCGGACGCCACTTCTGACGTCGCCGCCGCCTTCGGCGCGGCCGTGAGCACGTCAGACACGGCGCATCCCATCGACACCAGCCGGCCAGTCGCAGAGTCGGTAGCTCAGCTCGAGGCGGTCTTGTCAGCCTCGTAGGGCTCTCCGGTATGGCGCGAGCGCTAGATCAAGGAGACGACATGCAACGATTTCACTTGGGTTCAATCCCCGTGGCACGGATCGGCTTCGGCACCATGCAACTGCCAGGACCCGGCGTGTTTGGACCACCGCAGGACCGGGAGCGGGCCTTGGGGTGTTGCGGCGAGCACTACCGGTCACTCAGCGCGGCGACATCCGTTGCGAGCGGTGGTTGAAACCGTCGGCCCGGTAACGCCGCGACACCCAGGGCAGCAGCGAGGTAGCAAAGACCGGCTATCAGAGTGCAGGCCGCCGTGAGCGCGGCCAGGAATGACTGTTGCGTGGCGGCCACGAGTGTGGGGTTGTTGGTGGTCATCGCGAACGCAACCTGTACCGAGTCGGCGGCTTCTCTTGCTTTGCCGGTCGCCGCGAAAGCGCTGTCCATAAGGCGGGCGCCGAAGATGGATGAGAACAGGGAGCCGACGACAGCGACACCGAGCGTTGAGCCCAGTTCGCGGGTGGCGTCGTTGACAGCTGAGCCGATGCCGGCCCTAGATGGTGGGAGGACAAGCATGATGGATTCGGTTGCAGGAGTGGATACTAGCCCGATGCCGAGCCCCATGAGCAGCATCTGGGGGACGATGATCGTTCCGTAGGGGGTGTCGGTGTCGATGCTGCCGGCGATCCACGCCATCGCGGTGCCGAAGGAGATCAGTCCGGCGACGACGACGGTGCGGGTACCCATGCGTGGTGCGAGCAGCCCGCCGCAGACAGAACCGATCGCGATCGACAGTGCGACGGGCAGGATCCGGAGTCCGGTGTCGAGCGGGCTGAACCCGCGTAGAACCTGAAAGTACTGGGTGATGAGGAAGATGAAGCCTGCCAGAGAGAAGAAGGTGACTGTCACAGATGCGCTGGCGGCACTGAATCGGCGATCGGTAAAGAGCCTGATGTCGAGCATCGGGTGGTGGGCTGCCTGCTCAATCGTCACGAACGCCAATGCCAGAGCTGCCGCAGCCACGAGACCGAACACCGTGGCGTGGCTGTGCCAGCCCCGGACCGGGGCCTCGATGATGGTGTAGACCAAGACCCCGAGCAGGGAAATCGAGGTGATGAGACCTCGGATATCGAGCGCAGGCACGCCGGGGTCGCGTGACTCCGGCACTAGTAGGTATGCGAGCACCGCCGCCAGCAAGGCCAACGGTGCGAGCGCCCAGAAAACGCTGCTCCATGAAAAGTGTTCGAGCAGAAGGCCGCCGGTGACTGGGCCGGCCGCGACCCCAACGCCAACGACGGCACCCCACCCTGCGAGCGCGGTGGCGCGTTGACGGCGGTCCGGGAAGGTATTGGTGATGATCGACAGTGTGGTGGGAAAGATCAGCGCGGCGAAGATACCCATACTGAACCGCGCCGCGATCAACGTCCCGGTGCTAGTGGCTAGCGCCCCGAGGACGCTGGTAGCGGCGAACCCAAGCAGTCCAATGATCAGGGCCGGGCGGCGTCCGTAGCGGTCCGACAGGCTGCCGGCCGCGAGGACGAGCGCGGCGAAGCTCAGGTTGTAGCCATCGACGACCCACTGCAGGCCGCGGGTGTCGGCATGCAGTTCTACGGCGATGCTCGGTAAGGCGACGTTGACGATCGTGACGTCGAGGTTGATGGCGAGGACCGCAGCATAGACAGCGGCCAGAATACCTGCCTTGCGGTTCACGGACTGGCTCCGGAAAGGGTTGTCGTGGCGGTGGTTACCCAAGAGACGAGCCGAATCGAATGTCATTGCGAGCCCGACCGGGTGTACCAGCGGCGGATGGCCGCGGCGAATTGGCTGGGAGCGTCGGAGGGAACGAAATGACCGGCACCGTTGACGATGACAGTCTCGTGATCGGTGAAGGTCTGCTGCCACCGCCGCAGTTCTTTGTCGCCGAAGGCGAAGTCGCCGTCACCCCAGATGATCAACGTCGGCAATGCTTCGATATCGCCTAGCCTGGCCTCGATGTCGGCGAGAAAAGCTCGGCTGGAAGTGATCTCGCGAGGGAAAACCGCAGAAGCCTCCCGTCGCGACGGGCCGTCGAGGGCCTTCCTGTAGTGGTCCATCTGCCTGTTGGTCGGTGTGGTTAGCCGGTGCCCAATTGGGATCATCACGTTGACGAACAGGTTGAGTTGGCGGATCAGTAGCCGCCCAACTGGGCTGCCCATCACGTGCGACATGACTTGTATGAGCGGGTCGCTGACCGGCCATGCCCAGGTGTTGGCGAGCACCAGCCGGTCGAAGGTTTCGCGCCGGCGTTGCACCACCGAGAGTCCGATCGGTCCGCCCCAGTCATGGCCCACCAGGGTGACGTTGCTCAATCCGAGCGTCGCCACGAACGCATCGATAATCTCTGCGTGTTCGATGGGTAGATGCCGGTATCTCGACGCTGCCGTCGAGAGCCCGAATCCGGGGTAGTCGACTGCGACGCAACGGAAATCCGCTCGCAGGGATGCGATCACCGTGCTGTAGTCGAACGACCAGGTTGGGTTGCCGTGCAGGAACAGCAACGTCGGCCCCGAACCTTCGTCCACGTAGTGCACGCGGTGCCCGTCGATGTCGAGGAAACGGCTCTCGAACGGGAACAGTTCGTCATCGACCCACGCGGGTCGCTCTGCGATTGCCATGTATGGCTACACCAGCCCGATCGTGAGGGCCATGCCGAGAAACAACACGAGCTGATAGGCGCTGTTGAGCAAGGTCAATCGCACAGGCTTCAATTCGAAAGCGTTGTGCTGGAGAAGTGTGGTGGCCGAGAACGTCAACCACGCTGCGAAACCGACCAGCGGTGCCAGCCACAACGCATCACTGCCTGCGGCCATCCACACAACCTCGATGGTGACTGCCAGGCCCACCGCCGTCACTACGTTCGCGACAAGCAGCAGGGCCATATTCCTTCGGCTGGCCTTCTTGGAGTCCTCCGCGACTACCCCCGTCAATGTCGACCATAGGGTGGTGAATACCTTGCCGTACCAGGCACCCGCCACAGCCATTCCGACCACAGTGGCCATGACGACGGCCAGCCAATCGAGTTCCACTGCCAACCCCTCCCTCGTAGAATTTCCCGTATTATCCACTGATATAATCAAGCCAACTTTAAAATAGCAAGTAGAGGGTGATGAGTCGAGATTACGGCCAGTACTGCGGGCTTGCCCGGGCCCTGGATGTGGTGGGTGACCGGTGGAATCTGTTGATTGTCCGCCAGCTCCTGATGGGACCTGCGCGGTATGGAGAACTCCGCGAAGGACTTTCCGGCGTCGCAACGAACCTGCTGACTGACCGGCTTCGCGACCTCGAAACCGCCGGCGTGATCGAGCGGCAGCTGTCCGGCGACTCCAGTGCAATTACCTACGCCCTCACCGAGTGGGGTCTACAGCTACGCGAGCCCATCAACGCTCTCGTCCGCTGGTCCACCCCATTGATGATCCGCGGACCCGAAAACGACGAATTCCGCCCGGAATGGCTTCTCATCGCGCTTCCCGCCCTTTTCGACGGACGCCTACCCATCAACCAATCCGCAACCGTGGCAATCGTTGTCGACGGCGCCATGATCCAACTACGCGCCACCGACTCCGGTATCGACATCAGCAAACCCGACGGACGAGAGCTTGACGCGGTTCTCACCGCCAACGCCCATCTTGTTCTGGGGCTCGCAGCGGGCGTGTTGTCTCTGGATGAAATCAGAGCACTCGTTGACATTGACGGCGACGAGTCCTCCCTGCGAAGCTTTTTCCAAGCATCGTGAAGCCGCTGACGAGCGACCGCGGTTGTGCACCCATTGCCACTGGCAATGGTCCCCAGGGGAGGGACTATCTCGTTAACGGTGTTTCCGGCGGTTTCCATCAGTAGGTTTCAGCTGCCGGGAATCGGTCGCTGAAGGTGATCGCGAACGCATTCAGAGCAGGTTTCCACTGCATCGTCCATCGTGCCCCGCCAACGCCGGTTGGGTCCAGCGATCGGGTCACCAGGTAGAGGCATTTCAGGGCAGCCTGCTCGGAGGGGAAATGGCCCCGAGCCTTGATCAGGCGTTGGCGTTTCTTGACGATCCGCGGCTCAAAAGTCGCACCCCGGTCCCGGGGCACATCGATCTTGGTCGGACCCCGTTGATTGGTCCGCAGCGTGTGAGAGTCATTCATTGGTGGGTACAGCTGGCAGCGTAGCGGGCTGGGGGTTGGTAGCCCAGGGCTGAGTGTCGGCGGTGGTGGTTGTAGTCGTGCTTCCAGTCGCCGATGACCACACGGGCCTGGGTCAACGACCAGAAGCTGTTGATGTTGAGGCACTCGTCGCGGACGCGGGAGTTGAACGATTCGACGTAGCCGTTGCGCCACGGCTCGCCGGGTGGGATGAAGTGAAGCCCGACCTTCCCAGGCATTCGCGGGTGTGCTCGTCGATGATCGACACGATCTTGATTGGCCGCCCGTCGGTGGTGACATCGAACTGGAAGTCCACCGCCCACACCCGGTTCGGCGCATCCGCGGTGACCTCCAGCGAGGCAGTGGACATCCCGTGGCGTTTACGGCGCCGCCGGACGGGTACTCGTAGGCCCTCCTCGCGCCAAAGTCGTTGGACCTTCTTGTGATTCCCCGTCCAGCCTCACCACGGGCATCATGGTAGGCGGGCCGGAACCCACGCCGCGGGTGATCCTTGGCGTAGGCACGCAGCCATTCCCGCAACGGTGCATCAGGATCGGCGACAGTGGCTGAGACGGTTTCATGCCGTTGAGTGGCGCGGTGTTGCCCGGTCACGCGGCAGGCGAACCGTTCGCTGACCCCCAGCATGCGCTGGAGGTGACGAACAGCAGCCCGCCGGCGTTCCGGGCCTAGAAGTTTCCCTTCGCGATCTCCCTCAGTGCGTCCTTCTCCAACTCCGCGTCAGCCAAAAGCCGTTTGAGGGTCGCGTTCTCACGTTCGAGGTCCTTGAGCCGCTTGGCGTCCTCGGCCTTCAACCCGCCAAACTGGTTGCGCCACCGGTGATACGTCGGCTCGGACACCCCAAGTTCACGGCACACCGCCGCAATGTCCTTACCCTCAGCCAGCAGCCGGTCAGCTGCGGTCAGCTTGCGCACAATCTGCTCAGGACTGTGCCGCTTCCTTGTCGCCATGATCTTGTCGAGCCTTCCTGCCCACAACGCGGGCCGCAAGACTCTCACACAGCACGGATCAACCGATCGGGGTCAGGCCACCTGGGGAACGCCGCAGGCACCAGCTGGCCAAGCCGACACTACCGACGTCAGCACATCTAAATGCTAAGCACCGTGCCCCAGATTCGATGAGAATGCCCCAACATCAATGAGAACGGATATGAAACTTTGATAGCCAAAGATGTTCCGGGGCAGAACCATTCGTGACATATTCGTCACAGTGACGTAATGGTAGTGAATAAGAGAGAGGAGGGGCAGGGCGGTGGGGTAGCGCCGTCGTCGGGACGGTCCATGCGATTGCGCAGCTTCGGTTCACGGATCGGGCGCTTCCGGCAGGTATCAAGTGCGATTCGTTGAGGTATTCATTAATTGGGGTGGAGTGCCGTTGACACAGGCCGCCGCGCGCGGATTGCCGAAGGTGGTGGGATCGCGAAAACGTATTGACATCTCAGCTGAACTGTCGGGCGGGTTCCGAGGTGGTTGCACTGTTCGTCGATGAGTTGTTAGGCAATCCCCAAACTGGTCATATCGTCACAGTGACGTTTCTAGGTTTTGGGGGCTGGGTGGCCGGACGCGGTGCCCGGGTCGCGAAACATGCCGCACCCGAGCGATTTCGGGTGTTGACGCCGTTGACGGACCCGGTGGCTGCGGGCGTACGCGCCGTTCGCCGGGCGGGGCCCCGTGTCGACAATTAGTGACGTGAATGTCCGATACAGAACTTGTTGAGAGTAGGGGAGTACGCCGACCTGTGCACTCTCAATTGGTTGTGGACGGAATTGCGGCCATTTGTCCGGAACAAACTGAGAGTGCCGGACGGATTTCAAAAAGACATGACAGGGCCGGGCAAGCTCGACTCGCCGACCCTGTGAGCCCTGGCTGGTCGAACCAACTGTTTGTTCTGACTGGTATGTGAATGGTCGACTGGTCCGGCGGAGTCAGTGCTTGGTAGCGCCTATGCGGGCAAGCCGCGAGCTCAATTTAGCGACCAAATTGATGGATCTGAATAAAACGTGCGCTCGGTTCGATCAAAATGGAGCCATGGCCAACAATGGGTGGCCGCGCGATCGGTCAACTGGGCCAGGCGGCGGCCTTTCAACCGGACCGGGCGGTGGATTATCGACTGGACCCGGCGGGGGAAGGTCGCCGGGGCCAGGTGGAGGGCTTTCGACCGGCCCTGGCGGAGGGTTGTCAACAGGACCTGGGGGCGGGCTCTCCACCGGGCCGGGCGGGGGACTGAGTACTGGTCCAGGCGGAGGACTGTCAACAGGTCCCGGCGGTGGCCTTTCCACCGGGCCGGGCGGGGGACTGAGTACTGGTCCAGGCGGAGGACTATCAACCGGGAGCGCCAGCCACTATCGAAGCAACGTCCCGCCGATTCGTGTCTTCGTGCCGTACCTACGAAACAATGGGTACGGCTGGGCGGCCGACATACTTGCCCGAGCGCATGGCCTGACCAATTGAAGTTAGCTGACCGGTTGGATCTGTGCGAATACAGGTGGACCATATCGTCGGGCGCTTTTGACGCGCCGAATGCGAGGTTGCATACAACCGTGCGGCGCGGTGAGCAATCCTGCAGACGAGGCAATGCATGACGGATAGCAAGCGGGTACTGGCTGGACTGTGGGACCACCAGCGCCACGCGATCGAGGTGACGCGCGCTTACCTCGCGGCACCCGATGTTCACGGCGAGTCGGCTTTGATCACTATGCCCACCGGTACAGGCAAAACTGGTGTGATCGCGGCGATTACAACGTGCCTGTCGGAGGTTGGTGGTCATCGGCTGGTCCTGACTCCGTGGGATGCGCTCGTCAAGCAGATGATCGACGATCTCGGCCACCGATTCTGGGAGCGCCTCGGCGTGATGCCTGACCCGGCGACGATGCCGGCGGTGCAACGGCTTCCGCCATCGGCCGATTTGCACAAGCTGCAGACCGCGCCGCCCACCATCTATGTCGCCACAATCGCTGCGATCCTGGTCGCTGCCCAGTCCCACGGTCCCCGCAAGCTCGCGAAATTGTTTTCTGATTTCGGATGCGTCGTCGTTGATGAGGGTCATTACGAGCCGGCGGAGAAATGGTCGGAAGCCATACGCTCGCTCAAGCGCAGGACGATATTGCTGACCGCCACGCCGTACCGCAATGACACGCTGTTCTTCACCGTCAAGACCTGGCGATACCGGTTCAAACACCGCGAAGCAGAAAATAAACGCTACCTGCGTAAGCCCGAAATCCGCTGTATTGAGCCCGCCTCACTTGATTCCGTCGCGTTCGCCAAAGCGCTGATCAAAGAGATTGCAACCGCCAAGCTCAACAGCACACGGGACGTGCGGGTCATCGTTCGCTGCGGGACGAAGGAAGGCGTCGCGGACATGGTCGGCGCCTTGCACAATCTGAAAAAGTCCGTAGTCGGGGTGCATGAGCGGTTCACATCACTGGACGGTCCGTTGCTGCGGCGCGCCGTGCCAGCCGTCGACGAATGTGATGCACAGTTCTGGGTTCATCAAAACAAACTGATCGAGGGGATCGACGATCCCCGGTTCAAAGTACTGGCCTTCTACGACTCGCTCACCACGGGTCGCGCCATCGTTCAGCAGATCGGGCGGGTGCTGCGCAATCCGCACCGCGACGGCGACGACATGATGGCGCTAGTGATCAGCCGCGGGGATGACAACATCGATCGCACGTGGCGGGGATATTGGGCCTACGACGGTCAGCCCGATGATCTGAGCATTGCGGCGCAACCCGATCTGCTCGACAAGCTGCTCGAGGCGCAGACGATCTATTACGGCGGCGCCTACCGCAGTCTAGTCAAACTGAACGAGCCCCGGCACTGGACTGATTTCGCTTTTCCATTGCGTTGCAGGGTATTCAGGTCGGCGGGTGCCGCGCCGGGACTCGATGAACTGCAGGACGCGATCCGCGAGGAGTACGTCGCCAACGACCGCATCGTCTTCGCCGCGCACGCTCCTGACGATCGAACCCGGATCATGTCCCTAGTGCGCCCCGAGAACTCCCCGTATCTGCGGGGAACGGCGTTTATCGAGCCGAAGTTCGGTTACACGGTCTTTCGGCGTCGCGATGACTTACTGTTCTTCTACGACACGGCCAATGCGCGGCCAGAGGTGATCACCAGACATTTTCGACCTCTGAGCCCGCCGGAGCTGCAGGTGCTGTTCCCCTCCGGGGCGGCACAGCTGACCTCGGTTTCGCTGCTGAATACTGACGTCGGCCAGCAGGCGCCGCGATCACGGCGGGTTCGGGCCCTAGCGATTGACGACCTCGCGCCCGATCTCGCCGACTACGGCTATGTCTGCACCATCGCCGAGGGCTCTACCACAAGCAGCGGCAGCCGCGTCCGGCGCTATGTCGGAATGAGTAGGTCACGTATCAATGATTTCCGAAGCGGCGATAAGGATTTCACGTCTTACAGCGAGTGGCTGGACCTGCTACACCGGGAACTGACCGCGCCCGGGCAAGCAACCAATGTCTTCACACGCTACACGGCGCATGTCGAGGAGCCCGCTGACAAGGGCGCCGCGCACATCTTGCTCGACATCGACCCGACCGACTTCGCCCGGCATGACGCGGACGGCATCACGGCAATGGAGATTGAGGACCGGGCTGCCGCGGTTGGTCCGGACGGACGGTTCACCATCACCGTCAACGGCGTGAGGTATGACGACGTCGTGCTCGCCTGGGACAACAACCGAGGGCGCTACGAGATTCACTCGCCTTCACTGCAATTCGAGCTCTACGTCAAACAGGCCGGCGAACCTACTGAGCTGTTGGCGCTGATCAATGCTGAACAACTGTTGCGTGTGGTTCTGGGAGATAGCACGATCATGTACGCCCACGGCAGTTTCTATCGGCCTGTCATCCCGGCGATGAAACCCGGATCGTTTCGCCTACTGGACGTCTTGTGCGCAGTGCCGCAGCTCGAGACGGCCAAGTCCGAGAAGGGCCAGAAGATTCGCAACGGCGACTGGCATCCCGATTCGGTGTTCGGATTGATCAGCGCGCTCGCGCCGCGCAGCCCCCGGACTGCGCCTGCGCAGATGTCTGCGGTGATTAGTGCGCCAGGTCTGATCCTCTGCACCGACCTTGGGAAAGAGATCGCCGATTTCATCATCACCGAGGACGAACGTGTGGTGTTCATCCATGCCAAAGCCAGCAGCGATACACACCGGTGTTCGGCCAGTGCGCTGCACGATGTCGCGGCGCAGGCGATCAAGAGTCTTGCCCACCTGCAACCGCTGGCAAACGCGCCGATCGACCACAGCCTGTGGGATCAGGCATGGCAGGCTCCGCCGCACGTACAGGGCGTAACCCATCGGCTGAGGCATGGATCGTTTGACACGTCAGAAGAAATGTGGACACACATCCGTTCGCGGGTGCAGGACCCGGCCACGAGCCGCGAGGTCTGGCTGGTGTTGGGCAACGCGTTGTCCAAGTCGCACCTGGAAAGCCAAGCGCTCAAAGACAAGCCTGCGCCGGAGGCGATACTG
>MAEX01000047.1 GCA_002013415.1 Mycobacterium sp. D16Q14
ATCTAGGGCACAAGATCTTCTTCGGCAGCGACTTTCCGAACATCCCCTACGGATATGCCGAGGCAATCACAGCGCTGCGGTCCGTGCCCGGTGTCGACGACGGGTGGATGCGCGATGTCCTCTACCGCAACGGCGCAAAGCTGTTCGGCGTTGACGGCTAGATGAGCGAGCCGGCTCGATACGCCTCGCGCACCGTAAGCCGCTGACGTTTTCCGCTGCTGGTCCGGGGAATTGTTCGCGCCGGCACCAGCACGATCTCATCGAGGGAGAACCCAAAGGCTGCGCGTACCCCGCCGGCGATGCGCGTGCGCAGTGCCTCATACTCCTCGGCCGCCGCCCGTGTTCCGACGACAGCGATCACCGATTCGCGGGCTCGCTGCTCGTCACGCAGCGAGAAGACAACGGAAACACCGCCGGCGCCGCACATGCCGTCGATCTCCCGCTCGATGTCATAGGGCGGGAAATTGCGACCGCGCACGATGAGCATCTCCTTGTGACGGCCCACCACAAACAGTTCACCGTCAGCGAGAAAGCCCCGGTCGCCGGTGTCATGCCAGCCATCCGCGGGCACTGCGACCCCGCCGTCTGTGGTCAAGTAGCCCGACATCACCGACGGCCCGCTCACCTGGATATCGCCCAGCGCACCGTCGGGCACTAGCTCGCCGTCGGGGGCGACGATCCGAAGTTCCAGGCCATCAACCACCTGTCCGCAGGACACGACAGGCTGGTCGTCATCACGCCTGCGACCGACCCGCACCCTGCCGAAGGACGACGTGTCAGGCGCACAGCGTTGCAGCGCAACGGTTGTCGCGAGCACTGTTTCAGCCATGCCGTAGCACGGCACCAACACATCTGTCCGCATCCCCAGCGGTGCGAGCCGCTCGGTGACCTCTCGCAGCACCGATAACGGAAGGGGCTCGGCGCCGACGTAGGCGTGACGCAACGCGGACAAGTCCACGTCCGCGAGTGCGCCACCGCGCGAGATCGCCTCCGATACCGCCCGATACGCGAAGGGTGGGCCCGCAGTGTGCGTCGACCCGTGCTGGGACATGTGCCGCAGCCAGGACATCGGATCCCGTAGGAACCCCATCGGGGTCATCACCCCGACCTGCAGGCCGTAGAGCAGTGCCGCCAGCACCTGAATGAACCCCATGTCATGGTAGAACGGCAGCCAGCTGAACACCTTATCCCGTCCGCGCAACGCCCTTGTGCCATAAGCAATTGCGCTGGCATTGTGGACCACATTGCCATGCGTCAACAGCACCGCTTTGGGAGCCGACGTGGACCCCGAGGTCAGCTGGATATGGTGGATATCACCGGGATGGGGCTGCGAACACCGCTGCAAGTCAATCGGGTCGGCATCCACCAGCTCGTCATACGTCACGACTACCGGGTGCGCGACCGCCACCGCCACTCGCGGTTGCGCGATCACCATGACCGGATTCAGCACCGTAAGCGCCGCACTCAGGTGCGCCACACCCGCGGATTCCGGCCGCGATGGAGTCGGCGGGGGCGCGATCGCGCACGGTACCGCACCCAGCAGCAGCACCGCCAGCAGCGTCGTCAGGTACTCCTCGTCGCTCGCCGCGATCATTGCCACCCGATCGCCACGATGAAGGCCGCGTCCGGCCAGCACCGCCGCGCGAATCCGCGTGGTAAGAACCAGGTTTACCGCCGGAAGGGTGTACAGATGGCTACGCGAGTCGTAGAAGTCGATCTGCTCCAGCTCCGAGTGCAGCAGCATGGCGTAGTCGATCGCGCCGGATGCCATGGCCGGAGCATTCGCCTTCACATGCTGACGAATCGCCAGGTGACTCATGCCTGTTCGCGACGTTTCGCCTTATCGCTAAGACGCTGACGAATGAAAGCTCCGATATCGCCCACCACCGTAAACGCGAATGCTTCCTCTTCCGGAATGAAGACCGTGAACCTGTCCTCCAGCTCGTTCATCAACGCCATGAGCACCACGGAGTCAATGGGAAGGGCGAGCAACGGGGAATCGGCATCAACCGCGTCGAGGTCGACATGTGTCAGATCTTCCGGGGGAAGCAGCCGGGTCAAGGCATCTCGAAGCGCGCCGACGATCTCCGTATCATCGGGTAGTACAAAGGTTTCGGTCATTCTTCCTCTTTCTCCAGCAGCACGCCGTCCTCAAGGTGCAGCACGCGATCAGCGATTCCCGTGAGGCGCAGATCGTGCGTCACGATCACCACCGCCGCCCCTTGAGTCCTCGCGGCGGCCGCGAGTTGCTCGGCCACCTTCTTGCCAGTAGCCGAATCCAGGTTCGCGGTCGGCTCGTCGGCGAGCACCAGACCGGGGCGCGCAACCAGAGCCCTGGCCGCCGCCACACGTTGTTTCTCACCTCCCGAAAGCGTCGGCGGCCGGTGATCAGTGCGATGGGCCAACCCGAGCTCTCCAAGCAATTCCCGGGCGCGTGACATGGCCACATCCTTGCCCACCCCGGCATAGCGCAGCGGCAGCGCCACATTCTCCGCACTCGTCAGCGCATTGAGCAGGTTGTACTCCTGGAATAGGAATCCCAAGCGCTCCAATCGGATTCGCGCCCGTTTCCGCTCGCCAAGTTCACCAACGTCCTGGCCGTCGATCCGGACCCGCCCCGATCCCGGGGTCAGCAACATCCCCATGACGAGAAGGGCAGTGGTCTTACCTCCGCCCGAGGGGCCGACAACCAGCACCACCTCGTGGGGTCTGACCGTCAGATCCAGGCCCCGCAGAGCCCGCACCGCCGCGTCGCCGCTGCCGTACTGGTGCTCCACATTCTCAAGTTGCAACACAGGATTCATCGAATTCACCTCCGAAAGGCCTGAGCAGGGTCGATCCGTGTCACCCGCCGGATAGGAATCAGTGATCCGATGATCGCCATGGCGGCGGTCGCCGCGGCCATGGCGACGAGCATGATGGGAGTGACCTCCACCGTGACATCTCCCAGCCGATCCTTCACCAGGAACTGCACCCCATAGGTGACGCCCGCCCCCGACAGGTATCCGAGTCCGGCGATCAGGATGGCCTGGGCAATCACGGTGCGGCACAACTGCGCGGGACGAACGCCCAACGCGCGCAGCACTCCGAAATCACTCATCTGCTCGGTGGTCACCGCGAGAACGGTCAACCCCACGAGCGCCACCCCCACCAGCGCGGCGATCCCGATCATCGTCTTCAACGGTCGCCCGATCATCGAGATGACAATCGCCCGGCTGTTCTCGGCGAAAGTGGCCGAGGTGAGCGCGTCCATCCCGGGAACCGTCTTCCGGACCGAGTCCGCGACCTGGTCGGCGGTGAATCCTTCGGCAGGATGAATCAGGAAGTAGGACACACGATTTCCCGCGCGCAGCAGACGGGCCGCGTCCGGCAGCGAGATGAACGCGTAGAAGTTTCCCACGGCGGCGGTTTGGTTGGACAACCCTACGACGATGAAATCACCGTCCACGAGCTGCACCGTGTCACCGACGTGGATCTTGTTCTTCTTGGCGAGCACTCGATCGAGCACGACCTCGCCGGACCCACTCACGTTGCGGCCCTCCGATAACGACCACGGGCCTCCCACACCGGTGGCTGTGTCGTATCCAACGACGAAATACGCGGTGTGCCCACCGTTGTGCACGAAATCGGATGGCAGGCCAAGGATCGGCTCTGCCGACTGTACGCCGGGGACCTTGAGCAACCTGTCCTTGCCGTCGCCGGGCAGCCACGACACCGCACGGAACATCTGGGAAACGCCGGGCTGAACCACCCACACCGCGCCTTTGGAGTGGTCGATGTAAGTGGTCACCTGATTTGTGGTGCCCACAAAAATGCCAGACATCACCAGCACCAGAATCACCGCGACAGCGACCCCAATCACCGACAGGACGAATCGGGCACGCTCGGCGACAAGGTTCTTGACGGCGACAATCATCGGACCATCCCGCCTGCCATCGCGCGCAGCCTGTGCACAGCCCGAGTAGTGACCGCGATGACCCTCTCGACGTCATCCGGCGACACGTCCGGCCCCATCGAGAATCGCACCGTGGCCCGCGCTTGATCCTCGGTCAGCCGCATCGCTTGCAGTACATGGGAAACCGAGTCCTCCCCGGCGTGGCACGCCGATCCGGTGGATACATAGATGCCGTGCATGTCGAGATCGTCCGCGAGGGTGTCAGCACGAATGCCGTCGAAACGCACGCTGACGGTCTCCTCCAGTACCGGGTCGGTGGCGTTGAGGTGTACACCGCCCACAGAGCGAAGCCCGGCGATCAGCTGCTCGCGACGGTCCCGAATTCCCAGCCGGTACCCCATCGACGCCGTACGCAGACACACGTCGGCCGCGGCGGCCATGCCGAGTGCGCCGGGCACGTTCTCCGTGCCCGCACGCAACCGGTTCTCCTGCGGTCCGCCACGCATGACCGGCAACAGTTGGTGCCCACCCCGTACCAGTAGCGCGCCTACACCGCGAGGGCCGCCGAACTTGTGCGCCGACACCGAGATCATCGTGGCACCAAGGCTTGTCAGATCCAGCTTGCCCGCAGTGTGCACGGCATCCACATGGCACGCGACGCCCGATCGCGTGGCGATATCGGCGATCTCCCGGACAGGCTGGATCGCGCCGGTCTCGTTGTTTGCGTGCATCACCGAGACCAGCACAGTATCGCGGTGCAGCGCCCGACCCACAGCCACGGCATCGACATGTCCCGTCGGCGCGGGATCCACGAAGGTCACCCCCACGCCCAGGTCTTGCAGCGCATGAGCGTTCTCCACGACTGCCGGGTGCTCAATGGACGAGGTCACGAGGTGGCCCCGAAATCCCACGGCGGCAAAGGTTCCCCACAACGCCAGGGTGTTCGCCTCACTTCCGCCGGAAGTCAGCACAACCTCCTCGGCGTCAGCTCCGAACAGCGCAGCAATGGTCTGCCGGGCATCGGCGAGGGCATCGGCGGCGTCACGTCCAGCGCTGTGGCGGCTCGATGGATTGCCGACCAGGCGGTGTCCGCTCAATATCGCCTGTGCGGCCCGCGGATGCAGGGGTGCGGTAGCGGCATAGTCCAAGTAAATGTCAGACGGCGCCGACTGCGCGGGCAGTCTAAGTTTCAGGGATGGTGCTGACATCTTCGTCAATTCCGTTGCGATAGTTGTTGGCTAGGCGCTGGGCGACGTCGGCGCCGAGCGCGGCGACGTGCTGCTGTTCCGGCGAGAGGCCCCCCGACCACTCAGTGACCTGCGTCGCTTGGATCGTCGCGATCGCTTCCACCGACATACCGGTGAGCCGCTCGGTGAGGATGGACGCGACCGCCAGGGAAGCCGAGCATCCGTATGCCTCGAATCCGACCTGACTCACGACCTCCTCCTGGATCTGCGCGGTCAACAGGATCTGGTCCCCACACACCGGGTTACCGATGAAGGCCGTCACATCGACCTGCGCCAGGCGGCCCGAGTTGCGCGGGTTGGTGAAGTGGTCGACCACCGTCGCACTGAACCGGGGCACTAGGCGCCCGCCCCTTGAGAGGCCCCAGCAGAAGCCAGCTCGCACTCGGCGACGACTTCCCTTGAGTCTATGTACTTTTCGATACTCACGGCGCAGCAGCCCAGTTCGGCACCTTGACGCCGCCGCCGGAACTTCACGGTCTGGCCGGTGCGGCCGCAGGGGCAATCGCTCTCATCCACCTCACCGATGTCGTCGGAGAGCAGGAAACCGGGGTACGCGGTGTTCAGCGCGTCAAGGATCGCTATCCCGCCGGTCTTACCGGGTTCAAGCTCGACGGCCGCGTCGGTGACGTCCCGGATCGAGATGTAGCACCACGGCGGCACATGCTTGCGCTGATGCTCGCACTCGATGGCCAGCATGTTGGACTCGATCATGCCGTACATGTCACGGATGCGGGTGCGGTCAATGCCCAGCACGCGTTGTGCCTTCTCGTTGAAGTCGTCTCGGCTGATCGAGTTTCCGGTGTACTGCTTCCACCCGCCGAGCATGATGATCAACGAATCGGGATCGAGGGTGAGCGGAATATCCTCGAGCTCCAGGTATTTCAGGAACCGGGCGATGATGAAGGGCGGACCGATCAGGTGCCGCGTCATCCGCCCCTCCCAGCTCCGCAGCTGTGCCAGAGCCTCCTCGGGATCGAAGGAGTATTCGCGCACGATGTAGCGGTGATCGTCGAGCATCCCGGTCAGAAGGTTGAAGATCTTGACCATGCCCATCTCGGGCACCTCGGCGGTAGACGGGCACAGGAATAGCCCCGCACCCTGGGAAATACCGAAGAAGTCCCGGTATCCCCCAAAGATTCCGACGGACGCCCGGGTCACCGTCATCGCATCGCGTCGCGCTACCGACGGCACGCCGCTCGTGCCGGTAGACCTGATCTCGATCTCGACATCCTCAAGCCCGCAGGTCATGAGGATATGCGCGCCAGCCTGTTTGAACATGCTGACCGGAAGCAAGGGGATGCGCTGCAGGTCAGCCCAGCCGCGAATGTCAGTCGGGGTGAGGCCTACAGCCTCGCACTGGGCGCGATAGAACCCGTTGCGGTCGAAGTGCAACGCGAAGGCCCGACGCACCACGTCGGCGAGCGACCCCCGCCAGTCGTCCCGCGTCGCCCGGAGGGCTTCCCCCGGCATCCCGAGCATGGTGACCAAATCCACTGCGCATCTCCTTTGACTGCCTCGCCCACACAGGGCACCGATGGAGTGGTCGAATCATCGTGAGGAAAAGTTCCCGCAGAGTTTCCGGGCTTTATGGAAGAGTCCGGACCATGGCTGAAGAACCATTGCGTGCGGACCACGCTGAGCTACTGAGACGACGTGCGCTTACCGAGGATGCCGCCCGCCCCGATGCGGTTGCCCGCCGTCATGCCGGCGGCAGTCGCACCGCACGCGAAAACATCGCCGATCTGGTAGATGCGGGGTCATTCGTGGAATACGGGCGATTCGCCATCGCCGCGCAGCGTGGGCGACGCGACATCGCCGACTTGATCGCCCGCACACCCGCCGATGGCCTCGTCGCCGGGACGGCCCGCGTCAACGGCGACATGTTCGGCGCTGACCGCAGCGCGTGCGCCGTGCTGTCATACGACTACACCGTGCTGGCCGGAACGCAGGGCGCACTCGGCCACCATAAGAAGGACAGACTGTTCGATCTCATCGAACGCATGAAGCTGCCAACGGTGTTCTTCGCCGAGGGAGGCGGCGGACGCCCCGGTGACACCGACTATCCCGTGGTCTCCATGCTCGACGTCCGCGCGTTCAAGTTGTGGGCCGCGCTATCGGGGGTGGTGCCGCGGATCTCGGTAGTCAAGGGACGGTGCTTCGCGGGCAACGCCGTCATCGCGGGTTGCTCGGATCTGATCGTGGCGACCAAGGACACATCCATCGGCATGGGTGGCCCGGCCATGATCGCCGGCGGCGGACTCGGTGAGGTGCATCCCGATGAGGTCGGGCCGTTGTCTGTGCAATCACCCAATGGGGTCGTGGACGTGGTCGTCGACGACGAGCAGCAGGCCGTCGCCGTCACCAAACGGCTCATCGGGTATTTCCAGGGGGCAATAGAGCCCGGACAGGCAATGGACCAAACCGTCTTACGGACAATGATTCCCGAGCGTGCACGGAGGGCTTATCCGGTGGCACCGATCATCGAGACGCTCGCCGACGCGGGCTCGGTGACGTTCCTGCGGGAGAAGTTCGCGCCCGAGATGGTGACGGCCCTCGCGCGTATTGAGGGCCGCGCCGTTGGCATCCTCGCCAACAATTCGATGGTGATGGCGGGAGCGATCACTGCCGCCGCATCGGATAAGGCCGCTCGGTTCCTGCAGCTGTGCGATGCCTTCGGCTTACCGATGCTCTCACTAGTCGACTGCCCGGGGTACATGGTGGGTCCCGCCGCGGAGGCCGATGCACTGGTCCGGCGTGCATCGCGCATGCTCGTCGCCGGGGCCGCGCTACGCGTACCGCTTGTTTCGGTCATCCTGCGCCGCGGGTATGGCCTTGGCGCACAAGCCATGACCGGCGGCAGCCTGCATGAACCACTGCTGACAGTCGCCTGGCCGGGCGCGCATCTGGGGCCCATGGGCCTGGAGGGCGCGGTGCGACTGGGGCTGCGTAAGGAATTGGAAGCGATTCCCGACGAGGCTGCCCGGGAGGAAGCCGTGCGTCAGGGCACCGCCGCGGCCCAAGAGAATGCCAAGGCACTCAACGCCGCTCAGATCTTCGAGATCGACGATGTGATCGACCCGGCCGAGACGCGATCCCTCATCGCCTCGACCTTCGCTGCCGCCATGCGAGAACCGCTGCCGCCGCGCAGATCTGTCGTCGATACCTGGTAGTGGCTCAGCCGGCGCTCGGAACCCTGAACCCGTTACTGCGCCGCCTCCACGAACTCACGCCTTCCATACCGGATGGTGGCGTCCTTCCCACGGCCACCGGCTGCCTCGACCAGGCGTCGCGCCGTGTCCACATCTTTGATATCCGCGATCAGGGCCAACCACCCGTCTTCGGTCACCGACCCGCCGGCCAATGCCTCGCGCGCAGTCCCGTCCGCGGCCAGCGCGTCGTGGAACCGCACCCGATCGATCCCCGGAACCTCCACGGCCACAGCATTGATCCCAGCGTCCCCCGCCGGCAGATATTCGAAGGTGAGCACCGATTCCTGACCGAACTGCCGACCCACCTGCTCGCCGATGCGTTGTAGATCATCGCGATCCACGCAGGCAAGTTCGAAGGCGCGCGACCGCTCGTAGGTCATTCGGTTGTTGTCCTGCGACCAATACACACCGTCGACCGGCGTCGACCGCACGGGCAGCACCAGATTCTGGACGGTCATTGCGCTGACTTGTAGCGAGAAGTCATCGAGTGGGTCCAGCAGACGCCCATCGGCGGGGTCGGTGATGATCGCGGTATTGTTGGTCGCGAACAGCTCTGCCTGAGGGTGGGCCGGATCGCCCGCAACGCACGACTGTGGACCGGCGTGGGCGTATCCCGCGGGTTGCCCACCCGCGACGAGCGCCAGCATCGCAATTCCGATCGCGAGTACGCGAGTCACCCGATGCATTATTCCGGCACGCCGCCTCCTGACGGAAGTGCGAATTTGACCTCAAGCGCGGTTGAGATTCTAGGTTGTGGACTCATGACCTCGATCCACGATCCATCCGTCCGCCAGTTCCTCGATTCGACTCCCGCACTGGTAGGGCAGCTGGGGTACCTCGGAACCGACGGACGCCCGCTCGTACTACCCATCTGGTACCGGCTCGCCGACGATCACCTGCAGTTCGTCACTCGTGTAGACACTCTGAAAGTCAGAGCGTTGCAACGGGACCCGCGTGCCACAATCACCGCGGCAACACCAACCGAGCCCTACCTGTATGTCCAGATCCAGGGCGAAGCCAAGCTGGAACCGGACGAGGCTGAGGTTCGCACCACCCTGATCGACATCACCGCCCGGTACCTGGGAGCCGAGCGCGCCGCAGCCTACGTGGACGAGCATCACAGCGCACCCGGAGAGGCGATCGTGCGGGTACATCCCGTCCGCGTCCACGCTGCTCTCTGATACCTGCCTCTGACTACCCAGGAGACTCCCGATGTACACCATCACCATCAATGGTGCGCAGCTCACCTTCGACGATCAGGGCCTGGACGATGGGCCCGCAATCCTGCTACTCACCGGATGGGGGCACGACCACCGCGCGTATGACGAGCTGTTGCCGCACCTCCTCCCCCGCCACCGCATCATTCGCATGGACTGGCGCGGCCACGGCATCGACCGCACCGCCGTTGCCGACTTTGGTCTTGCGGAACAGATTTCAGATGTCACCGGGTTGCTCGACGCCCTCAGCGTGCAGTCGATTGTCCCCGTCGCTCATGCTCACGCCGGCTGGACGGCGCTGGAGATCGCCGAACGGCTCGGCGCGGTGCGGGTGCCGAGCGTCGTCATCGTGGACCTCATCATGTCGGAGGCCCCCACCGAATTCCTCAACGGCATAAGAGCATTCCGCGATCCGCTGCGCTGGCAATCCAGCCGCCTCGAGTTCCTCCGCGCCTGGCTGGCCGGTAGCGACAACGAGGCCGTCAACCGGCACATCCGCTCCGAGATGGGCGGATTCGGGTTCGACGTGTGGGCACGGGCCGGCCGAGTCATCGAGGATGCGTACACCACATGGGGCTCACCCATGTCACGCATGGAGAAGCTGACCGAACCGCGACGCGTTCACCACATCTTCTGCAGGCCGGAACGCACCGCCTACGACGATCTCCACGACGAGTTCCAGTCGCGCAATCCCTGGTTCAGCTACGCACGGCTGTGCGGCACGACCCATTTCCCTCAGCTGGAGTTGCCAGCGCAGGTCGCACGGGAGATCACGAACCTGCTCTCCTAACTACTAACCCGTCATTGTTTTCACG
The DNA here is from genome assembly GCA_002013415.1 of Mycobacterium sp. D16Q14. Lineage (GTDB taxonomy): Bacteria > Actinomycetota > Actinomycetes > Mycobacteriales > Mycobacteriaceae > Mycobacterium. Next base: position 10,384 of record MAEX01000047.1, read on the forward strand.
GTGGGGCCGGCCGTCCAGCCGCCATCCACGGCGAGCTGGGCCCCGGTGACGCAACTCGCGGCGTCCGACAGTAGATAGGTGACCGCGCCGGCCACCTCCTCGGGAGTCCCCACCCGGCCCATGGCGGTGATGGGCATGTTGCCGTCCCCCTGCTGAAAGCCGGCATGAGCCGTCATGGGCGTGTACACAACGCCAGGGTGCACGGAGTTGACCCGAATACGATCGAGTCCCAGTTCGACGGCTGCAACCTTGGACAGACCCCGCACGCCCCATTTGGACGCGCCATAGCCGGAGGTGAGCGCCAGACCGACGAGGCCGGCGGCCGACGAGATGTTCACGATCGAACCACCGCGACATACGCGCATCTGCGGGATAACGGCCTGCACGCCGATGAAGACGCCAACGCGGTTCACGTCGATCACCTTGCGGAAGTGTTCAAGCGGCTCGTCGGCGACCAGCGAGGCACTGGACATCCCGGCGTTGTTGACCAAGCCGGTGACCGAACCGAACTCCGCGAATGTGGTCTCGATCAGTGCCCGCCACTGATCGGCATCGGTCACGTCCAGGTGCGCGAATCACGCGGAGTCACCGAGCTCGGCGGCAAGCTGTCGGCCATTGTCATCGAGCACATCGGCGATGACAACCCTGCCGCCGTGCGACACGATGCGGTGCGCGAAGGACGCGCCGAGCCCGCGAGCACCACCCGTGACGATGATGTTCTTTTCCTTGTAGCAGAGCAGAATTGCCATTCATGATTTCAGGCAACCACAACCCCACGAGCGCATGCGGAGCCTCTCCCACCCTACGGGAGGAGTGAGCGATAACACCGGTGCACACCAATTATGAGGTGGCACCAAAGGATTCGAATCCTTTAGATCTCGACAGACTCCGCTTCTGCGGAAGCACCATCGGCGGGTACGGGCTCGGGCTTCGGCGCTAGCACCGATGCGGGGATCACCTCGGGACCCTCCCCATGCGCGGGCACATCCAACGGCGCAGCCCCAGCCTCGTCCGTGTTGTCCATTGGCAGATACATATGTCGCTTGAACTGCGACTGGTAGGCGCCGCCTCCACCAATCCTGACGCCGCCTCCCTCGCCACTGGACACGGCCGTGCCGTCGGGCAGCGTGACGGCGGTGTGACCGCCATTCCAGCCAATCACCAGTGCACCAGGAGCGGTGCCGTACTTGAAACCACGTGCAAGGAGCGCACGCTCCTGGTTCCCGGTGTTGAACCGAGAACCGAACGCGGGGCGATCGGTGGCGACGTTGGACACCCAGGAGGCCAGGCCGGAGCAGTCGGTGCCCCGTGCGGAGTCTCCGCCCGAGATATACGGCGTACCCGAGACCTGATGGATAAACGCCAGCAAAGCAGCGAGATCAGACATGAGACCGGACGCTAACAACGAGCTTGATGGCCTACCAAAATATGTGGCTTGCGTCATATTTGCTGATGATTATGGCGGT
>MAEX01000048.1 GCA_002013415.1 Mycobacterium sp. D16Q14
ATCTAGAGCGCGCGTACCGCGCTGGTGATCGGGGTGGCGCCCTCGGTGAGGAACAGGATGTCGTGCACCGTGTTCGGCGCGGTGAGTAGCTCGGCAGTCACTGCCGCGACATCGGTACGGGGAACAGATCCCCGTTCAATCCTGCTGGCCGACAAGGCAACCGAACCGGTCGGATTCTGGTCGGTGAGCAGGCCGGGACGCAGGATGGTCCAATCCAGGCCGCCGCGAGCGCGCAGGTCCTCTTCGGCGGCCGTTTTGGCGATCAGGTAGGCGATCCACGACTCGTCCCCCTCCGTTGGTACGGGCTCGCCGGCGCCGAAAGCACTGATCTGAATGAACCGGCGTACCTGCGCCTGTTCCGCGGCGTCGGCAAGCAGAACGGCGGCGGCACGGTCCACGGTGTCCTTGCGCGCCGGACCGCTGCCCGGTCCTGCTCCCGCCGCGAAGACAGCGGCATCGGCCCCCTCCAGGGCGCCGGCGACCGTTCTCACGTCGGACGATTCCAGGTCGAGAACCAGTGGTTGCCCGCCCCATGCCTGAACATCGTCCGCATGGTCGGGATTGCGAATCAGGGCGACAGCGTCGTCGCCACGCGCCGCGAGCAGACGGATCAGGTGCGCGGCGATCTGCCCGTGGCCACCGGCGATGACGACTTTCTGCGGCATGGTGTGTTCCTCTCGTAAGCCCGCGACCGATAACTGTGACGGTAGTGCGGACATTCCCGCTCGGGGGAGTTCTCACAACAGGTGCTTGTTAGCTGTCAACAATCTCTTGTTGGCCGGAACCCAGATGTCTCGTTACGCTCGGTCTTTGCTGGCTGACATCTAGAGGAGTGGACATGGTCGAGATCCCCGGGGCAATCGATCCGGTCCAACCGTATCGTCCGCAGGAATGGCCGCTGGCGGGGAAGGTGGCCGTGATCACCGGGGCATCGGCGAACATGGGTGCGGCACTTGCCCGGACGCTGGCCCATGATGGCGCCCGGATCGTGGTGCACTACCGCAGCGACAGCAAGGCGGAGAAGGCGGCCGAGGTGGTTCGGCAGATTGAGGAGGCCGGCGGCGAGGCGGTCAGCTTTCAGGCCGACCTGGCGGTTCCCGAGAACTGCACCAAGCTCGCCGACGCCACCTTTGCGGCATTCGGGCGCTGGGACATCCTGATCAACACCGCGGGCATGATCGTGCGGAAACCTTTGGCGGATATCACCGAAGACGAATATGACGGCGTGTTCAACGCCAACGCCAAGACGGTGTTCTTCATGATGCGTGAGGCTGCGCGCCGGATGGCCGACGATGGCCGGATCCTGAGCTTCGTCACCACCATGGTGGGGGCGCTGGCACCCACCTATAGTGCCTATGCCGGATCCAAGGCCCCTGTCGAGCATTTCACCAAGGCGCTCGCCAAAGAGCTTGGCGGCCGCGGAATAACGGTCAACTGCATCGCGCCTGGGCCGCTGCAAACGAGCTTCTTCTATCCGGCGGAGTCCGATGACAACATCGCCTGGTTGGAGTCGATGAGCATCAACGGCAAGATCGGTCGCGGCGACGACATTCTGCCCGTGGCAAGGCTGCTGGTTCTTCCGGAATCGGGGTGGACGACCGCCCAGACCATCTTCGTCAACGGCGGCATCATCTCCACCATCAACTAGTCGTCGGCCTTACCTACACTGGTGGCGTGCGGAGAAGTGTCGAGGACCCAGCTTGATCCCGGTCACCATCGTCTCCGGTTTCCTGGGTGCCGGTAAGACGACGCTGCTGAATAACTTGTTGCGCAACATCTTGGGTGTGCGAATCGGTGTAGTAGTCAACGACTTCGGGGCCATCAATATCGACGCCATGCTGGTCGCCGGTCAGGTTGACTCGACCATGACGATGTCCAACGGATGCCTGTGCTGCACCGCTGACGACGATGAACTCGGTGGCATGCTGACCGCTCTCGCCGGCCGCGATATCGACGCCATTGTCATCGAGGCGAGCGGGCTGGCTGAGCCGTTGCCGCTGGTGCGCATGGTGCTGGCGGCGGCAGCCGAGGACAACCGGATCGGTTACGGGGGACTGGTCACAGTCGTCGACACCGCGCAGTACGAGGACGTCGCGGCCCGGCATCCGGAGATCGCCGAGCATCTGTCCCTGGCGGATCTGGTGGTTCTCAACAAGATTGATCTGGCCGACGCCGCGGATCGGACCCACCTGCGCGCTGTCGTCAAGGAACGCAACCCGCGCGCGTCGATCGTGGAGACCACCGGCGCCGACGTCGACCCCCGGCTGCTGTTCGACAAGAAGGAGCGCCCGGCGCCGATAGGTCAGCTCTCGCTCGAGGACCTCATCCGTGAGGATCACAGCCACCATCAGCATGCGCATCACCACTACGAGACGGTCGAGTTCGCGACCGAGCACGCTCTGCATCCCCGGCGCCTCATCGAATTCCTGGACAGTCAGCCTGCCGGTGTGTACCGGATCAAGGGCGTGGCGCGGTTCGGTGACAAGACACTCGCGGTGCATACCGTGGGCGATCACATCACCATCGACAAGGCGCCCAAGCGGACAGGGCTGCCGAAGGGGGCTAATTTCGTGCTCATCGGCACGCACCTGGACGGCGACAGCATCACCGAGCGCCTGCACGCTCTCGTCGACGATCCGCCGGATCCCGACCATGAGCGATCGATGCTGGTCCTGGGAAAGTATTTGCGCTAACCAGACGCCGCATCTAGTGTTGGTTCTCGTGCTGTACTTCTCCGGTCAACTCGTAGTAGCAACCCGCAGCGGGGTCTGATCCAGACCGACCCCTCGCTGTGGGTCGAAGCTACTACCTGTCGGTCACTTTCCACATCAGATGAAAGACCGGCACATGCATTCCTCAACAACAATTCTCCCGCAGATCGATCCGTTCATGGACCGCTTCGGCGTCCCACTGCCGCGCGGTTTGCGCGAAGAGGCCGGTGACATGTCCTGGGCCTCGTTCTGTCAGACGTACGAGCGCAGCGGGGGTTCCCTGAGGCTGGGCCAGTGGTCCGAGGCCGACGGGATCTACCAGGCCACGCTCGCGATCGGTGAGTGCATCGAATCGTCGACGGCCGCCGCGTGCGGACCCATGGCAGCGCTGACCGCCATGCTGTCCGAGCGGGGGATACAAATGGAAACACTCAGCTTCCATCAGCTGCGCGACGGCGATCAGACGTGCACCTTTGTGCGCGGCACCAACGGCACCGGCACCGCCTGGGCGATGGGCCGCGCGCACGATGCCACGACCTCATCGCTCAAGGCGGTCACCGCCTGCGCCAACCGTCTGGGCTGCTAGCCCCCGTGTGCTCAGTGCAAGGGGCGCAGGACAATGGGCATGCCGTCGATCGGCAGCGGCATGCCGGCGTAGTCCCACTTCGCCTCGTAGCTGGGATGAGTCAGCTCAAACCGGTACTGCCGCAACAGTCGGTGCATGACCGCTTTGATCTCCAGCTGGCCGAACACCATGCCGATGCACTTGTGCGCACCCCCGCCGAATGGCGAGAACGCATACCGGTGGCGTTTGTGCTCGTTTCGCGGTTCTGCGAAACGGTCGGGGTCGAACTTGTCCGGTTCCGTCCACAATTCGGGTAGCCGGTGGTTCATACCGGGCCAGATGTTGATCATCGTTCCGGCCGGGATATGGAACCCGAGCAGATCGGTATCGCGCACCGCGGAGCGGATATTGAAGGGCAGCGGCGTGACGAGGCGCAGTGCCTCATTCATCACCAGATCGAGACTTTCCAGCTTCTCGAGCGCGTCGATGTCCAGCGGGCCGTCACCGAGACGATCCGACTCCTCCCGAACCCGTTCTTGCCATTCGGGATTCGCGGCCAGGTAGTAGGCCATCGTCGTGGTGGTCGACGTGGTGGTGTCGTGCGCGGCCATCATCAGGAAAATCATGTGATTGACGATGTCGGTATCGGTGAATGCGTCGCCCTCGTCGGTCTCGGCGTGGCACAACGCCGTCAACATGTCGGCACCCGATTCCTTGCGGCGGGCAATACCGACCCGTTCGGCAAAGTACTCCTCGAGCAGCTTGCGCCCCTGTAGTCCCTGCCACCATTTGAAAGGCGGCACGCCGAAGCGGAAGATGGCGCCACCGGCGCGGGTGGTCGCGACGAACGCCTTGTTGACCTTGTCGAGCCGCTCGTGTTGGGCATGTGGCTCATTGCCCATGAACACCACCGAGGCCACGTCCAGGGTCAGCTCCTTGATGGCCGGGTAGAACAGGAACCGGCTGTCGTTGGTGGGCCACTGGGCGACGATCTCGGTTGCCACCGAATCGATCTGCTCCACATAGCCGGCCAGGCGGCTGCGCAGGAACGCCTGCTGCATGATCAGACGGTGCTCGCGGTGCTCCTGGAAGTCCAGCAGCATCAGTCCCCGGCTGAAGAAGGGGCCGATGACGGGGACCCAGCCCTGCTGCGAGAAGTCCTTGTTCGCATTGCTGAACACAGCCTGGGTGGCGTCGGGGCCCAGCGCGGCGACGATCTTGCCGATGGGGGTCTGTGACCAGCTCACCGGGCCGCGCTCCTGATACATGTTGAGCACCCAGTCGATTCCGCCGCGGAACATCTCGATCATGTGCCCGAGCAGCGGCAGGCCCTGGTCACCCATCACGGGCTTCAAACCGCTTCCGGGTGGCGGCGGCGCCAGTTCGGTCAGTGGCCAGTCGCGATTGTTGAGGTAGTTCTCGATGTATCCCATACCAGGAAGGGTGTTCATGGTGGGAAGACGTCGTTTGGCCTGGTCGATGAGGTAATCGGTGCTGCTGATCGTCGCCATTGGGCGTGGCTCCTTCGCTCGCGACTAGCACTTCGGTGTGCTCTAGATCATCTTCGCCGCAGAACTTGACGGGTGTCAAGTTCTGTTCGTGCGGTGTTTCAGTGCAAACTGTGCAGGTGGTCAGTCCAGCGCGCAGTGGCACGCAGACCCGTGGTGATCGTCAGCGCGACGCGATCATGACGGCTGTTGCCGAGCTGATCGCGGAAAACCCCAGTTTTGCCGAGCTGTCCGTCAGTGCGATCAGTGAGCGAGCCGGCGTCGGCCGATCAGGGTTCTACTTCTACTTCGACAGCAAGTACTCGGTGCTTGCGCAGATGGTTGGCGACGCCTTCGCGGAGCTCGACGAACTCACGCACTACTTCGCGCCGCGTGGCGAGGAGGAGACTCCCGAACAGTTCGCCAACCGCATGGTGGGCAGTGCAGCGGCCTCCTTCGCGCATAACGACCCGTTGATGAAAGCGTGTCAGGAAGCGCGGATCACCGATCCGACAATCGCCGGTCTGCTCGACGACCTCACGGACGTTGTGATCGAGAAGATCCTCAAGATCGCCGAGATCGAAGTGAATGAACGCGGCGCCCAGCCGATCTCAGACGATCTGCCGGCTTTGGTGCGGTCATTGGTGGCGTTGACCGCGTCGACCGTGTCGGGCGATAGCTCATTCGTCGGGCGTGACACCGATCCCGCTCGGGCGCTTGGGGTTATCGAGATCCTATGGCGTGTCAGCCTTTTGGGTCGATAGCTGCGTCGCCTCGGATCGGCGCTGCCGCACCGCCCGGCGAACGCCGTAACCGATTCCGCCGAGGACTGCGAACGCGCCGAGCCAGGGGAGTAGCAGTCCGAACAGCAGCAGCACGTTGTTGCCAGCCGCGACGAGCCCATCCCAGCCACGCTCGATCTGTCCGAAGAACCCTTGGTACTTGGGCGGTGTCGGTGGCAGGCCCACTTCTTCGGCGAGGAACGTGACGGTGACCGAGCTGTAGGCGACTTGTTCTCCGAGCTGATTGCGTTGTGCTCGCAGGCTATCGAGGTCGGCTTGACGCTTGGACAACTCTGTTTCAGCCTGGATCAAGGCCTCGGTGTCCTTGGAATCGCGCATGATCCCCAGGAGCCTGTCGACGGAGGTCTGGAGCGCCGCGATTCTGGCATCCAGGTCGACCCGCTGCGCAGTCACGTCATCGCTCTTGGTGTCGGCGGACTTGACCTTGCCCAGCTCCTTGAGTTCACGAAGAACGCCGTCGAGCTTGGCGGCGGGGACACGCAGCACGATCGAGGTGTGTGCGCGGGCCGATCCCGATCCGGCGTCCTCCGAACGGCTCTCCACCCGGCCGTTGGCCGATTCGGCGAGGCCGGCCGCTTTGTCGGCGGCCTCGGAGGGACTGGAGACGGTGATGGTCATCGTCCCGGTCTTGACGATGTCGCGTTTGGCCTCGATCGGCGGCCCGTGCTGCGGGGCCTGTTGCATGGCGTCGCGCATGGGGGCCGCGGGGGCGTGGGTATAGGTGGGGGCTCCGGTGGCCTGGGTGTAGGTGGCGGCGGGGGCGTCCTCTGCGCCTCGTGAAAGGCGGGCGGAGGTTCCGCCCGCGCATGCCGTGGCGGCTATCAGCACTACTGCAATTGTAGTTGCCCAAGGTAACCAACTGCGGCGAGATTGCATGCTATCAATCGTCATATTCCAAAGGTACCGTTTGCTATTGGACCGCGCAGAAATTTAAGAATGACGGCCGGTACGGTTCAGTAATGGCATACGACTTCACCGGTAAGCGATGCTTCGTCACCGGGGCCGCCAGCGGGATCGGACGGGCCACCGCGCTGCGTCTGGGGCGCGAGGGCGCCGAGCTGTTTTTGACCGATCGCGCCGCGGACGGACTTGAGTCCGTGGTCGAGGAGATCACGGCCGCCGGAGGGAAGGTCAGTGCCTACCGGGCGCTCGATATCTCCGACTATGACGCGGTGGCCGCCTTCGCGGCCGACATCTTGGAGACACATCCGAGCATGGATGTCCTGCTCAATATCGCGGGGATATCCGTATGGGGATCCGTGGACAGGCTTTCTCATCAGCAGTGGCGCTCGGTGGTCGATATCAACCTGATGGGGCCCATCCACGTCATCGAGAGTCTTGTGCCCGCGATGATCAAGGCGCGTAACGGTGGTCAGATCGTGAACGTGTCGTCGGCGGCGGGGTTGGTGGCCCTGCCATGGCATGCCGCCTACAGCGCCAGCAAGTATGGGCTGCGTGGCGTCTCAGAGGTGCTGCGCTTCGATCTGGCTCGTTACAAGATCGGCGTCACCGTGGTGGTGCCGGGCGCCGTCAACACTCCGCTGGTGCGCACCGTCGACATCGCCGGCGTCGACCGCGACAACCCCGACGTCAGTAAGTGGGTGAACCGGTTCGTGGGGCATGCCACCTCGCCCGAGAAGGTGGCCGACCGGATCCTGCACGGGATCCGGCACAACCGTTACCTCGTCTACACGGGGGTCGACATCCGTGCGCTCTATCTGTTCAAGCGCACGCTGTGGTGGCCTTATAGCGTCGCGATGCGGCTCGTCAATCACGCCTTCACCAATGCACTGCGTCCCGGATTTCAGAAGTCCGGGATGAATCCTCCGTCGACGGATTCTTAGCGCCACCAGCCGTCGAACGGGGTGACCGGCACGGCCCGCTTGTGCCGGGTCTGCAGGTACCACCGTTCGATGCGGTCGGCGGCCTCGACGGTGACCGCCTTGCCCTCCAGGTAGTCGTCGATCTGTGCGTACGTGACGCCGAGTGTGACCTCGTCGGGGAGCGCGGGCCGGTGATCTTCCAGGTCGGCGGTGGGCACCTTGTTTGAGATGCTCTCCGGAGCGCCGAGGTGGGAAAGGATTTGTGCACCTTGGCGTTTGGTGAGTCCGGTGAGCGGGGTGACGTCGACGCCGCCATCGCCGAACTTGGTGAAGAATCCCGTGACGGCCTCGGCGGCATGGTCGGTGCCGACTACAAGGTGCCGGTGCTGACCGGCGACGGCGTACTGGGCGACCATGCGTTCGCGGGCCTTGATGTTGCCGCGCACGAAGTCGGATGGCGTCTCGCCCAGGGCGTCGGCGATCGCGCTGGAAACAGCGTCAGAGGCGTCCTTGACATTGATGACAATGGAGCGGTCGGGGTCGATAAACCTAAGGGCAACTTGGGCATCGTGCTCGTCGGCCTGCACCCCGTAGGGCAGGCGCACGGCGATGAACTCTGCCTGAACCCCTTCCAGGCGTGACTCCTGCGCCGCCAACTGGCACAGCCGCCCGGCTAGGGCGCTGTCCTGCCCGCCGGAGATGCCGAGCACGAATCCCGCTGTCCCGCTGTCCCTTAGGTAGTCCTTGAGGAATCCCACCCGTCGCGACACCTCGGCGGCCGGATCGATCGTGGGGGAGACGTCGAGGGCGGACCGGATCTCTTCGCGAAGGGTGCTCATTGCCCGACTGTAGAACGCTCGGTCAGCGTGCGCACACCTTGCACACTAGGTCCTCCCACGCGTCGCCGAGCCCAGTCAGCGTCTGGCCGTTGGCGTTGGTGGCGAAGTGCACGTAGCCGGGATCGATGATTGACATCAGGGCGTGGGTCTGGGCGTCGAGGTCTCCGGTGCATTCGAGCTGGGCCAGCAGCATCCGAATGTGTGCGCGGACAAGCATGGTGGGCGGTGAGGTGTACCACGCGTCGGTATCGGTGGTGATGGCGCGTGCGAGGTCGAGGTGCCGTTCGAGGAAGGCGAGTCGGGCCCGTCCGAACGCGATGAGCCGGGTCAGCGGAGGTGCGTCGGGACCCAGGGGCGCCGGCCCGAACATGAATGCCTGCTGCTCGATGTGCTCTTCGTGGTCCAGCAGTGCCAGCAGCAGTCCGGTGCGGCTGCCGAATCGGCGGAAGAGGGTTCCCTTGCCTACGCCTGCCGCGTTGGCGACGGCATCCATGGACATGTTGTCCGGACCGACTTCGTCGAGAATCTGTCGTGCGGCTTCCAAGAGGCGAACGCGGTTGCGGGTGGCGACGGCACGTTCCCGGGTGGGATTCTGCGCAAGGTCGACAGAAAGCAGGGGTATTTCTTGACCAGGCATAACACCTCGATACTAGCGCCGGGGAAATATGCGGACCGCAGTCCGTATTATAGAACGTGACAGAGACACAGGATGTAGGTGCGACAAACGTGCCGTTCTGATGAAAGGTGTTCCCCATGGCCGAGAAAATGGCAGAGAAGAACGTGCTGGCAATTGTCGGAAGCCTGCGTAAGGCATCGCTCAATCGGCAGCTGGCGGAGGCCGCCGCAGAGAACGCGCCGGCCGGTGTGCGTGTGAGCATTTATGAGGGGCTGGGGGATCTTCCCCACTACAACGAGGACATCGACGGTGACAGTGGCGCCCCTGCCGCCGCCGAGGCCCTGCGTGTGGCTGTCGCTGGCGCCGATGCGGTGCTGTTGGTCAGCCCCGAGAACAACGGCACTATCTCGAGCTCGCTGAAGAATGCGATCGACTGGTTGTCGCGCCCCTTCGGTTCTAGCGTCTTTAAGGGCAAGCCGACCGTCGTGATTGGGACCTCGGCGGGCCGCTACGGCGGTATCTGGGCGATCGACGAGACCCGCAAGGCGGCCGGGATTGCGACGGCGAACGTGCTTGAGGACGTCAAGCTCGCGGTGGCCTCCTCGGCCTTCGATGGTAAGCACCCGCGTGAGCACGCCGAGACGGTTGCCGAGCTGACCAAGGCATTGGATGCGTTGACAGCCGATTCTGACAGCTGATTTCTCACGCTCGAGTGACGGTCATGCCCGGTATCCGTGCCGGGCATGACCGTTCACGTTACTGGCTTGTTGATCCGGCCCACGTTTCTTTCATGGCGGAGACCGAGGCGACGCTGATGGCGCAAATCACCAGCAGCATCAGGCCGACGGCCCAGCTGCCCAGAGTGCTTTGCAGCGGGCCGGCGATCAATGGCGGGATGGCGCCTCCGAACACGCCGGCCACGTTGAACGCCACGCCGGTGCCGCTGTAGCGGGTACCCACGGGATAGGACTCCGGAAGGAAGCTCGCCATTGGTCCGAAGGCGAGCCCGAACAGCACATAGGTGAGCACCATCGCTGTCAGGTAGGTCCAGAATGGACCACTGGCCAACAGGGGAGTGACCAGGAGCGTCCACGGGAGTATGAGCGCCATGCTGGTCAAGATCACCCGGCGCCGGCCCAGCCGGTCGCTGAGGATTCCGCCCGCAGCAGCCGACACCATGAGGACCACGGCCCCGAGCACGCCGGCGGTGAGTATGGCCGCACGGGAGAAGTGCAACTCCGATCTCGCGAATCCGGGGAAGTAGGTGTTGGTCATGAAGGACAGCGTGAAGATGATCAGCATCGTCCCGCAGGTCAGTACCAGGGTGCGAGGGCTCTCCGTCATCACATGCCGCAGAGGCGATTTCACCAGCTTGTCCTGAGCTTTCGCCTGGGTGAACTCTGGTGTCTCGGCGATGTGGAGCCGGATGTACAGACCGACCGCAACTAGGAGCCCGCTGGCGATGAAGGGAACTCGCCATCCCCACGACAGGAATGCCGGGCTGTCTTCCCCGACCGTGACGCTGACGATGAGGAAGACCAGGCTGCTGAGCAGTAGCCCGGTTGAGCTCCCGATGGGTACGGCGGTCGCGGCACGACCGCGCACGCCGCTTGGCGAGTACTCGGAGGAGAGCAGTGCCGCCCCGCTCCATTCGCCGCCGACCGCAATGCCTTGCACGAGTCGCAGCAAGACAATGGCTGTCGGTGCGGCCGCCCCGATCGAGGCGGCACCGGGCACCAAGCCGACCGCCATGGTGGCGAGTCCCATCGTGATGAGGGTGACCACCAGGGTGCCCTTGCGGCTGAAGCGATCTCCGTAGTGGCCGAACAGGGCGGCGCCAACCGGCCGTGCCAGAAATGCGGTGCTGAAGGTGGCGATGGACGCGAAGAGCGCCAGAGAGTGGCTGAGATTCGGGAAGAAGACGGCCGGGAAGACGAGCGCGGCCGCTGTGCCATAGATATAGAAGTCGTAGAACTCGATGGCCGAGCCGACGGCGCTGGCCATAAACACTCTGCGGGGGCTGACATCTGCGCCCGTCATGTGCTGCAGCGGCTCCGCGGGTGATGACGTCATCGCGGGGCGATCCGGCTCAGTTCCATGCGTGGCAGCTTAGGGTGCACTGCCGTTGTGCCCTGAACCTACGAGCTTCACGAGCGCGAGACTGTCGGTCATGCCCGGTAGCTTGCTGGGCGTGACCGTTCTCGTCACTGGCGCCACCGGAAACATCGGCCGGAAGGTCGTGGATCATCTCGTTGCCTTGGATGTCGGCGATATTCGAGCCTTGACCACCTCGCCGGTGAAGGCGGCACTGCCGGACGGGGTGACGCCTGTCCTCGGATATCTGGGCAAGCCCGAGAGCATTGCGGGGGTGTTCGACGACGTCGAACGGATGTATTTGGCGCCGCTGCGGTCCACGGCCGTGGACGTGCTGGAGTTGGCGCGCGCCGCCGGGGTGGGGCATGTGGTGGCGCGGTCGCGGCTTGGCCGGTGAGCCCTGGTTGACCAGCTTCGCGCCTTCGCAGAACTTGCCCCACTGCTGCGCGAACGCCGACGCCGACCCGCCATGCCACCCAGAACCCACAAACTCCGACACTTCGGAATCCAAAGAGCCCAGCTCGGCAGACAAACTGGCAGCCGTGGACGCGATCAATCGCGAGACCCGCGCTAACTCTTCGGGCGATACCCCAACACCCCATCGGACATGGGCTGATGCTAGCCACGCCAACCGAAACCGGCAACGCGCCATCGGCGCTTAGCGCCTGGCTGCCCCGAGGGCAGCTCGCCGAATGGCATTCTCGCAACCCCGACTGCGTAAGTGTCCGCTGGTCATGCCCGATTGGATCTTGGTACCTCACACACCAAAGAAGACGCCGTGAACATTGTTTGCCGCTGGCTATCACGCAATCTTGACTTGTAGCTTATGCTGGGCTG
>MAEX01000049.1 GCA_002013415.1 Mycobacterium sp. D16Q14
CCCCCTGGACAGGAATGAGCGATTGGTTGGTGAGCTGATTTCCCGTATAGGTTCCGATGCTCTGACCGCCATTAACCTGTGCGGCGGAGTATTCAGTTAAGCCGCTGCAGTCGAAGCCAATACGGTTCGGGTCGTCATAAGTGAATGCCCGGCTTGAGTTATTCAGGATTGGTTTCCCAGTATTTTGATCGTACTCGTAATCACCCTTACCTGGCCCTTTGGCGTTGCCGCCGTTCCATGCGTAAGAGGTTCCGAGCTGACTGGCCGCAAAACCGAGATTCTTTAACCCCTTGTCCTGAACGGCATCTGGGTTGGGTAGGACGCCCCGCGTGCTGTCCTTCGGATAGTTGGCCAGATACTCCTTCCATGCCGCGTCTCGTTCAGCGCCAGCCGGGAGCGTCTTGCCTGGTGGGTTATCTGCGAGTTGCGGGTTCTGGTTGGACTCTTTCCATTTCGCAGGATCGATACTTGGGTCCCACTTGACGCCGGGGTCGTTGATGTCAGTCACGCCCGGTCGTTCCTGGCTTCCTACATCGCGCATAGGGCTTGTCTGTGGTGCCGCTGGTGAACCTGCGACGGCAGCGCGAAGTGCTGCGGCGATTTCCTGCTCGACGGTGGTGGCGCGTTGTTCCAATGCAGTGACTTGCTTTTGCAGGCGCGCGATTTGGTCGTCTTGGAGGTGCTTCTCGGTGTCCTTGACTTGTCGGGCGGCTACGACCTTGCCGTCGTCGGTGATCTGGGCGCCGAACGAATTGGCGTCTTGCTCTAGAAATCCCAGCTTGTTCTTAACGTCCCGTACGTCATCGATGGCTGGTTTGACTGCGGCAGCGACCTTTTCGGCCTGATCGGTGTGATCGCCGAGATCAACGCGGACCTTGCCCATGCTTTCGCGCCAGGCGTCGGCGGTTGCGCCACCCCAAGTATTTAGGTCGTTGGCGACTTGCTCGATACCTTCGCCAAGGTGGGTAAGGCTTTTGGCGCGTGCGGTCGCGGTGTCAAATACCTGCTGCAAAGTGTCTGGATTCCAGTGCCTGATGTCACCGATCTTCGCCACGGTCAGATCTTGTTTTCGGTGTTACCGAGACGGCCCGCACTGTTCTCATCGGTCGCCGTAATTTTGGAGGTGGCCTCAAAAATCCAGGTGGCGTGCTCGCCCGCCTGTTTGTGTGTCACCTCGTGCTGTTCGACCCACCCGCTGCGTAGTTCTTCCAGTGCCGAACCGATGGCCCCCGACCAAGCACTGGCGGCATTCGACAAATCGGCGTCATGTCCCGCGTGATCTTGCCGATGGGCCTCCACATGATCCAACAGTTTGTTCGCTTGCCGGTGCAACAACTCCGGATCGAAGCTCAACGGATCAGGCATCAGTTCCCCCTCAGTCATCGAAACCCTGCTAGCGGGAACTATACGCGGTAGCCAGATTCTGGTGCTAGGAAGGGAAATGTGGAAGGAAGGCGTCGAGGTGGGTTCTGGCGGCGGTGAGGCAATCGGGGAACTCGCCGAACTTGCCTGTCGCGCTGTCGACCATGACGCCGTACACGCCGGTGCTCGCCTGTAGGTCAATCGCGCAGGTATTGGTGTCGCCTTGGAATAGGTAGTAGCTCAATGCCTTGCGGCCGTTGATTTCGAGATCCTTGAAATCCCAGTGCGCGGGGTCTTTCCTGTCCATGTCGAGCGTGTAGTTCGATGCGGTGACGGTAACGCCGTATCTGGCTTGTGCGAGGTATCCGCATGTGTTGTTTTCGGTCTCGCCATCGGTTCGGCGATCCGGCTCTGGGGGACGTCGGTCGAGTTTCTCTTGCGCGACTACGTTCGCGGGAATTTCTTTGCAGGGTTCGTAGGTGATCTTCGGTCTACCGGCAGCATTCGCAGTGACCGCGGAAGTGGTTGTGGCGGTAGCCGCTGTGCTGTCCTTGGGTTGAATACCGGTATGACTGCACGATGCGAGCAGGGCAGCCGTCAGGACCGCGACAGCTGGCTGCGTGTATCGGCTAATGCCCATCGCCCGGTTTGAAGCTGTTCGCGTTGTGCTCGTCTGTCTGGCGGTATGCGCTACGGGCTGCCAGGAACAGGGTTTTGAAGTTCTCGGCTTGTTCGATGTGCGATGCGAAGGTACTTGCGGCGCTGTTGGTGGGACCTGAGGCTTTGTCGCGGAAGACCTCTGCGAGCCGCTGGCCGGATGGCAATGATTCAGCGCCCAGCTTGTGCCACGCCAGTTCGTTCGCCTTACGGTGCAGCTCGTGCAAGTCGTCTATGTAGGCATCGCATGCGGTGACGAGCTTGTTAAATGCCTCGTCGTCCATGTGTAGGACCAGCTGACCGGCGTTCGCGTTCTTGATTAGATCTTCGATCCCCATTGCCCCTCCAAGCATCAAACCCAGTTGGCCGAACTATACGTGGCAGCCAATATTCGGCGCTCGTTGTTCTCGCAGGTTGCTGGCGCGTGGCCGATACCCGGTTTGGGTGACAGATGGGTGACAAGAGCGGCGTTTTCGGCTTTCCGATGGCCGTATGAGCCACCTCGAAAACGCCTCTACCTGCATAAACAACCAGCGCCCCCGGCAGGAATCGAACCTGCGACCTAGGGATTAGAGGATATGGGTTCTCGGATATTCCCTGTCTATCTTGTAAGTCACTGTGGCACAAGATGTTATCTGCTCGATAGTTCTCTGTCGTTCTGCCGGATTCTGCGGGATTCTCGCTCATATTCGATGAATAAGCGATGGATTTGCGGACACCCTTACCTGCGGAAAGCGGGGTGTGCACGGCGGCGATACACACCCCTAACCAGGGGTGTCCGCGAACTGGGACACCCCTGGCGAGGGTGTCGTTGGCGCTCGACACCCTTTTTAGGTCTACACCTAAAAACGCAGGTCAGGGGAAGGGTGTCCGAGTTCATGGACACCCTTCCGTAGCAGTTGCTAAACCTGTTGCCTAACTAATCGGCGAGTGTCACCGTGGACTGATGCGGAGCGAGCACAAGACCACCGCCGATGAATGGGATGCGTTCACCGGCTGGCGACGTGTGCTCGTGAGCATGCAGCGCGCGGGAATCCGCAAGAGGCTGAAAAAGAAGTCGCATCGGATAGACCGCCGACGTGCGCGGCAGCACTTGACGGCAGAGTCCGACCGCCCGGAGTAGCGGGTGCTTATGCTCGTCGATACTGCCAAGGCGGCGGGCTGGATTTGATGAGGTACGCCTCACCCGCAGGGTTAGCGCAGCTGCCATCCGACGCAGCGCCCGATCTCTTCTAGGGCCTCGGGGGACAGCTCGGGATGCTTCTGGCTGAATCTGCCCATGATGTCGTTGACGCCTTCGCCAAGGGTCTTGGTCCCCCACTCGATGGGCATCGCGACGGCCTCTTGAACGATTCTGATCACTTGGTCGCCGAGCTTGGCACCTTCATCCTGGCCGTATCGGTCGGTCAGCTTGTGGAGGTCAACCCGAGGTATCGCCGAGTCTTGGATACTCGTAACAACGGCTTGGCTGAGCAAGTCTGCGTCCATTTCAGGTTAATCCTAACGCTGGAAAGCTACGGTCTCAATGCCGGTGTCCGGGTCGATTACTACGACTCGGGTGACATTCGGATTGTCCATCAGTCGAGGGAGTTCGACTGTCTGCCAAACATTTCCGGGGCGCAAGTCCGATCCGATCACAGCGCGAACTTCTCCCGACGCATTCTCTGCGTACATCTGCGATGTCCCGTTCCACCACTGCTGCGCATAGTCATCGGTCGGACTCCACCTCGGTGGCTTTATCCCATTGCTATCGAGTAGGCCCTCAAGGGTGGTTGCGCGGCTCCCGTCGGCGATAAGGTCAGCTGCTCCGTTGCCGCCCGCCGAAACCGGGCCGATGCCCGTCCCTCCTTCGTTTCTGCCAGACCAGAAGAACGCCCCGTCTGAAGGTGTGTCGAGCTTCGCGCGCTCGGGCAACTGGTATGGCCCTGTGTCGGGGAGGGGAGCGAAATGCGGTGGTGAGTCACCGGGCATCGGGTGATCACCGATCGGCGTCGGATGGTCGACCGACGGCCCGGGGTGTTCCACCGTGGGGGCCGGATGATGTCCTGCCGGGATCCCATCATCGAGTCCGTGGGTGAGTGCTCGCCCTTCGGTGCCAGTGAGTTCGCCGAGGAGTCCGCGTGCCCCTGCTGTGGCTTCACCGCCGAGTGGGCCGCCCGTTGCCACCGAGCCGATGTCAAACGCTTTCTCCCCGACGAGTCGTCCAGGGTCGTGAATGGCGGTGTCGATATCGTGGGGCAGATCCTTGAGCGGGTTAGCGACCCGATCGGTGAACCCCATCCCGGCCTTGAGCCACGACTCGGCAACACCGGGAGAACCCGGCCCCCCTTGCCCTGTCAGGTTTTTGACTTCGTCAACGAGTCCATCGACGCGTCCGTTGATCCCGGCCGCGATCCGTTTCCCGACGCCCTCACCGAACGCAGGTTTGTATGGGGTGTCGGGTGGGCGGTTCTTTTCCATCGCGCCCATCGACCCCGTCAGGGTGCCCGCCTTGGTCGGGTCCATCGTGAGCTTGTCGCCAGCGGGCGCAGCGGTTTTCGGGTACCACTCTTTGTAGTTGGCTTGCGTATCGGCGCCAGCGGCAGCAGCCTTGGTCGCACCAGGATCACCATCCGGCTTGGGTGCGACGAGGTTATCTACCCCGCCGAATGCCCCGCCCGGTTTGACCGTGGAAGTTGGCGTTGTTGGCAGTGCCTGTGCGGCAGCACTTGAGGGATCAGGCAGCTCTTTAGCGGCCTTGACGGCTGCGGCCAGGTCTGCGTTGGCGGCATCACCGGCCTGCATGATCTGCTTCAAAGTGTTTGTGAGGTAGTCCAGTTCGCTCTTGTCGTAGTCCCCGATCGGTGGCGTGACTTTGCCGGTGGACATATCGATCTTGAACTTGCCCTTGGCGGCGTCCTGCTCAATCTTGGTCAGCAGCTGCTTGACGCCCTCGAATTCGTCTGCGGCACGCCGGATCTTCGCCGCCGCACCTTTCTTAGCCTCGGCGCTGCCCTCTAGCAGGCGGCCGAAACCATCCAATTCGTGGTGCGCAGCATCCCCGGACACACCTTTCCACGCATCACCAACGATCGGCAGCCGACCCACACCGCTCTTCATGTCAGTGTTCGCGGTGGCCATCTTCTCCAAGCCTGCCGCGACATCGCGGAACGACTGAACGTCCGCACGCTTGATATCGACCAGCGACAATGACATGGCCTAGACCTTCGGCAACCGTGTCTGCAGGATGTTGACCGCGGTCTGCTCTTCGGTGCTGGCGAAGGCGTACCCGATGCGATCGAATGCGTCGCGGTAGTGCTCGGACTCGTTGGCGATATGACGTGAGGAGCCCTGCCATTCAGTGGACTCGGAGCCCAGCGTGGCGGCGGCATCCCCGACCCACCCCGAGGTCGCTGAGCTGATCAACCCGTGCGCTGCTGTATGCGCCTGTCGGTGCGCAGCCAACAGCTGATCCATCTCATTGGCGGCACGATGTAACAGCTCAGGATCAACATGCAGTGGCCCCGTCACAAACATCCCCCTCAACCAACAACTACGGGCACAGTAGCACCGCCAGGTAGCTAGCGCGGTGGTTGTCAGCCTCGCCGATACTGCCAAGGCGTCGGGCTGGATTTGATGAGGTACACCCCGGTGGTGCCACGGGTCTCGGCGACCAGCTCGCCGTTGAGGTAGCGGATCCTGACCTCTATCCCAGGCTGGACTTCGAACCGGGCGTACTCCTTGCCCTCGCGTAGGTCGCCAGTGATGGTTTCCGTCCAAACCCCGCGGCCCCAGTTGTGCATCACGATGCACACCGTCTGGCCGGTAGTGAGCTTGTTGACGTGGAGCTTGACCACACCCCGGACGCTAGGCCCTAGGTATGACAAAGTCCTGCGGTTCAGTTGTCCGCCGATTCCCCAGCGACGGCGTCTCGAACGGCGTCGATGAAGCTCCTGCTAAGGGCGGCTACGTGTGGGTTCGTTTCCATATCCGACACGGTGATGTCCGCTGTGGTCGCTTCTTCGCCCTCGGACCCGAATCGAATCGTCAGTATGCGACGCCGCTTGCCTCGATCGGAGCCTTCGATGGGTACGGTACTTGTCACCCCCAATGAGCTCACCGAAGCGAGTGGGCGGATTGTCGCCAACGAACTGGCGTCTGCCTCATGAAACGCGAACTTCCCGATCGACGTACCACGGATCCAGTACACCGCACTAAGTCGACCGTCGTCATACTCGATGGTGAAAGCATCAGGGGGCCAACGTGTTACGCCGAGCAACGCGCCCACGAACTCTGGTCGGACGTCCAACCCGGAGTTCCCAACAAGCTCCTTGTAATGAGCTTTTTCTTTATCGCCTTTTTTATCGCTTTCTTTATCGCTCACAGCAGGAAGCTACAGCTGTGGAGTCAGCATGGTGCCCGTTTCCTTTAGTTGATGATTTCGACTGTCGCGGCTGCGTAGTTCTGACTGCTCTGCCCGCCGGTTTGGGCCACTGAACCGTCAGAAGTAGTGATGTTCTTGTAGTTCAGGGCTGTGGCCGGACCGAAGGCGCCGCCCGATGCGGCGCCTCGGGTGTATCCCGCTGGGGCGGTGTCCCATCCACTGGCACCGAGGTTGGAGTGACCGTGGAAATGCAGCAGAACCGAGGACCCGTCTGTGTGGGTCATGGTCACCGACGGCGCGGTCGTTGTGCCACTGGATCCGGCCGCTTGGGCGTGGCCACCGATCGGCGATGAGGTGTTCTGGGCGCGGATAACCACCGCAATCATGTGTGAGGCGTTGCCCCACGTACCCGTGGTGGTGTTCGTTGCGGTGGCTTTGAACTGCGCTGTCGTACAGCCCGATCCACTGCCGCTGTCGGCGTTGTCGATGTAGCTCCAGTTCGGCACTGTCCCGCTGGCTGACGGTTTCGTGGGTGCCTGAATTGCGTACGGGTTGTAGGCGAAGAGCACGATCAGATCCCCAACTGAATGGGTTGGGATAGTGACTGAGCTGCTCGCGTTGGCTGCGGACGAGATGTAGGAAACCACCCCGATGTTGGTGACGGTCGGCGTACCACCGGTCAGCGCCAGGGTGGCGCCCGCTGGCACAACGCGCGTGTCGATCAGCGGACGACCACCGGTAAGGGTGAGTTGGGCCGTGGGTGGCGGGAATGTCACATGGATCAGCGGGCGCCCACCGGTCAAAGTCGGTGCGGCGCTAGTCGGCACAAGACGACTCGCCAGTGATGGCGTACCGCCGGTCAGGGCGGGAGTGGCGCCGGTCGGCTGGAGGATCTTGCCCGTGAGGATCGTTGGCGTACTGCCAGTGAGCGAGGCCGTCGCCCCGGTCGGGGCTAGCAGGTTGTTGGCGGTCTGAACAATCGCCGGGGTGCTACCGGCGAGCGTCAACTCGGCATCGTCGGGTGCGACACGTTCACCGATCGACGGCGTGCCACCAGTGAGTGCAAATTCGGCCGGCAAAGGACTGACCGGCGGGCCATTGACACCGGGGCGTTCGCCCGTCAGCGTCAAGACGGCTGACTCGGGGTACACGTAGTTGTCGGTCGTTACATGGACATCGGGGTCACCGCCCGTGAGTGCAAGCGTCGCTTCGCCGGGTCCAGGGAGAATCTCTGCAAACCAACCTGTTACACCAACACTCATGGGGCTACTTCCTGTCTTCGTATGATCTCGTCGTCGGCGGGCACCAGAGCATCCCCGACGAGGCGGCACAGTCGTACGCCGTGCGGCCAGTCCACTTCGGGTGTCACACCGTCGCCCCAGCGGTGAATCAGCACATCGTTGCCGTCCGCTAAGTCGGCCAGGCGTTCGCGCAGTCGGTCGCACTCTTGCCTGAAGTCGTAGACATCAGTGCAGGTGTTGTTTTCTAGCCGTTCCAGTGCGGCCACGGTCCCGGCGATCAACAGATCTCGCAGACCATTAACGGCTACGGCCTTGGGCCGCTTGCGCCTAGACAACGCCCTTGGCCCGTCTCCGGGCTTCGTTATGCGCCCGCCATTTGGCCTGTGCCGCTTTCTGCTTGGTCGGATCCTTGACGCTGGTCTCTTCCATCTGGACCCCGGCCACCACACGTGCGAGCGCCGCACGGTGCTGACGTACCTCGGCGACCGCGGGATGCAGCACGGCCCGACCGCTATTGAGCACCACGGTCAACCCGTCATTGGAGATGCACTCCTCGAGTTCGGCGATGCGGTTGGCGAGATGGCGGGCCTGCTCCAGCCACACAACCTCACGCCCATCGGGCTCCCGATCGGCCTCGTCCAAATCTGCGAGGATGCCGTCGATAAGCGCGTCTCCAGCCGACTTCTCTTTAGCGCGATTCGCCATGTTGACCTGCTCTCTTTTGATGCAGCCGGGCCTTGGGGTTCCAAAAAACAGCTTCTGTGTGCAATGCAGAGACGGAAATCAGCAGCTTCGGCCCGTGGCGCTGGGATAGGCCACCGGGGGGTCCAGGCCGGGGGGTGTGGTTCGGTGCTCTGGGCGCCTCTGTGGCGGGTGATCGGCGTGGTGGTGTGTGATCCCCTTACCGGAACGCGCACAGGGGCAATCAGCGGCTTGCGGTCTTCTATCGTGACAACCGTGTGGTCAGGCACCACCTGTCTCCTTGCTTGTGGTGACCCCCGCTCGCCGCATGCGGGGGAACAGGGCCGCGCGGCGAGCGGGGGTGGTTGGCGCAGACAAACCCGCGATGTCTGAGTGACGGGTTGAATGCTGCCGGGGTTGGTTCGTGCTGCCCGTCCATGGCTGCGAGGCTAGGTAGGGCAGACGTCCCGGTTTGGCACAGAGACGTGACCCTGTCTCCGTACCGAATCGGTGCTGTGGTCACGACAGTTAGCCGTTGCGGCCGGTAGCCGTCAACACCGAAGTTTGGGTCTGTGTTCATTTGTCGGGGTCGTACTTCCCGTTGTTGGTGGCTTGCAGCGTTCCCCTGCGGTCGATGGCCAACCGGCCCGCCGTCATCACGTCCAAGCCCTTCATGACTTGCGGGTCGCCGCGTCGCCCGTCTGCCATGCACTTGCGCAGGTACCGCGCCGAGGCATCCAAGAGCTGCTTACCCTGTTCAGCCTTGGTTACACGCCTCTTGCTCGCCCCGTACTCGGGGACGGCACGCTCAATGTACGCATCCATCCAATCCGTAGAAATACCAACGGATTGCAGATATGTAGGCAGTTCCTCCAGTAGCACGCTGAGTTGTTCGCGGGTTGAGCTCTTGATCAGGTCTTGGGCCACCTGCATCTTTCCGTGACCGTCAGTACTGTCGAGTAGGCGCTCGGACCGGTGCCAGAATCGGGTGTTTCGGCTTTCCGCTGCCGCGTCGCCGGGAGTGACTAGGCTCGCCACGTATGCATCGTGGTCGGCGCGGGCCTTCTCGCACCTGGCCTCCACCTGTTCGATTGCGCGTTCAAAAGCCTTGGCGGCATCCGTGGTTCCGAACAGGGCCACCTGCTCGTTGTAACCCGTAGCGCTGTACCTGTGGCTGTCCTTCTCGGT
This sequence comes from Mycobacterium sp. D16Q14, assembly GCA_002013415.1. GTDB lineage: Bacteria > Actinomycetota > Actinomycetes > Mycobacteriales > Mycobacteriaceae > Mycobacterium. The sequence goes on from MAEX01000049.1 coordinate 9,493, forward strand.
TGCCTCAAGATGGCGGGCCAATTCCTTGTGCGCGTGTGCGATAGCCGCGCCCGCCTGCTCGTAGGTGGTTCCCTCTACGTCAGCTGCTCGCGCTCGAACTCCGCCCGGCGTGAGTTGGTCGTCCGGGTGTGGGTCACCGGGCATGTAGTGGGCCTGGTGCGGGTACAGGCTTTGAGTGTCGCCGGGTTCGGCGGCAAGGTCATTGCCAATCATGTTTGTTCCTTGTCTGTTTCGTTCCACGAGGCCGTTACGGCTGTGGCTTGTTCGGGGTGCTCTTTGACATAGGCGTCGATGGTGTGACGCCAGCGGTACCGGTATGCCCCATGTAGCAGAGCTGTGACCATGACGGGATCGTTGACCGACATAGCCATGGCGATAAGCCGTGTGGCAGTGTCGTCGTCGTCAATTTCAGCGACTCTCGCGTACGCGTCGCGTTGTTCCATCAGCTCGAATATGTCGCTTTCAGGCATTTGGTCCAACAGCTTCACAACGGGAGACTTACGCCTTGTCTTGACGGTCATAGTTGCCTCCATGTATTTGATGATGGGGTGTTGCGCGCCTCGGCTGCGGAATTCTTGCCGCTAAGGGAAATCACGTGATCGGTCCTTTCCGTTAGAAGACTTCGGAGCTGCCTAAAAACATGCCCATCAGCCCCCACACCGCGGCCAGTGTTCGTGTGGCTTTAGCTACGGGATCTTCTTCTTCGGAGTCGTCCCCAATCGACAGCTCGATCGTCATGGGGGTGGACTCGTCGTAAGACCTACGTACGGCGGTGCATTGGTCAACGTGGATGACGTTGGCCATCTGGAACCCCAACCGGTCACCCAGTGTGAAATCGGTGTCCAGTAGGTAGGGCACCCCGTTGCGGATGGATGTCTTAAAGCTGGTGTAGGCCCTTGTCTTCCAATGCCCTGAGCGCATGTTCAGGGTGCCGGACACGGTGTATGCGGTGCCGCCGCCGCCCTGTTCGAAGTGCTCCAGGAACCCGAAATCGCCCATGCGGATGGCGCGGATCGGGTCCGTGAACCGTTGCCAGGCAAGAAGGGTGTCGTCTAGCTGACCTTGGTAGAGCTCCTCCAAACCGGGAGTTCCGGGCTGCTGATAAGCACCGATGGCATAGGAGACGACGGCCGATAGCTGCGAGAGCGCGTATTTGATTCCGAAGGTCTGGAGCTGGTTCACCCACCCCGGAGAACGTCCGCCGATCATGATGGTCTTCGCTGTGGCGCCGTGCATCGTTCGCTGAGACTCAACAATTCCCGAGTACTCGCCGTCCTTGAACACAACCCATGGGGGCTTGGGCGCTACGCCCAACCACTTGCGGATCAGCGGATCCGTCTCGCCGTCGTTGTCCCTATCTAGATCAATGACACTGGACAGGGTTTCGGTGATCATGTCGTCTGCCGTTGAGGCGATCAGGTTGATCGGCCCGTCTAGAAGTGTTCCCGTGGGCCCGGTAACACCCGACTTGTCCTCTACGGCGAGGATCACGGCGTTGCGGTGAGGACGGGCCAGCTGTCCGGCGAGGGTTCCCAGTTCAGGATGGGGCGAGTCCTTATCCTCGGTCAGCCACGTGTAGGCGCGGATCATGCAGCCCGCATCCTCGAGTAATGGCGCAGTGACGGTGTGGATGTCCGTCCATCGTGAGGTGAGAATCGTCGTTCGGGACTGGTCGAAGAGCGGGTTGACGAACTGCACCTGTACCGGCCATAGCAGCGGATCAAATCCGCCGATGATGTCGGCCACCCCCAACCATGCGCCGGGGTTGAAGATATTCGTCGGAATCGACAGCAACGGAAAGAACTGGCGGGCAAGGTTGATGAACATCGTCAGGGAAACTGCGGTACGGCAGTTCCAGGGCAGCATGAACATCTTCGGGAACTGGATCTCCGGCGGGAAGATCGGATTCGCGCCAGCCAGAAGGTGTTTGACGTGCTCGCGGTTGTGTACCATCTCCATTTCGACGGTGTGCAACCCATCATTGGAGCGCTT
>MAEX01000050.1 GCA_002013415.1 Mycobacterium sp. D16Q14
CAACGTTCAGAGTGCAAAGGAGCAGCTCCATGGGTAATCCGGTCATCGTCGAAGCGACGCGCAGCGCTATCGGCAAACGCGGTGGATGGCTCGCGGGGCTGCATCCCGCCGAGCTGCTGGGCAGCATCCAGAAGTCGGTGATCGCCCGTGCGGGCCTGGATCCCCACGAGGTCGAGCAAGTCATCGGTGGCTGTGTGACTCAGTTCGGCGAGCAGGGCGGGCACATCACCCGGCAGGCATGGCTGCACGCCGGGCTGCCCGAGGCCGCCGGCGCGACCACCATCGACTGCCAGTGCGGCAGCGCCCAGCAGGCGAACCACCTCATCGCCGGCCTGATCTACTCGGGTGCCATCGACACCGGCATCGCCTGCGGCATCGAGTCGATGAGCCGGGTCCCGCTCGGCGCCAACGTCGGCGGCACCGGCATCCCCCGCCCGGCCTCCTGGGATATCGACCTGCCCAACCAGTTCGAGGCCGCCGAGCGGATTGCCAAGCGCCGCGGGATCACTCGCGCCGACGTCGACGGCCTCGGGGTGCGTTCGCAGGCGCTGGCCAAGCAGGCCTGGGCCGAGGGCCGCTTCGACCGTGAGATCACCGCGCTGGATGCCCCTCAGGTGGACAAGGAAGGCAATCTCACCGGCGAGACGTTGACCATCGGCAAGGATCAGGGGCTGCGTGACACCACCCTGGAGTCCCTCGGGAACCTGAAACCCGTTATGCCGGAGGGTATTCACACAGCCGGTACCTCCTCGCAGATTTCTGACGGTGCCGCCGCGGTGCTACTCATGGACGAGGACAAGGCCCGCGCCCTGGGTCTAAAGCCCCGCGCCCGCATCGTGTCGCAGGCCCTCGTCGGCGCCGAGCCCTACTACCACCTGGACGGCCCGGTGCAGTCGACGCAGCGGGTACTGGACCGCGCCGGCATGAAGATCGGCGATATCGACGTTGTCGAGATCAATGAGGCCTTCGCCTCGGTGGTGCTGTCCTGGGCCTCCGTGCACAAGCCGGACTTCGACCGCGTAAACGTCAATGGTGGCGCGATCGCACTGGGCCACCCGGTGGGCAGCACCGGTGCCCGCCTGATCACGACAGCGCTCTACGAGCTCGAACGAACCGACAAGTCAACGGCTTTGATCACCATGTGCGCTGGTGGCGCGCTGTCCACCGGCACCATCATCGAACGCATCTAACAGCCCGCCGAAGAGCCCCCGGCATCGCGGTGCCGGGGGCTTTCTGGTCAGCTCGCCCGGCCCGGGGATACCGCCTGCTCGCGAGGGAATCCGGCCGGACAGAAGTCGACCTCCCAGTGCTTTACCCCGTTGAGCCACCCGGACCGCAGTCTGTCGGGCTCCCCCGCCGACGCGAGGTCGGGCATGTGGTCGGCGATCGCGTTGAACATGAGGTTGATGGTCATGCGGGCCAGGTTGGCCCCGACGCAGTGGTGCTCGCCATTTCCCCCGAATCCCACGTGCGGGTTGGGGTTTCGCATGATGTTGAAAGAGAACGGATCTTCGAAGACCTCTTCGTCGAAGTTCGCGCTGCGGTACATCATGACCACGCGCTGCCCCTTCTTGATCCGCACGCCACCAAGCTCGGTGTCCTCCAGCGCAGTCCGCTGAAACGACGTTACCGGCGTCGCCCAACGCACGATCTCGTCGGCGGCCGACTCGGGCCGCTCCTTCTTGTACAGCTGCCACTGGTCCGGGAACTGAGTGAACGCGTGCATGCCATGGGTGATGGAGTTGCGAGTCGTTTCATTGCCGGCTACCGCCAAAAGCATGACGAAGAAGCCGAACTCGTCATCGGATAGTTTCTGGCCGTCGATATCGGCATTCACCAAATCAGTGCAGATATCGGGACCGGGCTCCACGGCCTTGCGGGCCGCAACTCCCATGGCGTACATCAGCAACTCGGCGCTGGCGATAGCGCTGTCATCCTCGCCATCGTCCGAACCAACCAGCCTATTGGACCAATCGAAGAGCTGCTCGCGCTCATCCAATGGGGTACCCATCAAGCCCGCGATCGCTTGCAGCGGAAGCTCACAGGCCACCTGCTCGACAAAGTCCCCGTGCCGCATCTGGGCTGCCGCTCTCGCAATGCCTTGCGCCCGGGTGTTGAGATCGTCGCGCAGTCGGTTCACCGCCCGCGGCGTGAACCCTCGGCTGATGATGTGCCGCAACCTGCTGTGCCGTGGTGGGTCCATGTTGAGCATGATCAAACGTGTCGCGTCGATCCGCTCACGTGGAGTGGTCGGCAGATAGCGGGGTATCGCGGTGTTCTGCTCACTGGAGAACACGTCGCACCGAAGCGAGATCTCCCTGACATCTTTGTGTTTGGACACCACCCAGAAGCCATCATCATCGAACCCAGCAACCCCGCGCTCGGTGCGATTCCACCAGATCGGTTGGGTATGCCGCAGTTCGGCGAGCTCACCCTCCGGGATCCCCCTCACAAAAAGGTCGGGATCCGTGAAGTCGATGCCGTCCGGCAAGTGGGGATGTTGGGCCTGTACCACGCTGTACCTCCCGGCCTGTGATGCATTTCACTAATGGCTCTAGTGGCAGTGAAGCACAGAAATCGTCCCCAGGACAAGGGGGCGCGGAGGGAAACCCGCAGATCCAGAACCTGTTCTAAGAGCGCGACAGCTTCGGGACGAAGATCGCCCGGATGTGATGAATCCGGGGATCATCCGCCGGGATTTTGAACGTCTCGTCCACTTTCGCGACGACGCGCCACCCGGCGACCTTGGCTTTGGTTTCGATGATGAAACTCGCGACGACATTCTCCCCTTCGACACGGAACTGCCGGTTGGAGGCGGCCGCAATCAGGCGGAACTGCGGACCATTGTTCAGGCTGCGCCGCAAGTGATCTCCGGAGAATCCGGTCTTGACACCCTGCTCGATCCGCACACATTCCGGAGCGAACGGCACCGCGTCCGCCTGATGTGTGACGAGGGCTTCGATGTATGCATTCGCTGCGGCAATACGCACTTCGTCTGAGGCTCCAGGTGTTGACACCCTCGTAGCATAGGGCCATGTCTGACGGTCTTCCCGCGAGCGGCTTATCCGCGAATGCACCCGCCCAGTTGAACTCCGAGTTCGCCGGCAAGCTCATCAAGTGGATGACCACAGTCAACGTATGGCTGTACCAGAGGACCGGCGGCCGTCTCGGCGGAAAGTGGCGTGTAGGTGCGGCTTTCCCGTGGGGCATACCGGTGCTGCTGCTCACCACCATGGGCCGCAAGACCGGGCAGAAGCGACTGAGCGCGCTGCTCTACCTACCCGATGGAGACAAGGTTGTCCTAGTCGCATCGCAAGGCGGACGTGATGCCAACCCGGCGTGGTACCTCAACCTGAAGGCGAATTCTGAAGTCACCGTTCAGATCAAGGGCGATATTCGAGCGATGACGGCGCACACCGCCACCGATGAGGAGCGGACGTACTACTGGCCCAAGCTGGTCGAGCTGTACGCGGACTTCGACAAGTACCAGTCGTACACAACCCGCAAGATCCCCGTCGTCGTCCTGGAGCGGCCGTCGGATTAGGACTGGCTGCCGTATACCGGGACCGGGGTGCGCGCCTTGCCGAGCAGCTCGGTGACCACTGGGCCCAATTCACTTGGGTCCCAACAGGATCCCTTATCCACCTGCGGACCGTGCGCCCAGCCTTCGGCGACGCGAATGACGCCCGCTTCGACCTCGAACACCTTTCCCGTGACGTCGCGAGCCTCCGGACTGCCCAGCCAAACCACCAGCGGCGAGACGTTCTCCGGCGCCATCGCGTCGAACGCGCCGTCCTCGGGCTTGGCCATGGTCTCGGCGAAGACCGCCTCGGTCATCCGGGTGCGCGCTGCCGGAGCGATGGCATTGACGGTGATGCCGTAGCGGCCCATCTCGGCGGCGGCCTGCAAGGTCAAGGTGGCGATACCGGCCTTGGCCGCGGCGTAGTTCCCTTGCCCGACACTGCCTTGCAGCCCGGCGGCGGAACTGGTGTTGATGATGCGCGCGTCCACCGCGTTGCCGGCCTTGAACTCATCGCGCCAATACGCGGCGGCGTGGCGCAAGGGCGCGAAGTGTCCCTTGAGGTGCACGCGGATCACCGCGTCCCACTCCTCCTCGCTCATGTTGGCAAGCATCCGATCGCGCAGGAAACCGGCGTTGTTGACCAGGACATCCAGGCGGCCAAAAGAATTGACTGCGGTGTCAATCAGATTCTTGGCGCCTTTCCAATCGGCGACATCATCACCATTGGTAACGGCCTCGCCACCCGCTGCCTTGATCTCCTCGACGACTTCCTGAGCCGGGCTCGTGCCCGCCGATCCATCCAGGCCCACACCGATGTCGTTGACGACCACGCGTGCGCCCTCGGCGGCGAACGCGAGCGCGTGCGCACGACCGATACCGCGGCCAGCGCCGGTGATGATGACGACCCGACCGTCGAGCAAACCTGGCATGTTCTATTCCTTTTCGCCGTTCTCATTGCTGTTGACATTGGCGGCGTCGAGGAACGCGGGGCGCTCCCCTCCACCGTGCACCGTGAGGACCGAACCGGTCACGTAGGAAGACAAGGGTGAGGCAAGAAATGCTGCGGTCCAACCGATCTCGTCAGGATTAGCAAGACGACCCAGCGGCACCGTCGCACCGACGGAGGCGATCCCGTCTTCGTCGCCGTAATGCATTTCCGAGAGCTCGGTGCGGATCATCCCGGCGGCCAGTGCGTTCACCCGCACCTTGGGCGCCCATTCCACGGCAAGGCTCCGGGTCAGACTCTCCAGTCCGGCCTTGGCCGCGCCGTACGCGGCAGTGCCCGGCGAGGGCCGGCTTGCGCTCACGCTGGTGATGTTGACGATGGTGCCGCCGTCGTCCTGGCGTTGCATAACGGCATTGGCGCGCTGCGAGACGAGCAGTGCGGAGAGCAAGTTCAGTTCGATGATCTTGCGGTGAAAGTTGTGGCTCGCGTCGGCGGCCAGCGCGAAGGGGGCACCGCCTGCGTTGTTCACAACAGCATCCAGGCGCCCGTGCCCAGACACGATGGCACTGATGAGCGCGCCCACCGACTCTTCGTCGCGGATATCGCAGGGATGGAATTCGTAGGGGGTCTCACCAGGGCGGCGCGCGCAGGTAATCACCGTCGCACCGAGCTCGTCGAACACCCGGCTGATCCCGGCGCCGACGCCGCGGACACCTCCCGTGACCAGCACGACGCGGCCCTCAAGGCCGAGTTCGTAAGGGGTTCGCACGTGACTCCTTGCCGTATTCCTACTGTTTGTCCTGCGCTTTCGAGCCATGGTAGCGTACCAAGCAAGTGCTTGTTTCGGTACCTTGAGGAGTCTCATGGGCATCATCACCGCGACGGTTGAACCGGGCATCGTCACCGTCACCGTCGACTACCCGAAGGTCAACGCCATCCCCTCGCGTGGATGGTTTGAAATGGCCGACGCCATCTTGGCCGCGGGCAATGACCCGTCCACCCACGTGGTGATCCTGCGGGCCGAGGGCCGCGGCTTCAACGCGGGAGCCGACATCAAAGAGATGCAGGCCACCCAAGCGGACGGCAAGGGCTATACCGCGCTGATCGACACCAACCGCGGCTGTTTCGAGGCTTTCAGCGCGGTGTACCGCTGCAAGGTGCCCGTCATAGCCGCCGTCAACGGCTTCTGCCTGGGCGGTGGAATCGGCTTGGTGGGCAACGCCGATGTGATCGTCGCCTCCGATGATGCGGTGTTCAGCGTGCCCGAGGTAGACCGTGGCGCGCTCGGCACCGCCACCCATCTGCAGCGACTGGTCCCCCAGCATGTCATGCGCCGGATGTTCTACACGGCAGCCAAGATCGACGCAAAGACCTTGCACCACTACGGATCCATCCACGAGGTGGTGCCGCGCGATGAGCTCGACGAAGCTGCGCTACGCGTGGCACGTGACATCGCCGCCAAGGACACCCGCGTGATCCGGGCCGCCAAGGAGGCCATCAACTTCATCGACCCGCAGGACGTCGAGTCGAGCTATCGCATGGAACAGGGCTTCACATTCGAGCTCAATCTGGCGGGTGTCGCCGACGAGCATCGTGACGCATTCGTCGAGACCGGAAAGCCGAAGGGACAGTAGCCGATGAGCCGCTTGCGCGAAGAGGAGAAAATATGAGCGACAAGACAACCACACTCGACGAGGTCGTCACCGAACTGCGCAGCGGCATGACCATCGGCCTTGGGGGCTGGGGTTCACGCCGCAAGCCGATGGCCTTCGTGCGCGCGATTCTGCGTTCGGACATCAAGAATTTGACGGTCGTAACCTACGGCGGACCGGACTTGGGCCTGCTGTGTTCTGCGGGCAAAGTGAAGAAGGCCTATTACGGCTTCGTCTCCCTGGATTCACCGCCGTTCTATGACCCGTGGTTCGCCAAGGCGCGCACCACCGGTGCGATCGAGTCCCGCGAGATGGATGAGGGCATGGTCAAGTGCGGTCTGGAAGCCGCCGCCGCCCGACTGCCGTTCCTGCCCATCCGGGCCGGGCTGGGGTCCGACGTCATGAACTTCTGGGGCGACGAACTCAAGACCGTCACGTCGCCGTACCCGGACTCGTCCGGCAACGCGGAAACCCTGGTCGCGATGCCCGCACTGAACCTTGATGCAGCATTCGTGCATCTGAATCTGGGTGACGCCACCGGAAACGCCGCCTACACCGGCGTCGACCCGTACTTCGACGACCTCTACTGCCTGGCCGCCGAGCGCCGCTACCTTTCGGTGGAGAAGATCGTCTCCACCGAGGAACTGGTCAAAACCGTTCCTCTGCAATCTCTTCTGCTGAACCGCATGATGGTCGACAAGGTCGTCGAGGCACCCGGTGGCGCGCACTTCACCATCGGCGCCGCAGATTACGGCCGTGACGAGAAGTTCCAGCGGCACTATGCCGAGGCCGCAGGCGCTCCGGAAACCTGGCAGAAGTTCGTCGACACATACCTGTCCGGTTCCGAAGAGGACTACCAGGCAGCCGTCAAGCGCTTTAAGGAGCAGCAGGCATGAGCGAGGCAACCCGCGCCGAGGTATGCGCCGTCGCATGCGCCGAGTTATTCAGGGACGCAGGCGAGATCATGGCCTCCGCGATGTCGACGATGTCCACCGTCGGCGCCCGGCTGGCCCGCCTGACCTTCTCCCCCGACCTGGTGCTCTCCGATGGCGAGGCCGTCCTGATGGCCGAAACACCGGCGATTGGCGGCACCTCTCCGATCGAGGGATGGATGCCGTTCCGCAAGGTATTCGATGTGGTGGCCTCGGGTCGTCGGCATGTTGTCATGGGCGCCAACCAGATTGATCGCTACGGTAATCAGAACCTCTCGGCGTTCGGGCCGCTGCAACAACCCACCCGGCAGATGTTCGGTGTGCGCGGCGCTCCGGGAAACACCATCAACCACGCCACCTCGTACTGGGTGGGTAACCACTCGGCACGGGTCTTCGGCAACTCCGTCGACATCGTGTCCGGCGTCGGCTACGACAAGGCCGACCCCGCAAACCCTGCCTTCAAGTACCTGAACGTGTTCCGGGTGATCACGAACCTGGGCGTGTTCGACTTCAACGGACCCAACCACGAGATGCAAGCGCTGACTCTGCACCCCGGGGTCTCGGCCGAGGACGTCGCATCCAACACCAGCTTCGAGGTGCACGGTCTGGCTGACGCTGACCAGACCCGGGTACCCACCGAGGAAGAGTTGCGGATCATCCGCGAAGTGATTGATCCGAAGTCATTCCGGGACAAGGAAGTCAAGGCGTGAGCGCACCGGTCCTGAAGACACCGCTGACCGAGCTGGTCGGCATCGACCATCCTGTCGTGCAGACAGGTATGGGCTGGGTGGCGGGACCGCGCCTGGTCGCCGCCACCTCGAACGCCGGCGGTCTGGGCATTCTCGCCTCTGCGACCATGACGCTGGAGGAACTGGTCGCGGCAGTCGCGAAGACGAAGTCGCTGACCGACAAGCCGTTCGGTGTGAACATTCGCGCCGATGCCGGTGACGCCACGGAGCGCATCGAGTTGTTAATCCGCGAGAAGGTCAAGGTCGCCTCGTTTGCGCTGGCGCCCAAGCAGGATCTGATCGCCAGGCTGAAAGACAATGGCGTGGTGGTGGTTCCATCTATCGGAGCGGCCAAGCATGCCAAGAAAGTCGCGGCCTGGGGCGCCGATGCGGTGATCGTGCAGGGCGGCGAGGGCGGTGGACACACCGGCCCCGTCGCGACAACCCTGCTACTCCCCTCGGTGCTCGACGCGGTCAAGGACACCGGAATGCCGGTCATCGCCGCCGGCGGATTCTTCGACGGACGTGGCCTCGCGGCGGCGCTGTCCTACGGCGCGGCCGGTGTGGCCATGGGTACCCGATTCCTGCTGACCGCCGATAGCACCGTGCCGGATGCGGTCAAGGAACGCTACCTGGCCTCGGCTCTCGACGGCACCGTGGTGTCGACCCGTGTCGATGGCATGCCGCACCGGGTATTGCGTACAGAGCTGGTTGAGAAGCTCGAAAGCGGTTCGCGGGTGCGCGGTTTCAGTGCCGCGATGCTGAATGCGGCGAAGTTCAAGAAGATGACGGGCATGACCTGGCGGTCCATGATCAAGGACGGCCTGGCGATGCGGCATGGCAAGGAGCTCACCTGGTCACAGGTGCTCATGGCGGCGAACACCCCGATGCTGCTGAAAGCCGGACTCGTCGAAGGGAATACCGGTGCCGGTGTTCTCGCCTCGGGTCAGGTCGCGGGCATCCTCGATGACCTGCCGAGCTGCCAGGAGCTGATCGACGCGATCGTCACCGAGGCCGTCGCTCACCTCACGGCAGCGAACGCCGCCATTATCTAGACGCCGACTGGGAATCTCACGAGGCGAATCGACCGAAATCCCTCGCCAGATTCCCACTCGACAGTGCTGTTCGAAACGCTTCGTCGACCCGAGCCACGATCGTGCCTGCGCGATGCTGAAGCATCTCGGATGTCACCCGAATGATGGTCCAGCCCTCCGCTGAGAGTCCGGCCGAGCGATCGACATCGCGAGAACGCTGATACGGGTCGGTCCAATGCTGTGCGCCATCAAACTCGACTCCGAGCTTGAGGTCCTCCCATCCCATATCGACCCTTGCGACAAACTCTCCATAACGCGTATACACACGGATCTGACTTCGCGGCTTGGGAAATCCTGACCTAACGAGAAGCAGCCGAGTGCGAGTTTCTTGCGGTGACTCCGCTCCACCGTCAACCAATTCCAGCGCCTTGCCAAGCGTCACCAACCCTCTGGCTCCAGGATGCGCGGCCGCCACCTTCTGAATCTCCGCAGGGCTGACACCGGTAGCGGCAATCAGGGCATCCAATCGTTGAACGGCGGTATCGAGCCGCAACCAACGTCCCAGGTCAAATGCCGTGCGCGCCGCCGAGGTGGCCGCAACGCCATCAATGCGATCAACCTCATTGGTTAACAATGACTCCCGGTGCACCCTCAGTCTGGTCGGGGCTTTGTGGTTGCGATAGATCAACTCCGCGTCGGCCGCACCATCGACCCACTTCGACCCGAGAAGTGCTGACGCGGACAACCCCGCGACCACCCCGCTCCGCTGCGACCACAGCCATGCGGCCTGTGCCCGCTGAATCGCCGTCACGCTCGATCCGCGGGGTATGTACACGGACGGATAAATCTGTTCGTACCGACTTCGGAGTAGGTGCTCAGTCACAACTCCGGCAGCGATTGCCTCAGTTGACCGGAATGGCCACAGAACCTCCCCCACAGCGGGAGCATCTCACCGCCCACCGACAAATCCGAGTGGGAACCTCACGAGGAGAGCCGACCAAAACACCTCGTCACATTCCCACTCGACCACAAGGATAGAGACAGCTGATTCACAGACTGCGGGAGAAGGCTGGTCGTATGACGTTCCGAAAGTTCACCTTCTCGACAACTGCCTGTTGTTTGGCGGCAGGAGCGGCGATCATGCTCGCCCCGCTCGCCGCCGCCGATAACGACCAGCCGTCCGTCCCCAATCACGGGATTCACACTCCGATGCAGGGCTCCATGGAGTTACCCACAGACCGCGGCCGCAGCCACGTATTACGGCAAGACCAATCCGTGGGAGGCGCAAATCCCGGCGTGCCGTACGGAACCGATCCGTACGTCCCGGACCATGCAACTGATATCGGTGGAGCCGATCCGTCCACTCCACTGGGCACCGATCCTGATGTGCCCTACGGAACATGGGCTCAGGACTAGTCGCCCGGCAGAGCAGGCCCCGGTAAGGCTGGAGGGGCCTGCTCCGGGATACCCGAGTCGGATGGCTGCGATCGAATGAACTCCGCAGGCCCCGGGGCATTGAACATGCCCGTGTTGTCCCGCTTGCTCAACCAATCCCAGGCCTGGCCCATCCACATCGGGTCTTGCGGCAGGTCAGACATCTGCGGATTGAAGGGCAAACTACCGCCCGGCAACCCGGGAATGCTGCACACCTCCGGTGGACATGGCTCGGCAGATGCGGGGGCGCCGCTCGCGATGACGCCCAGCGCCACTGCGGCCGCGCCGATCAGGATTCCAGCACGCATTCCCTGAGGCTACGCCTCGGATGTTCGAGGGCG
>MAEX01000051.1 GCA_002013415.1 Mycobacterium sp. D16Q14
CCCGACTACCTATACGCCCGATGCTTGGCTGGCGCAGTACCACGCCCGCATCGATGACGCACTCGCCCAGCAGGCCGCAACATTCGGCGGCTCGTTCGGACTCACGGGAACACCTGAGCGTGGACGGATAATCGTGTGTGGAGGCGCCGGCGACGTGATTCTCGACTTCGACTGGCACACCATGACGGTCACCGCAGCTGCGAACCATCAAGAGCGGTGATTCGACACGCAGTTGGAGTTCGCGCAGCCAGCTGCGATCAACGACCTATGCGCATTGTCGTCACGTCCCGACCAACGCCCCGTCCTCGCTGACAGCTTCTTCCTCGGTACCGGCGATGAACGGTCCGATGTCACGCAGAGTCGAGATGCGTTGCACGATGGGGTCAGTGATTCCTTCGGCTACCTGACTGATCTTCTGCTGCGCCGCCTTGATGCGGCCGAACTCCCCCGTGTTGATGACGGTTGTGAAGGCGTCGAGGTTCTCCCTGATGACCTTATGCATGTGTGGGCCAGTACTGCACGCCATCAGATCCAGCCCGCGCACCCCTGCGTGGTTTCGGGAGAACTGGCTCGGCTCGGCTGGCGAGGTGGTTCGAAAGGCGCTGCCCGACTTTAGATCGACTGCACGCATCATGCCGTGCTCGATTTGGAAGTCGTGCATTGCGTGATGTTGTGCCCCGAACTGAGCGCGCATCCTGGCACTGTCGGAGTTGCGGAACACAACTGTCACGGTGTCGTAGTCCCGCACGGGCATCGGCATATCGCTGACCGAAAACCCATGACTCGGAGCTCGTGAAGTGTCGTTGGCGACTCGGCCCCACACGATCGAACTACGCGTGAGACGGACCCATCCGGCTGATGGCACGTCGACGAACCGGACAAACGTGGAGGTGTCGGAGAGCACCCAAAGCGCGTTGGGTACATCGAGATTGGCCCACACTTCACTGCCGGCGCCGATCACTCCGAATTCGTACAGATCAACAATCTGCGTGACCATCACAGGCCCCGCCGATGCCGGCGTGCCGGGACGGATAAAGGCATGCACGGTGATGCCGCTGGCTTCGTTCATGGCGGCGACCGTAGCGCCGTTTGTAGCGCAGGCCCTTACGCGCCACGACATCGCGATCTGCGCGTATTTCAGTTTTGAGGACGCTTTTGGCCACGTGATTGATCTAGATGTTGACCGAGAGTTTGAGCGACCCATTGATCAGCGCATTGAGCACCAGTTTGAGCAGAGTCGAATATTCCTCTCCTCCACGCATACGCGCACGTTGGAAACACATGTGGTGAGTAGTTGGGGCCTCACCAAACTCGTGTCGCGTTCGTCGGGAAAGAGCGACTCAGGCCAGTCTTCCGCCGACCCACTACAGCTGCGCCGCACACCACTGGCGCTCACCAGGGAAGGCACTCATGAACGCGGAATCCCAGGAAACCGTCAGGTATCTCGCTGACATCGTCGATCCGACCAGTGACGGCATATTTCTGACACTCGTCAACGTCGGCCTTGGCGTGCTCGCCGTGATCGTCCCTCTGCTTGGCGGTTGGTATGCGTTCAAGACTTGGACGGAAGCCAAGGGTAAAGCCGCCGCGATGACCGGGATCCGTGAAGTCGGCTTCGGAGTACTGGTGCTCGAGGGATTCCTGGGGGCTATCGCCCTCGCCGCCAACTACGGCTCAAACATCCTGGGCATCTTCGGGATATCTCTCTGATGCGTAGCTTCCGCGTGTTCAACGACGTCAAGGACGTCCGCATCGTGTGGAAGCTCGCCGGACTCCGCCTCGGTCCCTACGGACAAATCGCGGTGATGCTCCTTGGCTCGCTGTGTTTGCTGTTGCTGCCTCTAGGGCTGATTGTTCCGAGCGTTGTATTTGTCCTCGGGTTCATAGCGATCGCGATCTACGCGGTCATTCTGTCCCGCATCGATGAGACCGGTGCACTCTCCGAACGAACCCAGTTGCGACTCCTGCGCGGAGGCATGAAGCGCCGTCACACCAACAACTTCGACCTTCCCGCCGCTTAGAAAGGAACGCTCCCGTGGGTGAACATGTACCGCCGCTCAGGCGGCGCGAACGCAACCTGATCTTCTCCGCGGATGGAAGCGTCTGGTGCAACTATCTGTTGACCGGGATCAACGTCAACAGCTACCGGCCCGAGACTGCAACCGCCGCGCAGGACAGTCATGAGCTCCTGCTCACCGCGCTGTCGCACATACCAACTGACGACATCATGCTCACCTCGCTGCGGTATCGAAAAGACCCGCTCGACACCATGAAAGCGATTACCGGAGGCATTCCCGACTGGGACCCGGAACGCTATCGATACCTTGGCGGAATCCTCGATGAGCTCTACCAGAGCATGCGTTCGGGTGATTACGTCGAGTTCGATCGGGTGTACTGGCTCGCCATCAGCCAGCCGTCGCGAAAGCGCGTGGGCGAGCGACTGGTATCGACTGTGGTCGATGTCGATCCGCATGAGGGACTGGACTGGGCGGACCTGGACGAGTTCGAAAAGCAGTGCTTCAAATCCCTTCCCGCGGAGTTCGACCCACGACGGACAACGCCCGAGCTGGTTGATTGGGTATATGAGCGTGCCACCACCAGAGGCCTGTGGGTGCCGATGTTTCCCAAGTCGCCGGCGGATCCGGCGCCGGCGTTCAAGCCCAGCGAGCACGCCTACCCAGAGGTTGCATTCGACGAGTCAGCCGATTCCACTGCCCTCTATTCAACGTTCATGGCAGACCTCGAGAGTGGCCGCAACTACACGCGTGCGCTCACCAAGCTGGCCAAGAAGGGGCCGAAGAAGCGCAAGGGGTTGTTGATACAGCGATTCCGCACATTGGTCGGCGGCAGGATCATGTCGATTTCGCAGCCGGGCAAGCGCACTCCCCAGATGCCGGACGGGCCGGTGTCGTACCAGTCAATGTTCGGCATCGCACGCTATCCGGCT
Source organism: Mycobacterium sp. D16Q14 (assembly GCA_002013415.1). Lineage (GTDB taxonomy): Bacteria > Actinomycetota > Actinomycetes > Mycobacteriales > Mycobacteriaceae > Mycobacterium. Next base: position 2,948 of record MAEX01000051.1, read on the forward strand.
CGCTTCACCGCGGAAGTTTCCAACTTCACGTACATCGTCGATCAGGCGATCGATGCCGACGCAGACGTCACGCTGCGGCTGCGGTTCGACCAGGACCTAGTGGAGACCAAGTCTGTCTCCAACACCGAGAGAGATCTGGTTTCCGAAGGCACGGCCAACTCCTCTGACGAATTCGAGGCCTACGAATATGACTCGCGCAGAGGTGAACTGCGCCAGTTCCATGGCGCGATTAACGCCAAGTCCGGGCCGCGCGGAATGCAAGTCACCGCGATCTTTGCGTTCGGGTCCAATGACCTAGACCACCTGCAGAAGCGGATTGGGGCCTTACAACAGCAGTTCCGGTCCAATGACTACACGCCGCTGCTTCCGGTGGGTGGACAAAAAGAGTTGTGGACGATGATGATGCCCGGCTCCTGCCGAACCAAGGTCGGTGACGATCTGCTGCAAACCACCACGGCGTATTGGTTTTCCGGCGCGATGCCGTTACGACGCAGCTTCGCCGGCGACGCCGTCGGTATGCCGGTCGCGATCAACAAGGAGAACGCCAACGGCCAAATCATCTTGATCGACGTGCTCAACGCCACGGACCGGGGCAACGCCTCAATCGCCATGACCGGCGCGCCCCGCAAGGGCAAGTCGAACCTGATGAAGCTGATCTACCTATTCGTCACCGCGCTCAACCGGTACTCGACCGTGGTGGACCATTCCCCGCAAGGTGAGTGGGCAGTCTTCGCCCGCCAGATCGCGCGCACTCAGATCGTGAATGCCGCAACGGGAGGATCACCGGCAGGCAACGTGTCGATGGACTTCCTCAAGTGCCTGCCCTCTCCATTGGCCGAGACGGCGATGATGGCGCACTATCTGCCACTGTTCGAGCTCGGTACCAAGTCAGCCGAAGCCGCGTACTTCGCCAAGATCCTGCGGCCAGACTTCCGAAAGTACCGGGGCATCACCAGCACTCGTCGGCTAATGGACTGGCTCAAGACTTCTGGCGATGCCGAGGCCAGACTGCTGCTGCGCAACTTCGAGCACTGGGCGGCATTGCCCTACACGCGGGCATTCATCGACCCCCCGGCACGCCACCCCGACGACCCGGGGTTCCCCCCGTTCGACAACCTCTCCGAGCTCGCCGATCGCATGGAGTCCGGTTCAGTCCCCTACTCGACGGTCTTCCGCACCCACGAATTGCCGGTATACCGCGGACCTAACCCCGAGAGTGCGTCCGATCTGAACCAGTGGGCCGCTGCGGTATATGGATCGATCGCACGCATGACTGCGTTCCGTTTCGGCAAGATCCGCGGCGCCTGTGTGTTTTTCGCCGATGAGATCAGTTTCTTGAAGGGAAACGAAGATGTTGTCGAACTGCTGATCCGCGCGCCTGACCGCATCGGCGCCAAGGAAGGAAACTCTCTCGTCGCGGCTAGCCAGCACGCCGATGACTTCGACAGTAACTACGCGATGATCGAGAAGAAGGCCGCCCTCGGGCAGCGCGTAGTCGACAACGCCCGGGCGGCCCTGAACCACATGGACATGCCGGTGCTGGACTCGCTGGTGGACATGATGATCAACCAGACCTCACCACCGGATCCCGACAACAACAACCTGACCCGTGCAGGGCGATACGGCGAGGGCTGGTGGAACGACGGCAACAACAACATCGTCCGGGTCCAGTTCCTCCCGATAATCTCCGCCATGCTTGCGCGTTTCGCAGACACCACCAGCTCGCGGATGATCCGCGAGTCTGACCTTGACAAGGACGGTCAGGTGGGCGCCGATGCCACAGGCGGCATCGGCCGGCACGCGGCTGGCGAGAAGGCGGCTTAGCCGTGGCATCTTTCCTCGACTTGTTCTCGGTGACTGACTCTGAGGGCGCACGCGCGGCGCGGTACAAGCTGTACTACCTGGGGAGCTCCTACGCACAGCAGGAGTCCTGGGTGTTCGGGATGCTCACCGGAATGTTCTATTGGGGATTCAAAGCAATTGCCATCGTGGCCAACGGCTTACTCGGCATAGTGCTGTCCTCTGGGCGATTTCTCGACCCACTGTCGCAGGGGTATCAGCGCGTCACCGCGCCGCTGTACGAGGTGATACCGCCCTGGGGCATCGCATGTTTCGGGTTGGCAATTGTGGCGGTGTCAGTGTTCTGGTCACGGCCGAAAACCACCACTGGGGGGCTCTTCGATAGCGCATCTCTGGACCGGCTCGGCACCGCGCTGGCGATGATGGTTCTGGTGGTGGTGCTCACCCACAACCCCTTCGCACTCATCCAGAATGTTCTGGGGTTCACCAACGGTCTGTCAGTGGGAGGCACAGCTGCGATCACTCATAGCGCCCACGACACCACGATCACTGCGGGCCAGGCTCTCGCCGACAGTTCCATCCGAACACCCAGCATCGCCCTGAATTATGACGGTGAGTTCACCGAGGCCTGCAAAACAGCATGGTCAAAATCCATGGCGGCAGGCGTTGCGCTCCAGCCAGACTCCGGCTGTTTCACCAAGGGACAGAACGTCGCTAGCGCGGACACGGTGGGCACCGCATTCCTTATGTTGGTGCTCACTCTGCCGATGCTTGTGTTCGCGGTCATCGGCACGTGGAAGTTCGTGCTCCACATGTCAATGGCTGTTATCTGCACTCTAGCTTCGGGCTGGGCCGCTGCTGACGGGGTGCGCAAGCGGCGCGGATTCGACCAACTTGGCGATATTTTCGCCCGCGCCGGCGCGCACTCGTTTATGGCGGTAATAGCCTCAATCGTCACCGTGGCGCTTCCAACATTGGTCGCGGGCATCGCCGCTGATGTGCTCGGTCTCATCAGCGACGCAGAGGCACAAGCATTTGTTCAGACGCTCACCCTTGCAATTGGTTTCATGGTCTCCACGCTGATCATGCATCGCATCACGTCCAACCACGGCGCACTCGTGAGGGTGCTCAAGGCCGACGCGAAGATGACGCTGGAACGCACCCTCGGAGTGTCGACGGGCCCGCTGCAACTGCAGCTGCAGAAATTCAATCCGCTCGCCCGGAATCAAGCCACCACCGCTTCGGTTCCCACTACGGGCTCAGCGCTATCAGCAGAACCCAGAGCATTCGGACAAGGAGAAGGCAATGGCACCATGAAGAGTCAGAACAGCACCGACGCTTCAGCCGCCGTTGAGCAACTGCTCGCACCGGCACAGTCCGTCGCGCAGGCAATCACCGACCCTCGAATGGCGCAGGTACATCTGACCGCCGCGGCGCCGGTGGAGTGTGCACCACGCACCGATGCACTCGCGGGCTCCGCTGCCTCCATGTTCGGGTTCTTCTCCACCTCAGCCGCTGGCGATTCGTCTCGAGTGCCTCCACACCCGCAGCAACTCGGCGATGCAGTGCAGCCACCGTTCCCGTCCGACGATCCAACATCCACGGTTCCTGCGCCACCAGACACTGCCCAGTCCGTAGGTGAATCGGCTCCGCATGTTCCTGATCAATCCCATCTTGCTGAGCCGCAGTATGTCTCGAGGACAAGCGCCCCCGAGACATTGATTGCCCCTGTGCCTGGAAATCTGTTTATCGACCCAGCACTCAACGCGGCCGCCCGGGCGGCCTCTGCGACATTCACGCTCACAGGTGATCGGCCAGTGGCCAAGCGTGTGCGTTTCTTGCTGCGTAGGTTCCGCAGCCAAGAGCCGCTTGATCCAGTGCCTTTCGGCGCGCCGTCCGTCGAACACGGAGCGGCGCTGCAGATTCTCACAGCGGCGGAATCCGCTTCGGTGCATCCCCAGACGGCGATCACACCGATTGATAGTCCTACGGCCAGTGATCAACAGGCATGGAATCGAAGGAACCGGTTCGGGCTGCCTCGCAAGGAGATCGAGCGGACTGTCACGTCCTCCCTCACACCTGAACCCGTCCTGGTTTCCTCAGGTATGGCTGCCGGCGTCAACCGCCACCCTGCTTCATTCCAAGCACCGCTGCCCGACTTCCTGGCATCGGCCCAATTGGCAGCCGATATCGAAGAGACTGTGGCCACTTTCGCCGCTGCGGGGCAGTCGGTCCGAGTGTCGATGCCCACTGACCGACGCACCGCGCTTCGGCTGACCAGCGACCCTGATCAGCGTGTGGTTCCGATCTCGGGGATCGGGTTCGGCGACCCCGTCTGAGCCTTTCGCGCCGCTGACGACTACGGATCGTGACAACTGCCAGCATGACGCCGACAAGCCAACCTTCGAGGAGAGATTGCACATGACCGCCCCTTACAGCGAGGAGCAGCGGATGCGCGAGAAGTACAGTAACGCTCCCGCCGAATTCGCCGACCGCCCAAGCGCCGTCGCGCCGGCGGCATCATTCGCTGACGTTCCTGTTCCGGCTCCTGCGCCCGAGTGGAGGCCGGGGCCACACAGCGCGCCAAGCATCGCAACACACGAGGCCCGAAACCAACACGCGCCCGGCCCCAACGACTCCAACCGCAGTGCCCGCATCGGCGTGCGTACCGAAGGACCGCAGCAAGGCTGGAGGAAGTACGCCAACCGGATCCCCGGCGTGGATTTCAGCAAGGGCGAAGACGAAATCGCCTACGACCGTGCCATCACCCAGATCCGCCGGCCACACCGCCGCTCGAAGACGATCGGCGTCGTATCGGGAAAGGGATCGTCCGGAAAGACGATCACCACAATCGGCATGGGCGCGACGATGGCGACCCATCACCGCGGACTGAAGATCGTCGCGGCCTCGATCGATCCGCTCGGCAACCTCCAGGACCGCACTCGTGGAACTAATATCCAGCCCGCTCGCTCGGTAGTTTCAATGGCATTGGACGAGAACCTGGCTCGCGATTCGGATGTGGGTAGTTACTTGCTCACCGACACCTCAGGACTGCGTGTGCTGGGTTCGTCCAGCGCAGACCAAGCGGTGTTCCTCACTCCCAAGCATCTCGACGTCGCTCACCGGGAACTGCACAAGTACTTCGACATCGAGCTGCTCGACTTCGGGCTGAACATCGATTCGGCGGTGTACCACAAGGGCTTGGGGCTCGTTGACCAGCTCGTGATAGTGGCATCCACGTCAGCTGACTCGATCGATGAGCTGCACAAGCTATTCGCGACTCTCAAGCGGTTCGGCGGCAAGTACGTCGACCTTGTACAGAACGCGGTAGTTGTGTTCGTGCAGACCACTCCCGGCAAGGGACACATCGACATCACCGCTGAGCGAGACCGCGTCGTCACCAACTACAAGACCCCCGTGGTGACCATCCCCTGGGACGAGCACATCAGCGAGGGCGGGCCGATGAGCCTGGACTTGCTCGACAAGGACACGCGGCTGCCATTCGTCTGGCTTGCAGCGGAGGTGATGAACAAGATGACCGACTGAGATCGGTGTTCACACGCTGACAGAGCCAGAGCAACTAACCAATTCCCCCGCTACGCAAACAGGCAACCCTGAAGGGAACACCATGACCGACACCTACACCGACACCACAACTGCGGGCGTCGAAGATCCGACCATCGTCATCGCCGAGGGCTTGCGTCGACTCGAAGAGTTGCGCACGTTTCACGAGCAGGCGTCGGCTGATCTCGAGGAGGGCAAGGAGGCCGGCCGTCAACGTGTGGCCGATCTGCAATCCGAGGTTGACGCCGAGATCGCCAAGCTGAACGACATTGTGATCGACGCTGCCAACGATTTCAACGAGGAGAGCTCACGCCTGATCGGCACTGGCTGGGCCTCCCCCAAGGTGCTCGCCGATCGTGGCCTCGGCGCTATCCGCGCGCCTAAGAAGAAGTAACCGGGCGGGCTAGGTGCCCGCCACCTGGCCAGCGCCCCTGCGGGATTCTTCCGCGGGGGCGCTGCTCGTTGATAACCACACGCTTCGAAGTTGGCAGCCAGTCGGCGTGTCTTGCAAGGTTTCCGAAGAGTGTCGGCCCGTGGCAATAGTCTGCAGCCAGGTACCAGAAGGGTGAAGTACATGAATGGAACCGGATTCGATCGCCTCGCCGTGATCGACATCGAGACCACAGGGCTGGATCCCAGTGTCGACCAAATTCTCGAGGTTGGAATCGTCATCGTCGACTCGAAGCTGAATGAGATCGCGCACCACTGCGTGCTGGTCGCCACCCAGGAGAACATCGACTGGGCGAAACACACCTTCGCGCTGTGGGATCGCACCGCTGAGCTGACCGTGGCGCAGCAGATGCATCTGAACAACTGGCTGGTTTCCGATTTGCATCAGCCCACACGCTTCGCGCTACACACGGATGGAACCCGTACGACGGCTGGCGAGTACCACCATGCCGCTGAGCGGCTCTGTGCGTTCCTTGACGAGCACGCGATCACCGAGCCGGTGCCGATGGCCGGAAGCTCCGTGCGTGCACTCGACGGCCCCTTCCTGGCGCTGCATATGCAGAAGTTGTTCGCCCGCTTTACACACCGCACCATCGATGCCTCTGCGCTCACGGAGCTCGCTCGTTTCGTCGACCCTGCCGGCTACGAAGAGCTCGCAGCCACAACCCCGACCTCCGGACACCGCACCATCGAAGACTGTCGCCGTTCCATCGGCATCATCCGCCAGTTCGCGGTGCGATACGGGATCGGCGACCTCGCTGTGCACTGATGGACTGGCGGACGTTGCATAGAGAATCACTTCCCCACCACAATTCGATGTGTGTTGGGGCCAGCCACGTGCCTGCCACTACGCACGATGGGCCACTGGAACTTTCGGCACGCGGACGTGAGCTCGTACGCGAACTGGCGAATGAGTGCGTAGGTTCCGTTACTCGGGTACAGGGTGGTGCCTTGAGGGAAGGGGGCTGGCCCATCGAACGTCAGATTCCCCGTCAACCCCATGCCGTATCGCCCTGCCTTCAGCACTTTGTAGTACTCCGGCAAGATGGCGTCGACGTGGGCACCGCCGTCCTTGTTCGCAACGGCGAGCACGATCTGCTGCCGGGTATAGCTGCCTGAGAAGTCTGATGTATCACCAGTCTCTGGTCCGGTCCCAGATGGGCGACATTCGAGCACCACTTCTTCTTTCCACCAGCAGATCAGAGGGGG
>MAEX01000052.1 GCA_002013415.1 Mycobacterium sp. D16Q14
CCCGCGGCCTTCAATCTGAACCGTATAGTCAGGCGCGAATGCAAACCAACCAACGATCGCATCAGCGACCTCATCACCGACTTATCTAGTCCCCACTGGCGGGGACTCCAAGACACCGTCAGCATGGTCGATGCGCATCGCCGCAGCCACATCCTGGCGACTCTTCGCTGCCGCCAACGCCTCGACCACAGCGACAGCGTCAACCTCAGTCAACACCTCCACGATCACTACCCCTATCGAAACCGATCTGTCTCGATGGAGTAGCCGATCGACCATCAACCCGTATACGGCATCAACACTCGACAGCGGAGCCAAGTCCCACCCACACACAACTACTTGGGGCTAGCCGATCGGGCCTCCCGCAGCGTGGGCGAGACTAGTGACGTCCACATTCGCAAACACCGTGTCTGTTCGGTTCCACGGTGAAAGTCAAACTCGTGAACATTTGACACTCGGGATTGCGAAGATGACCACTGGACCAAGGCTCGGATCAGGCCGTCCAGCCGTTGAGGTCGTCGAGCAGCGCCATCTTTTCGGCGTCATAGCCCGTCTCCCCCACCTCGATGCCGACGTTCCACCGCATTGTCGACGGGGTGCGCCGATCGAATGTCGGCCACGCCGGAACGCCGTCGCCATTGGGGTCACCCGTAGCGACGAAGTTGACCAGAGACGACATCATCGCCGCCGACAGATCCCGATCAGCGTCTTCCCAGGCCCATGAAGGGCGAGCCCGCTCGAGAGCGCCGAACGCGTACAGGACGTCGGAACCATGGAATGCGCCCGCGTAGCTGGCCTCGATCACGTCGTCGGCCGGAGCGATCGGCGGCCGACGCAAGAAGCGGAAGTGCCAGAGCGGCGACACACAACCAGCCTCGTGGCTGCGCGCGGCTGCCCAAGTTGACCAGTTGAAGATGCGGTCGGCTTCGAGGTCCCAACTGGCGCTCCGCGCTCCCCCATTGTCGGACGCCGGGTAGAGCTCCCATGCGCGATCAGCGGCGTCACCGAAGGTCGCACGCAGATGCTCCCGATAGGCGCTGAGCGTGGGGAGATACGGCAGTCCCGAAGCCTCGTTTCCCACATCCCCCAGCAGGAAGGGTACGTCGTGGATCCGGCCGCTCTGGTACGCACGCATCGGAGATTCGAGCAGAACATGCCCATCGATCAGGGGGTACGCTCCGTCGAACAGGTGCAGACTGACCTCTGCACCGGGCGCCAGGTCGAAGTTCCACGATCCGTGCGCCCGGGGAAGTAGTACTGCGTCGATCTGGTGGGGTGACAGCGCCCGCATTGCCGCCGGATCTCGAGCTCCCAGCGTCTCCATGATCTCGGTGCCAGCGGCCTCCCCTGCCGCCAGGGTTTGCACTCCCGCAGGATGGCCAGGCCCCTCCAGGTCCCGCGCGAGACCGGGACCGCTGTGCGCGATCGCCTTATGGAACAGGCCGACCGCTAGGGGCGACGCGCGGAGCACGTGCACTGAGTTGGCGCCGGCGGAAACGCCACCGATCGTGACGTCACCCGGGTCTCCGTCGAACGCCGCGATGTTGCGCTGCACCCACTGCAAGGCGGCGATCTGATCCAACAGTCCGTAGTTGCCGGAAGCCCCGTACTCGGACTCGGCCGAGAGTGCCGGGTGCGCAAGGAATCCCAGACGACCTAGCCGATGATTGACCGTGACCACAACGCAACCTGATCGAGCCAACCGCTCTCCGTCGTACATGGGATTGGCTGCGGATCCGAACTGGTAGGCGCCGAAGTGAAACCACACCAGGACGGGGCGCGGACCGGTCCCCGCTCTCGGCGTCCAGACGTTCAGCGTTAGGCAGTCCTCGCTGAACTCGGCCTCGCCCCCGAAATAGAGGGAGTTCGACGGGGGCGCCGCCTGTGGGGCTGCGGGACCGAACCGGAGCGCATCTCTCACGCCGGACCACGAGTGCGCAGGACGCGGTGCCCGCCAGCGAAGTTCGCCCACCGGCGGCGCTGCGTAAGGCACGCCCAAGAAGGATCGCACGCCGTCGGCGCGGATGTGCCCACGGAGTGCGCCGGTCTCGACCGTGACAGTGGTATGAGTCATTTGCGTGGCCCGCCCGTCAGGATACCCGTGACAGACAACGGAACTCACGACGGTGATACACCGTCGGGTCCGCATCCTCGAGATCCACACCATCGACCCGGCCGATCAAAATCGTATGGTCGCCTCCAGGTAGTTTGTCGAATGCCGAACACTGAAGCGTGACACTCGATCCCGCGAGAAGGGGCTGACCCGCCTCGTCAAGCGTCACACCCCCTATGAACTTGTCCGCTCCTCGCGTCGCGAACAGCATCGCCAATTCGGCCTGGCCGTGCGCAGCGACGTGAATGTTCCAGCGGTCGGCCTCCAGAAAGGCCTCATGACACTCGGCCTTCTTCGCAATGCATACGAGAACCAACGCCGGGTCCGCGGACAGCGAGCAGAAGGAGGTCGCCGTGAAGCCACGAGGGGCACCGCTGGCGTCCGTCGTCGTCACGATCGTGACGCCACTCGGAAAGCGCGTCATCGCATCACGGAAGCGGTCAATGTCGATCTCGACATGGGGCTGGGTTTCGTTGGAAGTCATGAATCTCTCCAGAACTCGAATGGTGAGGGCTGACGGCCGGACGGACAGAGCCCCGTCGGGTCACTCGGACCGCCACTGGTGATCGCCGTCACATCACGCTACAATCCGTCGTAAGGAATGTCCATACCGTAATGCGGGATGACGTCCGACCATCCTGGAACGCATTGAATCGAGGAACCGACCGTGCACCAACCTCCCTGGCTCAGCGAGAACGACGTCGACCGCGCCGTCGACGTCCGAGACGCGATCCCCGCCGTCGCCGCGGCCATCGAACACGAAGCTCGAGGACTAGCCGGGAACATCGCGAAGACGATGACCACGTGGGATCCCGCCAGCGCCGCTCACGCCCTGGGCGGCTTCGACCATGCGACCGCCAGGGTCGCATTCAAGACCTGGGTCAACACCCCCGTCGGCGCCGAGTCGCTGCTCAGCCTGTTCGACGCCACCAACGGCCGCATTCTCGCTCTCATGCAGTCCGTCACGCTCGGTGTCATCCGGACTGCCGCGGTGTCTGGCGTGGCCACGGACCTCCTCGCCGACCCCGGCGCCGACGAGCTCGCGATCATCGGCAGCGGCCGTCAGGCGCTCCGCCAGGTCGCCGCCGTCGCGGCCGTCCGTCCGCTCCGCCGTGTCCGGGTGTGGAGCCCTACCCCGGCAAGCCGCGCCGGCTTCGCGGAGCAGATCTCCGCCGAGCTCGGCATCGTCGCCGAAGCCCTGCCCAGCCTCGAGGCGGCGGTCGCCGACGCGCCCATCGTCACGGTGGTCACTCGGGCTCGAGAGCCGTTCTTCCCGCGCGGAATCCTTGCGCCTGGCGCGCACCTGAACGCGATCGGCGCCATCCTTCCGCACGCGGCGGAATTCGACAGTGCGCTACTTGCAGATTCCTCGATCACGGTGGTGGACAACCTCGAGAACGCGCGTCGCGCGTCGCGAGAGCTCATCGAGTTCTACGGCGACGACTTCTCGCCGGTGCAGACCCTCGGCGATCTCATGACCGGTGCCGCTGCTCGGCCGTTGTCGCCCGCATTGACCGTCTTTAAAGGCATGGGTATGGGCCTTGCCGATCTCGCCGTCGCGAACGTCGCTGCGGCCAACCACGAAGGAGTACCGACCGCATGAGGTTTCGCAGCACACCCGAGTCGATCACCGGATCGATCTCGCCGTTGATCACCCCGTTCGCCGACGACCTCGGGCTGGATCTCGGGAGCCTCGCCACGCTGACGCGGTGGCACCTCGACAGCGGGACGCACGGCGTGTCCATCGGCGGGTCGACAGGCGAGCCCAGCTCTCAGACGGTCGCCGAGCGGATTGCCGCCATCCGCGCCGTCGCCGATGTCGTTGACGACGCCGTTCCCTTCCTTGCCGGCACCGGCTCCGCCAAGCTCGACGAGACGCTCGAGCTAACGGCGGCAGCAGTCGACGCGGGTGCTGACGCAGCCCTCGTCATCACCCCGTACTACGCGCGGCCCACCCAGGAGGCGTTGTTCCAGTGGTACTCAACGGTCGCCGCCGAGTTCCCCGACATGCCGATCGTGATCTACAACGTCCCGTCACGCACAGCGGTCGACCTCGCACCCGAGACCGTGGCGCGACTAAACCGCGCGCACGAGAATATCGTCGGCATCAAGGAGACCACGCGCGACTTTGAGCACTTCTCCCGTGTCCTACACGCCACGGGCCGCGACTTCCTCGTATGGTCCGGCATCGAGCTGCTCTGCCTTCCGCTCATGGCACTGGGCGGACGTGGCTTCATCAGCGCAACCGCAAATCTCGCACCGCGCGCTGTCGCAACGATGTACGAGCGATGGGAAGCAGGCGATTTCGACGGTGCACGCGACATCCACTACGCGTTGCATCCACTCACAGACCTACTGTTCGTCGAGACGAATCCTGCGCCGGCCAAGTGGGTCCTTGAGCGCAAGGGCCTCCTGGCCTCGGGGGCGGTTCGCCCGCCGTTGATCACACCGACACCCAAGGGTCTCGACAAGATCGAAACGCTGCTCGAGCAGGCACAGCCCGCACTGGCGCTTGAGCGGTTTCCCGTTCCATCGGCCTAACTCACCGGCTCCCACACCGGACAGGCCCGCACCGGATTCCGCCGAAGCCGGTGCGGGTCTCCGCCTACTGCGCGCCGAGAGCAACCGAGATCTCGCGCGCGCAAGTGCGCAGCGCCTCAGCATCGGCGGACATCGCCTCGGCAGTGAGGCGGCCGACCGGGCCCGCGACGACCAGTGCGGCCACGATCGCGCCACGCCCGTCGAGAATCGGCGCAGCCATTGTCGAGACGTCGGGGTGCACGCGATTCGCCCCCTCCTCGGGGAGCATCGAGAGCCCGGTGTCGCGCGTTCGCTCGACATCGGCGAGGAACTCTTCCAACTCCGCGTGCTCAATGTCGGGATACCAAGCCTCGACCATGGCTGTCACCGAGTCCGGTTCATCATCCGCGAGCAGCACCCGCGTACCCGCCGTGAGGTCGGCCATCACGACCCGGGTGCCGATCTGCAGGTACTGCCGGATCGTGTACGTCCCGTCGGAGCAGGCGACACACACCTTGGAGTCGCCGGTACGCGTCCACAGGGACGTCGTTTCCATCACTCGCTCACGTAGATCATCCATGTAGGGCTGGGCAATGGAGGCGATGTCCACTTGCTCCGCTCGGCGCTGTGCCAGCTTCGTCACCCCGACTCCCAGGCTGTACCGCTTGGTCAGCGGATTGAACTCGAGAAGGTCACCGTGCGCGAGCGTCACCGCGATCCGGTGCGCCGTGCTGGCGCTGCAGCCGAGTTCGTGAGCGAGCGACTGCATCGTCTGAGGACCCCGTGCCGCAGCGAGCACCTCCAATAGCCTGACCGCACGCTGCACCGACTGGACCCCGGACTTCCCGACGGAATCCTGACCGTCCATCGACGTATCCCTGCCCGTTTCCAACGACATCGTGCCCGCACCGCCTCCCGTGGTTCTTCATGGAGGTTAGCCGCCCCCAGAATTGGCTTCATCATATCCCGCCCAGCGGGTTGCGCTTCCCGCCACACGGATCGTAGAGTGTGACGTGTCACATATTCGTGGGCAATTGTGGCTCGCTTCATTCCTACTTAGCCGATCGAGGTCCTCACTCATGCGCTTAGCAACCCTGCGTGTCGCCGGCCGCACCCGCGCCGCACGCGTCGAATCGGATGGTGGTGCGATCCTCCTGGACGCGCCTGACGTCGGAACCCTGTTGCAGCACCCCAATTGGGAAGATCTCGCCCGTGCGGACGGACCCCGGGCGGACTTCGCTCCAGAGGACCTCGCTCCGCCGATCACGCTCCGCTCGGCGAAGGTCTTCCTCGTTGGATTCAACTTCGGCTCGCACGCAACTGAGCTCGGCCGCGAGCAACCAGCGTATCCGTCAATCTTCGCGAAATACCCCGAGAGTCTCGTTGGCGCACACGACCCCATCGCCCTGCCGCACCACAGCCTCAGCGTCCAAAATGACTGGGAGGTGGAACTGGTCACGGTGATCGGCACTGCAGGTCGGCACATCCCCATCGCGGACGCCCCGCGGCATATCGCCGGATACTGCGTAGGCAACGACACGGGGGTTCGCGACTGGCAGTTCCGCAACCGGCCGCCCCTAATGGGGAAGGCGTGGGAGGCGATGACGCCGATCGGGCCCTGGCTGACCACGGATTCAGGCCCGGTGGACGCCATGCGGCTGACCACCGACGTCGACGGCGAGCGGGTGCAGGACGGCCTCGGCGCCGACATGATCTTCGACCCCGCGACCGTCATCTCATATCTCAGCACCGTCATCACCCTGCAGCCAGGGGACATGATCTTCCTCGGAACCCCGCCCGGCATCGCGCTGGGACAGGAACCCGCGCCGTGGCTGCACCCCGGCCAGACTCTCACCACCGCAATCTCCGGCCTCGGCGAACTCCGCAATCTCTGCGTCGAGTCCCCGGCCCCCGCCACCTCAGATTGGACGATCCATGGGTGACCCCACCACCGCGAAGCCGATCTCACCTCTGGCCTTCGAGGACTTGAGCCTCGCATCGCAGGATCTGCTCCGCCCCCGCTACGAACGGTTGGGCTACCTGGGCGAGATCTTCGGCGTACTCGGCAATGATGACGCCGTCCTGCGCGCATTTGTCGGATTCGCTGACGCCTCGGCTTCCCCAGTTGACCAGGACGTCCGCGAAGTGGTCGCACTGGCCATCGCCGCCGCAACCGACGCAGAACCCGAACTGTTCCAGCATGAACGACGCGCCCTACGGTTGGGGTTCACCTCCGACGAGATCGCCGCGATCGAGACTCTTGACCCGGATCACTCGGACCTGCGCGCCGGAACGAGGGACGTCCTCGCCGCATCCGCAGCGGCTGCGCGCGGGGACTGGGCCGGCGCGCGGGCGGCACTCGCCAAACTGAGTACCGCTGCCGGTCCGAGCGTCGCAGCCGGCGTCCTCCTGCAGATCGGCTACTACCTCATGGCGACGTCGATGGGACACATCCTCGCTCTCACACCGCCGGTCACATCGATCTTCGGGGGACAGTCCGGTGACTAGCGTCATCGACATCGGAATCGGAGCACTCGTCGACGAGCTGCCGTCCGACCTCGTCATCACCGACCCCGATATCACCGCCAGCTACGCGCGCGACCAGTCAAGATTCACGTCTTGGAGTGTTCCCGCGGTAGTCCTCGCACCGCGCAGTACCGCGGAGGCATCCCTCTGTCTCACCGCGGCGCATCGACACTCTGTGCCGGTCGTGATCCGCGGCGCTGGATCCGGCCTAAGCGGGGGCGCAAACGGCGCGTCGGGGGCGGTAATGGTGAGCACTCATCGCCTAAAGACGATCGTCGACATCGACGCCGAAGCGCGGCTCGCCACCGTGCAGGCTGGCGTGGTGACCGCCGACCTCCGGGCCGCGGCGGGAGCCGTCGGGCTCCACTACCCGCCGGATCCGGGCAGCGTTGAGATGTGCACCATTGGCGGCAACATTGCGACGAATGCCGGCGGAATGTGCTGCGTGAAGTATGGCGTCACGCGCGACTACGTTGCCGCACTCACCGTGGTACTCGCCGACGGCACGATCATGCGAACCGGTCACACGACGCGAAAGGGTGTGGTCGGCTACGACACGACCGGACTCATCGTCGGATCGGAGGGGTCACTCTGCATGGTCGCCGAGGCTACGGTCCGATTGGTGCCGGCGCCGGCACCACCGACGACCGTCCTCGCGACCTTCGATGCTCTCGTCGCCGCGGGACGCGCCATCGTCGGAGTCCACCGCTCGGGTACGCCCTTCTCCATGGTGGAGATCCTCGACGGGACCACGGTACGCGCGGTCGAGCACCACACTGGCATGGATCTCGCGGGCGTGAATGCACTGCTGCTCATCCAGTACGAAGGCAACATGCCTCAATCGGCGCAGGACGAGTTGGCCGCGATTCTCTCGGCCAGTGGAGCCACCGATGTCGTGACCAGCTCGGACCCCCAAGAATCAGACATGCTCCTACAGACCCGCCGGATGGCACTCCCCGCACTCGAGGGGCTCGGCGACTGGCTGCTCGACGACGTCTGCGTGCCCGTACCGCGGATCGTCGAACTGATCGCAGCGATCGAACATATCGCGGACCGACGAGGCCTGACCATCGGTGTGTTCGGGCACGCGGGGGACGGAAACCTGCACCCAACGATCATTTTCGACGCCAGCGACGCGGAGGCCGCCGGCGCCGCTCACGCGGCGTTCGTCGACATCACCGACGCGGCTCTCGCCCTCGGTGGTACCGCATCAGGCGAACACGGCGTGGGGCGACTCAAACGCCCCTGGCTGATTCGCGAACTCGATCCGGCGGACCTCGCGCTCCAGCGCCGCCTCCGCGCCGCCTTCGACCCCGAAGGCATGCTCAGCCCCGCGGGTTGAGTCCGGCCAGCCCAACGAAGGAATCCCCATGAAGCACCGCCCCACCAATGCTGACGAGCTCCACCTCGGCTACTTCTTCCCTTCAGGAAAGACCAACTTCCTGTACTCGGACGAAGCGGCCCGCCGCACCCCGGAAATGACAAAGGCCAACCTGATCGCGCTCGCACAGGCGGCCGAGCACACCGGCTTCGACTCGCTGTTCATCGCTGACAACTGGTCAGGACACCAGCGAGCGGCGGAGCTAGCCGGGCATCAGTCACCCGCGTACCATGCACCGTTGCTCGCGATGGCCTTGCTCACCGCTACTGAGCACATGGG
>MAEX01000053.1 GCA_002013415.1 Mycobacterium sp. D16Q14
CACAAGTGACTACTGCCGGTTTGTCCGTGCGGACGTAGACCTGCGGGTCGTGGAAGTCCGGATCGGCCGTGACCGAACCAGACACCTCTACCTCGTAGACGTCACCAGGCTCCCGCTTGCGCTCCTGGTTCAAGTACCGCGCCGCGTACCCGCGGGCGGACCCTAAGTGTGTCGTGACCGAGACCAAGTCCGGGTCATACGGCGACGTCCAATTCGGGTCATCGATAACCGGCGGCTTCGCGTACCAGTCTCTGTAGTGGGTGAAGCCAAGATCTGTCGCCGACCTGATCAAATCGCCCGGCTTCTTGCCGGGCACCCCGCCGTGGTAGTAGACCGGCATCGCACTCCCCTAACCTTGCGAAGGCTCCTACAGTGCGAACGCTACATGAACAGCCTCCGCTTCTGTCTCGCTGGAACTTGCCGCTGGCCGTCCGGAAGGGCGTAGCCGCCCGTCGTGTCCATCTGATGAATCAGGCTGGTCCTCACCCGCCCTCACATTGTGCAGCGACCCGGATCCTGCAGGTCGATGAACACTACGCCGTTCCAATCTTGCGGCAGCCGAGTCGGTTTGACTACCCCCAGTGGCCGATCACCGCGGAACAAGCCGGTCAGCAGTTCACTGGAGTACAGCACGTACATGATCTGGGCCTCGATCCAGCGAAGTTTCTGTACCGCTTCGCGGAGCTCAGCGCGCTCGATGATCCGGACTTCGGGGGCGCCATCGCCAGCTGGATTGATGTAGCTCGGTGTAACGCTCACCTGGTCGGCGCTGCTGCTAAATCGGGCGGAATGCGCGACTCGGTCCCGCAGGCGTTTCACCTCCATATAGACCGCGTTGAAGCTATCAAGTTCAGCGTCGGTTCCGAGTTCAGCCGCAATTGCTTGCACCAGCTTGGTTCGCTCTTCGTCGCGGATGCGCGATACAACCCGGTCCGTCACGAAATCGGCCGCATTGGGCATCCGCTGTTTGAAGAACAGGTCGGCCAGTACGTCATCGATGTAGGTCTGTACGTGTGAGAAGGCGCCGAGGAAACCTAGCAGTAGCTCGTTCATGTCTAGGTTCGGATTTCCGAAGAAGATCGTCACTCGGCTGAGATTAGCGACGCGCGTAGATGTTCGGGCATCATCGGCAATGATTCCCGCGAGGACACAAGGCGCAGGGGCGCCAACGAGGAACACGGCAGAGTCGAACGCGGTGGTTACCAAGAGAACCCTGATTATTGCGGCCGATGCAGGATTAGCTCCTCCTCTTCCATTGGTGGTGCTCGATGGCGTGTTGGCGACTAGCGCGGTTCGCTTGATCCGGGCTGCTGGTCCGTTGACCACCACTTGCTGAAGGTATGGCACGAAGTTCCCGGTAGTCACACACGCAAGGTCTGCGCAGCAACTAGATTCGGTGTCAACATGTTCTGAGTAGATGGGAGGAGCCAGGGTGGCGCGAGGGGTCAACGAACGCAGTCTCCGGATTCACCGGGGCTGGTTGCAACGGGATGGGTGAGATGTGAACCTGCCCGCCCCTGAGACAGTCGTCAACGGAATGCGTTACGCCGCTGGGGGGCATCCGCGACGCTATATCGAGCGACTTTCAGGATGGTGGGTCGGGGCCGCCACCGTGGCCATTGCGCGTAACACAGGGCAACCGCCACTCCAGGTGTTCCGGGCCGTCAAGTCGTGGAGGGAACGCTTCCGCCGCGCGGTCAACAATGCGCGGGCCGCGGAATTCATCCATCAGGAGCGCGGTAGAGGGCCCTACAGAACCAATGAGAACGCCTGTAAGACTCAGATGAACTGTTTCTACGAGCCCGTAAGCGGCCTCGGCGCCACGTTCTACCTTGAGCTCTGCTGCGGACGCCCACGCTGGACCATCGACTCTAGATTGGATGAGCACGAGCGAACAGACGATAACGAAGGCGACTCCAGGCTGTTTATCGGCCTCGGAATTGGGTCCGCGATCTACAAGCACGGCGCGAGTTTCTACCCGGAAGCGCGCTGGCCCGCTGGTGGAAATGTGGCCCTATCGGACGACGGGAGGCGATTGCGGGCGCGGCTCCACAACGAGAATCCGTGGCTGTGGGGGCCAGTGAAGTCCGCGTGCTTGCATTGTAAAGACGACACTTGGGCGCAATTCACCTCGAAGAATGAAGCCTTCCAGCGGCATGGTCGACGTCCGCCGGCCCCGTAAGTCCCTTCTAGGGCTCCGTTTCACCATCATACTTCGTGCAAAAGCAGACTTGTATGGGCGGCAACTCTGACAGCCATCGGTGACGTCAAGTTAGCCCCGGCGTGACGAATTGTAGATACAGAGCACGTGGATGATCCCATGCGCTTAGCAAACGAACGCCGGGTGAACATCAAGTGGCCACCCAACCTTTGCCCTCCCGCTTGGGCAGGACGACTTCCAGGCTCAAGATCTGGGTCGGTGGTGATTCACCAGCCTACCCCGACAAGGAATACGACCAGATCGAATATGCAGGGTTACCAGTAATCTACTGCATATTGCAACAGATGAATTATCACCCGCCTACCTGCCGGCTGTCTCGTATGACAGTTCAGTTGGGACTTTGACAGTGTTCTCGGGACCCGATGACACTGTTTCCGGACTGTCCCTCCTACAGTCCGGTGTGAAAGCAGAGTCTCTGCACTGGGAGGCCGCGCGAGCGCCAGAGGATGCAACGGCGGATCCTATCCGTCGCCGGGCCAGTCCGATTACGGCATCGACATCAACTCACCGGCCGCGCAGGCCCCGAGTACAGCTAGGCGGCCGCAATATCCACAGCAGTGCTACCCGCAACGCCAACAGTCGGTGGGCGTGGTCACCGCATACTGCATGGGGATGCCGAAGTGCCCGGAGTGGCTCAACGTGAACGCACTATGTTTCGAATCATCTGGCAAGCAGTGATCGTGGGAATGGTGGTATTTGCTGATGATGGGATGCAGTGACGGAAAGCCTTCGGCCGACACACCTAAGCCAGGGCCCACACCCATCTCGATTGGGCCGTGGATCGCGGCCCCTGACCCCGATTTTCCCCGAGATCCCTCTGCGATACAGGTTCCTAAATCCACTGAGCGGGTGAATGTCAACCTGGAGATGCCCCGGGGGCTGAGCAACGATATGCGGGTGCTGTCCGGGTATTCCGAGGCCATCACCGTGGGGACGGTGACCGGGGTCAATGCGACCACTGAACGCGACGGGGTGCTGTGGACCTCCTTCACCGTCGATATTCTGACCACCCTCAAAGGGGAAGTCCCCAGCCCAGCCACGGTCAACATCATCGGGGGCTACGACGCCAAGGGTGTGCTCTACATTCCCCCTTCTGATTCCCCGACCTTGGTCGGGCAGTCTTACTACCTGTTTCTGCGCCGCACCGCGCCCGGCGAGGCGTTCGGGTGGGAATGTGTTCCGGTTAACTCCGGGCGGCGTCCCATCGACGAACTGGATGTGGAGGCCATCAAAGAGGGCCGCGAGGACGCTGTCAATGACATCGATGTGCTCAAGACGACGTTCATTCCCCAGCAACAGCCGATTAGCTGGTTGATCTGGGCTACCAAATAGTTACTTAACGCCCTGTAACGCAATGTTTTTGGTCGTGCTCCGGATCGGTAAGCATCGTGTCGACACAGGTTGCCCCTTCACATGGATCCCGGTGGCCGCAGGGACGGTCAAGGAGTGGTTAGGGTAGCGAGCATGACTGTGCACGACCGGCTCGCTGAGCTTTCCCAGCGGATCACCGCGCTGACGGGGCAAACCATCAGCCGCGATCAGGCGATGGCAGTGGCCGACCAGGCCTTCAAACAGCAGATCGATCTCGACGACGATGGACAGCTGCGCACGCTGGTAGCAGAACTCGCTGCACCGCTGGCTGCCGGTGGACACGCAGTGCCGGGCATACAGTCTGGCCAGCCTGCTGAATCGGAGAACGCTGCCTCAACCTTGCCAGCACCCACGCCTTCAGCCGCGGCGTCCGGGAATCGCCGGATGCGATGGGCGGTAGTCGCAGCTGTCGCAGTACTAGTGATCGCGGGCGGCACCACCGCCTACTTCGTGATCCGACGCGCCTCGAACCACTGCGACACTACGGTCGCCGCCGCCGAGGAGGTTGCCCACCTGAGCCTCGAGTTCACCGGTCTCGCAGATCAGAACCTGCCCGCACTCAAGGAGCGTCTATCCCCTGAGGTTTACATACAGTCCGAACAGGCATTCCGCTCCGTCAGCACGATTCCGGGCTCAGATCGATACGTCTCGCATATCGCCGAGCTGACCAGCAAGCAGGTCGAGTGTTCCGGTACCAATGCCCGCGTTGAGTCACAGATCGCCTGGTCGGTAACGACACCCAGAAACCCTGCACCGCAGACCTCGCACGGGAGCTGGGCGACCACTCTCGAATACCAGAAGAACCGGTGGATCGTCACCGAGGTTGAGTACGCGTCTAAGCACTGATGTGGCCGGGGTCCTGGGCGATTTCGCCGCCGGCAGGCCATTCTGCCCGTGTCCAGGCCGTTGTCCTGGTTTCGGCTTATCCGGTTCCGGAAGTCGCCGACCACCGGAGTTGGTTCGGCGGTGGTCCGCTCTCCGGTCCGCGTCGAATAGTGCCAAATCGAATATGCAGGATTACCAGCATATCTGGGTTGTTAGTTCACCCGATCAATCGCTCCGGCCGCCCCGATAACAATCCACCGCGAGACGCCCACCCTCGCGCGCCGGACGGTTGACGGCGTTTCTCCCCCATCGCAACTCAACTGAATCGCAGGTACTCGTTGTAGCTTGCTCGCTGCCGCTCGAGTCACGCGCCGACCACCCGGGCCGTCCGCATTTTTCTCAGCGGAAAAAAGGTTCAACCGTGCCACTGAGCTTGACGACCATGGGGTTTCCGCGGCGATCCTTCGCGGTGGGGACTTCAACACGCACCCAACCCTCGGCCACGTTGTATTCGTGAACGTTGGTTTTCTCGACGCCATTAAAGCGAATACCCACGTCGCGGCGAAGCACCTCTTCGCTATAGAAGGCGCTGCGCGGATCGATGGAGAGGTGATTCGGTGGAACGTCTGTGTTCTGATCCTCGGACATGATGGCCTTCGTTGAATGCTGCGTTAAGCGCTGGGATTGTTCTCAAAGAATCTACGCGACCCTGCAGTAGCAGGTTGCGTGTAGGCCTTAGAGGGCTCTAGCTCTAGTGGCTCTTCCTAAGATGTTCGCGTCGACCCGGCCACGCGATGCCGCCAACCCGAGCCGCTCCCCTGCCGCTTCTTAGAACGGATATCCGTCGTTGTCCGTTCTCGCTCAACACGGGTCTGGTCTCGGGGCGTGACTTCCTCGCGCTTCACATGAGGGCACTCTCCTGCGCAACCTCAGGACGTTGCCGGCGAGGAGCCAAGGAAGTCGAGAACCTCCGGTACGAACTCATGGTGGTACTGGAAGACGCCACCGTGTCCGGAGTTGGGGTAGATCCGAAGACGGGAGTCCGGCAGCCGAGCGGCCATGTCCTGGGAATGCTCGCTGGCGACCATCAGGTCATTGTCGCCGTTGGCAACGAAGACCGGGATTTTGATCTGTGACAGGTCGTCGGCAGGGTGCAGTCCCGCGCTGGTGATTGCTCGCACCTGCGCGAGGCCGGCCTGTGAGGATATCGGCTTGTCCAGATCCGACGTGCGCTCCGCGAGCCGCTCGAAGTAGGCGTCGGCCGCCTCTTCGCCCTTCGTGGTACGAGGGAAAACAGGAAGTGGCGTGGGTCCTTTCGGGACAGGAATGCCTTGGTATAGGCGCTACCAACGGTGCCGCCTACTTCTGTGACTTCGTTTGATGGTGCGCCAATGCGACTAGGCGCTCAGCTAGTCGAGAGCTTACCGGCCCGAGCCGAGACTCCCGTTCGACCAAGATGCCGCGAACCTGTTCTTCCAGCTCATCGCCACCCGCTACGAACAAGGCTCCGTCATGGTCACCTCTAACCTGCCGTTCGGACGCTGGGGCGAAACCTTCTACCGAACCCGCGCCCGCCGCAAACTCCTCGCCAAGGACCGCACCGACTAGCTGGCCGATAATGTGCTATGCAACGCGGTCTCGGTGGATGCCTGGATTGCCCGCACGGGAGCAGGAAGCTCCGGCGAATCTATCGGCAGCACACGAGGATTCGTCAACTTATAACGCTTCCCCCGATGCTGCACGTTGGCTGATCCTGCCGCTTGAACATTGCGCACCCAGTCCGACTTCGCACCGTAATTCAGAACCACGGACAGGGCGCCGTCCTCAACGAAGGCCATGACCGGAGTGCGATAGCTCATTCCTGATTTGCGGCCGGTGTGTTCGATGACCGCCATATGTTTCATCCGCCGCGCCAACAGACGCGGCACCGGATTGACCACCTTCATGATCTTCGCGACGACTCTCATGGCATCCGCACCAATAAGCGTCGCGATCCGAGCCATCACGGCAGCCACCCAGCCCGATCCACCCCTACTAGACACACGTTTACTATCCCACTCACGCGGGCCGATGGGTCAATTTTCGGGGAACCCTACGGGGTCATTTTTCACAAACCGTTGACACCCACCAGCTGATTCCGTTCGCTTCTGGATGGCTGTTGACGGTGATTGTGTGGGCGTCTACCGCCGCTGAAGCGATTCTCGGAGTCCTGCTCCTGTTCGGGTGGAAGCCAAGACTCGGCGGCGCACCGAGTTGCTTGCTGCTCACAGTATTTGGAACTGCGATGGCGATATCGCTCGGCGCGGAAGCACCGCTGAGCTACAGCGTCTGTACTCGGCGCAACGTCGCCGTCGCACCTGATTCGAATCCAGGAAAGTACCGCTTGAGGTGAAGGTCTCGCGGCGGTGCGCGCCACGAATCGCTCAACGCGACTGGCTCAGGATGGAATTGATCGTCCCTCATCCCCGGCACGGATCGTCACCGCGTCTACAGCCCCGAAGGTACGACCTTGTCGTTGACCGTTACCTCGACCTGGCCGGTCTTCGTGTCATATTCGACCTTGCCGTGCTCGAACGTCGACACGAGCAGATCACCATCGGCGTTCTCGTCACTGGTGGGCAGGCCCAGCGGACCTGCAGAGCCGTTATTGCCGGTGATCGACGGTGTGCCGTCCGGGCCGCGTTGGATATTCCATGCCTCCCGGATCTTGCCCACGACGATGTACGCGGGCGTGCCTGCCTGGTTGTTCTTGGCGATGATCGCGCCACCCTGGAACTGCTGGAACACCGCGCCGCTCTCCCGTGTGCCAGCGTTGCGGTCACCCGTCAATGCCTTGCCGAGAGCCTGCTTCTGATCTTCGGTTGCCGACGAATACTTGGCAGCGATCGGGCCAGTGAGCGTCACCTCGACGTCCCTGTCCCCGATCAGCTTGACCTGGGTGGACTGCGCCGGCGCTGCGGATGAGGTGGTGGCGATCAACCCGACCCGAGGCAGCGCCGACGTGTCGACGCTCTTGCCATTGCTACAGCCCACAGTGATCAGCACAACGGAGGCCAGGCCCGCGACTGCCGTGTAGCGGTATGCGATCGTCCTCATGAGCTCCCTCTCGCGTCTTCCTGTGGTTTAGGTCGAGATGCGGCTGAACCTCTCGCCCGGCCGAGACTACAACCGAACCAGTTAAGTCGCGCGGAAGATCGCGGTCTTCGTGGGTCCACACGGACCTACGACGCAGTGATGGACGGAGGGCCAGAGCATCTGGGTAATGATCACCGCTGCTCAATGAAATCCACCACGGTCCCGGGCGAGCTGCATGGTTAAAGCCTTGCTGTGCAGTCGCCACTAGCTGCAGGGATACTGCCCGTTGAGCACGCAATTCAATGGTGGTGTGTAAGAACCACTCAGTACGCCTCTCAGCCCACCTGTGGCCGAGCCTCCTGGCGCGATGATGTGATTCCAATTCGCAGGACCCAGAACGTAGTGCGTGCCAGATTGTGCAAGGGTGCTACTCCACGTGTGCCGGATGGACTCTCCCATCGGCAAGTCGAATTCAAGCCGCCAATCGGTGAGCGGCACCGTGCTCAAGTTAGTGATGGTGAAACGGGCGATGAAACCGGTCTGCCACGTCGATGTCACCGACAACGTCGCCGTGGCCGCAGCTGCGTGAGCTACGGGGGCGGCGGGGATTCCGAGGACGGCAAGTATGGACGCCGACACGGTGACGTGAAACGCTGCGCGCCAGCGTTTTACGTAGTTATCGAGTCCGGCCATAACAGCCAACAGTAAGGCCAAACCGACGATATTGACCCTCGCACCGCAGGTAAGCCGCAGTACCTTTGCTCAACTGAGACCGTCATGAAACTTAGTCTCGACTCATTCCCTGCCGACCCCACTCCCCTGTTGGCGCTACTTACTTACGGATCACTGGTGACCGCATGAGCAGGAACACGGCGGAATCGCCTACGGTGAGCTGCCAGTAATCGCTGCATGCTGCACCTAGCGAATCGCCACTCGCCCCCGTGTCCGTTCTGGATCCAGTCGCTGAGTGCGCGCCATTGTTTGACGTGCAGGGTGTCAACGGCAACTGAAAATTGGTCAGGTATCGACGGCTGATAATCGATCCTTTGAGGGCC
>MAEX01000054.1 GCA_002013415.1 Mycobacterium sp. D16Q14
GGGGCCAGCGCGGCACTCATGGCGGGTGTCCTGTGAGCGCAGAACCTACACCGGAATTCGTGAGCGAGAAGCTACGCGAAGCCCTCGCCGAGCTGCGCAGACCAATCTCTCCACGTACCGGAGACGGTTGGGATAAGGGCGGTATGGGCGGACGGGATTCGTGCAAATGCCTTGACGGCGCACTCTTCTGGGTAGCAGGGCGGGGCACGCGGGGGGCATACCCCCTGCTCGACGCGATGCGGCGCCGGGTTGCCGACGTGATCGCAGACATCACGGGTGTTGAGACACCCGAATTGACGGCGCCGTTCATCTGGCGCTGGAACGACGACGAATGCCGGGTGTTCTCCGAGGTTGAGGCAGTGCTGGAGCGTGCCATCGAGCCGGTAGTGGCGGCGGGTGTGTGATGCAAAAGCCAACAAAAGCATTGGCCGACATGATGATTGAAGCCGCTGACACGCTGCAGGCAATCCTCACCGAGATCTACCCGGACGGCGACAACCAAGGCGCCCTGTTCGTCAGCCCGAATTCCCTCCGGGCATCGGCGAATCGTTACGCCGAGATCGCAGACGACAAGGCGGGTTCGTGATGACCGAAACAGCCGAGACCACAAGGGAGCTCATCCTCATGCACTACACCAGCGAGCCGCTGGAATTCGACCCGAGCCGCACCTACGAGCAGGAGGCGCCAAGCACATTCGGAAAGCCGCACGGATTCTGGGTGAGCGTTGTCGGTGAAGACGATTGGGCCACGTTTGTCACGGACAACATGGACTCGGTTCGGCTCAACCACACGCAGCGGGTCACACTCGCGGCCGAGGCGAACATCCTTCGGATCAACAGTGCGTACGAACTGGACGTGTTTGCAAAACACAATGCAGTAGAGACCAATTACGAACGCCGCTACGCCAGGCCGTGGAACAAATGGCCGATCGACCGGAGGGCCGTCGCTGAGAAGTACGACGGCATCATCATCGCGCCGTACCAGTGGTCCCGTCGCATGAACCTCGATTGGTACTACACCTGGGATTGCGCCAGCGGCTGCATCTGGAATCTCAGTGCAATCGCCTCCGTCGAAAGCGCGGTGGTGTCGGCATGACGAACAACCCGTACCCGCCCGACACTGTGAACAACTACCCAGGTGTCGAGCCGGGGAAATCTTGGAGTGTCCCCGACGACAACGGCACCATGCCTGAAAACGTCGCGGAGCTGGCCAAGTACGTCGTCGGTCGGCGAATCATCAAGGCCGAAAACGGCCAAACCGTCAACCTCGGGCCATACGACGGCGTGCGCAACTGCTACAGCGAGGCGCTAACCGGCCTCGTGCTCACCCTTGACAACGGTGTGCAGGTGGTCATCGCCGACACGTGGGATTGCTGCGCACGCACAGCCCTGGAGAAGTTCCTACTTCACCCCGAGCGCGTCGACCACATCATCACCGGAGTTGCCAGCACGGACGGATTCACCAAGTGGCACATATTCGCCGACTTCGGTGACGTGATGGAGCTAGAGGTCGAATGGTCTTGCGGCAACCCGTTCTACTACGGCTATGGATTCGATATCGCGGTCGCGCCGCTGGAGGGCGATGTGGTGTCCGAAGTCATCGAATTACCAACGCCACGTGTCGAATTGGAGGCAGGTTCGTGACCGATCCCCGCGAAGAGAAGCTGCCTCAATGGGCGCGAAAGCTGCTCGCCAAAGAGCGCTTTCGTGCAAATAGCGCCGAGCGAAAACTCGCCGAGCACCTGGATACAGTGGAGAAGTCGCGAATCTGGTACGGCGACTTCAATAATCCGATCTATGTACCCGACATGAACGGGTATCAGACGGTGCACTTCTCGCTCACTGGCAAGCAGGGTGTCATGGACGAGATCGCTGTGACCATCAAGGACGATGCCCTCGAAATCCAAGGCGGCACATCGGTATCGCTCGAACTGCAGTCGTCCAACTACTTCCGTGTGCGGCACTGCGATTGGCGGGTTCGTCGATGATCGAGATTCCAGAAGCTGACGGCATCTACGGGGGCATTCCCGATGAGGTCTACCACGGCGACCGCACCAGCTTGTCGTCATCTGGTGCCCGCGCGCTGCTGACCCCTTCTTGCCCGGAGATCTTCCACCACCAACGGCAGAAGCCACCAGAGCCTAAGCCGCAATACGACTTCGGGCACGTGGCCCACAAGTTCGTGCTCGGTGAGGGTGCCGAGATCGCCGAGTTGGATCCGGCCATTCACGGGTTGAATCAAAACGGCTCCCCATCCAAGTCGCCCACGTCTACGGCCATGTGGCAAGAGGCGGCCGAGGAAGCGCGCAAACGCGGCCAGATCCCCATGCACATCGCCGAGGTCGCCAAGGCGAAAGCGATGGCAGCCAAGGTCCACGAGCACCCGCTCGCCGGGCCGCTGCTATCCGACGGGACACCGGAGCTGTCCGGGTATTGGCACGACCCTGAGACCGGCACACGCCTGCGGTTCCGGCCCGACTGGCTGCCGAACCCTGGGCGGGGCCGAATGATCGTGATCGATTACAAGACCAGCACCAGCGCTCATCCGGGTCATTTCGCCAGGGCTGCAGCCGATTACGGCTATCACCAGCAAGCGCCGTGGTACCTCGACGGACTGGCCGCATGCGAGATCGCCGACGACGCCGCGTTCCTGTTCGTCGTGCAATCCAAGACGGCGCCCTACCCGGTGACCGTGATGGAGCTCGTCCCGGAAGACATCGAGCTCGGCCGACGCCGCAATCGCAAGGCGATCAACCTCTACGCCCAATGCACCGCCGCCGACCACTGGCCCGACTACGGCCAGCGCGTGCATTCCGTCTCGCTCCCCAGTTACGCCCGCTACCAGCAAGAAGGAGACCTTGATCAATGACCGTCACCCCGTACCAGCCGGTTGGCGCTGCACCCCGCACGGCAGTCAGCCAGGCCACATCGGTCGAGCAGTCCCGCGCCGTCGCCGAGGTCCAGTCAGCCGTCATCGTGGCCCAGCAGATCCCGCGCGACCTGCAGCGGGCCGAGGCCGAAATGCGCGATGCCTGCGGCCGGATGGCCATGGCCAGACAGGCGTTCTACCAAGTGCCCAAGAGGGGTAACGGCGCGTCGGTGCACCTCATGCGCGAGCTCGCTCGCGTCTGGGGGAACGTGCAGTACGGCGTCAATGAGCTGCACCGCGACGACGCCCGAGGCGAGTCCGAAGTTCAGGCCTGGGCGTGGGACGTGCAGACCAACACCCGATCGGCCCGCACCTTCATAGTCCCGCACGCTCGCATGGCTCGGGGGCGTCGTGAGGAACTGACCGACCTGGGCGACATCACGAACAACAACAACAATGCAGGCGCCCGAGCGGTCCGTGAGTGCATCAACGCCATCTTGCCCAAGTGGTTCACCGAAATGGCACAGGACATCTGCAACGCCACTCTGGAGAACGGCGAGGGTGTGCCCCTGCCTAAGCGCATAGAGGACATGATCGCCGGATTCCGCGCCATCGGCGTCTCCCAGCAGCAGATGGAGGCCAAGCTCAACAAGAAGCGCGGTGCTTGGGACGCGGGCGATGTCGCACAGATGGGCATCACTTACACGTCGATCACCCGCGACGGTTTCGACAAGGCCGAGATGTTCCCGCCTGTCGCTGGAGTGACCACCGATGAGATCAAGGCCAAGGCTGTCGAGACAAAGGCCGAACCGGCACCGGCCCAAGGTGAGACGGCCACCGCCGAGGCGCCAGGCGATCCAGCCGAGGTCAATTCTCGCGGTGAGTTCCTCGCCACCAAGAAGGCGATCGGCACCATTCGCGGGCTGCTCGGCAATACGGGCCACTCCCTGCGCGGCGCGGAAGCCACGGCCAAGACGCTCGCCCACGTGGCCTCGCTTGTCGGCCGCGAGATCGCCGATATCAACGACCTATCCGAGGCAGAAGCCGACGTAGTCACCGACGTTCTGAATCAGTCAGCAGCACAACCCACCACCACCGAAGGGAATGAATAACCATGTCCGACAAAGAGGCCGAGCAGGAGAAGGGCACCGAGCTAGCGCCCGGCGACATCACGGAATTCATCGTCGTGCTGACGCAGCTCGACAAGGGCCGTACCCAGGCCGAGGCGACCAAGGCGCTACACGAGTGCGTTGAGGCGGCGATGGCGACCGGCAAGAAGGGCGGTTGCGTCACGCTCAAGATCAAGGTCGAGCCGCGCGAGTCCGGCGCGGTGTGCCTGGTCCCCGATGTCGTCAGCAATCCCGCCAAGGATCCCGCCGGAACCATCTTCTTTGCGGACGGCGAAGGCCAGCTGTCCCGCGACAACGCTGCCATGTACTACGGCACCAAGTAGCCGAATCCAACCCCCACGCTGTACCGACATCAAGGAGTAATACCCATGTCCGACAACGCTCTTGAACTTCCCAACCACACAATCGAGCAGGTCGCCGAGGTCGTCGGCGCTGATGGCCCGATCTATCTGGCCGCCGTCAACGGTCCGAGCGGTCTCCAATCCGCCGTTGTCGATGTTCGCGGTGCGGCACACGCCGCGTTCCCGCCGCGCGCTCCAGAGCGTCGCACCGTCACCGACACCGCCTCATTCCTGGCCGAGGTCACCCGTCGACCACTGCTCGAAGGGCTCTCGACGGTGTGGGGCAATCGCGAAAAGGGTCAAGTCAGCGTCACCTACGACGAGCTCGGTACCGACGCCACTGCCGACTACACCCGCCGCAGCGATGTGCTCACCCTGCAGTTTGTTGACGATCCAGACTGGGCCACCCTGTTCAAGGCCGCAGACGGTGACTACCACGGTCAGGAGAAGTTCGGCGATCTGATCGAGCAGGCCGGACATCTCATCACGAGCCACCAGGCCGCCGACATCATCGAAATCGTCGACAGCGTCCGGGGATCGAGCAAGGGGTCCTTCGAGTCCCAGATCAAGCGCGACACCGGGAGTCAGCACCTCACCTACAGCGAGGAAGTCACGACCAAGGCGGGTACCGCGTCCCGGCCGCTGGAGGTGCCACGCGAGATCAAGTTCGCGGCTCGACCATTCGAGGACTACCCGCTCATCGAGGTGACGTGCTGGCTGCGACTACGGGTGAGCCAAGGGCAGCTGTTCCTGGGTCTGTTCCCGAAGCCGTACGAGCACCTGGTGCGCGATGCCTGGTCGCACGTGACCACCGGCCTCTCCGAGCAGCTCGGTGTACCCGTCTACGCGACGAACCGGTAGTCCCCAGCCCCATTCAGTCGTACCAAACGAAAGGTTTAGCAATGCCAGTTTCAACGTGGTTCGTCCTGATCTTGGCGGTAGTCGCCACGATCGCCGTGCTTGTCGGCCTATTCATGCGAGGGGAGGACCGGGCGGGGGCCTTCATCGTCGCAGTGATCGCCGGATTCGTCGGTCTCATCTTCCTCGCCTTCGCCTCGACCACCGTGGTTGGTACCCGGCAGATCGGCATCGAAACGACGTTCGGCCGCCCGACTGGATCGACTCTGTCCAACGGCCTGCATCTCAAGTCGCCATGGGCGCAGGTGACGGAGATGGACGGCGCTGTGCAGATCGACCAGCACAAGGACACCAGCCGCATCAAGGTTCGTCTGGGCAACTCGTCAACCGCCGATGCCGACGTGTCCGTGCGATGGCAGATCAGGCAGGAGGCAACACCCGAATTGTTCGTGCAGTACAAGACATTCGACAACGTGCGTACCAATCTGGTGACTCGCAATCTGCAGGTGGCGCTCAATGAGGTGTTCGCGACGTTTGATCCGTTGGCCCCTAAGAACCTCGACCGATCGCCGTTGCCGGAGCTGTCGACACAGGCCAGGGACATTCTCGCCGCCAAGGTGGGCAGTCAGGTTGAGATCCTCGACGTTGCGGTCCCGACCATCGACTACGACGACGGCACCGAGGCGAAGATTAACCAACTGAACCAAGAGCGCGCGGCGACTTCCGTTGCGCTGCAGGCACAGCAGACGGCCCTGGCGCAGGCCGACGCCAACAAGAAGCTGGCGGACTCGGTCTCGCATGACCCCAATGTCCTGGTCTCCAAGTGCCTGGACATCGCCAAGGAGAAGGGCCTCGCGCTGCTGTGCTGGCCCACTCCAGTCATGCCCACCATTCCCGCCAAGTAGAGGAGAAACTGATGTCCCGCAACCTCATCGTCGTAGACCTGGAAACCACCGGCCTCGGTCCGCAGTGCGCGCCGATCGAGGTTGCGGCCATCAATGTCGACACAGGCGAACTGCTCGAATTCGTTCCCTATGTCGAACTTTCCGGGGCCTACATCGAGCCCCAGGCTTTCGCCGTCAACCGGTACTTTGAACGCGGCGTGTTCCATAAGATGCTCAACCGGGGCGACACCAGCGACATGTGGGAAGCGCTTGCGGTGATGCTGCGCGACAACACATTCGCGGGATCGAACCCGACATTCGATGCAGCCCTGGTAAAGCGGCTACTCGGCGTCCCGACCTGGCATCACCGGCTGGCGGACCTCGCCGCCTACGCGGCCCCGGCGCTCGGGCGTGACCCGTCCGAGCTACCGGGACTGCAAGACGTGCTCACGGCTCTCAAGATCGAAAACCGTTGCCCGCATTCGGCGCTCGGTGACGCCGAGGCCACAGCCAAAGCGTTCGCGAAGCTGCGCGACTTCTACGCGGATATGTCCCTATGAGCACCACGACCATTGCCCGCTACATAGACGCCGCCCCTGTGCGCCTGCATCTGGAGAAGCTGCAGGCGCTCGGCTGGACCATCAACGCCATCGCGGCGGCCAATGGCAGCCCTGGAAAGCTGAACGCTTCGTTGCGCCAGATCCTTCGCGGTCAACAGCGGACGTGCGCTCCGCTCACCCGCGACCTTGTGATGTGGATGGACCCCGAACTGCCGCCGGAGACCGGAAATCCTTTCGCGCGCAGGTGGGCCGAGTATCAGTTCATCGGCGTACCCGATCACGAGGCTGCCCGGCGCATGGGCATCACCTACAACTCCATGGTCGACATGTTGATCCGCAACGGGTTTAGCCGGTCCGAACTCCTGATCGAGCTTGCCCGCGAGGAACGCGAGAAGGTGAAGGTGGCCGCATGATTGCCGATGACCAGCCCCTCGGCGAGTACCCGCCTGTCACCGACTGGCAGGTCCGGAATATCGCATACGCCCAGATCGTGCTGTTTGAAACGCAATTGGCGATTCTACTGACTATCGACCTGATCTCGATATCGATGTTCGGCAAGACGTTCGACGAACTCTCAGGTAGGCCGAAGGTGTGGCGATGACCACCGCCCGTACATGGTTCCGATTCATCTGCATGCGGTGCGCGCATGAGTTCCAGTCCGACCGGATCGCCCGCGAGTGCTTCAAGTGCCGGACTGCCCAGCGAGACGCGTTCCCACACGGACCTATTGAGGTCATCGAGTTGAGCGGCACATGAGCGACAACCCGATAGCGAACGGAGACAACATGAAACCTCGCATTGAACCCCAGGCTGTGATTGACCTGGTAGAGCAGTACATCGATAAGGAGCTGCACGACGCGGAGCGCTACGTCAATCGCTCCCCGTTCGGTGACTCCGGATGCTGGTCGCTGCATCGGCTCGCCGCTGACATCTACGCGCAAGGCTACGCAGACGGCGAACAAGCTCAAGGCGTGCGCGGTCGGCGGGAAGCCCTGCGCCAGCGTGAGGCTCGCGAGAAGGCGAGCGAGTGATGACCACACCTGACGACGATGAGTTCGTAATGTGCCGTTGCTTCGGCGAGCTCACCCCGGCCGACAAGGCACGGCGACTCGGCTGCGACCAGCGCAGTGGGTGCCCCGAGCTGCGCGACGCGATGGAGTTCTGATGACGCTCCATTTCGACCTGCACGTCAACGGCCAATCGATCCACGAGGGCATGACGATTCAGCGCACGACGCCCGGCCGCCCGCTGCCTGACGACGTGAACAACTACGTGGCCCAGGCGAAATGCGACGGACGTTGGCACACAGTCACCGTCCAGCACCGCTACGGCGACGGGCCTTGGGCGCTGGTCCGCAAGGCGCTGGGGGCAATCAGCGCGGATCAGGTTCCGCCGAACGGTGAACACGACCCCACTCGGACGGGCGACTGCGCGCGCTTGTGCGGCGCTCCCGGCTGCGCGTCATGGGGGTGCCTATCGTGACCCGGACTCCCGAGAGCTCAGCGGCGTACCGGGCCGGGTTGTGCGTCG
>MAEX01000055.1 GCA_002013415.1 Mycobacterium sp. D16Q14
ACCTAGTCACCGACTGACGCGCCACTCCAACGCCTTCGCAGAGCTGACTCAGGGTCTGGCGGTTGCGTTCATGCAGCCGGTCCAACAGCTCCCGCCGAGTCAGGTCGGCGAGAGCCTTGAAGACCACGTCCCCCATGAGAATGGCCGGGTGCTGACTGCACCCGGCCATTACGCAGGTATTTACCTGCCTATTGCAGCAGGTGCCTCGTGGGAGGCCTTCGCCCGGCCGGATGTCGCCGACCCCGCGGCTCCGCGACTGAATCGGACGCCCTTGTCGGCGACCTTTCCGTACTTGAGCACGGGCAGCTCGCGGAAGTAGTTCTGGTACGACCGCCACGGCGCCAGCGGCACCTGGTGCGGCACCGCGCTCTCCGCGCGGGCGACATACCCGGAGACCAAGTCCTCCAAGAACGGCAGCCGCTCGCTGGTCGGGGGCTCGACCGGCCACACCACGGTCTGTCCCGTCTTAGCCATGTAGTTGAGCAGACGGCAGGTGTACTGCGACACCAAATCGGCACGGAGAGTCCACGATGCGTTGGTGTACCCGAAGGTGAAGATGAAGTTCGGCAGGCCTGTCAGCATCAAGCCCTTGTAGCTCACCGAATCCGCGGGGTTCACCTGCACACCGTCCACGACGGGCCTGAGCCCACCGGCCAGCTGAACATTCAGACCCGTTGCAGTGACGATGATATCGGCCTCAAGCTCTTCACCGGACTCCAACATGATGCCCTTGGGCGTGAACCGCACAATACGGTCAGTGACTATGGAGGCAGTGCCCTTGCGCAGGGCGCGGAACAGGTCCGAGTCCGGCACCACGCACAAGCGCTGATCCCACGGGTTGTACTTCGGGGTGAAGTGCTTGTCCAGGTCGAAGTCGGGAAGCTGGCGCTTCAGGAGCGCACGCAGGATCCCCTTCATGCGCTGCGGGTCGCGACGGCTCGTCTGGTAGCTGATAAAGCTGACCATCTGGTTCTTCCACTTCACGATCGGGTAGGCGATCGATGCGGGCAACTTGCCCTGCAGCGCCACCGCAAGCGCGTCGGTGGACGGCAGCGACACCACGTAGGTGGGCGAACGCTGCAGCATGGTGACGTGCCCAGCGGTTCCCGCCATCGCGGGGACCAGCGTCATGGCTGTCGCCCCACTACCGATGACAACGACCTTCTTGCCCGCATAGTCCAGATCCTCCGGCCAATGCTGCGGATGGATCACCTGGCCGGTGAAGTCTTCGACACCCTCGAACTCCGGCGTGAAGCCCTTGTCGTAGTTGTAGTAGCCGGTGCACGCCAGGAAGAACTCGGTGGTGAACTCGACGATCTCACCGTCATGCTCGGCGCGCACCGTCCAGAGTCCCTGCTCGGAGGACCACTCGGCGCCGACGACCTTGTGACCGAAACGGATCTTCTGGTCCACGCCGAACTCGCGCGCGGTGTCGGTGACGTACTCGCGAATGGAATTACCGTCGGCGATGCCCTTGGTGCTCGTCCAGGGACGGAAGTTGAAGCCCAAGGTGAACATGTCGGAGTCGGAGCGGATACCCGGGTAGCGGAAAAGGTCCCAGGTGCCACCGATGCGCTCGCGCGCCTCCAGCACCACGAACTTCTTGCCCGGCACGTCGCGGGTGATGTGGCATGCCATGCCAATACCCGAGATTCCGGCGCCCACGATGACAATGTCGACATGTTCGGTCATGCCAGCTAGGCTATCGACGCAGTGTCGAGAAAGTCAACAGTGTGTCGAGAACTTTATAGAATGTGCAGGTAGACGTGACTAAACCGGCTACAAGAGGCCGCAAAACGACGCGCCCGTCCGGCGATGAACGGATCCAGGCGATCCTGGCGACCGCCGAGGAGCTACTCGGCCAGCGCCCCCTTGCCGACATCTCCGTCGATGATCTGGCACGCGGCGCGGGAATCTCCCGGCCGACGTTCTACTTCTACTTCCCCTCCAAGGAAGCCGTCCTCCTCACGCTGGCCGAGCGAATCATCGAGGAAGCCGACGCCAATGTCGCGAGCATCGACCCGGCCGCCATGACGAGCCCCGCGCAATACTGGCGCGCCGTGATCAAGGCCTACTTCGACGCGTTCGGCTCCCACCGGGCCCTCACGGTCGCGTTGTCCAGCATGCAAGGAACAAGCCCCGAACTGGATCAACGCTGGTCCGAGGTGACGGAAAACTGGGTAGCCAATACGACGGTGGGCATCGAGGCCGAACGCGTACGCAGGGCGGCACCCGCGACCATCCCCGCGCGCGATATCGCCATCGCACTCAACCTCATCAACCAGTCGGTGATGCGGGCAACCTTCACCGGTCAGCAACCCGCCGTCGCGGACCACGACATTGTCGATACGCTGCTCCACGTCTGGCTCAATGCGATTTACGGAGGGGTCTGTGCCTGAGAGTCTTCGCGCGAGCAGCTCGTCCATGCGAATTCGTGCTGCGGTGCTGCACGCGGCACCGATCGAAAGGCCATACCGCGACACACACCCACTGAAAATCGTTGAACTGGAACTCGACCCACCGGGCCCCGGTGAGGTGCTGGTCCGCATCGAAGCCGCGGGGCTGTGTCACTCTGATCTGTCGGTCGTCGACGGCAACCGGATACGTCCGGTGCCCATGGCGCTCGGGCACGAGGCTGCCGGCGTCATCGCCGAGGTCGGCCCCGGTGTTCGCGACGTCTCCCCCGGCGACCATGTGGTGCTGGTCTACGTGCCGAGCTGCGGCGCCTGCAGGTACTGCTCGTCGGGCCGCCCCGCGTTGTGTCCGGACGCCGCAGCCGCTAACGGCCGCGGTGACCTCATCCGCGGCGGCACCAGACTGCACGACCTCGACGGCTCCGAGGTCCGTCATCACCTGGGCGTCTCGGGTTTCGCCGATCATGCCGTGGTGGACCGTAATTCGGTGGTCGTCGTCGGCAAAGACGTACCGCTGGACACGGCAGCACTGTTCGGGTGCGCCATGCTGACCGGCTTCGGAGCGGTCACCCACACCGCTTCCGTGCGCCCCGGCGACTCGGTCGCGGTCCTCGGACTGGGCGGTGTGGGGCAGGCCGTGGTGATGTCCGCGGCGGCCGCCGGCGCCGGCGAGGTGCTGGCCATCGACCCTGTGCCCGCCAAACGCGAGCTGGCCCTTGAACTCGGGGCCACCAGCGCGTGCGCACCGGACAACGCGCCCGGCGGTCACGACTGGGTGTTCGAGGTGGTCGGATCGGCAGCAGTGCTGGAACAGGCCTACGCGCTCACCGGCCGAGGCGGAGGCACCGTATCGGTGGGTCTGCCACATCCGGATGCGCGAATCAGCCTGCCCGCGTTGAGTATCGTCGCCGAGGGCCGCAGCATCCTGGGCTCGTACATGGGATCGGCCCAGCCGCAACAGGACATCCCGGCGATGCTCGCATTGTGGCGCGTCGGACGGTTGCCGGTGGAAAAACTGAAGTCTGGAGAGCTACCCCTCGACGACATCAACATTGCGCTGGACGCACTGGCCGACGGACACGCGGTGCGTCAGGTAGTCCGCCCATGACCAAGCCAGAGCTGCCCACCAAAGCAGACTTCCCGGTGCACCGCCTGCACCAAACCCGTTGGGCCGATAACGATGTGTACGGACACGTCAACAACGTCGTCTACTACGCCTGGTTCGACACCGCCGTCAACGGCTGGCTGATGGACGCCGCCGGATGCGACATTCGCGACCTGCCCGCCATCGGCGTCGTCGCCGAAACCTCCTGCAAGTACCTGGCCGAGGTGTCCTTCCCCGACGAACTGTCCATCGGCCTGGCCCTGGAACATCGCGGCCGCAGCAGCGTCATCTACAAGCTCGGGGTGTTCACGGTCGTCGACGGCGTCGTCGAAGACACTCCCCGCGCCCTGGGCCGGTTCGTCCATGTCTACGTGGACTCCGACGCCCGCACCCCCGTACCCATCCCCGAGCAAGTAGCGACAGCTCTCGAACAGTTGAGGTAGCGACACATGCCAGCACTGCAGCGCTCCGAAGGCATCTACACCCTCGAGCTCGGCACCGACGAGAACCGTTTCACCACAGCGAATATCGAGCAGATCAACGCACTGCTCGACGAGGTACTCGCCGATGACACCCCGTCCGCGCTGGTGGTCACCGGCAGCGGCAAGTTCTTCTCCAACGGATTGGATGTCGACTTTCTGGGCGCCAACCCCGACAAGCTCAGCTGGTACATCACCGAGGTTCAGAAGATCCTGGCGCGCTTCCTGGTGTTTCCGACACCCACCGTCGCCGCCGTCAACGGTCACGCCTTCGGCGCCGGAGCCATGGTCGCGCTGGCATGTGATTACCGGGTGATGCGTACCGATCGCGGCTTCTTCTGCCTTCCCGAGGTCGACCTCGGGATGCCGTTCACCCCCGGCATGTCGGCGCTCTGTCAGGGGAAGATGACACCCCAGGCGGCATCGGCAACCATGCCCAGCGGCCGACGTCTCGGCGGATCCGAATCCCTGAACTACCAGATTGTCGACGCGGCCGTTGCAGAAGATCAGGTGCTCTCTACCGCAACGAGTTTCGTGTCACCACTGGTAGGAAAGAACCGGGACACACTCGGCACCGTCAAGTATGGGATGTATGGCTCAATCGTGCCACTGCTGCTCGCCGGCCTGGGGTCGTGACAGCAGGGCAACGATGGCCAGCGCGACCGCGATAGCCGACGCCGCGATCGCGACCCAGAACCCGTAGCCCGTCACGATCGGCACCTTGATGTTGTTGCGGTAATACAGCAGTTCCAGCCCCAAGAGCACGAGTGCCAGTACACCCGCGGCAACCGGGGCGATGCGGTGCAGAATGTGCTGGCCCACCATGCATCCGGCCACCACGAGTAGCGCCGAAACCAGCAAGATCATCTGGCCCGCACCGAATCCCGCGGGCAGCACCACCGATCCGGTAGCGCTGCCGATGGCGTTGGCCCTGCCGCCGCCGCTGGCCGACGTTCGCAACCACGGAAGCCAGACACTGAACCCGATCACCAGACCGGTGAACGCGATCAGCCACCCAGCGCGCCTCATGGCAGTTGACTCGGAACGCATTTGGCCAGCATGGCCTTCAACGCGCGGCGCTCGTCAGCGCTCAGCTTCTCCATGACCTCGTTCTCGCCCGCGGTCACCGCCTCCACCGCCTTGTCCAGCTGGGTGCTGCCGCGCCGGGTCAGGCGAGCGGGCAGCGACCGGCCGTGATCCGCGTTCTCCGGACGGCTGATCAGACCCTCCTGCTCCAGCCGGTGCAACACGGCATTCATAGCCTGCCGGGTAACCATCGCCTGCCGAGCCAGTTCGGAGTTGGACATGCCCGGATAGGTGCGCAGGATCTGCATGCAGATGTACTCGGGCAGGCTCAGGCCCATGGGCTCCAACCGGGCCGCCACCTTGCCGCGCAGTGATGTCGCGGTACGGGTCAGCAAGTACCCCAGGGTCGCGGTTCCGTCGATATCCATGTCAATGATGTTGACTTATGTCAGTGCCGCTTACAAGCAGGTCCCCGCGCCATGTCTGGCGCGGGGACCTTTGAGCTTGTTACCGGGGACTAGTCCGACGACGCCTTGTGCGAGTCGCTGTGCGAAGAACCGTTCGAGGCGCTCGAGTGCGAATCACTCGATGAGGAGCTCGAAGCGGACTCCGACTTACCGGTGGTCGACGCGGCACTCTCGGGCTTCTTCGCAGCTGAAGAGTCATTTTCGGACTTCTTCGGTGCGGACCCCTTGTCGGACTTGGTGTCCTTGGAATCGGCCTTCTCGCTCTTGTCTGCCTTGGCCGAGTCTTCGGTCTTCGGCGCAACTCCGCCGCTGACCTCTCCGACCTTGGTGGCCGGGGTGGGCAGTTTGACTTTAGGAACGTTGACCTTCGGCTCCGCAGGCTTGACGGCATCAGCCGGAGCCGCGGGCCTGGCCGGCTCTGCCGGGGCCGCAGGCTTGACGGCCTCGACAGGGGTGGCCGCTTCCACCGGCTTGACCGGCTCAGCCGGAGCCGTCACCTTGACCGGCTCCGCCGAGGTGGCGGGCTTGACCGGCTCGGCAGGAGTGGTCGCCTTGACCGGCTCGGCAGGAGTGGTCGCCTTGACCGGCTCCAACGGGGTGGCCGCTTCCACCGGCTTGGCCGACTCAGCCGGAGCCGTCACCTTGACCGGCTCCGCCGAGGTGGCGGGCTTCGTCGCTTCCTCAAGGGTTGCAGGCTTGGCGACTTCCGATTTGGCAACTTCCGGCGTGGCGGCATCGGACTGAACCGCCGCAGTGTTCGTGATCAGCTTCGACGAGGGCGTGACCAAGGAGGTGATGCCTGGAATGGTCGGGATGGTCGGCGGCGTTTGCTTCGTAATCCCTTGCAGATACGACAACACCGCGGCCGGAACACCCGGCAACTGACCAAGAGCCGTCACAAAATCAGTGATCACCTTCTGATTCGCGGCCGTATTCAGCTGACCTGTCGCGTACCAGAAGGGAAC
>MAEX01000056.1 GCA_002013415.1 Mycobacterium sp. D16Q14
CAAATGTCGGTTTGATCGATCGTCGGCCGCATCCGCGATCGCGCCGGGAGTTGGTGGTGGAACTGACCGCACACGGAGAAGGCGTGGTCCAGGAGGTCACCTCGCGCCGGCGGGCCGTTATCGCTGAGATTGCAGGCAAGATGCCCCCACGTGAGCGTCGCGGGTTGGTGCGGGCGTTGAACGCGTTTACCTCTGCTGGCGGTGAGCCGCCCGCTTCTGCTGGCCTGTAGGTACATCGATGCGCCACTTCGTCGGGCAGCTCTCCCTTCTTCATGGATGGCTGCCGGCGGTGGTCCAATTAACCACGGCAGCAGCACTTTTTGTGGTTCTGACGAGCCGCGCGCAGTGCAGGCGCGCAACAATGTTCTGGGGGCTTGTGGTCGGGGTGCTGCTGGCCGCGATGGCGTGTAGGTATCTCGGGTCGGTAGGTGTTGCCGGCGACCCGGCGCCGCTGCAGCTGTGGTTGTGGATTGCCGCCGCCGGCCTGGCGTCGGTGCTCGCGGTCTGCTGGCGTGGGGTGCGGTGGTGGCGGCGCGCACTGGCGGTTGTGGCGCTACCCCTGTGCGTTGTGTGTGTGGGGCTGTCGGCGAATGCCTGGATCGGATACCTGCCCACGGTGCACGCCGCGTGGAGCCGATTCACGCTGTCCCCGGTGCCCGGT
Organism: Mycobacterium sp. D16Q14; assembly: GCA_002013415.1. Classification (GTDB taxonomy): domain Bacteria; phylum Actinomycetota; class Actinomycetes; order Mycobacteriales; family Mycobacteriaceae; genus Mycobacterium. Next base: position 662 of record MAEX01000056.1, read on the forward strand.
CAGGTCGACCGCGGCACGGTATTGGCCATGCAACTCGCAGGAGTGCAGCCACCTGCCGGTGTCATCACACCCGTCACGATTCCTGTTGGCGCGTCGAGGTTTAGTCATCGCACTGAGCTGGTGTACCTACCTCCGGCCTGGTTTGGCCGCGATCCGGCGCCCCAACTTCCGGTTGTGTTGATGATCGGTTCGGCCTTGAACACTCCGGCGGACTGGGTGTGGGCCGGCCATGCCGCCCAAGCCGCAGATGATTTCGCCGCCGGGCACGGCGGGAACGCTCCCGTCCTGGTGTTCGCCGATGCCACCGGGGCGTTTAACAACGACACCGAGTGCGTCAACGGCAGCCGCGGTAACGCGGCCGATCATCTCGTCAACGAGGTGGTGCCCTACATCGTGTCGAACTTCCGCACCAGCGCGGACCGCCATAACTGGGGTGTTGCCGGCTGGTCGATGGGTGGCACCTGCGCACTGGACCTGACAGTGATGCACTCCGAAACATTCACGACGTTCGTTGACATTGCCGGGGATGCAAGTCCCAATACCGGAGATAAGTCGCACAGCATCGCAACGCTGTTCGGCGGTGACAGCGAGGCATGGTCGCGATTCGATCCGGCCACCGTGATCAGCCGCCACGGGCGGTATCACGCGGTAGCAGGCTGGTTTGACATTCCTGGCGTTTCGGGGCGCCACCTGCCGACCGCCACAGGGATCGGGTCGGTCAGCGACGGCCCGCACGACGGCGTCGCGAACCCCGAGGGGCAGGATGTTGCCGCCAATTCGCTGTGCCAGCAAGCCAGCGCTCACGGTATCCGTTGTGCAGTGTCGACCCGACCGGGCCGACATGACTGGCCTTTCGCTGCACAAGCTTTCGCTGCCGCCCTGCCTTGGCTGGCAGGTCGGCTTGGCACACCGGACGCGCCGCGGATCGCGTTGCCCGGTCTGACGCCTGAAACCACTGTCACCGTCAAAGCCTCGGATCCATTGCACCCTGCCGGAAGAAGATAGACCACCACACAACGTCATTGACCAAACACCATAGATACCGAGCGCAACGATCAAGGAGCGCCATGCAGATCGTCAAGAACGTCCCGCTACCTTCGGGTCTGACCCGTGCCGCCTTCCGGATGCCGATCTACCTCTATCGGATCAGACTCGGATGGGTATTCGGACAGCGGTTGCTGCTGCTCAACCACGCCGGGCGCATCAGCGGCAAGCCCAGACACACCGTACTGGAAGTCGCCGAACACGATCCGACAGACGACAGCTACATCGTTGCTTCCGGCTGGGGCTCCAAAGCTGCCTGGTACCAGAACATCCTCGCTACGCCCGAGGTGAGCATCCAGGTAGGTACCCGGGTGCTGCTCGTGATGGCCCTTCCCCTCAGTAAAGACGAAGGCGGCGATGTCTTTGTGCGCTATGCAGCCAAACACCGCCGCGCAGCCCAGCACATGCTGCCCCGCGTCCTGGGGATTTCCGTTGACGGCTCGGAGGCCGATTTTCGGGAGGCAGGCCAAAAGATGCCGTTCGTGCGGTTTGTTCCACGACCCGACTAGCCGTGGAACAAACCGACTAGCACGACCTGATCTAGTTAGCTGCGATGCGCAGATACTAGCCACGACGGCAGTTGCGCACGCCCGTCAGAGCCGATGGTTACATTGCGATACTCGAAACCTTCAGGCAGGTGGCGGGGAACGTTCACCCAAGCTCGTGCACGCCGTACCTCGTCGACGACGAGGTGCCGTCCAACGATATCGCGTAGCTGTTGTTCAGTGAACGGGCGCGGGCCAAATTCGGCATCCGGGGGAAATGCCTCGGTCGCGAAAACAAGCGCAAAAAAATTGCCACCGGACTTCAGTGCCCTCGCCAAGCAGCGAACGTAGCTGTCCCTGAGTTCATGCGGCAGGCAGTGGAATACCAGACCGTCTACCACTGTGTTGAAATAGTCGATATATCCAATGTCGGAAGTTAAATCCGCCGTATCAAATGCGATGTTCAACCCGAGAATTTTGGCAGCTTTCTGAGCTTTTTCTATGGCGCTCTCAGATAAATCCAGTCCGACCACCTCATAGCCTTGTCCAGCAAGCCCTAACGAGGTCAATCCAACGCCGCAACCAGAGTCGAGGATCGGGCTCTCGAACCGTCCCTGCCGATGTAGAGCAGCTATTTCAGGCTGCATCTCTCCGATGTTCCAGCCCGGATCGCCAGGGGCGTAGACCGCTTCGCCCCGATACAGCTCGTTCCAATCCACCGAATTAACGTTAAAAGTTGGCATACCGTCGATATTAAGCACACGAAGCGGCCGAGGCAATAAGATGATTTCAATCACCCTGATTATTTAGAGCAGCGAGAATATATCTCCGATCGCTGAAAGTAAGCTTTGTAGAAATTGTGAGGTGCCTGAAAATCGGTAACAAATTGAATAAGCGTCGCTGACTGTTACTGTGGTGGCTCAAAGTAGTTACTTCCGTGCGTGGATATCAGTCGGGCGGTGCTCGGCAAAGCTAACGGTCAGTCCTCACGCAAGCTGGAGGAGACGGGAGGTGCGCGGGCGTGCACCGCCAGCCAGACGTACTCCAATGCGTGTCGAAATGCTGTACTGCTGCCAAGGGCTCATCAATGCCGTTGGTTCATGCCTACAGTTGCTATTGTCGGCGCCGGTATCGGCGGCCCCATCTCTGTAAGCCTTCTGGAGTCGCATACTGCGATTGTCCCTAGGCGGCAGCTGTGTCGACCTGGCCTGCGTGTTGCTGGTTGGTGAATAGCACGGCAGAGACCACACTGCTCCATCGGCACTCTGCCAGAATCGTCGCTGGTGCCGCTCCTTTGTTCCTCGGGACACCCCCAAGCAAGGGAGCGGCACCACGCGAGGTGATACCACGGGCGGGAGTTGATGAATGTCAGGCTGGCAGGTGAGACGGCCAGGTGAAGATCGAGCCTTTCGCTGAATTCGGTCTCTATGCTGAGAGCGTTAGCGGGCTTTGTCTGTGGTAGGTGAACCCAGGGAACCACTCATGTGGGTTGCGGCCTGCCTCAGTGCTGTTGGAGGTCGGCCTCTGATAGGGCGGTCGTCTGATGGTTGACAGGTTAGCTGAACGAATCTAGGCTGTCATTAACCAGGATGTTTAGCAGTCTATAAGTTTTCTACGATTCGCTTAGACGCGAACGGCAGGTAGCCGTCGCGTTGGAGTGCGGGGGCATGGTGCAGGTGACGGACTGCCGCGAGTTTGGACGGCACACCGAGCTCAGTGCATATCCCCAGGCCGATCGCCCGCCGCGGTATCGCGCCCGAATCGCCATCAAGTTGGGTGTGCTGACCGTAGTTGTGGCGATCGCGCTCGCCACCGCATTTCGCGCCTCGGCGGACCCAGATGGCGGCGGTTCTGGCTCACCCTGCTGGGAAATAAAACTTCCGCAAAATATTCAAACCCTTTCGATTGCCCGTTAAGCGAGTTAATAGATATGAGAAGTGTGAACGATTTAAAAGTGATGGGGATTGAGGAAGGGCTGCTTGCAGTGAGAAAATGTAACCGCACTGCTGTCGCCGTGTTTTGCGTGGCCGTTGTCGTGGCGGGGTGTTCTTCGCGGCAGTCGCCGAGCGACACATCCGACACGCCAGCTGCATCGGTGACGGCGTCGTCGACATCTGCGGCCCCCATGGATGGGTGTGTGGCCAGTGATGTTCCGCGGGTCACGTTGGATGCCAAGGCGCCGGGCGAGCCAGTGTTGGCGGTGCCGGCGCCGCAGGGCTGGGAGTATTCGGCGGCGATGAATTCGCCGCTGATTCGCGGGGCGGTCGCCAATATTGGGTTGCGAGCCAACGATTTCACGCCAAACGCGGTGGTGACTCTGGAAGACCTGACAGGCAAGGTCGCTTCAGCGCAGCAGGGCGTTGAGGCTGAGATCGTCAGCGTGGAGCAGGGCGGCATGGCCGTTGAGTCCCGCGCTGTGGGGACCGTGTGCGGGCATCCGAGCAGCACGATCACCTACACCCTGCAGAACCGACCGGTGACCGCTTTGATCGCCGCAGTTGAGGATGGGCACAAGATCTGGGCCACGGTGCTGACCATCCAAACCACCGAACCCGCCAATCCCGCTTACACCGCAGGCAAGCGATCCATCCTGGATGGCTTCCAGTTCACAGTGCCCGGTAATAGCCACTAACTACCGCACGGCACTCGCATCTGGCACACCGGTCGGGAGGGATGCCGTGCTCCGGCTAGGACATACACGTCAATGAAGCAACGCAAACCCACCATTTCTAGGGAGATTCGATGACATCGAGTGTTGTTACCGTTTTGCTGGTTCTTGTCGGTGTGGTGTTGGTGGTGTTGGGGCGCAGGGTTTCTGCTCGGCGCGCTGTAGTGCTCGGTGCGGGTGCCGCGGCGATCTTCCTGGCTGTTGTGGTGCTGGCGTCGTCGGTGGTCACCATTGTCGGTACCCGGCAGGTCGGTATCGCGACAGCGTTCAATCGGCCCACCGGGCAGACATTCAACAACGGGCTGCACTTCAAGGCCCCGTGGGTGCAGGTGCATGAGATGGATGGTGCGGTGCAGATCGACACCTACCAGGCCGTCGCGGGCGGTGACCGCCGGATCCCGGTGCGGCTGGGTAACAACTCGACCGCGTTGGCCGATGCCTCGATCCGGTGGCAGATCAAGCCGGACTCCGCGGACGAATTGTTTGTGCAGTACAAGACTTTTGACGGTGTTCGGGTGAACCTGATTGAGCGCAACCTCAAGGTCGCCCTGAATGAGGCGTTCGCCAAGTTCGACCCGCTGGACAAAAAGAACTTGGAAGAGTCTCCGTTGCCGAGTATCGCCGCTCAGGCGCTAGGTCTGCTGCGCAGCAAAGTCGGCAAGGAGGTCGAGATTCTGGATGTATCGGTGCCGACGATCGACTACGACGATAGGACCGAGGAGCGCATCAACCAGATTAACGAGGAGCGTGCGAATACCACCAAGGCCGGTCAGGAAGTGGAAACCAACAAGAAAAAACGTGAAGCCGCGGAGGAGCTCGCCAAGATGCCACCACCAGACTTGCGGATCTCCATTGCCAACTGCCTTAACAAGATGGCCGAAACGGGCAAGAACCTTAACTGCTTCCCGATTGGGCAAGGCGTGGTGCCAACCTTAAGCATCCCCAACCCGATCACAGCCCCCGAAGGCTGACTAACCGTGCCGCGAAACAATCAGTCCCGTTGTGCTGCTTTCATTTACACGTGACCGCTGTTTTGTCTTGACATTGCCGCCAGTCGGCAGCCAACCGTCGGTACCACGTGCGAGCGCTGTCCGTTCTCATTGTGATGTTA
>MAEX01000057.1 GCA_002013415.1 Mycobacterium sp. D16Q14
CCCAGCTTTGAGGAGAGCAGATGTAAATAAGCGAGGGTGCCAGCACAGCCGAGCCTCGGTTGCTGCTGTCACCATCTCCGCTCCGATAGGATTGCTGGGTTGCCGCCAGCGTTGTATCAGCCACGGGGTTGAGGCCAGAACGCTCACCACGGAAGCCTCGGCATCGTGCGATATCGCTGTAGCTATACGAGGGTCCAGGGCCGCAGCTGATTTCGCGCGTTCCAGTTCCAGGCTGCTAAAGCGTCCGGGCACGTCGATTCGCTCGACTAGCTGCAAAGCCCTAAACGCGCTACGTTGGCCTTGCGATTGAATGGGCCGACTGCGGTGTTGGTTATCGGAGTCACGTGTGAACTGGCGGGACGGCATCATCCGTGCTCGGTCAAAATCGGCTGGCCAGATGCCGCCAATTAGCAGCGTCGGGTTGCTGCTGGCGATAAGGCGTTGGAAGCCACGTGCTGCAAGTTCGCCGGTAGCGATGAAATCGGCAAGCTCATCTAGCCAGATCACGCACTGGCCCAGGTCAATTCCGCTTGCTACGAGTTCATTGAGATCCTTTGCACTAGGCGGAATTATCAGCCGCCATTCGGGCAACTCGGCCCGGATAGCCTCGAAAGCACTCCGCGACTTGCCAGATCCTGAGGGGCCAACCAGCGCAATAAAACCGCCCAGGCGCTTACTCCGTCGAACGGATTCGCGCAGCAATGGATCGAAATCACGATCGATGTACAAGGGGTATTGCGAGGACAAACTGGAGTCCGCATTGTCAGTTAACTGAATCGCGGGGTGGATTCCCAGTAACGCACGGTCTTCTACGTTGGAGACGACGGGGAAGTCATCGGCGTCCCCTATAAACCATTGTAGTAGTGATGAATTGGCGCCGTTGCCGTTTAGTCGCGAGTCGACCCATGCCTCATGTTTGGCCTTCATGTGGCGCAAAATTTCGGGGGTATACGTGTGCCGCTGTTTGTCGACCAGCTCGTGGTGGTTTTTGCACAGGAGGATGAGATTTTCGTATTGATCGCGTTCATGGGCTGGCATCGGGACATCGCCACGCGGCCCATGGGGGCTCTGCGCCACGATGTGCGCCACGTCGCTAAGAGTGACTAGGCGGTCTCTTGATGTTTCATCTGCAGTCAGGACAAGGCGGCATGTTCCGAATTCACAGCGGTTTCCAGACAATTGAAAGAGCTTGCGCTGCTCTGATATTGGGGGTCGGGGTCTGGGTTTGTTTTGGGACGGTCGCGGACGACCATCTTGTGTGCGCTGGGTGTGCGCCAGCTTCTCTGAGTCATCGCCAGTCGCAGGGGCATGTGCTTGGCGGGCCCTTGACAGCTGACGGATGTATTCCCCTGCATTGAACCCACGGTTGAGAATGATCGTCGTGAGTTGTTCCAGAAGCCAATGATCGACAGCTTCGTCGCTATCCTCTGGGAGCCGCTTTCGGTCGTCCGGTGGGATGCTTGAAAGGAGTTCGGAAGGATTGGAGGTTTCCAGGATGCTGTCAGCTAGTGAAATGAGGTCCGTAGTGAGTCGCTGGCCTAATTCGATGGCGGCTCCGGTTGCTCGTCGCGCCGCGAAGAGCGGGCTGCCGTCACTTCCTCCAGCCATGATCATGTGGGCAGATTCCTTGTTGATGTTCGCCCCGATGCTCAGATCGTGCCAAGGGCAGCGTTGAAACACGACAAGGCTGCACCATTGCATGAAGATGAACGGATTTGCGATCTTGCTGTTCCAGCCCCAATCGATGACACAGTCGCAACGCTGAGCAAGCGGGGTCCACTCGATGTCTGCCTCGACAAATTCGGCGGCGATAGGTGTCACTATGTACGCCATCAGTGGATCGTAGCGAATGCTTTGCTGGGGAGCTCGCGGTTAGCGCGGCGCTTTGATCGTGGTGGACTGAGCATGGTCAACGAAAGGCGCGCTGCGGGGCTGAGACTGCTACGGTTTGGATCTCGCACGACACGGTCATGCGGGTGGGGGTGTAGCTCAGTTGGTAGAGCACTCGCCTAAAAAGAGGGGGACGACACGGGTTCAAAACCCGTCACCTCACAATCGAGAAGATATGGACTGCCATTGAGAGTCAGGCGCGGCCGAAAATGGCCTGATATCAAGGACGCGTCAAGGGGAGTTTTACGGACAATCCAGTGCGACGTCCGCTGGCTGGCGATGATTTCGCTGTCGAAGTGAAGGGCGCGCACGTACTTGTCGGCAATGTGGTTGTGGCAGGGATGCTTCACGCAAGAAATGACCCACTTAGGCAAGGTCGTCCAATCGTTGAGGCGCGGCCGACTAGAGCCTCGTGGCGGCAACGTAGAAGGGCGCCCATGCGCGCGGCTCCGCGAAGGGCACTGAATCTGGCGGTTTGTGGGCCAATGCGTCTGGGAGCGAGATAGATGGATGCAAACCGTCAAGGAAGGTAGTGATTTCGCTGAGAGTCGCAGACTTCATCCATTGCTGGGTATTGCGCACTGCGGCAGATATTGCAGACAGGCCGATGATGTTGGTGACGCCGAGGTTGGTATAGAAGCCGGTCATGAATACGGTTGCGGTGATGTCGAATACGGGCCAAAGACTTCCGATGACAAATGGGCATCCGGCGTGGTGGAACGCGGTATGAAGGCCGAGGGCTTCGCTGCTCAGTCCCGAGATAGCTGGCGTGGAAGATTGGCATGAACTTAAGGTCACCATGTTTAAGTGTGGCCTTGGTGTGGCGACAAGGTCTTCGAGTGTGAACTCGCCGTCGTGCAGGATTAGAGCTGATTGCAGGGGGTTTTCGGTGTCAGAATAGGAATGTCCGGAGAAATGGAGCACGTTGCAATCAATTGCAGCCGAGACGAATTCGTCTCGAGTGATGTCGTCGAAGATGCCCGTACGACGCGCGGGCACGCATGCGGCGATCGCGCGGGTTTCCAATGCGGGATAGTGCAGGGAGTTCCACCCCGGCGACTGTGGTGCGCCGAATGCGTACAGAGTGCTCTCGTCGAAACGCCAGGTGTGTGGCCGAGTATCGACAACGTGGCGTGCAGACGCAGTAGCCACAAACGGATAGCGGGAGGGTGCCAGTTCCGAGATCGTTGCGGCTACAGGAAGTCCGGTGTACAAACCGCTAGGCAACAGTACTAAGCCGTGGCCTTCAGGTGTTAACGCAACAATCGTATTGGCGATGGGCTGGAGGTCGGTCATGATACGTGCGACGGCTTCGGTTAAACCGTTTGTGGCATAGGACCATTGAGCGCTGAGTAAACCGATCTGTCCGTGAACAATCGACATGGTCGAGGCGACTAGATGCTTTCCGCTCATCGTCGTCAGAATCTGTCCTCGGGTTGTTTGGCCATCGCGGACGACAATGATGTAGCTGGCCTCTGGGGAGTGGGTGATGTACACCCATGACGTTGTGGACCGGGATGAGTGGGTACTAGTTGCAGGCAGGGCAGCGTGGCTGCGGTAGATGAGCACCCGGGTAGCTTCTAGAACCGCGACTGCTTCATCCCATAGGCCCAAATCCGCGAGACTGCATGCAACAAAGCGGACCTGGTGGTCGTAGTGCTTGATGAAGGATGCGATCTCGGTTTCGTCAGTGCCGTGTTCAACCATGCGCAGATAGGCTGTCGCGATGGCGTGGAGCACCCTCGGTCGCGGCACGATACCCAGGTAGGTGCGTCCTACCCAGCAGGCGTAGACCGCATATTCCATGAACAGTGCGGGATCTGGTTCGTCTTGCAGGGCTGAGGCTGCGTCGAAGAGCCAGTCGAGATTATCGGCGGATTTGTCCAATTCCCAGCGGGCTCGCGCCAGCCACCACCTGGCGTGCTGCAAGCCTGCCCGGTCACTGTTAACAGGTCGCGCCAACATCTCCGCACTGCGGGCGGCGGCGGTGCGCAGGCTAGAAGTAGTTTCAGCATCGAGGTCTGTGTCGATTGCCTCGGCCAGCCAAGGCGGTATGGCAGCGAATCCGAGCGATACGGGGTTGTTGTAGATGGCGTTGCCGTACTGGTCTGGATTCGCTTCGGCATGCTGCATGATTTCTACCGGCAGTTCATTCAGGTGAGTCAGTACCGCCTCGGCGACGCGCTTGTCGCGGGCAGCATCGACCTGGTTGGCTAGCAAATGTGCATACTCACCCATGACTACGACGGAGAGAGGCTCCTCGTGCTCGTTGAATAGGTCTATGGCGATATCGAAGTGACCGCGGGCGATGCGGAGATTTTCAACATGATCGGCAGGTGTCGCAGCCCGCGACTGCACGTAATAAATGCCGGTGCTGAATTCGGTGTATGCCCAATCCACGCTGGCAGGGTTTTTGTGTCGCCGACTGTAGTCGAGGTATTCGCGGGCAAGTCTCAAGTCCTCATTTGTTACGGCGTGCTTTTCCAATAATGCTGTGGCGGCGTTGGTTTCGCAGATCGCTGCTGACCGGTACTCGCCGCGCCGCTTGTAGGCCTCAGCAACGCTATGCAGCTGATCGTGAGCTGCTTGCAGTCCGGCGTCGTGATCGCGACTGGACCAGCCCCGATAGGCATGGCCGAGCATTCCCAGAGCGTTGAGGGCTTCGTTGCGTTGCCCAGCCAATGTGGCGATGAGGTGAACAAAACCCAGCTCCTCAGCGACGGCGATGAGGTCGTCGTTACTGGCCGCTTCACGCAACAGGGCTGCGGCTTGATCGTAGGAATTTTGGGCTTGCGTTTGAGCGGTCATGGTGCGCGCATTACCGGCAATGCGGCGGCCGCGCCCTCGAACGAAGGCTTGCGTCAGCGGCTCCACAGAATCGTGGTGGTGTACGCCGCAGCGGTCCGGCTTTCTTGTCATCGGATCCTGCGCCCAAAGTACGGCTTTGAGGGCGCACCGAAATGACTGCCGGCATTGAGAGACGCCTGCTGACATACACCCATACCACCAGAGTAGGTACCGTCATCCACCAGGGTGCGGCACCCACGAGGCATACGGGCCGGCCAGCCTCTGCAACAAGGTGCCGTACCCGACGTACAGCCTGTTGCGCCCAAAGCAGGCGACGCCGCCCCGTGCGCCGAGGCGCCACGAAGGTGGGCCGGTGTCTTCCGTATGCACCGGCTTGAGCGGCGTCAGTACTAGGCACCCATTCTGATCAAACCCTAGGCATATGGGGGAACGCTCCAAAATGCTCCGGCCCGTTACGCCCTGCCCGCGAAGGGCTCCACCACTTCTCCGGGGAGGAGATACTTGGCGGACCACGCTATTCGTGGTGCTCATCACCGACCGGGCGAAGGATTCAGGGAATGCCAAGGGCGAAGCCAGGGCGAGCATCGGAATATGCTTAATACGAAAGGCCATGCCCTAGAGAGTAATTGACGTGCTTGGGCATGTTCAAACCTCAGGAGTCAGTGCCGTCACAGTCGCGCGAGCCCCCGCAGAGCGGGGTAGTACCGCGATCTACGCACGCTCATAAGTCACGGGCCGGGGTCTGCGTCGATTTGTTCGTAGCAACTTGCTAGTGCCAAGCAGAGTCCCGAGAGTGCAGGATGTCGCGGTAGTTAGCGGACTCGTTGGGCGCGGGCTAGTCCGGTGCGGCCAACCGCAGGTGGCCGTGCGGCGCGCCGGGCCGTTATCCCCGGTGGCTTTTCACGCAGTTGCTGGCCACGGTCTGTGTACAGCCCTGCGAGCCAGTCCATGCTCGAGGCACGCTGCTGCAGCACGATCGGAACGAGCAGCAGGCCCAGCCCCATCATCGACCGGGACACGTCCCGGTCGCTCATGTCGACGTGATCGGGGTGGTGCACCACGGCTGAGGCCAGTATCCGGACGAACTCGCCGACCGGTTTGTTGATAAGCAGCACCGCCATAAGTGCGAGAAACGCGGCGAATGACATTGAAATCCAACGTTGGTCGGG
>MAEX01000058.1 GCA_002013415.1 Mycobacterium sp. D16Q14
CGCTAGGAATCGAACTGCATTCCAGGCCGACACAGTGCTCACCGACCAGCGGCTCGGTGACCAGCGTCCCCTCAACAGATCGCTATCGGGTGAAAACTCGCTGATCGACTCCCATTAGGCCCGACACCGGACACGCAGGGCCACCCGGACCACCGCCGTGCAGACGCGGCGTCCGGTATCGCCTGCCAAGGAGTCTGTCGGCATGCCAACAGCACGGCGGTGACCGCATCCCGCTCGCCACCAGACGATGCGAAGGTGCGGACGTCGGGAAAGCACCGCCGCCGGTCACGGCCGGGGTGCCCCGACAGCCACGCCGCAGCGCGATACAGCACGCCCAGATCCACCGACCCACCATTACGTGACGTGTCGGCGTCCACGCCGCCATCGACGTTCCCGATGAGATCCGCACGGCGCAGATAGCCGACGCCATGATCGGTGGGCAGGCCGTCGACATCGCGGCCGACGATCCGGGTGGGGATCGCGTGCCGAGCCAGACGGGCATTCCACCACTCCAGATCCACCTCGGCCATGTCATCGCACACACTCACCCCGACGTCCTGGCCACGACACCACGCCACACACTCCGCCGGCACCACCAGGTCCCCACCGTCGTCCACCCGTCAATGCTCACACCCACCACCGACACACCCCCGAAGACGTCTGGCACATTGGCACAACGTGCACGCCGGTCGCGGTCGCGTCCGGGAGCCCAACACCGGCCGGTCACCCGCGCCCTCGCTCCGCCACCCTCCACCGCTGCTCACAAGCCCATTCGTGTCCGTTCGAACCGGTCCACCGTGTCCTTGCCACCCCGTCCCCGGCCTGACCGTCTGCTGCCGCCCATCCCCGTCCACGCCACGGGCCTTCCCGAGCTCACCGCCGAACCACACACCTTTTGCATTCAGGTCGCGAAACCATCACATAGCGTCCCAGACGAAATAGAATGACGGTCACAACTGGGAACGGAAGGGGGCGGCGTGGACGGCACGAACACCGACGCGGACCCGGCGGCTCTGGCCGCCAGAGTCGACACCACCCGGACCTGTCCGCGGTGCGGAACGGTCTTCGACATGCCCGACCGCGGGCGGGGTCGGCGCCCGGTGTGGTGCTCGGGGGCGTGCCGCCGGCTGGCCTCCGCAGAGCGGGTCGCCGCCCGCAACGCCGGGTCGGCAGTGACGGTGGTGGAGGTGCCGCGATCCCATCGCCCCGACTCCGATGCCCGGCTGGCGATCCCGTCAATGGGCACCCTGGCGCGGTTGTTCTTGAGCTCCCCGGTGCACTGCCGCCAGCTCTTGGACACCCTGATCTACAGGTACACCCACGACACTTTGCACACCGAACTGCGCGCCGACATGGAGGACTTCGCCGTCTCGATTGCCCGCCAGCACGCCCTGGACCAGGAACCCGAATACCGGGCTGCCCGCGGTGACGTCCAGCGGCTACGCCGCCACCTTCAGGCCGACGCCGACAGGGCCGAGGAGCGCCGCCGCGAGGTGGCCACCCTGCGCGCTGAGTCGTTGGCCCAAACAACCCTCATTGCCGAGTTGCGGGCGGAATTGGCGCACCCCACCATCCCCATGCTGGAGACCAGCGACGGCGGCACCCGCGACGCCCCTTGGGGTGGTGATCCGGGCGTGCGGATGAGTCGCCAACAACGCCGCGCCGCCGCCCGCGCTGCACACAAGAACGAGTAGCGACAACGCGATCCGCGCGGCCTCGGGCATGCCCGTTACGAGATGCTCAGCGGCCCCTGATCGTGGCGATGAGACCTTTGATCGCCACGGTGACCCGCTGCCGAATGTGGCCGTGTCCGCCGACGGGCGTGGTGTCGTTCTCCGGGGTGACGCGGGGTGGGGTTGGGGCGTCGAAGAGTTCGTCGCGGGCTGTCTTGGCCCGTCGATCGCGGTGGCGTCCGGCGGCGATGTCCGCGTCGCTCATGGCGGGCATCCAGCGCACCTGGCCGCGTCGAATGACGTAGTGGGATCGGCAGTGAAAGTTCCAGTTGCCGATCGAGGGGGACAGGCTGATGGTCTCCCCGTCGAAAGTGATGGCGTAGTCAGTCGGGTCGAGTGCGGACGCGACCTTCGTTGCGCATCGGTCAAGTCCACGGACGTGGTGTACGACGTCGTCGTGTGATTCTTCGTGGTGATGGTTCAGGCGGTCAGTGCCGCGGGGGTGTCCTCCTGTTCTGTCGGGGCGTCGTTGACGGTGCGTGATTTGCTCAGCACGTCTAGGCCGAGGTAGCGGCGGGATTCGGCCCATTCGTCGTGTTGTTCGGCCAGCACGGCGCCGACCAGGCGAATGAGGGCGTCGCGGTCGGGGAAGATGCCGACGACGTCGGTGCGGCGTCGGATCTCCTTGTTGAGCCTATCGGTTAACCGGCCCTCCCACGACACGACCGTGGATGCGGCGTGAGGTTCGAGGCCGCCGGTCATGCGGGGCGCATGCTGACAGGGCCGAGAGGGGTAGGCGATGACTGTTCGGGTGCGTACCAGCAGCGAGGGCTATGCGATCGACGGCCCGTGGGAGGGGTGCGCAGCGGCGAACGCATTCCTGGTGCATCTGGTCGGACGCGGGTTCAGTGCGGCGACGGTGCGGGCGTATGCCTTCGATGTGCTCAATTTGGCTCGGTTCCTGCTCGACCGTGATCTCGCGGTGGCGGCGGTGACGCCGGTGGAGGTGTTCGAGTGGATCGACTGGCAGGACGTGCGCCGTGACCCCCGGTGCAACCCGGCGAGAAGGAATGGCGGGAGCGCGGCGGCATCGACGATTAACCGGCGGGTCGCGGCGGTGCGGGCATTGTTCGAGTACCTGGTGATGACTGGGATACGTACCGACAACCCGGTGCCCTCACCGCGGCGCGGGCAGGGACTGCGACCGGTGGCGCGGGGGCCGCTCGGGCATCTGGGCCCGGGTCGGCCTCGGGCCGGAGGCCGACTGGTGCGGCAACCGCGATTGCTGCCCGAGTCCCTCGACGCGGATGCAGTCGAGCGGTTCGTGGCGTCGTTGCGAACCCATCGGGATCGGGCGATGGTGTGGGCGATGCTATTCGGGGGCTTACGCAGCGCCGAGGTGCGATCCTTGCGGTTGGCCGACATCGACTTCGGCCGGCGACGAGTGCGGGTGCTCGGCAAAGGCTCAAAGGAACGGGTGGTGCCGGTCGATGCAGCATTCTTCACCGAACTGTCGGCCTATCTGCGCCTGGAACGCCCACCAGGGTTGGCGACCGAGGAGTGTTTCGTGGTGCTGCGCGGACCCTCCGCGGGGGCCCCGGTCAGCGAGGCCGGACTGCGGTCGCTGTTTCGGCGGCACCGAGACCACTCCGGTGCGACGAGGGTACGTCCGCATCGGCTCCGTCATACCTACGGCACTGAACTCGCCTCTGCTGGCATCGATCTGATGGTGCTGCGGGAGTTGATGGGCCACGTGTCCCCGGAAACCACCGCCGGCTACGTGCACCTGTCGGTCGAACAACTCGCCGCCGAATACGGTGCGGCTCGCGCCAGCCTCGCTGGGACACGACGATGACCAACCGGACGCTCGCATCGATCGACCTACTGGCCGACTCGGATGCGGTGCTGGACGACTATCTCGAGTACGTTTCCGGCCTAGGTCTCAGTGGCAGGTCGGTGCGTGGTCGCACCCGCAGCGCGAGCACCTTCCTGACCGAGCACCCGGATCTGCAGGACTGGATGACTCGACCGGCGGCCGAGCGGTTGGCCGAGCTGCGCCACAGCGGGGCGTGGCCATTGCTGTGTCATGTCGTTGGCCGGGGCGCGTTACGGCTCGACCTCGAACTCGCGGCCGTCAAGAACCTCACTGGCCTCGGCCGGGCCGTCGAGGACCGCGACCCGGACGGATTCGCCGCCGTGCGCACGGCCGGGCTGGCCTTGGGCTGGACACCGCAATGGATCGAGACGGTCCTGGGTGAATGCCTGGCGGTGCTGCTCGCCTGGCACGGCGGACTCGTCCACGATGTCACCAACGGCACGGTCGACAAGTTCGATGCCGCACTGGCTGCCACACAGTCGATCCCGGCATCGTCGAGGCGCGCCTACCGCAACCGGATCGCCGGGCTGCGGCAGATGCTTTTTCACGCCCGCATCGTCGACACACCACCACAGCGTCGGCGGTGGGCCCGCAGCTACGCCCAACGCTTCGCCGACGTGGCGATGACCGGCCCGATCCGGCAGACGCTGCTGCGTTACGTCACCGTCAGGGCATCGGTGCTGCGGCCGAAATCCGTCGAATCGTTGATCAACGATCTGCTGCCGTTCGCGGACTATCTCAGCACCACTCATCCCGAACTCACCTCATTCGAGAATCTGGATCGCCGTCACATCGAGGGTTTCCTGGTCTGGAATCGCACCCGCACCTGGCGTGGGCAACGCGCCGCCGCCGGCGCAGGACGCACCATCTCCAAGGCCGTGATCCAATCGACGGTGCTGAGCGTGCGCAACCTCCTCGATGACATCACCGAATGGGGTTGGGAGCAGGCACCGCCGCGTCGTCTGGTCTTCGCCGTCGATATCCCGAAACTCGATCAACCCCTGCCACGCGCCCTGCCACCTGATATCGACGCCGCGGTGATGAACGCGGTTGCCCAGCTGGAGGATACGTTTACCCGCGTCGGGTTGACGGTGCTGCGCGGGGCCGGGCTGCGAATAGGGGAACTGCTCGACCTCGAACTCGACAGCGTCATCGACTACGGACCCGCCGGCACCTGGTTGAAAGTTCCGTTGGGCTG
>MAEX01000059.1 GCA_002013415.1 Mycobacterium sp. D16Q14
AGTACACCTCCCGGGAAATGGGCGCCTGGTGCGCAGGAAACAAGATCCGCCAATCCATGGGCGCCACCGGGGTGTGCTGGGACAATGCAGTCGCAGAATCGCTGTTCTCATCCCTGAAAAACGAGTTCTACCATCACCACAGCTTCACCACCCGCCAGGACGCCAGACGGGCGACCATGCGCTACATCGAAGTGTTCTACAACCGCTGGCGCCCTCACACCAACAACGAGGGTCTGCCGCCCGCGACAGCAATGGCCAACTTCACAACCAGAAACCAGCCGCTTCCCGCTGCTGCCTGACCGAAAAGAAACTACCCGACTGTCTCACATCCTTGACACACCTCACACCGTCCGCCACCGGAATGGGCCTGCGGCACGGACGGTCTGCGGCTCTACAAGCCCGGGCGCACCTCCCGATCGACGCAGCCAAATACGAAACGGCAGCTTTCAAGGCCGCGTTCTCCACGGCCCGGTCTTTGGTTTCAACAACACCGACCGTCAGTGCCCCTGCCCGGCCGAGACATCAACCATGCTTAACTGCGAAGGGCCCTTAAAGCGACCCCGTACTGCTCCGGCAGTACTTTCCAAAGGGCACGGACCTGAACGTGTGGAGTTAGACCAGCTCGATGACGTCTGCGACGGACTCAACGACAGGCCCCGAGCATGTCTCAACGACCGCTCGCCACGGGCAGCCATGCAACGATTAGGACACCGGATGCAAACACATCTAATTCGCAACGTTCACTAGAAACCGCCCCGTATATCGGGGGCTGATCCTCGGCGCCAACGCAGCACGGGACCTTCGCAGCAGGGCCTATCGGCACCCCTCCCGGTCCCGCGGAACGTCGATCTGCACCGGGCCTGTCGTCTCCGTCAGCACGGTCTGGGACCGCGTTCCGTTGCGCGAGTTGGCAGTATCCTTCGCCGCCGTGTCGTGCCGTTCATAACCGAGGTGCTCGGTCAGTTCCTCGTCCAGGGCGGTTTCGATGACGGTCTTGGTCAGCTGCTTGAGCAGTCCGTCAGGACCGGCCAGGGACAGCCCCTGCTCCCTCGCCATCCTGACCAGCTCGCGGGCAGCCTCGGCCTCGGATTTCTCTGTCAGTTCGTCAACGGTTTTCGTACTCGGCACAGCCTCAAGTGTTGCGGCCATATCGGGCTCCTTCCCGCCAGGCTTGCCGCCCCGGCGTGTCGAGCCGGATACACCGTTAATTCCCCAGTCCCTGCCCGGGCAGCACGCCGCTGAAGAAGGCGAGGTTCCTGAAGGTCACCGGCGCCGAGAAGATGTCCGCAGCAGCGGTGATCGGCGCGTATCACGACCTGTGGCAGGTTGAGGCGTCCTTCCGCATGACCAAGTCCGATCTGAAGGCCCGGCCAGTGTGAGCCCCGCCCGGCACCGATCTCAGACCCAGAACCGGCCGCAGCCGAGGGCTTCCACGATGGGGACCGCTTCTTCCTCCGCCCCCTCTGGCGGGGCCAGCCAGTGGCCCGTGGAAGGGGGAGCGGAATCAGGGGTAGAATCCACCCCGCGGGAGGACCGCCATGCCCCAATGCGGGCCGCCCTGCGGCTGTCGCCCGCCGAAGGATCCCGCGCTTGTGCGTCATCCGGCGCCTGCGCCGGGCCGGCCCGGCGCGCTGAGCGCAACCGGCACACCAGCCCGGGCAACAATTCCCTCAACCGGGTTCGTCCGGGGAGGACGGAGCCACGGGCGCCGCGATCTCTTTCACGGGCACATCACGCCCAGCCGAAAACCGCCGCTGTCTTCGGCCCCTCTCCCAGAGCCCACCGTGGTCGCCGGAAACCGGACACGAACAGGGGGGCCACTTCAAGAGATACAGGCCAGTTTGTCCGCGATCGCGGTGTTCGACTCGCACGCCGAAGCCAGCAGCACGATCTGGGCGCGCTGCGCCAATCCGGCACGGACTCGAAGACCCCGTCAAGCGGGATAGTTCCCCAGGATCACCATCAACGACGCGTCGCATAGCTGGCGCTGCGACGGCCTGCGTAGTCCGCCAGGATTCGAACGAAGTCCTCGGTTCGCTCCGCGAAGACGTTGTGGCCCGCGGTTCCCAGGATGTGCAGGCTCGTGGTCTCCGAGACGAGGGCGAGCTTCTGGTAGAAGGCGATGCCCAGGTCAACCGGCGCCGAGCGATCGTCGCGGCCCCAGACGACTTCGACGGGAATATTGACCTCGCCGGCGAAGAGGCGAGCGCGGATGTCGTCCTTCGCCGCCTGAAGACTCGGCTCCCAGTATTTCTTCTCAACCATCGGGTAGGTCTTGAGGGCGTTCTGGTGGTTCTCCTTGACGTACTTAGCGGCGGCCGCATTGATTTGTTCCTGCGGCACCGGGGTCACGTACAGCGCACGGAAGTAGGCTCCGCAGATCTCCTCCGGAGACGCGTCCGCCGGAAGCGAACGCGTGATCGCGTCGTAGAACTCAACGTCGCGGAACTTAGCGTCGGTGCCAGCGAGCGTCGCGCTCGACACGATGAAGAGACCTTTGGTCGACTCCGGCATGTCAAGAGCGAGCTTGCTCGCCAGCAGGCCACCGCGCGAGTGCCCGACCAGAATCATGTCCTCGAGTCCCAGAGCGTCGATGAAGCCCCTGGCGTGCTTGACCACCGCATCGAACGTCCACTCGGCATGCGTCGGCGCGAGGTCAGTCTCTCCCTGCCCCAGCTTGTCGAAGGTCACGACGCGGAAGCCCTTGTCGACCAGAGGAGCGATGACGGGAGCCCAACCATCCCCGCCGCCCGGCATGCTCATACCCGAGTGGCCACCGTGGATCAGGAGGATGACCGGACCCTCGCCCTGATCGATATAGCGCGTCCTGATTCCGCCGACGGATATGTAGTTCACGGACAGGTCTGTGTTCAACTCAAGCCTCCTGATCAAAGCAACTGGCTCGCCTATGGGGCGAGTATCTGCCATTTCTGTCACACAGAGAAGCCTTCTGTCAAGAGGGATCCGTGATTCAACGCCGGTGACAAGTTGAACGCCCGCGATCGCCGTCGACATCCCGGTCGTCGGTTGACGCTCGTTGTGCGCCAGCTGCTGATGGGGCCCGCCGAGCCCATCCCGATTGGTACGCCTTGGTTGACGTGAATACACGCCGATACAACAGCAACCACAACCGGCTGGCTGCCAGGCGCCATACCAACATCCGTGCGCCTACTCGACATTGGCTCTCCACGGCTCCACTGGGCCGCCTGGCCAGCGTCAACGCGATCGAGTAGGCGGGCGACCGCCACGAGCTGCGAAGCCCGGATTGAGCGGAACCATTGACGAACGACGAGCGAGTGGATAGCACCCATCAGAGTCACTCTCTGCCTAACAGAGGGCAGTGGCCCACAGGCCATCATGCTCCAACTGGAATGCAGCGCCAGGTCAATCTCCCCCAGGAAGAGAGATTGACCTTCGACGTGAAAATGCTCTCGAGCGAGACAAAAAGCTTCTGCGACGCGACATGCCGTCGCGTGTTCGACACAACTTCGCTTCAAGTGGTCGGATGCATCAGTGATCGCGAATTAGACACATGGAGAAGTTCGACATTCTCACCCTCCGCCTATTAGAGAAGGAAGACTGACCAATGAAACAAACACTGTCCAAATTCGAGTCTGAGTCGGTACGTACCCACTCTCGCCGTGCCGCCATCGCCGCCGCAGCCGGTAATGTCTTGGAGGGTTATGACATCGGGATTTATGGCTATTCGGCGGTTATCCTCGCCAAGCTCTTCTTTTCTGACAACGGAACCGGCGCGTTGATCTTAACCTTTGCCGTCTTCGCCTCCGGCTACCTCACGAAGCCACTGGGCGCCGTGCTGTTTGGCCACATTGGAGACCGTTACGGCCGGCGCTTGGCTCTCGTTACTTCAGTCCTGCTCATCGGTATTTGCACGGTACTTATTGGTGTGCTGCCAACCCAGGCCTCCATCGGAATTTCTGCGCCTATCCTACTTACAATTCTCCGCCTGCTCCAGGGCATCGCAGCTGGAGGCGAATCATCTGGCTCGGCCATCTTTATGGTTGAGTCGGCCCCGCCCGCGCACCGCGGCCTCTACGGAAGCTGGCAGCAGGTAAGTACAGCTGGAGGTCTATTGCTTAGCTCGGGAGCGATTGGTGTCCTGTCAGCCGTATTCACTCAGGAAGAAATTTTCGTTTGGGCATGGAGGATCCCCTTCCTTCTCGCCATATTCACAACTCTCGGAGCCCTGTGGCTGCGCCTCGGAGTCGAGGAGACCCCCACGTTTGAGGCACTCGAAAAGAGTGATGCAGTTGTGCACAACCCATTGATGGTTAGCATCAAAAAATTCTGGAGAGAGATAGTCGTGACCATCGGGGTCGCGAG
>MAEX01000060.1 GCA_002013415.1 Mycobacterium sp. D16Q14
TTGTGATTGACGTGTTGTTTTTACAGGGGTGGGTTCTGGTCGGCAACGATAGGTGCGCATCTCGGCAATGACACATAGGGAGTAGTCATTGAGGTTATTGGGTTTTCAGGAAGGCGACGTAGAGCAATTGGTCACCCGCGCACCCGCACGGGTTCATTGACGGACCGGCCGGTCCGTGACGCTCTGGTCACCGCTTGCGTCCTAGCAGCCAGGGGGCGATCGCCAGGCAATCAGGCGGCGCCGAGCGGGTTGATCGGCCCTCCAGCTCCAGGAGCTCCGGATCGTGAGGTTCGGTTGGTGCGATGTGGGCGCGTATACGCATGCCGTTAATGATCTCGAGTGAGATGGCGATAACGGTGTTCATGGCCAGATGGGCCCAAGGGTGTAGCAATTGTTCGTAACGCGCAGCGCAGTCGGGGTCGGCCACGACGGCAGCCAGGCCGGCGACCAGCACGCTCGATCCGGTGCGAGTTGCCGAATGCGAATTACATTGCGCACAAGTAGATTAGGAACTCGGCCGCCTGCACCAGATATGCCCGCGGATCTGGCATGCAGAAGTCATTCGCCTGCGTAACAACGGATTTTATCGCCAAGGTCTTAGGAGCCTAAAGTAACTGCCGGACAGGCCTGCAGTGGGACCCGTCCGGCAGTCTGGCAGGTTGGTCAAAGCGCCAGCACGGTGATCCTGTTGTCGACATGGGTCACGTGGGGCGATGACCACGCCGCCGATTCCGCTTGCCGTTTTTCGGCCCAGGACCGCACGGTACCCGTCAGGGTGACCTTGTTGCCCGACCCTGTGACGTTGATGGTGGCCGCGTCCAGTTGAGCGCTGCGGATGATCGCATTCTTGACGCGTTGCGCCGTGTCGTGGGCTGCCGCCCGCGCAGTCAGCGAGATCCTGTTACTCACCGAGTACACGCCCCGAAGATGTTCAATGGCGTGTTCGGCGGCTTGGCGCTGAAAATCCCATTGCGCCTGACCCGTCAACGTCACGTGGTGCCCGGTGATCTCTGCTTGGACTGTGTCGGGGACATTGCTGGCGGCCTTCAGGGCGCGGTTGACTTCCTTGCCGATATCAGTCTCTGTCACTGCCAACGCTGACGGCGGATGTACGTGCACGTCATTGACAATCGCGGTCACTCCCCGCACTCGCAAGGCCGCCCGCTTGGCGGCCAACAGATCCGAGTACGCCCTCACCTCACCCGACAAGGTGACCGAGCCGCTATTGACGGCCACACCGATATGTGCAGCATCCACATCCGGTGCCCAATCCAGTTCTTCCTGCACCCGAGCCTGAACTTCCGTATCGCTGCCGGTGACATTTGCGGTAGTAGTCATCGTTAATCTCTCTCCATTGGTGGGTCGGCGTGCCGAACGGCACACGATGTACTCCATGCTGGTTCCTGATGGCATCGACCTCTAGAGCCATTCGACTCCCCTCCCGCGGACCTGTGACACCCCATGAAACTCTGGATACCGGGCCAGGATCATCGATCAAACCAGAGCTTGAGCCTCGCCACTGCTGACAGCTGAACTAAGTGTGGTCCGTTCGGAATGGACCCGAACACTAGCGATGGACGGAAGACTCTATCGACCCAGCAGCTGGTGGATGAAGATTGGATTGTCTGGTCAAGTTCCACCAATGAGGCGATCGGTGATCTGCCATGAAATCCATTACACGACAACATTTTTAGCGCTGAGCAAGCGGGAGCGTTTATCTATCCCGGCGGTGGTACGGGTCGCAATGAAGCTGACATACGACGGGTCTGCCCAGAGCTTTACCGACTCTGCTCGGTCAACTTTCTAGGCCGCGGTTGCAGCCTGTTTGATTGTCTCAAATTTCGATGGGGGCGAGTTTGCCGAGGGCGCGTTGGCGGCATCGGCGGTGGTAGGTCCGCTCGATCCAGTGCGCGATGGCTAAACCCAGTTGCTCTGGACCGTCCCAGCATCTGCGGTTCAGGACATTCTTTTGCAGCAGCGAGAAGAATGATTCCATGGCTGCGTTGTCGGCGCAGGTGGCAACGCAGCCATGGAACCGCGCAGTCCGTGGGAGGCCAGCACGCCGGCATAGGCCGCCGACCGAAATTGGCCACCTCGGTCCGAATGAACTACCGTGCCGTTCGGATTACGAAGAACTACAGCATGATTGAGAGCATTGATGGCCAGTTGCGAAGTCATCCGGGTATCCATCGAGTAGCCAACAATCCGGTTGGAGAAGGTGTCCTTGACCGCACACAGGTACAGTTTCCCGGTTCGCGCGTGGAGTGTTCGGTGATGTCGGTCAGCCACACTGCATCCGCTGTGCGGCTGCGGAATTGGCGCTCTACCAAGTCATCCCCCACAGGCGGTCCAGGCCTTCGGTTACGCCCACGAACTTTCGCGTGCACCGAGTGGATCTTCTGCAGGCTGCACAACCTACCCACCCGGTTCTCCGAGACCCGATAGCCCCACTCGACGAGCTGATCGGCACGTCGCTGGCGCCATCACCGCCAGCGGACCGACGATCATCGATCGCCAGCCAACGCTGCAAACACGACCCAGAAATCCCGAAATCGGCAGCAACCTGCGACACCGTCGCAGTGCCCCGCCGGGCCACGGCGATCACATTGCTACGAAACTCCGGCGGATAAGCCTTCGGCATGAAAAATATCCTCCCACCGCAAGCCCAGAGCTTGCGAGTCAAGGAGTCAACCAAACCCGGGGCAGCCCCGATCTGGGGACTATCTCGTTAACGGTGTGTCCGCGGGAAGGCGCTCCGCAGGCCCTCATCAAGCATGCTCTTGAGGTGTTGAGGTCGTGGTGGTCGTTGAGGTGCTCGGAGGTGTGGATATCGGAGGTGTAGATATGGGCGCCGTCGATATTGACGGTGTAGATATGGGCCCCGTCGACATTGCCGGTGTAGATATGGAGGGTTTCTGTGTGGCGTCTTTAACGCATCTTTCAACTGGGGTGTGTTCGCAGTGGTAGCCCTTATCGCATCCGACGCAGACAGCAGTCGGCTCTGGCGGCTTTGGCCCACCGCTGGGGAGGCTGTCACATTTACCATCGCCGTCCAAATCAACACACGGCGTTCTAAATTCCGCACGTGCCATGCGCCAATCTTTGCCTATGTATTCAACCCAAATTGGCGCTGTAACGCTTGGGCCAAAGGTTTTGCTTGCTCTAGTACTTTTCTCCGTATGGGCAGCGCCATTCAATACGGCATACCTGATCCATGGGCCGCGACGGCCTGCCACGTCCGGATTGGATTCTTTATCGAGATAATCTGGGGCGGCAATGGCGATATGCCCATGGCAGGTACGAGACTTGCCCGTGGCTTGAGCTTGCGCGTCAGCTTGGGGATCACAAAGCGGCGCACCTTGCGCACCTTTACCCGGTATGCTGTGTGAAGATGCAACGACAAACCGGCCCTCATTTGCCAGTTTTTGCACCTCTGAACCGGGTTCGATGCCTTCACCAATTCTGAGCCAATTACCAGATTCCCCAGAAATTGACGCTTCGCCAAGAAAGCTATTCATCTGATCGGCGGTATACCGATTATCTCGAAAATACGGAATGTCCAGAATGATTCCAAGCTGCCCCAAGTAGTAGTTGCAAGCTAGGCGCGGATCGCAACTTCCGTGAGTCGGCGGATTGGCGGCCGAATCGATGGCATCCACAAGCGATTTACGCTGCAGCGCGTTCGCCTCGCCTCTTGCCTGCTGGTACGGGATTGTCCGGTCCTTATCCCACGTAATCACAACATCACATTTCGTCTGCGGCGGGTTACTATGCGCAATATCATACTCACATCTTTCGACAGCGTCGACCAATCGACCGGCACGCTTCCTATTCTCCGCGGGCGCCACTCCCACACCTGTGAATTCCTTCGCCGAGGCGCACTGGGATTCATTCATACAATTAGTGGGGGCTCGAGCACAAGAAGCAGGTAGCACTCCTCCAGCGACTAGCAATATCGCCGGTGCGAGCCAGTACGCCGATCGCGCCCTCATGAGTAGCCGACGTACTTGGAACCACTGCGATTGTTCGTTCTCGGAAACCTTCGCGAAGGACAGCATTACGACTCCTGACAAGAGCTTCAAGGAAGCTTGAATTGCTGCTGCAAAGCAGCAACGCTAACGTTTCAGGCCGAGAGCCTGAAACGTTAGAGGCCTTTGTCACCAACTAATCGCCAAGAGGCACACCCGAGTCTGCATTAGCGGTCCACTAGGCGCGATTGAAAATCGCGCCTGCCAAAGCAGTCGCATCAGCTCAACCCGATCATCACGCGTCCGACTCTCCTTGAGGCGGTCATCGACATCGGCCTGATCCATCT
>MAEX01000061.1 GCA_002013415.1 Mycobacterium sp. D16Q14
AACTAGCCGGTGTACGTCTCCGGGTCCGGGCGGTACCGGGTGCCGTCGTCCAGGCCGTTGAGCGCGGCCATCTGGTCGTCGGTGAGCTCGAAGTCGAACACCTCGAGGTTGGCCGCCAGGTGCTCCGGCGACCTCGACCGGGTGATGACCGAGTTGCCCAGCTGCAGGCTCCACTTGATCAGCACCTGCGCCGGGGTCTTGCCGTGCGCCTGGGCCACCGAGACGACGGTCTCGTTGTCCAGCAGCCGGCCCACGCCCAGCGGGCTGTACGCCTGGGTGACGATCCCGTAGCCCTTGTTCACCTCGCGCAGGTGCGCCTGGTTGAGCAGCGGGTGCAGCTCGATCTGGTTGACCGCGGGGGTGAAGAACGACAGGTCGATGACGTTCGACAGGTGCTCCTCGTGGAAGTTGGACACCCCGATGGACTTGGCGTCGCCGAGCTCCTTGTTCTTCATCAGCCCGCCCCAGCTGTCGATGTACTTGCCCTGCTCACCGGCGGGCCAGTGGATCAGGTACAGGTCGACGTAGCCGAGACCGAGTTCCTCGACACTCTTGCGGCAGGCGTCCTGCGCACTCTTGAAACCCTGGTCGCGGACGTCGAGCTTGCTGGTGACGAAGATCTCCTCGCGGGGCACCCCGGACTTGCGTACCGCGCGGCCGACGGCGGCCTCGTTGCCGTACGCGGCGGCGGTGTCGATCAGTCGGTAACCGGCCGACAGCGCCGCCAGCACCGCCTGCTCGGCGTCGGCCTCGGACAGCTCGCCGACGCCGATGCCGAGCACCGGCATGGTGTTGTCGTCGTTGAGCGTGACCGTCGGAATGGACGAGGAGGTCATGTCACCTACCCTGTGAACTCGAAATTTCTCGGGTCGGGACCCAGGCGAGTGCCATCGCCGAGCGACGAGATCGACGCCATGTCCTGCTCGCTCAACTCGAAGTCGAACACGTCGAAGTTGCTCACAATCCGCTCGGGGGTCACCGATTTCGGGATGACTATATTGCCGAGTTGGATATGCCACCTAATCAGTACCTGCGCCGGGGTGCGTCCGTGCGCCTCCGCGACTGAGGTGACGGTCGGATTCGCCAGCAGCGATCCCTGCCCCAGCGGGCTCCACGCCTCGGTGGCGATGCCCAGTTCGGCGTGTACCTCACGCAGCTCCTGCTGCTGAAGCAGCGGGTGCAGCTCGATCTGGTTGACGGCGGGCACGACGCCGGTGGCGTCGATCAGCGTGCGCAGGTGTTCGGGCTCGAAGTTGCTCACCCCGATCGAGCGGATCCGGCCCTGGTCACGCAGGTAGGCGAACGCCTTGAAGGTGTCGACGTACTTGTTGGTCTTCGGCATCGGCCAGTGCACCAGATACAGATCGAGATACTCCAGGCCCAGCCGCTCCATGCTCTTGTCGAACGCGGCCAGCGTGCTATCATAACCCTGGTCGGCGTTCCACAGCTTGGTCGTGATGTAGACGTCCTCGCGGCGCAGACCCGACTTGGCCAGCGCCTGCCCGACCTCGCGTTCGTTCTGGTAGGCGGCGGCGGTGTCGATGTGCCGGTAGCCCGCCTCCAGCGCCGTGGCAACCGCGCGCTCGGTGGCCTCCGGCGGCGTCTGCCAAACTCCGAGTCCAACCTGGGGGATCGCATTACCGTCATTCAGCGTGATCAAGGGAGATGCCATGACTGCGAGTCTGCCAGCTGACGGCGCGTACAGCCCGGGACGCAAGGAGGCGCTCGTCACCGCGATGGCGGGTGTCACCCTGCGCGCGTTGCCGCGCATCCCCGACCCGGTGAAACGCCTGCTGCTGGCGGGCCGCACGGTGACGGTGGACGGCAACACCCTCGACACCACGGTGCAGCTGATGCTCGCCGGGCAGAAGCTGGTCGGGATCGACGGTGGCACCAACAACGTGGCGGCGGCGCGGGCGCAGCTGCGCGACCTGTCCGGCGGGTTCCGGCAGGCGATCCCGGTGGCCGCGGTGAGAGATCTCACCGTGACCGGCGGGGACGGTGAGATCCCGGCCCGCCACTACGTTCCGCCCACATCCACCGCCGACACGGCCGCCCCGCTGCTGGTGTTCTTCCACGGCGGCGGCTTCGTGATCGGCGACCTCGACAGCCACGACGACCTGTGCCGGCTGATCTGCCGCGACGCCGGGGTGCACGTGCTGTCGGTCGACTACCGGCTGGCCCCCGAGCACAAGGCGCCCGCCGCCGCCGACGACGGGTTCGCCGCCTACCGCTGGGCGCGCGAGCACGCCGCCGAACTCGGTGCCGACCCGGACCGCGTCGCGGTCGGCGGGGACAGCGCCGGCGGCAACATCGCCGCCGTCGTCGCCCAGCGCGCCCGCGCCGAAGGAGTGCCGCAACCGGCGCTGCAACTGCTCATCTACCCGTGGACCAACCCCAGCGGCGAGACCCGGTCGCAGACCCTGTTCGCCTCCGGCTACTTCCTGACGAAGGCCGACATCGAGTGGTTCGCCGACAAGTACGTCACCGGTGCGTCGGTGCAGATCACCGATCCGGTCGTGTCACCGCTGCTGGCCGACGACCTGTCCGGGCTCGCGCCTGCACTGGTGCTGACCGGCGGCTTCGACCCACTGCGCGACGAGGGCGTGGCCTACGCCGAGGCACTGCGCGCCGCCGGGGTGGCCGTCGACCTGCGGCAGGCCGGTGCGCTGATCCACGGCTTCGCCAACATGTTCCCGATCGGGGGCGGTTGCGCGGCCGCGGTCGCCGACATGATCAGCGCGCTGCGCACCCGTCTGCGCGGCGTCTGACGGGCCGCGAAAACGCCGCCGGTACGCTTGTCCCCGTGGCCTCGAAACCGAAGAAGACCCCGAAGTACGACCTGAAGGCGGCCGACAAGAAACGCAATCTGGCCGTACAGATCGGGTTGACCGCGATCGTCGTGATCTTCGCCGTCGCGCTGGTGCTCTACATCGTCATGACCAAGGAGGACAAGCCCGGCGAGGGTGAGGCCAAGCCGATCCGGGTGGCGTCCAGCGACGTCATCACCGGTGACGACGGCGAGCCCAAGGCCGTGCTGTCGCTCTACGAGGACTTCCTGTGCCCGGCGTGCGGCAACTTCGAGAAGGCCTTCGGCCCGACGATCAACCGGCTGATCGACAGCGGCGCCGTGGCGGCCGACTACTACATGGTCTCGATCCTGGACCGGGCCGGCCAGGGGTACTCGACCCGCGCCGCGAACGCCGCCTACTGCGTGGCCGAAGCCGACACCGAGGCGTTCCGCCGCTTCCACGCCGCGCTGTACGCCCAGCAGCCGCCCGAGGGCGTCGGCCCGTTCCCGGACGAGGCCCGGCTGACCGAGGTGGCGCGCCAGGCCGGCGTCGTCGGCGACGTCCCGAACTGCATCGAGAAGGGCCGCTACGACGACATGGTCAAGGGCATGGCCAAGGCGACCGAGGTCAAGGCCACCCCGACCATCCGCATCAACGGCAAGGACTACAAGCCGACGACCCCCGACGCGCTGATCGACGAGATCAGGAGCATCGTCGGTGACCTGCCCGTGCTCGACGCCGGTGCGCCGCCGCCGAATCCGGATCCGACGACCCCGGCGCCCGCTCCCGCTCCCGCTCCATGAGCGTGAGCGCGCCAGGGGAGGTGTCCCCGGCCGAGCCGGACAGCCCCGAGCACGGTGGGGTGCACGTCGGGAGGCTGAGCGCGCTGTGGGTCCTGATCGCCGGCGTGGTGGGCCTCTCGTCGGCGCTGGCGCTGACCATCGAGAAGGTCGAGCTGCTCAAGAACCCGGCCTACGTGCCGACGTGCAGCCTCAACCCGGTGCTGTCCTGCGGTTCGGTGATGGTCACCCCGCAGGCCGCCGTGTTCGGTTTCCCGAACTCGCTGATCGGCATCGTGTCGTTCACCGTCGTGCTGGTGACCGGGGTGCTCGCGGTGGCCCGGGTTCAGCTGCCCCGCTGGTACTGGGCCGGGCTGGCGGTCGGCACGCTGCTGGGCACGGTGTTCGTGCACTGGCTGATCTACCAGAGCGTGTTCACCATCGGCGCGCTGTGCCTGTA
>MAEX01000062.1 GCA_002013415.1 Mycobacterium sp. D16Q14
CCTCACGCCGCTCCGTGTTGTCGGGAACGCACGGTGCCGACATGCCGGCCCTGCCGCGTGGCCGAGGGAAGCTGCCTGAGAGCGTCATAAAAGAGGCGCAGTACCGCCGGATGCTGCGGGCCGCGGTATCGGCGATTGCTGAAAAAGGTTATGCCGAAGTCACTGTCGCGGACATCGTCACCCGTGCGCGCGTCTCGCGGAAGGTCTTCTACGAGCACTTCAGTCATAAGAAAGACTGCTTCTTGGCAACGGTGCAGGACGGCGCTGAGTTGATCTTCGAGAGGCTAGTCGCCGCTGCCCAGAGCGCAGAACCGGGAGAAGAATTGCGCGGCGCCATGCGCGCGTACCTCCGGTTGGTCACGGAAGAGCCAGAGTTCATCCGGTGCTTCGGTATCGAGTTGTACGCGGCGGGTGACGACGGACTGCGGCTCCGCCAGGAAGCCTACAAGCGATATGCCGCGTTGCTACGGGCTTTGGTGAACGGCACTGCCGTCGGTAGTGACATCGAGCCCGTCGAACTTAGATCGAGGGACCGTGCGGTCATCGCCGCACTCGCCGAGCTAGTCGTCGCCAACATGCTCAACGGAATGATCGAGCAGATGCTCGAACTTGAAGACGACATCGTTTCCATCGTGCGCGCGCTTTACCGCGACGACATCTGATCGATCTGAACTCCCAGTGTCGCAACGTTTTTAAGCGACGGACGCCGAGCTCTCAAACCTCTTTGCAATAGTTTGGCGCTGCTATTGACTGCGGCGTCAGGCGCCCTTACTATCATCGTTAATAAAAGAACGATGTCGTATTTTTGTATGGATCATGAAGGGCCCCAACGGTGAACATCGAGGCGATGGTCGACAGAAGAGTGATGCGTGGGTGCGTCGGGGTCGCACTGGTGGGCATTGCGATGTTCGCGGGCGGCCTGTTCATCATGGGATTTATTCCACCGCCCTCGCCGAACGCGTCGACAGCCGAAATCGCAGGTCTGTGGCAATTGAATAGCGCCAGCATCCGGGTTGGAGTGATCGTCGCCGTGATCGGCGCTACCTTGAGTACCGGGTATCCGGCGGTGCTTTCGGCCCTTGTGCGCAGGTGCGAAGGGCAGGACAGTCCGCTGACCTACTTCCAGGTGCAATTGGGCGCCATCAATTACACGTTCGCGGCCGCAGTGATGGCGGTCATGGGTGCCGTGGCCATTCGGGAGAGAGCACCCGAGACGTATCAGTTCTGGATGGATGTGTTGTGGCTGTTGCTCATTGGCGTTCCGTTTTTGGGTGACGTCCAGATGGTTGTCATCGCCGTTGCCGCGTTCCGGGATCGATCGCAGGCTGTCTTTCCCCGCTGGTATGCGTGGTACTCGCTATGGCAGGCGTTCATTACCGCCCCTGCAGGGGTGGTGTTCTTCATGCCGAAAGGGGGGATGTTCGGTTGGAACGGCGGAGTCTCGTTCTATTTCATCTTTCCGATGTTCTTCATTTGGGTTTGCGTAACAGCGAGGGTCCTGTGGTTGAGTAGCGGTCGGATTGGCGTGGTGACAAGTGATGCGGCATCCCATCCCTTCGTGCGGTGCGGTGCGCCTGGTCAGCTTGCGGCGCAAGAAGATTCAGGAGTCCTCAGGCGACAGGAGGAACTGACAATGCCCACGTCCGCCTCACGTGACTTCGGAGCAGGCCAATGACGACACAGAGCAATTGCGACGCGCGGCGGCCCCTGGACCGCGACGTCAGCGGCGAGGTGATCGGCTGGGGTCGGCGGTATGTCGCTTCGCATCCAGTAATGTCGTTGGACACCTTGGGTGGGCAGGTTGTGCTCGCAATTCGGACGGTGCAGTGTCTGTTCACGGACATTTTCGTTGGACGCTTGCAGTTCCGCGAGTTCGTGCAACAAGCGGCATTTATGGCCTCAACTGCTTTTGTTCCAACGATTTTCGTGACGATACCGATTGGCGTCACGTTGGCTATCCAGTTCAGTCTGCTGGCCGGACAGGTGGGCGCGACATCCTTAGCGGGCGCCGCGACCGGCCTTGCAGTGATCCGGCAGGGTGCGCCACTAGTGGCAGCCGTGCTCCTGGCGGCCGCCGTCGGTTCGGCGGTATGCGCGGACTTGGGTTCCCGGACGATGCGCGAGGAAATCGATGCGATGACGGTAATGGGTGTGTCTCCGATCCACCGCCTGGTCGTCCCACGCTTCGTGGCGGTCATCGTCGTCGGGATGGCACTTACCGGCCTGACGAGCTTTGTCGGCTTTCTCGCCGGCTATACGTTCAATGTCTACATGCAGAACGGCACCCCGGGATCATTCGTCGCGACCTTTTCCTCATTCGCGACGCTCGGGGATCTGATGCTGGCACTTGCCAAGGCTGTTGTCTTCGGCTGCATCGTGGCAATTGTGAGCTGTCACAAGGGATTAAGTACTCGTGGTGGCCCGGCTGGAGTGGCCAACTCCGTCAACGCTGCGGTGGTCGAGTCGATCCTGCTGCTGATGATTGTCAATGTCGTGATGACCCAGCTCTATATCGTCATCTTCCCCCGAGCGAGCTTCTGACACATGACTGCATCGACTCATCAACCGTTCCCTGGACTGCGGCCGGTAGTCACCACCGCGCGGGCCGCCGGCATGCTCGTAGCCAAGAGCGGTCACATCAGTTACTTCTTTCGAAACATCCTGATGTCCGTACCCTTTGTGGCACGGCGATATTCCAAGGAATTCATTCGAGTACTGGCCGACATCTCGTGGGGCAACGGGGCGATCGTGGTAGGCGGCGGCACGATTGGGGTCGCGATCGTGCTCGGTGCCACCGCAGGGGCATTGATCAGCGTGGAGGGTTACAACGCCCTCAACCTGCTCGGTCTGGGGCCAGCTACCGGATTGATTTCCTCATTCGTTGGGACGCGTGAACTCGCGCCGGTGATGATCGCTTTGGCGTTCGCAACGCAGGCCGGTTGCCGCTTCACGGCGCAGCTGGGCGCGATGCGCATCAATGAGGAGATTGACGCCCTAGAT
>MAEX01000063.1 GCA_002013415.1 Mycobacterium sp. D16Q14
CCGTATGTCTGAACGGCCCGTGCGGCGGCAGCGACGATATCGAGTTCCTTGCGGGCAAGCTCGGAGAGCTCCGCATCCTCGCCGATCAAGGGGCGGCGAGTACGTAGCTCGGCGAGCAGTACCTCGATGCGCTCCGGCTCCGACAGCGATCGATAGTTGGCGTGCACCCCGGCCCACGCGAGTAGCTCGGACACCACCTCTTCGTGGACATCCGAATTCTGTCGCATATCCAGACCGCTGAGATGAAAACCGAAGACATGAACAGCTTCTCGTAGCACGCGCAGACGATCGTCGGCTAGTACCACGCTGCCGTGTGCGCGTAGTGAAGCGTCCACGACGTCTAGGTCGCTGAGCAATTCATCCGGCGTGTGGTACGGACTCAGGTCGAGATCCAGATCGTGCTCGGGCATCTGGTCAAGGATCTGGGCAGCGGTCGCGGTGAGACGCGCATGAATGACGCGCAGTGCACGACGGTAGGGCTCGTCTGCCCGCTCGGTCTCGCCACCTTGTTCGGCCAACGCGGTCAGGTCGGCAGAAACCGTGACCAGGCGGATCGATAGGGAGAGCTCCTGCTCGAGTGCCACCAATTGTTCGAAGTAGTAGGCAACGGCCGTCTGGGCGGCGCTGCTCGTCGCAAGATGCACTACCTCGGCGGTGACGTTCGGATTTCCGTCCCGGTCGCCGCCAATCCAGGATCCAGGCCGCAGGATCGGCTCGCTGAGCAGTTGCGTATCCGGCCACCGGCGGCGTAACGCCTTGCGGACCTCGGCGTTGATCTCAGGTATCACCTCGAAGAACGCCGCCTGGTAGTACCGCAGCCCGACCGCGATCTCGTCTTGAATTTTTAACCGGGACAAGCGGATCAATGCCGTCTGCCACAGTGTGAGAATCTGCCGCCGCAGTTCGCTCTCGATATCGCGGCCGGTTTCGGTACGCGTCAGCCCATGCATCCGTAGTCGCATGAGCTCGGTGACGCGATGCTGGGTATCGAATACGGTACGGCGGCGTGTCTCGGTAGGGTGGGCGGTAATAACCGGCGACACCAGTGCG
The DNA here is from genome assembly GCA_002013415.1 of Mycobacterium sp. D16Q14. Taxonomy (GTDB): domain Bacteria; phylum Actinomycetota; class Actinomycetes; order Mycobacteriales; family Mycobacteriaceae; genus Mycobacterium. The sequence continues at coordinate 1,051 of MAEX01000063.1, forward strand.
CCGGTCAGCGCGCGCGTGACGCGATTTGAATCTATCTGCGCAGCATCGAGTTTCAGGTACGTGGCGGCGAGGCTGCTGTCCTGCGGTGGTGCGCCCGCGATGACGTGGACGGCGCGACGACGCTCCCGATGAATATCCTCCGCGACATTGGCCAGCAGCGCGAAATGGGTGAAGGCCCGAATGACGGGGATGGCTTGGTGAATGTCGACGCCGTCGAACAGGTCTGCCAGCTCGGCGCGGTCGATCTCCGATCGGCGCACCCGGAATGACTCCACCCGCGCCCGCTCGACGAGTTCGAAGACCTCGTCGCCGCACTGCTCACGTACCGTTCGGCCCAAGATGGTGCCCAGGAGCCGGATGTCTTCACGCATCGGCTCGGTGGCCTCCCGGCCCACCTGCGTCCGGGTAACCGCGCCTATCGGTGCAAGATCCGAAACTTCAGCCATAAGTCGAGTATCCGTGGCAACGCGGCTGTTCGCACGATGAGCACGGTTGTTTACTGGCGCTCCCGCCGCCCCAACGCGGCAGGGTGTGTCTTGGTAGTGTGTCGGGTACCGCGATCGGCACCCGGTACGTCTGTGCGTGTCTATGTGATCGAGGCGATGGTGCTGTCCGATGCTGTCGGAGAGAATAGGTCGATCGCCGGCAGCAAGGCGCGCAATGCGGCGGCTCCGTCGTATTCCGCTGTGGGTGCGATCATTTCGGTGCGTACGAGTGGGAAGTACACGTTGGTCGCGTGCACACCGGAGTGTGGGCGTTCGGCGTTGAGACTACGTCCGAAGATCGCCAGCGCGCTCTTCGAGGCCGCGTATGCGGAGAAGCGCGGAAGTTTTGGCGTGCAGGGCCCATGTGCAGAAATTGACGGACTGGCCGCGTCCGCGCTGAATCATTCCGGGCATCAAGCCGAGGGTTAGTTGTACCGGTGCGACGTAGTTCAGTGCCATCGTGCGCTGATAATCGTGCAGCCGGTCAGACGCATCGACAATGCGACGGCGGATCGAATGACCGGCGTTGTTCACTAGCACATCCACCTGTTCGTCGGCGAGATCCTGCACCAGCCGCCACTCGCAACCGGTCTCTGCCACCAGTATCTGCAGCTCGTCCGCACGCCGGGCCACGCCGATGACCCGGGCCCCGCGGGCGCGCAGTTGTGTCACGGTCTGTCGGCCGATTCCGGCTGACGCACCGGTGACCACCACCGTCAGTTGGCTGACGTCACGACCCGGACCCAACAGATAGGCGCACCCGGTCGCCGTCGCTTATGCGGGGGTGCACTCAAAACCACACCTTGCGGCCCGCAACCGGCCTGTCCACTGCCCCCAGGATCCACAGCATGGCCCGGCTACTACGAGGACTATTCCTATTGTCTGCAGAATCGGAATGGCCAGTACGTATCCCAAGACGGCCAGCAGAATGCCCAAAATGATCATGATGTCCCTCTCCTTGCCT
>MAEX01000064.1 GCA_002013415.1 Mycobacterium sp. D16Q14
CCCGCTCTTACCGAGCAACGATTGTCAACAAAACAGAAAGCTCGGCTAGGTCAGGATTGGTTCGAGGAAGCACTAGCCTGGGCGTGCGATCCCATTCAAGGCCACACCTCGCTACTCGCTGCGCATGCGCCCAATATCGGTGCACCAAAGATGTTCGAGGTCTCTGACATGTTGGTGGATGAGACATACCGGCAGCTCAAGTCCAAACACCGCCCGATCGCAATCCCGTGGGAGTGTCTCATCGCGCACGCCGAACCCAGCGCATGCGTGACGGTCGGGGCCTTCGCATTGGAACACGGTGATCCGGCTCGCGCTCTCGAGGCCTGGCATCGAGCCGCTAGCGAGGGTATCGACGACATGGAGAGCATGCTGGCGTGTGCCTACTATGAGAACGACGACCTACATCAAGCTCGGTCGTGGCTTGAGCAGGGGATCCTCCAGGGCACGATAGCTTCTGACGAGATGCCATTGTTGGCGACAATCTGCGAAGACATGGGTGATCAGGCCGCACGCGATCACTGGCTTGAGCGAGCTGCCAACTCCAACGAGCCAATTGCCCTGTGGTCACTGGGGCAAATCGCCGAAGAAAAGGGCGATGACGACACCGCAGCTACCTGGTACCTGAAGGCAATGCGACATGGCGACGTCGCTGGCAATGCCCTGAACTCGATGGGAATGCTCCTCGCAAAGCGAGGCGACTCAGAAGGTGCCCGGCAGTACCTCCAACAAGCTATCGACGACCACCAGAACACCTATGCCATGGTCAATCTAGGACTCATGCTCATTAACGACAACAAGAGGCAAGAAGCTGCAAGCCTGTTCCATCGGGCCGCAGTAATAGGCAATCCACTTGCGGCGGCGTTGCTCGGCGACCAGCTACGCGCCGTCGGCGACGACACCGGAGCAATCCCATGGCTGCATCGCGGAGTAGAAGGCGGAGTTGAGAAGGCCCTTGCTGGCCTGGCCACCGCTTTGTGGCAATCCGGAAGAACTGACGAAGCCGAGCAATGGTTCCGAGTCGGGATCAAACGCGGTGACCTGGAGTGCACTTTGGGACTAGGCGCAATGCTCGACGAGCTCGGGGACACTGTCAACGCCAAACGGTTGCTGCTATCAGCAGCGCAGGCCGGACACGCGGGCGCAATGGGTCGATACGCAATATTTCTTGCCGAACATGAGCAACGCGACGCCGCTGCACAATGGATCTCGAAGGCAGCAGAAGCCGGCGATCCATTCGCAGAAATGACTGCGGAAGTCTGGGACCTCAAACCCCCAGTCGACTAAACAGCACGGAGTTAGCCTGGCTTGTCAGTGGCCTACGACTAAATTGGCTATGCCACCACTAAGGTGCACGCCCCGGTTGTTCTTTCGGCGTCATCACTCCGACAGGGAACAATTATCAGCGTCGGAAGACACGCGGGTGTCACTTTTCCGATCTGGTCATTCGAGCGATGAGACCGCTGCGGAATCGAGCGACCAAGCAGCGACGGGTCGAACAGCGACCGATTAGCGGTCGCATTTCGCAGAACCCAAAACAGGTCCCTCGTGGCGATATCGCTCTGGTACGTGCGGTGGTTTGCTGTGCTCTACGCACGCTTGATTACGAGCACTCAAGGAAGCTCCGGACCGCGGCGAAACGAAGCGTATGAACGCGGCGCCACTCGGGTGCGAATCGGTCGACCGCCGCCCTTATCAGCGTCGGGATACAGACGACGACCGGTCTTCGGAGCAAGCTTCGGGGCTCAGGACAGCCACGTTACTAGCACGCTGAACGCAGGTCAGTCGCGCGACATCGCCATCCCGGTGCGGCCCGACCCGGCGGGCCCCAGCGAGACGATGGTGCGGTGCCCCTCAGCGCTGTCGAACCATCGACTGAGTTTCTTCGACTCCAGAACACACCCGTTCGGCGACTCGGCACCGTCGGACGGTACAAACCACGTGTTTTCCTCTGGTACAAAAGTTCTCGACATCCGAGCCGAGCCGATGGGCCCTGAAGGGCTCATTCACCAGCGCGGCACGTGGGTCGTCTCCCGGCGGCCAGTTGTCGGCTAGTTCCCTCGCTATGGTGAGCAAAAGACACGTAGACGACCACCGAGCTGGGATACCGCAGCCCATGTGGTCTGTAGCAACGCGAAAACCTGTATTG
>MAEX01000065.1 GCA_002013415.1 Mycobacterium sp. D16Q14
GACGCCACTTCCGGCTTACGACAAGACGGCATTCCTCAAGGAGGTCTATCTGCCGGAGGAGCGATACGAACGTTTGCGCTCTCTGCTGGCGCGGAAGAAGAGCGTCATCCTCGCTGGCCCGCCCGGTGTCGGGAAGACCTTCGCCGCAAAGCGCCTGGCATACTCGATCATGGGGGTGAAGGATCCGAGTCGGGTCCAGATGGTCCAGTTCCATCAGAGCTACTCGTACGAGGACTTCATGATGGGATACCGGCCCACCGAGACCGGTGGTTTCACGCTCACTGAAGGGCCGTTTTATCGCTTCTGCGAGAAGGCCCGCGCCGACGACACCGACCGGCCGTACTTCTTCATCATCGACGAGATCAACCGCGGCAACATCTCCAAGATCTTCGGCGAGCTGCTCATGCTCATCGAAGCCGACAAACGCGGACAAGACCTCCGACTGTTGTACAAGAACGAGACGTTCTCCGTCCCCACCAACGTCCACATCATCGGCATGATGAACACCGCCGACCGCAGCCTTGCCGTCCTGGATTACGCACTGCGTCGTCGCTTCGGATTTTTCGAGATGACCCCGGGCTTCCACTCTGCCGGATTCACCCGTTGGCAGCAAGACGCTGGAAGTCCCACCCTCGACCGCCTCGTCGAAGTGGTCATCGACCTCAACAAGACCATCGCCGACGACCCCGCACTCGGCCAGGGCTTCGCCATCGGACACAGCTTCCTCTCCAGCCCTCCAGAAGGCGCCACCGACGATGAATGGCTGTACTCGGTGGTCGAGGACGAACTCATCCCCCTTCTCGACGAGTACTGGTTCGACGAGCCGACCACGGCCGAGGAGTGGGCCAGCAGGCTCAGGGCCGCCGTCGCATGACCGAGAGGTCCATCGCTATCCGTAACGTGTACGTGATGATGGCCTATGCCTTTCGAGCGATCCGCAGCGAAGGCAACGACCGAATCGCGGCCGAGGCCTTCGACCATCTTCACGATCTGTTCGCGGAAATTCTCGTGCGTGGCGTCGGCACACAGGTCAAGCGCGGTCTTCATCGCGACTACCTGCACCGCAGCGAAGCGCTCGCCACCATTCGCGGACGTATCGATATCACTCGCACCGCAGCCACTCGCTCTACGTTCCGAGGAAGGCTGGTGTGCGAGTTCGACGAGTACGAGCTCGACACGCCCCACAACAGGGCGCTGAAGTCGGTCATCGTCCTACTCCTCCGCCACGGTGATGTCGCCGCGCCCCGCCGGGCTGCGCTGCGTCGGCTTCTGCCATACCTGGACGCGGTGACGCTGATCGCGCCGACATCGATCCGCTGGCGCACGCTGACCTACCACCGCGCCAACGCCACATACCGGCTGTTGCTCGGTGTCTGTGAACTGATCGTCCGCGGGCTCCTCCCCACACAGGATGCCGGAAGCACCAAGCTCACCTCATGGGTCTCGGACGACGCGATGAGCAGCTTGTATGAACGATTCCTGCGCGAGTACTACATCGTCCACCACCCCGAACTCTCCCCCACCGGCTCCACCGTCAAGTGGGACTACGACGATGCAGGCGCACTCGGAGCCGAACAGCTCCCGGCAATGCGCACCGATGTCACACTGCGGCGTGGACACCGGGCACTCATCATTGATGCGAAATATTACGGCCGATCGATGCAGGCCGGGATGTGGGGCAAGCCGACTGTCCACTCGACCAATCTGTACCAAGTATTGACGTACGTGAAGAACGCCGACGTGAACCGCGACGGCTCGGTCAGCGGGCTATTGCTCTATGCGCGTACCGAAGCACCTGCGCAGCCCGGACTGGACGTCGTCGTCCAAGGCAACCGCATCGGCGCTCGAACACTCGACCTCAACCGTCCATGGAACGAACTCAGCACTCAGCTCGAAGACATCGTCACATGGCTTCAGAACTAACACATTGTTCCTACAAGGACGTAATGCATCGAAGCTGACTTCCAACCCCGTATTTCCACCACAAAGAACTCTCGGCGGCGGCAGGTAAGGCGGAGAGCAGGGCACTGATCGACATCCACCGCGGGCTGACGTCATCGGCGCCGACCTTGTCGAACTTTGTGACACATCCGTACAGCGCAG
>MAEX01000066.1 GCA_002013415.1 Mycobacterium sp. D16Q14
AGCCGTAACTCCGGTGACTTTCCCGCCCCACCTAGTCCGCCATGACCGGTTGGTCGGATTGGGGTCAAGGGTGAAGTGCAGATCCTCCTCAGCCCGCCGGTCGTACAGGATGAAGTCCGACAACCAGTTATCTCGCCGGATCACACACGTACCAGTGCCGGAGTCGGCCATCACTTCTTCGACACGCACACTCTTCTCTTGAGCGATGGTGCCGATGAACTGCATGTTCTTGTCCCACAACCGAAGTAGAGGCCGCTGCTTAGTCTCGGCAATCTGCGTCTCGCGGCGGGCGTCGAGGTACCGGTATGCGGACATGGGGTCGCCGACAGTCGGGGCCTGGGTGGCGCCGATGATGCGGTCTAGGAATGCTTGCGGGGACGAAACACCCGTTAGGTCAACGTTCCAGCTCATCCGCGTACCTCGCGGACAGCGGCTACATGCGGTCTAAGAAGGCTTTCAGTTCCACGGGGTGAATCTCCCAGTCGCGACCCCGTTTGGTCGCTTTGAGTCGGCCTGAGTGGCACCAATGGCGTACGCAACGCTTAGACCTCCCGGTCTCATGCGCAGCCATGGTTGTTGTCATTAGCAAGTCTGTGGCATTTCCCTGAGTGCCAACCAATTTCGTGCCGCTAGCGGCAAAGCCCGAGAGTCGAGCGGAGAAGTTCAACGCCTCTAAGAAGGCGTGCTTCGCTGCATCGGAGATCTTGTACCGCAGCCGAACGTCACCGTTGATCTTGGCGTAGTTCTGCAGCCAGTTGGCATACTCCGGGGGAACTATCAGTTCACCGTTTTCTGTGAGGTATTCCCGTGCGCTTCTCAATCGCCACCCCGCTCCACGGCGTCAACGATCGCGTCGGCCAGGCGTAGCGCTGACTCGTGGGTCAGCGCGAACGAACCGATATGCAGCACCGGGCCTTCGTGCTTGATCTCAGGCAGCTCCCCGCCCCGGCACTGAATGCACACCCCTAGCTTGGCCCGTGTGCGACGAACACGGCACTGGCGGCACGATCGCATGTTCTTACGCTTCACCGGCTCTGGACTCCCATACGCGCAAGCCCATCTCGACCAGCTCGGGCAGGATCTCGTAGTCGTAGGAGCGGTTCTCGCAGCGGGCCACTATCTCCGGTAAGAGTTCGGTGGTTATCGCTACCAACGCTTCCGCGGCAACGAGGGTCATCTCCACAACACCCACCATCCGCGTGTACTCGTCGAGAACCGCTCTTGCCTTGTCCGGGTTGGCGATCAGGTCAACCGCCAACCGCTTGCCGAACAACTCGTATGCCACTGGCGTTGCCTGGGCCAGCACCCCCAGCGGCATACCCTTGTCGTCGTAGGTCGGAGAGACGACCAGCAGCGAGTACCAGGATTGTTCCTCTAGGCAGCGGGCTTTCGCGGCGGCGACAGCATCACGCGCTTTCGCAATCCTTGCCGGTTGACCTTCCCGCGCATCCTCAATGCTTCGTTGGATCGCATCTATCTCATCGTCTTCGCTGTTTCTAGGCTCCCAATTGATCACGGCCCTTGGCCTTTCTGCTGACTGGTGGAGGACGGACCGCTTCTGGGTCGATCCACCACGGAGCCGGTTCAACCTCATCGATCCGATCGGCAGTGCGGCGGGCACGGCGTGCCTTGCGCCGATGGGTGGGCCACCCCGACCCGTCACGTCCGCTCTTCATTGGGGCTTTACCTTTCAGTTGCAGAGTCGTAGGAAGTTGTGGCGGTTGTACTCCCAGCCGCGTTGCTCGATGGCGAACTGAATTCCCTTGAGGTACTTGTCGTAGTCGTCATCGAGGATGAATCCGAACTCTTGGAGGTAAAACAACAGGTTGAGCTCGTCGTCGTCAGTCGGCGGCTCGTCGCGCAGTAGATGCAGCTGCGATAGGCGCCTGGCCTCGTCGGGGTCGGCAAGCACCTTGTCTTTCCATGGCGGCGGGGTCCAGGTCATTGCGCTTGGCCTTCTGCCGTGGTGTCGTCGTCCATGGCTTCCCAGTTCCAGCTCAAAAGGGCCTTGCCGCATG